>JAFKKV010000033.1 GCA_017304475.1 Hyphomicrobiales bacterium | reverse complement strand
CTGTTCCCAGGGTGTTGCGGTCCCGGCCATCCGCGTCGAGGCCGGTGGCCACCGGCCTCGACGCACCTCTCAGCTTGCACCAAGTCGGCCCGATCAACATGCAAGGGTTTGAAGGGGCTGGGTCTTCAATTTCATGCGAAATGCACTGATCGGGCGGGTGCAACCACCCTCACCCGGCGGCTGCCGCCGCCACCCTCTCCCACGAAGGCGTGGGCGAGGGTTTACGCGCGATGGGCGCGGCATCATTCCCCATTCGCTACTCGCTATTCGCACCGCACTAGGTGCGTTCGATGATCGCCAGGTAGAACCCGTCCGTGCCCGTGCGCAGCGGAGTCAGCTGCAGGCCGAGGCCGGCCGGCGAGACGAGGTCGTCGCGTTCCGACAGCGTGTCGGGCGCCAGCGCCAGCACCTCGCCGGGGTCGACGGAGGCGAAATCCGGATGGGCTTCCAGGAAGGCCGCGACCCGCTCGTCGTTCTCGCAGGGAAGCACCGAACAGGTGACATAGGCGATGCGGCCACCGCGCTTGACCAGGGGTTCGGCGCGCGACAGCACGAAATCCTGCTCCTTCATGCGTTCGGCGAGCGCGCCCGGGCGGACCCGCCATTTGGTGTCGGGATTGCGCCGCCAGGTGCCGATGCCGGTGCAGGGCGCGTCGACCAGGACCAGGTCGATCTTGCCTTGGAGATCGGCGAGCGGCTCGTCCGCCCTGCCCTTCGGCGTGCGCACCTGGACGTTGCGGGCCCCTGCCCGGGTCAGCCGCTCATGGATCGGCGCGAGCCGGCGCATATCGGAATCGGTCGCGTAGATCTGGCCGGAATTGTCCATTAGCGCCGAGAGCTCGAGCGTCTTGCCGCCGCCGCCGGCGCAGAGATCGACCACCTGCATGTCGGGCGCGGCGCCCGCCATCATGGCGACCAGTTGCGAGCCCTCGTCCTGGATCTCGAACAGGCCTTTCAGGAATTCCGGCATCACCTGCAAGGTCGGGCCGCGGCCGTCCTCGCCGGCGGAGAACCGCAAGCCCGTCGGTGCGTGCGGCGTCATCTCAGGCGCCAGATGGCTGAGCGCGGGCATCAGGCGGTTGCGCTCGGTCTTCAGCGTGTTGACCCGAATGTCGATCGGCGCGCGGGCCGAGAGCGCCTGCATCTCGGCGACCGTCTCGTCACCGAAGGCCGCGCCAAGCTCGTCGCTCAACCAGTCCGGGAAGTCGCCGGCAGTGGCGGCCGGCGCGTCGTCGAGATCGAGCGCGTCGAGGCGGCGGGCCTCGTCCTCGGTCAGCGGCTCGGGCGCGAAACGCTCGCCGGTGCAGAGCGCCGCTATGGCCGCTCGGTCGAGCCCGCGGGCGAGCGCCAGGGCGCCGAGCAGCACGGCGCGCGGGCCCTCGTCGCCCATGACATGGGCGCTGGAGGCGCGCCGACGCAGCGCGTCATAGACCAGGCTCGCGATCGCCGCGCGGTCCTTCGACCCGGCGAAACGATGCGCCAGGCCCCAATCCTTCAGGGCATCGGGCGCCGGGCGGCGGCGGGCGGCGATATCGGCCAGGACCTCGATGGCGGCGGACAGACGGGCGGACGGGATCACGGCGGCTCCTTGGAAGGCCGTGGTGGTAGCCGCTGGCGGCGGTCGAGAGCAAGGAGAAACGGCCGGAGCGGCCTCGGGCGCCCCCGCGGGACGGCCGGTCAGGCCGCGCGGGCGGTCTGGCCGGAGGGCAGCAGGCTCGGCGGCGACGGGCGCACCTGGTTGCGGCCGGCGGCCTTGGCCTCGTAGAGCGCGACATCGGCCGCGACGATCGCCGCGGTCAGGCTCGCCGCGTCGCCGAGCGAGCCGGTGCCGACCCCGACGCTGAGCGTGACGCAGCCGGCCTGGGAGCGCAGATGCGGCACGGCCAGGCGCTCGACCGCCTGGCGCATGCGCTCGGCGGCGCGCAGGCCATCGGCGAGGTCGGCATCCGGCAGAATGGCGACGAATTCCTCGCCGCCGTAACGGCCGAGAATGTCGGCGCCGTCGCGCAGCACCGCGCGCGCCGCCGCGCCGATCAGCGCGAGGCAGCGGTCACCCGCGGGATGGCCATATTGGTCGTTGAAGCCCTTGAAATGGTCGACATCGATCATCAGCACGGCAAAGGGCCGCGCCACCGCCTGCGATGCCGCGAACAGGGCCGCGACATAGCTGTCGACGCCGCGCCGGTTGGCGAGGCCGGTCAGGGCGTCGACATGCGACATGCGGGCGAGATCGTCGGCGGTGCGCTGCAGGCCCTCGGCGGCGATATTGTCCCTCAGCCGCAGGAGATAGAGCCGGCGGATGTCGCGCTCGATGTAATAATTGGCGGTCAGCGTGACGCCGATCGTCACCATCAGGCCGAACGAGGCGGTGATGGTCGCGGCCACGGGCATGTCCGGGTGGAACAGGCAGGCCAGGCCATGGGCCACCACGATCACGCCCGAGACCGCCACTCCATAGACGAGCGACGGCCGCATGGCCGAGTTGGCATACATCACCGCCAGCACGACGAAATATTGGTAATGACTCGCCAACGGGCTGCGCGAAGACACGAAGACCCAGAGAATGCCGCCGACAATGGCGAGCGGAATGCTCGACACCAGAAGATTGCGCCGCCGCGCATCCGGCGTGCGGCGAAGCCAGGTCGCCGCCGCCAGCAGCCAGGGCGTGACCAGCATGAGATGGACGATCAGGCTGAGGTTGAAGCTGTCCGGCACCAGCAGCGCGTCGCCGGCCAGGAACAGGTTGTAGACCACGACGGTGCGCAGCACGACGGCTTCCAGGGCCTTGGCCCGGCGCGGCGCCGTATCCGCCTCGAAGCGCCGTTCCAGCTTGTCCGGAAACGACAAATCCCAGCGCCTGAACGATGCCGCTTTCGCCACATCGTCGGCCGAGACTTTCACCTGGCTCGTCATAGCCCGATCGCCTGTCCACGTCCGCCCCGCAGGAAGACTGGGCGGCAAGCGTGAACGAGGGGCTAATTCACTCGGAGAAACACAGCCGATTGTCGCGATTTCGTCGCAAATTGTCACGATCTGCCGGAGAAATGGTTGACCGTTTCCTGTCTGAAAGGCGACCGCCGCCCGATATCCCAGACCGCTGACCAGTCAGCTGCTGTTTCGACGCCCACCAACAATTCTTCACGACACGGATGAACCTTCCGGCCGCCTGGGGTGACCCATGGGCATGGGGCGAAATTCCCGCAGCCCACCACACCCAAGGAGCCTTGCCATGACCTCTCTCAAGACGCTTGCTCTCGCCGCCACCGCCGTTGCCGGCCTCGGCCTGTTTGCCATGAACGATGCCGAAGCCCGCGGTTTCGGCGGCCGCGGCGGTGGCGGAGGCTTCCGCGCCGGCGGTTTCCATGGCGGCGGACTGCGCCATGGCGGCATGCATTTCGGCGGACGCCACTTCGCCGGCCATCGCCACGGCCACTGGCGCGGCGGCCGCTGGATCGGCCTCGGTGTCGTCGGTGTCGGCGCCACCGTCATCGCCTCCGACTGCTACCGCTACCGTTGGGTCGACACGCCCTATGGCCTGGTCCGGCGCACCGTCAATATCTGCGCCTACTGAGCCCGCCTCCTCCGCGCATTCCTCCCGTTTCCACCTTGGCCCCGGTCGCAAGACCGGGGCTTTTTCTTGTTCGGCGTCATGTCTGGCCGGGCGCCTGGATCCTCGGCGACCTGACGGCTCGGATGGGAGCACGGCATCGAGGATGGCCGTCCTTCGAGGCTCGCAAGAGCTCGCACCTCAGGATGAGGAATGTGGAGCATTGCAGAAGACACGGTGCCGAATGCACGACAAGGGCCGCGCTTCATGAGCAACGGAAATGCCAGTCTCAAACAAACCTCATCCTGAGGTGGGAGCGAAGCGACCCTCGAAGGACGGCTTTCCCCAATGCAGTGCCCGTCAATGCGAAACGAGCACCACGCGGAGCCTGAGGCCAGCGAACAAAAATAATCTCACACGCATCGAACCTTTTGAGCGGCTCAGGTGACCCATGGTCATGGGGCGATAATCCCTCAAGCCCACTCAACCCAAGGATCGATACGATGACCTCGCTCAAGACGCTCGCTCTCGCCGCCACCGCCGTCGCCGGTCTCGGCCTGTTTGCCATGAATGATGCCGAAGCCCGCGGTTTTGGCGGCCGCGGTGGCGGCGGCGGCTTCCGCGCCGGCGGTTTCCATGGCGGCGGCCTGCGCCATGGCGGCATGCATTTCGGCGGGCGCCATTTCGCCGGCCATCGTCACGGACATTGGCGCGGCGGCCGCTGGATCGGCCTGGGCGTGGTCGGCGTCGGCGCAACCGTCATCGCGTCGGATTGCTACCGCTACCGCTGGGTCGACACGCCCTATGGCCTGGTCCGGCGCACCGTCAATATCTGCGCCTACTGAGCCACCACCCGCATTCCTGCCGTCTCTCCCCTGGCCCCGGTCGCAAGACCGGGGCCTTCGGTCGTCGGGGCGATCACAAAGCGGCGATCAGCACGCCCGCCAGCATCAGGATCAGCACGGCCACGCCGAGCGTGAAGATCGGCGCGCGGTAGCGCACGTCGTTCGAGCCGATATGCACGAAGGCATGGGCGAGCCGGCTCACCACATAGGCCCAGGCCAGGCCGGTCATGAGCGGGCCGGTGGCGCCGACATGGATCGCCACGATCACCAGCACGTAGAACAGAACCGGGGTCTCGAACTGATTGGTGAAATTGTTGGCCGCCTGCCGCGCCTTGACCGGAAAAGCGTCGCCGGACAGCGCGATTTCGCCGAGCCGCACCTCCTTGCGCATCAGCGCCCGGCGGCGGAAAAAGCCCATCACGAACAGCACCACCAAGGTGAGCCCGACCTGGGCCAGCAATGGCCAGACCAGCGACAAACCGTTCGGGTTCATCAACCCCATGCCCAGTCCCCCGTTTTGCCGCCGTTTCGACACCGCCGGCGCGCCGATCCGGAACCGATCACGCGACGGAAGCGTTGGTCAAGGAAATACCTGAATTGGCTCGCGTTATATCCATGAGGACAGCGCGTACGGTTCGGCGCATCCCTTGGGGGCGACACCCCTGATGCTTTAGGAGACCCTATCATGCCCATCATGATGATGACCCGCCCGGTGGTCGGCGCAGCGCTCGGTGCGTTGGCCCTGGGCTTCGTCCTGGCGATACCGGCGACGGACGCGCGCGCCGCCGAACAACAGCGCGACAGGGCGACGGCCGGAACCACGACAGGTCAGGCACCGATCGAAATGCAGCGGCGCGGCTTCAGTGGCGGCCGCGGCTTCGCCGGCGCGGGGATCCGTCCCGGCGCCTTTACCGGCGCTCGCGGGGGATATGTGCGTCCCGGCGGCGGCTGGGGCGGCGGACCCCGCTGGCGCGGCGGCTATTACGGCGGCGGCGGCTGGTACGGGCCCGGCCCCTGGGCCGGTGCCGCGGCGGCCGGCCTGATTATCGGCGGCGCGGCGATCGCCAGTCAGCCCTATTATTATCGCGACTGCTGGGTCGAGCGCCGGTGGGTCGAAAGGTGGGACGGCTATGCGGTGCCGCGCGACGTGCGCGTCTGCCGCTGATCCGACCGGTTTGTCTCGCGGTGGCCCGGCCTCGGCCGGGTCATCTCGATCTCTTCTGGACGATGAACGCCGCTGCGGCTGGGTGAAGCCGCAGGCGGCGTTCCTTTTCACCATGCGACGGAGAACCTGGCCGATGATCGTGTCCCGCATCGTCCTGACGGGCTTTGCCCTGATGACATTGGCCGCCTGCGCCGCCCCGCCGCCGCCGCTTGCCCAGGTCGACGAGACCCGCACCCAGCGCCAGGTGCGCGACGCCAAGACCGAACTCGAGCAGGGTTCGCGGCGCTAGGGTTTGGTCTCATCAATTCGAGCGGAAATGCACGGCACCCGCCGACGCAACCACCCTCACCCGGCCGCTGCCGCGGCCACCCTCCCCCACATAGATGTGGGCGAGGGTTTACGCGCATGAACCCTCGCCCGCTTGCGGGAGAGGGTGGCGCCGCATAGCGAGTGCGAACGCATCTCGCGTTCGCTCGATGCTATGAGGCGCCGGGTGAGGGTCTGAAGAGGGCCGGTCCCTCATGTCCAACGGGAATGCACGGCGCGGACCGACGCCCTCCTCACCCGGTCAGACGCGCCCGCCATTCGGATAGTTCGGGCTTTCGCGCGTGATGGTGACGTCGTGGACGTGGCTTTCGCGCAAGCCCGCGCCGGAAATGCGCACGAATTCCGAATGGTCGCGGAAATCCTCCAGCGTCTTGGCGCCGGTATAACCCATGGCGGCGCGCAGGCCGCCGACCAGCTGATGGACGACCGTGCCGACCGGGCCCTTATAGGGTACCTGGCCCTCGATGCCTTCCGGCACCAGCTTCAGGCTGTCCTTCACCTCGGCCTGGAAATAGCGGTCGGCCGAGCCGCGCGCCATGGCGCCGACCGAACCCATGCCGCGATAGCTC
The DNA here is from genome assembly GCA_017304475.1 of Hyphomicrobiales bacterium. Classification (GTDB taxonomy): domain Bacteria; phylum Pseudomonadota; class Alphaproteobacteria; order Rhizobiales; family Phreatobacteraceae; genus Phreatobacter. Next base: position 113,561 of record JAFKKV010000033.1, on the reverse strand, counting down.
TTGTAGGAGCGGCCCTGCCACAGATAGACCTCGCCCGGCGCCTCGTCGGTGCCGGCCAGCAGACCACCGATCATCGCGACCTCGGCGCCGGCCGCCAGCGCCTTGGCGAGATCTCCCGAAAACTTGATGCCGCCATCGGCGATGACGGGAATGCCGGCGGCCTTGGCCGCTTCGACGCTGTCCATGATGGCGGTGAGCTGCGGCACGCCGACACCGGCAACGATACGGGTCGTGCAGATGGAGCCCGGCCCGATGCCGACCTTGATGGCGTCGGCGCCGGCATCGATCAGGGCGCGGGTCGCCGCGGCGGTGGCGACATTGCCGGCCAGGATCTGCACCTTGTTGGACAGCCGCTTGATGCGCGCGACCTGGTCCAGCACCTTTTGCGAATGGCCATGGGCGGTATCGACCACCACCAGGTCGACACCGGCGTCGATGAGCATTTCGGTGCGTGCGAAGCCGGCATCGCCAATGGTGGTCGCGGCGGCGACACGCAGCCGGCCCTGCTCGTCCTTGCAGGCATGGGGATTGGCGACCTGCTTCTCCATGTCCTTGACGGTGATCAGGCCGACGCAGCGGTAGTGCTCGTCGACAACCAGCAGCTTTTCGATGCGGAACTGGTGCAGCAGCCGCTTGGCTTCGTCCTGGGTCACGCCTTCGCGCACCGTGATCAGCCGTTCCTTGGTCATCAGCTCGGAGACCGGCTGGTCCGGCCGCGAGGCGAAGCGGACGTCGCGGTTGGTCAGGATGCCGGCGAGCTTGCCGGCCTTGCCGCTGGGCGAGGGCTCGACCACGGGGACGCCGGAAATGCCGTGCTTCTTCATCAGCGACAGCGCCTCGGCCAGCGTCGCTTCCGGGTGAATGGTGATCGGGTTCAGTACCATGCCGCTTTCGAAGCGCTTGACCTGGCGGACATGGTCGGCCTGGACATCGGCCTCGAGATTGCGGTGGATGACGCCGATGCCGCCGGCCTGGGCCATGGCGATGGCCATGCGCCCCTCGGTCACCGTGTCCATGGCGGAGGAAATGATCGGGATGTTCAGGCTGATCGCCTTGGTCAGGCGGGTGCGGACATCGACATCCGCCGGCAGCACGTCCGACAGGCCCGGCTTCAACAGCACGTCGTCGAAGGTCAGGGCTTCATCGAGACTGGTGAAAACGGCCATTGCCAACTCCTGAGGGATAAAGCCGTCTTGGCCCTCGCCGATCGGGAGGGGTGTGGCGAGCTTGGTTTCGGATTGGCGGAAGTTGCTACCACGGCTCGATGACGGCTCCAAGGCGGATTCACGCTGGCGAGCCCGCGCGTGACGCATGCGAGCCGGTTTTTGCCGCCATGGCGCCGCTGGACGCCGCCCACGCTCTTTTCACGGGCATTTCACGGCGCCTCGTTATGGCTTCGATCCGGTTCGATCGCGCCATCGTATGCAGATGATCGCGAAGGGCGGAGCGACACCGCAATTGTTGCGTGGTTGTCGGCCCGGACCCTAGCGGCAGGGGTTGGTCATGACGATATGGGGGCAGGTGCATCCAGGCGGCAGGGCCGCGGGTTTGAACCTTTGGCGACGCCGCTGCGACCCAAGCACGAGCCGTCGCTTGGAGCATGTCATGACCGTCGCCCCGCGTTTTCTCGCCCACGTCACCATGATCGCTGCCACCACCGTGATGTTCCTGGCCGCCTGCGCGCTGCTGCTGAGCATGACCGCGCCGAGCCGCGCCGAAGCCGGCGTGCCGCGCAATATCGAAATTCGCGGCGGCGAGACCGTGGAGGTGCCGGGCAGCGACGGCCGCGTGATCACCCTGAAATTCACCCGCGTCATCAATGACGGCCGTTGCGCGGCCACCACCTGCGCGCGCACCGGTTCGCCGGTGGTCGAAATCCAGTGGATCGGCACCCATGGCCGGGCGCCTCTGTTCCGCATGTCGCCGGCGGCCCATCTCGCGGCGCCCTTCGTGCCGGTGCAGGGCCGTTTCGTCGCTTTCGGCGAGCTGGTAAGTCCGCCGCGCGAACTGACCACCGCCGGCCGGCCGGCGCCGCTCGGCGAATATCTGCTGCGGCTCACCGTCACGCCGTGACGGTTCGGCAAAACGCCTGCCGCGTCGGCGCCGCATGCCCTTCCGCGCCCCCCTGACATGCCCTATGTGACAGAAGGCATGTGAGGGCATCATGGTCACCGAACAACAGGTCGCGCGCGCACTCGAACACGTGAGGCTGCCGGCCAGCGGCCAGACGCTGGCGGCTTCCGGGCGCCTGTCCGAGATCGTCGTCAGCGGCGACAAGGTGATGGTGGCGATCGCCATCGACGCGACCGAAGCGGCCGCCATGGAGCCGGTCCGGCTCGCGGCCCAGTCGGCGATCAGCGGCTTGCCCGGCGTCGGCCAGGTCTTCGTCTCGCTCACCGCCGACCGCCCGCAATCCAAGGCCGCGCCGTCGCCGCGGCCGCAGGTGACGCCCGGCCGGCCGCAGCAGGCCCCCTCCCCGAAGGCCGCGATGATCCCGGGCGTCCGCCACGTGATCGCCATCGCCTCCGGCAAGGGCGGCGTCGGCAAGTCCACCACCGCCTGCAACCTGGCGCTGGCGCTGGCGAGCCAGGGCCTGAAGATCGGCATCCTGGACGCCGACATCTACGGCCCGTCACTGCCGAAACTGTTCGGCCTGCACGGCAAGCCGCGGGTCATCGAGGGCCGGACGCTGGCGCCGCTCGAAGGCTTCGGCGTCAAGGTCATGTCGATCGGTTTCATGGTCGACGAGGAGACGCCGATGATCTGGCGTGGCCCGATGGTGATGAGCGCGATCACCCAGATGCTGCGCGAGGTCGCCTGGGGCGATCTCGATGTGCTGGTGGTCGACATGCCGCCGGGCACCGGCGATGCCCAATTGACCATGGCGCAGGCGACGCCCTTGGCCGGCGCCGTCATCGTCTCGACACCGCAGGACCTCGCCCTGATCGATGCCCGGCGCGGCGTCGCCATGTTCCGCAAGACCGAGGTGCCGATCCTCGGCATCGTCGAGAACATGAGCTATTTCATCGCGCCCGATACCGGCAAGCGCTACGACATTTTCGGCCATGGCGGGGCAAGGCGCGAGGCCGACCGGCTCGGTGTTCCCTTCCTCGGCGAGGTACCGCTCGACATGAACCTGCGCGAGCGCTCCGATACCGGCCAGCCGATCGTCGCCACCGAGCCGGACGGCCCGCAGGCCCAGGTCTATCAGGAGATGGCGCGGCTGGTCTGGGCGAGCCTTGCCGGCGACGGCCCGGTGAAAATGCGGACGCCGCCCCGCATCATCTTCGAGTGATCGCCATGGCCGGTCCGCTGATCGTGCCGAACCCCGACGACCCGCGCCTGACCGAGCGGGTCACCGGCGTCGACGAGCGCGGCCGGCCGATCGAGACCTCGGTGACGGTGGAGCGGCCGCTCACCCTCTATCTGAACGCCCAGGAAATCGTCACCATGATGACGATCGGCGATTACCCCGACTATCTCGCGATCGGCTATCTGCTCAACCAGAACATGCTGAAAACGACCGACGTGGTCACCGGCGTCGATTACGACGAGGACCTCGAGGTGGTGGTGGTGCGCACCGATACCGACACCAATTTCGAGGCCAAGCTGCGCAAGCGGACCCAGACCTCGGGCTGCGCCCAGGGCACCGCCTTCGGCGACCTGATGGAGGCGCTGGGCGAGATCACCTTGCCGGCGACGCAGTTCAGGACCTCCTGGCTCTACCGCCTGACCAACGCGATCAACACCATGCCCTCGCTCTACCTGAGCGCCGGCGCGATCCATGGCTGCGTGCTCTGCAGGGAGGACAAGCCGCTGGTCTATATGGAGGATGTCGGCCGGCACAATGCCGTCGACAAGGTGGCCGGCTGGATGTACCGGCATGGCGAGATCGGCGCCGACAAGCTGTTCTACACGACCGGCCGGCTGACCTCGGAAATGGTCATCAAGACCGTGCGCATGGGCATTCCGATCCTGGTGTCGCGCTCCGGCTTCACCGCCTGGGGCGTCCAGCTCGCGCGCCAATGCGGGCTGACGCTGATCGGCCGGGCGCGGGGCAAACGCTTCGTGGCGCTCGCCGGCGAGGACCGGATCGTGTTCGACCAGGACCTCAGCTATGTCGAGGAGGAAAGCGCCAGGCATCGCCGGAAAGGTTCGGATGGTGATGACTGAACCGCGGAAACCCGGCCATCAGCCAACCCTCGGCGTGCTGCTGGCCGGCGGCCTCGCCCGCCGCATGGGCGGTGGCGATAAGCCGATGAAGACGGTCGGCGGCAAGACCATTCTCGACCGGGTGGTCGAACGCCTGAGGCCGCAATGCGACGGCCTGATCGTCAATGCCAATGGCGACCCTGCCCGCTTCGGTTTTCTCGGGCTGCCCGTCGTTGCCGACGACGTGCCGGGCTTTGCCGGGCCGCTCGCCGGCATCCTGGCGGCGCTCGACTGGGCCGCCACGCACCGGCCCGAGATCCAATGGCTCATGTCGGTCGCGACCGATGCGCCGTTCCTGCCCGGCGATCTCGTGAGCCGGCTTCATAAAGCCCGCCAGGCCGCCGGCCTGCCGCTCGCCTGCGCCCGGTCGGGCGACCAGACCCATCCGGTGATCGGGCTCTGGCGGGTCGATCTCAGGGCCGATCTCCGCCATGCCCTGGTCGTCGAGGACATGCGCAAGATCGATCGCTGGACCGCGCGTCACGGCTGCGCCGCCGCAGTCTGGCCGACCCTGCCCTACGACCCCTTCTTCAACGCCAATACGCCTGAGGACCTGGCCGAGGCGGAAACGATCACGCTGCGTCACCAGGACGCTTGAAGCGCCCGGGCGAAGTGCTAGAATCTCTCGGCAAAACAAGAACTTCGACGCCGGATGGAGGAGCATGCGATGAAAGTGATGCTGTTGGGCCTGATCGCCGCCGTCGTGCTCGCGACCGGTGCCGGCGTGTTCCTGAACACGTCCGTCCAGCAGACCGCGGATGCCCGCTTCGTCGGCTCTGGCGCGCATCTGCGCCACGGCGAGGCCGGCGACAACCTGGTCGGCAAGGACTGGTCGGGGATTTCCAAGCCGAATTGACGAGTCCTCAGGGTCGGGTCGCTTCGCATTGTGGCGCATGGCACCAAGGTCGCCGCGCGTAACCCTCGCCCACGTCTTCGTGGGAGAGGGTGGCCGCGGCAGCGGCCGGGTGAGGGTCATTGCGCCGGTGCGCGACGTGCGTTCCGATCGCAGGTGATGGGGCGAGCGGGCGACTGAAGCATAGACCCGCCAATACCTTACGGCCCAAATGCGCCGACAGCGTCGACGCAACCACCCTCACCCGGGTCCTCCGGACCCACCCTCTCCCACGAAGGCGTGGGAGAGGGTTGATGCGCGGCGCGACCGGATCGATATCTCAGCGCAGCAGGGCGTAAGCCAGGAAACCAACCATGTCGCCGGGTTTCACCTCGGTGACCGCTTCCGGCAACTCCACCAGTCCATCGGTCTCGGTGAGCGAGGTAATGACGCCGGCGCCGTCGCGCGGGTGTTTCGTCGCCTCCATCGTGCCATCGGCTCCGCGGGCGAGCGCCACGCGGACATATTCACGCCGCCCTTCCTTCTTGCGATAGGCGAAGGTCGACCGAACCGGCAAGGCCAGGGGCGCTTCGGGCATGCCGCCGCCGAGGGCCGCCAGGAACGGCCGGACGACATGGGCGAAGGTGACGAAGACCGCGACCGGATTGCCCGGCAAGCCGATGAAGGCGGTGCCGTCGACGACGCCCATGGCCACCGGCCGGCCGGGCTTGATGGCGAGCCGCCAGAAGGTCAGGCTGCCGGCCTGTTCGACCGCGGCCTTGACGTGATCCTCCTCGCCGGTCGAGACGCCGCCCGAGGTGAGGATCAGGTCATGACCGCGCGCGGCCTGGGTCAGTGCCGCGGCGACGGCCGCGCGATCGTCGCGGAGGATGCCGAGATCGGTCACCTCGGCGCCGAGCCGGCGCAGCAGAGCCTGCAGCGTGAAACGGTTGGAATCATAGAGCTGGGCTGGGCCGAGCGGGTTTCCCGGCGAGACGATCTCGTCGCCGGTGGAGAAGACCGCGACCCGAACCCGCCGGCGCAGGTCGAGATGGGTGACGCCGAGGGCGGCCGCCAGTGCGATCGCTTCCGGCGTGATGCGCCGTCCGGCGACGAGCGCCAGCCTGCCGCGCGGCAGGTCCTCACCCGCCGGCCGGCAATTGGCGCCCGGTTTCAGGCCCTTGGGCAGGATCACGCGCTCACCGTCGAGCCGGACATCCTCCTGCATGAAGACGGTGTCGGTAGCCTCGGGCATGGGCGCGCCGGTGAAGATGCGCACCGCCTCGCCCGCCCGCACCGGCCCGCCGAGGGCGGCCCCGGCGGCGACCCTGCCGGAAACCGGCAGCACCGTGTCGTCGCCGGCCTTCAGGTCGGCGAAACGGACGGCATAACCGTCGACCGCCGAATTGAAGAAAGGCGGCAGGTCGACACCGGCGATCAGGTCATGGGCGAGAATGCGCCCGTCGGCCTCGAGCAGCGGCAGGCGCTCCGTCTCGGCGACCGGCACCAGGCGCGCCGCCACCCTGGCGATCGCCTCGTCGACCGACAGAAGCGCGCCGCCAAAGGCGAAGTGATCGGAGGAAAGTTGCGCCATGATCTTCGCATAGCACGCCGCGCGTGCCGGCGGGAGATCGCCGGAGCGAGGCCTCGCGGCGCACCATCTTTCAGCGTCGGCGGTTGCGTGATACCATAGGGGCACGCGGGATCAGGGAGACAGCCATCATGCCGCGCCTTGTGCTTCTTTTGCTTGCCGGGGCGCTCGGCGCCGGCTTTTCGACGGCCGCGGCCGCCAGCGAGTGCCAGTACCGCTATCGCTTCCGCGGCGGCACCACCACTAATGGCGCGCTGATGGTCAATTCCGGGACATACTGCGAGAGCCAGATCCGCCTCGGGCGCCTGGCCCGCCGTTCTTATCAGGCGCAGGTCACCCGGATCGAAGGCGTCACCATTGCCGGCCCCGCCACCCACGGCAACGCGCGCGTGGTCGGCAACCGCTTTGCCTATCAATCGGCCCCGGGCTATCGCGGCCAGGACCAGTTCACCGTCGTCCTGGCGCTGCGCTCCGATCGCGGCGCGAGCCGCGCGCGGGTCAATATCGACGTCGACGTGCACTAGTCCTGATCAGCTCTTCTGACGCTGCCGCTCCGGCCGACCGGCGGCATCGAGCCGCGCCAGAACCTCGCTCAGGGGTTCGGCCGCCGCCAGGACGAGCGCGGTTGCGGCCTCGACATCGTCGAGGTCGGCGGCCGGACCGGAGAAGCCCGGCGCCGGTGCATCGGCGACGATCGCGCTGACATGGCTGAGCTCGCCGAACAGCCAGGGCTTGCCATTGGCGGAGCGGTGGATCTCGACCTTGGGATGGGCATAGCTCTTGAAGCCTTCGACGATGACGAGGTCGCAGGGCGAGAGCTTGCGCAGGAGGTCGGCGAGCGTCGGCTCGGGCGCGCCACGCAATTCGCGGATCAGCGCGTAGCGATGCGCCGAGGCGACCAGCACCTGGTGGGCGCCGGCGGCGCGATGGGCATGCGAATCCTTGCCCGGCTGATCGATGTCGAAGGCATGATGGGCATGTTTCAGCGTCGCGACCTCGAGGCCGCGCGCCGCCAGCAGCGCCACGATCCTGACCAGCAAGGTGGTCTTGCCTGCGCCGCTCCATCCGGCAAGCCCGATGACTTTCATGATGCCCCGCTGGTTCGGGCCGGTCGTGCGGCCCGCCCGTCAGCAATGCATATAGGGCGAGCGAAACGAAGCGGCAAAAACGACCACGCCCGGCCGGGGCCGGGCGTTGCCGCCACCATCCCGGTCGGGGCTATTCGGCGGCCTGGCCGACGGCATGCGGGTGCAGCTTGCCCTTTTCCGCCTCCTCCTGGACCCAGAGCGAATGATGCTCCTTGGCCCAGTTGAGATCGACGTCGCCGGTGGTCATGGCCTCGGAGGCGCCCTGCATGCCGAGCGTGCCGATATAGATATGGGCCAGGATCACCGCGATCAGCAGCACGCCGGCGAGCCCGTGCACGATGTTCCAGAATTGCAGCGCCAGCACGCCCCCGGCGGTATAGGGGAAGACCAGATAGATGCCCGAGAGCGAGAGCACGGCGCCACCCACCATGACCGCCCAGAAGATGCCCTTCTGGCCGGCATTGAACTTGCGCGCCGGCGGATGCGCGCCATTGGCGAGCATGCCGCCACCCTGCTTGATCCATTCGATGTCGACGCGGTTCGGAATGTTATGGCCGACCCAGGTCAGGAACATCACGGCGAGGCCGAGCATGAAGGGCCAGGCCAGATAGTTATGGGCATATTTGGCCCATTGCGAGGTCAGCGCGAAGGCGTCCTCGCCGATCAGCGGCAGTAGCAGGAACTTGCCGACGGTGACGTTGAGCCCGGACAGTCCGAGCAGAATGAAACAGCTGGCGACCATCCAGTGGATCAGCCGCTCGAAACTGGAAAAGCGCAGGATTTTCAGCCCGGACATGCCGTGCTCGACCCGGATCGTGCCGCGGATCAGATAGAACAGCGCCAGCAAGGCCAGCATGCCGAGAATGGCGATGCCGGCGACCCAGTGCATGGCGCCCTGGTGGAAGGCCCGCCAGGCCTGGCCCTGCGGCTGGATCAGGACATAGGAATCGGTGTTGGGAATGGTGCCGCGGCCATGCACCGTGGTGCCGGTGCCGGGCGTTCCCGCGCGCAATTGCTCCATCAGCTGGCGCTCCTGCACCGACAGGGCCGTCGGGTTCACCGCCGTGGGCTGCGGCGGCGCCGGCTGGGCCGAGGCGGGCGCGGCCAAGGCCAGCGCGGCCAGCACCAGGAAGGCGGCGACGAGAGACCGAAGCATGAGGCGCATCGGATGATCCTCTCCCGGACATGGCGTCCGCTGTGAACGCCGGCGAGGGCGTCCGATTTCGTTGCTTGCGAAACCGGCGACGGGAGGTCCCCTCGCCGGCCAACGGCCATCAGATCGTGATGGTTTCCTTATAGGCGGTCTGCCAGCCCCAGGCCCCCGAGCCGTAGCCGCGCTTGAGCACCCGTTCCTTGTAGATGGTGGTGATCATGTCGCTGTCGCCGGCGAGCAGCGCCTTGGTCGAGCACATCTCGGCGCAGATCGGCAATTTGCCCTCGGCCAGGCGGTTCGCGCCATATTGGGCATATTCGGCCGTCGAATTGTCGGCCAGCGGACCGCCCGAGCAATAGGTGCATTTGTCCATCTTGCCGCGCGAGCCGAAATTGCCGACGCGCGGATATTGCGGCGCGCCGAACGGACAGGCGTAGAAGCAATAACCGCAGCCGATGCACAGCTCCTTGGAGTGCAGCACGACGGCATCGGCCGTGGTGTAGAAGCAGTCGACCGGGCAGACCGCCGCGCAGGGCGCGTCGGTGCAGTGCATGCAGGCCATCGAGATCGAGCGCTCGCCCGGCCGGCCGTCATTGATGGTGACGACGCGCCGCCGATTGATGCCCCAGGGCACGTCGTGCTCGTTCTTGCAGGCGGTGACGCAGGCGTTGCACTCGATGCAGCGGTCGGCGTCGCAGAGGAATTTCATACGGGCCATGGTTCGGTCCTCCCTCTCACGCCGCCGCGATCTGACACAGGGTGGCCTTGCCTTCGTGCATGCCCGTCACCGGGTCATAACCGTAGGTGGTCACCGTGTTGACGCTCTCGCCCAGCACGATCGGATCGGTGCCGGCCGGATAGTTGCCGCGCTGGTCGGCGCCCTGGTACCAGCCGCCGAAATGGAACGGCATCCAGGCGACGCCTGGGCCGACTCGCTCGGTGACCAGCGCCTTGACCCGGACCCGGCCGCCTTCCGGACCGCTGACCCAGACCCATTGCCCGTCCTGGAAGCCGCGGGCGGCGGCTTCGCGCGGATTGACCTCGATGAACATGTCCTGCTGCAACTCGGCGAGCCACTTGTTGGACCGCGTCTCCTCGCCGCCGCCCTCATATTCGACCAGGCGGCCGGAGGTGAGGATGATCGGGAACGACCGGGCGATGCCCTTGTCGACCGCGCCCTTCTGATAGGTCGTGCTGAGGCTCGGCATGCGCAGCGAGCGTTCGTCGGGCCGCGCCGGATATTTCGCGACCAGTTCGGGACGCGGCGTATAGATCGGCTCGCGGTGGACCGGCACGGGATCGGGCAGGTTCCAGGCGATCGCCCGGGCCTTGCCGTTGCCGAAGGGCGAGACGCCCTTCTCCAGGCAAACGCGCTGGATGCCGCCGGTCAGGTCGTTGGCCCAGCTGACCGTGCCGGCGGCCGCGCCGCCCTGGGTCTCGATGCCGGCCTTCTCGGCCGGCGTCAGGTCCGCATCCCAGCCGAGCCGCTGGAAGATGGCATAGGTGAATTCCGGATAGCCGTCCTGGATCGGTGAATCCTTGGGCCAGGAATTCTGCGCGAGCAGGGTTTCGCCATTGCGCTCCAGGCCGAAGCGCGGCCGGAAGCAGCCGCCGCCGTCCTTGACGGCGAGATTGGTGTTGTAGAGCGTGTGGGTGCCGGGGTGGCGCACCTCCGGCTTGCCCCAGCATGGCCAAGGCAGGCCGTAATAGTCGCCGCCGATATCGGCGAGCTCCTTGGGCGCGCGCAAGGTGACGATGTCGAACTTGTCCTGATTGGCCATGTGGGCCTTCAGGCGTTCCGGCGACTGGCCGGTATAACCGGTGGACCAGCCGCCGCGATTGATCTCGCGCAGGATCGAGGCCGCTTCCGGCTCGTCGCCGAACTTGCCTTTGACCATGGCGATGTTCTTGAACATCTCGGTGGCGAAACCGAGCTTCTGGGCGAGCTTGTAGATGACCCAGTAGTCATTGGCGGATTCGAAGATCGGCTCGACGATCTTCTCGCCCCATTGCAGCGAACGGTTCGAGGCGGTGCGCGACCCGTCGCATTCGAAGCTGGTGCAGATCGGCAGGACGTAACTGCCGTTCTTGCGGCCGCCGAGCGATACGAAATTGGTCGGATGCGGATCGCCTATGACGAGCAGCTCGAGCTTTTCCAGGCCTTCGACGGCGCCGGGAATGCGCGGGATGGTGTTGCCGCCATGGCCCATCACCACCATGGCCTTCAGGTTGTCCTTCTGGTCGACCTGCTCGGCCGGCAGGTTGGTCGCGTCGAACCAGCGGGTCGATGGCAGGCCCGAGGTCTCCATGTTCTGCTTGGCCGTGCGCGCGGCGCGGCCGCCCTTGGCCGGAACCTCGTCGAAACGGCCGACGAAATAATCGTAAGGCACGTCCCAGACGCGCGCCCAGTGGCGCCAGCCGCCTTCGACCAGGCCGTAATAGAGCGGCAGGTTGCCGACATCGAGACCGAGATCGGTGGCGCCCTGCACATTGGTATGGCCGCGGAAAATATTGGCGCCGGAGCCGAAGCCGCCGACATTGCCGGTGGCCAGCAGCAGGATGCAGCTGGCGCGGACATTGGCGGTGCCGACCGTGTGCTGGGTCTGGCCCATGGCCCAGATCAGGGTCGCGGGCTTGGCCTTGGCGAACATCTCGGCGACACGCTTCAACTGCTCGCCCGGCGCGCCGCTGACCCGCTCGACCTCATCGGGCGTCCACTTGGCGACCTCCTTGCGGATCTCGTCCATGCCGTAGACGCGGTTCTGGATGAACTCCTTGTCCTCCCAGCCATTCTGGAAGATGTGCCAGAGCATGCCCCAGAGCACCGCGATATCGGTGCCCGAGCGGATCCGGACATATTCGGTGGCGTGCGCCGCCGTGCGGGTCATGCGCGGATCGATGACCACCATGTTGGCGCGGTTGATCTCCTTGCCGGAGAGCAGGTGCTGCATCGCCACCGGATGGGCTTCGGCGGGATTGCCGCCCATGATGACCATGGTCTTGGCGTTGCGGATGTCGTTGTAGGAATTGGTCTGGGCGCCGTAGCCCCAGGTGTTGGCGACGCCGGCGACCGTGGTCGAGTGGCAGATGCGCGCCTGGTGGTCGACGTTGTTGGTGCCCCAGAACGCCGCGAACTTGCGGAACAGATAGGCGGCCTCGTTGGTATATTTGGCCGAGCCGAGCAGATAGACGGAATCGGCGCCGGAGCGGGCGCGGATCTCGTTCATCTTGTCGCCGATCTCGTTCAGCGCCTGCTCCCAGCCGATCTTCTGCCAGACGCCGTCGACCAGCTTCAGCGGATATTTGATGCGCCGGTCGCCATGGACGATCTCGCGCACCGAGGCGCCCTTGGCGCAGTGGGTGCCGCGGTTGATCGGGCTTTCCCAGGCCGGCTCCTGGCCGGTCCACACGCCGTTCTGCACTTCGGCACGCACGGTGCAGCCGACCGAGCAATGGGTGCAGATGTTCTTGCGCACGGTGATCGGCACGCCGGGTTGCGGAGCCCCGCCCGCCGCCTCGGCCTTGCGGACGGCGCCGAGCGTGAGCGAACCGACGGCGGCGGCACCGGCGACCGCGATGCCGGAGCGGGCGAGAAAGGTGCGGCGGTCCATGACGCCGGAGGTCAGGCCGGCGGCAAGGCCGGCCAGGCGGGAGCGGCTCGCATCGGCACTTTTGCGTCTGGTCAGCATGGCGCGCCCCTCAGTAGCGATTGGTGCGATAGAAGTTCTGCACGTCGGCGGAATTCGGCTGGTAGCGCGCCTTGCGGCGCTCATCGCGGCTCTCGCGGCCCGAGGCCGGCGCCTGGGCCACGGCCTGCTCGCTCGCCACCACCGCGGTCGCGGCGAGTGCGGAGGCGCCGGTCATGGCCTTCAGGAAGTCGCGCCGCCCCGCGGTCGGTCCGGTGACGGCGTTCTCGCCAGCGCGGTCGTTCTTGTCTTTGCCTTGACCCGACATGTCCCGTCCTCCATCCCCATTCGATCCGGCCTCGTCAGGCCGCGAAGGCAAAAGCCTCCGTCTCGATATCCATGAACTGCCGGCCGACCGCGCCGACGGCCCGGTAGAACGGCTTGCCCTGCACCATCTCGAGATCGGCGAAAAAACGCTGCGCCCACGGCTTCACATGGGTTTCGAAGAATGCCTTCTCGCCGTCATAGCCGTCGCCGAACCGGCCGAGCGCCAGGCCCGCCATGACGTCGCAGAGCAGCGCGATATGATCTTCCGGCTCCTTGGAGCTGTCGCCGCGCACCACGCCCAGCGCGACGAAAGCCGCCCTCACCTCGGCCAGCGGCCGCTCGTGCAGGAAACCGGTGAGATAATAGGAGCCATAGGGCAGCAGCTCACCACGGCCGACCCCGATGAACAGGTCGAAGAACTCGCGGTTGACCGCCGCGACCGTGGTGCCGCGGGCGGCGTCCGCCAGCGCCAGATGGGCCATGCCGAGCGGCGAGGCGTCGCCCTTGAGGTCGGCGACCTTGGCCAGCACCTCGGCGGTGGGAACCTTGAACAGCAGCAAGGCGAGCAAGCCATATTCGGCGGCCCGGAGCCGATCCATCTCGTCGATCTCCGGGGTCGCCCGGGCTTCCGCCGCGGCGCGCGCCTCTTCCATCGCCACCGCCAGGCTCGGACGCTTCTCGGGATAGAGATCGGGCCGGAGCAACTGCCGGCCGACCCCGCTCAGCGCCTCCACGGCGATCACACGCTCCGGCGGAATGCGCTGCCAGTTCGACACGGACGGTTGCGAAATGCCCAGGCCCCTGGCCAGGGCTCCAACCCCGCCAACCGCCTTGATCGCCGCTTCCAAGCCACCGTCACGCATTCTCGCGATCGTCTTTCCGATTGTCGGCCCGACCACCGGAGCGAAGCCGTGCGGGTGATCGAAGCCATACGCGATAGTCACCCTAGAATAGCTACAAGCTATGAGCCAATGCAACGGATGGACCGTCGCAGCTCAGTCCGGCAAAGCGCCGCCATGACGCCGCCGGACAGGCTCCAAGTCTTTCGATTCACGGCGATTTTCTTGCATCGCAACATCGCGCGCGATCGCCGCGGCGCCCGAATTTGCGAGGCTTTCGGCGGGTTCGTGTGGCACGACCGACGCTGTGACATCCGCGCGCGGCGAAGCCGGCTCGGCTGGCGGCCGCTTTTCCTGCAGCGCAGCATGACCTGCCAGGGAAGGCGCCTCCGCCGGCGCAGCCTGCGACATATTGTCTTGAGCTATGGGCGTAGCGCCTGATTTGGCCTCGGATTCGCTTGTCAGGGCGGACAAGGCCCGGTCGAAACCGTCGAGCACCGCCTGCACCTGATCGGCATTCGCGGTCATCGCGGCAAAGCCCGGCGCGCCTCCCGGGACATTGTAGTCATAGGCATAGTCCAGGGCCTCGCTGACGAAATCGCGGATCGCCGGATCGATCGTCCACATCCGGCGCAAGGCCTGATTGCGCAGCGCCAGCGGCACACCGGTGCGCATGAAGGCCGAAATGTCCTGGCCCGGCACCAGCTTCTCGATATCGGGCAATGCCGCGATGAGGTCGTCGAGCGCGTTCGCGGGCACGTCCGCCGCTGTCCCGGCGGTGGCCGCGGAAACGTCGGGTGTTGCCGGATCGGCCGCCGGCGCCGGCTCGCGCTTCAGCCGCGACCAGCGGATGAGGAAGCCCTCGTCGTCGCCGCCCTGCCGGCTCATTGGCTCTCTCCAGGCCCGGGCTCACGCCGGAACCGGGCCGGCTGGGCGAGCCCGCGGCTGCCCATGCTGTCGGGATCCTGCCGGTCGCGCTTGCGCTTGAAGAAGGTCTCCTCGACATGGTGGGTTTGGAAGAAGGCCGAGAGCTCGACCATCACCTCGTGCGGCATGGGAACCGCCTCGACCCGGTCGGTGACATTGTCGACAAAGGCTTCTCCCTCATAGGGATCGGCGGTGACCGCGGCGACCTGCCAGCGGCCCTCGGCATCCTCGCGCAGCGCTACCCAGATCGATGGACGGCCCGACACCAGATTGTCGCGGTAATGGGCGGTCTCGCCGGAATGGAAGATGAGTTCCGAGGCGCCAGCATACCAGCTTTCGGTTTCCCCCTCGCGCCCGATCAACGTCCAGGGCTCGACCGCGGGAACGCCGGGCAGGATCGCAGCGGGTGCCCATTCGTGATCCAGCCAGGGATTGTTGAGCTTGCGCTTCTCGACGACGACGCCGACCGCGATGTGGTGAACCGGCATGGTCTGTCTCCGGGAGGGGTTTGTGAAGCCAGCGTGGGCCGGCGACGTCATGAGGCGAATAATGGACCCGTCGGCGGCCGGGATAGCTCTACGTCATCCCCGGCCGAGCGAAGCGAGGGGAAGGGGATCCAGGGGTTGCAGGGCAGTGCCCGCGACGCTGCGAAATCAGCGGCGCGAGATGACCCCGCGGCGAGATTCCATGCGCTGAAAACACGGCCTGTCGACTCCTGGATCCCCTTCCCTCGCTTCGCTCGCCGGGGATGACGTTGAGACATCCCGGCTGGCGTTCCGCCCAATATCGCCCTCCTTGCGGCCCCCTCATGTCGGCCGCGCTTCCGTCAGCGGCAGGCCGACGACGAGGTTCTGCGGCTTGAGCCGGAGCACCATGTCCTCGGTGAGCGCCATGATCAGATAGACCGGTTTTCCGGCCAAACGAGGGTCGACCCGATCGGAAGTGGCGAAATCCAGCCTGAACAGGCCGCAGATCCGCGACTGGGTCGCCGGATCGACCGGTTCGCCCCGCCACATGCGGTTACCGATGCCGGTCGCCTCGGCGTCGAGCCCGACGAACCAGCGCCAGTCGGCATCCTCGATGCGCTCGGCCGGCTCGACCCTGACGGCGACGCCGAGGAGATGACCGACCCAGCATTCGATGACACGCGCCAGCGCGTCGCGAACGCGCGGGTCGCCACCGAGATTCATCACCATGGAAAAGGCGTCGGAACAGGACCAGTAGTCGCCCGAATTGGCCTCGGTCATGACGTCGAGGCCGGCCATGGCGTCGGCGCCGAACATGGCGGTCAGGGGCGAGGACTGCATCAGCGTCCGGCGCTCTGCCTCGAAACCTTCGATCAGCTCGGCATCGGCGAGCAGCAGCGTGCCGTCCTTGAGCGAGGCCTTCTGCGTGCGGAACAGGCATTCGGCGGCGCGCAGCACGAAGGGGTCCTCGCAGCCGTCGAGCGCATTGCGCAGGATCAGGTGGCTCAACTGGTTGAGGAAGAGCGGCGGGACGGCGCCGGCGCCGCCCCTGACAATGGCGAGATAGGCGGCCTCGATGCTGGGCGCCGCGATCAGCCGGTCGCGGAAACCGATCATGAAGCTCCAGTTCTCGCGGGCATCCTCGTCCTGGATGGCCTGGATCAAGGCGGCGCCGACGGGTCGGCGCGGCTCCGCCATCAGGCTGGCGTGAAGCGCGCGCTCGGCGGCGCAGGCCTCCTCCGGCGGCACCAGTTCGGGTCGCGCCAGATAGGCCAGGATCAGTTCGTCGGTGACGCCAAGGCCGCCGCCGGCGACACGCCGGGTCATGTGATGGCCGGACGAGACCCAGAATTCCCGAGAGGTCGCCGTGTCCAGGGTCATGAGCGCTTGTCCATCATGCCGATCAGATCCACTTCATCGCCGGCAGCCTCGTCATCCACCACTTCATGGAAGCTGAAGGCGCGCGCCTGGGCATGCAAGCCGTCGGCGCCGGCCGTGCGCTCGCGCGGTTTGAGGGTCCGGAACGCCTCGCGGATTTCGCCGGCCTCGAACAGCCGGTGCAGCGCCACCAGCGTGTTCGGCTCATGGTCGGCGAGCGAGGCCGAAAAGGCGACCTCCTCCTCGGCGGCAGCGCGGGCGCTGGCGAGATCAGGCGCGCCGAGCTCACGATGAATATGGCGGGCCAGCGCCTCGACGGCGGCGGCCCGCTCGTCGTCGCGCGCCTCCTGGACCACGGCGAGCGTCGAGAAACCGAAGGTCTCGACGCCCAGGAAGCCGGAACGGAAGGCCGCCCGTTCCCTGCCTTCCAGGCCGGTGAGATCCCGCCCCCAGAACAGGAAGGTGCCGGTGACCGCCCACTCGCCCGGTTCCGCCACACGCGGGAACACGAAAGTATCGGACGGATCGAGCCGGATGGTGCGCAGGAGCTTCACAGCTTCGGCCCCCCGGTCTTGCGGTCGAGCCAGGAAACGGCCCGCAGCGACCCCAGCCAGTCGCGCCGCGTCTCGGCGCCGCCGAGGGCACCGCGGGTCAGAAGGTCGCCGTTGACGTCGAGCCCCCTGACATCGCCCGGCCGGTCCTTGCCGAGGCGCGCCAGATAGTCGGCGCCGATCCGGCTGAAACCGTCATGCTGCCAGAGGTCGACCTGACGCAGGAAGAAACGCGCGAAGCTTTCGACGATCATGGCGGGCCCGATGCCGTCGGCGCCGTCCTCGTCGAGCGCTGCGGCGTTCGGCGTCAGGCCGGGCTCGGCGACATCGTGAAACGCCACGCGGACGATCGCCGAAAAGACCAGCCAGGCCGGCGGATCGGTTTCGGCGCAGGCCTTCGGCCAGCCGATCCGGCCGCCACCGACCAGCCCGCCATCGAAACGGATCGTATCGGGCCAGTCGAAGGTGACCGCCCGCTCGGGCGGGCAATGGGCGGCGAGCGCATCGGCCACCGCGTTCATGCCCATGAAAAAGGCCTTGCGGGCGAGGTTGAGCGGCTCTTCGGGCTCCAGCACCACGGCGAACTCGGCGACATCGAAGCGCCGGACCCAGACCAGCGTGCCGGCGCCCTCCTCGCCTGCCGTCCAGCAGGCATGGCCGAAGGCATCGCCGGATTCACGCAGGGCCACCAGCCTGAAACCGGGCGGCAGGTCGAGCGTCATCGGCGCTTTGATGGCGATCAAGGGGGACATGGCTGGACTTCGGCGCTTCCTCGGATCCGTCGGGTCTGGTTCTTTTGACCCGTTCCAATATATGAGTCTGAAAGGCCCGGGTAAAAGGACCCGCGTGACGCATTGACGCTCGCGCGCCGAAGTCTCGTCCCGGTGCCGCGAGGAGACGTGCATGCAAGCCGGCCGGACCATTCTCGTCTGTTCCTGCGAGGAGACCATGCCGCTGCATGGCGAACTGGTCGCCAAGGCGTGCAAGGCCAAGGTGCGTTCGGCCGACCAGCTCTGCCGCAAGCAGCTCGACCTGTTCAAGGCGGTGCTCGACCAGGGCGGCGATGTGACAGTCGGCTGCACCCAGGAAGCGCCGCTGTTCGAGGAGACTGCGGCCGATCTCGGCTTTGCCGGCACGCTCGCCTTCGCCAATATACGCGAGCAGGCCGGCTGGTCGTCGGCTGCCGCTGATGCCGGGCCCAAGACCGCGGCGCTCCTGGCGGCCGCCGCCGAGGAAATGCCGCCGATTGCCCTGGTGACACTGGAATCCAAGGGCGTCGCGCTGATCTATGGCCGCGACGAGACGGCGATCACCGCCGCGCGCCGGCTCGCCGACGCGCTCGACATCACCGTGTTGCTGACCCGCCCCGGTCAGGTGACGCCGGCGGCGACCACCGAATTTCCGGTCGTCAAAGGCACGATCAGCGCGGCCAAGGGCCATCTCGGCGCCTTCGCGCTGGCCGTCGACGACTACGCCCTGCCCTCGCCTGCATCACGCCGGGCCTATCTCTGGCAAGCCCCGCGCCAGGGCGCCGCGTCGACCTGCGATATCGTGCTCGACCTGGCCGGCGGAACCGCGCTGTTCCCCGCGGCCGATCTCCGGCCGGGCTATCTGCGCGCCGACCCCGCCGACCCGGCCGCGGTCGAGCGGCTGATCGGCGAGGCGCGCGGGCTCGTCGGCACCTTCGACAAGCCGAAATTCATCACCTTCCACGACGACCTCTGCGCCCATGCGCGCTCGAAGATCACCGGCTGCACGCGCTGCCTCGATCTCTGCCCGACCGGCGCGATCACGCCGAATGGCGACGCCGTGGCGATCGATCCGGCGATCTGCGCCGGCTGCGGCGCCTGCGCGGCCGCCTGCCCGACCGGGGCGGCGGCCTATGCCCTGCCGCCGGTGGACAGCCTGATGCGCCGCCTGCGCACGCTGGTCACCACCTATCGGGCCGCGGGCGGAGAGCACGGCGTCGTCCTCCTGCATGACGGCGACCACGGCTTGCCCCTGATCGACGCCCTGGCACGGTTCGGCGACGGCCTGCCGGCCCATGTCCTGCCACTCGGCGTCAACGAAATCACCCAGGTCGGACCCGAGCTCCTGGCGGCCGCCTTCGCCTATGGCGCGGCAGGCGTCAGCCTGATCGGCCGCGCCCGGCCGAAACACGACCTTTCCGGCCTGCATCAGGTCATGGCGACGGCCAATGCGGTGCTCGCCGGCCTCGGTTACGGCCAGGATCTCGTCACACTGATCGAAACCGACGATCCGGACGCACTGGCCGCGGCGCTCGGCACGCCGCCGCGGGCGACGATCGCGCCGCGCCCGGCCTCTTTCCTGCCGCTCGGGACCAAACGCGGCCTGCTGGAATTGTCATTGCGCGAATTGCACCGGGTGGCCCCCGCGCCGGTCGACGTCGTGGCACTGGCCAAGGGCGCGCCTTTCGGCAAGGCCGATGTCGATCCCGTGGCCTGCACGCTGTGCCTTGCCTGCGTCTCCGCCTGCCCGACCGCGGCGCTGAGCGACAATCCCGACCAGCCGATGCTGCGTTTCAGCGAAAATCTCTGCGTTCAGTGCGGCCTGTGCGCCGCGACCTGCCCCGAGGACGCCATCACCTTGAAGCCGCAGGTCGATTTCGTTGCCTGGAACGAGCCGTTTCGTATCGTCAAGCAGGAGGAGCCGTTTCATTGCGAGCAATGCGGCAAGGCCTTCGGCACCAAATCAACGATCGACCGGATCGCCGCCAAGCTCGAGGGCCACTGGATGTTCTCCGGCGACAATGCGCATCGCCGCGCCGCCCTGTTCATGTGCGAGCAGTGCCGGGTCGAGAAGGTGGTCAATGAGAGCTTCGACCCCTATGGGGCGCCGTCGCGGCCGCGTCAGCGCACCGCGGAAGATTATTTGCGCGAGGCCGCCGAGGGGCGCGACAAGCTGAACTGACCCTGGTCAGGGCCGCGCCGTCACCCGTGCGATGAAATCGACCAGGGCGGCACGGTCGTCCGGGTCGGCAATGGTCTGCTCCGGCATTTTCGTGCCAGGCGTATAGGCGGTGGGGCCGATTTCGAACAGCCGGGCGATGGTGTCCTTGCTCCAGACGATGTCCAGCGTCCGGAAGGCCGGCGAATAGGAATAACCGGGCGCGCTGCCGATGCGCCGGCCGATAACGCCGTGAAGCGACGGGCCGGCACGGTTGGCGCCATCGGCATCCAGGGTGTGGCAGGCGACGCAGGCGCGGAACACCTCGGCGCCGCGATCGCCGTTGTAGCGCGCCAGCGGGTCTTCCGGCCGGCTCATCGCGACCGGCCCGATATGCTCGCCCGATGCCGCGTCCCAGCGGCGCACCAGCCGGTCGCCGCCGCCCGTCAGCAGCTCCTGCCCGCCCGGCCGGAAGGCGACCGACCAGACCGGCAGGCCGGGGCCGACCAACAGGCGCTCGACCCGCCCGCCGGGATAGCCGGCTTGCCGCTCGATCAGGGCCACCGAGCCGCGAATGCCCGCGGCGGCAAGCCGCCGGCCGTCGGGCGACAAAGCAAGCGCCACCAGCGGCGTCTCGGAGGCGACGATCTCGCCTTGCGTGACGCCGCCGGACGAGACCCGATGGACGCGTCCGTCGGCGCCGGCCGCCGCGATCTCGCCGTCGGCGGCAACGACCAGGGCATTGACGGAGACGCCGATATCGACGCTACGCGCGCCGCCGCCGCCGAGCGGCGTGATGCGCAAGGTCTGGTCATGGCCGCCGGTCACCAGGCTCCTGCCATCCGGCATGAAGGCGACGGCATTAAGCGGCCCCTTGTGGCCGGCGACGACCTCGGCCTCGCCGGTCGCGATCGACGCCACCCGTGCCGTACCGTCCCAGGACGCGGATGCGATGCGCAGGCCATCGGGTGAGACGGCAAGCGCGGCGATCGGGCCGGCATGGCCCTCGATCACCCGGACCGGTTCCGGCCGGCCGGCTTGCCAGAGCGCGATCCGGCCGTCCTCGCCGGCGGTGACGAAGCGCCCGTCGGGCAAGGCCGCGACCGCATTCACCGCGCCGTCGTGGAAGCGCAAAACCTGGATCGCGGCACCCGTCTCGATCGACCAGAGAATGGCCGAGCTGTCGAAGGAACCGGAAATGGCCGTCCGGCCGTCGGCCGTGACCGCCAGGGCGCGGACCGGGCCGCCATGGCCACGCATCTCCTGGGCCGCGGCTGGACCAGCCGCGACCCAGGACAGGACGATCAACCAGAGGAGACGGACAAGGCGGGGCATCGGGGCAGTCTAGCAGCAGCCAGCGCCCGGTCGAGCGGAGAAGGCTCAGAAGCCTGCCAGCACCACCTTGCCGCGCGCCTTGCCGCTTTCGATATGAGCATGGGCGCGCTTGAGATTGGCGGCCGAAATCGTGCCGAACGTCTCGGTCAATGTGCTGCGGAGCTCACCTGCATCAACGAGACGAGACGTTTCGTTCAGTAGATCGTGCTGAGCCTGGATGTCGGCCGCGCCGAACAGAGAGCGCGTGAACATCAGCTCCCAGTGGAACGACACGCTCTTCTGCATCAGCGGCATGACGTCCATGGTGGGGGCATTGTCGATCACGCCGACGCGGCCTTGCGGGGCAATCAGCGCGGCG
This sequence comes from Hyphomicrobiales bacterium, assembly GCA_017304475.1. Lineage (GTDB taxonomy): Bacteria > Pseudomonadota > Alphaproteobacteria > Rhizobiales > Phreatobacteraceae > Phreatobacter. The sequence goes on along the minus strand of JAFKKV010000033.1, from coordinate 91,971 downwards.
ATCTCGGTCAGATGCTCGCCGCTATGGGTGGTCGAGAACACGAAGGCCGGCGCGCCGAGGCCGAGCGCGGCGACCTGGCTCGCCAGCGGCTTGGTATGGTCGACGACATGGTGGGCGCCGAGTTCGCGCACCCAGGCCTGGGTTTCCGGTCGCGAAGCGGTGGCGATGACCGTCAGGTCGGTCAATTTGCGGGCGAGCTGGACCGCGATCGAGCCGACGCCGCCGGCACCGCCAATGATCAGGATGGCGCCCGCCGCGCCCGGCACCGGCCGCCTGACGTCGATCCGGTCGAACAGCGTTTCCCAGGCGGTGATGGTGGTCAGCGGCAGGGCCGCGGCGGCGGCGAAATCCAGCGAGACCGGCTTGCGGCCGACGATGCGCTCGTCGACCAGATGAAATTCGGCATTGGTGCCCGACCGATCGATGGCGCCGGCATAAAACACCTGGTCGCCCGGCCTGAACAGCCGCGCCTCGGGGCCGACGGCGGTGACGATGCCGGCGGCGTCCCAGCCGAGCACCTTGACGGCGCCGTCCTCCGGCTTTGCCCGGACACGCACCTTGGTGTCGACCGGGTTGACCGAGACGGCCCTGACCTCGACCAGCAGATCCCTGCCCTTCGGCTCGGGCTTCGGCAGCTCGACGTCGATCAGCGAGGCTTCGGCCTCGATCGGCAGGCTCTCACGGTATCCGACAGCACGCATGGCAGGTCTCCTTCTGTTGTGCTGGAGACCAGATGCGACATAGCTTGCAAGCTCGCAAGAACGCACATAAAACGCATATAGTGTCGAAAAGGATACCGTCATGGCCTATACGCGCCACCGCAAGAAGCTCGAGCAATGGCCGGGCTGCCCGGTCGAGGGAGTGCTCGACCTGATCGACGGCAAATGGAAGGGCGTGGTCCTGTTCCACCTCTTGAACGGAACGTTACGTTTCAATGAGATCCGCCGGAAGGTTCCGCGGGTGACCCAGCGCATGCTGACCAATCAGCTGCGCGAGCTGGAGGCCGACGGCCTGGTCTTGCGCAAGGTCTTCGCCGAGGTGCCGCCGCGGGTGGAATATTCGCTCTCCGAGCTCGGCCGCAGCCTCGATCCGGTGATCAGCGCGCTGAAGACCTGGGGCGACGCCAACCTGGCCGCGATGGGGCGCTGCGCGCCGGCCGCGGCGGGCGAAACCGCCGCGGCCGGACCGGCAACCGCCGGCAGCAGGGTCGCGGCATGACCGAAAGCATGACCGAGACGGCGCTCGACCTGCGCGGTCTGAAATGCCCGCTGCCCGCCCTGAAGACCCGCAAGGCGCTGACCCGCGTCGCCGCCGGCAGCGTGCTGGTCGTGACCTGCACCGACCCGATGGCGGCGATCGACATCCCCAACCTCGTGCGCGAGACCGGCGACAGCCTGGAGGCGCAGGAAAGGGACGCGACCGCGCTGGTCTTCCGGATCCGCAAGAAAGCCTGAAACCGTCGTCGAGCCTTTGACTGCCGGCCGCGCCATCGCCAAGCTGGCGGCCACAGAAGCGATCGGAACCGCGCCATGTCCATGCTCGCCGCCGTGATCTACGGCCCGGATGACGATTGCGACCAGATGCTCGCCGACTTCGCCCATGGCCTGGCGGCCCAGGGCGTGGCGGTGGCGGGCCTCGTGCAGATCAACGGCCGCGACGCCTCCTGCGCCGACATGGACATGGAGCTGGAAGACCTGGACACCGGCCGGCTCATCAATATCTGCCAGGACCTCGGCGCCGGCAGCGTCGACAGCTGCAGGCTGGATCCGACCGGGCTCGCGGAAGCCGCCGGCGCGCTGAAGGCCGCGCTGGAAAAACCGATCGACCTGGTGGTGATCAACAAGTTCGGCCGGATGGAAAGCGAGGGCCAGGGTCTCGTCGCCGAGATCGGCGAGGCGGTCGCCTCGGGCCGCCCGCTGATCATCGGCGTGCCCCGCCGCTTTGCAGGCGCCTGGGACGACTATGCCGCCGGCCTCGACGACAAGCTCGCCTGCCGGCCGGACGCGCTGGCCGCCTGGTGGGCCGCGGCGCGCAGCCCGGCGGCGGTGGAATAGGTAATGAAAAGCAAAAGCCCACGGTCAATAGGCTGACGGCAGCCGCCTGGCTCCATACGTCATCCCCGGCCGAGCGAAGCGAGGGGAAGGGGATCCAGGGGGTGCCGGGCGCTACCTCAACGCCTCGAAATCCCCCAAACATATGAAGCCGAGGGGTTCGTCCAAGCCGCTCCTGGACCCCCTTCCCTCGCTTCGCTCGCCGGGGGTGACGTCAGCGACGCTCCAGCGTTGGGCGTGAGTGGCGACCGCGTTTGGACAGGCGACCCGCTATTCGCCCGCCCTCACGCCGCCTTGGAGGGCGGCAGCACCTTGCCCGGATTGAAAATACCGTCCGGGTCGAGCGCGTTCTTGATCAGGTGCATCACGTCGATCGCGTCGCCATGTTCGGCGCGCATGAACTTCATCTTGCCGATGCCGACGCCGTGCTCGCCGGTGCAGGTGCCGCCGAGCTTCAAGGCGAGACCCACCATCCGGTCGTTGATGGCGCTGGCCAGCGCGAACTCGGCGGGGTCGTCGCGGTCGAGCTGCATGCTCAGATGGAAATTACCGTCGCCGACATGGCCGACCATGGCGACGAAGAACGGCGCCTGGGCGCAGTGCTCGCGGGTCTCGCGGATCACCTGGGCGAGCGCCGAGATCGGCACGCAGACATCGGTGCCCCAGCCGCGGGTGCCCGGGCGGATGGCGCGCAGCGCCCAGTGAATGTCGTGGCGGGCCTGCCAGAGCTTGCCGCGCTCGTCGGCATCGGTCGACCAGCGCCAGCTCGCGGCGCCCTCGCCGCGCGCCAGTTCCTCGACGATGGCGGCCTGCTCCTCGACGCTCGACTGGCTGCCGGCGAATTCGAAGAACAGGGTCGGCGCGACCGGCAGGTCGAGCTTGGAATAATTGTTCACCGCCTCGATGGCGCGGTCGTCGAGCAGTTCCATGCGCGAGATCGGCAGGCCCATCTGAATGGTCTGGATCACCGTGTCGATGGCCGCTTCCACCGTCGGGAAGGCGCAGATCGCCGCCGCCATCACCTCGGGGATGCCGTAGAGCCGGACGGTGACCTCGGTGATGATGCCGAGCGTGCCTTCCGAGCCGACGAAAATGCCGGTCAGGTCGTAACCGGCGGAGGATTTCTTGGCGCGCGAGCGGGTCTTGATGACACGGCCATCGGCCAGCACCACGGTCAGGCTGACGACATTTTCCCGCATGGTGCCATAGCGCACCGCATTGGTGCCGGAGGCGCGCGTCGCCGACATGCCGCCGATCGTGGCGTCCGCCCCGGGATCGATCGGGAAGAACAGGCCGGTGTCGCGCAGATGGGCGTTGAGCTGCTTGCGCGTGACGCCGGCTTGGACCGTCGCATCAAGATCTTCCGGCCGGACGCTCAGAATCTGGTTCATGCCGGTCAGGTCGATCGAAACGCCGCCCTGGAGCGGGATCAGCGCGCCTTCGAGCGACGAGCCGGCGCCATAGGCGACGATCGGCGTCTTGTTCGCGGCGCAGAGCTTGACGATGGCCGAGACCTCTTCGGTGCTCAGCGGCCGGCAGACGGCGTCGGGCAGACGCGGCGGGTGGGAGGATTCGTCGCGGCCGTGCTGGGCACGATCGGATTCCGATGTCGAGACACGGTTGCCGAGCAGCGCCTTCAGGGCTTCGAGCAGGGCGGGCGCAAGGGCAGAGGCAGACATCGACAGGGCTCCGGAACAGGGGCTGGCATCAAAGACATCAAGGCCGGCCGAAGCCAACCGGTAAATCGCATGGGGCCTGTGCGTCATCAGGCGACAAGGCGGGTTTCCACCTGCCAGTCGAAGCCGCCGGCGCCCGGGGTGACGGTGATGAGATTGAACGAGGCCGGGTCGTCGCCGTGGCGGCCGGTGGCGGAGGCCGAGGCAGCGCCGATCACCGCGATCCGGTGACCGTCCCGGCTCCAGTCCTCGCGGCAGGCCTTGTGCAGGTGGCCATGCAGCACCAGCGGGCAGCGATGGCGGACGAGAATGTCGAGCAGCGCCTGCGCGTCGCGCAGCCGTTTCAGCGGCGACAGGCCGGGCGCGACCGGCGGATGGTGGATCGCGACCACCGGCAGGACCTGGCCGCGATCGAGCCCGTCGAGCAGCGCCGCCAACCTTGCAAGCTGGGCTTCACCCAAATGACCCTCGGCGGAAAAAAGCCAGGTGGGCGTACCCGAGCAGAGCGTGACCAGCGCCACATGGCCGATGCGGTCGAGGCGCGGAAAATGGCTCCGGAGATCGCCGGCCACGGCGGCCGGCGCCAGCCAGTCGGCCAGCCCTGAGCGAATGCGCGCGGCGGCGTCGGTGGTGTAGAGATCATGGTTGCCCGGCGCCCAGCTCACCCCGGCCGGCGCGCCGAGGCGGGCGAGCGCCGCATGGGCCGACTTCCACTCCTGCACCAGGCCGAGCTCGATCAGGTCGCCCGAGACGAGGATATGGTCGGGGCTTGCCGCGCGTACGGCCGCGGCGGTGCGCGCGAACAGCCCGGCGTCATGGGCCCCCGGCTGGCGCGCCCAGTTGATCCAGCCGAGCACGGGTTTCAGCCGCCAGGGCCAGGCCGCCGGGAAAGGCACCGGCCCCAGATGCAGGTCCGAAAGATGGGCGATGACGGTCAAGGATGATTCGCTGGCTGCCGGCGGGGAGCGGCACTCTCACCTGCCGGCGGCCTGCTTGTCACGATCGCCCTGCCCCGTTCCACGACCCGATCAGCTCAGCATCAGCGTATCGCCGCAGATCGACAGGGCTTGGCCGGAGATGGTCTTGCCGCGCGGCGAGGCGCAGAACACGATCTGGTCGGCCAGCTGGCGCGGCGTCACCATGGTCTTCAGCGCGGTATAGGCCAGTGCCTGGTCCTCGATCTCCTGGCGGGAGACGCCCTTGGCCTGGGCCTTGGCCTCGAAGACCCGGCGAATACGGTCGCCTTCGACCAGGCCCGGCAGGATGGCGTTGACGCGAATGCCGAACTCGCCGAGCTCGATCGACAGCGACTTGGTGAAGCCGACCACCGCCCATTTCGCGGCCGCATAGGGCGTGCGCAGGGCAAAGCCGAGCCGGCCGGCGGCGGAAGACAGGTTGACGATCGAGGCGTTGGCGCTCTGTTTTAGGTGCGGCACGGCCAGCCGGACGCAATTGAACTGGCCGGTGATGCAAACCTCAAGGCAGCGATCCCAGTCCTCCGGATTGATCTCCTCGACCCGTCCGGTCGGCCCGGCAATGCCGGCATTGTTCACGAGGACATCAAGTCCGCCCAATGTGGCGACCGCGGTCTCGAACAGACCCGCGACCTGGGTCCGGTCGGCAATGTCGCAAAGGCTCGCCGAGACGGCCGGATCGGTTTTCGCCAGGGCCGCGATCGCCTCGCCGTCGACGTCGCAGACATGGACACGCGCGCCCTCCTCGACGAAGGCGCGGGCAATTTCCCGGCCGATGCCATTGGCGCCCGCCGTCACCAGGACGCGCAAGCCCTTGATGCCCATATCCATGGACCGTCTCCCTATGCTGTCGAGCTGTCTTGCTTGTTGGCCTGCCTGTGATCGGCAAGTCCGCCGGCCAGGCCGCCGCCGGCCCCGGCTCCGTCCGTGGCGGAGAGCCCGCCACGCGCGATGATGAATTCCGAGGCGCCCTTGATGTCGCCGGCGATCGCCTCGCGAGCGGCCTGACCGTCGCCGGTCCGGATCGCGGCGGCGGCGTCGGCATGGAAACGCACCGCGCCGCCGGTGGCGAAACGTTCCGGATTGGCCCTGAGGTCGAGATTGATCACCGGGCCGGCCTTCAGCCAGAGGCCGCCGACGATCTCGAGCAGCGTCGGCAGGCCGCTCGCCGCGTAGACGGCGAAGTGGAATTCCTTGTTGAGCCGGACCGCGTCGGGCAAATCCGGATCGCTCTCGCAGCTGAGCAGACGGAAGGCCGCCTCCGCCGCCTCGATCCGGGCGAGATCGGCTTCCGTCGCGGCGGTGGCGGCGCGCGCGGCGGCAAAACCTTCGATCTCGATGCGCACTGCCGACAGCTCGCGGAACTGCTCGACCGACATGATCGGCACGCGCACGGCACGGTTCGGCGCCACTTCCAGCGCCCGGTCGGCAACCAGCCGGCTGACCGCTTCCCGCACCGGCATCATGCTAACGCCGAGCGCCTCGGCGGTGGCGCGTAGGGACAGCTTTTCACCCGGCGCGAGGCGCCCGGACATGAGCAGTTCGCGCATATGGCCATAGACCTGATCGCCAAGCGTCTGCCGTTCGATCGGGCCAATGGTGGTGAGGGCTTCAACCGCGCTCATGATGTCGCTTTAGGGGCTGGACAAAGCGTGCCAATTGCGAAACCATAACTGTGATCACAGATCACGGCAAGCTGATATGGCGGCCGTCGGCGAGGCCCGGACAACGGGCCCGCCGCAAGACTTGGGCAGGTTAAACCGAGGAGACGATCCATGCCGATCGACCTGAGCCTTTCGCGTCGCAAGCTTCTGAAGACCTCCGCCGGGGCCGCCGCCCTCGGCTTGATCGGCGCGCCGGCCATCAGCCACGCCCAGGCCGAAGCCATCAAGATCGGCCATATCACGCCGCGCACCGGATTTCTCGGGCCGCTCGGCGAATATGCCGTGCAAGCCGTGCAGCTCGCGGCGGATGAGATCAATGCGGCCGGCGGCGTGATGGGCCGCAAGATCGAGCTGGTGCTGGACGACAGCCCGAACCCGCAGCAGGCCTCGGCCAAGGCCGAGCGGCTGATCCAGCGCGACAAGGTGACCGCGCTGCTCGGCGAGATCTCCTCGGCCTCGGCGCTCGCCATCGGCCAGGTCGTGCAGCGCGAGAAGGTGCTGTTCATCAATACCGGCGCCAATTCGGACGCGCTGCGCGGCTCCGACTGCCAGCGCTTCATGTTCCATATCGAGGCGCAGAACTCGATGTATGTGAAGGCGGTCGGCCGCTCGCTGGTGCGCGACGGCCTGGTCAGGGGCAAGAAATGGTATTCGCTGACCGCCGACTATGCCTTCGGCCATGACCTCTTGCGCGTCGCCAAGCGCTATATGGGCGAAAACGGCGGCAACCATGCCGGCGACGACCTGATCCCGACCGATCTCGCTGACTTCTCGCCCTTCCTCCTGAAGATCCGCACGGCGCGCCCCGATGTGGTGATCCTCAACCTCGCCGGCACCCAGATCACCAATTTCCTCAAGCAATATGCCGAGTTCGGCCTGAGCTTCCCGGTCGCCGGCTTCGGTTTCGACACGGCGCTCGCCTGGGGCACCGGGCCCGGCAATTTCGGCGGCATCTGGCCGGTGGTCTGGCATCACCTGATCGACACGCCCAATACCAAGAAGTTCGTCGCGGCCTTCAACACGCGCTGGAAGCGGCCGCCGGAAAACCAGGCCTGGGGCGATTATTGTTCGCTGAAGGTGGTGGCCCAGGCCATGGCCGAGACCAAGACGACGGAAGCCGCCAAGATCGTCGAGCATTTCGAGAAGGGCGCGAAATTCGACCTCCTGAAGACCCGCGAGGGCTATTTCCGCGCCAGCGACCATCAGATGATGATGGAAATGTACGCCATCACCGCCCTGCCCCAGGCCCAGGTGAAGAACCAGTGGGACATCTTCACCTCCTCGCCGCCGGTCCCCGGCCCCGACGAGAGCCTGGAGGCGATCGCCGCGACGGCGGACGAGAACCAGTGCACGTTCAAGGCGTGATGAGCTTCCACTGATGTCACCCCCGGCCGAGCGAAGCGAGGGGAAGGGGGTCCAGGGTTGCAGGGCGGTGAGTTGGCCCCTGGATCCCCTTCCCCTCCTTCGCTCCGCTCAGTCGGCCCCGGCAAAGCAATTGCTTTGCCTTGGGATGACGTCAGAGTCCCACACCCGCCGGCCGAGCCCCGAACGAAGCCTCCGGCCGAGCGCCGCCAGATCCTCCAGAGGCCCCTGTGATCGACTTCATTCCGCTCCTGTCGCAGATCCTCAACGGGCTCCAGAACGGCGCCTATTACGTGATGATCGCGCTCGGCCTCTCGATGATCTTCTCGCTCGGAGGCATCGTGAACCTGGCGCATGGCGCCTTCTATGCCATCGGCGCCTATCTGGCGGTGACGCTCGCCCCGCAGATCGGCTTCGGCGGCGCCATGGTCGCCTCGCCTTTGCTGGTGGCGCTGATCGGCATGGTGGTCGAGCGCTACCTGCTGCGCCGCTTCTATACCGGCGACCCGATCCTCGGGCTGCTGCTCACCTTCGGCCTCGCCATGGTGGCCGAACAGAGCCTGCGCATCATCTATGGCGCCGCACCGGTGCCCTTCTCCATTCCGCAGGCGCTGCGCGGCCAAGTGTTCATCGGCGACTTCGTCTATTCGCGCTACCGGCTGATGATCCTGGGGATCGCCGCGGCCTGCGTGCTCGGCCTCTGGCTGCTGCTGTCGCGCACGGCCTTCGGCAAGGTGGTGCGCGCCGGCGTGCAGAACCCCGACATGGTCGGCGCGCTGGGCATTTCGCTGAAACCCTACATGACCGCCGTGGTGATGATCGGTGTCGGCCTGGCGGCGCTCGCCGGCGTGCTGGTCGCGCCCATCGCCGGCGTCCATCCGGCCATGGGCCAGGAGATCATCACCTTCGCCTTCGTGGTGGTGGTGATCGGCGGGCTCGGCTCGTTCTGGGGCGTGGTGGCGGCAGCGGCAATCGTCGGTGTCACCCGCGGGGTGGCTGCCCATTTCTATCCGGCGGCAACCGAAGCCTCGGTCTACCTGCTCATGGTGCTGGTGCTGCTGCTGCGCCCGCGCGGCCTGTTCGGCGAACGCATCCAGAAATTCGAGTGACGTGATGGCTTCGCAAAACCGCTCCCTCATCGCCGCGGCGGCGGCGCTTCTCGCCCTGCCCTTCTTCATGCTGGCCATCGGCCTGACGCTGACCTCGGCGACCGACGTGGTGATCTTCGCCATCGCCGCCATGGCCCTGAACATCCTGGTCGGCCATACCGGCCTGGTCTCCTTCGGCCACGGCGCCTTTTTCGGCATGGGCGCCTATGCGGCGGTGCTGGCGCAGCGCCATTTCGCCACCGGGCAGTTCGTGCTGCCCATCCTGTTCGCGCTGGCCTTTGTCGGCCTCGTTTCCCTGCTCGCCGGCCTGTTGATCCTGCGCCGGCGCGGCGTCTATTTCTCGCTGTTGACGCTGGCGCTCACCGCAGTGATGTACACGGTGTCGTTCCGCTGGACCGAGTTGACCGGCGGCGAGAACGGCATTGGCGGTGTCGTCAGGCCGAATTACGGCCTGCTCGACCTGAACAACCCCTGGGCCTTCTACGGCCTGGTCGCGCTGCTCGGTTTCGCCGTGGTTGTGCTGCTGCAGCGCTTCCACAACGCGCCGGTCGGCAGCGTGCTGGTGGCGATCCGCGAAAACGAGACCCGGGCGCAATTCGTCGGCTACGACACCGACCGCTACAAGCTGATCGCCTTCACCGTCTCGGCGACGCTGACCGGCTTTGCCGGCGTGCTCTCCGCCTTCCACCACCGCTTCACCTCGGCCGACCCGGTCGCCATCCAGTTCTCCGGCGAATTGCTGGCCATGGTGGTGATCGGCGGCATGCGCAGCTTCTTAGGCCCGGCGCTCGGTGCCCTGTTCTTCATGCTGTCGCGCGAATATCTGTCGCTGTTCACGGCGAGCTGGCTCCTGTTCTTCGGCCTGATGTTCGTCGGCTTCATCGTGTTCTCGCCGACCGGCCTGATCGGCGTCGCCGAGCGGCTGATGGCGCCGTTCCGCAAGCGGGTCGAGACCGATGCCGCCATGGCGGCGCGCCGGGTCGAGGCGGTCGGGCCGGTGCCCCGTGAATTCGTCCACGAGGGGGCCGGTGGCCGCGCCGTGCTCGAGGTCAAGGGCGTGGTGAAGAGCTTCGGCGGCATCCGCGCCGTACGCAGCATCGATTTCAAGGTCATGGACCGGACGCTGCATGCGCTGATCGGGCCGAACGGCGCCGGCAAGACCACCGCCTTCAACCTGATCTCCGGCATGTTCCCGCCCGACAGCGGCACCGTGACCCTCGACGGCAACAAGGTCAGCGGCCTCAGCCCGCAGGCGATCACCGCCGCAGGCGTCGGCCGCTCGTTCCAGATCACCAATCTGTTCGGTGGCCTGAGCATCGAGGAGAATGTCCGGCTCGCCGTCCAGGCGCGCCATTCCGGCCGGTTCGGCGTCTGGACCCGGGCCAGCGCCTTGCCCGGTGTCGCCGCCGACACCACCACGCTGATGCGCTATCTAGGCCTCGCCGGCATCGAGCAGGCGGAAGCCGGCTCACTGTCCTATGGCGGCCAGCGGCTGGTCGACATGGCGCTGGCGCTCGCCACCCGGCCGCGCATCCTGCTGCTGGACGAGCCCCTGGCCGGGCTCGCGGCGGCCGAAAGGCGACGTGTCGGCGACATCATCAAGACCATCTCGGCCGATATTCCGGTGCTGCTGGTCGAGCATGACATCGATCGCGTCTTCCAGATCGCCGACCATGTCACCGTCATGAACGACGGCGAGGTGCTGATCGACGGCACGGTGGAACAGGCACGTTCCAGCGACCGGGTGCAGGCTGTCTATCTCGGCTCCGGCACCCATGCCATCACGGCGAAGGAACGCGTCTCGGCGGCCACCGACACGGCCCTGCTCGCCATGCGCGAGGTCAACACCTTCTACGGCAAGAGCCATATCCTCAACGACGTCTCGATCGACGTCGCCGAAGGCGAGATCATCGCTTTGCTCGGCCGCAACGGCGCCGGCAAGTCGACGCTCCTGAAGACCATTACCGGCATCGCACCGCCGGCCTCCGGCACGATCACCCTGTCGGGCGAGCCGCTGGCCGGACTGACGTCCGACCGGATCGCCCGGCGCGGCGTCGGTTATGTGCCGCAGGGCCGCGGCCTGTTCGCCGGCCTGTCGGTGAAGGATAACCTGATGCTCGGCCGGCTGAAGCGGCTGACCGGCGCAGGCCGCCATTGGGACGAAGAGCGGGTGCTGAGCTTCTTCCCGCGGCTGAAGGAGCGCTGGACCACGTCCGCCGATTTCCTCTCCGGCGGCGAGCAGCAAATGGTGGCGGTTGCCCGCGCCCTGGTCGGCGATACCCGCGTGCTGCTGCTCGACGAGCCGTTCGAGGGCCTGTCGCCGGCCATCACCGAGGAGCTGTTCGAGGCTTTCGACAAGCTGCGCCACGAGGTCGCGATCATCATCGTCGACCACCATCTCGACCTCGCCTTGGCGCTGTCCGACCGAACGGTTGCGCTCGAACGCGGCGCGGTGACCTGGACCGGCGCCTCGAAGAGCCTGCGCGAGGACCAGGACCTGCGCCGGAAGGTGCTGTGGCTATGAGGCGGCCCCATGCGCAGCAATTCGTCCTGGCTGCAATTCGTGGATGGCCGGGACAAGCCCGGCCAAGACGCAGCGGAGAGCGCGAAGCGATGCCGGCCTGGCCACCTTCTTTTGCTCGCACCACCTCGTCTTGCCCGGGCTTGTCCCGGGCATCCACGAATTCACGGACTGCTCCGACGTCGCGGATCTCAGGGCCAAGCCCGGCCAAGACGATCCGTGCCTATCCAATGATCTCTGCCTTCATGAATCGGGGAAACTGATGCCGAAAGTTGCCATTGTCGGGTCGGGCCTGATCGGGCGCGCCTGGGCCACCGTCTTCGCAAGCCATGGCTGGACCACCGCGCTCTATGACCCGGCCCCCGGCGCCGCCAAGGCGGCCAAGGGCCATATCGCCAAGAACCTCAGGGAATTGGCGGATCTCGGCCTGGTCGACGACGCCAAGGCGTCGGCGGCCAATCTGGTGGTGGCCGAGGATCTCGCCACAGCGCTCGAAGGCGTCGCCTTCGTCCAGGAAAGCGGCCCGGAAACCGTGCCGGCCAAGCAGCAGATCCATGGCGAGATCGACCGGCTCGCGCCGGCCTCGGCGATCGTCGCCTCCTCCACCTCGGTGCTGGTCTCCTCGCTTTGGGCGAAGGACCTGAAGCACCGCTCCCGCGTCCTGGTGGCCCATCCGGTCAACCCGCCGCATCTGGTGCCGATCGTCGAGCTCTGCCCGGCGCCCTGGACCGACCCCAAAGTGGTCGAGAAGGCCCGCAAGATCTACGAAAAGGTCGGCCAGGTGCCGATCACGGTGAAGAAGGAGATCGACGGCTTCGTACTGAACCGCCTGCAGGCGGTCCTGCTGGCGGAGGCCTATCAGATGGTCGGCGACGGCATCGTCAGCCCCGAGGATCTCGACAAGACGATCCGCGACGGGCTCGGCCTGCGCTGGGCCTTCATGGGTCCGTTCGAGACGATCGAGCTCAACGCGCCCGCCGGCATTCCCGACTACAACAATCGCTATGCGGAAAATCTGGGGCGGCTCACCGGCCGCGACGCCTTTTCCAAACGCAATGCAAAGGCCATCATGGCGGAATGGACCGGCGAACAATCGCCTGAGCGCATCGCGCGTCTTTCGCGCTGGCGCGACGGGCGGCTGGCCGCGCTCAAGGCGCATAAGCGCGCGGCCAAAAAGAAACCTGTCTGATCACACCACGCATTGGAGCGCGCTCATGGCGAAGTCGAAAAAAGTCATCATTACCTGTGCCATCACGGGCTCGATCCATACGCCGAGCATGTCGCCGCACCTGCCGGTGACGGGACAGGAAATCGCCGATGCGGCGCTCGGCGCCGCCAAGGCCGGCGCCTCGATCGTCCACCTGCATGCGCGCGACCCGAAGGACGGCCGGCCGGATCAGAGCCTGGAGGCCTATGCGCCGTTCCTGGGCGTGATCAAGCAGGCCTCCAATGTGGTGGTCAACATCACCACCGGCGGCGCCATGACCATGACGGTCGAGGAACGCGTCAAGCCGGCGGCGACCTATGCCCCCGAGGTCGCGAGCCTCAATATGGGCACGATGAATTTCGGCCTCTATCCGATGCTGGAGCGCTTCAAGGACTTCAAGCACGACTGGGAAAAGGCCTATCTCGAAGGCTCGCGCGCCGGCATGTTCAAGAACACGCTGGCCGATATCGAATATATCCTGAAGACCTGCGCCGATAACGGCACCCGCTTCGAGGTCGAGTGCTACGATATCGGCCATCTCTACACGCTCCGGCATTTCGCCGACCGCGGCATCATCAAGCCGCCGTTCTTCGTCCAGTCGGTGTTCGGTATCCTCGGCGGCATCGGCCCGCATTACGAGGACGTGGTGATGATGAAGCGCACCGCCGACCGGCTGTTTGGCGACCAGTATCACTGGTCTGTGCTGGGCGCCGGCCGCAATCAGATGCCGATCGCCGCCATGTCGCTCGCCATGGGCGGCAATGTCCGCGTCGGCCTGGAGGATTCCCTGTGGATCGGCCCCGGCAAGCTCGCCGAGTCCAACGCCGCCCAGGTCACCAAGGTCCGCCAGATCATCGAGGGCCTCGGCCTGGATGTGGCAAGCCCGGACGAAGCCCGCGAGATCCTGGCGCTGAAGGGCGGCGACAAGGTCAATTTCTGATCTTTTGCCGGGGCGCGGCCGATAAGGCCGGGCCTGGTTTGACGAAAGACAGCCGTCGCGGCGCAAGCCGCGGCGGCTGTTTGACGTTTGGAGGACGTGCGCAAACCCTCGCCCGCTTGCGGGAGAGGGTGGCGCCGTCAGGCGCCGGGTGAGGGTATGAAGAGCGCCGGTCCATCAATTCGACCCGAAACGCACTGACGGCGCCGACGCAGCCACCCTCACCCGGCGGCTCCGCCGCCACCCTCTCCCACGAAGACGTGGGCGAGGGTTGACGCGCCGCCTTCGCCGCCCCCACTCGCCATTCGCTGCTCACCATTCGCCCGCCTTTCCACAGCCCGGCCGAGCCAATTGACTCCCCTTCCCCGCCGACCTAGCGTGTTCAGCATTCTGAACACGAGTCACATATATGACCGCAACAGTACGCTCGGCAGCCCGCGTTCTCGATGTCCTGGAATATCTCGCGGGCCGGGCCGTGGGCGCTTCGCTGAGCGAGGCCTCGGAGGCTCTGGCGCTGCCGAAAAGCAGCACGCTCATGCTGCTGCGCACGCTGCTGGTGCGCGGCTATGTCACGCGGGACGCGGGTGACCGCTATCATCTGAACGAAACGTTCCGGACTCACGGTTTCGGCTGGGGCGGCCATCGTTACGCCCGCCTGATCGCGCTCGCGGAGCCGGTGATGCAGCAGCTGTGCGACAGCGTCGGCGAGACCGTGCTGCTGGGCGCGGCGGAGGGCGGCGCGGTCAAGCTTCTGGCCAAGGTCGTCGCCCGGCAGGCCATCAGCTACGACATCGATCTGGCCGACGGCTTTCCGTTCTACTGCAGCGCCATGGGGCGCATTCTCATCGCATTCTCCCCGGAGGAGAACCGCGAGGCGATGCTCTGCGCCGAGCCGCGGGTGAAACGCACGCCCTCGACCGTGACCAAGCTCGATGCGCTGCGCGCCATCGTCGCGCAAGTGCGCGACGACAGGCTGGCGATCGTCGAGGAGGAATTCGTCCTCGGCGGCACCGGCATCGCGGCGCCCATCTTCGCGCCCGACGGCACGATCCTGGCGACCCTCGATGTCGGCTGCATCACCACCCGCTTCCAAGCCAAGCGCGCCGAGGTGCTGAAAGCCCTGGCGCAATCGGCGCAAGCACTCACCCAGAGCCTGGCCATGCAGGACGGCGAATAGCTTTCGCCCCCGCCCGCGCCACGCGACTTCAAAAAAACCAGAGGGACTGACCGACTATGAATATCCAGACCGCATCCGATATCGCCGGGCCGCATGACGACCTCGACACCATGTCATCAGCGACCAGGCGGCGGCAATTGATGGCCGCCTCGATCGGCAACGTCCTGGAATATTACGACTTCGTCGTCTACGCCTTCCTGGCGACCACCATTGCCGTCAAATTCTTTCCGAGCTCCAGCGACGCGGCGGCCCTGCTCGCCTCCTTCGCGGCCTTCGGCGTCGGCTTCCTCGCCCGCCCGCTGGGCGGTGCCGTGATCGGCCGGATCGGCGACAAGAAGGGCCGCAAGGTGGCCCTGCTCATCACCATTTTCGGCATGGCGGTGGGCACGGTCGGCATCGGCCTGCTGCCCACCTTCGAGACGATCGGCATCATGGCGCCGATCCTGCTGGTGCTGATGCGCCTGATCCAGGGCCTGGCCGCGGGCGGCGAATGGGGTGGGGCCACGGCCTTCATCATCGAATCCGCGCCGGCGGGCCGGCGTGGCCTGTTCGGCGGCATCGGCCAAGCCTCGATCGCCAGCGCCAGCCTGCTCGGCAGCGTCGTCGTTGCGATCGTCGCAGGTCTCGTCACCGCCCAGCAGATGAACGACTGGGCCTGGCGCATCCCCTTCCTGCTCGGCGGGCTCCTGGTGCCGGTCGGCTTCTACATGCGCCGCAATATCGAGGAAACGCCGGCTTTCACGGCGGTTCAGAAGATCGCGGAGACAACGGCCACGACGACCTCGCTCGCCACGGGCAATGACCTCGGCGGGCCGGTGACATTGATGGCCAAGGCCTTCGGCTTCACCATCATCTGGACCGTCTCCTATTACATCATGCTCAACTACATGCCGACCTTCCTGGTGAAGCATGCCGGCGTCAGCCAGAGCCAGGCGCTCTGGGGCAATTCGATCGCCCTGGTCATCCTGGTCGCGACCACGCCGCTGTTCGGCTGGCTGTCGGACCGGATCGGCCGGCGGCCGCTGCTGCTGGCCTGCTGCGTGGCCTTCGTCGTCCTGCCTTACCCGCTGTTCCAGGTGATCCTGTCGGGGCCGTCATTCGCCACGATCGTGGCGATCCAGATCGTCTTCAACCTGTTCATCGCGGCCTTCTCCGGCGCCGGCCCGGCGGCCCTGTCGGAACTGTTCCCGACCCATTCGCGCACCACGCTGATGTCGATCGGTTACAGTCTGTCGGTGGCGATCTTCGGCGGTTTCGCACCGTTCATCGCGACCTATCTCATCGGGGCCACGGGCTCGCCGATCTCGCCGACCTATTACCTGATCGCCGCCGGCATCGTCTCGGCGATCGTCATCTGGGGTTTCCGCGAAACCGCTCACGAGCGCCTGCGCTGATATCGGAGAGAATGTGAAGCCATGTCAGAACCGATCCTGATCTGGGGTGCCGGCGCCATCGGCGGCACTTTCGGCGCGACGCTCGCCCGCGCCGGCCGCGACGTGACCTTCGTCGACATCGTCGCCGAGCATGTCGAAGCCATCCGCGATCCCGCGCGGGGCTTGCGTATCACCGGGCCGGTCGATCCGATGACCGTCGTCGCGCCCGCCTTCACGCCCGACGCCGTCAAAGGCCAATGGAAGCGGATCTATCTCGCGGTGAAGGCGCATCATACGGAGGCGGCGGCCCAGGCGCTGCTACCGCATCTGGCCGATGACGGTTTCGTGGTGTCGCTGCAGAACGGCCTGTGCGAACCGATCATCGCCGGTATCGTCGGCCCGGAGCGAACCGTCGGCGCCTTCATCAATTTCGGCGCGGACTGGATCGCGCCGGGCGAGATCCACTATGGCAACCGCGCCGCCTTCGTGGTCGCCGAGATCGACGGCCGCAGCTCGCCGCGGCTCGCCGACCTGCTCGCCGAGGTCCGGCTGTTCGAACCGGACGCCATCCAGTCCGACGACATCGGCTCCTATCTCTGGGGCAAGCTCGCTTATGGCTCGCTCCTGTTCGCCCAGGGCATCGGCCAGCTCGGCATCGCCGATTGCCTGGCCCGGCCGGAGCTCCTGCCGCTCTGGCGCGGGCTCGCCACCGAGGTGCTGAGCGTCGCCCGGGCCGAAGGCGTCACGCCGAGGGGCTTCAACGGCTTCGACCCCGCGGCCTTCCAGCCGGGCTCGACCGAGGCCCAGGCCCGCGCCAGCGTCGCCGCCATGGAGGCGTTCAACCGGCCGAACGCCAAGACCCATTCCGGCATCTGGCGCGATCTCGCCGTGCGCAAGCGGCGCACCGAGGTCGATGTCCAGCTTGTACCGGTGGTGGCGCTCGGGGGCCGGCATGGCATTGCCTGCCCGAAGCTCGCGGCCCTCGTCCAGGCGATCCACGAGGTCGAGGACGGCAGCCGGGCCATGAGCGACGGCAATCTCGACGAACTGGTGCGCGCATGACCCTCGATTTCAAAGGCAAGACGGTCGCGGTGAGCGGCGCCGGTATCGGTTTCGGCCGCGCTATCAGCCAGCGCTTCGTCGCCGCCGGCGCCAAGGTCTATGGTTGCGACATCCGCGACGACCCATTGGCCGAGATCGCCTCGGCCGATCTCGTCACCGACCGGGTCGACCTGACCGACCGCAAGGCGGGCGCTGCCTGGATCCGCTCGATCGAGGAGCGCAGCGGCGGTCCGATCGACGTGCTGGTGTCCAATGCCGGCGGTGTCGCCGGCCAGAGCAACCGGCCGCTCGAAGAGGTCGAGGATGCCGACTGGGACCGGATCCTCGAGATCAATCTCGGCTCGGCCTTCACCCTTTGCCGGGCCGCGGCGCCGGCCATGAAACGGGCCGGACGCGGCGCGATCGTCACCATCACATCGGGGGCGGCGCTGCAGGCCTCGCTGACCGGCATCCAGGCCTATTGTTCCGCCAAGCACGCGCTGCTCGGCCTGACCCGCCAATTGGCCCACGAGCTCGGACCCCATGGCATCCGGGTCAACAGCGTGGCGCCCGGCTTCGTGCGCACCAATGAGGCGACCGAGCGGCAATGGGCCTCCTACAGCCCGGAAAAACAGAACCAGATCGTCGAAAGCGTCGCGCTGAAGCGATTGGGCACAGCCGACGAGATCGCCAAGGCGGTCATGTTCCTCGCCTCCGACCTCGCCAGTTTCGTCAATGGCCAGATCCTGTCGGTCGACGGCGGCAAATAGGGAGTTCTCCACGATGAGCAATCCAGTCCAAGGCAAGCCCGAACCCTGGCAGTGGCCGGAAGAGCATTGGCGCAAGCTGGTCGGCCAGGTGCGGGCCGGCCGCAGCTATCGCCCGGAACGCTGGAAGGACGGCGCGCGCTGCGCCTTCGCCTTGTCGTTCGACGCCGATCACGAGACCAATGAATTGCGCGACGGCGGCAATTCCATCGGCCGCATGGCCTGGGGCCAGTACGGCCCGCGCGTCGGCGTGCCGCGCATCCTGAAGATCCTGGAAAAATACAGCGTTCCCGCGACCTTCTACGTGCCGGCGGTGGCCGCCCTGCTGCACGAGGACGAGCAGCGCCGCGTCGTCGCCGAAGGCCACGAGATCGGCATTCACGGCTGGATCCACGAGCTCAATTCCGTGCTGCCCTACGAGGCCGAACGCGACCTGATGCTGCGCTCGGCCGAGACGCTGGAAAAGATCACCGGCATCCGCCCGGTCGGCCTGCGCACACCGTCCTGGGACTTCAGCCCGAACACGCTGAGGATCGAGAAGGAAATGGGCCTGCTCTACGATTCCTCGCTGATGGCCGACGAGGACTGCTACGAGCTGATGCTGGAAGGCGAGCCGTCGGGCGTCATCGAACTGCCGGTCGAATGGGTCCGCGACGACGCGGTCTATTTCATGATGCACCGGTTCCAGTCACTGCGCCCCCACACCGCGCCGGAGGCCGTGTTCGACATTTTCCGGCGCGAGTTCGACGCGGCTTATGAGGAGGGCGGCCTGTTCCAGCTGACCACCCATCCGCACATTATCGGCTACCGCTCGCGCATCTGGATCATCGAGGAACTGATCAAACACGCCAAGACCAAGGGCGACGTCTGGTTCGCGACGCATGCGCAGGTGGCCGAGTTCGCGCGCGACAATGCGGTGTGAGGGGGAGCGCAGATCTCGTGAACGCCTAAGGTGATTGCAGCCATGGCTGCCTCAAGGCGAAAAGCCCAACGCAATCAACCCTCTCCCAAAGGGAGAGGGTGGCAGCGTCAGCTGCCGGGTGAGGGGTCGTCCCTCTCCAGGCAGGCTGCATGCGCGACGAGCGCCGCGTTCAGTTCTTGGCGGTTACGCCCCTCACCCGGCGCCTGACGGCGCCACCCTCTCCCTCTGGGAGAGGGTTGGTTTTGTGGCGCTTTTCCCCCTCCCCTGGCCTTCGGCTCGTCAATGGTGGAGGTTCAGTGCTTTGCCGCCTGCGGCAGCTCCAACGCAGCCCTGCTGCCGACACCACCAGTTGACCGTGACCTCATGCGACGCCTGCCCTCGCCTGCACGACATAGTCGCTCGCCGGCACCTCTTCGAAACCCGCGCATTCCGACGCGATCTGTTTCTCCGCGAGGTCCGGCCGAAAAGCATAGATCTCGTCGATCCGGCCGGATGCCTCGATCATCCGGATCCGTTCCGCCGGATCGCCTGGCACGATGGCGCTCCGATCCTCGTGTCCAACGCCGACAAAGCGGATCAGCACGGTGCCAGCCACGATACAGACGTCGAATGAGAGATCTTCGCCCTGGCCGCTGCTCCTGACCATCACGCGCGGAGCGGCGCCGCGTGTGTGCAGCAGCCGCACCATATCGGAAGGGCGGGACGACCCCGACAGGCCCTCAAGATCGATGACCAGCGGGCCGGTCGGGCCGCGCGTCGGCAGGACCTCGCAATCGCCACTGAACAGGTTCGCATATTCCAGCTGGATCCAGGTCAGCGCGCCGTCGTCGAAGTTCAAGTGCAACGCGCCATAGGCCCAATAGTCGAGATAGGGTCCGATATCGCCGCCGCGCGGTGGTCCGAGCAGCGCGCCGATCTCGCCGCGGCTGGCGGGAAAGCCGATCGGACCCAGACGTCCGGTGGTGAGAAAATCGGTCAGCGCGATCGGCGGACGGAGCTGCCGTCTTTGCCAGGAGTGCTCGGGGCCGGCCTTGGGCCCCTCCATCGCTCCGCTCAGATAGGCGCCGGGTTCGATCCAGCGGATCGCGGCGTCATCGGGCTGCCGGCACCATTCGATCGTTTCGAGGCGCGCGAAACCATCCGCGAGCCCGCCGATCGCAGCAGCCGGAAGCCGGACGCCCCGCGGCGGAGTTCCGCTGCCGGCGGCGGCAAGGTCGCCAAGAAAGACGATCGTGACGTTTTTGGCACGCAGCACCAGTCGGTAACCACCCTCGCCTGCCTCATCGGCATAACCGATCTCGACCGGCATGCCGGCCGATGCGAGCAGATCGATGACGGCGCTCGGCCGCGCGGCGCCGTCGAAGTCGAGCATGAGCACCGCGCAATGGTCGGCCAAGGACTTGGCACCGGAAGCGGGAAACCGTTCAGCCGGGTCGCCCAACAGCATGAGCGGTGCCGCCGCGTAGCCGATGTCCGCCAGGCGGATGCTGTCGGCCGGTCGCCCATCCGTCGGGCCGGACACGGCGAGGCCGCCGAAGTACCAGGTCCAGGTCCGCTCGTCGTGGCAATCGATCCACGCCGGAGCGCCGAAGGCGCGCGCGATATCGGCAAAGAAGGCGCCGTCACCGACCGGCCCGAGGCGGCCCGTGACGATGGCGTCAAGAAGCGAGATCGATCTCGGCATGGAAGGGTCCATCCCCGTGGCTTTGGCTCGTCCTGGCGGGTCCGATCGCCCCGAAGACTGCGTTCAGGAGCCGCTTTGCGATTGTGCGGCATCCAGAGGCAGACGCTCAACGGAAACAACCCTCTCCCAAAGGGAGAGGGTTGGTTTCGTTGGGCTTTTCGTTGCGGTGCTCGCGCTGGCGGCGATTCAAGGCGCCGTCGAGCGACCGCCGGCGCGCCAGGGCAGTCTCTGACGCAGGTCGGCCGGCGCAGCCGCGGCGCCCGTTTCGTCTGAAATGACCAAGCGCTGCCGGAGTGCGGCGACGACGTCCTCGGCGCCGTCAAACGCCACGAGCCCATGATCGAGCGCCTCAGCAGCGCTCATGCGCGTCGCGACGAGCCGCTCCAGCACGGCGCCATGGGTGACCATGATCGCTTCGCCCGGACGCGGCCCGTCGATATGGATCTCGGCCACCAGGCCCGCCGGCGATGGCGTCAGGCGCGCCCATAATCCGGAATCGGCGAGGTGCAGCGCAAAGCCCCGTTGATCGCCGGGAACGGCAAGACCGAGGCCGCGCGCCAGCGCATGGATCCGGGCGGTGGTCTGCCAGAGGCCGGCCGGGCCCGCGACGATCGGCGCGACCGCGCTTGCCGGCAGCACCTCATCCATCACCGCCTGCCGCATGGCGACGGCGACCGCCATGGCCAGGGGATGCGAGACCCCGAAATTGCCGTCGAACACACCGTCGAAACCGCAGGCCCGCGCCGGCCGAGCGCTCGGCGCACCCGTGAGAACGAGGGCGGCGGCCAAGGCCGCGGCAACGCGTCGGCGCGCGGTCATGGCGTCGCTCCGCGGGGTTCGACGATCGGGAAGAACGGCGAGAACTCGTCGAGCATGGCGGCGAGCTCGCCGAACTTGAGGGGATTGCCGGTAAACGTCACTTCGCCCGCGGCGATCGCGGCGGGAAAGGTCTTCTGGCGCAGCAGGATGGCGTCGAAGGTCGCGCGGCTCAGAGTGAAGCCGCAATCGGCATCGGAGGCGAGCCGCCCGGGCCTGTTGGTCAGCGTCGAATTCTCGAGATTGAGAACGAAGGTCTGGTTGGTGTCCGGGAAGGTCCAGTTGATGACGATGCGCTTGGCCTCGGCTTTCTCGGCATTGAGGCGCACCGCGATATAGTCGAACAGGAGGTCGAGCGGGATGGCGCTCAGCATCTCGGCCGTCACCGTCGAGCCGCCGGCACGCCGCATGATGCCGGAGCGCAGCTCCATCGCTCCCATCAGATAGGCATTGCGCCAGGTGCCGGCCTCGGCCTGGTAGCCGAGCTGTTCGAGGGCCGCCGCGCCCAGCTCGCGCGCCTCGCGATTGCCGGGCTCGGCAAAGACCACCTGGTTCATGATGCTGGCGACCCAGCGATATTCTCCGGCCTTGAAGTCCTCGCGCGCCCGCGCGATCACCGCCGCGGCGCCCCCCATATAGTCGATCGTCTTCTTGGCGGATTCCACCGGTGGCAGTGGCTGCAGATTGGCGGGATTGGCGTCGTACCAGCCGAGATAGCGCTGGTAGATCGCCTTGGCATTGTGGCTGAGCGTGCCGTAATAGCCGCGCACCGACCATTCGCTCGCCAGGCTCGCCGGCATGCGCAGCGTCTCGGCGATCTCGGCCGGCGTATAGCCGTGATTGAGCAGCCGGACGCTCTGGTCGTGGATGAACTTGTAGATGTCGCGGTGCTTGCGCAGATAGGGCTGGATCCGCTCCGCGCCCCAGACCGGCCAGTTGTGCTGGGCGATCACCACGTCGGTCCGCTCGCCGTAGCGCTCCAGCGAGTCGGCGATATAGCGTGACCAGGCCCTGGCATCGCGCACTTCGGCGCCACGGATCGTATAGAGGTTGTGCATGGTGCCGGTGGTCAGCTCGGCCATGTTCAGCACGCGGAACTGCGGGAAATAGAGCGTCATCTCGGCCGGCGCCTCGGTGCCCGGCGTCAGGTGGAACTCGATCTCGACTCCGTCGATTCTGCGTGTCTCGTAGTCCTGCCTGATCTCGTCGGTCGGCGCGATCAGCGTGAACGAGCCGCGCGCCACCGTGCGGCCGAGCCCGGTATCGACCTGGCCACGCGGCCCCGGCAGGATCATCGAGCCGAACTGGTACCAGGCCCGCCGGCTCATGGCATTGCCGGCGATGAGGTTCTCGGCGACCGCGTATTCCATGAACTTGTCGGGCGCGATGATGGCGACCCGCCCTGCCCGCACGTCCTCGTCGGTGACGATGCCCTTCACCCCGGCGAAATGGTCGGCATGGCTGTGGGTATAGACGACCGCGACCACCGGCCTGCGTGGCCGATGGGCGAAATAGAGATCGAGTGCGGCCTTGGCGGTTTCGGTGGTCAGCAGCGGATCGATGACGATCAGGCCGGTATCGCCCTCGATCACCGTCATGTTGGAGATGTCGTAGCCGCGCAATTGATAGACGCGCTCGGCCGCCTTGAAGAGCCCGTGAATATTGTTCAGCTGGGCCTGGCGCCAGAGGCTCGGATTGACGGTCGGCGGCGCC
The DNA here is from genome assembly GCA_017304475.1 of Hyphomicrobiales bacterium. GTDB lineage: Bacteria > Pseudomonadota > Alphaproteobacteria > Rhizobiales > Phreatobacteraceae > Phreatobacter. The sequence goes on along the minus strand of JAFKKV010000033.1, from coordinate 68,977 downwards.
TCGCCGTTGAGGAAGTCATAGGGCTTCATCGACCAGGCGGTGAGGCCGCCGGCGCTCGCCGGCCCGGCGATCGTGCCATCGGGAATGGCGGCGATGAAGCCGCGGCGGGCGCTGTCGAAATCGGCCCGGTCGGCGAAGTTCAGCATGCGCAGCACCGCCTCGTTGGCGGCGCGCGTCGCCGGTTCGGCATCGCGCTGCAAGGCGGCCGCCGCCGGCGGCGTGGCCGCCGGCTGGGCCATCGCCGGAGCTCCGGTGAAGATGAAAAATGCCAGTGCCGCGGCGAGACGGCCCGGACGCCCCTTGGTCATGATGCTCTCCCGCTTGCCGTGATGTTCAGGCCCGGATCAGGTCGGCGGCCTTTTCGCCGATCATGATCGCGGGTGCATTGGTATTGCCGCCGATCAGGGTCGGCATGATCGAGGCGTCGACGACGCGCAGCGCCTCGACGCCGCGCACCTTGAGCGCCGGATCGACCACGGCCATGGCGTCGACGCCCATCTTGCAGGTGCCGACCGGGTGATAGACCGTGTCGACCCGCTGTCGCAGCGCCGCGACGATCTGATCGTCGGTCTCGATGCCGGCGGTGAACATGTCCTTGGTGGCCTGGGCGGCCAGAGGCGGAGCGTCCATGATCCGCCTGGTGATCTTGAAGCCTTCGACCATGGCGGCGACGTCGTCGGGATGGTCCAGGAAGGCCGGGTCGATCAAAGGCGCGGCCAGCGGATCGGGGCTCGCCAGCGCGACATGGCCGGTGCTTTTCGGCCTGAGCAGGCAGACATGGCAGGAAAAGCCGTGGCCGAGATGCTGCTTGCGGGCATGGTCGTCGACAATGCCGACGACGAAATGCAGCTGGATGTCGGGCGCTGGCAAATCCGGCCGGGTCTTCAGGAAGCCGCCGGCCTCGGCGAAATTGGAGGCCAGCATGCCGCGCCGCTCGCGGCGATAGCGCATGATTTCCCTGACGAGACGGACCGAACCAGCCGGCGACACACCCATGAGATCCAGGCTGCGGGATTTGTAATTGAAGATGAAGTCGGGATGGTCCTGCAGGTTCCGGCCGACGCCGGGACTGTCCGCCACCACGGGAATGCCCAGGCGGCGCAACTCCCCGGCATCGCCGACACCCGAGAGCAAAAGCAGCTGCGGCGACTGGAAGGCGCCGGCCGAGACGATCACCTCGCGGCGCGCGCGCACGATGCGGGTCTCCTTGCCGACACGATATTCGACGCCGACGGCGCGCTTGCCCTCGAACAGGATGCGGGTGGTGCGGGCGCGCGTGCGGACGTCGAGGTTCGGGCGTTTGCCGATGAAGGGCAAGAGATAGGCACGCGCGGCGCTGCAGCGTTCGCCGTTCTTCTGGGTCACCTGGTAGAGGCCGACGCCCTCCTGGTCCTCACCGTTGAAATCGTCGATCACCCGGTGCTGCAAATGCCGGCAGGCGTCGAGGAAGAGCCCGGGAAACGGGTTGTCGGTGCGCTGGTCCGAAACGGCGAGCGGGCCGTCGCGGCCGTGCAGCGGGCCGTCGAGCCGCTCGTTGCCCTCGGATTTCAGGAAATAGGGCAAGACCTCGGCAAAGGACCAGCCGCTATTCCCAAGGCCCGCCCAATGGTCGTAGTCCCATTTGTGGCCGCGGATATAGATCATGGCGTTGATCGCCGAGGAACCGCCGAGACCGCGGCCGCGCGGCTGATAGCCGATCCGGCCGCCGAGGCCCTTTTGCGGCACGGTCGGGAAGCCCCAATTGTTGATCCGTGTCGGCAGCATGGCGACGACCGCCGCCGGCGTGTTGACGACCAGGCTGTCGCCGCCGCCGCCCGCCTCCAGCAGCACCACGCGGGTCGCCGGATCCTCGGTCAACCGGCCGGCCAGCACCGAACCGGACGAGCCGCCGCCGACAATGACGAAATCCGCCGGACCGCCATCAGACAGGCCTTCATCGGGCATGCGTTCCTCCCCTTGGGTCCGCCGGCCCGCCATGCATCCCGCGCGGCCCCGGCGGCGCGGAGGTCATGCATCTGCGGGCCTTCCGGACGTCCTGTTCCCCTTGGAGATCCCGGGTCGGCGCCGGGACGCGGCTCCGCCTGCTTTTGCCTGGGACCTTCGGAGCCATGAAAGGCGCGAAGCGCGCCGAGCGCAAGCGTCGCGGCGCGTCCGATCCGGCAAATATGGCCTTTCCGCTGGACTTGCCCTCGCGTGGCGCCGAAAAGGTCGGCGGCACCGCAACGATCGGCCCGGGCGGTCATGATGGCGCCGCGCCTCACCTCAGGGAGCCTCGCTTTGCTAAGCGGCATCCGCACCGTCATGGTCTTTGTCGACGACCCCGAGGCGGCCGCCGTCTGGTGGGCCGCCATCTTTAATGCCGAGGTCCACCGGGATGTGGACGGCGCAAGTGTCTATGCCTGGCTCGACCTCGACGGACTGGAGCTCGGTTTCCATCCGGCCTCGTCGAAAAACCCGCATGGCGGCAGCACCGTGCCCTATTGGGCGGTCGAGGATCTCGCCACCGAACGCCTGCGCCTGCTCGATGCCGGCTGCAGTCCTCATCGCGGCCCGCTCGACGTTGCGCCCGGCCGCCGGGTCTGTCAGCTCGTCGACCCCTTCGGTTTCATTTTCGGGCTCGATGGGCCCTGACGCAATGGCCCCCAGCAGCCAACGCCCCACCCCTTCCCCGCATCCCGGAGTTCCCGATGATCACCTGCCACATCCGTTATGTCGTCGACCAGGACAAGCTCGCCGAATTCGAGACCTATAGCCGGATGTGGCTGGAGCTGCTGCCGCGCTTCGGCGGTGTGCATCACGGCTATTTCCTGCCCTCGGAGGGCGAGAGCGACATCGCGCTCGGCATGTTCAGCTTCGAGAGCTTCGCGGCCTATGAAAAATACCGGCAGGCCGCCGCCCTCGATCCCGATGTCGCCAAGGCCATGGCCTATGCCCGGGAAACCCGCTGCTTCCTGCGCTACGAGCGCTCGTTCTTCCGGCCGGTCACGCGCGAGCCGCTTTTCCCCGGCCTTCCGGATGCACACATCTCACGCTGACCGGCGAAGATCGGCCTTGCATCAAGCTTGGCCGTCCTTCGAGGGTCGCTTCGCTCCCACCTCAGGATGAGGAAGGTGGCAGAATTGCTTTGCCACTGCTCATGAAGAACGATCCTCACTGCGCATACGGCACCACCGCTGATGCCAATCCCCACTCCCCCTCATCCTGAGGTGCTCGCGCTCTTGCGCGAGCCTCGAAGGACGACTGACGTCTGCGCAAGTCACCAATATGGCCTTACCGGCATTTGGGAGTTGTTTGAACCCGGTCGCTCTCCAGGCTGAGACGAACGTGATGCTGCCTCGCGGCCAATGCCTATGAAAAACCGCGCCCGCCGGGATGGCGGACGCGGTTTCAATGCTTGCCGAAGCCTCAGCTCAGGCGTAGCGGGCGCGCAGCTGTTCGAACCGGCCGGTCTGTTCCGGCAGCAATTCGCGCTTGTCGTCGCGGCGCACGAAGACCTTGAACATGGCTTCGCCGGCTTCGTTGTAGAACTGGATCGAGCAGGACCGCCGGCCGTGGAACACCCGGTCGACAAAGCCGATCTCGCGGCAATTGTCGGCCTTGATGTGGCCGCCGATCGGGCTGTCGCCGTGCACGTTGAACCAGCCATGGCCGGCGCTGCCGGGTGGCAGCGTGCCGTGGCATTCGAGCACGATGTCGGGCGTGTTGACGATGAACAGGATCTCGCCCCAGCCGGTCATGTCCTGCCAGATGTCGCCAAAGGCCTCGGCCGGCGCGAACACCGCTTCCGACGGCGGCAGCATGGCCAGCACGTCCCGCGAGGCGACGCCGTGCTGGCGCGCCACCGCTTCGATCACGCCGTCCGGCTTGGCGGCAAGCGCCGCACGCGCGGCGGCGAGCCGGTCCTCGGTCGAAGCCAATGCGCCGGTTGAAGCCAATGCTTGGGCAGTCATCTCAGATCCTCACTCGGCAGCCGCGCTGGGCACCGACCGGTTGTCGTCGATCAGCACCGCCTCGAAGCCTTCGAATTCCGGATGGCCGATCGACAGCGGCTTGCCCTGGCCGGCGCGGGCATGGGACTTGCGGAACTGCTCGGAGTTCGTCCAGGCGGTGAAATTCTCCTTGCTCGCCCACACGGTGTGCGAGGCGTAGAGCGTGTGATCCTCGCGCTCCGGGCCTTTCAGCAGCGAAAACTCGATAAAGCCGGCCAATTCATTCAGGTATGACTGGCGCGAACGCCAGACCTGCTCGAATTCGCCTTCCTCTCCCTTGATCACCTTGAAGCGATTCATCGCGATATACATGGTTTGTCTCCTCAGTCTCTCGACAATCTTATAGTGGATTTCAGCGGAGATCGTAGCGGATTCCCGCGGTGAAACTCATGGTCATCGGCCCGCCCTCCGGCATGGCCGGGAACGGCACCGCGCGGCGCAGCATGGCGACCGTCGCCTGGTCCAGAATGGCGGCGCCCGAGGAACCGGCGAGCGACGAGGCAGTCACCTGGCCGCCATGCGACAGGGTGAAGGCGATCACCGCGCGGCCGACAATGCCGCGTTCGCGCGCCTGATCCGGATAGACCTTGAAGCGGGCAAGATGGGCCAGCACGCGCTGGCGATAGCTCGCAACCGCCGCGGCGCTGGCCTGGGCGCCACCGGACGCGGCGTTGCCGACGGAAGCCTGGCTGTTGCGCGTACCGGTGCCCTCGCCTACCGGCGCCGAACGCCGGGTCGCGGCTTGCGCCGGCTGCGCCGGACGGCGCTCGGTGGTCGGCTCGCGGCGCGGCGGAGTGACCTGGGCGCGGACCGGCCGCTGTTCGCGGCGAACCACCGGCGGCGGCTCGCGCCGGACGACCGGCGGGGTCACCGGCGTCGGCGGCGTGGGCGCCGGTGTGACGATGGCTTGCACCGGAGCCACATCGGTGGTGGTGGCGACCGGAACCGGATCGGGCTGCACCACCGGCGGCGGCGCTTCGATGACCTGCTGCGGTTGCGGCGTTTCGGGCGGCGGCGGCGGCGCCTCTGCCTGCTCGGTCACCGGTTGCGGCTCGGGCGGCGGCTGGACGGCGGTTTGCACGGGCGGCGGCGGCTGCGGCGGCTCCACCGTCTCGGTGGGCGGCGCCTCGACCGGCGTCTCGACGCCGGCATGGACCTGGGTGGTGTTCTCGGTGCCGCTGGCGGTGTCCTGTTCCGCCGGCGCACCGGCCTCGCCGGCGACGATTTCGACGGCGACGGATTCTTCGCCGTCCGAGGGGGATGCCGCCGTCTGCAGGCCGAGATAGAGCGCCAAGGCCAAGGCGCCGGCATGCAGGCAGACCGAGGCAACGACCGAGAGGGAGACACGCCGGCGCACCTTGTCGGCGACAGCGGGAATGGCGTTCGGATCGCCCGCCAGCACGGCGGGCGTGGCGGCTTCGGTATCGGCTTTGCCGCCCGCGGTCGCGTCGACAGTGACAGGCGGCGCTTTGCTCGCCGCGCCATCGCCGGTTCCGGCATCCAGGTCGACGGTGAGAACCGGGGCGGTCAGAACCGCCGCCTCACCCCTCTCCGCTCCGCCCGGCATGGGCGCGAAGAGCAGCAACGGCTCTTCCAGGCAGGGCGACGGCAATGGCGGCGGCGCCGACAGGATCGGTTCGGATCGATCGTGCGGCATGGCACGAGGCCGGGGGGTATGAGCCCCCCGGCCGCTTGCCTTCCGCGCGGTCGATGCCCGGCGCATGTCAGAACCTCGCCGAGACGTTCATGGTGAAGGATCGGCCGGGCGCCCGGAACAGCTCGAGATTGGCGTTGTTGGCCGCAATGCCGTTCACGTCGATGGCGTTGAAGTAGCGGGCATTGGCGATATTCATGATGCCCGCATTGAGCGTCACATTGCGGTTGATCTCGTAGCGGCCGAGCAGATCGAAAGTGGCATAGGCGCCCGGCTTGAAGGTGGACACGCCGGGTTGCTGGCCGGTCGAGTCGACGAGCGTCTTGGCCGCGGCCGCCTTCATGCGCGCCTCGACGCCCCAGCCCGATCCGCTGTCGTAGCGCAGGCCGGCGACGCCGGTCACCGGGTCGACCGAATTGATCGGCTGGCGGGTGATCTGGTTGATGCCGCGTGCATAGGCCACCGCGCCGGTCAGAGTCCATTCCGGATTGATGCGCCATTCGCCCTTGGCTTCGACGCCGTAGATCACCACCGAGTTGACGTTCTGGTACTGGAAGACCGTCGTGCCCGGCGGGGTCGACGGCACGCCGCCATTGTTGACCACGACGGTGTCGATGAAGTCGTGATAGCGGTTGTAGAAGGCGGAGACCTGGAAGCTCGAACCGTTGTTGAACCGGCCGCGCAGGCCAGCCTCGAAGCCGTCGCTGGTTTCCGGCTTCAGGTTGAAGTTCGGCAGGATCTGATAGAATTGCGACGGATTGGAATAGGCGAAATTGGCGTTGTCGTAGGGCGGCGCGCGGAAGCCGCGGGCATATTGCCCGAACAGCCGGTAGTTCTCGGTCAGGTCATAGGTCACGCCGAGCTTCGGCGACACCGCGAAGGCCGACACATTGCCGATCGCGAAGCCGGGATTGGTGTTGTAGAAGGCCGCGTCCGGCCGCGGCGTCAGATGATAATAGTCGAAGCGGATGGCCGGGATGATCCGCAACGCGCCATATTGCGCGGTATCCTGGATATAGAAGGCGGCCTGGGTCGTGCGCGTGTCCGGGAAACTCTTGTTCGGGAAGATTTCGCCGCCGATCGGACCCGCGATCGGCAATCCGGTGGTCAGGTCGGTCTGCGTCCGGTTGCGCGGCCGCGATGTCATGGTGAAATCGGCATTGATGCCGTAGATCACATTGTGGTCCCAACCGGCATATTGGCGCTGGGCCGAGAACTGCAGATTGGTGCCGAAAATGACCTGGCGGAAATCGAAATCCGACGTCCGCAGCTGATTTGCCGGGGCCGGATAAGGCGCCGCCGGGCTACGCCGATACTGGTCCTGATGCTCCTGCCGGTCGAGATCGGTCCAATAAACCAGGGCGGTCACCTGGTCGGCGATCGCCCATGACAGTTGCTGTGTCCAGTCGAGGCTCAGGCGGAAGCGCTTATTGGTGTCGTGGGCGATCGAATCCGACACGCTGGTCGACCGGTCTGTCAGGAGATTGGTCGCCACCCCACGCCAGAGCGCTTCACCGGTCAGGCGCCACCGTCCCGAGTCCGGCGTCTCATAGATCAGCTTCATCAGCAGGTTGTTCGACTGGTAGCTTTGCGGATTCGGCCGGCGGGTCGCCGAATTGATCTGCGTCTCGTAGCCGTCGCGCCGGGTGAACAGCAAAAGCCCCTGCCACGGACCTTGCCGGGCGGCGCCGGTAATGGTCTGCGCGAAGCTGCTATCGACGCTGTTGAAGCTCAGCTTGGTGCCGGCGTACCAGTCGCGGCCGACTTCACGCAGATAATCTTCGGGATCCTTGGTCACATAGGACACGACGCCACCAATGGCATCGCTGCCGTAAAGCGCCGAGGCCGGCCCCCTGATGATCTCGACACGCTTGAGGCTGTCGAAATCGAGGAAGTCCCGGGTATAGAGCCCTGCCCCGGCATTGCTGCCCGGATAATCCGGCACGCGCACGCCGTCGACCTCGACGCGGACACGGTTGTCGCCGATGCCACGGATCCAGTAATTGCCGCCGCCGGCGCGCGTCGGAGTATTGCCGACCGCGATACCCGGTTCGTTGCGCACCGCGTCGCGCGGACTCTGGATCAGCTGGCGATCGATCTGGCGATCGGTGATCACGGTCACGGTTCCCGGCGAATTGTACACCGTCGACGGCGCCCTCTCGGCGCTCACCGTGATCTCATCGAGGGCCGTCGGCGTATTCGCCGGCGCTTGTTGCGGTGCAGCAGCCGGAGGGCTCTGCTGGGCCTGCACAGGGCCGAATCCGGCCGCCAGAACCATCAAGGAAACCGACGCCATCAGCGCCGCGCGTGTGTGACCGATCAGCATTGTCCGAACCGCAAGCCTGTTGAGATTGTTGGCTGGCTGGCTCGACGCGTCAGCGTCCGGCTGGCTGGCGTTTTTTGCGCTGCGGTAGACCCGCTCCTAGCGCCCCTTGACGCTTGGTACTTAAGCTGACTACCAATGTCAACAATACCTCCGGGATAGCTAGATTTGAATGCTTCCAAGGAGTTATCAAGATTTATTATAGTTCTAAACTAGGTGCCCTTTCATGATTTCCGGCCATCCCCGACCGCCCCACGGCGCCCACCCCGATGGGTCGAGCGCGACGCCCGCGGACGCCGTCCCGACCGTCGAGCTGACCGCCATCCTCGGGACCGGCCGGGAAGCCGTCATCCTGCACAAGGGTGAGCGTTATCGCCTGCGGGTCACTGCCAACGACAAGCTGATTCTGACCAAATGAGCCCTGTCATGACATCGATGTCGCCGCTGCCGCCGGCCGTCAGCCGCCGTTCGCTGCTCGCCAGCGGCCTGGCCGCCGCCGCATTCGCCGGCTCCGGCCTGCCGGGCCAGGCCCAGGCGGCGCCGCAGCGCATCGTGGCCGCCGGCGGCGTGATCACCGAGATCCTCTACGCCCTCGGCCTGGAAGCGCAGATCGTCGGGGTCGATACGACGAGCCTGCATCCGCCGCAGGCGCTGAAGGACAAGCCGAATGTCGGTTATGTCCGGGCGCTGTCGGCCGAAGGCGTGCTGTCGCTCAAGCCGACCCTCGTGATCGCGATCGACGGCGCCGGGCCGCCCGACACGATCAAGCTGATCGCCGAGGCCGGCATCCGGGTCGAGCGGCTCGCCGAGGACCTCACCGCTGCCGGCATCGTCCAGCGCATCCGGGCAGTCGGCCGGCTCGCCAATGCCGGTGCCGCCGCCGATACGCTCGCCGATTCGGTCGACCAGCGCTTCCGGGCGCTGGCGCGCGAACGCGAGGGCCTGCGCGCGCGCAAGCGCGTCCTGTTCGTCCTGTCGCTGCAGAACGGCCGGGTCGTGGTCGGCGGCCGGCACAGCGGCGCGGACGCCATCATCGCGCTGGCCGGCGCGGTCAACGCGGCCGGCGATGTCGACGGCTACAAGCCGCTGACCGACGAAGGCATCATCGCCGCAGCGCCCGACGTGGTGCTGGTGATGCAGCGCGGCGATCACGCGCTCACCCCGGCCGAGGTCTTCGGCCTGCCCTCCTTCGCCGCGACCCCGGCGGCCCGCGGCCAGGCGCTGGTCGGCATGGACGGGCTCTATCTCCTGGGTTTCGGGCCGCGCACGCCGGAAGCCGCCCATGACCTGATGGCCGCCGTCTATGGCCCCGGCGAAGGCGCGCGGGGGCCGCGACCGTGAGCCTGACCGTCGAGGCGGGCACGGTCCCTGCCCTGTTTGCCCGTCAGCGCCGCAGGCTTGCCGTCGCCGCGACGCTGCTCATTGTCCTGTTCGTGGTGCTGGCGGTGATCTCGCTCGGCACCGGCGCGGTCGCCATTCCCCCGGCGCGTGTCCTGGCGGTGGTGCGCGGCTGGCTCACCGGCGATGCCGACATCCTGGCCAGCCGCGATACGCTGGTGGTGTTCGGCATCCGGCTGCCGCGGCTCATTCTCGGCGGCCTGATCGGCGCGGCGCTGGCCGTGTCCGGCACCCTGATGCAGGGCCTGTTCCGCAATCCGCTGGCCGATCCGGGCCTGGTCGGCGTGTCCTCCGGCGCGGCGCTCGCCGCCGCCTCGACGATCGTGCTCGGCGACCGCATCCTCGGCACCGCGCAATTCCAGCTGCCCTTCGCGCTGCTGCCACTGGGCGCCTTTCTCGGCGGCCTCGCCAGCACGCTCATCCTCTACGCCATCGCGACGCGCCACGGCCGCACCTCGGTCGCCATCATGCTGCTGGCCGGCGTGGCGCTCGGCGCCTTCGCGGGTGCGCTGACCGGCCTGCTCTCCTTCATCAGCGACGACCGCCAATTGCGCGACCTGACCTTCTGGTCGCTCGGCTCGCTCAGCGGCGCCAACTGGACCAAGGTCATGGTGATCGCGCCCCTGATCCTGCCCGTCCTGGTGGCCGTGCCGGTGCTGGCGCGCGGGCTGAACGCCCTGCTGCTCGGCGAGGCCGAAGCCTTTCACCTGGGCATTCCGGTTCAACGGCTGAAGAACGCCGCCATCCTGATGGTCGCGGTGGCGGTCGGCGCCGGCGTCGCCGCGGCCGGCGTCATCGGTTTCGTCGGCATCGTCGTGCCGCACCTGCTGCGCCTGATGTTCGGACCCGACCACCGCATGCTGCTGCCCTTCGCCGCCCTGCTCGGCGCGACTTTGCTGACCGGCGCGGACCTGCTCGCCCGGGTCCTCGTGGCGCCTGCCGAACTGCCGATCGGCATCCTGACCGCGGCGATCGGCGCACCCTTTTTCCTCTGGCTGCTGCTGCGCCGCGACCGGAGCCTCGACGCATGACCACCGTGCTTCAGGCAACCGACATCGGCGTCCGGGTGGGCCGGCACCGGTTGGTCGACAATGTCTCGCTGACGCTCGCCTCCGGCGAGCTCATGGTGGTGGTCGGGCCCAACGGCGCCGGCAAGACCACCTTGATGAAACTGCTGACCGGCGAGATGGCGCCGACGGAAGGCGCGATCCGGCTTGATTCGGAGGATATCCGCGCCCTGCCGGCCTGGCGGCTCGCCGGCAAGCGCGCCGTCATGGCGCAGGCGACCAGGCTCGCCTTCCCCTTCACGGTGGTCGAGGTGGTGCGTATCGGCATCGACAGCGTCGGCCGGTCGCTGCCGCGCGCCGAACGCGAAAGACTGATCGGCGAGGCGCTGGCGGCCGCCGATATCACCGCGCTCGCCGCGCGCAACTACCAGACCCTGTCCGGCGGCGAGCAGCAGCGCGTGCAGTTCGCCCGTACTTTCGCGCAGTTGAAGGCGGGCCGGCGCAGCGCCGCGAACCAGGTGATGTTTCTCGACGAGCCGGTGGCGAGCCTCGATCTCGCCCACCAGATCGCCCTGATGGAGGCGGCCTCGGGCCTCGCGCAAGAAGGCGTCGCAGTCATCGCCGTGCTGCACGACCTCAATCTCGCCGCCACCTTCGCCGACCGCATCCTGGTGATGCATCGCGGCCGGGCCCATGCCACGGGCAAGCCGGCGGAGGTGATCACGCGCGGCCTGGTCGCCGACATCTTTGGGGTCGACCTGGTCAGCGACGCGCCGGGTTCAGGCGCGCTGCCGGTGGTGCTGCCGCAGAATTACGCACGCAGCCGGGCAACGCGCGGCGGGTCCTGATCGCCGCGCTTCTCGCGCGCCAGGATGCGCGGCTCGATCTCGGCCAGCGTGGTTTCCTCGAGCGGCTGGAAAAAGCCGCGATGGGCGCGGAACATCAGCTTGGCGACCGGGTCGCTCGCTTGGTCGGTCATCAGGAAATTGGCCGGGCAATCCTTCGGCTCGAAGGCGCGGACGATTTCGGCGACCTTCACCTCGTGCGAAGGCTTGGCGAGCCTCAGCCCGCCATAACGGCCGCGCTCGGCCTCGGTCAGCCCGGCGCGCGCCAGGGCATGCGCGGTCTTCTGCACATTGAGGAAGGTGATGCCGGTCGCTTCCGCGAGATCGGCCGCCTTGACGGCATGCGGCCACCGCGCCGAAAGCTCGGCCATCAGCCGGATCGCATCGAGGGTACGCTGGTTCAGCCACATGGGTTCTGGTCTAGCCGATTGGTGCGCCGGATCAAACAGTTATGTCGTCGCAGCCAGGCCGCCGCGCAAGGCCTGCCCGGCCATGCCGCCCGGAATGCCCGACAGCCGGGATGCGCGCCGTTCACCGCCATGTCATGCTCCCATGCGGCGCTGCCGGACGCGCCGGCAGGACGCACGGCATGGCTTGGCTCGACGGCTCATCTCCCCTCATCCGGCGCGAAGCGCATTTCGGCGACCGCGTCATCACCTGTTTCACCGAACGGCCGGCCGGCCTGTTCGCCATGTTCGCCGAAGCAGTCGCGGGCCATCCCGGCGGCGAAGCGGTGGTCTGCGGCGAGGAGCGGCTGAGCTATGCGGCGCTCGACGCGCGCGTGGCGACGCTTGCCGCGGCTTTGCGCGGCAGCGGCATCGCGGCCGGCGACCGTGTCGCCATCCTGCTCGGCAACCGGACTGAGTTCGTCGTCGTCCTGCTCGCGGCGGCGCGTCTCGGCGCCATCGCCGTGCCCATGGGCATCCGCCTGCAGGGGCCCGAGATCGCCTATGTGCTCAATGATTGCGGCGCGCGCCTGCTGATCCACGAGGCCGACCTGTCCGATCGGCTGCCGGCCGCCGCCGAAACGCCGGCGCTTCGGCTCAGGATCGCGATGGGCGCGGCCTTCGATTCGCTGGTGGCGAGCGGCCAAGGCCAGACCGCCGGGCCGCCTGCCGCGACCGGCGAGGAGGACACGGCCGTCATCCGCTACACGTCGGGCACCACCGGCCGGCCGAAAGGCGCCATGCTGACCCATCTCGGCATCGTCCATTCCGCCATGGTCTATGAGCGCTGCATGGGCCTCACCCGGGACGACCGCTCGATCGCCGCGGTGCCGCTCAGCCATGTCACCGGCCTGATCGCCAATATCGCCACCATGCTGCGCGTCGCCGGCACGCTGGTCGTCATGCCGGGCTTCAAGGCGGCGGACTATCTCGCGCTGTCCGAACGCGAGCGGACGACCCAGACCATCCTGGTGCCGGCCATGTACAATCTCTGCCTTCTGCAGCCGGATTTCGACCGATACGACCTGTCGTCCTGGCGCATCGGCGGCTATGGCGGCGCGCCCATGCCTACACCGACGATCGCGCGGCTGGCCGAGCGGCTGCCCGGTCTGAAGCTGATCAACGCCTATGGCGCCACCGAGACGACCTCGCCGACCACGATGATGCCACCGGACTTCACGGCCTCGCGCGGCGACAGCGTGGGCCTGGCGGTGCCCTGCGCCGAGGTCATCGTGGTCGACGACCAGGGCCGCGAATTGCCGCCCGGCGAAACCGGCGAGATCTGGATCAAGGGTCCGGCGGTGGTGAAGGGCTACTGGAACAATCCGGCCGCCACGGCCGAAGGTTTCACCGCCGGCTTCTGGCATTCGGGCGATGTCGGCGCGATCGATGCCGGCGGCTTCGTCCAGGTGCTCGACCGCAAGAAGGACATGATCAATCGCGGCGGCTACAAGATCTTCACGGCGGAGGTCGAAACCGTGCTGGTCGCGGCGGAGGGCGTCATCGAATGCGCCGTGGTGGCGGTGCCCTGCCCGGTGCTCGGCGAACGGGTGCATGCCGTGGTGGTGACCGATCCCGCCCATTCGCCGACGGCGGATACGCTCAGGCGCTACTGCGCCGCGCGGCTGTCGGACTACAAAGTGCCGGAGACGCTGACGCTGACGACCGAGCCGCTGCCACGCAACGCCAACGGCAAGGTGATCAAGCGGGCGCTGCGCGACGCGTTGACGGGGTAGTACCGCTGCACTGTGACTATGACTCTTCGACTGGGTCGGCGCGGCGAGGTTTTGGGCTGGGCTGAAGTCCTGGATATCAGGGCCAAGCCCGGCCAAGACGAGCATTGTCTTGGGGCGACGGGGGCTGAATCGACGGAGCGCAGAACCCGCGCCGTGGCCCCGCACACAGTGAGGTCAACGCATCGTCCTGCCCGGGCTTGTCCCTGATATCCAGGAATTGTTTACGCCAAAATCAACCGACCGCAATCACAGTACAGCAGTACTGACAGCGAGCCGTTCTCGCGGCGAAACGCGCAGATGAACCCCTCATGTTACGTGGCACGGCATGTGTTGCCGAAAAGCCTCCTCGCCACAATTTGCCAAACCACAGGCCCCGACCGTATTGAAGTACCGCAGCGGCCGTGACTATCGTTGGTCAACGTCGCGCCGGGAGACTACCGTTATGGCATCGAAGCATATCAGCATGCTGGGCGCCGTGGCGCTGGCCGCGATCTCCACCCCCAGCTTCGCTGCCGATGTGGCGGAACGGCCGCTGGTGCAACCGGATCCGTCCAACTGGTTCGTCGAAGCCGGCGCCTCGGCCTTGGCGGTGCAATTCCCGGCCATGGATTTCGGCCGCAACATGTCGACCTTCCCGCGCAGCAACGGCACCGATCGCGGCCCCTTCACGCCCGGCTCTCGTTACGGTTTCGGCGCAGGGCTGGACCTGACGATCGGCTATCGCCTGCTCAACTTCTCCGCCCCCACAGAGATCTATGCCAAGGGCAGCTATCTGAGCGCCAACTTGTCGGAAGGCCTGAACTCCAATGTCGGAATGGTGCCGTTCATCGACGGCGTCATCCGTCCGATCATTACCGGCGGCGCGGTGGTCGGCCTGTTCACACCGACCTCGATCGCGCTCGATCGCTCTCAGCAGCGGCTCGGCCTGGATCTGGGCGTGCGTCAGACCTACGATCTCGGCGGCTTCAAGGTGATGCCGGGTGTTTTCGTCGCCTATCAGACCATCAACCAGCGCGACACGATCAACGCGTCCGGCGCCGACCCGCGGACCATGTTTCTGCGGGCCGATATCAACGGCCATTACTGGCGGATCGGCGCGAGCCTCGGCGCCTCGCTGCCTTTGATGGCCCAGATCAGCCTGTTCACCAACAACTCGATCTCGCTCGACTTCCTCAGCGCCAATTATTCCGGTTCGCAAACCTTCACCGGCACCTTCTTTCCGGCTCCGACCAATGTCGCGCTCGCCAGCGACCGGCTGAGCCGGACCACCTGGCGCGCCAATAGCGAACTCGGCGTGATGTCGACCAACGGTCCGTGGACCGTCAAGATGAGCGGTATCCTGGAATATATCGGCGCCGTGCCGACCGTCGCTTATCCGCAGTTCATCGCCGGGTCGACCAGCGTCAACGGCGTCGCCCGCCTGACGACGGCTTCGCAATTCAGCATCGGCGGCCGCGCCGCCATCAACTACAAGTTCTGACACGGGGCCGGCGACCGGCGCGCTTCACGGCGCGCCGGTCTGCCCATGCGCCATCGGCTATTTCACCGCGGCCAGCAGGCGCGAGAAGAAGCCGTCGAAAGCGCCCTTGTCGATCCAGCGCAGCACCACCACGAGATCGTGGTCCGGATCGACCCAGATGGCATTGGTGCCGGCGCCGAGCGCGAAAAAGGCTGATTCCGGCACGTCCGGCTTGGCCGCGGCGCCCTTGTTGAGCCACCAGAGATAGCCGTAATTCTGAAGCGTCGGCGACGGCGTCAGCATGGCCTTGACCCAGGTGTCCGAGAGGATCCGCCGGCCGTTCCATTGGCCGCCGCGCGCCACCATCAGGCCGAAGCGGGCGTGGTCGCGCGCGCCGATGAACAGGCCGCCGCCCCAATGGCCGCCCCCCGGCACCGACTGGATCTGCCGGCCGTCGATCTCGACGAAGGAATTGCGGTAGCCCTGCCATTGCCAGTCGGGCGAAGCGCCGATCGGATCCATGACGCGCTCGCGCAGCACGTCCGGCAGCGGCCGGCGGAAGCGCTGCAGCAGGCAATAGCCGAGCAGGTTCACCCGCACGTCGTTATATTCGTAATAGCTGCCGGGCGTCCTGAGCTCGCGCTTCTGGCCCTTGCGGCTGTTGTCGGCGCCGGCGCCGATCTGCCTGAAATGATCGACCTGGTCGGATTTCCCGAAGATCTCGCCCTGCCATTCGCTCGATTGCTGCAGCAGATGGCGCCAGGTGATCGGCGCGTTGTGGGCGCTGTCGAAGAACGGGTCCTTGACGGTCGCCCTGACCGGCTCGTCGACATCGGTGATCAGCCCGTCGTCGAAGGCAAGGCCCGCGACGACGGCGAGATAACTCTTGGCGATCGAGAAGGTCATGTCGGTGCGCCGGGTGTCGCCCCATTCGGCGACCATGCGGCCGCCCTTCAGGACCAGGCCGGCCGGACCGCCGCGCTCGCGCACCGGGCCCGCGATCTCGCTCCAGGGACCGGTCTCGTTCCATTCGACGATGCCGACATAACGGCCGTCGGGATAATAGAGGCTGCGCGGCCAGGCACTCTCGCCGGCCTTGGCGAAATTGACCGCGGCGGCGAGCCCGGCCGGGTCGAAACCGGCCTGCTCGGGCGTCAGGCCAGCCCATTCGCCGCCTTCGGCAGCGGGACTATAGGGGCTCGATGGGCTGGTCATGCACGTCTCCTCGGCGGATCTGGGGCCGACAGTCCTAGCAAAGCGGAGGGGCCGATAGCGAGAGGCGAATGGCGAATGGCGAATGGCGAATGGCGAATGGCGAATGGCGAATGGCGAATGGCGAATGGCGATGAAGCGAAACGCTCGGCGCGCGTCAACCCTCGCCCGCTTGCGGGAGAGGGTGGCGCCGCATAGCGAGTGCGAACGCATCTCGCGTTCGCTCGATGCTATGCGGCGCCGGGTGAGGGCTTGAAGGGGCCGACCCTTCATGTTCAGCGGGAATGCACGGCTCGGGCGGATGAGGCGACCCTCACCCGGCCGCTGCCGCGGCCACCCTCTCCCACGAAGCCGTGGGAGAGGGTTCGCGTGTTGCTGGCCGCCCCATTCGCTATTCGCTACGCGCTACTCGCCACTCGCCGCCTTGACCCCGCAGAACCGCACGACGCTCTCCGCGATAATCGCCGCCGTGTCGCGCACCGTGGAGAGCAGGACGAATTCGTCCGGGCCGTGCTGGCTGCCGCCGGTCGGCCCATAGACCACGGCCGGGATGCCTTTTGCCGCGTAATGCGCGGCGTCGGTGACGCCCAGCATGCCGGCGATTTCCGGCTGGCGGCCGCTCGCGACGATGCTGGCCTCGACCGCGCGGGTCAGCGGATGGTCAAGCGGCGTGTTCACCGGCGGGAAATGCAGCTTGCCGAGCTCCCAGCGCACTTCCGGCGGATGCTCCCTGAGCCAGGGGTCGGATTGGGCGAAATGGGCGATCCAGTCCTCGAACTCCCGGCGGATATCGACGGAGCGTTCGTGCGGCAGGAACTTCATGTCGAAATCGATGACGCAGATATCGGGCACCATGGCGGGATTGCCGAGCAGTGCCGGCAGCCCGTCCGGACCTTCGCCGCAGCCGCAGACCATGACGCCGGGGCTGATCGTGTTCATGCCGGCCGGCATGCCCGGGAAGCGGCGATGGATGCCCCAGAGGGTCTCCAGCTCACGCACGCTGGCCAGCAGGCGGGCGCCGAGCTCGATGGCATTGACGCTCTTCACCGGCACGAGGGCACCGGCCTCCGAGGGGTAGATGGAAGCGAAACGGCGCGCCGAGTGGCCGCTCAGGCCCCGCAAGGTGACGCGCACCCATTCGAGCCCGCCGGCCCAGGGGCGCAACACGCCGCCGCTCGGCTCGCTGATCAGCACGCCGGCCAGTCCCGGGCTCGCGGCGGCCGCCGCCATCGCGCCCTCGCCACCGCCCTCCTCGTCGACCACGGCGTGGAATTCGAGCCGGCCTTCCAGGGTGATGCCGGCATCGGCGATCGCCCGGCAGGCGATGATCGCAGCAGCAAGCCCCGCCTTCATGTCGCAGGAGCCGCGGCCATAGAGCTTGTCGCCCTGGATCTCGGCGCCATAGGCATCGACGGTCCACTGCCCGAGATCGCCATGGGGCACCACGTCGACATGACCGCACAAGGCCAGGCTGCGGGCATCGCTGCCGGTCCATTTGCCGATCAGGTTCGGCCGGCCGTGCAAGGGAAAGCTGCGGGCCGTGGCGAAACCCAGCGCCTTCAGTTCCGCCTCGATGACGTCCTGCACCTCCGGCTCGCGGTTGAACGCCGGATCGACCTGGAATTTCGGATTGACCGAGGGCACGCGCACCAGCCGGGCGAGCAGATCGGTCAGGTCGTCGGCGCGGGCGGCGACGGCCCGGCGCAGCCTAGCGCTCAGGTCGGAATGAATCTCGGTTGCGGCTTCACTCATTGCTGCTTCTGTCATGGGCGCCCTCCCCCGGCATTGTAGATTTCATTACATTATTGCCACATCGAAACTGACATGCAATGAATATGACATCGCCGCGTCATGCGGACGAGAGGGCTCAGCCCCGCATAACGATCAGGCCAAGAGGGGTCATCGCACCATGGATCGACGTCGGTTCCTGCATGTTTCATCGGCCGGGCTCGCGGCCATGGCCGCGCCGCGGCTGGCTTTCGGCGCCGACCAGCGGGTGCTGAAATTCGTGCCTCATGCCGATCTGGCGGTGGTCGATCCGACCTGGAACAACGCCTATGTGACGCGCAATCACGGTTACATGGTGTTCGACACGCTGTTCGGTCAGGACGGCAATTTCCAGCCGCAGCCGCAGATGCTCGAAGGCTTTACGACCGAGGATGACGGCAAGCGCTGGACCTTGAAGCTGCGCGACGGCCTGAAATTCCACGACGGGTCGAAGGTTCTGGCGCGCGACTGCGTGGCGAGCCTCAACCGCTGGGGCAAGCGCGACGATTTCGGCAAGAGCCTGTTCGCCGCGACCGACGAATTGTCGGCGCCCGACGACCGGACGATCGTGTTCCGGCTGAAGCGGCCCTACCCGCTGCTGCCCATGGCGCTCGGCAAGACCGGCCTGATGATGGCCGCGATGATGCCGGAGCGGATCGCCAATGGCGATGCGGACAAGCCGATCACCGAAATGGTCGGCAGCGGCCCCTATCGTTTCAAGGCCGATGAACGGGTGGCCGGCGACCGCGTGGTCTATGAGCGTTTCGCCGACTATGTGCCGCGCAGCGGTGGCGCGCCGGAAGGCACGGCCGGCCCGAAGATCACCCAGTTCGACCGGGTCGAATGGAAGATCATGGCCGACGCCTCGACCGCCGGCGCGGCGCTCAGGACCGGTGAGATCCATTGGTGGGAGCTGCCGGGCGCCGACATGCTGCCGCTGATGCGCCGCACCCGCGGCGTCAAGGTCGAAGTGCTGGACCCCTCGGGTTATGTCGCCGCGCTCCGGATCAATCACGCCCATGCGCCAACCGCCAATGCGGCGATCCGCCGGGCCATGACCCGCGCCATCACGCAACGCGACGTGGTGATGGCCATGGCCGGGACGGATCCCAGCCTGTGGCGCGAGAATGTCGGCTATTTCTGCCCCGGCACGACCTTCGCCAATGATGCCGGGCTCGAAGCGGTGTCCTCGCCGCGCGACCCGGAGGCGGTGAAGCGTGCCCTCGGCGAGGCCGGCTATGGCGGCGAGAAGATCGTGCTGATGGTGCCGGAGGACCTGCAGATCAATGCCCTGCCGTCGGCCGTCATCGCCGATAATCTGTCCAAGGCTGGGTTCAATATCGATTATGTCTCAATGGATTGGGGCACTTTGGTGCAGCGACGCATGAAGAAGGACCCGCCGGCCCAGGGCGGTTGGGGCGCCTATGTCGTGCTGAACTCCGGCACCGACCAGCTGACCCCCGCCGTGCATGCGGCGCTGCGCGGCAACGGCATCGCGCTGAACGGCTGGTGCGACAGCCCGGGCATCGAAAAGGAGCGCGACGCCTGGATGGCGGCGCCCGACGCAGCCAGCCAGCTCGCCGCCGCCCGGCGCCTGCAGGCCCAGGCCTTCACCGACGTGCCCTATATCCCGCTCGGCCAGGTCGCCCAGCTCACCGCCTTCCGCGACGATCTCAACGGCATGGTCAAGGGCATGCCGGTGTTCTGGAACATCAAGCGCGGCTGATGCGCCGCGACCGCGGGCCGGCGGCGCTTCGTCGCCGGCCCGCGACCTTCTAGGGCGTGAACTCATAATGGATAGCGCCACGATGAGGCCAAAATGGCCGAGGGTCAGGAGAAGCGCGCAGCGCGGTGCCCCCTATCGGGCAAGCGCTTCGACGCGGCCATCGGCCATTTTCGCCTCACCGCGAAGCGGCGCGGTCCTTTTGGCCGACTGATACGTCGGCTTGCCTCGCAAGCCGAAAGGCTTGCATCGGCAAGCCTCCTGTCATTCGGCCAAAAGTCCTCGCGTCGTGACGCCATCCATTATGAGTTCACGCCTAGACTGGGTTTCCCCCGAAGGATCCCCCGATCTCCATGACCATTCGCGAACGCCTCATCGACCCTTCGCTGGCCCTGACGCCGTCCGAGCGCAAGCTGGTGCGCGTCATCCTGGCCAATTACCCGGTCGCCGGCCTCGGCACGGTGGCGACGCTCGCCGAGCGCGCCGATGTCAGCGACCCGACCGTCGTCCGCTTCTCCACCAAGCTCGGCTATGCGAGCTTCACCGCCTTCCAGGAAGCCCTGCTGGGCGAGGTCGAGCAGCGGCTGCGCTCGCCCCTGATGATGATGGAAGTCCGCCAGAGCCGCGACGACGACCATCCCATGCGCAGCTATGCCGAGGCCATGGCGAGCAGCCTGGCGGCCGATGGCGAGGGCCTGTCGCCCGCCGAATTCGACCGCGCCATCGACCTGCTGATCCAGGCCAAGGGCCGCATCCTGCTGCTCGGCGGCCGGTTCAGCGGCTATCTCGCCGGCATCATGGAGGCGCATCTGCGCCAGATGCGGCCAGGCACCCTGCTGCTGTCCGGGCCGGGCGCCGATCTCATCGACCGGCTGGCCGATGTCACGGCGCGCGACGTGCTCGTCGTGTTCGACTACCGGCGCTACCAGTCCGACGTGGTGTCGTTCGCCCGCCAGGCCCGGCAGCGCGGCCTGAAGATCGTGCTGTTCACCGACCGCTGGGGCTCGCCGATCGCCGACGAGGCGGATGTGGTGCTGGCCGCCGAGGTCGAGGCGCCCTCGCTGTTCGACACCATGGTGCCGGCGCTGGCCCAGGTCGAGGCGGTCGTGACCACCATGGTCGAGCGCATCGGCAAGCCGGCCCTGCAGCGCATCGAGGCGCTGGAACAGGTACGCGCCCTGCACCAGGTCACCATGGAGCCGGGCGAGGCGCCGAAGGCCCCGCCATCCGCCGATCCGAAAACCAGGAGAGCCTCCCATGATCCCGACAAGGCGTGACGCCGACTATGTCGCCGGCGAGACCGCCGTGCTGTTCGTCGACATGCAGAAGGTCTTCGCCGAGCCCGGCCGCGACCCCTCGCATCCCGAGCGTGGCCCGGACCATCCGTTCTACCGGACGCTTCGCCAGACCGTGATCCCGAACCAGCAGCGCATCCTGGTGGCGGCGCGGGCTGCCGGCGTCGAGGTCGTGCATACGGTGATCGAGGCCCTGACCAAGGACGGCCGGGATCGCTCGCTCGACCACAAGCTCTCCGACATCCTGGTGGCCAAGGGCGATCCCGCCGGCGCGGTGATCGATGCGCTGGCGCCCACCGACGACGAGATCATTCTGCCCAAGACCTCGTCGGGCGTCTTCAACTCGACCAATATCGACTATGTCCTGCGCAATCTCGGCATCCGCTATCTCATCATCGCCGGCATCGTCACCGACCAATGCGTCGACATGGCCGTGCGCGACGCCGCCGACCGGGGCTATTGCGTCAGCCTCGCCCATGACGCCTGCGCCACCTACACCCAGGAGCGCCACGAGGCGGCCCTGAAGGCGTTCGGCGGCTATTGCTGGGTGACCGAGACCGACACGGTGGTCGCCCGCCTGCAGGCCATGGCCAAAAACACGCGGGAAGGCTGATCTCATGAAAACGGTCATGAAAGCGGTCGACCTCGCCGCCCTCGTCACTTTGGTCACGACGGACTATTCCGGCATCACCCGCGGCCGCTCGGTGCTCGCCAGTGCCTTCGCCGCCGATCCCGCCATGACGGTCGGCTGGGTGCCGGCCAACCAGTCGCTCACGCCGCTCGACGTCATCGCACCCGACAGCCCCTGGGGCTCGGACGGCGACCTGCGCCTGATGCCCGACCGCGCGGCGCGCCATGCGGTGCTGCTGCCGGGTGCGGCGACGCCGCTCGACATGGTCATGAGCGATGTGGTCGAGCTCGACGGCAGCCCCTGGACCGCCTGCCCGCGCAGCTTCCTGAAGGCAGCCCTCGACGATCTCGAACGCGAGGCCGGCTTGACGCTCGCCGGCGCCTTCGAGCATGAGTTCCAGGTGCTGGGCGAGCCCTTCCCGGCGGCCTCCGCCTTCTCGCTCGCAGCCCTCAGGCGCGCCGATCCGCTCGGGCCGCTGGTGCTGGCGGCGCTCGGCGAAGCGGGGCTCGAGCCCGACACCTTCATCGCCGAATATGGCAAGGACCAGTTCGAGGTCACGGTCGGGCCGGCGCGCGGCGTCGCGGTCGCCGACCAGGCGGCGGCGCTGCGCGAGATCGTGCGCGAGGCCGCCCGCCTCGCCGGGCTCGCCACGACCTTCGCGCCCAAGACCGCGCCCGACGCGGTCGGCAACGGCGTGCATATCCATATGAGCCTGATCGGCCGCGACGGCGCCAATGCGCTGTTCGATCCGGCGCGGCCGGGCCGCCTGTCGGTCGTCGGCGGCGCCTTCGCCGCGGGCATCGTCAGGCACATGCCGGCGATCGTCGCCGTCACCGCGCCGAGCGTCGCCTCCTATCTCCGGCTGAAGCCGCACAATTGGAGCTCGAGCTACACTTGGCTCGGCGACCGGGACCGCGAGGCGAGCCTGCGCATCTGTCCGACCCCGACGCTCGGCGGCAAGAACCCGGCGAAGAGCTTCAACATGGAATTCCGCGCGGCGGATGCGACCGCCTCGCCGCATCTGGCGCTCGGCATGCTGGCGCGCGCCGGCCTGGAGGGCATCCGCGGGAACCTGCCGACGCCGCCGATCTTCGCCGGCGATCCCGAGAAGCTGAGCGAGGACGAGCGGCGGAAACTGGGGCTCTACCGGCTGCCGGAAACGCTCGAAGCGGCACTCCGTGCGCTCGAGGCCGATCCGGTGGCCAGTGCGTTCCTCGCACCCAAAGCGCTGCAGACCTATCTCGGCATGAAGCGCACCGAAATCGCGCTGACCACCGGGCTGGACCCGGTGGCGCTCTGCAAGCGCTACGCGGAGATCTATTGATGCGCGCCGCCAATGCCTTGCAGTCCGCGCCGATGGAGCCGCCGCCGGTCGTGACCGTGCTGAACCCTCAGGGCCGCTCGCCCATCGTGCTGGTCTGTGAACATGCCTCGAATTTCATCCCGCCCGATTATGACGGCCTCGGCCTGTCGGCCGAGGATCGCCGGCGCCACATCGCCTGGGATATCGGCGCCGAGGGCGTCACCCGCCGGCTTTCCGAACTGCTGGACGCCCCGGCGGTCATTGCCGGCTGGTCACGGCTGCTGATCGACGGCAACCGGCCGATCGGGACGCCGAGCAGCATTCCCGAGGTGAGCGAAGCAACCGTCATTCCCGGCAATCAGGGCCTCGGCGCCGCCGAGCGCGCAGCGCGGGCGACACGCTTCTTCAAGCCGTTCCACGACCGCCTCTCGGCCTTCCTGGACGAGAGATTGCGCGATGGCGCGCAGACCCGGCTCGTCGCCATCCATTCCTTCACGCCGGTTTTCCTCGGCGTTTCGCGCCCCTGGCATGCCGGCATACTCTTCAGCCATTCGGCGGACTGGGGCCGCCAGCTGGTGGCCGCGCTCGATCGGCCGGACCAGCCGGTAACCGCCAACGAACCCTATGAGATCGAGGCCGAGACCGACTATCTCGTACCGGTTCACGGCGAAGGCCGGGCGCTCGCCACGGTGCTGGTCGAGATCCGCCAGGATCTGGTGGCGAGCGGCGCACAGCAGGATTATTGGGCGCGGGAACTGGCGGCGGTGTTGCAGAAGGGCGAATAGCGAGTTGCTAATGGGGAATGGGGATGAAGCCGCGAGCGAACCCTCTCCCGTAGGGAGAGGGTGGCGCCGTCAAGCGCCGGGTGAGGGACGTAACCTCTCAGGACTGCGACCGACGCTCGCGCCGCATGCCGCCCATCCGGACATGGACGACCCCTCACCCGGCATCTGCCGCTGCCACCCTCTCCCTTTGGGAGAGGGTTGATTTATCTCAGCTTTCGCCTCTCACCGCGTTGATACGCAGCGCCGCTCCGGCCCCCTACTCCGCGGCGATCGGCAGGGCCGGCGCGTCGTCGCGGGCGACCCAGCCGGCGGGGGCGTAGACCCGGCCGAAGCGGTTGGCGAAGAAGGCTTCGAGATCGACGTCTTCCTGCCGCACGAAACCCTTGCCCGGCAATTCACCCGCAGCAAGCAGGTCGAGCACGGCGCAGATGCCGGCCGCTGTGGTCAGCTGGATGGCGCTCAGCCGGCCGTCGCCGGCGATGCGGTTGGCATAGCTCTCCTGGACCAGCCGGCCGTTGCGATGGCCGGACACGGTGACGATGACCACCACCACGTCCTGCAAGGTGGAGGGCAGCGCGCCCTCCAGAATGTCCTTCAGCACGCCGCGCCGCTCGCTGAGGCGCAGGTCGCGGAGCAGCAGCTTCATGACCGCGGCATGGCCGGGATAGCGGATGGTGCGGTAGTTCAGCTCGCGCACCTGGCCGGCATAGGTCTCGCACAGGGTGCCGAGGCCGCCCGAGGTGTTGAAGGCCTCGTAGGCGACGCCGTCGAAGGTGAATTCCTCACGCTCCTCCAGCGGCGGCACCTGGCGCAGCGCGCCGTCGACGATCGCCTCGCAGGGCTCGCAATATTCATTGATGACGCCGTCCGTGCTCCAGGTCAGGCTGTAGCCGAGCGCATTGGCGGGAAAGCGCGGCAGCGCACCGACCCGGAGCTTGACGCTGTCGAGCCGGTCGAACTTCGCCGCGATATCGGCGGCGATGATCGAGACGGCGCCGGGCGCCAGGCCGCATTGCGGGATGAAGGCGGTCTCGGCGCCCTCGGCCAGTTGCTTGACGCGGCGCGTGCTGGCGACATCCTCGGTCAGGTCGAGATAATGCACCTTGGCTTCCGCCGCGGCCTCGGCAATGGCCGTGGTGAGATGGAACGGCGCGGCGCTCAGGACCGCGAATTTGCCCTGCAGCAGGGCGACGGTTGCCGCCCGGTCGGCGACGTCGAGCACGACCCGGGCGATGCCCGGCGTGGTCGCCCCGGTGCCGGCAGCCGGCGCCTCGCGATCGGCGAGCGTCACCTGGTAGTCGCCCGTCCGGGCGAGATTGTCGGCAATGGTGGCGCCGATCTTGCCGGCGCCGATGACCACGATCTGTTTCATGCGGATATCCCCTCAACAACTGTCACCAGGATCATGGCGGCGGCTGACAGGCGCCAGGGACAGAGCTCCGGCGGAACGCGCCGGATCCGGCAATCTGCCGGGCTGACCGCGCACTCTGCCGGAAAGTGCTTGACCGGGAGCGACCGATAAGGGGATGGAAGGGGGACATCCCCTAGGCTTCGGACATGGGCGTGGTGGAGCGAATCGACAAGATGGCGGCGGCGGGATGACTTGGCTCGGCAAGGTTCTGGATGAAATCGACCGGCGCCTCGTGGCGCTTCTGCAGTCCAATGCCCGGCAGTCGACCATGGCCCTGGCGAAGAGCCTGGGGGTTGCCCGCAGCACCGTGCACGACCGGCTGAACCGGCTGGAAAAGGCCGGCGCCATTCTCGGCTATTCGGTGGTGCTGGCGCGTGACGTCACCGGCAACAGCGCCCAGTCGATCGTGCTCCTGTCGATCTCGCAGAAGCTGCAGCGCGGCGTCATCGAGGCGCTCGGCCGGCTGCCGGAAATCAAGCTCTGCCATACGATGAGCGGCGAATATGACCTGTTTTTGCTGATCGAAACGCCGCAGCTCGAAGACCTCGACGCGGTCATCGACGAGGTCACCTCGATATCAGGCGTCACCCGCTCGCAATCCTTCATCCTGCTCGCCAAGAAATTCGACCGCCTGGCCGACCGGGTGCCGCTCGCCCAGTCCATGGGACTGCCGTCGATCCGCCCGGCCGATTGATGTCAGGACCTCAGCCATGACCCGGACGATCGCCGCTTCCGCCAGGGACGCCGCGCCACAGCTCGTCATCGCCTGGTGCACCGACCCCGGCATGGCCGAAACGATCACGCGGTTTTTCGTCGCCCATGTCGATGCCGCCTATATCTCGCACCAGGAATTGCAGGAGGGCCGCGCTCTGGCGCCCGGCGCCTGGAACCCTGACCTCGCGGGAATCATCGCAGAGGAGGTCCAGGCAATCCTGGCCTCGGATGGTCAGGACCGGGCGATCGCGGTGGCGCGGAACGGCGAGACCCTGGTCGGCCTGGCGCTGATGTCGTTCCGGCCGGTCGACAAGGCGCCCGGTTGCTATGCGGTCGTGGACGACCTCATCGTCTCACCGGAGGCGCGCGGCCTCGGTCTCGGCCGCCATATGGTCGACTGGCTCGCGCGCGAAGCCCGCGAGCGCGGCGCGACCCGGCTGTTCCTGGAAAGCGGCATTCACAACAACCGGGCGCACGGCTTTTTCGAAAAGCAGGGCTTTGCGAAGCTGTCGACGGTGATGATGCGGGAGTTGTGAGGGGGCTATTCATGACGATGCGACACGCCGAGGCGCCGGAGAGCGCTCGACGTCACCCCCGGCCGAGCGCAGCGAGGGGAAGGGGGTCCAGGAGTTGCGGGGCTCGTCGCCCAACGCGGAGAAATCCCCGGATCGGCCGACACTTAAGGCGCGGCGAAACGACCCTGGACCCCCTTCCCCTCGCTGCGCTCGGCCGGGGGTGACGTCGAGACTCAGGTGCCCATCGTCATCGGAGCTGTTGCCTCCCCTGCACCACCATCCCCCCTCAAAACGTCGGCGGCGTGCAGGCGCTGACCAGTTCGCAGGCGACCGGTCCGACGCAGCGGAAGCGGTGGGGGCGGCGGCTTTCGAAATAATAGGCGTCGCCTGGGCCCAAGATCTTGCGTTCGTCGTCGACGGTGACCTCCAGATGGCCCGAGAGCACGATGCCGCCCTCCTCGCCGTCATGGACCAGCGGGATCTGGCCGGTGCCCGAACCCGGCTCGTAGCGTTCCTTGAGGATCTGCAGAGCGCGGCCGAACATGACGTCGCCGACCTGGCGATAAGAAATCGGCCCCTTGCCGATCTCGGTGAGCTGGTCGGCGCTGTAGAAGACCTGGCGCGGCCGGTCCGGTTCGATCGCGAAGAATTCGGCGAGCCCGATCGGGATGCCGTCGAGGATGCGCTTCAGCGCGCCGACCGAGGGATTGGTGCTGTTGGACTCGATCAGCGAGATGGTCGAATTGGTCACGCCGGCGCGCTTGGCGAGCTCGCGCTGCGACAGATTGTTGGCGATGCGCACATAACGCAGCCGATTGCCGAGATCGATCGCCGTCATGGAAAGCCGCTCCGGACCGTTTCAGATGTTCTGAATAGCGCAAATCCGGCCGGTCGACATCCATGAAATCAAAGACTTGAGCGAAATCAGAAAAGGACTTGTTGCGGCATCGCGATCGTGTGCTCCCTGCCCCATCACAGAGGGAACCCCGATGAACGCCCAGACGCCGACCAACAGCGCCAGCCTCGAGAACTACTGGATGCCGTTCACCGCCAACCGCCAGTTCAAGGCGGCGCCGCGCATGCTCGCCTCCGCCGAGGGCATGAACTACACCAGCATCGACGGCCGCACCGTGCTCGACGGCACCGCGGGCCTCTGGTGCGTCAATGCCGGCCACGGCCGCCGGCGCATCACCCAGGCCGTCGAGCGGCAGCTCTCGACGCTGGACTTCGCCCCGTCGTTCCAGATGGGCCATCCGATCGCCTTCGATTTCGCCGAGCAGCTCAGCCGGATCGCGCCGGGCGGGCCGGAAGCCGGTCTCGACCGGGTGTTCTTCACCGGTTCCGGCTCGGAATCGGTCGATACCGCGCTGAAGATCGCGCTGGCCTATCAGCGCGCCATCGGCCAAGGCACCCGCACCCGCCTGATCGGCCGCGAGCGCGGCTATCACGGCGTCGGCTTCGGCGGCATTTCGGTCGGCGGCATCGTCTCGAACCGCCGGGTGTTCCCGCAGCTTCCCGGCAGCGACCATCTGCGCCACACCCATGACCTCGCCCGCAACGCCTATGCGAAAGGCGAGCCCGAGCATGGCGCCGAGCTTGCCGACGACCTGGAACGGCTGGTGGCGCTCCATGGCGCCGAGACGATCGCCGCCGTCATCGTCGAGCCGGTGGCCGGCTCCACCGGCGTGCTGATCCCGCCCAAGGGCTATCTGCAGCGGCTGCGCGCCATCTGCGACCGGCACGGCATCCTGTTGATTTTCGACGAGGTGATCACCGGGTTCGGCCGGCTCGGCACGCCGTTTGCGGTCGACTATTTCGGCGTCGTGCCGGATCTCGTCACCACGGCCAAGGGCCTGACCAATGGCGCCATCCCGATGGGCGCGGTCTTTGCCAGCCGCAAGGTCCATGACGGCCTCATGAACGGGCCGGACGGCCAGATCGAGCTGTTCCACGGCTATACCTATTCCGGCCACCCGGCCGCCTGCGCCGCCGGCATCGCGACGCTGGAGATCTATCGCGAGGAAGGCCTGCTCACCCGCGGCGCGGAACTCGCAGGCGCCTGGCAGGACGCCATGCACAGCCTGAAGGGGCTGCCGCATGTCATCGACATCAGGACGATCGGCATCATCGCCGGCATCGAGCTGGAGTCTCGGCCCGACGGCGTCGGCAAACGCGCCTATGACGTCTTCGTCGACTGTTTCGAGAAGGGCCTCTTGATCCGGGTGACCGGCGACATCATCGCCTTCTCGCCGCCGCTGATCCTGGAACAGGCCGATATCCAGCGCATCGTCGATGTGCTGGGCGATGCCTTGAAGCGGGTCGCCTGATCAGACGCCGGCGCTCACCGGTCGAGAATCTCGCCGGTGAGCCGCTTGGCGAATTCCAGGGCTGTAACCCGCCCCTCGTCCAAGGTCGGCTTGGCGCGATCGACGAAGAGTGCGCGGCCAAGCGCCTCGATCTCGCTGCGGCAGATGTCGATGGCCGTGGTCAAGGCCGCGTCGCGCGCCACCATGCGTCCCGTCGTCGTTCCCTGAACGGCGCTCCGCAGGCAGGTTTCGAGCGGCGCAACCAGCGGGCGTGAGCGCGCGAGTGACGGATCGTCCGCGTTGCGTCCGGCCGTGGCAGCCTGCGGCGGAGGTGGATTGGCGGACTGGTTGGCGAGGTCGCCACGCCTGGCAATGACCTGTGCCATGACCTGGTCGCGCATGATGGTGTCCATCTCCCGCTCCATCCGCGGCGTAACAGTGTTGAGGCCGACGGCGCGGCCGATCGCCCTGACCGCAATCTGGACCTGCACCTGGCACAAGAGCACCGCCGCCTTGGCGACGGCTTCCGCCGTCTCGTTGGTCCGCAGCATGCGGGCCGCCTCGCGATAGGCACATTCGTAAGCCGCGGCGCGTGCCCGGTTGCTCTCGGCGGTCAATTGCTGCTGGCGCGGCTGCTGCCCGCGCGAGGCCAGAATCCGATCGATCTGCGGCTTCAGGCGTGCGCGCACGTCCGCGTCGAGCCGCTCGTTGAAGTCCCCCATCACAAAAGCGCGCCCCGTGCCGCCACCGAAATTGCGATCGTGAGCCGCCGACATGGCAAGGATATGCTCCGCGCACGGCCGCAATGCCTCCCCCAGCAAGTCGCTGATGTCGCCGGCCAGCACCGCTGCCCGGAAGCCGCTATGGGTCCGGACCCTCTGCGTGATGCAATCCGTCGCCCTGTTAATATCGGCCTGAACGCTCTGGCGACGCTCGGCATCGCTTTGCGCCTCGGCGTCGACGGCGAAGAACATCACGCCGGCGGCAATAAGAGCGCCCCAAACGGCACGCATGACGCGAAGCATGACGCCCCCTCCACTCTCCAGTGCTTTTCCTAGCATGGAGATCGGCTGGCGCGAAAGTGGCCGTTTCCGCTTTGTTCACACGGCCGGCGCCGTGATCAGGCGGCGAAAACCACGCCGCTGACCACGGCGCCATATTGGCAGGCGGCGGCGGTCAGCACGAAGCCGTGCCAGATGGCGTTCTGGAAGCGCAGCCGGCGCCAGACATGGAAGACGACGCCGACCGAATAGAGCAGACCGCCGGCCACCAGCAGGCAGGCGGCCGGTGTCGACAGAACCGCAAAGACCTGGTCGACCACGACGACGCCGCTCCAGCCGAGCGCGAGATAGAGCCCGACGGCCAGCCGGTCGAAGCGGCCGGGCGCGGCGAGCTTGATGGTCGCGCCGATCAGCGCCACCGCCCAGACGCCGGCGAGCACGCCATGGCTGAGCGGGGTGCCGACCCGGATCATGAAGGGCGTGTAGGTGCCGGCGATCAACAGATAGATCGCCGCATGATCGAAGCGGCGGAGCAGCCATTTGGTCCGCGAGACCGGCCACATATTATAGGCGGCCGAACAGCCGATCACCGCCACGAGCGAGGCGGCATAAACCGCGAGCGCGACGATCGTCGCCGGTTCGACATGGAAGACCGCGAGCCCGATCAGCAGCGCCGCCGCGATCACCGCGAAGGCCGCGCCGACGATGTGGACCACGCCGTCGGCGACGAGTTCGTGCCGGTCATAGTGCCAGGTGAGGCCGAAGGGCCGGCCGTCGTCGAAAGTCATGGGTCGAGATCCGTACTGCCTGGTTCGCGCGGATCATGCCCCCGCTCCACGCCGCCAGCATGACCGAACCGGCGGCGCGATCAAGGCCCCGATGGTTGAACCGCCCCGATGGCGCAATCCCGCCTGTCGGTCAGCGGCGCGGCGGCGCCTCGAAATCAAGGATCGGTCCCCTGGGAACGATGCCGGTCGGATTGATGCGCCGGTGGCTCTCGTAATAATGCCGCTTGACATGGTCGAAATCGACCGTGCCGCGAATACCCGGCATTTGGAACAGCTCACGAGCATAGGACCAGAGCGCGGGATAATCGATCAGCCGCCTGAGATTGCATTTGAAATGGCCGACATAGACGGCGTCGAAGCGGACCAGCGTGGTGAACAGGCGCCAGTCGGCTTCGGTCAGCCGGTCGCCGCAGAGATAACGCGAGCGCTGCAGGATGGTTTCCAGCCAGTCGAGCGTCTCGAAGACCGGGCCGAGCGCCTCGTCATAGGCGGCCTGGCTGCCGGCGAAGCCGGCGCGATAGACGCCGTTGTTGAGGGTTGCGTAGATCCGCTCGTTCAGCGCGTCGATCTCGGGGCGCAGCTGCACGGGATAATAGTCCCCCGGCGCCGCGCCGAGGCCGTCGAAAGCCCCGTTGAACATGCGGATGATCTCGGAGGATTCATTGCTGACGATGGTCTTGCGCTGCTTGTCCCACAGCACGGGCACGGTGACCCGGCCGGTATAGGCGGGGTCCGCGGCCGCATAGATCTGGTGCAGAAAATCGGCGCCGATGATCGGGTCCGGCGTGACGCCGGGACCGGGCGCGAAGGTCCAGCCGTTCTCCGCCATCAGCCAATGGGTGACCGACAGGCCGACCAGGTCCTGCAGGCCCTTCAGCTCGCGCAGGATGGTGGTGCGATGCGCCCAGGGGCAGGCGCGCGCGACGATCAGGTGATAACGCCCGGCCTCCGCCTTGAAACCGCCCTCGCCGC
The DNA here is from genome assembly GCA_017304475.1 of Hyphomicrobiales bacterium. Lineage (GTDB taxonomy): Bacteria > Pseudomonadota > Alphaproteobacteria > Rhizobiales > Phreatobacteraceae > Phreatobacter. Next base: position 37,697 of record JAFKKV010000033.1, on the reverse strand, counting down.
TCGGCCCGGGCGAACCATCGGCGGTGACCCAGTTGCGGAAGCCTGCGGCGGCGCGCTGCATGCGCCCCGCGGCATCCAGCATCCTGCTGTCGTCATCGTGCCAGACGCCGTCGATCAACAGGCCCATGCGCTTTCTCCCGGTCGGCGGCCGATGTGGCCGTCAGGCTTCATGTAGTCCGGGACGCGGCGGCCGCATCTTGCATTTCTGCAGTGCTGGATTTCAGCGAGGGACTGGCGTCGCGAGCGCGGCCGATGACCGGCCCGGTCTGCGTCAAGGCTGGGACGAGCCGGATGGATCGGGCGTCCGTTGCAGTGCCTGCGCATCGGCCGAGGGATCATCGGCCGGCAAGATGATCCGGTAGGCCAGCGTCGTGGGCCGGCCGCGGCCGAAGGGCCCGGACGCGGATATGGTGCCCTCGGCCGCGAGGCCGGGGATCACGCGCCGCAATTGATCCAAGGCCTCCGGATCCGCCGCGTTCCAGACGACCAGGGCGCCGCTCCGCGATAGGGCGCCGGCATCGATGCCCGGGGAGATTGCCTGATCTCCATCGAACAAGAGCAAAGGTCGGTCCGCGGCGTAAAACGCGACATTGCCGGCGTGCCATCGGTCCCCGACGACGATGCGCAAGGGCATGGACGTCTTTGTCCGCCAAAGGCCTTGCAACGCTCCGGCCAAGGATCCGGCAGGATAGAGCGTGGGCACATGCGCCGCGCCCAGGCCGAGCCGCACGAGATGATGACCGGCATTGGCGAATGGCAGGCCGATGACGATGGCAAGCGTCAGCGCGGCGCCGACGCGCAAGCGTCCAAGACGCAGCACCGGCCCCGCCAAAACGAGCGCCGCGATGCCGGAAAAGGCGAAGAGCGCTGTCCCGCGCCCCTGACGGAATTCACCCCCGACCACGAAATTGGTCAGGAGGGCCATCGTGATTGGCGCGAAAGCCATGGTCAGAATGGCGACGCGATTTGACGCGGGAATACTATCCCCTGCCACAACCATGTCCGCGCGCGGACGCCAGCGGCCCAAACCAAGGCAGATGCCGGCCAGGAGCAACAGACCGGCATGTTCGGCGATCTGGGCGCCCAGGAACTTGCCGCAGAACCACAGGCGCATCAGCGGGGTCTCCGCTTTCGTCCCATGAGAGAACGCATGAGCGAGCGACGAAAAGCCGGCATCGGCCATCCACCACAGGTGCGGCGAAACGAGACCGAGCCCGAAGGCGAGTGCCAGCCAGAATTCCTCTCGACGAAGTTCCCGGCGCCCGTCCGGCATGGCCAGCGTCAGCCCGCCGAGCACGCCGACGAGCAGCAATCCGGTATATTTGGCGTAGATCGAGGCGGCGACGGTCATGGCCAGGGCGAACCATGCGAGCGGGCGACGCTGAATGACCGCGCGCCACCAGCACAGCCCGGTCAGCGCCCAGAGCGGCGCCGAGAGCGTGTCCGGCGTGAAGGTCGCCATTGCAGGACCATAATAGTGGACCCCGGCAAGCGTCAGAATGGCCGCGAGCACGCCGCGGATCTCACCGAGAATGTCGATCGCGAGCGTCAGCACCGCCCATAGCGTCACCGCGACGCAAAGCTGGGCATAGAGATAGGCAAGCCAAGGCGCGTTCGGCGCCATCTGCTCGGATAGGCCAAGTATCCAGGCCTGCAACGGGGGATGTTTGGAATAGCCCCATTGAGGGCTCCGGCCCCAGAGAAACCCCTCGACGGTGTCGCGGGGAAGCGTGAGAAAGCCGAAGGTCGGCGCGAGAAAAGAGACGAGGCAATGCAGCGCGACGAGACCCCAGAACAGCGAAACGCCATGCCGGGCGAGCCATAGCCCGCCCTGCCCCGCCGCCAGCCCATGGACACCGGCATCCCCGACAGCCGAAGCGGGGGACGCGGCAGGGCCGACGGCTTGCAAGCCAAGCATTTCATCGCCGATCGCCGTCGCCGCAGGTGTCGGCCGGCCGCTCGATCGCATGACGTCTCGCCGCGTTGCGGAGGACGGATCGGTAGGGGCGCGCAGCATCGATTTCACCACGGTATGTCATGCTGTTGCGGAGAAGGTGGAATGAGCGATAGGCCTCGCGGCCGGTGCGGCCAGCGCGGCGATCGGCAGGCCCGTGTCTGCCCGCGGAGCGGCGGTCGATCGCTACGGCTTGGCGCGTCACCCGATGCGGCCGCTCGCCTCGCGCCGCTGGCCTCCGGCTTTCGGGCCGCGGGCCGGGTCACCTTGCCGAGGATCGGCGCGACGAGCGCGCACCATCCCGTCTCGAGCGCCTTCTAGGGCACGGGCGCGCCCTTGTCGGTCCAGCTCGGCGGCAGTCCCAGCTGCCCGCCCATGAAGCCGGCAAGGCCAGGAGACCGTCCAAAGGCCTCGCAGGCCGGGCTGTTGGGCGCCCCGCCGAATGACGTCCTGATGCCGTGAGCCGAGGGGAATGACGGCAATTTGCCGAAAGGCGAGCTTCCCGTCACGAGCAGCTTGCTGAAATCGGCGCCGAAATCCGAGGCAAGCCCATAGGCGTCGCCTTCGACCGACATGCGCCCGGAGCCTCCGAGGACGCCGGCTCCGCGCCCCCAGATCATCGCAGCCCTTTGCTGGCCCGCGAGATCGCGCGCTTCCGCCTCGAGGCTGAGGCTCCCCATGCCGATGGGAATGCGCGGCACGGGAACGGGAATGCCGGGCAGCAGAATGGTCTTGGCGATGGCGGCTCCCCGCGAGGCGCCCACGGCGAGCGGATCCGTCGGCGTCATATGCGTGATCACGGCGCGCACGGTCAGATCGGCGGGCTGCGTCGCGTCGACGACCAGAAATCGCTCGCCGAGACCCGCACAGAGCGCCCTGTCCACCGCATTGGCGACCAGACGGCGCTGCTCGACGGTGAACGGCACCCTGGTCGTTCCGACGGCAAAGGCCGTCGGCACGATCTGGACCGTCCTGGCTCCCCGCACCGCGGTCTCGTCGATCCGAAGGCGCGATTGCGTCACCAGGCCATTCGATGTCGTCAGGTTGTCGTAGGATTGAAGCGTGCCGGCGCGATCGAGCGGCGCATTGGCGCAACCGGCCAGAAGCAGATGCGCCAAGGCCACCGCCGTCCAGGCCTTGCCGGACGTGCCGTCCCGCCCTCGTCCGGCAAGATTGCCATCTGCGACGCGCCTGCACACCCGCCTCTTGGCTGGCCGCGCCCGATATTCATGGCGCCCCACCGGTCTCGCCGTCGCCGCCGGTGACAAGCCCGCGTGCTTCGACCGACACGCGCGCAACGCGCTCTTCTCGGTATGATCTTCAAATAGGGTGGACGCGACGGCTATGACCATTCAATTCACCTGGATGAAAACGCTGCGTTACTGATAACGCGGCCAGGTGGACTGCAATGTGGTTGGACGTGGCTGGATATTTCCGTTCGGCGGTTTCTTGTGTCGAAACATGTATGGATCTGTTTCCGGCCCTCTTCGCGGGCGATGCCGTCGGTTCATCCGGCTTGTCGTCCAGGCCATGGATCGCCTCGAAAAGGCAGTCCATCACGGGCCTCGCGCGGGCAACATGGATTCAATCCCACGCCGCAAATGTTCCGGGACGGCGGTGCCGTTCAAGATGTTAGGCCTTTGCCCAATGGCGATGGCCCTGCCGCCCTATGCCGATTCCGGGCCGGCCGCTGGGGCAATCGCCGGTAGTTTCACGATCTGAAGCAAGCCATGCAGAAGGCCGTTCTCGATGGTGATGCTGCCTCCGGAGCGCTGCACGATCTCATGAGCGATCGTCAGGCCCAATCCCGTGCCTTCGATATCTTTCGCGCGCGAAGGATGAGCCCGGAAAAACGGCTCGAAGACGTGGACCAGCATGTCCTGCGGAATTCCCGGGCCATCGTCGTCGATGACGACCAGCGCCTCCGAGGCCGTCGCCTCGACGGCAATGCGCGCCCGCGTCCCATAGATCGCGGCATTGATGATCAGATTTCGAAAGGCGCGCTTCAGACTGGTCGGATTTGCGCGCACGACCGTGACCGCCGCGCGCGTGAGCGTGACATCATATGACAATGTCCTGAGCTCGCCCGCCAATTCCGCAATGAGCAGGTCGAGCCTGAGATCTTCGGCTGCCGCTTTTCCGGATTCTTCGCGCACGAGCAGGATCGCGCTATCGGCAATTCGCCCGAGCTCGTCGATGTCCTTGAGCCACATCGTCCGGTCATCGTCGTTCTCGACGAACTCGACCCTGAGGCGCATGCGCGTGATCGGTGTCCGCAAGTCATGCCCGGCGGCGGCCACGAGGCGCATCCGGCTCTCCATCGCCGCCTTGAGACGGGACGACAGCGAGTTGAGCGCCTCGGCGGCGACGCGCACCTCGACCGGCCCCTTGACCGCAAGCTCGGGCAAGAGCGCGTCGGTTCCCACCGACTCGATCGCCCGTTCGAGCAGGACGAGAGGCTTGACCATCCGGTTCGCGAAAAAGAGGGCGATCGCGATGGCGCCCAGGGCAATGAGCCCGAGCCACATCCCGATGATCCTGAGGACACCGCCCGACGGCCCCAGATCGGTGATCTGAGTGATGAGCCAGCCATGATCGACGGGTATCGAAAGCAAAGGCAGGTCGCGCGCGTTGCGGGACACGACGACGGCGCGCGGCGCTCCCCGGGCGTCCAAAGCCTCGCGCAGCCAGGTGGTCAACTCCGTCTCGATCTCGCCTTGCGCCGGCCCCTGGCGTATCGAAACGAAGCGGGGCGCTTCGTTCGCCAGCCGCACCAGCAACTGGACCTGGTCGGCCATCGGATCGATCGCCTGCTGCTCGTCCGGCGGCCTCAGGACGAAGATGAGCACGGCCGTGATGATGCCGACCACCAGAATGATCGCCAGGGCGATCAGCATGGCGAGCTTGGCCCGCAGCGTGGTCATGACGGAAGGTCCTGGACCTCGACTTTCACCACCAGCTGATACCCGCCATTGCGCACCGTCTTGAACAGCCGCCCGGTCCCCGACGGATTCAGCTTGCGCCTCAGGCGGCTGATCAGCACGTCGATCGAGCGATCGAGCACGTCGTCGTCGCGGCCATGGGTGAGATCCAGAAGCTGGTCCCGTGAGAGCACGCGGCCGGGCCGCTCCAGGAACAACCGCAGGAGATCGAACTCGGCGCCGGTCAGCTCGATGCTGTTGCCTTGGGCGTCCGCCAGGCTGCGCATGCGCGGATCCGCGACAAATCCCTCGAACTGATAGCGCTTGGCGCTCGGCGACGGCGGCATCGGCTCGGCGCGGCGGCGCAGGACAGCGCGGATCCGCGCCACCAGTTCGCGCGGGTTGAAGGGTTTCCCGAGATAGTCGTCGGCCCCCATTTCCAGGCCGAGGATGCGATCGATGTCCTCCTTGAGCGCGGTCAGGAGGATGATCGGAACCATGTTTCGTTCCGCTCTCAGATCGCGGCATGTGTCGAGACCGGAACCATCGGGCAGCAGCACGTCCAGCACGACGAGATCGATCGGATTGATCGCGAGCTGCTCCCGCAGCTCGCGACAGCTTGCGGCCAGCAGAACGCGAAAGTCCTGTCCCTCGATATAGCGCGCGAGCAGTCTCCGGATCTCCGGATCGTCATCGGCCACCAGGATCAGCGGCTTGTGTTCCGTCATGAAGGGCCGTTCGGCAATAGTGTGAAGGCCGCCGCACTACTGAAACAATTCGGTCGAAATAAGCCGAAATACGCAGGAATTCGCGCCTTTGGAGCCAGCTAGACATGTTTCGACATAAATCGGCCGCGCCCTGGGGCCTCCGGACGGGTCTTGACCAAGTATTCCGGCGAAGCTTGAGAGTTTCCCCTCTTCATGCGTCGCGGCCAGTCTCGTCCCACGGTCCGTCGGCTCCCGCGTGCACAGAGAAAATCGGGACTTAGATTTGCGTCACCGTAATTCTCCAGCCTCATAGCGACCGTAAGGATCCATAGCCACAATGGTGCGTATTACATTTTCTTCGAGAGATACTACCTGTCACCCCACTCTCGAAATATCTGGACAGGAGAAGAGCTAGTGCCATTCATTCCGCGCGTCACGATGAGCCACGCTTTGTGAGCGGATTGAGGCTGATCGACCCAAGGGAGGTGCTGCGGCAGCGTCCACGTCACCGGATCTTTTGTCATATCAATCCAAGTGCGAACGGCCAGTACATCGCTACCAAGTACAGCACTTGGATTGTCGTATGGAACGTGCCGCAACGATGCCGGGTCGGCAGCGTCAAGGAATGTAACCAATGTCGGCCTGCGGTCACCTGCGAAGGGCCGGCGGCGAACACGTAAGCTCGAAAGCGCTTCGCTCCACGCAACTTCGTGGTCGATTTTTTCCGTAAAGACGAGGTACGTCGATGGTTGATCAACCAAACCTGGCAACGCTTTGTTTAATTCTATATCCTGTCTCACAAAAAAGGAACGTGGAGCAAAGGACCTAACAGCGCCGTCTTCGGCATTTTCACCTAATGCCAGCAGCGCAATCAGACTTCTGCCGCGCCCGAGATCTACGAACACTGCTTCTCCACGCACCCATGTGTTGCTATTGTTGTTTCCAAGCGTAACCCAATAAGGAAACTGATTAGTCCGCACCTGAAGTACGCTTGCGCCAGTTTTGACGCCGTCGACCGTATCCACCTCGACAGTGATCCGAAATTGATAGGAATAGGTTGGATACTTCCACGCATAAAGACCATATCCCGCCGCGCAGAGGATGAGGGAGAGGGCGAGCCACTTCAAAGCCGCCCCCCGCTGCCATTCCTTGGGATCGCGCCTTGATCAAAAATCGTCATTTTGATCCACCGAGGTCCGAAGAAGACGAGGGCCCGATTGATCGCGAAACGTTCCCGGGAAATACGGTGACACGCACCTCTTTCCTTTTTTCTGCGCATCAACGTTCGAATGAAATAGAGACATTTTCGACAGGTCGAATCCGATGAGCGATGCCATAAACATCCATCGCCTCTCTAATTATACCCTCAAGATCGCCTGAGCTAAATTTCGGAGACACCGTCCTCAATAGATCATCCAGATGTCCACCTCCGCCGCCCACCCCATAAATAATCCAAGAAACGCTCGTCTTGCCATCATTACCCACAATATCATACGTCGCGCTAAATGGAATTCTCACCTCTCCTATTCGAATATCAAAAACTGCAATATCGTCTCTTCTGACGCCACGGGCATTCAATTCAATATTTCTACCCAAATCCACCGTTCTGTAATTAATTAAACCGTTGATTGTTTCGTGGATATTTTCAAACATCGCCACTCCCCCGCATTCATCGAATGCAGACACCAAACGCACAGCAACATTGCAACGCTTGCTCTGTCGCCGGCAAATCTCCTCGATCAATATTATCGTGCGCCACCTCCGCTGCGCACATCAATCGATCATGCCCGCTGCTTCCGGAACGCCCGCATCACCTGATCGGTCAGCGGCTTCATCAAATACGAAAACGTCGTCCTATCCCCGGTCCTGACGAACACCTCCGCCCACCGATAGCATCGACGCAACGACCTTCACCCGGCCGCTCCGCGGCCACCCTCTCCCACGAAGACGCGGGCGAGGGTTCGCGCGCCCTCACTGCTCCCTAAACGCCCGCATCACCTGATCCGTCAGCGGCTTCATCAAATACGAAAACGTCGTCCTGTCCCCGGTCCTGACGAACACCTCCGCTGGCATGCCCGGCACGATCCTCAGGCCATGGAGCTTGGCCAGTTCGCCCTCATCCACCGCGACGCGGGCGGTGTAGAAGCTCACTTGCGACTGCTGGTCGCGCGCGACATCGGCTGACAGACGCACCACCTTGCCTTCCACCTCCGGCGTGGTGCGCTGCGGGAAGGCGGTGAGGCGGATGAAGGCGGGCTGGCCGATGGCGACGTGGTTGATGTCGTTCGGCTGGATGCGGATCTCGATGACGAGCGCGTCGTCGCCGGGCACGATCTGCATGATCGGTTGGCCGGCCTGCACCACGCCGCCGACGGTGTGATAGGCGAGCTGGTGGACATAGCCGGTCTGGGGCGCGCGGATGTCGATGCGTTTCAGCTGGTCTTCGGCCGCGATGCGCCGTTCCACCAGTTCGCCGATCTTGCCCTGGACCTCGCGCAGGTCGGTGGAGACCTCCCGCCTCAGCTCCTGCTCGATCTGCAGGATCTGCAATTCCGCCTCGGCGATGCGGCCGTCGGCGCGGGCGCGCTCGGCGACGAACTGGCCGACCTCGCCGGCAAGCCGGGCTGCCTCGCGCTCCAGTTCCACCATGCGGGTGCGCGGCACCAGGTTGCGCTGGAACAGGCCGCCGACATCGACGAGCTCGCGCTCGATCAGCTCGACCTGCTTGCGGCGCGCGGCCTCCTGGGCGGTCAGGCCCGATATTTCCTGGCGGATCTGGGCGATACGCTCGGCCAATTGCCTGCGCTGCCCCTCGCGCGCGGTCTGGCGCGCCGAAAACAGCCGCCCCTCGCCCTCGAAAGCCTTGACGACGTCGGGATCGGCGGCGACCGCCTTGAGCTCGTCCGGCAGCACGAAGGCGATGCCGTCGCGCTCGGCCTCGAGCCGGCCACGGCGCGAATAGGATTCGTTCAGCTGCTTGACCACCACCTGCAGATTGGCGCGGGTGACGGTGTCGTCGAGACGAATGACGAGATCGCCCTCCTTGACCTGCGAACCGTCATGCACACGGATCTCGCCGATCACGCCGCCGGTCGGGTGCTGCACCGTCTTGACGTTGGAATCGACCACCACGCTGCCCTGGGAGACGACCGCACCGGCCAGTGGCACGGTGGCCCCCAGGATGCCGCCGCCGCCGACCATCACGGCGACCAAGAGGGCACCGAAACGGGTGAGATGGCGGATCGACAGGTCCTGCGCGGCCGCCTCGGACGGCGGGGTGGCGGCAGCTGGCGAGGCGGCGAGGCTCATGACGTGCGGTTCCCCTTTTGCGGCGCCAGCACCTTTTTCAACACCTCTTCCTTCGGCCCGAAGGCGACCATGCGGCCCTCCTTCATCACGGCCACCATGTCGACCGCCGCGATGGCGCTGGGGCGATGGGCGACCACGATGGCGATGCCGCCGCTGTCGCGGACATGCTGGATCGCCTGGGTGACGGCGGCCTCGCCATCGGCGTCGAGATTGGCATTGGGTTCGTCGAGCACCACCAGGAAGGGATTGCCGTAGAGCGCGCGGGCGAGCGCGACGCGCTGGCGCTGGCCGCCCGAGAGCGCGATGCCGCCCTCGCCGATGCGCGTCTCGTAACCCGAGGGCAGCTTGCGAATGACCTCGTCGGCGCCGGCGGCGCGCGCGGCGCGGACGATCTCCTCCGCATCGGCATCCGGCCGGAAGCGCGCGATATTGTCGGCCACCGTGCCGTCGAACAGGCCGATATCCTGGGCGAGATAACCGATGAAGCCGCCGCGCGCTTGCGCGCTCCATTGCGTCAGCTCGGCGCCGTCGAGGCGCAGCGAGCCGCGCAGCGGCAGCCAGGCGCCGGTCAGCACCCGCGCCAGGGTGGATTTACCCGAGGCCGAGGGGCCGATGACGCCCAACGCCTGGCCGGCCAAGAGCGAGAAGGACAGCCCGGACAGGATCGGCTCCTGCGAGCCCGGCGCGCCGGCGAAGACCTGTTCGAGGGTCAGCATGCGTTTCGGCGCCGGCAGCGCCATGGGCTCGGCCTGATCGCCCAGCGCCGTCATGGTCTGGCGCAGCCGGGCCCAGGCCTGGCGCGCGGCGACGAAGCCTTTCCAATGGGCCACGGCCAGCTCGATCGGCGCCAGAGCCCGGCCCATCAGGATGGACGAGGCGATCATCACGCCGCCGGAAACCTGGCCCTGAATGACCAGATAGGCGCCGAGCCCGAGCATGGCGGACTGCATGAACATGCGGAAGATGCGCGAGACCGCGCCATAGGTCGTGACGACGTCGGAGGCCGTCTCATTGGCCTTGAGGAAACGGCCATTGGTCGCCTGGTAACGCTGGACCAGGGCCTTCTGCATGCCCATGGCGACAATGGTCTCGGCATTGCGCTTGACGCCCTCGGCAATGCCGCCGCGCGCTGCCGCCTCACGCGAGACCACGGCGGTCGGGTCCTTGGTCGCCCGGTCGGTGAGCAGCGTCACCGCGAAAAGCACGATGCAGGCAACGACCGCCGTCACGCCGATCCAGAAATGCAGCATGAAGCAGAGAATGAGGAAGATCGGCACCCAGGGCAGATCAAAGAAGGTGGTGGGGCCGAGGCCGGACATGAAGGCCCTGACGGCGTCGAGGTCGCGGCTCGGCTGCAGCGCGTCCTGGCGCAGGCCGGCGCGCACGGGGATCAGCACGATCAGGTCGAAGATGCGCGGCGCCATGCGCCGGTCGATCGCAGCCCCGATGCGCGTCAGGATGCGCTGGCGGGTGACGTCGAGCAGGCCCTGCACCAGGAAGACGACGAGCAGCATGGCGGTGAGGCCGACCAAGGTCGGCACGCTGCGGCTCGCCAGCACGCGGTCATAGACCTGCAGCATATAGATGGAGCCGGCGAGCATGAGCACGTTCATGACGCCGGAAAACAGGCCGACCCAGACGAGCGAGCCGCGATATCCCGCGAGAACCTCGCTCAGGGGGTCGGGACGCGTAGCAGGTTGGGGAAGACCGCGCATGACGCCCTGTGGAATGCCCCCGACTCCCAGGCCGGATGATCGCATTAGATCACGCCGCCCTCTTGCAATCCAGGTGACACCAAGGACGGTTGAACAACCCGCCGGCAAATGATTCAAAGTTGATCGAAACGGCGCGGCAGGCCGGGGGACCTCGGGGCGCCCCGCCACGACGGCTCGGATCGAGGCCCGAGGCGCAACCTGTCGCAATGCCCGGCAATGCCGATGTGGCGGCGGCCGCGCTATCGGTCCTTCCAGGCGACGCAACGCATCGCGCCGGTGGCCGGCGGGCGCCCCATCCGAAGGACAGGTCATGAGCGACAGGCTGGTGAAGGAGATCGTGAGCGCCGGTGGCCAGGACCGGGTGATCATCCACCGCAACGATACGGGGCTCTATTATTACACCGACGAATTCCTGCGCGTTCACACCGGCGACGACGATTTCGGCGACTATCCCAAACCGGTCGCCCTCTGGGCCGAGGACCACCGCTCCGGCTTCTACGCAAGCGCCGAGGATGCCGAGCGAGACGCCCGGCGCGAGGTGGCGTGGTTGCGGTCGGGGGCTTGAGGGGTGCGGCGAGCGACGAGGAGCCAATGGGGACAGGCGATGATCCCGGCCAGGAAAGACGTGGATGGCCGTGACAAGCACGGCCATGACGCGGTGCAGGCCGGCGCGCCGATGACGGACCGGTAGCAGTCGCTTGCACCCGGGACGACCAGATGGTCCTTGTCCAGGCTCGCCGCGATCCGTCTTGGCCGGGCTTGTCCCGGCCATCCACGCCTTGCCTGAAAATGGGATGGTCGTGACAGCGGCGTGAGCCCTGGCAGGACTGCTCGCCTGCCGTCTATAACCTGACGAACAGGTGGAGTACTGCCCATGTCGGCGACGCAGTGGGATCGGGTGCCGATCGAGACGCAGAGCATCGATGCGCCCCTGTCGCAAGCCGCCGTCTTTCTCGTGGTCACCGTCGCGAACGAAGCGGCGGCTCTCGCAAAGGCCTGCGCGGCGCTCGACGGACTGAACGATCTCGTCAAGACCGTCGGGTTTCGCGACCTGTCCGCCCGGCTGTCGTGCATCGTCGGGATCGGCAGCGATCTCTGGGACCGGCTGCTGCCCGACAGGCGCCCGCGGGACCTGAAATCCTTCGCGCCGATCAAGGGCGCGGTCCATGCGGCGCCGTCGACACCGGGCGATCTTCTCTTCCATATCCGGTCCGAGCGTCCCGATCTGTGCTTCGAGTTCGAGCGCCTGCTGCTCGACAGCCTCGACACCGGCGTGACGGTCGTCGACGAGGTTTCGGGCTTTCGCTATTTCGACGCGCGCGACCTCCTGGGCTTCGTCGACGGCACGGCGAACCCGACCGGGCCGGATTTGCCCGCTTCCGCGATCGTCGGCGACGAAGATGCCGATTTCGCCGGCGGCAGCTATGTCGTCGTCCAGAAATATCTCCACGATCTCGGCGCCTGGGGGCAGGTTCCAACGCCTCTCCAGGAGGCGATCGTCGGCCGCACCAAGATCGACAATGTCGAGATCGACGACGACGACGCGCCGCGCAAATCGCATAAGTCCCTGGCCACGGTCGTCGATGCCGAGGGCAACGAATACGATATCCTGCGCGACAACATGCCGTTCGGCCGGCCGGGCCAGCGCGAATTCGGCACCTATTTCATCGGCTATTCCCGGCGCCTCTGGGTGATCGAGACGATGCTGCAGCGCATGTATGTCGGCGACCCGCCGGGCGCCTATGACCGGCTGCTGGATTTCTCGACGCCGCAGACCGGCACGACCTTCTTCGCCCCGTCGCGCGCGACGCTGGAGAGGCTCGTTCAGGCGGCGCGGGAGCGGGGCGCGACGGCTCGGCCGAGCGAGGCGCCGACGCCCCGATAGGGCCAAGCCGCGACGATCCTCGAGCGAGCCAGAATTCGTGGATGCCCGGGACAAGCCCGGGCAAGACGATGTGTGGCCCTCACAGTGTTTCCAACTGCGCGCGCTCGCGCGATCCAGCGCTCGGCGCTGCGAGGACAATTCTCGTCCTGGCCGGGCTTGTCCCGGCCATCCACGTATGACTTTGAGTGCGAAGGACGTGGATGGCCGCGACAAGCACGGCCAAGACGCGGAGACAACCAGCGCGCCGATCAAGCAATCCCGAATGCCGGCCTTGTCACGCCTGCTCCGCTCCGGCACATGCCGTGCAGCGGCATCCCCATGCGGATGCCCCGATAACGTCACGAACAACCAGGGACTAATGAACATGCCGATCGAACGCGTAGGCCTCACCAACCGCTGGTGCGACGCGGCCATTTTCAACGGCATCGTCTTTCTCGCCGGCCATGTGCCGGAGAAAACCGTGGGCGATACGCTGGCGCGCCAGACCGAGGAGGTGCTGGCGCTGCTGGAGGAAACCCTTGAGAGCGCCGGCAGCGCCAAGGACCGGATCCTCAGCGTGCAGATCTTCGTGACCGACATTTCGAAGATCGCCGAAATGAACGCGGTCTGGGACAAGTGGGTGGCGGCCGGCCATGCGCCGGCGCGCGCAACCGTCGAGGCCAAGCTCGCATCGCCCGGTTACGCCATCGAGATGACGGCGGTGGCGGCCAAGAAGGGGCTCTGATTGCCCTTCACCGGACGCTGAAGGCAGCACGCCCGGCTCGAGGCCCGGCGCGCGAAGGACGACATTGCGGGCGGCCCCGGCCGCCCCTGCCCGCTCAGGGCTTTTCGTATTCGGCGACCCAGGCCTCCGCCACTTCCGTGCCGGTGGCGAACCAGACGCCCGGGAAGGTCTTGATATAGGCGATGAGCTCGCGCAGCAGCGCGATGCGGCTGGGGCGGCCGCAGATCTGCGGGTGGAACAGCATGTCGAACAGGCCGCCCCATTTGTAGATCTCGCGGAACTCCGCCTTGAAGATGCTCAGCATGTGCTCGTTGGTGAAGATCGGCCGCGGGTTCTTCACCGAGAACAGCGCATAGGGCGCATCATCAAGGCTCCAGTGCCAGGGCAGTTCCACCGGTCCCTTGGAACCGTCGGGCAGGATGTGCCTGTAAGGGTTGATGTCGTCCATCAGCGACGAGTTGTAGAGAAAATTGTGCTTCTGCAACAGCTTGAACAGGCCGGGCGAGACCTCGCCGGCGGGCGAGCGGTAGCCCTTGGGCACCACGCCGACGGTGCGCTTCAGCGCCTCCAGGCCCTTTTCGATCTCCTCGACTTCGGCTGCCGGATCATCGCTCACCCAGCGGTGCGAATAGCTGTGATGGCCGACCTCGTGGCCGCCCTTCAGGATCATCTCGACCCGGCCGGTATGGTTCTCGGCGGTCCAGCCGGGCACGAAGAACGTGCCCTTCAAGCCTTCCTCTTCCAGGGTGTCGAGGATCTTCGGCACGCCGACCTTGGCGCCATATTTGCCCTGGCTCAGCACGCCGGGGCGGTTGGCATTGTCGGGATCGCGCGAGGTCCACAGCGTCTCCGCGTCGAAGTCGAAGGTCAGCATGACGGCGCAGCGCGCACCGTTGGGCCATTTGACGCTCATATCGTGCATGGGGAGGGTCCTTTCAGGGGCGAATGGGGAGTGGACGCGACGGCGTCGTGCGTAAACCCTCGCCCGCTTGCGGGAGAGGGTGGCAGCGTCAGCTGCCGGGTGAGGGTTTGAAGGGGGCAGGCCTTTCATGTGCTGCGGGAATGCACGGATGGCACCGACGCAACCACCCTCACCCGGCCGCTGCCGCGGCCACCCTCTCCCACGAAGGCGTGGGAGAGGGTTAGTGCGCGGCCCCATTCACTATTCGCCACTCGCCGCCGGCGTATGCCGCGCCGCCGTGTAGCCGCCGTCGACGGGGATGACCGCGCCGGCGACGAAAGAGGCGTCGTCGGAGGCGAGGAAGGCGATGACAGCGGCTTGTTCCTCCGGCGTGCCGACCCGGCCGACCGGGGTCGGCTGGACTTGCAGGCGAATGTAATGCGGGTCCTTCAGCCGTTGGGCGGTCATCGGCGTCTCGACCACGCCGGGCGCCACCGCATTGACCAGGATGCCCTCGGGGGCGAGCTCGCCGGCCAGCTGGCGAGTGAAATGGGCGACGCCGGCCTTGGCCACCGCATAGGCCGTGGTGCCGGGATAACCGACCAGGCCGAAGATCGAGGAGATATTGACGATGCGGCCGCCGGGCCGCGGCAGATGCGGGACGACGGCGCGGGTAACCCGCAGCATGGAATTCAGGTTGGTGTCGATGATCCGGTCGATCAGCGCGTCGTCGGAATCGGCCAGCCGCTTGGAGCCGCCGATACCGGCATTGTTGACGAGAATGTCGACGCGGCCGAAGGCCTTCAGCGCGGCCTGGACGATGGTCTCGCCGGCGTCGCGGGCGGTGATGTCGACGATGAGCGCCTCCGCGCCGATCGCTTTCGCGGTAGCCTCGACCTCGGCGATGACGTCGACCAGCAGCACGCGCGCGCCTTCGGCCACGAAGCGCTGGGCGGTGGCGGCGCCGATGCCGCGCGCCGCACCCGTGACGATGGCGGTTTTGCCGGCAAAACGTGTCGGATCAGGCAACACGACCTCCATCGACGGGCAGCGCGACGCCGGTGGTGAAACCGGCTGCATCGCTCAGGAGATAAAGCACGGCGCCGGCCACCTCGTCGGCGGTGCCGAAGCGGTTCATCGGGTGCTGGGCCTTCTGGAAGGCTTCGGCATCGGCTTGCGCTGCGGCATCGCCGGCCTGCGAGATCGAGGCATAGGCCATGGCGGTGTCGATCGTGCCGGGGCAGACGCAATTGACCCGGATATTCTCGACCGCGTGGTTCTTGGCCAGGCTGCGGGTGAGCATGGTCACCGCGCCCTTGGAGGCCGAATAGACCGAGAGCCGGGGCGAGCCGACGAGACCCGCGGTGGAGGAAAACAGCACGACGGAGCCGCGGCCGACCTCGCGCATCTGCGGGATGAAATGCTTGGCGGCGAGCCAGCTGCCTTTGACATTGACGGCGAAGACCCGGTCGAACTCGGCCTCGTCGACATCGATGGCGATCTTGGCCGGCCCGACAATGCCGGCGGCGACCGCCAGCAATTCGACCGGCCCCAGTTCGGCGCGCGCCACTTTCGCCGCGCGCGCGACATCGGCGGCGGAGGCGGCATCGCCCGTCACCGAGACCGAACCCGGGCAGAGCGCGGCGGTTTCCTTCAGGCCTTCGGGGTCACGGTCGAACAGCAGGACGCGCGCGCCTTCCTTCGCCAACATGGCGGCGGTGGCCCGCCCTAGCCCGCCAGCGGCGCCGGTGATCGCGGCGACCCGTCCCTGGAACCGATCAGTCATGGTCTTTCCCACCGAGATAGAATTCCTGGAGTTCTTCCATCGCCACGCCGTCGCCGACCGCGCGCTCATAGGCGATGCGGCCGCCGCGAATGACGTAGATGTAGTCGGCGATGTCGAGCGCCATGCCGACATTCTGCTCGACCAGCAGCAAGGTCAGGCCGAGCTCGCGCAAGCTGAGGATGGCCTCCGCGATCTCCTCGACGACGCGCGGGGCGAGTGCCGCCGAGGGCTCGTCGAGCAGCAGCATGGTCGGCCGGGCCATCAGGGAACGGCCGATGGACAGCATCTGGCGCTCGCCGCCGGACAGCATGCCGGCATAAACCTTGCGCCGCTCGCGCAGCCGCTTGAAGCGCTGGTAGACGCTCTCCAGGTCCTCGGCGATCTCCTGGCGGTGCTTGCGCCGGTGATAGGCGCCCATCAGGAGGTTCTCTTCGACACTCATGCCGGCGAAGACCTCCTTGCCCTGGGGCACCAGGGACAGGCCGAGCGCCGAGCGCTGTTCGGCCGGCACCGGGTCGATGTCCTTGCCGTCGAGCAGGACCTGGCCTTCCTGGACCTTCACCAAGCCGGCGATCGCCTTCAGCGTGGTCGACTTGCCGGTGCCGTTGCCGCCGAGCAGCGCCACCAGCCCGCCCTTCGGCACATGCAGGTCGACGCCGTGGAGAATGCGGGTGCGGCCATAGCCCGCGACGATCTTGTCAAGCTTGAGCACGGCGCTTCCATCCCGATCCGATATAGGCTTCGACGACGACCGGATCCTTCACCACCACTTCCGGCAGGCCCTCGGCGATCTTCACGCCGGAATCCAGCACGACGACCTCGTCGCAGAGGTCGCGCACGACACGCATCACATGCTCGACCAGCAGGATGCTCATGCCGAACTCGTCGCGCATGCGGCGGATCAGCGTGATCAGGCGGTCGACATTGGGCGGCGACAGGCCGGCGGCCGGTTCGTCGAGCACGAACAGTGTCGGCTCGCTCATCATGCCGCGGGCGAGCTCGACCATGCGCTGCTGGCCAATGGACAAAGCCGAGACCGGGTTCGGCGCGAATTTCTCGAGGTCGAACCAGGCGAGCATTTCGCGCGCCCGCGCCCTGACGGCCTGTTCTTCCTCGATCGCCCGGCGGCGCAAGGTGACGGTGTCGAGCAGGCTCGACTTCATCCGGATGTGGTGGGCGAGCAGCAGGTTGTCCTCGACGCTCAGCGAATGGAACAGCCGGAGCATCTGGAACGAGCGGGCCATGCCGGCGCGCGCCCGCTTGTAGGACGGCTCGGCGGTGATGGCCCGGCCGTTGAAGCGGAACTCGCCCTGGTCGGGTTTCAGCTCGCCGGTGACCAGGTTGACCATGGTCGACTTGCCCGAGCCGTTCGGCCCGATCAGGCCGACGATCTGGCCCTTGCCGACGGTGAGGCTGACATCGTTGACGGCGACGACGCCGCCGAAGCGCCTGGTGATGTTCTTTGCTTCGAGGATGGGGGTGAGCTTGTCCATGATCAGCCCTCCCGCAGCCGTTTGATGCGGCCGACAATGCCCTCGGGCAGCAAGGTGATGGTGATCACCAGCAGCACGCCGAAAATGAACATCTTGTATTCGGCGAAGCGGCCGAGAAATTCCGGCATGGAGGTCAAAAGTGCCGCCCCGATCATCGGGCCGATGAAGGTGCCCTTGCCGCCGACCACCATCATCGCGACCACGGTCGCCGAGATCCAGATGGTGAAGTCGTCGGGGGTGACGCCGCGCAGGGCATGGGCGGTCACCACGCCGGCCGCGCCGGCCAGTGCCGCGGACGCGACGAAGGCGGTAAGCTTGGCGCGCGTGGTGTCGAGCCCGACGGCGGCGGCCAGCGTCTCGTCGTCGCGAATGGCGATCCATTCCCGGCCGAGCCGCGAGTGGACGAAGCGCCAGGCAATGGCGAGCGCGACCACCGCGACGGCGAGCGTCAGCCAGTAATAGGAGCGCAGGCTGGCGATCTCGAACAGGGTGACGCCGAAGATCCGGACCGGACCGACCGGGGGCACGCCGAGGCCGGTCTGGCCGCCGGTGAACGAGGTCCATTGCGAAATGGTGAGATAGACGATGGTCTGGAAGGCGATCGTCACGATGGCCAGGAAGTGGCCCTTCAGGCGCAGCGCCGGAATGCCCAGGATCAGGCCGAACAGGCCGGCGACCGCGATGCCGGCCGGCAGGTTGACCCAGAAGCTGGTGCCGAGGTCGCGCGACATGATGGCGGTGGTATAGGCGCCGATGCCGTAGAAGGCGCCCTGGGCGAAGGAGAACTGGCCGCAATAGCCGGAGACCAGGTCCAGGCCGACCGCCAGGATGACGTAGAACAGGATGATCATGAGGACATTGACCTCATAACCGCCGAGCCCGAAGGGCGCGACCGCCAGCAGGGCGATCGCCACCAATGCGAGAATGAGGTTCCTCATGACCGTTCCACCGCCTTGCCGAACAGGCCCTGGGGACGGAACAGCAGCACCGCGATGACCATGACGAAACCGATGATGTCGCGCAGGCTGTTGGCGAGATAGGCCGAGGTGAAGGACTCGGCGACGCCGAGCAGCAGGCCGGCGGCGGCAGCACCGGCGACATTGCCCATGCCACCGAGGATGACCACGGTGAAGGCCTTCAGCGCGATCATGTTGCCGACCAGCGGATGGACCAGGAAGACCGAGGACATCAAGAGGCCGGCGACGCCTGCGAGCGCCGCGCCGACCATGAAGGTGACGACCGCGACGCGCTCGACCCGCACGCCGCAGAGCCTGGCCACCGTCGCATGCTGCGACATGGCGCGCAGGCTGCGGCCGGTCCAGGTGTAGCGCAGCACCAGGTAGAGCACGGTGATCAGCACGACCATGGAGATCGGGATCAGGAGGCGCTGCAGCGGCAGGAAGACCGGGCCGATTTCCACCGGCACGTTGGACAGGTTGGTACGCAGGAGCTGCGGCTGCGGCCCGAGCACCAGGAGTGCCGCGTTCTGCAGCGCCACGGCGAGGCCGAAGGACGAGATGATCGAACTGGTGGCGTCGCGGTTCTTCATCGGCCGGTGCAGGATCGCCTCGGCGCCGAAGCCGAGCGCCGCCGAAAACAGCAGCACGAAGCCGAGCGCCAGCCAGATCGGCACGCCGAACAGAGTGACCGCGGTGATGCCGGCATAGGCGCCGAGCATGTAGAACTCGCCATGGGCGAAGTTCACCACGCCGAGAATGCCGAAGATCAGCGTCAGGCCGACCGCGACCAGCACATAGGTGCTGCCGATGACCACGCCATTGGCGAGATATTGCAGGAAGAGATCCATATCGAACACGTGCGTGGTCCTCGGGCCGTGCCTCGCGCCACCAGGCGGAGGAGCGCCCTGCCCCAAAAGAAATCCGGTCCGGCCGTCACGCGCGCCGGCACCGGCTCGACGGAGCGAACCGGTGCCGGCGGCAGGACGGAGCCGAGGCCTCAGCCGGTCGGCGACAACGAGCGGCGGCCGTTGCGGACGATGGCGAGGAAGCAGCGGAAATCGACGCTGCCCTTGGCGTTGAAGGCGGCCGTGGTGCCGGCCGGGCCTTGCGCGATGGCGAAATCCTTCATGCCGGACTTCAGCATCTTCTGGATCTCGGCGCCGTCGGCCTTGCCGACCCGGCGCATCGCCTCGATGGCGATCGAGGTCGAGTCGAAGCCGAGCGAGTTGAACGTATTGGCCTCGGCCTTGTGCTTGGCGCGGAAGCGGTCGCCGAAGGCACGGCCGACCTCGTTCGGGGTGGTGCTTTCATAGAGCGTCGCGACCGCGAAGCCTTCCGAAGCCGGACCGGCGAGACGGATGAAATCGTCCGACAGCATGGAGCCGGAGCCGATGAACTGGGTGCGCAGGCCGACCTCGGCCGCCTGGCGGACGATATTGGCGCCGTCGCCGGCCCAGCCGCCGATATAGACCGCCTCGGGGCGCAGCGTGCGCAGCTTGGTGAGCATGGACGAGAAGTCCTGCTCGCCCGCGTTGTAGCTGTCCTTGGAGACGATCGTGCCGCCCTCGGCGCCGGCGACCTTGGTGACCTGCTCGGCCAGCGTCACGCCGTAATTGGTGTTGTCGTGAATGATCGCGATCTTGGTCTTCTTCAGCACGCGGATGATGTCCTGCGCGGTGCCCTCGCCCTGGCCGTTGCTGTCGGGCCAGGAGCGGAAGAACCAGGGATCGCCGGGCGGGTTTTCATCGGTCGCGACCGCGCCGGTCGAGCCGCCGGAGAGCATCGGCACCTTGTATTCGCGGGCGACCTTGGCGCCGGCCGAGGCGACGGCGGTCGCATAGGTGCCGATGATGAAGGGCACCTTCTCGCGCTCGATCAGCTTGCGCACGGCGGTGACGCCCTTGGTCGAATTGCTCTCGTCGTCCTCCATGACGAGCTCGAGCTTGCGGCCGAACACGCCGCCCCGGGCATTGGCCTCTTCGACCGCGAATTGCAGGCCGAGAATGATCTGGTGGCCCTCGATGCTGGCGGGGCCGGACAGCGGCAGCATGCCGCCGATCTTGATCGGGCCGGTTTCCTGCGCCCTGACGATGGCCGGAGCGGCAACGCTCGCACCCAGAATGGTGAGCATGTGACGGCGAGACAGTGGCGCCATGATCGTAGCCTCGGTTGAGAAGTTTATATTGTCTAACGATACGGTTATATTGATAACCTGCTACGGAGCCCGATACCTGTCAAATGGCTTTTTCTTGCTGCAACGCACAAATCGTTAGCAGTCGCAGCATGAATTGCAGGCACAGGATGGGCCTCTTGCGCGGAACCCGGATCTGCGACAATCATATTCACTAACAAGTCGATCGTATTTTTAGACAATACGCTCACCATCAATCTACGCGATCGCTGGCCGGTGCGCCTGCCATCCAAGCCCGGGAACCCCCATGTCCAAGCCGACCCATAACGTCACCGATGACGAGATCATCGCGATCGACGGCCTGTCCGGCCAGGCCGAGATCCTGGTCGATCGCTGGGGCATCCCGCATCTGCGCGCCGAAAACCAGGCGGACCTGTTCTTTCTGCAGGGCTTCAACGCGGCCCGCGACCGGCTCTGGCAGATCGATCTCTGGCGCAAGCGCGGGCTCGGCCTGCTCGCCCGCGATTTCGGGCCGGGCTATCTCGCCCAGGACCAGGCCGCACGCGCCTTCCTGTTCCGCGGCGACATGGCCCGGGAATGGGTCAGCTATGCACCGGATGCCGAAGACATCTTCCAGGCCTTCGTTCGCGGCATCAACGCCTATATCGACCTGACCGAGCGCGAGCCGGCGCGCCTGCCGCCGGAATTCGCGCTCGCCAACAGCAAGCCGGCCAAGTGGCAGGCCGAGGACGTGGTGCGCATCCGCAGTCACGCGCTCACCCGCAACGCGCTTTCGGAAGTGCTGCGCGCCAGCATCGTCTCGGCCTATGGCGACGCCACCGACCTCCTGCGCAAGAATCTGGAACCGCCGGTGGTGCCGGGCAATGCCGGCGAGATCGACCTGGCCGACGTGCCGGTCGAGGTGCTGGACCTGTTCAAGCTCGCTACCGCTGGCGTGACCTTTTCGCCCGAGCGGCTGGCCGCCAAGCTCGACGAAGCCGACCATTGGGTGAAGCTGAACGACCTCGCCGAAGTGGTCAGCGAACACACCTGGACCGGCTCGAACAATTGGGTGGTGGCGCCCGAGCGCACCGAGACCGGCCGGCCGGTCATGGCCGGCGACCCGCACCGCACCCATGCCGTGCCGTCGCTGCGCTATCTCGTCCACCTGACCGCACCCGGTCTCGATGCGATCGGTGCCGGCGAGCCGGCGGTGCCGGGCATTTCCATGGGCCATAACGGCACGATCGCCTTCACCCAGACGATCTTCGGTTCGGACCAGGAAGACATCTATGTCTACGAGACCGAGCCTGGAAACCCGAACCGCTACCGCTACAAGGGCGAATGGGTCGACATGGAGATCGTCGAGGAACGTTTCCAGGTCAAAGGAGCGGCCGACCAGGTGCGTGAACTCCGCTTCACCCGCCACGGGCCGGTGCTCTTCGCCGATGCGGGCAAGCGCAGGGCCTTCGCCATCCGCTCGGTCTGGTTCGAGCCGGGTGCCGCCGCCTATCTCGGCGGCCTGTCGTCGATGCGCGCGAAAAATCTCGGCGAGTTCCGCTCGGCGATCCGCCGTTTCGCCACGCCCTCGCTCAACCATCTCTATGCCGATACCGAGGGCGCCATTGCCTGGCTGCCCTTCGGCATGACGCCGGTCAGGCGCAACTGGGACGGCCTCCTGCCGGTGCCCGGCGATGGCCGGTTCGAATGGGACGGCTTCGTCGATCTCGACGACATGCCGCAGGCGGTCAATCCGGCCGCGGGCTTCGTCGCCACAGCCAATGAAGCCAATATGCCCGCCGATTGGGACCACGCGAAGGTCCAGGTCGGTTTCGAGTGGCTGGAGAACAGCCGCGCCGTGCGCCTTGAAGAGGTGCTGGGCAAGGCCGACAAAACAGCCAAGCACTCGATCGCCGCCTCGCTGGCGCTGCAGGCCGACGTCATGTCCGTGCCGGCCCGCCGCCTGCAGAAACTGCTGCAGGCGATCACGCCCGGTGCCGATGCCGATTTCGCTGCCGCCCGGACCATGCTGCTTGCCTGGGACAATGCGCTGCATGCGGATTCGGCCGCCGGCGCGCTCTCGGAGCTTTGGTTCGCCAAGCACCTGAAACCGGCTCTGCTCACCATGTTCGTGCCCGACAAGCGGCTGCGCGCCCTGATGGCGCCAGGCGATGTCGAGGGCATGCTGCAGGCACTCGAACGCCCGGCCGCGCAATTCGGCGCCGATCCGGCCGCCGGCCGCGACCGGATGATCGCCGAGACGCTCGCCGCCGCCTATCGCGACGGTCTGGCCCGGCTCGGGCCGGATCCGCGCGCCTGGCAGTGGGGCCAGCTGCATCACGGCTATTTCGAGCATCCCCTGAGCGCGATCGCCGGCTCGGAGACAGCGAAAAGCCTCGATGTCGGTCCGCTGGCCAAGGGCGGCAGCGGTTCCACCGTCATGCATGCCGCCTACCGGCCGCAGGATTTCCGCGTGACGACAGGCGCCTCGGTGCGTTTCGTGCTGGATGTCGGCAATTGGGATGCGAGCTTCTGCATCAATGCGCCGGGCCAGTCGGGCGACAGCCGCTCGCCGCATTACCGCGACCTCTCGGTGAAATGGGCCAAGGGCGAATTCGTGCCCTTCGTCTATTCGCGCGCTGCGGTCGATGCCGCGACGATCCAGAGGATCACGCTGAAGCCGGCGGCCGCCGGTCGGCAAGCGGCCGCGGCCGGCTGATCGCTCTTCCAGACATCTCTCCCCGGGGCGGCCGTGACCCGGCCGCCCTTCCCTTTCTCATGCCCTGGACAAACGGATGACCAGCAAGCTGTTCACCCCGATCACGCTTGGACCGCATAGCTATGCGAACCGCATCGCCATTGCGCCGATGGCGCAATATAGCGCCGTCGACGGCAATCCGACCGACTGGCACCTGATCCATTGGGGCACGCTCGCCACCTCCGGCGCCGGGCTCGTCATGATCGAGGCGACCGCGGTCGAGGCCGACGGGCGGCCGACGGCGGGTGATATCGGCCTCTATTCCGACGACAACGAAGCCCAGCTCGCGCGCGTGCTCGCCTCGATCCGCGCCTATGCGCCGGCCAAATTCGGCATTCAGCTGTTCCATGGCGGCCGCAAGAGCTCGACCGCCATCCACTGGCTCGGCGGCCAGCCGATCCTGCCCGAGGATGGCGGCTGGCCGACGCTGGCACCTTCGGCCATCGCCTTCGGCAATGGCCCGGTGCCGCGCGCCGCCGAGCCCGCCGACCTCACGCGTATCCGGGCGGCCTTCGCCAATGCGGCGAGGCGCGCGGTCAAGGCCGGCTTCGACCTGATCGAGCTGCATGCCGCCCACGGCTATCTGCTGCATCAATTCCTGTCGCCGATCAGCAACCGGCGCACCGACGCCTATGGCGGCACGCTGGAGAACCGGCTGCGCTTTCCGCTCGAGGTCTTCGAGGCGGTGCGGGACGCAGCCCCCGGCGTGACGCTCGGCGTCCGGCTCACCGGCTCGGACTGGATCGACGGCGGCATCACGCCGGACGAGGCCTCGGCCTTCGCCCGGGCGCTGAAGGAGCGCGGCTGCCACTATGTCGACGTGTCGAGCGGCGCGCTCGATCCGAGCCAGAAGGTGGTGGTCGGCCCCGGCTACCAGGTCGCCTTCGCCGAACAGGTCAAGCGCGAGGCCGGCATTCCCGTGCGCGCGGTCGGCCTGATCGTCACGCCGGAACAGGCCGAGGATATCGTCGCCTCCGGCAAGGCGGACCTGATCGCCATCGCGCGGGCAGCGCTCGCCAATCCGCGCTGGCCCTGGGACGCCGCCCATGTGCTGGGTGCCAAACTCGACATCGCCCCGCAATACCAGCGCGCCGCCTCGGGCGTCTGGCCGGGCTGGGCCATGCTGTCGCTGAAGGCGGCGGCGGAGTAAGCGGTTCGGGCGGGAGCCGGATCGGAACCGTCCGGCCGTCGCACGATTCCAGGGGCACGTCGCCGCGCCCGCGCTGAAGGCATCGCGTCGGTCTGAGCTCGACGAAGCCAAAAAATCTCTACGTCATTCCCGGCCGAGCCCGGCAGAAGCCCTTGCTTCTGCCGGGACGAGGGGAAGGGAATCCAGGGGTTGCAGGGCTTGTCCGTCGACGCCGCGAAACCACCTGAACGTTGGTGCGGAGAGCGCGGCCTATCGACTCCTGGACCCCCTTCCCGCCCTCGCTACGCTCGGGCGCCGGGGGTGACGTCCAGCACTGCCGTCGCCGTCGTTGGGAGCTTGATGCGCCAGCCCACCAATCTCAGGTACTGAGCGCGCGAGCCGCCTCGATGGCAAGCGGCGCGAAGCGCTTGCGGAAATCCTCCACCGACCATTCGCTCAGTGAACCCGCGATATGCACCGCGCCGACGGGATGGCCGGCATTGTTGCGGATCGCCGCCGCCAGCACGATCTCGCCGATGAGAGCCTCCTCGACCGCGTAGGAATAACCTTCGAGCCGGATTTCACGGATCTTGTCCCAGACCTTGCCGATATCGGTGATGGTCTTCTGGGTCATCGGCCGCCGTTCCGAACGGTCGAGGATGTCCTGCACCTGCTCGTCCGGGAGCAGCGCCAGGCAGGCGCGCCCGCCCGACGAGGTGAAGGTGGGGATGCGGCGGCCGGCCAGCGTCGCATAGAAGGTCTCGCGCTTGCTCTGCAGGCGGATGGCATAGACCACCGAGAGGTCGTCGAACTTGCTGTCGAACAGGCTGAGATCGACCCTTTCGCCGGCCATCTTGCGCAGGTCCATCAGCACCGGGGTCGCCCGCTCGATCAGCGGGTTGGAGCGCAGATAGTCGAAGGAGCGGTCGAGAAACAGCCGGCCGAGCGTCAGGCCGCCATCGTCGGCGCGCTCGAGATAACCGCGGCTCAGCAGCGTCTGGCCGATGCGCTGGGCGGCGCTCTTGTTGACGCCGGCGCTCGCCGCGATCTCGCCGAGCGATTTCGGCTTGGGGCTCTTGGCATAGGCTTCGAGGACGTCCAGGGCACGGGCGACCGACTGGAGAAACAACCGCTCGTCGACCGGTGAAAGGCGCCCGTTCTTGCTCATCTTTTGCCCAGATTGCTGTTGCGGCCGGCGCGGCCATCGGGACGATGAACGCATGAAGCCGATTTGTCGGGCAATTATGTCGCAGCCGTCGGGCCAAATCAACACGACCGTATCGATTATCGATACTATTTAGCCGAATTTGGTTGGCCGCGGACGGCACGGCAGTGTTCGACGATACGAAGCAGGACGCAAGGACAGATCAGTTGCCGGCGGAGCGGAAATGCAACCGTCGCGCGATGAGGGAATATTGGTCGCCAG
This sequence comes from Hyphomicrobiales bacterium, assembly GCA_017304475.1. Classification (GTDB taxonomy): domain Bacteria; phylum Pseudomonadota; class Alphaproteobacteria; order Rhizobiales; family Phreatobacteraceae; genus Phreatobacter. The sequence continues at coordinate 11,899 of JAFKKV010000033.1, read as the reverse complement.
GCGCTCGCGAACCAACCCTCTCCCAGAGGGAGAGGGTGGCGCCGTCAGGCGCCGGGTGAGGGGCGTAACCTCTTGAGACTACCGCCGACGCTCGCGCCGCATGCCGCCCCATCCGGATATGGACGTCCCCTCACCCGCCGGCTACGCCGGCACCCTCTCCCTCTGGGAGAGGGTTGATTTCACGGCCTTTTTTCCTGAGGGAGCCCCCCTCACCCGCGCGCGCGGCCCTCGCGTCCGGGAGCGCCGGCGAGTGTCTTCAGGTCGAAGCCGCAGGCCTCGAAATCGGCCAAAGTCAGGTCGCGCGAGGCAGCGAGAACGCGGCGCGCCAGCATGTTGTCGGCGGGCTTGTTGACCGATTCGACGCCGAGGAAGCGGCCATCCTTGAAGCAGAAGATGGAGAAGCGGCCATCGGCCGGCGCGCCCTGCAGCACCGCCTGGTCATGGCCGGCGGTGAGGCCGGCCATTTGCAGCTTGCTGTCGCCCTGGTCGGACCAGAACCAGGGCACGGCCTGATAGGCATCCGGCCGGCCGGCGAGACGCGCGGCGACGGTGCGGGCCTGATCGGCGGCGTTCTGCACCGATTCCAGCCGGACAAGGCCGCCGGAAAAGCTGTTGGGATGGACGGCACAGTCGCCGATCGCGGAAATGGCGGGGTCGCTGGTGACGAGATGGGCGTCGACCAGGATGCCGTTGTCGACGGCAAGGCCGGCCTCGGCCGCAAGCTCGGCATTGGGCACGACGCCGATGCCAGCGACCACCAGATCGGCCTTCAGGAGCCGGCCGTCGCCGAGCCTGACGCCGGTGACGCCTTTATCGTCGTGTTCGATGGCGGCGACCGCGGCATCAAAGGAAAAATCGGTGCCCCAGCCTTCGTGCCGGCTCTGGAAATAGGCGGCGCATTCGCGGCTGACGGTACGCGCCATGAGCCGCGGGCCGGCTTCGACGACATGAACGCGCCGGCCGAGCTTGGCGGCGACGGCGGCGAATTCGAGCCCGATGAAACCTGCGCCGATCACCACGATGTCGACGGCGGCGGCAAGCTTCTGCTGCAGCGCCCGGGCATCGTCGATCGAGCGGAGATAGGCGACTTCGCCGCGCTCCGCACCCTCGACCCGCAGGAGCCGGTTGCGGGCGCCCGTGGCGATGACCAGGTGCTCGTAAGCGTGGCGCGCGCCGCCGGCGAGCACCACGGCGCGGCCTTCGCGGTCGATGGCGACCACGTCGGCGCCCTGAACGAAATCGATGCGGAGCTTGTCCAGGAAGGCCTGCGGCCGGAGATGCAGGCCGGTTTCGTCAACGGCGCCGAGCAGGAAGGCCTTCGACAGGGGCGGCCGTTGATAGGGCACGCTTTTTTCGGCGCCGATCAGCGTGACCTTACCCTCATAGCCTTCGTCGCGAAGCGAGATCGCGGTTTGCAGGCCGGCCTGGCCGCCGCCGACGATAACGATGCCCGAACCCATTGGCGGTCTTTCCTCACAGAATGATGCGCGGGCATGACATGGGCCGGCGCGGCCGCCGGCGCCATGGCAGTGCCCGCAAGGCTGCTCCGCGACCGGTCAGACCTGGACCTCGGCCACCTCCAGTACGATGCCGTCGAGCTTGTCGGACATTGCGATCTGGCAGGCAAGCCGGCTGTTCGACCGGCGCGGCGCGGCGGTGACGCCGAGCATTTCGTCCTCGGTCGGCGACACCGGATCGAGCCGGTCGAGCCAGGCCGGGTCGACATAGACATGGCAGGTGGCGCAGGCCATGGAGCCGCCGCACTCGGCGACCATGCCGCGCACCTGGTTGCGCAGGCCGGCGAGCATGGCGCTGTCGCCGGTCTTGACCGCGAGCTTGACGCGCTTGCCGTCGGGCTGGACGAAGGTGATGTCGGGCATTGGGATCTCTGGAGCTTGGCGGCCTTACGCCGCCTTGGCGCTGAGCGGCAGCGTCTTGAGGCTGCGCAGGTTGTTGTTGAGGCCGCGAGTCGGCTCGCCGGCAAGCGTCAGTTTGCCCACCCTGCTGGCCATGGCCTTCAGCACCGCCTCGCCCTCGAGCCGGGCGATCATCTGGCCGATGCACATGTGGATGCCGTTGCCGAGCGCGAGATGGCCGAGCGTCGAGCGCGTCAGGTCATAGTCGTCGGGACGCTCCCAATAGTCGGGGTCGCGATTGGCGGAGGCCAGGATCATCAGCACCTTGCTGTCGTTCTCGATCAGCGTTCCGTCGACGACGACCGGCCGCATGGTCTGCCGGCAGACGTTCTGGATCGGCGTTTCCAGCCGCATGGCCTCTTCCAGCGCCTGGCGGGCGCGGGCCGGATCCTCCCGCAGCAGCGCCCATTGGGCCGGATCCTTGGCCAGGTACCAAAGCGCCGCCGAAATGCTGCTGGTGGTCGTGTCGAGCCCGCCACGCAGGAAGGAACGCACCAGCAAGGGCGCGATGTCGGGTGCGATGTCGCCGGCATCGGAGGCCAGGAAGATCTTCTCGCCGAAACCGCCCGGCACCAGGCTCTCGCGTTTCATGCTGTTATTGTACCAGTCGGCGATCGCGTCGGCCCGGCGCTGGGTCGCCTCGTAGCGGGCATTGCGGGGCCCCTGCCCGTCGAAATTGAGCTCGCCCAGCAGGAACAGGTTGGCGCGCCGCTCCGGCGACCAGGCAAGCCCGAGCGCATCGGGAAAGGTCTTGGCGACATAGGTCTCGGCGAGGTCGTCGACGCCGCAGAATTCGCCGCGCTCGACCAGTTCGAGGACCAGGCGATCGGCCTCGCGCTCGAACTCCTCGCGCCACTGGCGGATGACGGCCGGCGACAGGATGCGCTGCAGCGCGGTCCGCACCTTGGTATGGTCAGGCGGGTCGACCTCGACGATCGGGCTGCCCGGCCGCCAGGCATCCGGTTTCCTGATATCGGCGAGACCCGAGCCGCCGGTGGAGGAGAAGGTCTCCCAGTCCTTCAGCGCCGGCTGGATATCGCGATGCCGGCCCATGACATAGACGCCGTAGCGGCTGAGATAGGCCACCGCGCCGGCTCCGCGCACGGCGGCATGCATCGCATAGGGCTCGTTCAGCACGTCATCGGCATAGGGATCGACATCGATGACCGGAGCCGGCCTGCCTGCCATGTCGCCGGTTGCTGGATGGCTCATATCTGCTGTCCCTCTCGAACGATGGCCGCGCCGCCGCGCAATCGTATTGTTCTGCGATATTGACGTATTGTGTTCAATGCTAACGGCGGGCTTCCGGCCCTGTCAATTCGATCGACGGGTCGATGGCCTGCGGAGCCGGCATGGCCGCCATGATCGACGCGGATCACCGGCCTGATGAAAGATCATCATGCGGGGCATGATCGAAGCTGATCATGCGGGCGTTCGCCCCTCCAGCAGGGCGCGCTCGCCGGCAAGCGCGCCCGCCATGAATTCGGTGAAGGCGCTGACCCGGCCGGTGCGCCTGAGGTCTTCGTGGGTCAGCACCCAGAGATCGGTCGCCATGGCGGCGATGGGCGCGTGGATGCGGACGAGCCCGGCGGCGGGGTCGCCGAGATAGCAGGGCAAGGCCGCGATGCCGAGCCCGGCGCGCACGGCATTGCGCATGACCACCAGCGAATCCGCACGCAGGGCGACCCGCGCCTCCGGCAGGTTCGCGCGCATCCAGCGGGCGATGGTCGACGAGGCCAGGCTGTCATCCGGCACGATCCAGCCCTCGGCCGCGAGCGCCGCGACCGGACCCGACGGCACAGGCCTGTCGGAGGCCGCATAGAGCGCGAAGGCTATCCCTGAGATCCGGCGGCCGACCAGCGCCTCCGGCGGATCGCTGGCCGGCCGGATGGCGACGTCGGCATCCCGCCTGGTGAGGTTGGCGAGGGCATTGGCGGTCGCCACTTCGACCAGGATGCCGGGATGCAGCGCCCGGAAACGCGCGAGCAGCGGCGGCAGGACCGAGGCCATCAGCGTGTCGGTCGTGGTGACCCGGAGCGTGCCTTCCAGCCTGAGGTCCTGGCCGGTGAGCCGGCGTTCCAGCGCCGTCACCGTCTCCGCCATGGATCGGGCCGTCGCAAGCAGCTCTTCGCCGCCGCCGGTCAGCGCATAGCCGGTCGGCAGTCGGTCGAACAGGCGCAGACCCAGCTGCCGCTCGAAGGCATTGACGCGTCTCAGCACGGTCGTGTGGTTGACGCCGAGCGCGCGCGCGGCGCTCGCCAGCGAGCGCGCATCGGCGACCGCCAGGACATAACGCAGGTCTTCCCAATCGATCGGGCTTTGCATCGCTCGTGCCTCGCAGAACTCCGGGCAGCCTAGCAGATGCCTGTGCGTTTTTGCAGATCAATGCGGCACATCCGCAGATCGCGCGGCATTCCCGCACTGACCATCTTGGCCATCGAACCGGCGCCCGGCGCCGGACATGCCAGGAGATTCCGGATGACCCCGATCCAGCTGCACACCTACCAGACGCCGAACGGCCACAAGGCCTCGATCATGCTGGAAGAGACCGGCCTGCCCTACCAGGTCCATGTCGTCGACATCGAGCATGGCGACCAGCACAAGCCCGGTTTCCTGGCGCTCAACCCGAACAACAAGATCCCGGTCATCGTCGATCCCGACCAAAACCGCACGGTGGTCGAGAGCGGCGCCATCCTGACCTATCTCGCCAGGCGTTCCGGGCATTTCGTGCCGGCGAGCGAGGAAGACCGGCAGGTCGCGCTGCAATGGCTGCTGTTCCAGGCCGCCCATGTCGGCCCGACCCTCGGCCAGCTCTGGAACTACAAAGTCTTCGCGCCGGACAAGATCCCCTATGTCATCGGCCGGTTCGAGAAGGAAACCGCCCGCGTCCTCAACGTGCTGGACGGCGAACTCGGCAAGCGCGGCTTTCTCGCCGGCGACAGCTACGGCGTCGCCGACATCATGACCTGGCCCTGGATCAATGCGGGGGTCCGGCACCTGGGCGTCGACCTCGGCGCCTATCCGCATCTCGGCCGCTGGTTCGAGGCGATCGGCGCCCGCCCGGCGGTCCAGCGCGGCCTTGCCGTTCCCGCTCTCGGCGACGCGCCTCACGCCTGACTTCCCCACCATCACGTGGCGGCCGGGCCTCCGGCTCGGCCAAGGATCTCCGTCATGGACACGCTCTTCATCCCGCTGTCTTTCGTCGCCGGCAGCCTGCTCGCTGTGCAGGCCGGCGCCAATGCGCAGCTTGCCAAGGCCACCGGCAGCCCGTTCACCGCGACCACCTTGCAACTGATCGTCGGCACCGTGCTCCTGGCCGTTCTGGCACTGGTCACAGGCACTTTGACCGCCCTTGCCACCCTGCCCCAGATCGTCTGGTGGCACGCCATCGGCGGCACTGCGAGCGCCTTCTACGTGGTCTCGACCATCCTCCTGTTCCCCCGGCTCGGCGCGGTGGTCAGCGTCGGCCTGATCATCGCCGGCCAGATGTTTGCCTCGCTCGTCCTCGACACCTCGGGATGGCTCGGCGTGCCGGCGCGCGGCCTCGGGTTTTCGACCCTGGCCGGCACTCTGGGGGTTCTTTTGGGCGCGGCCGCCGTGGTCTTCGGCCAACCCGGCGGCCCGGCAGCGACCAGGCCCGGACCGGGCTGGATCCTGCTGGCGCTTGCCGCCGGCGCGGTCCTGCCGGTGCAAGGCGCGGTCAATGCGCTGCTCCGCCAGGATCTCGGCGCGCCCCTCGCGGTCGCCGCGGTGAGCTTCCTGGTCGCGACGATCACCATGGCGGGCCTGTCGGGGCTGCTCCTGGCGCTGCGCCGGCAACCGCCGGCCTCGCCTCCACCCGGGCTTGCCGCCATGCCCTGGTGGGGCTGGCTCGGCGGCTTCGCCGGGGCGACCTATGTCACCACCCTGTTCACCGCCATTCCGGTCATCGGCTCGGCGACCGCGGTCGGCCTCACCGTCGCCGGCCAGCAGCTCGCTTCCGTCCTGGTCGACCGCCATGGCTGGTTCCGGCTCGCGCAAAGGACGGTCTCGGGCCTCCGGCTCGCCGGTGTCGGCCTGATCATCACGGGGGTCGCCGTGCTCAAGCTCGCCTGAGCGCCGCCGATCCAACCAGATCCCCAAGGGAAATTCGCCGCCATGTCGCCCGCATCCGCCTGGATCCTGCTCATCCTGTCCGGCCTCGCCGACGTCGCCTGGGCCGTCACCACCAAGCTCTCCGACGGCTATGGCCGGCCCGGCTGGACCGCGGCCTCCGTCGTCGCCCTGGTCATCTTCCTGGCCTTGCTGACCCAGGCGCTGAAGGTCCTGCCGCTCGGCACGGCCTATGCGGTCTGGACCGGCATCGGCGCGGCCGGCTCGGTAGCGGCCGGCCTCGTCCTGTTCGGCGAGACGATGAGCGCTGCGCGCATGGCAGCCGTGGCGGCCATCGTCGGCGGTGTCATCGCCTTGAAAGTCCTGCCGGATTGAGCCGGCGCGGCATCCGGCCTTCAGGAAAATCTTCTCCAAAGCGGACTTTGGGCAGGCCCGGGCTCGTGTCCTGGTTGCGGATCGGCTAAACTCGTTCCATGCAGCCGATCATATCCGTCGCCAACCTGTCCAAGACCTATTCATCCGGTTTTCAGGCCCTGAAGACCGTCAATCTGGAGATCCGGCGGGGCGAGATCTTTGCCCTGCTGGGGCCGAATGGTGCCGGCAAGACCACGCTGATCGGCATCATCTGCGGCATCGTCAATGCCTCCACCGGCGCGGTGACCGTCGACGGCCACGACATCAACCGGGATTATCGCGCCGCCCGCGCGATGATCGGCCTGGTGCCGCAGGAACTCGCCACCGACACTTTCGAGACGGTGTGGGCGACGGTCTCGTTCAGCCGCGGATTGTTCGGCAAGAAGGCCAATCCCGAGCACATCACCAAGGTGCTGAAGGACCTGTCCCTCTGGGACAAGAAGGACAGCAAGATCATGACGCTCTCGGGCGGCATGAAGCGCCGGGTGCTGATCGCCAAGGCGCTGTCGCACGAGCCGAAGATCCTGTTCCTCGACGAGCCGACCGCCGGCGTCGATGTCGAACTGCGCAAGGACATGTGGCAGGTGATCCGCACGCTCAGGGAATCCGGCGTGACGGTGATCCTGACCACCCATTACATCGAAGAGGCCGAGGAGATGGCCGACCGGATCGGCGTGATCAACCACGGCGAGATCATCCTGGTCGAGGACAAGGTCGAGCTGATGCGCAAGCTCGGCAAGAAGCAGCTGATCCTCGAGCTGACCGCCAAGCTCGACGCCTTGCCCGAAACGCTCGCCGCCCACGCGCTGACGCTGAATTCCGACGGCAGCGAGATGATCTATACCTATGACGGAACCCGCGAGCGCTCGGGCATCGCCGCGCTGCTCGCCGACCTGAACCAGGCAGGCATCCGGTTCCGCGATCTCCACACGACGCAAAGTTCGCTCGAGGACATTTTCGTCGACCTGGTCAGCAAGAATTCCCGGTGAGCGCGAGATCATGAACCTGCACGCCATTCGCGCCATCTACCTGTTCGAAATGTCCCGCACGGCCCGCACGCTGCTGCAGAGCATCGTCTCGCCCGTGATCTCGACCTCGCTTTATTTCGTCGTGTTCGGCGCCGCCATCGGCTCGCGCATCACCGAGATCGAAGGCATCAGCTACGGCGCCTTCCTGGTGCCCGGCCTGATCATGCTGATGCTTTTGACCCAGAGCGTCGCCAATGCCTCGTTCGGCATCTATTTTCCGCGCTTCACCGGCACGATCTACGAAATCCTGTCGGCGCCGATCTCCTATGTCGAGATCGTCATCGGTTATGTCGGCGCGGCGGCGACCAAGTCGATCATTCTCGGCCTGATCATTCTGGCGACCGCGGGGCTGTTCGTGCCACTGCAGATCGCCCGTCCCGGCTGGATGCTGGCCTTTCTCGTGCTGACGGCGGTCACCTTCAGCCTGTTCGGTTTCATCATCGGCATCTGGGCCGACGGCTTCGAAAAGCTGCAGGTCATTCCCCTCCTGGTGATCACACCGCTGACCTTTCTCGGCGGCAGTTTCTATCCGGTCAGCGTGCTGCCGCCGTTCTGGCAGACGGTCGCCATGTTCAATCCCGTCGTCTATCTGATCAGCGGCTTCCGCTGGAGCTTTTTCGGCATTGCCGACGTCCATATCGGCATCAGTATCGGCGCAACCGCGCTCATGCTGGCCATCTGCATCGGGGTCGTCGGCTGGATCTTCAAGACCGGCTACCGGCTGAAAACCTGACCGGCCGGAGGGCCGGATCAGAGATTTTTGTCGGCAGCGCCGAGCGCCTCACAAAGGCCGAAAAGCCAGCGCCATCGTCGCCGCGTTCGCAACAGCGCCCGTCGCCCGTCCCTGTCCGGAGGACATGAATTTCTTTGGCCCCGGCCGAAGAACGGCGGGCGCTCGTCCCGCATTCGGCCGGAACCGGCGCCCGAGCGCGCCGCTGCCGGCCGGCAGGCAATGTTCACGCTTGATCAAGGGAGCCGACCATGGTGAGCCAAGACCCGAAATTCGCGCCGAAATCCGAGCCTGCCGACAGCCACGAGACGCTTTCGGCCATGGCAGCCGCCGCACCGGTGATGATGCAGAGCCTTCTGGAGAGCCAGCACGACGTGCTGACCGCCAGCCAGCAACTGGTCGAGGAGACCTTCAATTTCGCGATGAAACGGCTCGATGCACAGCGGGAATTCTTCGCCGCGCTGACGCAGGCGAAGGATCCCGACGCGCTGACCCGGCTACACACCGAGTTCTGGAACCGGGCGAGCGCCGACTATGCCGGCGAGTTCAAGAGCGTGACCCAATCGGTCCAGGGCATGGTGCAAAAGCTGCAACCGCCGAAACAGGCCGCCTGACTGCGCGATCACGCGGGCTCCGCCGCGACCTGTCCCGCCCAGGGAGGCCGCACGCCGAAGCGGGCAATGAGAAAGTCGACAAAGACCCTGGTCTTCACCGAGACATTGCGCCGCGGCGGGTAGACCGCGAAGAGCTGGTGTGGCGGCGTGCCGTGGTCCGCCGTGACGCGCACCAGGCGGCCCGCCCGGATGTCGTCCGATACGAGGAAGCCCGGCGCGAGGCAGATGCCGAGGCCGGCGCGCGCGGCATCGCGAAGCGCCAGGCTGTTATTGGCGGAGAACCATGGCTGAATCGGAACGGCTATCGGGCCGGCCGCGCCAGGGGCGATCAGAGGCCAGGACTGCGGCGAGCTCGAAAGGCTGTAGACGAGGCAACGGTGAGCGCCGAGATCATCCGGGGTGCGGGGCGTGCCGGCCGCGGCGAGATAGGACGGCGCCGCGCAGAGCATGCGTGTGACCGGCGCGATCCGGCGCGCGATCAGCGCCGAATCCGGTAGCTCGGTGCGTATCCGCAAGGCAATATCGAAGCCCTCCTCGACGGGATCGGCATCCCTGTCGTTCAAGGTGAGATCGATGGTCAACTCCGGATGCAGTTGAAACAGCTCCGGCAGGATCGGACTGAGATGGATCAGGCCGAAGGACATCGGGGCATTGACCCGGAGCAGGCCGCGCGGCCGGCTGGCCGAGGCGCAGACCGCCTGTTCGACGTCGATCATGTCGTCGAGAACCCTGCGGCAATGCTCGAAGACGATCCGGCCGGTCTCGGTCAGGCTCAGCCGGCGGGTCGTGCGCAGCAGCAGCGAGGTCTTGAGGTGAGCCTCCAGTTCGGAGACATGCTTGCTGACGCCCGGGCTCGACAGGCCGAGGTCGCGCGCCGCGGCGGCGAAGCTACCGAGTTCGACCACCCGCCGGAAGCTCTGCATCGCCGCGAGCCTGTCCATGAGCCCTCCTGCTCGTTCCCGAGCCATCTCTAGACGGAGCGGAGCGTGAAGGTCGAGGCCGCGGCGCGGCCCCGACAAGGCGGGACATCATCCCGCGCGCGCCGTCTGCCGGTGCGATGAGCGTGGCGCTATTTCGCGCCGATGCCCATGGCCCCGGCATAGAAGATGCCGATGCCCCAGTTGCCGCCATGCTCCCGCGCGATCTGCAGCACCGCGTCGCGCGTCTCGGCCCGCGCCCAGTCGCGCTGCCACTCCAGCAGCACGGCAAGCCAGGTGACCGGCGTCGCGCCGGCCTGGACCATGCGCTGAATGGCGAAGTTGTGCGCGGAGGCATTGACGTCGCCGGCGACGTCGGTGAGCACATAGACCTCATAACCGGCGCCGAGCGCCGACAAGGCCGGAAGCGTCACGCAGCTGTCGGTCCACAGGCCGCCGATGATGATCTTCTTGCGGCCCGATTTGCGGATCGCCTCGACGATGCGGCTGTCCTCCCAGGCATTCATCATGGTGCGGTCATAAGGCCTTGCCTCCGGCAGCACGGCCTGGACCTGCGGGAAGAAAGGGCCGCCGAAGCTTTGGGCACTGATGGTGGCGAGCAAGGTCGGGATCTTGAACACCCGCGCCGCCTTGGCGATGCCGGTGGCATTGTTGACCAGGGCCTGCGCGTCGATCGATGTCACCGAGAAAGCGAATTGCGGCTGAAGGTCGACCAGCAGGAGCAAGCTGTTTTCCGGCGTCAGCGGTTCGAGATAGCCCCGCGGCTGGCCCTGGGCGGCGGCCGTTTCCGGCGCAACGGCGAGAAAAAGCGCCAGGGCAAGCCCGGCCGCCCTCGCAATGATCGTGGTGAGCATGATGGCCCTCTCCGTGAAGCCGGGGCCGGATATCGGCCGCGGCCGTGGAGACATGGCATCCGGCCCGCCGCGGCATAATCGGCCGGCGCGAAAAGGCACTCGTCACAGGGCGTAAACAATCGGACGGATAGAGTCCTGGCTACGGGATGCGCGGCATCGCCGCCGGGATCACGGCCAAATCACGGCTGCAAGTCCCGTCTCTCCCCGTGATCGGCCATGCGCCGGGATCGGGTCCTGATCTCGATCAATTCGCCTAAGTTGCAGATCGGCGATGATGCGCCGGTGAGCATGGCAGACCGGAGGTTTGAAATGGTGAAAGACATCGTTGTGCATCTCGACGGCAGCGCCGAGGACGAGACGCGGCTGTCTTATGCGGAACTCCTGGCGACTGGCCAGGGTGCCCATGTCACCGGCCTTTACACCAATGTCATGCCCGATATCGCGATGATGGCGACGCCGGAGGCCGCGGCCGCCGCGGCGACCGTGTTCACCGAACTGGAACAGGCGGCGACGATCCAGGGTGATGCGACCGCGGCGCGGCTGCTGGCGCGGCTCACCCGCTCGGGCCTGCCGGTCGAGCTTGCCCGCTGCGACCGGCGCATCGCGGAGCTCAGCCAGGCCGCGACATCGGCGGCGCGGGCGGCCGACCTGTTCATCACCACCTGCCCCTATCGTGGCGGCGACGGCCCCAATTGGGACGGGCTCGCGGAGGCCGTCCTGTCCGACAGCGGGCGCGGCACGCTGTTCGTGCCGCCCGGCATGCCGGCGCGCGGGCCGGTCCAGCGGATCCTGGTCGCCTGGCGCGACACCCATGACGCGGCGCGCGCGGTGGCCGAGGCCCTGCCCTTCGTCGCGACATCCACCCGGATCGACCTGGTCATGGTCGACGCCGATCAGAACGAAGGCGGCGCGCCCGCCGCCGATATCGCCAAGCACCTGACGCGCCATGGCGGCAAGGTCGACGTCAAGGCCGTCGCCTCCGACGGCCGCAGCATCGCCCAGGTGCTGATCGACGAGGCCGGCCGGGGCGCGATCGATCTCCTGGTCATGGGCGGCTATGGCCATTCACGCCTGAGGGAATGGGTGCTCGGCGGCACCACGCGCGACATCCTGACCGCCACCACCATCCCGGTGCTGATGGCGCATTGAGCACGCATATCCTGATTTTCCCGGATAGGAGTGTTCTGCACAAAGCTCAGTCGTCCTTCGAGGCTCGCTGCGCTCGCACCTCAGGATGAGGAGTGTAGGTGTATCGCATAACGGTTGCTCATGAAGCGTTGAGCGTGCCCTGCATTCACCTCCGCCATTGCTGC
>JAFKKV010000032.1 GCA_017304475.1 Hyphomicrobiales bacterium | reverse complement strand
AGCACCCGGGCCACCACCCGCTCACGCAGATCAAGGGAATAGGGCTTCGGCATATCTGCTGGCCTCCGCCCAGCAGATAGTTTGAATCAGAACCGAAGCTCCAAGGGAATCCCCCTTCGATTCAAACTGAGCCGATCGCGCTCTAGCGGTTCCCAGGTTCGCATGTGAACCCCTAACGTCACCCCCGGCGAGCGAAGCGAGGGAAGGGGGTCCAGGGCCGCTTCATCGGCGCTTGCAGCGCATGCCAACGCCGTGATTTCCCAGCGCCACGGTCGCGCGCTGCAACTCCTGGACCCCCTTCCCTCGCCTCCGCAGAAGCAAGGGCTTCTGCTCCGGCTCGCCGGGGGTGACGTAGAGGTTCCAGCGCAAGCCGTGCAGGCTGCGTATCGTCAGGCCATCCCCTCACGCCGGCTTCACCCGCACCCTCCCGCCCCTGTTGAGCAGCACCAGTCCACCGACGATCGCGACGAAACCCGCGACATGGAACCAGGCGAGCTGTTCGCCGAGCCAGATCATGGCGAAGCCGGCGGAGAAGACCGGGCTGAGATAGAGAAAGATGGCGGCGCGCTGCGGGCCGTTGGTGGCGACGCCGTAGAGATAGAACAGGTTGCCGAGCATGGTCGGACCGAGCGCGACATAGCCGATGGCGCCGAGCGCCACCTCGCGGCTCTCACCCGGCCAGACCAGCCAAGGGCCGCCGGTGGCGAGCCAAGCCAGATAGACCGGCAGGAACACCACGAGCAGAGCCGACCAGGCGGTCACCACCGAGAGCGGCAGGGCGTCGATGGTGCGGGTCCAGTCGCGCAGGCGGATCGAGAACCAGGCGAAGGTGATGGCGGCGAGCAGCGACAGGAGATTGCCGAGGTTGAAATCGAGCTGCGCGATGACGGCCGGGTCGCCCTTGGTGATGATCAGGAGCGTGCCGGCAAAGGCGATGCCCAGCGCCGCCCAGGTAGCGGCCGGCACCCGCCCCTCGCCCATCCTCAGGCCCAGCAGGGCCACCCAGATCGGCGTCGTCGCATTGATGAAACCGACTTCGATGGCGATGCTGCGATAGGCCCCGCCGATCAGAAGATAGGAGAAGATGCCGACGCCGATCACGCCGCCGAGGATCAGCTCGCCGAGGCGCGCGCGGATCGCCGGCCAGGCCGGACGCAGCGTCGGCAGCGCGATCAGCGTCAGGATGGTCGCGCCGATGGCCCAGCGCCAGAACACCATGGACGGCAGCGGCACGATATCACGCACCGCCCGTGAGACGACGTGATTGCTGCCCCAGAGCGCGCCGGTGGCGACCAGCGCGGCGATGCCCAGCATGACGCGCGAGCGCGATGTGTCCCGGTCGCTCATACGTGCCGGGACTGGCCCTGGCGGGCGCGCTGCGACACGTGCCAGGGCAGCAGCAGCCGCTCGACGAAATCGACCAGGAAGAACAGGATGGTGCCGACGAAACCGAGCAGCAGCAGCGAGACGAAAACCCTTGTCGTGTCGAACTGGCCCTGCGCCACCAGGATCTGGAAACCGAGACCCTGGCTGCCGGCAACGAATTCGCCGACGATGGCGCCGACCAGCGCAAAGGACACCGCCACCTTCATGCCGGCGAACAGGCTCGGCAGCGCGCAGGGAAAGCGGATCTTGAACAGCACGGCCCAGGGCGAGGCCCTGGAGACGCGGGCCAGATGCAGCATGTCGGGATCGACCGAACGCAGGCCCAGCACCATGTCGATGACGATGGGAAAGATCGCCAGCATCAGGGCAATGGCGATCTTCGGCTCGGTGCCGGTGCCGAGCCAGATGACGAAAAGCGGCGCCAACGCGACTTTCGGGATCGAGTTCAGCGCGACCAGCAGCGTGTAGACGGTGCGCTCCAGGAACGGCGAATAGACGATGCCGACGGACAGCGCGATGCCCAGCGCCACGGCAAGAACGAAACCGACGCAGGTCATGGCCAGCGTGAAGCCGAGGTGGCGCATGAACAGGCCGGGCGTTTCCATGAAGGCGGAGAAGACCGCCGAGGGCGCCGGCAGGATCAAAGGCGAGGGGTGGAACACCGCCACCCCGATCTCCCAGAGCACGAGGGAAGCAACCAGGACCAGGACGACGTCGCGCACCTCGTTGTCGGCGGCGAACAGGCTTTTCAGCGCGCGCATCATTCCTTGACGATCCCCAGCTCGGCGAAATGGTGACGGATGCGTTGGGTATAGGCGGCGAACCCGGCGCTCTCGCGGATCGCCAGCGAGCGCGGCCGTGGCAGGTCGATGTCGATGATGTCGAGGATCTTGCCCGGCGCCTTGCCCATCATCACCACCCGGTCGGACAGGAACACCGCTTCGGCGATCGAATGGGTGATGAACAGCAAGGTCTTGCGCGTGTCCTGCCAGATCCGCGCCAGCTCGATATTCAGGTCGTCGCGGGTCATGGCGTCGAGCGCGCCGAAGGGCTCGTCCATCAGCAGCAGTTCGGGATCGGCCAGCAGGGCCCGGCAGATCGAGGCGCGCTGACGCATGCCGCCCGACAGCTCCCAGGGGTAGCGATGTTCGAAGCCCGCGAGCCCGAAGCGGTTGAGCAGCGCCAGCGCCCGATCGCGATAGCGTGGGCGCGGCAGGCCGAGGAACTCGATCGACAGCAGGACATTGTCGAGCACGGTGCGCCAGTCGAGCAGGACGTCGCGCTGGAACACCACGCCGAGCTTCTCCGGCGGGCCGTCGAGCGGCGCCCCGCCGACCCGGATCTCGCCGGTCGAGACCTCTTCCAGGCCGGCGACGCATTTCAAGAGCGTGCTCTTGCCGCAGCCCGACGGCCCGACCACGCTGACGAACTCGCCGGGCCGGATGGCGAGATCGATGCCGAGCAGAGCCGGCACCGGTCCGCGCGGCGACATATAGGTCTTGCCGACGCCGCGGACGGCGACATAGGCCGCCGTCACGGCCGGTGCTGGCGTCTGGAAGGTCATGGTCACTCGACCAGCTGATTGGTGAAATAGTCGGAGACGGTCCAGCCGGCGCGCACGACGCCTGCCGCCTCCATCGATTTCAACGCGGCCTCCCAGTCCTCGCGGGCCTGCCAGCCGATCGGCCGGCCTTGCGAGGCCGGGGTATCGAAATAGTCGATGGTCAGCTTGATCTGGCCGCGCAGGACGTCCGGGTCGAGCCGGGCATCCGGCCGCTCGGCGATCATGGCGCGGACGCCGTCATCGGGATTGGTTCGCAGATGCTCCCAGGCGCGCTGCTGCACCTGGATCAGCCGGCGCAGCGCCGCGCCCTTTGCGCGGATGGTGTCGTCGCGGGCGACCAGGCCATAGCTCGGGAAGGCGATGCCCTCGTCCGCCGCGAGCAGGCATTTGGAGGGCCGCGCGCGGTCGGCGATCGGCAGAGCGGAACCGACCGTCGACATCAGGCCGTCGGCGCGCTTGGCGGTATAGGTGCCCCAGAGCGCGGCCGGATCGACGAAATCGACCTTCAGGTCGTTGCGGGTGAGACCCCCGGCGCGCAGGTAGAGATCGATGAACGGCGCCCAGGGGCTGGCGGCGAAGACCACCACGGTCTTGCCGCGCAGGTCGGCGGCGCGGTTGATCGGGGCGTCCCGGTCGACCAGGATGCAGAGGTCGGTCCGCCGCTGGAAGGTCGCGATCGCCCGGATATTGGCGCCCTGGGCGCGCGCCGAACCGACGAGGCCGACCTGTACCTGGCCGACATCGGCCTGGCCGGCATTGACCAGCTGGATGGTATTGCCCGAGCCGCGGCCGTCCTGAATATCGACGTCGAGATTGGCCTCGCGGAACCAGCCGCGGTTCTTGGCCAGGTGCATGGCCGCCTGGACACCCCAGGGCGAGAAATCGAGCCTGACCGATAGCTTGTCCGGCGGCGCCGCCGGCTGCGCCCGGGCCGGCGCCATCGCAAAAGCCGTCAAGGCCACGGCCGACAGGGCCGCGACCGCCGATAACACTCTCTTCATTGTCCGTCCTCCGACGTGATCACCTCTGGTTCGGCGCCCCCCGCTTCGTCCGGCGGGATGTGCGTCAAATAGCTCAGCACCATCTCGACGACATGGCGTCGGCGCCCCGCCACGCGCTTCGCCGCGACGAAATCGCGATCGAGAAGCCAGGACAGGGTGTGCTGGTTGGACAGGAAGAAATAGGCGAGCCCGGAGATCGACAGATAGAGATCGACCTCGTCGACCTCGGAGCGGAACACGCCGTCGGCCTGGCCACGCCGGAGCAGCGTCCTGAGCGTGTCCAGGAGGCCGCCATAGAGCGGCTTGATCGTGGTCGAGCTCTTCAGGTGCTGGGCGTAGTGAATGTTCTCGATGCTCATCAGCCGGATGAGATCGGGGGTCGCGACGAAATGGTCGAAGGTGTTGCCGACCAGCTGGCGCATGCCCTGGAGCGGCGGCAGGCCGCGGACGTCATCGTCCTTCTGGCTTTTGCGCAGGCCGGAATAGATCCGTTCGAGGACCTCGAGGTAGAGCGCGTCCTTGGAGCCGAAATAGTGGTACATCAGGTTCTTGTTGACGCCCGACTGCTCGGCGATGCGGTCGACCCGGGCGCCGTTCAGCCCTTGCGTGACGAATTCGATGCGCGCGGCTTCCAGGATCCGGGCGCGGCTCGCCTCGGGATTGCGGGTCGCCTTGACGCCCGCCGCCTTGTTGCCAGTGGCCTTGCCGCCGGTCCGGACCGCCGCATCGACCATGTCAGGCCCCCGGCCTTGCAGAAGCGCGCTCGTCGCGCAGGCGTGCCGTGCCGGCAAGGTCGACGGCCCGGTCGTCGGCGAACAGCACGGCATAATGGCGCGCGGCAAAGGCGGCCGTGATCTTGCCGTCGATCAGGTCCTCGCGGACCAGGTCGGGATCACGCGTCAGGGGATCGCCGAAACCGCCGGCGCCGGCCTGCTCGTGGACGATGAGCGTGCCCTGGTTGACCGTCGTGGTGATCTTGCCCGGCAGGTCCTGCCAGACGCCGCCCACCTCCATGGCATTGCGCGAGGGGCCGCCGGGTTCACCACCGGCCAGGCCATAGGGCCGGAACCTGACCCGGTCGGTGCGCATCTGCAGCAGCGCCTCGGGCGCCAGGATCCGATAGGAGCGGCGGATGCCGACCCCGCCGCGCCAGTGCCCGGCGCCGCAGCTGTCGGTGACGAAGCCATAATCCTCGATGCGCACGGGGTGCTCGGCTTCCATCACCTCGACCGGCATGTTGGAGAGGTTCTGCGAGGCATTGGTCACCGCCTCCAGCCCGTCCTTGTCGGGCCGACCGCCCCAGGCGCCGCAGATCATGTCGACAATGATGAAAGGCTGGCGGTTGGGCCGGAGCCCACTGATGCAGATGACGCTGTTGCCGCCCTCGCCGGCCGCCGGCACCTTGTCCGGAACGATCTTGGAGAGCGCCCCGAGCATGGTGTCGAACACCCGGTAGCCGGTCAGCGCGCGCGCCGCGCAGGGCCCCGGCATGACCGGGTTCAAGACGGAGGCCTCGGGCGCCTTGACCTCGACGCAGCGGAACATGCCGACATTGTTGGGGATGTCGCGGGCCAGCACGCAGCGCACGCTGAGATAGGTCAGCGAATGGGTGAAGCTGAGCGTCGAATTGAGCGCGCCCTTCACCTGCGGCGACGAGCCGGTGTAATCGACGAACAATGTGCCGTCGTCGCGCACGGTGATCGCCACATTGATCGGGATCGGCCTGTCGGAGAAGCCGTCGTCGTCGATATAGTCGGTGAAACGATAGGTGCCGCGCGGCCAGGTCTTGATCTCCTGGCGGGTCAGCCGTTCCGCATAGTCGAGCAGTTCCTGCATATAGGTGTCGACATCGTCGGCACCGTAGCGCTGCATCAGCTTGTCGAGCCCACGCTTGCCGACCTGGGCGGCGGCGAATTGCGCGGAGAGATCGCCCCAGACCCGGTCCGGCACGCGGACATTGATCTTGATCATGGTCTCGAGCGTGGTGTTGAGCACACCGCGATCGTAGAGCTTCAAGGGCGGGATGCGCAGGCCTTCCTGGTAGATCTCGGTCGAGTCCGAGGCATTCGAGCCGGGCACCCGGCCGCCGACATCGGTGTGATGGCAGATCACCACCGCGAAGGCGCGGCGCTTGCCGCCATGGAAGATCGGCACGAACATGAAGATGTCGGGCAGGTGCATGCCGCCGTGATAGGGATCGTTCATGATCACCACGTCGCCGTCATGCAGGTCGTCGCCGAAGGTCGACAGCACCGACTGCATCGCTTCGGGGATGGCGCCGAGATGCTGGGCGATGGTCTTGGCCTGGGCCACCATCTGGCCGTCGCCGGCGCAGATCGCCGCCGAGAAATCCATGACGTCCTTGACGATCTCGGAGCGCGCGATGCGCACCACGGTATAGGCCATTTCGTCGGCGATGGAATCGAGGCCGCTCTTGATGACCGCGAAGGTGATGGGATCGACTTTCATCGTCAGGCTCCGAATTCCAATACGATGCAGCCGATGGCGTCGCGATGCACGCGGGCATCCGGCGGCACGACGATGGTGGCGTCATATTCCTCGATGATCACCGGCCCCTGGCGCGGCGCGGCGCCAATTGCCGCACGTGTGACGATGTCGACCGCGACCGGCCGGTCGCCACGGGCGAAAGCGACCTCGCGGGTGCGGGTCTTCGCGGCCCCCGGCCGATGGGCGATCTTCATGTCGGCGAAGTCCAGCCGGCTTTCGCGCAGGCCGCGGCCGATGACCCGGAGCTTCATCAGCTCGATCGGCGTCGTATCGCGATAGCCATAGGTCTTGAAATATTCGGCGACGAAGCGCTCGCGAATCATGGCGAGGTCCTCGCCGGCGAAGGTCACGGTCAGCTCGGTCGCCTGGCCCTCGTGGCGCAGATCGGCCTCCCAGAGGAATTCGCTGCGCTCCGTCGGGTAGCCGTCCTGGGTGAGCCTTGCACCGACATCGGCCTGCAGCACGTCCTTCAACCCCTTCAGCTCGGCCGGCGTCATGGCCGCGAGCGGCCGGGTGACGGTGGCAAGTCCGGTATGCTCGATATCGGAGGCGAGCATGCCGACCGCGCAGAAAATGCCCGACAAGGGCGGCACGACCACCCGGGGAATGCCGAGCTGGCGGGCGAGATCGGGCGCATGGACGCCGCCATTGCCGCCGAAGGCCATCAAGGTGAGGTCGCGCGGATCACGGCCGCGCTCGACGGTGACCGCGCGAATGGCGCGCGCCATGGCGGCATTGGCGACCGCGCGGATGCCGTGGGCGGCCTCCGCCGTGTCGAGGCCGAGCGGCGTGCCGACATGGGCGTCCACCGCCTTTTCCGAGAGCCTCCGGTCGATGGCGAGCCGGCCGCCGGCCAATTGTTCGGCATTGACGAAACCGAGCACCACATTGGCGTCGGTGACGGTCGGGCGCTCATTGCCCAGGCCGTAGCAGGCCGGGCCCGGCACGGCACCGGCCGATTGCGGGCCGACCACCAGCAGACCCCCCTTGTCGATGCCGGCCATGGAGCCGCCGCCGGCGCCGACCTCGGCAATGTCGATGGCCGGCACTTTCAGCATGTAGCCGCCGGCCTTGATGAAGCGGCTCGAGGCCGACATGCCGTCGCGAAACTCATATTCCGAGGTCATGGTCGGCCGGCCGTCCTCGATGATCACGGCCTTGGCGGTGGTGCCGCCCATGTCGAAGACGATGATGTCGCGCTCGTTGCGGGCAAGGCCGAGACGGGCAGCCCCGATGACGCCGCCCGCAGGACCCGAGGCCACCACCAGCACCGGCTTTTCGCAGGTGGCCGCGGCTGCCAGCATGCCGCCATTGGAGGTCATGACCAGGATCGGCGCGGATATGCCGATATCGCGCAGGCCGCGTTCCAGCTTCTGCAGATAGGCGCGCATGGCGGCCAGCAGATAGGCGTTCACCACCGTCGTGCTGGTACGCTCATATTCCTTCATTTCCGGCAGGACGGCGCAGGAGGTGGTGGTGAGCAATTGCGGGAAGTGCCGCTGCAGCACGGCTTCCGCCTGCTTTTCGTGCGCGGCATTGCGATAGCTGTTGATGAAGGCGATGCCGACCGCCTCGATACCCTCGTCGACCAGGGCCTGGCCGGCGGCGATCACATCGGCCTCGGAGAGCGGCTCGACCACCGAACCGTCGCCGGCGAGCCGCTCGGTCACCTCCATGCGATGGCGGCGCGGCACCAGCGGCTTCGGCTTGTCCCAGGTGAGATCGAACATGTCGGGCATGCGGATGCGGCCGATTTCGAGCACGTCGCGAAAGCCGCGGGTGGTGATCAGGCCGGTCTTCGCGCCGGAGCGCTGCAGGATGGTGTTGGAGCCGACCGTGGTGCCGTGGAGGATCTCGGCGACCGCCGCAGGCGCGATCGAGAGTTCGGCCAGGAGCTGGGCAAGGCCCTCGACCACCGCGCGGCTCGGATCGTCTGGTGTCGACGAGATCTTGCTCTCATGGACCAGCCCATCCTCGGTGGACAGCGCGATATCGGTAAAGGTCCCGCCAATATCGAC
Organism: Hyphomicrobiales bacterium; assembly: GCA_017304475.1. Taxonomy (GTDB): domain Bacteria; phylum Pseudomonadota; class Alphaproteobacteria; order Rhizobiales; family Phreatobacteraceae; genus Phreatobacter. The sequence continues at coordinate 114,771 of JAFKKV010000032.1, read as the reverse complement.
GGCGACCCGGACGCGCTGACTTCGGTGATCGGCTGCCATCGGCCCCTCGCAAACTAACCAGTTAGTCAATAGCAGCAGCGAGCGCGGATTTCGTCAAGCGGGAATTTGGGGTGAAGGGGACGGGGTGGGCGGAAGGACGGCGACCTGAATAGACGTATGCGGGAAACGGCAAAGGGTGCCGGCGAGGCCGAGCGCGCACAAACCCTCTCCCAAGGGGAGAGGGTGGCAGCGTCAGCTGCCGGGTGAGGGGCGTAGGCTCTCAGAACTGTTGCCGACGCTCACGGCGCATGCTGCCTCATCCGGAAATGGACGACCCCTCACCCGGCGCCTGACGGCGCCACCCTCTCCCTTTGGGAGAGGGTCGGTCGCGTTGGGCCTTTCGCTCCGAGGACGGCCCGGGTCAATCCAAGGACGCCCTACCCCTCCCCGCGTTCGACCATGAAGTCGAAGTCGCAGCCCTCGTCGGCCTGAAGCACGGTTTCGTGGAACAGCTTGGCGTAACCGCGCCTCGCCCAGGCCGGCTTCGGCGCCACCGGCAGCGCGGCCTGCCGCCTGGCCAACTCGGCCTCGTCGACCAATAGGTCGATGCGGCGACCCTCGACATCCAGCCGGATCATGTCGCCGGAGCGAACCAAAGCGAGCGGCCCGCCGACCGCCGATTCCGGCGTCATGTGCAGCACGATGGTGCCGAAGGCCGTGCCGCTCATGCGGGCGTCGGAAATGCGCACCATGTCTTTCACGCCCTGGCGGCCGAGCTTTTTGGGGATCGGCAGATAGCCGGCTTCGGGCATGCCGGGCGCGCCCTTCGGCCCGGCATTGCGCAGCACCAGCACGTCGTCGGCTGTCACGTCGAGAGCGGGGTCGTCGACCCGGTTGGTCATGTCCTCGACGGATTCGAACACCACGGCGCGGCCGGTATGCTGCAGCAGGCGCGGGGTTGCCGCGGCATGTTTGATGATGGCGCCGCGCGGCGCAAGATTGCCGCCGAGCACCGCCATGGCGCCTTCCGGCTTGATCGGGTTGTCGCGCGGCCGGATGACGTCCTGGCCCGGCACGTCCTCGGCCGCCGCCGCGATCTCGCGCAGCGTCCGGCCGGAGACCGTCATGGCGTCGAGGTCGATCAGGTCGCCGAGCTGCTTCAACAGCTTGGGCACGCCGCCGGCATGGTGGAAATGCTCCATGTAATGGGCGCCCGAAGGCTTCAGGTCGACCAGCACGGGCACCTTGCGGCCGAGCGTGTCGAAAATGTCGAGATCGAGCTTGTGGTCGGTGCGGTTGGCGATAGCCGAGAGGTGGATGACGCCATTGGTCGAGCCGCCGATCGCCTGCATGACGACGGCGGCATTGCGGAAGGCCGCGGGCGTCAGGAGCTCGCTCGGGCGCGGGCCGCCGCTCACCGCCATCTCGGCGGCGCGCCGGCCGCTCGCTTCCGCCGAGCGGATGCGCTCGGCATGGGGCGCGGGGATCGAGGCGCTCATCGGCAAGGACAGGCCGAGCGCCTCGGTGACGCAGGCCATGGTCGAGGCCGTGCCCATGACCATGCAGGTGCCGACCGACGGCGCGAGCCGGCCGTTGACGATCTCGATCTCCTCCTCGTCGATCTCGCCGGCCCGGTGCTGGCCCCAGAGCCTGCGGCAGTCGGTGCAGGCGCCGAGCACTTCGCCCTTGTGATGGCCGACCACCATTGGCCCGACCGGCACGACGATGGTCGGCAGGTCGACGCTCGCCGCCGCCATGATCTGGGCCGGCAAGGTCTTGTCGCAGCCGCCGATCACCACCACCGCGTCCATCGGCTGGGCGCGGACCATTTCCTCGGTGTCCATGGCCATCAGGTTGCGCAGGAACATGGAGGTGGGGTGGGCAAAGCTCTCGGCGATCGAAATGGTCGGGAACACCATGGGCATGCCGCCGGCCAGCATGACCCCGCGCTTCACCGCCTCGATCAGCTGCGGCACGTTGCCGTGGCAGGGATTGTAGTCGCTGTGGGTGTTGGTGATGCCGACGATCGGCCGGTCCAGCGCGTCATCGGAATAGCCGGCCGCCTTGATGAAGGCCTTGCGCAAGAACAGCGAAAACCCGGCATCGCCGTAACTCGTCAACCCCTTGCGCAGTCCCTTGGTCATTCCCGTCTCCCTTTCCCGGCGATTATGGCGTGCCGGCCGCACCCTTGGCCAGGGGCCTCATATTGTCAATGATCTGCCAAGTCATCGGCCAGAAAAAGCCGATCCGCATGTCGTTCCGATTATTATTATTGACAATCCTCGAACCCCATGCAGATTTTCGGCGATAAAGAAAAAGGGGAGGAGAGGACAATGCGAATCCGAAGTGCCGGCCTTGCGGCCGTTTTGACCGCGACACTCATGGGCTTCGCCGCGCCCGCGCTGGCGCAGCAGCCGACCCAGATCACCATGTGGAGCAACTGGCCGGACGAACCGGCCAAGCGCGAGTGGGTTTCGGCGCGCGTCCGCGACTTCGAGGCGGCCAACCGGCAATGCACGGTGAAGCTCAGCTTCATCCCCAAGGCCGATCTCTACACCCAGGCGAAGTCGGCTGTCCGCACCGGCCAGGCCCCCGACATTTTCTACATGGAGCCGGACCAGCCGGAATTCCTCGCCGGCGGATTCCTGGAGCCGCTCGACGCCCATGTCGACCTCGCCGGCCTGGAAGACTGGGCCAAGCCCGCCTGGACCTCGCGTGGCCGTCTCTACGGCGTGCCGGTGGAGGCCTATACGGTCGAGCTCTACTACAACCGCGACCTGATGAGGCGGATCGGCGTCGAGCTGCCGGCGAATTTCCAGCTGAGCCAGGCGGGTTTCGGCGACATGGTCCGGCGCAGCGTCACGGCCGGCATCACGCCGCTGGCGCAGGGCGTCGGCGACCGGCCTTTCCCCGGCGCCTTCCTGCTGTTCGAGGCGCTGCTGCGCAAGCTCGGGCCGGAGGATTACGGCAAGCTCCTGAATGGCGCCCTGTCCTATCGCGATCCCAGGGTCGTCGAGGTGATGACCTGGGTGAAGGGTCTGGTCGATGCCGGCGCCTATCCGAAGAGCTTCTCGACGCTGAAGCTCGGCGAATCCCATTTCTACTTCTACGCGACGCCCGGCGCGGTCGCTTTCCCGGTGGCCAGCTGGTTCACAGGACGCGCCTTCGCCGCGCCGGAGAATGGCGGCATGCCGGCGAATTTTTCGCTCGGCATCATGCAATTCCCCGCCATGGACCAGGGCAATTGCCCGGAATGCAAGACACTCGCGATCGGCGGCAGCTTCGTGATGTTCTCGCGCAGCCGCCACAAGGAATGCGCCGGCGCCCTGCTGCGCTCGATGGCGACGGTGGAGAACGGCACGCGCTGGATGGAGCAGGTATCGCTGCAGACCGGATTGCGCTCCGATCCGAGCCGGATCAACAGCCCGCGCGCCAGCTATTTCACCGAGCTGAACGAGCGTAACCGCGGCGCCCGCTATTTCTTCGGCACGCCCCTGTTCCACTACCGGGCGCGCTGCGCCGAGACCTTCACGCAGGTCTTGAACAACGCCTTCCCGGCGGGGCTCATCGGCGTGCAGGAAGCGGCTGAGAAGATGGATGCCGCCTGCCTCAAGGCGTCCTGATGTCGGACGCGGTCAGCCTCACGTCACCGGCCGCGGCGGAGCCATCGGGTTCCGCCGCCAACTCGCTCGCCGATCCGCGCCGCGCCAGCTGGCTGGTGCTCGCCATTTTCCTGGCGCCGGCGCTCGCCGTCTATGTCGGGCTGACCGCCTATCCGGCCTTCCGCACCATCCATGACAGCTTCTTCACCATCGAAGGCATGGAGCAGACCTTTGTCGGGCTCGCCAATTACCGCGAACTCGTCCGCGACGAGACCTTCTGGGTGGCGGTGCGCAACACCTTCATCTGGTCCTTCGTCGCGCCGATCCTCGACGTCTCGACCGGACTTCTGCTGGCCCTGGCGCTTTACGCCGGCGTGCCTTTCGCGCGCTTCCTGCGGGTCGCCTGGTTCACCCCGGTCCTGCTCTCCTATGTCGTCGTGGCCATCCTCTGGATGTGGATCTTCAACTATGACTGGGGCATCCTGAACGCGCTGCTGCGCGCCGTCGGGCTCGGCTCGCTCGCCTCGTCCTGGCTCGGCAATCCCAATCTGGCGCTCGCCTCCGTCATCGTCACCCATGCCTGGAAATGGGCGGGGTTCAACATGGTGGTGTGCCTTGCCGCCATCCATTCGCTGCCGAAGGAAGTGCTGGAGGCGGCCGAGCTCGACAATTGCGGCTGGGGCGCCAAGCTCCGTTACATCATCGTGCCGATGCTCAGGCCGACCCTGATCAATCTCTATATCCTCGCCTTCATCGGCAAGATGAAGATCTTCGACCTGGTCTGGATCATGACCGCCGGCGGGCCGCTCTGGGCCACCGAAACGGTCTCGACCTATGTCTACAAACGCGCCTTCAACTGGAACACCTTCGATCTCGGCTACCCCTCGGCGATCGCCACCGTCTGGTTCGGCGTCGTCTGCGCGACGGTTGTCATCCTCAACCGCATCCTGAGCTCGCGCGAGCGGCTGGAGTACTGAAATGATCGCCAGCAAGCCCTTGCCGCGCCTGTTCAGCCGCGGCGCGCTCGCCCTCGTGCTCGGCCTCTACACGATCTACACGCTCGGGCCGTTCCTCTGGCTCGCCAGCATGTCGGTGCGCACGACGGCCGAGATCAGCGCCGACCACTATGCTTGGCCGAAGCCGTTCCACTGGGGACAGTTCCGCACCGCCTGGGTCGATTCCGATTTCGCCACCTATTTCTGGAACTCCACCGTGGTGGTGGTCGGCGCCGTCGCCATCGTCACCCTGATCGGCGCGGCCGCCGCCCATGCGCTGGCCCGCTACCGCTTCCGCGGCAACCGCTGGATCTATGCGATCCTGTTCTCGTCGATCATCTTCCCGCCCCAGATCACGCTGATCTCGCTCTACCAGATCCTGGTCGATTATGGCCTCTACAACAGCCTGCTCGGCCTCACCCTGGTCTATGTCTCGCTGCAGCTGCCGCTCACCGTCTACCTGCTCGAAGGCTTCTTCGCGCGCATCCCGCAGGACCTGTTCGACGCCGCCAAGATCGATGGTTACGGCGACCTCGAGATCTTCCGGCGCATCGTGCTGCCGATCGGCATGCCGGCGATCGCCACCACCTTGATCCTGAACTTCATCCAGCTCTGGAACGAGTTCCTGTTCGCGGTGGTGCTGATCACCGATCCGGACAAACGCACGCTGCCGATCGGCATTCGCGCCTTCATGGGCGACCATTTCCAGGACATCGGCATGATCGCCACCGGCGTGATGATCTCGGTCATCCCGGTCATCGTCGCCTATGTCTTCTTTTCGGAAAAACTCATCCGCGGCATGACCGCCGGCGCGATCAAATAGGGAGTAGAGGCCATGGCGGTCGTTCGTCTGGAAAAGCTCTGCAAGCGTTATGGCGGCGTCGGTGGCGCGGCGGCCGTCGACAATGTCGACCTGACCATTGCCGATGGCGAGTTCATGGTGCTGCTCGGGCCCTCCGGCTGCGGCAAGTCGACGACGCTCAGGATGGTGGCCGGGCTCGAGACCATCTCCTCGGGCACGCTTTCGATCGACGGCCGGGTGGTCAATGACGTGCCGGCAAAGGACCGCGACATCGCCATGGTGTTCCAGTCCTACGCGCTCTATCCGCATATGACGGTGGAGGACAATCTCGCTTTCGGCCTGAGGCGGCGCAACATCGTGGCAGCCGAGATCGACCGCCGGGTCAAGGACGCCGCCGAGATCCTCGGCCTCACCCCGCTGCTCGCGCGCAAGCCCCACGCCCTGTCCGGCGGCCAGCGCCAGCGCGTCGCGCTCGGCCGCGCCATGGTGCGCGAACCCATGGTGTTCCTGTTCGACGAGCCCCTGTCGAATCTCGACGCGGCGCTGCGCGTCAACACCCGCAACGAGCTGATCAAGCAGCATCACCGGCTCGGCTCGACCATGATCTATGTCACCCATGACCAGGTCGAGGCGATGACCATGGGCACGCGGATCTGCGTGATGAATGGCGGCAAGGTCGCCCAGATCGGCGCGCCGCTGGAGGTCTATTGGCAACCGGCCGACACCTTCGTCGCACGCTTTCTCGGTGCGCCGCCGATGAACCTGTTCGACGCCCAGCTTACCGGCCAAGGCGATGCCTTCACGGCGGCGACGGGGGCAGCGACGGCGCCCCTGACCCGCTGGACCGGCGAGACGCTGGCCGCCCGCAACGGCCGGCCGGTAACGCTTGGCGTGCGCGCCGAAGACCTGCATCTCGACCGCGCGGCGCTGCAGGGTGGGCCCGTCGGCAGCATCAAGGGGCGCGCCTTCGCCACCGAGCCCTTGGGTGCGGAGACCCTGCTGGTCATCGAAGCCCGGGGCGTCGAATGCACGGCGCGCCTGCCGCGCGACGTCAGGGTGACGCCGGGCGAACAGGTAGAGCTGTTCTTCGCAAGCTCGTCGGCCTACCTGTTCGACGCGACGAGCGGCCGCGCGATCGCCAGCGAAACCGCGGCCCGTTCGGTGCTGCAATGAATGCCCCGCTGCGCGTCGGCCTGATCGGAGCCGGCTGGGTCACGCAATATCACCTCAAGGCCTGGGCCTCACTTGCCGGCCGTGCCAGCGTCGTGGCGATCGCCGATCCCTCGGCCGAGAACGCCGCCCTTCGCGCCGGCGAATTCGGCATCGCGGCGACCTATGCAAGTGCTGCCGCCATGCTGGCGGACGGTGGCCTCGACGCCGTCGATATCGCAGCACCACGCGCCGCGCATGCCGACCTCGTCCGGCTCGCCGCCGATCACGGCCTCGCCGTGCTCTGCCAGAAGCCGCTCGACACCAGCTTGGCCGAGGCCGAGCGGCTGGTCGCCGATATCGGCGGACGCATCCGGCTGATGGTCCATGAGAACTGGCGGTTTCGCGCTTATTACCGCGAGGCGGCGGCCTGGCTGAGCGCCGGCACGATCGGCGCGGTCAAGGCGGCGCGCCTGTCGCTGACCACATCCGGCACCTTGCCCAATGACGAGGGCGTCTGTCCGGCACTCGCACGCCAACCGTTCATGCGCGGCGAAAGGCGCATGCTGGTCGCCGAAGTGCTGATCCATCATCTCGACACGCTGCGCATGCTGCTCGGCCCGCTCACCGTGACGGCCGCGCGGCTCAGCCGCACCTGTCCGGACATGGCGGGCGAGGACGGCGCGGTGATCCAGCTCGAAACGGCCGGCGGCGCGGCGGTTTCGGTCTTTGCGAGCTTTGCCATGTTCGGCGCGCCGGCGACCCAGTTCGACCAGCTCGACATTCTCGGCGATCGCGGCGCCATCCGCCTCGATGGGTCGGCGCTCAGCCGGCTCGGCCCGAACGCCCGCAGCCATGTCTATGACCTCGTCGCCACCTATCAAGGTTCTTACGACGCGACCATCGGCCATTTCGTCCAGGCGCTTCATGACGGCACGCCGTTCGAGACCGCGCCGGAGGACAATCTCGAAACGCTCCGGCTGGTCGAGGACTGCTATAGGCTGTCGGGCTGGGACCACGCTGCATGAGCGCCATCTGATGGAAACGAATACGGATCAGGACCTTCTTGGTGCCCGCCGGGACGAGCAGGCCGAGGTGCTGCGCCAGCTCGAGGAGGACATCATTTTCGGGCGGCTGGCGCCGGGCTCCCGGCTCGTCGAGGACGTGCTGATGGCGCGCTACGACGCCACACGGCACTTCATCCGCCAGGCGCTGGTTCAACTGGAGCGCACCGGCGTGGTCCGGCGCGAAAAGAATGTCGGCGCCACCGTCTCGTCCTATTCGGCCGAGGAGGTCCGGCAGATCTACGAGGTGCGCGAAATGCTGTCGCGCCAGGCCGCCTTAATGATCCCGCTGCCCGCGCCGCGCGAACTGATCGACCGGCTCGAAGCGCTGCAGGAACGCTACTGCCACTATGGCGATGTCGGCGATCTCCGCCGGATGCACGAGACCAATGACGCCTTCCACATCGCGCTGTTCTCGGCCTGCGGCAATCCCTATCTCGTCCGCTCGATCCAGGACTATATGGGCCTGACCTTGCCGATGCGGGCAAAAAACCTCGCCGACACGGAAGGCCTGCGCATCTCGCGCCAGCAGCACGACATCATGATCGAGCTTCTGAAGGGCCGCGACAGCTGGGCGCTGGCGCAGCTCTGCGTCGATCATATGCACTTCAGCAAGACGGATTATCTCACGCGGATCGTCGCGGGGGAGACGGCGAGGACCCGGCGGGCGTGAGGGCGATGGGGCTGGCGGCGTAGCCACACTCCCGCGGAAGAAAAACCGGAGACGAATCAACCCTCTCCCAAAGGGAGAGGGTGCCGGCGTAGCCGGCGGGTGAGGGGCGTAAGTGCCGAGAATTGGAACCGGCGCTCGCGCTGCATGCAGCCTTATCCAGAGAGGGACGACCCCTCACCCGGCGCCTGACGGCGCCACCCTCTCCCTTTGGGAGAGGGTTGGTCGCGTTGAGCCCTTGGCTCCGAGGGCGGCTCTCGATTCCGCGTCCCTTCAGAACGGATAGTGCCGTGGCCCCGTCTGGATGGTGATCCAGCGCAGTTCGGTGAAGGCGTCGATGCCGGCCTTGCCGCCGAAGCGGCCATAGCCCGAGGATTTCATGCCGCCGAAGGGCATCTGCGCCTCGTCGTGAACGGTCGGCGCATTGATATGGCAGATGCCGGCCTCGATGCGCTTGGCGACGCCGAGCGCGCGGGCGATGTCGCGCGAGAACACTGCCGAGGACAGGCCATATTCGGTGTCGTTGGCGACGCGGATCGCCTCTTCGTCGCCGGAAACCCGGACCACCGTCACGACCGGGCCGAAGCTCTCCTCGCCATAGATGCGCATGGACGGCGTGACGTGGTCGACAATGGTCGCCGGCATCACCGTGCCGTCAAGCGTGCCGCCGCTCGCAAGCGTCGCGCCCTTGGCGCTCGCATCGTCGACCAGCTCCATGACGCGCCCGGCCGCAGTGGCCGAAACCAGCGAGCCGAGCACGACATTGCCGGAGCGCGGATCGCCATAGGGCAGCGACTTCGCTTTTGCCGCGAATTTCTCGACGAAGGCGTCGGCGACCTTGGCATCGACGACGATCCGCTCCGTCGACATGCAGATCTGGCCCTGGTTCATGAAGGCGCCGAAGGCTGCCGCCTTGACCGCCTCGTCGAGGTCGGCATCGTCGAGAATGACCAGCGGCGCCTTGCCGCCGAGCTCGAGCAGGACGGGCTTCAGATAGCGCGCGGCGGTCTCGGCGATGATCCGGCCGACATGGGTCGAGCCGGTGAAATTGATGCGCTTCACGGCGCGGTGGGCGATCAGCGTCTCGACCACCTTGGCCGCGTCGGCGGGGGCATTGGTGACGATATTGACCGTGCCCGCCGGCAGCCCCGCATCGCGCAGCACGGTGCCGATCAGCTGATGGGTCGCCGGGCAGATCTCGGATGCCTTGAACACCACCGTATTGCCGCAGGCGAGCGGCATGGCGAGCGCCCGCACGCCCAGGATGACCGGCGCGTTCCACGGCGCGATGCCGAGAATGACGCCGACCGGCTGGCGCACGGCCAGCGCCAGATTGTCCGGCTTGTCGGTGGGGATGACGTCGCCGGTGATCTGGGTGGTCATGGCGCCGGCCTCGCGCAGCATGCCGGCGGCGAGCGTGACGTTGAACATGGCCCAGCCGCGCGTGGCCCCCGTCTCGGTCATCATCGACTGGACGAAGTCCTCGGCGCGGGCCTGCATCAGGTCGGCCGCGGCGAAGAGCTTGGCGCGCCGCTCGTTCGGCCCGGTCCGCGACCAGGAGACGAAGGCGGCCGCGGCCGCATCGACGGCGGCGATCGCATCCGAGACGGTGGCGGCCGCCGCGCGGCTCGCCACCGAACCGGTCAAGGGATCGAGCCGGTCGAAGGTACGGCCGTCGGCGGCGCCGACCTCGTGGGCATCGATCATCAGGCTGACATGTTTCATGGTGGTCTCCTTCAGCGCGCGCGACGGCTTCGGCGCGTCGTAACCGGTCTTCGGCAATGAGGCTTGAAACAACTGGGACGGCAAGGGCGTCGCGTCGGCAGGCGGCGCGGCGCCGAGATAGGCGGCTGCGACCTTCGGATCCTCGGCGAGCCGATCGGCCGGGCCTTCGCCGACGATGCGGCCATTGGCGATGAGATAGGCGCGGTCGGCGAGCTTCAGGCTCTTCCTGGCATTCTGCTCGACCAGCAGGATCGCCATGCCGGCCCGCCTGACCTGATCCAGCGCCTTGAACAATTCGCTGGTCATCAAGGGGGACAGGCCGAGCGAGGGCTCGTCGAGCATCAGGAGGTCGGGTTTCGACATCAGCGCGCGGCCGATCGCCACCATCTGCTGCTCGCCGCCGGACATGGTGCGAACCTGCTGGCCGAGCCGCTCCTTCAGCCTGGGGAACAGCGCCAGCACCTGTTCGAGTGCCTGAGCCTCGCCCGCCCGGGCACGCTTCGGGAAGGCGCCGAGATTGAGGTTCTCACGCACGGTCAGGTCGGCGAAAATGCCGCGCCCCTCCGGCACCAGGGCGATACCGGCCTCGACAATGGCGTGGGGCGCCGCCCGGTGCAGCGCCATGCCGTTCAGCCGGATCGCCGTCGTCTCGGCGGCCGGCACCAGGCCGGCAATGGCCTTGAGCAAGGTCGACTTGCCGGCGCCGTTGGAACCGAGAATGGCGACCGTCTCGCCGGCGCCCACCACAATCGAGATATCGTCGATCGCGACATGCGGGCCATAGGCCGCCGACAGTCTGGAGACCTCAAGCATCATCGTCTCCGAGATAGGCCTTGACCACGGCAGGCTCGGCCAGCGCCTCGGCGGGCGTGCCCTCGGCGATCTTGCGGCCGGCATTCATGACGATGCAGCGGCCGCAGAGGGCCCGGATCGCATCCATCACGTGTTCGACCATGATGATGGAGATGCCGTCGCCGGCGATCGAGCGGATCAGCGCCATGCCCTCCGTGAGCTCGGTGGGGTTGAGGCCGGCGAGCCATTCGTCGAGCAGCAGGAGCTGGGGACTGCCGGCGAGCGCGCGCGCCAGTTCCAGCCGCTTCTGGTCGATATAGGTAAGGCTCGCCGCGGGCTCGCCGGCCCTGGCGCCGAGCCCGACACGGGCGAGCAGCGGCAGGGCGCGCGCCATGGCCTCGGCAGGGCTGCAGGGCGCGGCGCCGAAAATCGCGCCGATCGCGACATTCTCGGCAATGGTCATGGAGGGCATGACGCGGACCAACTGGAAGGTCCGGGCTATGCCGGCCCGGGCGATCCGGTGCGCGGGGGCCGCCTCGATGCGGCGGCCGTTGAAACGGATGATGCCGTCATCGGCCTGGAGATTGCCGGTGATCAGGTTGAGCGCGGTGGTCTTGCCCGAGCCGTTCGGCCCGACCAGGCCGACGACTTCGCCACGGCCGATGCCGGCGCTGAAACCGTCGACGGCGCGCAGGCCCCCGAAAGCCTTGGACAGTCCGGAAATCTCGATGAGAGCCGTCATGACCTCACTCCGCCGGATGGGCGCGGCGCGCCACGCTTTTCGACGCGTCGCCGGTGGTTCGGCCCGCGCCGGCGATCAGGCCGGCAATGCCGTTGGGCACGAAATAGACGACACCGAGAAAGGCGAGGCCGAGCAGGATGGAGAAATAATTCGGGAAATTGGCCGAGAGCACCTCGAACAGCAGCACCAGCGGGATGACGCCGAGCAGCGGACCGTAGAGCCTTGCCGCGCCGCCGAGCAGGGCCATGATCAGCACCTGGAACGAGACGATCGGATTAAACGCGATGGTCGGGTCGATATAGGTCCAGCGTGGCGCCATGATCGCGCCGACGACCGTCATGAAGGTGGCGCTGATGACGAAGACCAGGACCTTGGCGCGGGTCGCGTCGACGCCGGAATGGCGGGCCACCGTCTCGTCCTCGCCAATGGCGCGCAGCGCCCAGCCGAGCCTGGAACGGCCGATCCCGATGCCGGTGAGGAAGATCACCACGCAGAGCCCGAGCAGCAGCCAGTAGATGTCGCGCTGGGTGATGTCGACGAAGATGAAGCGGCCGACCGTGCCGCCGAATTTCGCTTCGCCCCAGGTGACCAGCTGGCGCACGAGTTCGGCGAGCCCGAAGGTGAAGATGACGAAATAGACGCCCGACAGGCGCAGCGTCGACAGGCCGACGAGGGACGCGACCAGCGCACCGATCACCGCCGCGACCCCGAGCACCGCCTGCCAGGGCAATGTCTCGCCGAGAAAGGCCATCGTATAGGCGCCGAGGCCGAAAAAGGCGACGGTCGCTAGCGAGACATAACGGGTCGGGCCGGAGAACAGCGCCCAGGCGGTGGCGAGCGCGCCATACATCAGGATGTTGATGGCGAGCGACTGCCAATAGGCATCGATGATCAGCGGCAAAGGCGCCAGTAATGCCGCGGCGGCCAGGACGAGGAGCGGTGCGAGGCGGTGGCCGGGGGTCATCGCGCGGCCTTTCCGAACAGGCCGGTCGGCTTGATCAGGAGCACGGTGAGGAACAGGGCGAAATTGATGGCGAGCGTCAGGCCGGTATCGATGAAGGCGCCGCCGAGCGCCTCGGCGAGGCCGAGCAGCAGGCCGGCCGCCAGGCAGCCGAGAATGTTGCCGACGCCGCCCATGATGACCACGATCAGCGCCTTCATGGTGAAGACCACGCCCATCGAGGCATTGAAGGTCAGGAACATCGAGACGAGCACGCCGGAGGCGGCGACCAGCGCGCCGCCGAGGGCGAAGGCAAAGGCGGCATAGGCCGCGGTGTCGATGCCGACCAGGCTCGCCGAGGCCGGATTGACCGCCACCGCGCGCACGGCGGTGCCGATGCGCGTGCGGGTCAGGACGAGATAGAGGCCGAGCCCTAGCGCGACCGCCATCAGCGCGGCGACGAGCCGGTTGGCGGCAATGGTCGAACCGATCACCTCGACGGGAACGGCGAGATAGGAATAGCTGAAATAGGTGCCGCCGAAGATCACCAGCACCACGCCCTGGACCACGAACAGGAGCCCGAAAGTGGCGAGGATCGTGTCGACCTCGAGCGCGCCCGCATTGGGTGCCCGGCGCACCAGCGGCGTCATCAGCACGCGGTAGATCAGCCAGTTGAGCGCAAAGGACAGCGGCATGACCACCGCCAGCGCCAGGATCGGACTGATGCCGGCGAGCGAGAACAGCAGGTAGGCACCGAAGGCGGCGGCTATGGTGAACTCGCCATAGGCGAGGTTCATGATCCGGGCGACGCCATATTGCAACGACAGCCCCATGGCGATCAGCGCATAGATGCCGCCGAGCACCAGTCCGGAAAGACCGACGTCAACGAGATACATGGGAACCGCTTCCCGGCGAAGGCGAAAGACAAGGCGACATGGACTGCACTTTCAGGGACCGGTGAAGGCCTCGGATCTTTGCTGCGAGATCATTCGCGACCATTGAACAGCACCGTACGTCATCCCCGGCCGAGCGAAGCGAGGGGAAGGGGATCCAGGAGTCGACACACTGCCCTGCAACCCCTGGATCCCCTTCCGCCTACTCGCCCTGGCGGGCTCGCTCGGCCGGGGATGACGTCGTGAACTGAAACGATCCGCAGTGACCTCCGTTTGCGGAAGAACGCGGGAAGGGTCACCCCTCCCCGCTCCCTCGAAACTCACCCTTGCCAGGCGGGCTTCGGATATTTCGACGGCTGCACGCCGGCCACGCCCGGCGGGCCGACGGCGACGAACTGGTCGCCCTGCCACTGGCCGACCCAGGCCTGTTCGATGCGCTGGTTGTTCTGCATCTTGATGGTGCCGACAATGGTCTCGAAAGAGCCCGTGGCGATCTCCTTGATCAGTGCCGCGCGGTCGACTCCGCGGGTGCGTTCGATCGCCTGCTGCAGCACCTCGAGCGAGGCATAGGTGACGGGCGAGGCCCAGCCATCCGGCGGCCGGCCGACCGCCTGGATGTGGCGGGCGACATAGTCGCGAATTTTCGGGCTCGCGGTGTCGACGCCGCCAATGCCCATGACGCCCTCGGCATTGGCGCCGAAGCGCTGCTTGAACAGCGGGAAGGCGGTGCCGACGGCGGTGTAGAACACTTTCGGACTGAGCTTGGCGATGCGCGCCTGCTCGGTCAGCGCCAGCGTGTCGGGCGGGTAGGAGAAGGCGATGAAGATCTCCGGATTGAGCCTTGCCGCTTCGGTCGCCAGCGGCGCCAGGTCCTGGCTGCCGAGCGGATATTGCCGGTCCATGACGATCTTGAAGCCGGCCTTCAGCAAGGCCGGCCGCGCCACGTTGACGAGCTCGATGCCGAACTGATCCTGCACCGAAACAAGCGCCACGGTGTCGCCGAGACCGTTGGACTGGCGTAGCGCCCGAAGCTTGGTGACCAGCGCTTCGGCCGCTGCCGACGAACGGCCGAGGAAAAAGAAGGCGTTCGGCCAGCGCTGCGCCAGTTCCGGAATGCGCTCGGTCACCGAGGTGACCGCCAGATGCGGATAGCCGGCACGGTTGAGGATGGGGCCGACGGCGAGGTTGAGACCGGTGCTCCAGGGCGGCAATACGATATCGACCTTGTCCTGGTTGATCAGCCGCTCGACATTGCGCACCGCCTCTTCCGACTGCGAGCGGTCGTCATATTCGATCAGCTCCACCGGCCGGCGCGCATTGCCGAGATTGAGGCCGCCGGCATCGTTCACGGTCTTCGCCCAGAGCTGGTAGTTCGGCAGCGTCGTGACGCTGGCGCCACCGGCATTCGGGCCGGTCTTGGAGATCGAGAAGCCGATCTTGACCGGCGCGGCAGCTTGCGCGCGGGCGCCGGTCGCGCCGATCACGGTCGCGGCGGCGATGCCGCCGATCAGGCTGCGGCGGTCAGGCTTCAGTATGTCCGACATGATGTCCCTCCCTCGGGGGTTCCGGCCTTTCGCCGGTTGTTCTGCGCGTGGTGGCCTTGTTCCGGGCGGGCATCTTCGGCGCCCTTGCTCGTTTTTCGGGGTAGCGATGCTATTCGGAGATGCGGATATTGGCGGCCTTGATCACCGGCTCCCACAGCCTGACCTCGGCCTGCATGGCGTCCGCCAGAGGCTTCGGCCCGGTGCCGACCGGGGTCGAGGCCATGTCGGCCAGGCGTGCGACGACATCCGCATTAAGCAACGCCCGGTTGAGGCCGGATGCAAGCCTGTCGATGATGGCGGGCGGCGTCTGGCCCGCGGCAAAAAAGCCGAACCAGGACTGCATCTCGTAACCGGCCACGACACTGGCGATCGGCGGCACGCCGGGAAGCGATGCCAGCGGCTCCCTGGTGGTGACGCCGAGCGCCCGGACATGGCCGCCGCGGATCTGCGGCGCCGAGACGGTGAGGGTGTCGAACATCATGTCGAGCCGGCCGCCGATCAGGTCGGTCATGGCCGGTCCGGCGCCACGATAGGGCGCATGCACCATGTCGACCTTGGCGAGATATTTGAACAGCTCGCCGGCCATGTGGATCGAGGTACCGATGCCGGCCGAGCCATAGGTGAGCTTGCCCGGATTGGCGCGGGCGCGGGCCAGCACATCCTGGATCGAGCGATCGGGCGCATTGGCCGGCACGACCAGCACATTGGGCACGGTGATGGCGGTGGTGACCGGCGCGAGGTCCTTGAAATTGTCCAGCGGCATGCGCGCATAGAGCAGATGATTGATCGCCGCCGAACTGGAGGTGATCAAGAGCGTGTGGCCGTCCGGATCGCTGCGCGCGACTTCGGCGCCCGCCAGGTTGCCGCCGGCGCCGGCGCGGTTTTCGACGATGATGGCCTGGCCCCATTCGGCCGTCAGCCGGTCGGTCAGCTGCCGCGCCACGATGTCGGCCGCGCCGCCCGCCGGGAAAGCCACGACAATGCGGATATTGCGCGAAGGCCAGGCCTGCGCGCGGACGAGGCCGGGCGCCGCCAGAGCCATGGTCAAGCCGAGCCCCGACCCCAGAAGCCGCCTGCGACCGATGCCCCCCGGCGTAAGCTTTTCATTCATTCCCATCCCGTCCTCCCTGTTGATCCTTCGTCCGCGATCGTTTGGCGCCGCGGATCGAGCCCCTGGTTCCCTAACCTTCCATCAGATGCGGCAGCCAGACGTCGAGCACGGCGGCCCGTCCCTCGTTTCTGACCGCATGCAGGCCGGCAGCAATCGCCTCTTCGACCTCGTCGACCGACTGGACCTTGCGGGCGAAGGCGCCGCCGGCGGCCGCCGCGATCGCCGAATAGTCGGGCGGCGGATCGAAGGCGACGCCGAGATCGTCGGAGCGACTGGCATAACCCGAAGGATGCACGGCGAGCGTCGAATAGCGCGGCGCGCGCCAGCCGCGATTGTTGAACACCACCTGCAGGAACGGCGTCCGGTATTGCCGCGCCATCCAATGGACGGTGGAGGGCTGCGAGAACATGTAGGAGCCGTCGCCGGTGAGCGCGATGACGGTCTTCGCGGGATCGGCGAGCTTGGCGCCGATGGCCGCGCCGCCGGCCCAGCCGAGATTGCCGCCGCCGGAATTGAGCATCTGGCCGGCGCGCCGCGGCGCGATGTGGTTGACCACGACGGGGTAATTGGTGATGCCCTCGTTCAACACCAAAGTCTGGTCGTCGACATGGGCACGGACGCAGGCCGTGACATATTCGGCCGTGATCACGCCATTGGCCGGCCGTTCCTCCAGCCGCTTCAGCTTCGCCAGGCGCGCCTCGTGCTGCGCCGTGTAATGCGCGCGCCGCTCGGCGATCTTCGCCTCGTCCAGCCGGATACGCGCGAGGCCTTCGTTGAGCTGGGCCAGCGCCGTCTCGGCATGGGCGCGGAACACCCTGCGCGCCGGGATCGACCAGAGCGGCATCTGCTCCTTCAGCGGGTCGAGATCGATATGCCAGATGCGGGCGTCGGCTCGCGGTTTCGACACGGTGGGGATCCACGGCACGTCGGAATCGAGCACCAGCATCACGTCGGCTTCGGCGAGACGCGGGTTCTGCACCGGCTCGTTCCACTGGCAACCCTGATACATCGGGTCGTCATGTGGCAGGTTGACCGCGTTCGGCACCGATTCCAGCACGGCGATGGCGAGCGGCCCGACCAGGCGCTGCAGTTCGGCCACCGCCTTGACGTTGCGGCCGAGATAGGAGGTGACGATCAAAGGCCGGCGCGCGCCGGCGAGATCGGTCAGAAGGTCATGCACCGCGCCCTGCGGCAGGGCCGCCGGCGAGATCGGCGCCCAGTCGGCGGGGTCGGCATCGATCTGCGGCACCGCCTCTTCCATCACCTCGCGGGCGCCCATCAGATAGACCGGCCCCTTGGGGTCGGAATGGGCGAATTGCAGCGCCCGCCAGGTCACTTGCTTGATGTTGCGGCCGGTGCGGAACTCGTTGTCATATTTCATGTAGCCGCGCACCAGCCCGCGCTGGTCGTGGACATCCTGGATCCACTGGATGAATTCGTTGCGGCTGCCGGTCATCTCGCCATGCTGGGTGAATGGCGAGGCGCCGGCGAAGATCAGCACGGGCACGCGCGCCTTGGCGACATTGTGCACCGCGCCGGCCAGCGACTGGGTACCGCATTCGACATGGACGATGACCGCCTGGGCCTGGCCGGACACCTGGGCATGGCCTTGCGCCGCGGTCAGCGCCACCATCTCATTCGGGCAGGTGACCATGGTCGGCACGCGCCGGCCATGGGCGCGGGCCTCCGCGATCGCCTCGACCAGAGCCGGGTGATCGCTCCCCAGATTGGCGAAGAGATAGGATACGCCGGCGGCGTCCAGGGCTTCGAGAAAGGCCGTCGAGGCGGTGTACATGACTTGATCACCAATGGGCTGACGAGATAGTTTGATATCCGACAGTTCGTGTCAAGATCGTCTTGCGCGGTGGAATGTCGCGTGCGATTCATCAGCGGGATAGCGCCTGAAGGCGCGCGCCGGGGTGCGTCATGCCTCGGACGAAATCGCAGTCGAGGTTGCCATGGCTAAACGTCCGGCCGAGCCGATCGCCAAGGCCGAGGGTCCGTCCGACGACGCGGTCCGGCTCGGTCCCTTGAGCAATCTCGTCGGCTTTCACCTGCGTATCGCCCAGGAGGCCTCGTTTCGCGCCTTCGCCGCGCGGGTCGGCGACGCCAACCTGAAGCCCAGGCGTTTCGCCATCCTGACCCTGATCAGCGAGAATCCCGGCCTGACCCAGACGGCGCTCGGCCGCGCCAGCGGCCGGGACAAGTCGACGCTCACGCCGGCGCTCGACGATCTCGTCAAGCGTGGCCTGGTCCGGCGCGACCGGGCGGTCAACGACCGGCGCAGCTATACCCTGCACCTGACCAAGGCGGGCGAAGCCCTGCTCGCCGAACTGACCGCGCGTGCCGCCGAACACGATGCCGAGCTCGACCGCATTGTCGGCCCGGAGCAGAAAGCCGAGTTCATCCGGACGCTCCGGCGCATCAGCATGGCACTCGGATAGCGGCGTCTCCCATGAGCGGGACGCGCGCCGGGTCCGCCGGCGCTCGGCTAGCGGCCGCCCCTCGCCGCGGGTAGAAGGGGTGCCTCGATCGAAGTCGCGGCCGGGCCGTCCAGAGGCCCGATGGCGCCGCAGGCGCCTGCCATCAGGCAAAGGGAGTCGTTCATGAGTGTCGCCAATGGCCGGGCCCTGCTCGCAATTCCCGGCCCGACCAATATTCCGGATCGCGTCCTGCAGGCGATGATCCGCCCGGCCGAGGAAATCTATACCGGCGCCATGGTCGACCTGACCGATGGCCTGCTGGGCGATCTGCGCAAGGTGTTCCGCACCAAATCCCGCACCTATATCTACGCCGCCAACGGCCATGGCGGCTGGGAAGCGGCACTGACCAATGTCCTGTCGCGCGGCGACAAGGTGCTGGTGCTGTCGAGCGGCCGGTTCGCCATCGGCTGGGGCGAAATGGCCAGGTTCATGGGCGCCGAGGTCGAGGTGCTCGAGGGCTCCTGGCGTGCTTCCGTCGATCCCGCCGCCGTCGAGGAGCGGCTCCGGCGCGACAAGAACCACGAGATCAAGGCCGTCCTGATGGTCCAGATCGACACCGCCTCCGGCGTCGTCAACGACGTCAAGGCGGTGCGCAAGGCGATCGATGCCGCCGGCCATCCGGCGCTCTACATGGTCGACGGTGTCGCCTCGATCGGCTGCATGCCCTTCGAAATGGACGCCTGGGGCGTCGATATCGCCATGACCGCCGCGCAAAAGGGGCTGATGACACCGCCCGGCCTGGCCTTCGTCGCGGCCAATGACCGGGCCCATCGCGTGCATGAACACGCGACCATGAAGACGCTGTACTGGGACTGGACCGCGCGCCAGCAGCCGCCCCACTACATGAAATATTGCGGCACCCCGCCGGAGCATCTCCTGTTCGCGCTGCGCGCGGCGCTCGACATGATCCTGGAGGAAGGCCTTGAAGCGGTCTGGCACCGCCATGCGCTGCTCGCCGAGGCCACCCATGCCGCGGTTTCCAAATGGGCCGAGGGCCAGGTGCTCGCCTGCAACGTGATCGAGCGGTCGCAGCGCGCCGCCTCCGTCACGCCGGTGCTGGTCCAGGGCGTCGAGCCGGAAAAGATCGCCAAATATACCGAGACCGTCTGTGGCGTCACGCTCGGCTCGGGCATCGGCGAACTGACCGGCAAGGCGTTCCGCATCGCCCATATGGGCCATGTCAATGCGCCCATGGTGATGGGAACGCTCAGCGCCATCGAAATGGCCCTGAACGCGCTGAATATCCCGCACGGCGCCGGCGGCGTCGCAGCGGCCATCGCGCAGCTCGCGCGCAGCACCTCGGCCGATGGCGATGCCAGGGAAGCCCAAGCGGCGAAGCCGTCGCCGGCCGAGGTGGAAGAGCGGGTGACCGCGCCGGCGTGATCGAGGTAAAAGCGCTGCAAAATCAACCCTCTCCCAAAGGGAGAGGGTGGCAGCGTCAGCTGCCGGGTGAGGGGTCGTCCATCTCCGGATGAGGCGCATGCTCGGCGATCTTGGGGATCAATTCTGAGGGCTTACGCCCCTCACCCGGCGCCTGACGGCGCCACCCTCTCCCTCTGGGAGAGGGTCTGTTCCGCGCCTCCCCGCCCCTTCTCACTCCTCAAGAACCGCTCCATCGCAGCGGGCGCGACGCCGGCCTCTTCGCCGATCCGGCGGGCGACGGCGGCGGCCGCCGGCCGGACATCGCCGGGGGCCCGGTCGAGCCAGTAGGAGAACGGGTTGAGCGCGGTGTGACTGTCGACCACCACCACGCGGCCGCTATCAATAAGCGCCTGCGCGAGCGGCGGACGGGCGAGCGCCACGCCGAGGCCATGGGCGGCGGCGTCGAGCACCAGGCTGTAATCCTCGAAGCGCCGGTCCTGCGGGCGCGGCCGGTAGTCGAGCCCCTGGCTGCCGAGCCAGGCGCGCCAGGCCGAGGCGCAGGAATCGTGGATCAGCGGCGCCGCCAGAATACGCCCGGGCCCGGCGCCGCCGAGCTTGCCGGCAAGCTCCGGCGAAGCGATGGGAAAGCACCATTCTTCGAACAGCTGAACCGAGATCCGCCCCGGCACGCCGGCGCGGCCGCAGCGCAGCGCCAGGTCGCTGCCCTCGCCCAGTTCGGTCTGCCGCTGGTCGATCCGGAACGAGATACGCGCCGGCGGATCGCCCGCTTCCAGCCGCGCCAGGCGCGGCATCAACCAGAGCCCGCAGATCGATGGCAGCGAATTCAGCCGCACCGTGGCGCCGCCGCGCGGCTCGCTCCATCGGTCCGAGGTCTCGGCGATCAGGGCAAAGGCTTCGGTCGTGCTGTCGAACAGCCGCTCGCCTTCGGGCGTCAGCGACACGCCGCGCGCCTCCCGCTCGAACAGCCTCTGGCCGAGCCAATGTTCCAGCCGGGCGATCTGCCGGCTGATCGCACCATGGGTGAGATTCAAGGCCTCGGCGGCCGCCGAAAAGCTGCCGGCGCGCGCCGCCGCCTCGAAGGCGCGCAAGGTGTCGAGAGGCGGCAAGGGGCTCAAGCTGTGATCCATGCTCACAGCTGAGCCTCGCTCTATTCGATTGTCAATCGGGCGCCGCCGCCCGACAAGCCGAGGGTTCGATCACCATGGGCAACCGATGAGCAGCATGACCCCCAGCACCTCCTTGCGGCCCCAGATCGACGGCATCAGCATCGCGGCCGTGGTCGTCACGGTGATCGGCTGGGCCTCGTCATTTCCGGCGATCCGTGCCGGCCTCGCCGGTTTCGGGCCGCTCGAGCTCGGCGCCCTCCGCTTCGCCATGGCCGCCGTTCCGGCGGCGCTGTTCCTGGCGGTGGTGCGGCCGGCTTTGCCGACAGCCGGGGAAGCCTGGCGTTTCGGTTTCGGCGGACTGGTCTTCATCGCGCTCTATACGCTGCTGCTCAATGCCGGGGAGCAGACCGTGCCATCGGGCGCGGCGAGCTTCATCATCAATGTCAGTCCGGTCATGACCGCCGCGATGGCGACGCTGCTGCTCGGCGAGCGCTTTTCGCCGCTGGCCTGGCTCGGCACGGCGATCTCCTTTGCCGGGGTCGGGCTGATCGCGCTCGGCGAGGGCGACAACCTGAATTTCGGCATGGGCGCCCTGATGATCCTCGGCGCGGCGGTCTGCACGGCGGTGTCGACCATCGTCCAGAAGCCGCTCTTCGCCCGCCACAAGCCGCTGACGGTCGCCGCCAGCAACATGATCCTGGGCGCGCTCTGCCTGTCGCCGGGCCTGGCCCATGGTCTTGCCCAGGCCGCGCAGGCGAGCCCGGCCGCCTTGTTCGCGGTCGTCTATCTCGCCATCGTGCCCGGGCTCATCGCCTATGCCGCCTGGGCCACCGCCCTGTCGCGCCTGCCGGCGGCACGCGCCGCCAATTTCCTCTATTGCATCCCGCCGGTGGCGACCCTGATCGGCTTCCTCTGGCTCGCCGAAGTGCCGAGCCCCATGGGGCTCCTCGGCGGTGCGCTGGCGCTGGGCGGCGTCGTGCTGGTCAACCTGAAACGCTGACCTCACCCGGACCGGCGAAGCGCCAGCCGGCGCGCAGCAGCTTTTCACGGCCGGCGACGACATCGTCGAGCGGCTGGCCCGAAATGATCTCCAGCACGACCGGGCCGGCAAAGCCGAGCTGGCCTATCGTTTCGCCGATCGCGGCGAAATCGATGTCGCCCGATCCGATCGGGTCATGCCGCCACTGGCCTTGCGGCGCGTCCGAGAGATGGACGATGCCGAGATGCGGCTGGAGCCTTTTCAGGCCGGCCGAGGGGTCTTCGCCGACGGCCACGGCATTGGCGACGTCATAGGCGACCGAAACACCGTCATAGCCGCCTTCGGCCAGGAAACGCTCGATCGCTCCGGCTTCGGCGAGCAGGCCGTTCGGATGGTTCTCCAGGACCACCCCGAGACCGGCCTCCTCAGCGCGCAGCAGAATGCGTTCGAAGGCGTCGCGATAGATATCGAGCAGCCGGTCGCTCGCCTGTGGCGCCAGGGCATGGCGGCGGCCGGAGGCGACGCAGATGCCGCGCGCGCCGAGCTCGGCGCCGCGATCGATCGCCCGGCCATAAGCGTCGACGGCGAAATCCACCACCGCGCGCGACGGGCTGGCGAGATTGACGTCGCTGCTCGCAAGATCGAGCGCCAGAAGCTCGGCGCCGGCCTGGTCGATGAGCGCGCGGAGCCGGTGCTGCAAGGCGGGATCGTTGATCCAGGGGTCGTAATGCGGCGGCGCCGCCATCAGCTGCAGGGTCGAAAAGCCAGCGGCCACGAGCGCTTCGAAGGCGGCCTCGGCATCGCGATCCCAGGCGAAGCCGAAAGTATGGGCGCCAAGTCGCGGCAAGGTCATGGAAGCCGCTCGCCTTGCCGGTAGAAGGCGACGGTCCGGGCTATGCCCTCGGCGAGGCTGGTCTGCGGCAAACCTGGCAGGATGTCGTCGACCTGGCCTGGATCGACATCGGCGACAATAGGCAAAGCCGGTCCACCGGCGGTGATGGCGGCATTCGGGATCACCGCGTGAATAGCGGCGATGACATCGTCGTTGGAAACGGTGGTGCCGACCAGGTTGAAGACATGGGCCCCGGCGGGATCGCGCAGCACGGCGCTTTCATAGGCCGCGGCGACATCGTCGACAAAGACCAGGCCGGCGCTGCCGCCATAGGGAATGCGGTAGCTTTCGCCGCGCGCCGCCGCCCTGCAGGCGAGGCTCGGCCCGGCGGTCAGGCCGGTCTCGCGCCCGGGGCCATAGACGATGAAGGGCCGGAAGCCGATGCTGGCAAGGCCGCGATCGGCGAGATAGGCCCGGGCGCTGCCCTCGCAGGCGAGCTTGAACGTGCCGTAATGGGTCGTCGGACGCGGCGTCATGCCGTCGTCGGGACCATAGACGCCGGCGCTGCTGGTATAGACCACGCGGCTGATGCCATGGGCGAGCGCGGCCTCGAAAACGTTCAGCGTGCCGATCAGGTTGATCCCGGCGCCGCGAACGGGGTCGGCCTGGCAGGCCGGTGTCAGGATGCCCGCGAGGTGGACGATCGCGTCGCAGCCGGCGGCCGCCGCCGAGACGGCGGCACCATCGACGATATCGCCGAGGCTCCATGCCACTTCGGCCGCCCTGGCGCCGCCGATCGCCTCGACCAGGCGCCGGTCCTCGGCGACGTCGAAGACCCTGACGGCGCAGCCCTGCCCCAGCAGACGGCGGACGATCCAGGCGCCGAGAAACCCCTTGCCGCCGGTGACGAGTACACGCATGTCGAATGCCTCCCGGGCAGTTCTTGTTCGGGCACCGGGCAGGCCGATGCGGTTCAGATCAGCGGCACCAGGCCTTCGCGCGGCTCGCCGCCGGCGCGCCCCGACAGGGTCGGCGAGGCGGCGCTCGCCAGCGACAATTCCTTGGCCGCGGCCAGCAGCAGCGGCGCCAGCTCCTGCATGCGCGTCTCGGTAAGACGGACATGCGGGCCGGCGATGCTGACCGTGCCGGTCACCTCGCCGGTCACCGGCGAGCGGATGATCGCCGCCATGGCGTTCATCCAGGGCGTGAAGGCCTGGACCACGAAGGCATAACCACGCTTGCGCGCGGCCCTCAGATGCTTGAGCAGCGCCTGCGGGGTCTGCGGCGCGCGCGGGCCATATTCCTCGCGCGAGCCGTAGCCCTGCCTGGCGACCATGGCGAGCGCGTCCTCCTCCTTCATGGTGGAGAGCCAGGCATGCCCGCTCGACGAACAGGACAGCCTGCCCTCGCGGCCCATATCCGGGTCGTAGCGCAGGCCGAACTGGGCGCCCTGCGACTTGGCGACCCAGATCAGCCGCTGGTCGTCGACCAGAGCGAGGCGGATGAGTTCGCCGGTCTCGCGCGCCAGGCGATCGAGGATCGGCTGGGCGAGATCGGTAATGCCGCTCTCGGACAGGAAGGTGAAGGCGAGCGAGGCGATCTTGGCGGTCAGCAGATAGGCGCCGTGATAACGCTCCTGGCGGACATAGCCATGCTCGACCAGGCTGGTCAGGACGCGATGGGTGGCGCTGCGCGGAATGTGCAGCTTGTCGGCGATTTCGAAGAGCTGCATGCCATGGGCGTTCAGCGCCAGGATCTCGAGGACACCGAGCGTTCTCTCCAGCAGTCCGGACGGGCCGGAGCCTTCATCTTGCGCCGCGACCATCTGCGATCCTCCGTTCAGCACAGCTATTGTCCATAGCTCAGGGCAACGGGCGCTCCTATCCTGGCGGCCTCGTGCACGGCAAGGGTCGCTTCCAGCGTGCGCGTGCCGTCGGCCGCGGTGATGACCGGCTGCTCCTCGCCGCGGGTGACGGCGCAGAGATGGCGGATCTGCTCGGCATAGGGATCGGCGCGCGCGACCTCGACGATTTCGCGCGCGATCGGCTCGTGCCAGCCGGCCTTGCCCGGATAGCGCCAGAGTTCGAGCTGCGGCAAGGTCAGGGACGCCGCCGTGCCCGACAGGTAATGCGAATTCACCGGCGCCGGCAACGCGGGATAGAGCGGGCTTTCACGCGACGACATGTCCCAGCTCCAGGGGGCGGCCGCGGTATCCGAGACATTGATGGTCACCAGGGCGCCGCTGGCCAGCCGCAGGATCACCGCCGCGCTGTCCTCGACCTCGAAGCCCCTGACCTTGTTCGAGGTGACGGCGAGCACCGCGTCGATCTCGCCGCAGACGAAGCGGATCAGGTCGATCTCGTGGATGAGATTGATCAGCACCGGACCGCCGCCGGTGCGGCGCCGCCATTCCAGTTCGAAATAGCTGTCGGGCTTCAGGAAGGTGGAGAGCACCGAGACCGAGGTCAGGCGGCCGAGCGTGCCCGAGCGCACCAGTTCGCGGGCCCGTTTGACGATCGGATTGTGCCGGCGGTGATGGCCGACCAGGACCGCCACACCGGCCTTTTCGGAAGCCTCGGTCAATGCCCGGCCTTCGGCGAGCGTGCTGGCGATGGGCTTTTCGACGAGCACGGGAATGCCGCGCGCGATGAAGGCAAGTGAGACCGGCAAGTGGGTCTGGTTCGGCGTCGCGACCAGGGCGGCATCCACCCCGCCGGCCGCCAGCAAGGCGTCCTGGTCGGCGAGCCACGGCACGCCGTAGCGGCCGGCAACCGCCCTGCCCGCCTCGGTCGGATCGACGATCGCCGCCAGCGCCGCCACCTCGCCCGTGGCGATCACCTCGGCATGGGCCCGGCCGATCGCTCCGGCCCCGACAATTGCGATCCTGACTTTCGACATGGCCCGAGGTCCCTCCGTCCGGGGTGCAGCAGGACTCAACTCCATCCGGCCCGAATTGCAATACCAGAACCGGATTCCAGTTTCAAATATTCTACTGGAATGCGATTCCAGTTTGATCTATAGCTCCGCCAACAGACGGACGCGCCGGTCACCAGCAGGCATGCCGCAGAACAACAGACCAGCCTCGGGAGGACGCCCATGAGTGACATGCCGAAAGACCTGACCAAGCCGCGCCTGATCGGCCGGCGCAGCCTGCTGATCGGCGCCGGCGGCCTCGCCGCGACCGGGCTCGCCGCGCCCTATATCGGCGATGCCCGCGCCGCCGAGCCGATCAAGATCGGCATGCTCTGGGCCAAGACCGGCACCATTGTCGACCAGTCGGAATATCTCGCCCAGGGCGGCGTCCTGGCGCTCGAGCAGATCAACAGCACGCTGCTCGGCCGGCCGGCCGAAATCGTCTGGCTGGACGAGCCGAACCCGCAGGGCGCCCAGCAGAACGCCCAGCGGCTGATCGACGAACACAAGGTGGTCGGCCTGATCGGCGGAGCGCTGTCATCGACCGCGCTGGCGATCTCGGCGGTCGCCAAGCGCTCCAAGATCCCCTTCGTCGCGGCCAATGCAGCGGCGGCCGACCTCACCGGCAAGGCCTGCAACCGCTACACGTTCCGTTCCCAGCCGCCCGTCGACGTCCAGTCGCGGATCCTGGCGCCGCATGTGCTCACCTATGGCAAGAAATGGTACCTGCTGACCGCTTCCTATGCCTTCGGCCAGGACATCCGGAACGCCTTCGCCGACTACCTGAAACAGGCCGGCGGCACGGTGGTCGGCGCCGACGAGGTGCCGGTCAATACGCCTGATTATTCCTCGTTCATCCTCAAGATCCGCCAGGCCAGGCCCGACGCCGTCATCGGTGGCATCGCGGCGGGCGATCTGACGACCTTCCTCAAGCAGTGGAACGAACTGGGCATGAAGGGACGCATCCCCTTCGCCGAGATCGCCATTGGCGACACCGACATCTGGGGCGTCGGCGCGGAGGCGGCGACCGGCGTCTTCACCAAGATGTGGTACTACAACAATCCCGACAACTCGGCCGAAGACAAGGCCTTCGCCGCGGCCTACCAGAAGAAGCACAATCGGCCGGCGGCCGACAAAGCCTGGATGGGCTGGACCGGCATGCGAGCGCTGTTGGGCGCCATCGAGCTCGCCAAGTCGACCGAGCCCGCCGCGATCGTCGGCGGCCTCGAGCGCTGGTCGTTCATGGAGGGCGACCACGCCTCGAAGTTCCGCGACTTCGACCACCAGATGCTGCGCCGGACGCTGGTCGTCGAGACCAAGCCTCAGATCACCGACCGGTGGGACTTCTTCGACGCCAAGGCCTCGCTGCCGCGCAACGCCGCCGAAATGGACGCGATCTTCGGCACGCCCCAGCAGATCGGCTGCACCATGGACGGGCTCTGACGGCGCTCAACCCCGTCCGATCCCTTCGCGACACCATGACCGCTCGATAGCGAGCCAGGCGCGACACCGGCCGTTTCCGCCGGTGTCGCCGCCCCGGAAGGTGCCCCATGCTCGACATGATCCTGTCCCAAGCCGTCAACGGCCTCGTGCTCGGCTTCCTCTACGTGCTCATCGCCATTGGCCTGTCGATCATTTTCGGCCTGCTCGGCATCGTCAATTTCGCCCATGGCGCCTTCTTCGCGCTCGGCGCCTATTTCGCGCTGTCGCTGTCGCGCCAGTTCGGCTGGGCCGCCATCTGGCTGGCGCCTGTTCTGACCGGCCTCGTCGGCATAGCAGTGGAATTCGTGCTGATCCGCCGGCTCTACGGCAAGGAGCCATTGCTCGGCCTGATCCTGACCTTCGCGCTGGCCCTGCTGATCGAGGCCTTGCTGCGGCTTGCCTATGGTGGCGCGCCGGTGCCGTTCAGCGCACCACGCTTCCTCTCCGGCTTCGTCGAATATGGCCCGATCCTGATCACCAAATACCGGCTGTTCGTGCTCGGCACGACGGTCACGGCGCTGATCGGGCTCTGGGCCTTCCTGGTCTACACGCCCTATGGCCGGATCCTGCGCGCCGGCTCGCGTGACGGCGAAATGGTCGGCCTGCTCGGCATCAACCTGCCGCGCGTCTTGTCGGGCGTATTCGGTCTCGGCTGCCTGCTCGCGGGGCTCGCCGGCATGCTCGCCGCGCCGCTCTGGACGGTCAATCCGTCCATGGCCGCGGGCGCCATCATGCCGGCCTTCGTCATCGTCACCATTGGCGGGCTCGGCTCCTATAACGGCGCGATCATCGCCGGCCTGCTGGTCGGCATCGTCACGGCCATGACCATCCAGTTCAAACCGGAAGCCTCGGGCGCGGCCATGTACGTGCTGATGGCGATCATCCTGCTCGTCAGGCCGCGCGGCCTGTTCGGCGAGCGCTGGGAGAGATTCGAATGAAGGCCCGCTCGCTCCTGACCCATCCGGTCCTCTGGGCCGCCGTCGTCCTGGCCGGGCTGTCCGTGCTCTGGACCGCGCTCGGCGCCCCGATCTCGCTGGTCACCCAGATCGCCATCTATGCGCTCTACGGCGCCGGCGTGAACCTGTTGATCGGCTATACCGGCCTGGTGCCGTTCGGCGCCTCGGTGTTTTTCGGCTGCGCCAGCTATGCGCTCGCCTTCGCCATCGTCAGCGTGGTCGGCAATGAATTCGCCGCCCTGGTGCTGTCGGTCGTCTTCTCCATGGTCATGGCGCTCGCCATGGGCCTGATCATTCTCAGGCGCCGCGGTCTCTATTTCTCGCTGCTCACCCTCGCATTCTCCCAAATCGCTTTCGAACTCGCGTTCAAATGGACCAGCGTCACCGGCGGCGAGAACGGCATCCAGGGCATTCCCCGGCCGTCCTTCGGCAGCGACATGGCCTTCCATGTCTTCACGGTGGCGAGCGTGGTCGCAGGCCTTTGGTTCCTCTGGCGGCTGGTGCATGCCCCCTTCGGCCGCGTGCTGCAGGCGGTGCGCGACAATGAGCAGCGCGCCGCGAGCCTCGGCTACAACACCTATTGGATCAAGCTCGGCTCGTTCACCCTGATGGCCGGCGTGATCGGTTATGCCGGCGGACTGCTGACGCTGATGCTGCAGGGCGTCTATGCCAATAATCTCAGCTGGCAGCATGCCGGCGATCCCCTGCTGATGACCGTGCTCGGCGGCGTCCACCATTTCCTCGGGCCGCTCTGGGGCGCCATCGCCTTCATCGTGCTGGAGAACCGGCTCTCGGCGCTGACCGAGAACTGGTGGCTGATCTTCGCTCCCATCATCATCGCCTTCGCGCTGCTGTCGCCGGAAGGCATTCAGGGCCTCGCCCAAAGGCTCCTGCGCCGCGAGCGCTGGACCCTGACGCGCGCGGCGATCCCGCAGCGCCCCGCCGTGATCGCGCCCTACGAAAGCGCCTCGATCAAGGTCGATGCCGACAGGCCGATCCTGTCGGTCCGGGCCTTGAGCAAGAGCTTCGGCAGCCTGGTCACGGCCAAAGATATCGACCTCGACGTCCTGCCGTTCCGACTGCACAGCATCATCGGGCCGAACGGCGCCGGCAAGACCACCTTCTTCAACATGCTGACCGGCGTGCTGCCGCCGAACAGCGGCAGCATCACCTTCCAGGACCGGGACATCACGGGCTTGCCGATGTATGCGCGGGCGCGCCTCGGCATCAGCCGGTCGTTCCAGATCCTGTCGATCTTCCCGAACCTCACCGTGTTCGAGAATGTCCGGGTCGCGGTGCAGGCGCAGCGCCACGGCATCAGCGGGCTCATCCGCGACGCCTATGATCTCACCGGGATCAACGACCGGACCTGGTCGATCCTCGATGCGGTCGGCCTCGCCGACCAGGCGGCCGAGCCTTGCATCAACCTGCCGCATGGCGCCAAGCGGCTCCTGGAAATCGCCGTGACGCTCGCCACCGACTGCAAGCTGCTGCTGCTCGACGAGCCGCTCGCAGGCCTTGCCGAAGCCGACCGCCAGGTGGTGGCGGCGCTGATCCGCAAGCTTGCCGACCGGCACGCCGTGCTGCTGATCGAGCACGACATCGACCGGGTGCTGGCGCTGTCGGACCGGATCACCGTGCTGCATCAGGGCCGCCTCATCGCCGATGGCCCGCCGGCCGAGGTCGGCTCCAATCCGGAGGTCATCGCCGCCTATCTCGGCGCGGCCAAGGATGGCGAGGCCGTGGCCGCGGCGCCGGCCGTCGCGCGCACCGATACGACGGCGTCGAAGCCGCTGCTGGTGGTGGAGAATATCGCGGTCGGTTACGGCGGCTCCTCGGTGCTCGACGATCTCAGCCTGATCGTCCGCGAGGGCGAGGCGGTGGCCCTGCTCGGCCGCAACGGCGTCGGCAAGACCACGACGCTGCGCGCGCTGACCGGAAGCCTGGCGATAAGCTCCGGCACGATGCGTTTCGACGGCACCGACATCACGGTGGCCAGAACCTATGAGATCAACCGCCTCGGCATCTCCCTGGTGCCGGAGGGCCGGCGGCTGTTCCCCAACCTGACCGTCATGGAGAACCTGCAGATCGCCGCGCGGCCGGGCGGGCTCTCCTTCGACGACGTGTTCGAGCTGTTCCCGCGCCTGAAGACGCGCCAGCGCGCCAAGGCCGAAAGCCTGTCCGGCGGCGAGCGTCAGATGGCGGCGATCGCCCGTGCCCTGGTCATGCCGAGCAAGCTGATCCTGCTCGACGAGCCCTTCGAGGGCCTGGCGCCCGCCGTCGTCAAGGAGGTGATGGAGGCGCTGGTGCGGTTGCGCGGCAAGGTCGCCATGGTCATCGTCGAGCACCATGCCGAAACCGTGCTGCCGATGGTCGACCGGGCCTATGTGCTGGTCAATGGCCGCGTCGCCTTCGACGGCGACGCCGCGCTGCTCGAACAGGACCACAAGCTGCAGGCGCGCCTGCTCGGCGTCGTCCAGGCCGAACCGACGCCCGAACCCGTACACTGAAGCCGGACCCGACAGCCCGCGTGAGCGATGGAGCATCAAGCATGACCGTGACAGTCGACGGAGCAACCCGGCTCCACATCATTGTCGGCGACCCGATCGCCCAGGTGAAATCGCCGGCCGGCATGAGCGCGGCCTTCGCGGCGCATGGCCGCAACGCGCTCTGCGTGCCGATCCATGTCGCGCCGAAGGACCTGCCGAACCTGCTCGCCGGCGCGAGCCTGGCGCAGAACATGGACGGCATCATCGTCACCGTGCCGCATAAATTCGCCTGTTATGCCCATTGCACCAGCGCCACCGAGCGGGCGCATTTCCTCGGCGCAGTCAACATCTTGAGGCGCACGGCCGATGGCGGCTGGTTCGGCGAGATGTTCGACGGGCTCGGCTTCGTCGGCGGCATGCGCGCGCGGGGCGGCGAGCCCAAGGGCAAGCGCGCTTTGCTGGTCGGTGCCGGCGGCGCCGGCTCGGCCATTGCCCTGGCGCTGGTCGAGGCCGGCGTCAGCGAACTCGCCATTCATGACGAGGACGGCACGCGGCGCGATGCGCTGATCAAGCGGCTGGCCGCCGTCACGGCGACGCCCGTCAGGCTCGGCTCGCCCGATCCGGCCGGCTTCGCGCTCATCGCCAATGCGACGCCCGCCGGCATGCGGCCCGGCGATCCCCTGCCGGTTCTGGTCGAGCATTTCACGCCCGACATGTTCGTCGGCTGCGTGATCACCGCGCCCGCCGTCTCGCCCATGGTGGAAGCCGCCCGCGCGATCGGCTGCAAGACTTCGGTCGGCGGCGACATGTATTCGGCCGAGCAGCAGCTGATGCTGGAATTCCTGCTCGCCGGATCCGGCCCGGACGCGAGTGCACGCGGATGATCGGCAAGCTCGACAGCCTTCAGGACGGCGCGACCTATGACGTGGTGGTCATCGGCTCGGGCGGCGCCGGCATGGCGGCGGCCCTGTTCGCCGCGATCGAGGACAAGCGCGTCCTGCTGGTCGAGCGGACGGACTATCTCGGCGGCACGACGGCGCTTTCGGCCGCCACCACCTGGGCGCCGAACAGCCATCACGCCAAGGGTTCCGGCGACAGTTTCGAAAAGGCCGACCGGTTCCTGACCAATGTCGTCGGCAACCATTCACGGCTCGACATGCGCCGGGCCTTCCTGCGCAGCGCGCCCAAGGCTATCGCCGCGATCGAGGCCGGTTCCGACGTCAGGTTCCGGCCCTATGCGCTGCATCCCGACTATGTTCAGGAGGCCGAGGGCGCGACGCTGACCGGCCGCGCCCTGGAGCCCCTGCCCTTCGACGGCCGGCAGCTCGGCGAGGCCCTGGCGCTGGTGCGGCCGCCGATCCCGGAATTCACCCTGTTCGGCGGCATGATGGTCGACCGCACCGATATCGGCCATCTGCTGAAGCTGACCCGCTCGACCGCCTCGCTCCGCCACGCGGCCAGGATCCTCGGCCGCTATGCGCTCGACCGGCTGGGCGGACCGCGCGGCACGCGCCTGGTCATGGGCAATGCGCTGATCGGCCGGATGCTGCTGACATTGCGGAAACGCCAGGTCGATATCGTGCTCGAGACATCGGTCACCGAACTCACCGCCGCGGGCGATACGGTCACCGGCGTCGTGCTGGCCGGCCAGGGCACGACCCGGCATATCACGGCGAGATCCGCCGTGGTCATGGCGTCGGGCGGCTTCAACCGCCACAAGACGCGGCGCGCCGAAATGCTGCACCAGCCGACGCCGCAGTTCAGCCCCGGCGCGCCAGGCCATACCGGCGAGTTGCAGGACCTGGCGCTCGGCCTCGGCGCCCGCTTCGGCGAAGGCAATCTCGACAATGCCTTCTGGGCGCCGGTCTCGATACGCAAGCGCGCGGATGGTTCAACCGCGGTATTCCCGCATTTCGTCCTGGACCGGAGCAAACCCGGCACGGTGGCGGTCAACAGCCTCGGCCGCCGCTTCGTCAACGAAACCGTCTCCTACCACCTGTTCTCGCGCGCCATGTTCGAGACCCATCCCCAGGCGCCCTGCATTCCCGCCTTCCTGATCACCGATGCCGAAGCCTTGCGGAAATACGGGCTCGGCATGGTGCGGCCGGGCGGCCGTGGGCTGAAGCCCTACCTCGCCGACGGCTAT
This sequence comes from Hyphomicrobiales bacterium, assembly GCA_017304475.1. Lineage (GTDB taxonomy): Bacteria > Pseudomonadota > Alphaproteobacteria > Rhizobiales > Phreatobacteraceae > Phreatobacter. Next base: position 81,994 of record JAFKKV010000032.1, on the reverse strand, counting down.
CTGACGGAGGCGCCATCCATCGCCGCGCTTGCCGGCAAGCTTGGCATCGACGCCGAAGCGCTGGCCCAGACCATCGCCGCGATGAACGGCTATGCCCGGACCGGCATCGACACCGAATTCGGCCGCGGCACCACCGCCTATCACCGGGTCAATGGCGATGCCGGCCAGCAGCCGAACCCGACGCTCGGCCCGATCGCCACCGCGCCCTTCTATGCGGTGAAGCTCTATCCCGGCGATATCGGCGCGGCGAACGGCCTCGTTACCAACGAGCAGGCCGAGGTCGTCGACCGCGACAACCAGCCGATCCGCCACCTCTATGCCTGCGGCAACGACATGCAGTCGATCATGGGCGGCACCTATCCCGGCCCCGGCATCACCATCGGTCCCGCCATCACCTTCGCCTATCGCGCCATTCGCCATGCCCTCCATGGCGAAACCAGCTGACGGCCTGCCGACCATGACCATGCCGGAGCAAGAGAGCTACGAGGTCGATTGCGACCTTGTCGTCGTCGGATCGGGCGCCGCCGGGCTCTCGGCCGCGGTGACGGCAGCGTGGCTTGGGCTGGACGTGGTGCTGGTCGAGAAGGAGCCGGTCCTGGGCGGCACCAGCGCCTGGTCGGGCGGCTGGCTCTGGATACCCCGCAATCCGCTGGCGCTCGCCGCGGGCATCGACGAGGATCCGGCGCGGCCGCGCGATTATCTGCGCCACGAGCTCGGCAACCGCTATGACGCGCGCCTGGTCGAGACGTTCCTGGACCAGGGCCCGCGCATGGTGTCCTTCTTCCTGAAGCACAGTGCGCTCGCCTTCATCGCCGGCAATACGATCCCGGATTTCCACGGCGACAATCCCGCGGCGGCGCTCGGCGGACGCTCGGTCTGCGCCGCGCCCTTCGACGGTCGCAGGCTCGGCGCCCGGATCAAGGATCTGCGCCCGCCGCTGGCGGAGATTTCGCCTTTCGGCATGGGCATCGCGGCCGGCGACGACGTCAGGCATTTCCTGAACGCCACCACATCCTTCGCCTCGTTCCGCCATGTCGCGGCACGCCTCCTGCGCCACGGCCGCGATCTCGCGCTGCGCGGGCGCGGCATGCAGCTCGTCAACGGCAATGCGCTGGTCGCCGGACTGTTGAAAACCGCCGACGACCTCAAGGTGCGGATCCTGACCGCCACGCCGGTCGGCGCGCTGATACGCGACGGCGATGCCGTGATCGGCATCAGCGCGACGCGAGAGGGCCGCGCGATCGCCATCAGGGCGAAGCGCGGCGTGGTGCTGGCCGCCGGCGGCTTTCCCCATGACATCGCGCGCAAGGCCGCGCTGTTCAGCCATGCGCCGACCGGCCGGGGGCATTGGTCCGCGGCACCGGCGAGCAATACCGGCGACGGGCTGCGGCTCGGCGAGAGCGCGGGCGGCACGGTGAGCCGAAATCTCGCTTCGCCGGGCGCCTGGGCGCCGGTGTCGCTGGTGCCGCGTCCCGACGGCAGCCTCGGCCATTTCCCGCATCTGCTGGAGCGGGCGAAGCCCGGGCTCATCGCGGTGCGCCGCGACGGCCGGCGCTTCACCAACGAGGCGGATTCCTATCACGACATGATGGCGGCGCTATTCGCCGCCACGCCCGGGGGTGAGGCGCCGGAAGCCTGGCTCATTTGCGACCACCGGTTCCAGCGCCGCTACGGGCTCGGGCATGCGAGGCCCCGCCCCTTCCCGCTCGGGCGCTGGCTCGCCAGCGGCTACCTGAAGCGCGGTGCGACCATCGAAGACCTCGCGGCGGCCTGCGGCATCGACCCGCGCGGCCTCGGCGAAACCCTCGCCGCCTATAACCACCACGCGGCCGAGGGGCGCGACCCGCTCTTTCACCGTGGCGAGAGCGCCTATAACCGCGTGCAGGGCGAGCCCGCGCACCCGCTCAACCCGAGCGTCGCGCCGATCATCAAGGCGCCGTTCTATGCGGTGAAGGTTGTCGCCGGCAGCCTCGGCACCTTTTCCGGCCTCGTCACCGATGAATATGCCCGCGTGCTCGGCCCGGACCGCCAGCCGGTCACCGGCCTCTATGCGGTCGGCAACGACATGGCGAGCATCATGGGCGGCCACTATCCGAGCGGCGGCATCACGCTCGGCCCGGCCATGACCTTCGGCTTCATCGCCGCCCATCACGCCAGTGGCACGCCGCTGCCGCAAGACCCCGACTAAGACCGCCCGATCGCCCCTCTTCAACCCCGGAGCCGACCCATGCTCTATGAACTCGCCACGCTCGCCATTCGCCTCGGCACCGCCGCCAAGGCGGTTGCCGGCATCGACAGCTATGTGAAGGATCCGGCCGCCAAGGGCCGCCTGCTCGGCTGCTGGGCAAGCGAAATCGGCGAACTCAACCGGCTGATCGTGCTGCGCGGTTTCGCCGACGCCGCCGAGCTCGCCGCGGAACGGAGCCGCACTCTCGGCACGACCAATCCGTTCCATTGCGGCGAGGCGCTGAGCCACCTTCGCCTCGAGAGCTATGCGCCGTTTTCCTTCCTGCCACCGGTGGCGCCGGGCGCATTCGGCGGCGTCTACGAGATCCGCACCTATGCCCTGAAGCTCGGCGGCGTCGGCCCGACCAGCGCGGCCTGGGAGGCCGCCATGCCGGAACGCGCCAAGTTGTCGCCCCTGACCATCGCCATGTATGCGCTCGACGGGCCGCAGCGCTTCACCCATATCTGGCCCTATGCGAGCCTCGACGCGCGTGCCGCCGTGCGCGCCGAATCCGTCGCCAAGGGCGTCTGGCCGCCGAAGGGCGGACCGGACTGGCTGACCGGCGACATGCAGTCGACCATCGGCCTGCCCACCGCGATCTCGCCGCTCGCCTGAGGGAGAGAGACCATGACGCCGGACTATTCGCTCGCCCATCTGACCGTGCTCGCCTTGACGCCACCGGAGATCGTCAAGGTGGCGGCCGCGACCGGCTATCAGTTCGCCGGCATCCGCCTGCTGCCGGCCTCTCCGGGCGGCGTGGCCTATCCCTTGATGGAGGACCCGGCGGCCCTGCGCGAAACGCTCAGCGTGATCGCCGATACCGGCGTCGGCGTCTTCGACCTGGAAATCATCCGGGTCGGCGAAGGCTTCGACCCGGACCATTTCCTTCGCTTCTTCGAGGTCGGGCAGAAGCTCGGCGCCAGGGCGATCCTGGTGGCCGGCGACGAGGCCGACGAAGCCCGCATGACCGCGAGTTTCGCCGCGCTTTGCGAAGCCGCGGCGCCCTTCGGCCTCTCCTGCGATCTCGAATTCATGCCCTGGACGAAGGTGCCGGATGCACCCTCCGCCTTGCGCATCGTCGCCGGCGCCGACCAGCCGAATGGCGGCGTATTGGTCGATGGGCTGCATTATGGCCGGTCGCATTCGACGCTCGCCGATGTCGCGGCGATCCCGCGCCAATGGCTGCATTACGCCCAGATCTGCGATGGGCCGGCCGGCACGGCGCCGGTCGAGGACCTGATCCATGTCGCGCGCTGCGAACGCCAGTTGCCGGGCGAAGGCAGCATCGATCTCGTCGGCCTGTTCGCGACCTTGCCCGCCGACCTGCCCGTCAGCGTCGAATTGCCGAGCGAAAGCCGGGCGCCGCAGCTCGGCCCGGAGGAATGGGCGCGCCGGACGCTTGCCGCGGCAAAAGCAACGGTTGCCGCGGCAGCGGCCCGGCGGGCGGCGGCATGAAGGCGCTGATCACCGGCGCCAGTCGTGGCATCGGCCGTGCCATCGCGCTCCGGCTTGCTCGCGACGCTGCGGCACGGGCGAGGGATGCCGCGATCGTCGTTGCGGCCAACCGGCCATCGGCCGAACTGGTTTCGATCGCCGCCGAGATCACCGCGCTCGGCATCCGGGTGCTGCCGGTAAGCGGCGATCTTGCCGATCCTGCGACGCCGCAGCGCCTCGTCGACGAGGCGCTGGCTTTCTGCGACGGGCTCGACACGCTCGTCTGCAATGCCGGCATCACCGCGCCGGCGCCGCTTGCCGGCCTCGCGCTCGACCAATGGGACCGGCTCTTTGCGATCAACAGCCGCGCGCCCTGGCTGCTCGCCCAGGCCGCCCGTGCCGCGCTCGCCGGCAGCCGGGGTGCCTATGTGGCGATCGCCTCAATGTCCGGCTTGGAACCGCATGTCGGACACGGCGCCTATTCCGCGTCCAAGGCGGCGCTCATCATGCTGTGCCGGCAACTGGCGCAGGAATGGGGCCCGGCCGGCATCCGGGTCAATGCCGTTTGCCCCGGCATGATCCGCACGCCGATGACCGAGCCTATCTATCAAGATGCCGACATCGCCGCACTGCGGGACAGGATCGTGCCGCTCCAAAGAGTCGGCCGTCCCGAGGATGTCGCCGATGTCGTGGCGTTCCTGGCAAGCCGCGACGCGCGTTATGTCACCGGCGAAGCGATCCGCGTCGATGGCGGTTTCGCCAGCTCCATCCTGGCCCATGTTCCAGGGCTGGCACGTTCGGGGGAGTGAGGCTTCGCGCCGTGCCGCGGCAGATCGGAGCAGGACGGGCACGCACAAGCGGATTGATCCGGCCCTGGCCTGACCTCGCATGCCTCGCACCTGGCCCCGACCGGGCTCGTCGCTGAGATCGGCGGCTTACGCCCGTCTCAGACATGCGCGGATGGTTGGGACAAGCCCGGTCGAGACGACGCGGACACACAGCCGCCACGCATGCCTGTCGGTCTCTGTGACGGTCCCCGACGCCCGCGGCCCTCGTCCGGCGCCTGACAAGGCTTCCTCTGGCCCCCCGCCACTGCGCGGCGGAACTGGCGCTCGACGCCAACCTCGACAAACGCACGACGCCCTTGCGAAAGGCATGAGCACCCTCAACCCGGACATATCTGATCGGGTCCGCCACGTGAATATCGCCGCTCGGCGGCACAATGCAGCGCTCCCGGCGCCAATGATCCGGCGAGCTGTTTCGGCGCCCCCCGCCGGTATGACCAGATCATTGCACGCAAATCCCCAGCGTTTTCTATCCCGTAACGGAAGAGAAAACCGTTCGCCTGCGAATAAGAATTGAACCTTACAAACTGATTGCAAATATGGCAATTATCGTTTCTACATCTTATTTATCACGTGTTCGATTCCTCTCTTGCAACTCAACATGACACCATATCGAAGTATCCAACCGTTTTTCTGGTTGCAATTCTGTAACGAATCGAACCGATTCTTGAGCATTCGATGACACAAGAAACAGGAGGGGGTCGCTGAACGGCACATATCCTTCATATGAAGTGATATCGCCAAGCGTCGCGGCCGGCCAGGGCGGCGGCGCGGATGGTTCCGGCTGGGCGTTGCGCGCCGCGGCCCATCTGCTCGCCCTGCCGATCGACCGGGCGATCTCCACCATTCTGGCGGAGCTCGGCGAGCTGGCCGGGGCGGATCGCGCCTGGATGTTCGAATATGACGAAAGCCTGCTGCGGTTTCGCAACACCCATCGATGGGATCGCATCGGGGTGAGCCAGCACGCCGAGGATGTGCAGGACGCGCCCGTCACCATGATCGCCTGGCTGCATCAGTTCCTGGTTCAGGGCCAGGCGGTGATGATCAACGATGTCGCGGGGCTTCCCCGGACGGCGAGGTCGCTGAAGGCCGAGATGCTTCGGCGGAACCACAAGAGCGTCCTGAACGTCCCGCTGTTCCACCGGGACGTCCTGCGCGGCTGCATCGGCTTCGATGCGACGACGCGGATACGCCGCTGGGAGGGGCAGGCAATCGACACGCTGTTCCACTGCGCGCGGTTGATCGGCCTTGCCCGCTATTCCGACCGGAGCACGGGCGACACAGCCCGTGTTCAGGCGGCGCCGGGCCCGCTTGCGCCCCTGATCTATCTGAGAATGCAGGGCCGCAGCCGCGGCATCGTCCCCGAAGAAATCCTCGGCCTGCGTGCGGCGGGCGACTATACCGATGTCTGGCTGATCGACGGTTCCCGGCTGACCGACCATCGGACGCTGTCGATCTGGGCCGGCATGTTGCCCAAGGCGACATTCGTGCGCATCCACCGCGCCGCCATCGTCAATCTTCCGCATGTCGAAGTGCTCGACCGCCACGCCGGCCGGCTGCGCGAACGCTGGGAGTTACGCCTGCGCACGCTCAACACGCTCTGGGTGGTGTCTCGCCCCTATCGGGCGGAACTGAGGGCGCGGCTCGGCGTTTGACCGCCTCGCCGCCCGGAACAATCGCGTCTCGCGGCCGAAAGCGCCTGGTATCAACGAAAAAATTTCGGATTTCTGTCAATTCGTCGAACCGGCATGTCGTGTTTTTCCACCGCGCTTGCCTTCGTTTCGGCTCTCGCAAACAAAAAGCCAGGCGATGCGACCCCGCATCACAATCATGGCGCGAGCCTCTTCGATGATTGCCAAAGTCCGCCGAAATCGTTTCCTGAGCTCGACCGCCCTGGCGGGATCGCTGCTGGCCAGGCTGGCCCGCTCGCCCGCACTGGCAGCCGGGAGCGACGACGCGTCGCGCCGCGCCCGCCGGCATGGCGCCGCCGCCGCGGCGGCCTCGTCGCAGCGCCATGGCGCTTCGCTGTGGCCGGTCGGCTCTTCGCTGTCGCTTGCACTGGCCGGCCTGGTGACGCTGGCCGGGCCGGCGCCGGTGAGCGCCGCGGACGTGACCTGGATCGGCGTCGGCAACCAGAGCTGGACCGACGGCACCCAATGGTCGTCAACCAGCCCGCCGACATCCGCGGACCGGGCTCTTCTCAACGGCAGCGGCGGCGCCGTGACCGCGACGCTCGGCGGCGCGGGCGTGGCGCAAAGCATCGAGCTGCATGACAATGCGCAGCTCATCCTCAACAACAATGCCACGCTGACTGTCGGCACCAACATCCTGCTCGGCGCGACCATCAACGGCACGCTGTCCACGCTACGGGTCGAGGGCGGCGCCACCGCCACCACAGCTGGCCTGTTTGTCGGCAATGCCGTGGGCAGCAGCGGCATCGCGAACGTTTCCGGTGCCGGCAGCACGCTGAACGTCACCAGCCAGGCGGTGATCGGCGTTGCCGGCACGGGCACATTGACGATCCGCGGCGGCGGCCAGGTGAATGTCGGCGGCGGCGCGGGGACGCTCAATGTGGGCACCGCGGGCGGCGGCACCGGCACGCTCAAGATGGGCGATGCCACGGGCGCCGGCACGTTGGCCGCGGCGGTGGTCGACCTGCGCAACGCCACCTCCAGCGTCGAATTCAACGCGACCGGCACGCAGACCTTCGCCCCAGTGATTTCCGGCAGCGGCTTCGTCGTGCAGAACGGCAATCCGGCCTCGGTGACGATCCTGACCGGCGCCAATACCTATTCGGGCGGCACGCGGATCGTCGCCGGCACGATACAGGTCGCCAATGACGGCAATCTCGGCGCGGCCGGCGGCGGCATCACCTTTGCCAACACGACCATCGTCGGCGGCGCGGCCACCGGCGCCGATGCGATCTTGCGGACGACAGCCACGTTCTCGAGCAGCAGGGGCGTGGCCTTCACCTCCGGCGGCGGACGCATCGAGACCGACGCCGGCACGACGCTGACCCTGTCTGGCGCGATCACCACCGGCGGCAGCGCAAGCTTCTTCAAGCAAGGTGGCGGCACGCTGGTGCTGACCGGCGACAGTTCGGCGAGCTATTTCGGCCGGACATGGGTGCATGGCGGCACGCTCAGGATCGAAGGCGGCGGCAAGCTCGGCAGCGCGGCGACCTCGGGCCAGGCCTATATCAGCAACGGCGCCGTCGCGATCGTCACCGGGGCCGGATCCGCGTGGGAGACCTTCGGCCAGATGCGGGTCGGCGAACATGGTTCGGGCACGCTCAGGATCGAGGCCGGCGGCACGGTCAGGAGCGGCTCGGGCGGCGGCACTGTCGGCATTGTCGGCAGCGGCGGCGCAAGCGAGGTCGTCATTACCGGCGCCGGCTCGCAATGGCTGGGCGACGGCGTCAACCTCTATGTCGGCCATTCCAATGCGGGGTCGCTGACGGTTGCCAATCAGGGCATCCTCAGGGTCGGCAGCGCCGGAACCGGCACGATTACCGCCGGCTTCGTCGGCGGCGCGGCGGGCGGCACGATCAATATCGGCGCAGCCGAAGCATCGGCGGCGACTGCGGCGGGCACGCTGCAGGTCGGCACCGTCGACCTCAATGCCGCGAGCCGCCTCGTGTTCAACCATACCGAGGCGGCCTACAGCTTCGCCCCGACCATTGCCGGCGCCGGCCAGGTGCGCCAGGTCGCCGGCACGACGATCCTCGCTGGAGCCCATACCTATTCCGGCGGCACGACGATTGTCGGCGGCGTATTGCAGGTGACGAACGAGGCCAATCTGGGCAATGTCGCCGGCAGCCTGACGATCGACAACGGCACGCTGCGCGTCACCAGCGGGTTTACCAGCGCCCGGAACGTGGTGCTGACGGGGGCCTCGGCGACCCTGGAGATCCAGGCCGGCGATCATGTCCTGTCCGACGATATCGATGGCGCTGGCGGCCTCACCAAGACCGGCGCGGGCAAGCTGACCCTCACGGGCGCGAACAGCTATGCGGGTGGCACCACCGTCAGCGCGGGCATTCTGCAGATCGGCAATGGCGCGACCTCGGGTTCGATCACCGGCAATGTCGTCAACAACGCGACGCTGGCCTTCTACCGCAGCGATGCCATCACCTTTGCCGGCGTGATATCCGGGACCGGCGCGATCCGTCAGATGGGCGGCGGCCTCACCAACCTGACCGGCAATAGCGGCGGCTTCTCCGGCACCACGACCGTCGAGGCCGGCACGCTCGCGGTCAACGGCACGCTCGGCGGCACGCTCACCGTACAGTCCGGCGCGACGCTCGCCGGCACCGGCACGGTGGGCAGCCTCGGTTCCACCGTCACCATTGCGGCCGGCGGCGTGCATGCGCCGGGCAATTCCGTCGGCACCCAGATCATTGCCGGGAACTATGTCAATCACGGCACGCTCGTGGTCGAGGGCACGCCGGCAGGGACCGACAAGATCGTGGTCGCCGGCAGCGTCGACATATCAGGCGCGACACTCAACCTGGTGCTGTCGCCGACGACCCCGGCGAGCTGGAACCTGCTCAACGGCCCCTACACCCTGATCGACAAGCAGAGCGCGGGCGCCGTGACGGGCACGTTCGGCACCGTCACCAACAACCTGCTCTTTCTCAATCTGAGCCTGAACTATGCCGGCGGTGACGGCAATGACGTGACGCTGCAACTGACCCGCAATGATGCGAGCTTCTCGAGCATCGGCATCACCCGCAACCAGATCGCCACTGCGGGCGGCATCGAGAGCCTGCCCAATAGCAATCCGATCTGGCAGGCCGTCGCGATGTCGAGCGACCCTGATATCGTGCGCCGGAGCTTCGACCAGCTCTCCGGCGAGATCCATGCCTCGGCCAAGACGGCGCTGATCGAGGACAGCCGCTTCGTCCGCGAGGCCGCCACCGATCGCCTGCGTTCGGCCTTTGGCGCGGTCGCCGCCGCCACCTTCCCAGTCATGGCCTATGCCGGCGGCGATCCGATCCCGGTGGCCGCCACCACCGATCGCCTGGCCGTCTGGGGCCAGGCGATCGGCGCCTGGGGACAAACCAGGAGCGACGGCAATGCCGCGCGCCTGGAACGCTCGACCGGCGGCTTTTTCCTCGGCGCCGACGGACCGGTCCTCGACATCCTGCGGATCGGCGTCCTCGCCGGCTATAGCCGCACGACCTTCACCGCGCGAGACCGCGCCTCCTCCGGCGGCAGCGACAACTACCATCTCGGCCTCTATGCCGGTGCGCAATGGGGCCAGCTCGGTGTCCGCTCGGGCCTCGCCTATACGTGGCACGACATCGCGACCGGCCGCAGCGTCCGCATTCCCGGCTTCAACGACAGCCTGAAGGCGAATAGCCACGCCGGCACCTTCCAGGCCTTCGGCGAGCTCGGCTACCGGATCGACGCGTCACGGGTCGCGTTCGAACCCTTCGCCAACCTGGCCTATGTCCATCTTTCGACATCCGGCTTCACTGAGCAGGGCGGTGCGGCGGCCCTCATAGGCACTGGCCAGACGACGCAGGCGACCTTCACCACGCTCGGCGTGCGGGCCTCCTCCAGCTTCGATCTCGCCGGTGTCCAGGCAACCGTCAGGGGAACGCTCGGCTGGCGCCATGCCTTCGGCGACACGACGCCGCTGGCAACCCTCGCCTTTGCCGGGGGCAGCGCCTTCACGGTCGCCGGCGTGCCGATCGCCCGGAATGCCGCCCTGGTCGAGGCCGGGCTCGACCTCAACCTGTCGCCGGCGGCAACTTTCGGCGTCTCCTATTCCGGCCAGATCGCCTCCGATGCCCAGCAGCACGGCTTCAAGGCCAATCTCGCAGTGCGGTTCTGACAGGCCGCTCCGCGGCGGTCTGCGACATCAGGGGCGAACCACGGCCTGTCGCGGCCGGCTGAGCGCCTCGATGCGGTAGAGGTTCGGGCCGCCGGTGACATAGAGGTGCGAGCGTCCGCCGGAGGTGGCCAGGGCGACATTGGTCGGCCGAGTCGGGGTCGGTACATAGGCAATCTCCCGGCCCTCTGGATCATAGACCCGGACGCCGAACCGGCTGGCCGCCTGGACCGCGGCGTAGATATTGCCGGCACTATCGACGGCGAGCCCGTCAGCCCCCTGTTCGGCGCCAAAATCGACGAGCACGCGGCGGTTCACCGGCATGCCGTCGGCGCCGAGATCATAGACCAGGATATGCATGGCGCCGTTGCGCTGGGGTACCGGATCGATGCGCCGGTCGGCGACCAGGAAGTCGTGCTCGGCGACATAGAGGCGCCGGCCGTCGGGCGACAGCGCGATGCCGTTCGGCCGCGTGATGTCGGCCAGCACGAGGCGCACCGAGCCATCGGGATCGATCCGGTAGACACCGTTGACCGGCTGCTCGATCGGCTCATGGCCGAAATAGCGCGGATCGGTAAAATAGATCCGTCCCTGGCCATCGATATCGAGATCGTTCGGCGCATTGAACGGCCGGCCCTTGTAGAGCCCCGCCAGGATCTTCGCCCGGCCCGTGGCCATGTCGATGCGGATGATGGCTCGGCCGCCGAAATCGGCACCTTGCGCCACGACCATGCCGCCGGAAGCGTCGAACTTGATGCCATTGGCCATGCCGCTCGGCGAACGGAACAGCGACGTGCGCCCGCTGGCGGGGTCATAGACCCAGATATTGCCGGCGGCATTGCCGGTGCGAAAGGTCATGGTGACGTCGCTGAAATAGATCCGGCCGTCGGGACCGGCGGTCGGGCCTTCCAGCCAGAAGCCTTCGGTGAACAGGGTTTCGAGCGCCGCCGCCGGCGCAATGATCGGGCCGCGGTTGATCGGCGGAATGGCCGGAGGGGTCTGGGCCTTCGCGCCGCCTATCCCGATCAACGCCGCCAGCACAGCCAGAACCAGCCTGTTCATGATCTCGTCTCCCCACGATTTTTTATGCTTGATGATGTTCGCCCACGGCCGGCGTTCAGCGGCCACGCGCTTCCGCACGGGCGACGCCGTCGATCAGGAAGCGCGCCTTCGATAGGGCTTCCCGGTATTCCTCCTCGGCCGTCGAGGTGGCGACGATCTTGCCGCCGACCCGCAGCGCGGCGCGGCCCTGGCTGATCCAGAGCGAGCGGATGACCACCGCGAGATCGGCACAATCCGGCTCGACGATGCCGATGACCCCGCCATAGGGGCCGCGCGCGCCGCCTTCTTGCGCGAGCCCGAGTTCGGCCGCGGCCCGCTTCGGCCGTCCCGAGACGGCCGCCGCCGGGGCCAGTGCCAGGATCGCATCGGCCGTGTCGCGCCCGTCGGCGAGTTCCGCCTCCAGCGCCGAATAGAGATGCATGACATGGGAGAAACGCCGGACCTGGCGGTCGATCACCGCCTCGACCGCCCCGTCTCTGGCGATCGGCAGCAAGGCCTCGCGCTCGGCCTCGACCACCACGCGGTGCTCGGCGGCGTCCTTGGGATTGACCATGAGGTCGCGCGCGGCGGCATCATCGCGCCCGGCATCGCCGGTGACCGGTCGCGTGCCGGCGTCGGTCTCGAGATGCAGACGCCCTTGGCGGATGGTGAGATAAGCCAGCGGTGAACTGCCGACCAGAGCCTTGCCGTCATGCTTCAGGACGAAGCCGTAGGGCGAGGGATTGGCCGCGACGAATTCGCGATAGAGCGTGAAGGGGCTGGCCTCGGTTGTCTTGGACAGGCCAAGCGACAGCACCGCGCCCTCCGCTCCGCCCGCCGCGATGACGCGTTTGATGGTCTCGACGCGGCTGGCGTAATCGTTGAAACCACGATCCGCCGTCCAGTCCGACAGGTCGGCTCGCAGCGCGCGATCCGATGGCCGCGCATCGGCTGGCGGCAGGGCCCGCAGACGGCGGCGGAGAGCTGGCTCGTCGGCCGAGATCAGCCCGACGGTGCCGGTCGCGTGGTCGATGTCGAACCCTTCGCTGATACGCGCGACCAGATGCCCGGGAAGCCCCGCGGTATCGTCAGTCCGCTTGCCGAGCAGGGTTTCGAAGCCGGCAAAAACCAGCACCAGGCCCGGCGCCGCGGCCTCCCCGCCGGACCGGCCGAGACCCGCACGCAATGCGCCGGCGAAATCGCCCGCGCCATCGACGATCTCGACCTCCAGCCCCATCACCGTGCGGGTCGGCCGGCGGGTCATCAGGTCGAAGCGCTGGAACAGGACCGTGGTTGCGCCGCCGAGCTCGTCGGCCGCCGCGATCGGATCAAAATCCGGCATCGCTTCCCGCATGATGTCCATCCCCCCGCCACCACTTCCGACCGGTGGCTCAGGCGATTGTGGATGGCGGCAGCCATGCCGCAAGCGCAGATCCTGGGCTCGCCGATAGCGCCGGGCTATCGCGCCTGGGAGCGAACCGTTGCGCAGGGCGCTTCGGCCGCGATGGCGGTCAATTGGCGGGCCAGCTCGCGCTGGAACAATTGGGTGAAATGGCTGACCGGCCGCTCGTGATTGACATGCAGGAAGATGTCGAAGACCGGATCGAAGGCGACCGGTTTCACCGCGACGCGATTTTGATCGGCCGACAGCGCGCTGAACTCGTCGACCAGCGCGATGCCGAGACCCGCCTCGGCGAGACCGACGGCCGACTCGGCGAAGCGCGCCTGATGGGTGCGGCCGAGGCTGACATCGGCCAAGCCGAGGAACCGCGCGATCGCCTGGCCGTGCACCGTATGCGGCTCGAAGACGATCAGGGTTTCATCCCTGAGATCGGCGGGCGCGACGGGAGCATCAAAACGGCCAGCAAGCTCATGGGGGACCAGGCAGACCAGCCGGGCCTGTCCGAGCTGGGTGCTGCGGATCGCGCCATGGGCGATCGGAAAGACCGAGACCGCGCATTCGCCGGGGCCGCCCAGGACATAATCGAGCACCTGGGCGACCGACAGGATCTCGAGATGGACGGTGAGGCCCTGGTGGCGCGAGACCAGCGCCTTCAGCACCTCGGGAATGAGCCGGCGCCCGACGCTCGGCGCCGCGCCGAGCCGGAGCGTCGCGGCCTCGCGCTTCGCCACCTTGTCGACCCGCATCACGGCCTGTTCGAGCTGGATGAAGGCGCGGTCGATTTCGGCGAGGATATTGATCGCTTCCGCGGTCGGATAGATGCGGCCGCCCTGGCGCAGGAACAGGGATACGCCCAGGCGATCCTCGATGCGGGCAATGACATTGGTCACGGTGGGCTGGGCGACGCGCAGCAGGCGCGCGGCGCCGACGAAGCTCTTGGCCGTCATCACGGCCCGGAACATTTCGATCTGGCGCAAGGTCAGGGTCATGGACATCAGGCGGCGCGGCGGGTGGGCGAGCCTATCACAGGATCGCACCCTGGCCGCTCAGCGCAGCGCGCAGCACAGCCGCATCGACGTCGTCGGCGCCGTTGGCCTGAAGCGCGGCGGCAAGGCCCGCGGCATGACCGGTGGCAAAGGCCGTGCCCATGACGCGGACCGATGCGAAGGCAGTGTCGTCGCATCCGACGAGCCGGCCGCCGAGCCAGAGATTGTCGGCGATCGCCGCACGGATCGCGCCGAAGGGCACGTCGAAATAGCCCTTGCCGCCAATATTGCGGAACTCGATCCGGCCCGGCCCGTGATGGATCTCGACCGGCCAACCGCCGCGGCCGATGCCGTCATCGCGCAAGATACCTTGCTCGGCGGCGCTGCCGGCGAGGCTCTCGCGCGCCAGCACGCGGCGGGACTGGCGGATGCCGACCTGCGGGCCGGTGGAGACGATGAAGGCCTTGTCGAAGCCGGGCGCGGTGGCGTGCAGCGCCTGGACCAGCCCATGGGCCATTTCGCGGCCCTTGAGTTCGGCGGCCGTGAGGCTTGCCGCGCTGACGCCATCGGTGTCGAGATCGACCACCAGCCACCAGAGATCACCCGAGACCGGCAGGCGCGCGCCGACGCCGCCGGCCGGCCGGTGGATCGGATGACGCGCCGTGGCGTTATAGGCCGCGACCGCCGCGCTCATCACCTCCCGGGTGAAGGCGAGGTCCGGCGGCACGCCGCCGATGCGGATGGGATAGGAAGCCGGCTGCAGGTGCAGGCCAGGCGCGATCGCGTCGGCCGGCAGAAGGGCCCCGGCCATGGCGGCGAGATCGCCCTCGCCGCTCGCTTCGACAAAGGCCTTGGCCCGGATCTCACGCGGTCCGGCATGATCCTGGATGGTGACGGCAGTGACGCGCCGGCCTTCGGACCTGGCGCCGACGAGGGACGAATGCAGCAGGAGCTCGACGCCGCTCGACGCCACCAGCCGGTCGAGCGCGAGCTTGAGGATTTCCGGATCGAGCATGACGATCAGATTGCCCGAGGCGCTGCGCATCGGACGCGGATCGAGGCCGAGCTCGCCGAGGTCATCGAGCAGCTCGGCACCGACGCCACCAACCACCGGCACGATATCGGGTCCTTGCGCGAACAGGCCGCAATAGGACAGCACCGCGGCATTGGTCGCAGCACCTCCGAGAAAGCCGTAGCGCTCGACCAGCAAGGTTCGCGCGCCGCCGCGGGCCGCGCCGACGGCCGCCGCGATGCCGGCGGAGCCGCCGCCGATCACCACGACATCATGATCGTCCCGATGGCCCATTGCACCTTCTCCCGAAATCCCGGCCGGCATCAGTCCTCCGGCTTGATATTGGCGGTCTTGATGAGGTCGGCGAGCACCGCCATGGTGCTCACCTGATAGGCGGCGAAGGCCCTGGCATCGCGGACCTCGATGGCGAAGCCCAGCCGGCCGATGGCCTCGACCACCGGCGGAGCGCCGAGCGCCGCGACGATCTCGCGGGACATGCGCTCGACCGAAGCGGGCGGTGCGGTCGCCGGCGCGAAGAAGCCGGTCCAGGACGACAGGTCGGCATTGGTCACGCCCTGTTCGCTGAGCGTCGGAACATCCGGGATCATCGCATTGCGCCCGGCGCTCTGCATGGCCAGCGCCTTCACCTGCCCCGCCTGGATCTGCGCCACCACGCTCGGCAGCACGGCGCAGGCGAAATCCATCCGGCCGGCGACGAGGTCCTGCGCCATGGCGGCGAGCCCCCGATAGGGAACATGGGTCAGCCGGGTGCCTGTGCGAATCATGAACAGCTCGGCCGACAGATGCGATCCCGAACCGGGGCCGGTCGAGGCGAAATTGAGCTCGCCCGGCCGCGCCTTGGCATAGGCGACGAATTCGGCGATCGATTTCACCGGCAAATCGTTGCGCACCACCAGGACGTTTTCGAAGGCGCCGGCCCCGGCGAGCGCGGCAAAGTCCTTCACCGCGTCATAACCGGGCGTGCGCATCAGGAACATATTGGTGCCGTGCGACTGGTTGTTGCCGAAGGTGATGGTGTGGCCGTCGGGTTCCGCCCGCGCGACCTGTCGGGTGCCGAGCGCGCCCGAGGCGCCGGCGACGTTCTCGACGATGACATTCTGGCCGAGCGGCGTCGAAATATGGTTGGCGACGATGCGCGCGATGGCATCGGTGGCGCCGCCGGCCGGATAGGCGACGACGAGGCGCACCGGCCGGCTCGGCGCCCAAAGCGCCTGGCTCGCCGCGCGCCGCGACAGGAACGGTGCCGCGAGCGCCGCGCCGATGAATGCACTGGCCATCCGTCGTGTCGTCATGGTCGTCCTCCCGCTGGTTGCCGGCATCCGGTTCTCTGCCGGATATCCCCGCTCGATCTCGTGTCAGCGCCCCTCTTGCACACCCCTTTGCCGGTCGGCCGGCGCAACGGTCGCGCCACGGGCTTCACCTTTGCCGACGGGCGTGGTGCCGCAAGCGCAAACAGTTCGAAACGCGATAGCCTTCGTCTATGGCCGGGCGTGGAGCGCGGCGGGCCGCGCGAGGACGGCTAGAGCAGGATCCACCACAGGATCGCCGCGCCAAGGGCCGCGAAGGGAATGAGGCAAAGCACCAGGGCCAGCCAAAGCGCCTTGCCTTTGAAGGCGAGCACCAGCGCCGGCAGTGCCGAAATGGCGAAGACGCCAAGGGCGAAAACACCTGCCGCGACATCCAGGCCCCGGGTCGCGGGATCGGAGCGCGACATCAGCCCATTGGCCGCGATCACCAGCAGAAGCACGGCCTCGGCGCCGCCCACCGCCAGAACCACACCGCGCAAGCGCATGACAGCCACCCGACCTGAGCCGGCAGGCCAGGGATGACCGGCTCGCGCTTCTGTTCGGCAAGCCTAGATGCCAACCTCAGCAGCGGCAATGTCGGGCGGCCCGGGGGCACGGCGATCGAAACAGGTGCGGCGCTATGACGGTCATGATCACGGGTGGCACGGGTTTCGTCGGCGTCGCGGTCGCCGATCATCTGGCACGCATGGGACGGCGCGCGGTCGCCTTCGCGGCGCATCCGGCGCCTGCCGGCTGGCTGCCGGAACAGACCGTCGAGATCATCGGCGACGTCACCGATGCCGAGCAGGTGAAGGCCGCCATGGCGGCCGAGAAGGTGACGTCGGTGATCCATGCCGCCGCCATGACCGCCGGTCCCGAGCAGGAACGGCGCGCGCCGGAACGCGTGATCGCAGTCAATGTCGCGGGCACTGCGGCGGTGCTGCGGGCGGCCGCCGAAAGCGGCGTCAAGAAGGTGATCCTGGCCTCCTCCGGCAGCGTCTATCCGCTCGACAAGAATGGCGAAGGCCGCTTCGACGCACGCGTCGACGCCCCGGCGCCGGCGGCGCTCTACGGCATGACCAAGCTTGCGGCCGAGCAGATCGCCACCCGGCTGGCCGCCGTCTACGGCCTGTGCCTGCCGATCGTCCGGCTGTCGGCGGTCTATGGCCCGTTCGAGCGCGACAGCGGCGTGCGCGAGATCCTGTCGGCGCAGGCCCAGGTGGTCGCCCTGGCGCGGCGCGGCGAAGAGGTGCGCCTGTCGCGGCCGGGTTTCGGCGGCTGGCTCTATTCGCGCGATGCGGCCGCCGCCCTGGTCGCGCTGATCGACAAGAAATTCGCCGAACCGCCCGCGGTTTTCGACCTTGGCGGCCAGGAGGTCTTTTCGGTGCTGGATTTCTGCCAGGCCTTGGCCGAGCGCCTGCCCGGCTGGACCTACCGGATCGACGAAGAGAACCCGAATATCCGCTTCCAGCTGCCGGCCGACCGCCGGCCGAGCGATTTCATCCGCCTGCAGGCGGCAACCGGTTTCAAGCCGCGCTTCGACCTGGCCACCGCGATCCCGGATTATCTCGACTGGATCGAGAAGGCGGGTTGAGCACGGGGGCTTGAACAAACCCTCTCCCAGAGGGAGAGGGTGGCGCCGTCAGGCGCCGGGTGAGGGGCGTAAGCTTTTCGAAGTGGCGCCAACGCTCGCGCTGCGTGCCGCTCTATCCGGAGATGGACGACCCCTCACCCGGCAGCTGACGCTGCCACCCTCTCCCTCTGGGAGAGGGTTTGTGGGTTGGTTCACGCGCAAGATTTCGAAGGGCGACCGACGTCCAGGCGAGCCGCTGAGCACGCCGATGGCATAAGGCCGCTCTGGCGCCACCGGGGACGGTACAGAACCACCGAAGCCCTGGCCACGCAACCCCGCGCCTGCCCCTTGGCGGCATGCGTATTGCGCATTTGACCGCTCGCTCCACTGGCCCCTAGCCTGCCACTGCGAGGGCTTCACATGGACGATATCGGTCATCGCTGGTTGAACCAGCACAAGGTCGGCGAAAGGCTGCCCAAGGCGGTCGGCGGCGAAGGCATCTATGTCGTCGACGAGACAGGCCGGCGCTATCTCGACGGCTCCTCGGGGCCCGCGCTGTTTTGCCTCGGCCACGGTCATCGCGAGGTGATCGAGGCGATCAAGGCGCAATATGACAAGCTGTCCTTCGGTTATTCGTCCAACTTCACCTCCGACCCGATCGACCAGCTCGCCGAGACGATCATCGAGCAGGCCGGCGGCGGCATGAGCCGGGTCAGCTTCGTCTCCGGCGGTTCGGAAGCCACCGAGACCGCGATGAAGATCGCCCTGCAATATCATGTCGCGCGCGGCCATTCGGGCCGCACCCATTTCTTCGCCCGGCGGCAGTCCTGGCACGGCTATACGTTCGGCGCGCTCGCGCTGTCGGGCCATCCGGCCCGGCGCAAGCCCTATGCCGGCGCGCTCATGCCGGTGACCCATCTGTCGCCGGCCAATGCCTATCGCCCGCCGGCCGGCGTCGCGCCCCATGAACTCGCCGATCATCTCGCCGCAGAGTTCGAGCGCGAGATCCACCGGGTCGGCGCCGAGCGCATCGCCGCGCTGTTCTTCGAGCCGGTGGTGGGGGCGGCGGGCGGCGCGGTTCCGGCGCCCGACGGTTATGCCCGGAAGATGCGCGAGATCTGCAGCCGCTACGGCATCCTGCTGATCGCCGACGAGGTGATGTGCGGGGTCGGCCGCTGCGGCACCTGGCGGGCGCTCGCCCATGACGGCGTCGCGCCCGACGTGATGTACACGGCGAAAGGTCTGGCCGGCGGTTATGCGCCGCTCGGCGCGGCGCTGATGACCGAGGAGGTCTATCGCACCATTGCCGACAGCTTCGGCACCATCGCCAGCGTCCACACCTATTCCGGCCATACCGCCGCCTGCGCCGCCGGCCTCGCCGTGCAGAAGGTGATCATCCGCGACGGGCTGGTGGAAAAATGCCGGACCGACGGCGACTATCTGATGGGGGCGCTGCGCGAGGCCTTCGGGCAGAACCCGCATGTCGGCGATATCAGGGGGCGCGGCTTTTTCGTCGCCCTCGAACTGGTCAAGGACCGCGAGACCAAGGCACCTTTCGCCCCGGCCCTCGGCCTGCAGGCCAAGGTCAAGGAGGAGGCGTTCAACCGCGGCCTGCTCTGCTATCCCTCGCCGGGCACGGTCGACGGCTATAACGGCGACCACGTGATTTTGGCGCCGCCCTATATCATTTCGCGCGGCGAGATCGACCAGATGATCGAGATGCTCAAGGCGTCGATTGCCGCGGCGCTTGCCCGCGTGGCGTCCTGAACCATGGTCCGGGTGGGAACGCGCCTGCTGCAGAAGGACATGCGCCGGTGAGGCTGAAGGACAAGGTCGCCGTCATCACCGGAGCCGGCTCCGGCATCGGCCGGGCGACGGCCGTCGTTTTCGCCCGGGAAGGCGCGCGGCTGGCGCTCGTCGACCGGGACGAGACCGGCGTCCGCGAGACCGCCGGAATGATCGCCGAGGCGGGCGGCGCGGCGGTGGTACGGGTATCCGATGTCGGCGAGGTCGGCACCGCAGATGAGGATGCCGCGGCGATCCAGCAACGCTATGGCCGGATCGACGTGCTGTTCACCGCCGCCGGCTTTTCCGTCGGCGGCACGGTCCTGACCACCCGCCCGGAGGACTGGGACGCGGTGTTCCGCGCCAATGTCGGCGGCACCTGGCTCTGGGCGCGCGCGGTGGTGCCGTTCATGCAGCGCCAGGGCGGCGGCGCGATCATCACCACGGCGTCGCAGCTGGCCCTTGCCGGCGGCGCCGGCAACAGCGCCTATATCGCGGCGAAAGGCGCCCTTCTCAGCCTGACCCGCACCATGGCCTTGGATTTCGCCGGCGACCACATCCGGGTCAATGCGCTGGTGCCGGGAGCGATCGACACGCCGATGCTCAGACGCAGCTTCAACCGCAGAGCCGATCCGCGCGCCGCGGAAGAGGCGTCGCGCGCGCGTCACCCGCTCAATCGCCTGGGCCTGCCGGAAGAGGCCGCCGAGGCGGTCCTGTTCCTGGCGAGCGATGCCGCCGCCTTCACCACGGGCACCACGCTGGCGGTCGACGGCGGCTGGCTCGCCGGCTGAGGCAGGCTGCACAAAAAGCCGGCAGCGGGTGGTTTTACGACCTGTCTGAACACCAAGGCGTCCAAAGGCGACATTTGAAACAAATGAGTCGCCCGAACGTGGCGGAAGAGAAGATTCGCTACGTGCAGATGCTGGTACGTGGATTGCTTCGATGCCACCATGACCTGAAGCGGCCGGCAGGTTGGGCAAAAGCGGGCTGAATAAGCAATCGAGAGGGTGACATGACCATCACGCGTCGGAATGTGCTTGCCGGTTCGGCCGCCTTGGCCACGGCCGCGACCATAAGCGGGCCGAGCTTGGCCCAGACCCGCGCCGAAACGCTGCGCCAGGTGACCGGCAATGCGGTCAATACGCTCGATCCGACCATGCCGGGCTCGACCCGCGAGGCCTTCGGCATCAGCGTCAATGTCTATGACCGGCTGGTCTCCTTCGGCAAGAAGAAGCTCGGCAATGGCTGGGTGTTCGATCCCGACACCATTCGCGGCGAGCTGGCCGAGCGCGTGGTCACCAGCCCCGACGGCATGACCTTCACCTTCCACCTGCGCCGCGACGCCAAGTTCCATGACGGCTCGCCGGTGACCGCGGAAGACGTGAAATGGTCGCTCGACCGGGCCGTCTCGGCCAAGTCGCTGGCCGCGGCGCAGATCCAGACCGGGTCCTGGACCAGGCCCGAACAGTTCAAGATCATCGATCCCTTCACCGTCGAGGCCAAGGTCGACAAGCCCGACCGGCTGGCGCTGCCGAACCTCTGCACGCTCTATTGCATCATCATCAACACCAAGCTGGTGAAGCCGCATCTCACCGCGCAGGACCCCTGGGCCCAGGCCTGGCTGAAGGACAATGCCGCAGGTTCCGGCGCCTATATGGTCGAGAGCTTCAAACCGGGCGAGCAGGTCGTGCTGCGCCGCAACGACAACTGGAAGGGCGGCGAGGACGGCAAGCCGGCGCATTTCCGGCGCGTCATCTGCCAGACCATTCCGGAGGCCGCCACCCGCGCCAGCCTGATCGAGAAGGGCGATGCCGATATCGCCATCGACCTGCAGGCGAGCGACGTGCCGACGCTGGCGACCCGCGAGCGGGTCAAGGTGGTCTCGACGCCGCAGTTCAACGCCTTCACCATGGTCGCCTTCAACACCCAGATGGCGCCGTTCAACAATGTGAAGCTGCGCCAGGCGGTGGCCGCCGCCATGCCCTATCAGGACATCTTCAAGGCCGCCCTGTTCGAGCGCGGCGCGGCGCTGTTCGGCGGTACCTGGACCGGGGATCCGGACAAGGCGGTGTTCCCGCAGCCCATGCCGCTGAAGACCGACCTTGCCAAGGCCAAGCAATTGCTGACCGAGGCCGGCTTCCCCAACGGGCTCGACACCACCTTCTCGTTCAATGTCGGCTCGGCCGCGGTCAGCGAGCCGATGGCCGCGCTGATCAAGGAATCGCTCGGCAAGATCGGCATCCGCGTCGACATCCAGAAGCTGCCGGACGCCCAGATCTCGACGCTCGTCACCGAAAAGAAGCTGCCCTTCCTGACCGAGACCTCGATCGCCTGGCTGCCCTCGACCGACTATTTCTTCCGCAATTTCTTCACCGGCGACCAGCGCTGGAACTATTCGTCCTGGAACAATGCCGAGATCAACGCGCTGACCGCCCAGGCGCGGTTCGAGCAGGATGCGGCGACCTATGAAAAGCTGTGCAAGCGGATGATCGCCGTGCTCGCCGAGGAGGTGCCGATGATCATGCTGTGGCAGCCGAACCAGGACGCGGTCATGGCCAAGACGATCGATGGTTATGTCTATGGCTATCACCGCCAGGTCGATTATCGCGACATGAAGCGGGCGTGAGCGGGCAGATGGGTCTTGCAGGTGTGATCGCGCGGCGGGCGGGGCGACGGATCGTCTCGTCGCTGCCGGCGCTCCTCGGGGTGGTGATCTTCACCTTCCTGCTGATGCGTGTACTGCCGGGCGATCCGGCGATCTTCTTCGCCTCCGGCCCGAATGCCGGCCAGGCGGAGATCGAGCAGATCCGCGAGCAGATGGGGCTCGACAAGCCGATCCCGCAACAGCTGGCGCTTTATCTGCGCGACATCGCCACCGGCAATCTCGGCCGCTCGATGACGACGGGCCAGCCGGTGCTGGCCGACCTGAAGAACCGGCTGCCGGCCTCGCTGGAACTGACCTTCGTCGCGCTGATCCTGGCCCTGTCGCTGGCGCTGCCGCTCGGCATCCTGGCGGCGCTGAAACCCAATTCGATCGTCGACAATGCCGTGCGCTTCCTGTGCACGCTCGGGGTCTGCGTGCCGACCTTCGTCTCGGGCCTCCTGTTCATCTTCGCCTTCTACTACCTGCTCGGCATCGCGCCCGATCCGACCGGCCGGATCGACATCTTCGCCGGCCAGCCCCCTGTCGTGACCGGCTTCCTCTTGATCGACGCGGCTCTTGCCGGCGACTGGGAGGCCTGGCGGTCGGCGGCCAGCCAATTGGTGCTGCCAGCCTGTACGATGGCGCTGTTCGTGCTGGCGCCGCTCGCCCGCATGACGCGCGCCTCGATGCTGGCCGTGCTGACCAGCGATTTCGTCCGCACCGGCGAAGCGCTCGGCCTGTCGCGCCGGCGGGTCGTGCTGGTCTATGCGCTGCGCAATGCGCTCCTGCCCGTGCTGACCATCATGGGCATCGTGTTCTCCACCATGCTGGGCGCCAATGTGCTGGTCGAGAAGGTGTTTTCCTGGCCGGGCGTCGCCTCCTACGCGCTCGACGCCCTCTTGTCCTCCGACTATGCCCCGGTGCAGGGCTTCGTGCTGCTGATGGCGACGATCTTCGTCGCGGTGAACCTCACCGTCGACGTTCTCTACGGTCTCGCCGATCCCCGGATTTCGATCGAATGATAACGGCAACCCTCCGCCATACCGGCTGGATCCTGCGCGGCAATCCGATGACGCTGGTCGCCAGCATCGGCGCGGCACTGCTGGTGCTGCTCGCCATCGTCGGGCCGTGGATCGTGCCTTATGACCCGATCGCCTCGAACGTGCCGATCGCCCTGCAGCCGCCGAGCGCGGCGCATTGGTTCGGCACCGACCAGCTCGGCCGCGACGTGTTCAGCCGGGTCATCGTCGCCACCCGCCTCGACCTCTTGATCGCCGCCTCCGCCGTGACCCTGTCCTTCGCCATCGGCGCGCTGATCGGCAGCTTCTGCGGCTATACCGGCGGTTCGCTCGACCGCTGGGTCGGCCGCTTCGTCGACGTGCTGATGGCCTTCCCGCTCTTCGTGCTCGCCATGGCCATGGTGGCGGCGCTCGGCAACCGGGTCGAGAACATCATCTATGCCACCGCCATCATCAACCTGCCCTTCTACATCCGCTTCGCCCGCGCCGAGGTGAATGTCCGGCGCGGCGCCGGCTGGGTGGAAGCGGCACGCGCCTCCGGCAACAGCCATGCCCGCGTGGTCATGCTGTTTCTTCTGCCCAATGTGCTGCCGGCCATGGCGGTGCAGATCTCGCTCAATCTCGGCTGGGCCATCCTGAACGCCGCGGGCCTCTCCTTCCTCGGCCTCGGCGTCAAGCCGCCGACTCCGGAATGGGGCATCATGGTCGCCGAGGGCGCGCGTTTCATCACGACGGGCAAATGGTGGCTGGTGGTGTTTCCCGGCGCGGCGCTGATGTCCGCCGTGCTCTGCTTCAATCTCCTGGGTGACGGCCTGCGCGACATTCTCGATCCGAGGATGCGCACATGAGCGATGCACATATGGCGGCGCCGCTCCTGTCCATCGACGACTTGCGCGTCTCGTTCTCGACCCGCCACGGCCAGGTCGAGGCGATCAAAGGCGTCTCGCTGGCGGTCGCCGCCGGCGAAACCCTCGGCATTGTCGGCGAGAGCGGCTCGGGCAAGTCGGTCACCGCCTTCTCGGTGATGCAATTGCTCGACCGGGCCGGCCGCATCACCCATGGCCGCATCACCTTTCGCGGCCAGGACATTACCCGCGCCTCGCGTTCCATGCTGCAGCCGCTGCGCGGCGCGGCCATGTCGATGATCTTCCAGAACCCGCGAGCAGCGCTCAACCCGATCCGCACCGTCGGCCTGCAGATCGCCGACGTGCTGCGCGCCCATGGCGATCTGTCCCGGGCGCAGGCCCGCGACCGCGCCGTGGAGCTGCTGGAGGCGGTGCTGATCCGCGACCCGGTCGGCCGGCTCGACGCCTATCCGCACGAACTCTCCGGCGGCATGTGCCAGCGCGTCATGGTCGCCATGGCGATCGCCTGCGAGCCCAGCCTCCTGATCGCCGACGAGCCGACCACCGGCCTCGACGTCACCACCCAGAAGACCGTGATGGACCTGCTCGCCGACATCACCCGGCGGCGCGACATGGCGATGATCCTGATCACCCATGATCTCGGCCTCGCCGCGCAATATTGCCGGCGCGTCGCGGTGATGGAGAAGGGCCTGGTGGTCGAGGAAGCGCCGCCCGAAATCCTGTTCGGCCGGCCGGGGCACGCCTATACCAAGCGCCTCGTCGCGGCCTCGCCGACCCGCACCTCGACGGTCGAAAGCCTGGTCGTCGACGCAGGCGGCAAACCGGGCCCGGCACCCGCGATCATCCAGCAGAGGGCGGCGACGCCGCTGCTTGAGGTCACCAACCTCGTGAAAGCTTATGGCGACAGCTTCAAGGCGGTCGACAATGTCTCCTTCGAGCTCGGCCAGGGCGAGAGCCTCGGCCTCGTCGGCGAGTCGGGCTCGGGCAAGAGCACGATCTCGCGGCTGATCTGCCGGCTGATCGACCATACATCCGGCGGGATCCGTTTCGACGGCCAGGATATCGGCCGGATCCCGACGCGCGAATTCCACCGTTCGCGCTTCCGCCGGGACATCCAGATCGTCTTCCAGGACCACGGCGACAGCCTCAATCCGCGCTTCTCGGCCTTCGATTCGATCGCCGACCCGCTCCGGCTCCTGGCCGGCATGGCGGACCCGAGAGAATTGCGCGCCAAGGTGGCCGAATGCGCCGCGCGGGTCGGGTTGCCGGAGGAATTCCTCGATCGCTTTCCGCATCAGCTTTCCGGCGGCCAGAAGGCGCGTGTCGGCATCGCCCGCGCGATTGCCGCCGGTCCGCGCCTGCTGGTGCTCGACGAACCGACGGCGGCGCTCGACGTCTCCGTCCAGGCGGTGATCCTGCATTTGCTCGACCGGCTGCGCCGGGAGACCGGGCTGTCCTACCTGTTCGTCAGCCACGACCTCAATGTCGTGCGCATGATGTGCGAGCGCACCATCGTGCTGCAGAAGGGCCGGATCGTCGAGCAAGGGCGCAGCGCCGAACTGTTCGTCCAGCCGAAATCGGCCTACGCGGCCGAGCTGATCGCGGCCATCCCGCATTTCGACCCGCATTCCGGGCGCGCGCCATCGGACAAGGGGTCGGCGGCGCTGGCGTCGTGATTGCCGGCCCCGCTATCCGGGCGACCAGATGGACCCATCTCGCTGCGGAGCGGGCGCGTCAACCCTCTCCCACGATGACGTGGGCGAGGGTTCATGCGCGGCAAGGCCACGGCGCGGCCGTCGCGTCTCCTAACGAGAGCCGGCTTCCCCTTCGCTCCGAGATGGCCCAAGCCCCGCCACGCTGGCGCCGACCTTGGCCTGCGCCACGTCATAGGCCAGGAAGGCCTGCCAATGCGCCTCGACATCGCCGGCAAAGAGCCCGCGCGTCACGCCGTCGACCAGTTTCGGGATCGCCGTGGTCATGGCGTTGATCGACGAGCCCGACGGACCGAAGCTCATGGTGGAGGCAATGGTGAAGAGGTGGACATTGCCGATCCAGGGCGCCAGGCCCTGCTGCCGCTCCATGAAGGCATAATCGGCGGAGAGATAGGGAAAGGCCGCGAGCCGCGCGTCGCGCTCGGCGGCCGGCGGATCGTAGCGGTCTCCCCAGGTCAGGATATTGCCGGCAAAGGCCGAAAGCTCGGGCCGCAGGGAATAGTCCATGGCGATGCCGGTGCCGCAGATCAGGAAATCCGCGGTGAAGGCGCCGTGCGGGGTGACCACCACCGGCCGGCCCGCCGCGACATGGGCATCGGTCCAGGCGGCGTCCGTATGCAGCGTGAAATTCGCATGGCGGCCGCAGCGGTCATAGGTCGCCTGCGGAAAACCTTCGCGCAGGCTGAGCACGCGCGCCATGAAGCGCCAGCGCCAGACATCGTCGAGATCGCCGAGATGTTTCAGGAAGCCGCGAAAGGTGATGTAGCGATAGGGCTGGATGACCTGCACCTCGGCGCGCCGGCAGAACAGATGGACTTCCGCCGCGCCCGCCTCCAGCGCCACCGCCGCATTGTCGAAAGCTGACGCCCCGGCGCCGAGCACCGCCACCACCTTGCCTTTCAGGGCCTCGAAATCGATCGGGTCGGCGGCATGCGCCCGCAGATGTTTCGGCAGCGCGGCGACGAAATCCGGCATCCACCAGCGGCCCGTCGAGTCCTGGCCGGTGGCGAGCACCACCTTGCGGGCGAACCGCACATATCGGCCCTCGGGGCCGTCGATCGTCGCGCGCACCAGCCCGTCGCCGTCGTCGAGCCCGACCAGCGCCGTGTCGTTGAGCACTTTGACGCCGGTGACCCGCCGGACGAACAGCAGGTAGTCGTTCCAGTCCTGCCGGGCGATCAGGTCGAGCGCCAGCCAATGCGCCTCGCCGTAACGCGCCTCGTGCCAGGACTGATAGGTCAGGCTGGGGATGTCGAGATCGGGGCCGGTGAAGTCCTTCGGGCTGCGCAAGGTCTTCATGCGCGCATAGGTGACCCAGGGGCCCTCTTCGCCATAAGGCGCCTTGTCGATGACCAGCACGTTGTCGACCCGGTTGCGTTTCAGGCAGAAGGCGGCGGCAATGCCCGATTGACCGGCACCGATGATCAGCACGTCGAGCGCCTGGGAACCGTCGGCTGCGGTCCTGGGCTTCAGCCATTCGGCATGCGGGTGGGCGATCCGGGCGAGATCGCTGCGGATGCGGGCTTCGAGATCGGCGAGACGGGCTTCGGTCATGGACGGCAGGTGCTTTCCGGCGAGAGCATTCGGCCGTGCCTACCAGCAAGAGACGGGCCGCGGCAGTCCCACGGGCGGGCAGGCGCTATTCGCCGCCGGCCGGCCGGCGTCAGTACCAGGCCGAGGCCGTCAGCGTCAGGCTGACGGCACGGCCGCCCAGATCGAAGAACGGGGTCTGCCGGTCCGGCAGGTCGATCGAGCCCGAGCCATAACCCAGCTCGAGCGCCAGGCTCGACTGCGCCGTGGTCTTGTAGGTGATGTTGGCCGCCGCCCGGGTAACGCCGACGCGGCCGTGGCGGGAGGCAATGGTGGGAAAGACCAGGCTCATATGGCTGACATAAAAGGCCGAATAGAGCTTCGGCGTCCAATCCTGCCTGACCGACAGCACCGCGCTGTAGCCCCGCGTCGCGTCGGTCGGCTGCAGGAAGGATGCGAGCGTGCCGATATCGACCGGCGTGCCGAGATAGGTCGGCATGTCCCTGGCATAGGACAGCTGGCCGGAAAAGGTGTGCTGGACGCCGGCGATCGTGGTCACCCACTTGGCCCCGGCGGTTGCGGCGAAACCGGATCGCGGATGCGCGCCGCTGCCCGGTACGGTCGGCCGCAGGGCGAAGGCTGCGTGGAACGCCAGGCTGTCGGTCTGGTAGCGGCTGCGCAACACGATATCGGGGGCGCCCGACACCGTCGTGTCGAGCGGTGCCAGCCCGGGCAGCAAGGGCAAAGCCGGCACGGTGACGGCCGGGCGTATGGCGGCCTGCTCGAAGGCCAGGGTCACCGACCAGGGCGACGGCTTGACGAGATCGAAGGCGATGAGCGCGGTACGACGCTGCGGCGTGAACACCGCATTGGCGAAATCGTCGACGTTCCAATAGTTGAAGGTCGACTGGGCATAGCCCAGCAGCAGCCGGTCGATGCGCAAGGAGGCTTCCTTGACGAAACCGCCGCTCGACGGCAGCCGGACACCGGCGACGAAGACGAGGGTGGTGCCGACGAACAGGCCGTTGGTCTTCCAGCCCGTCGCGACCGTGGTCTCGAGGCCGGCATTGAAGGCCCCCAGATAGGTCGGCGCTATCGCCTGCAGCCGGGAATCGTCGAAACGGCGGTCGGTGGCGACGACAATGGCGCTGGCCCAGTTGTTCACCGACAGGCAGCCGCCGCCGGGCAATGGCGCGTAGAGCGTCGTGTCCGGCTCTTCGGCGGAACTCGCATCGTCATCCGGGCCGGCGGGCACGGCCGCGGGCGCGTCGCCATAGACGGGGACTTCGCAGGCATCCCGGCGCAAAACCGGCTCGGCCAATACCGGCGGCGGCAATAGTCCGATGGCTGCCACCACTCCCAGCCAGTACCAAGGCAAGCTCATCGCCGCTCCACGCGCCCCCAAAGCGCGACCGAACCTCGCCCGGCCCGAGAAAGGTTTCAAGCCAGCGCGCGCCATCGTCCCCCATCAACCTGGTTTTCGCCGAGCGGCGCGCCACCCCGCCTGCTTGTGCTGAAACCACCCAGTGTTTGCGTGAGGTGGGCTCAGCCCATCCGGATCAGATCGAGCACCGGCAGGGCCCCGCCGAACTGCTGGAGCCGGCCGCCTTCGGACAGCTTGCCGAGGTCGACCGGCGCGAAGCCGAGCGCCTCGATCAGGCTCGCGGCCTGCGCATTGGCTTCCGCGTGATTGCCCGAGAGAAACAGGACGCGGCGTCCACCGCTCTGCTTCGGATCGGTCGCCAGCAGGGCAGCCGGCAAGGTGTTGAAGGCCTTCACCACCCGCGCGCCGGGAACCGCCTCGGCCACGATCTCGCTCGACGGTCGCCCGCCGAGATCGGTCGGCGTGAAGGCGGGAAAGTCGATCGCGTTGCTGGCGTCGATGACGATCCGCCCGTTCCAGCCGGGCGTCGCCCGAACGATGCCCGGAATGGCTGCGAATGGCACCGCCAAGATGACGATGTCCGCCTGAAGCGCGGCTGCGACGGGGATCGCGGCGATGGTCGACCCCAGTTCGCCGACCAGATCGACCAGCGACTGGGGGCCGCGGCTATTGGCGATGCCGGCCTTGACGCCATTGCGGAAAAACTGACGGGCGAGCGCCGTTCCGATCGCCCCCGAACCGATGATCGCATAGGTCACGACGATATCCTCCGGCCTTGGCCTGTCGATGATCCGCACCATCTAGGCTCGCTGGCGGGTCGTCGAAACCCGCATAAGATGATCCGAAACGTTCGAGGGAATCGATATGTCAGAACCCGGCACGCCCACGCTCGACCAGGTGCGGGTGTTTCTGACCGTGGTCGACGAAGGCAGTTTCGCCGCCGCCGCACGCAAGCTTCACCGTGCAACCTCGGTCGTCAGCTATTCGATCGCCAATCTGGAGGCGCAGCTCGGCGTATCGCTGTTTGATCGCGATACGACCCGCAAACCCCAATTGACCGATGCCGGACGCACCGTGTTGTCGGAGGCGCGCACGATCGCCAGCGGCATAGACGGGCTGCGCGCGAAGGTGAAGCGCCTGCACCAGGGGCTCGAGGCCGAGGTCCGGCTGGCGCTCGACGTGATGCTGCCGGCGGTGCGTGTCACCGACGCACTCAAGGCGTTTCGCGGGCACTTCCCGACGGTCTCGCTGCGCCTCTATACCGAAGCCCTGGGCGCGGTCGCGCAAATGGTGCTCGACCGAACCGCCGGCATCGGCGTCAGCGGGCCGCTGCCCGGCGATGCCGGGGTCGATGGCATCGAACGCATCGGTATCGGCAGCGTCGAACTGATCCCGGTGGCTCATCCGGACCATCCCTTGGCGCGGCCCGGCCGGAACGACCCGGGAGCCGCCCGCGATCATGTCCAGCTCGTGCTGGCGGATCGCTCCGCCCTCACCAGGGACATCGATTTCGCCGTGGTGGGAACCAGGACCTGGCGGCTCGTCGATCTCGGCGCAAAGCACATGCTGCTGAAGGAAGGCATCGGCTGGGGCAACATGCCCGAGCCGATGGTCCGCGACGATATCCTGGCCGGCCGCCTTGTCCGTCTCGATCTGCCCGACTGCGTTGGCGGCGCCTATCGTTTCGAGGCGATCTACCGGACCGACGATCCGCCCGGACCCGCCGCATCCTGGCTCATCGCGCGGTTTTCCGGCCAGGCCTGACGGTCCACCCGACCGCGCACTTGCCAATCCCGTCGAACGTCATCGTCGAGCGTATCCGGCTGTTCCGGCCGCCGGATCGCGGCCAGTTTCGGTGCCGCCGCCGACCGAAAGCATGACCTGGCGAAGGCCCATCGGTGAGGCCTTCGCGGTGTCATGCAGGGCCGTCGCCGCTCCTCGGACATGCGAAAAAGGATTGCATCATGACGACTTCCAAGCCGGTCAAAGTCGGCCTCGAGGCTATGCTGACGCCCGACAATTGCGTCCTCATCCTGGTCGACCACCAGCCGTTCCAGGTCAGCGGCGTCAAGAATATCGACGCCGCCTTGATGATCAACAATGTCGTCGGCCTCGCCAAGACCGCCAAGGCCTTCGGCGTCCCCACCTTGCTCAGCACGGTGGTCAAGGATCGCGGCGGACTGCTGATCAAACCCTTGCAGGACGTATTCCCCGAGCAGGTCCCAATCGACCGGACGACGATCAACACCTGGGAAGACGAGCGCTGCGTCCAATGGGTGCGCAACACCGGCCGCAAGAAAATCGTCATCGCCGCGCTGTGGACCGAAATCTGCCTCGCCTTCCCGGTCATCCACGCGCTCGGCGACGGCTATGACGTCTTTTTTGTCACCGACGCTTCCGGCGGCACCAGCGTGGAGGCCCATGAGATGGGCATCCAGCGGATGATCCAGGCCGGCGCGATGCCACTGACCTGGGGCGTCTTCGGCGCCGAGCTACAGCGCGACTGGGCGCGGGAGGCGAGCGCCGCCAAGCTTGCCGAGATCATTCTGGAACATGGCGGCGCCAGCGCCACCAATCTCGCCTGGGAGCTGCAACTGCTCAACGGGCGCCCGGGCGCCGGCGTCTGACGGACGGTCGCCGACCACCTGAAGGCTGCCGGCCGTATCGCGGCCGGCGGCCCCAGCCGTGCGGTCGCGGCGCCGGGATGGTGCCGCTCCGGATCCAAGGGAGGAAAGCCGATGCCTGACGATTTCGACGGCAAGGTCGTGCTGGTCACGGGGGCCGGCTCCGGCATCGGCCGGGCGGCCGCGAGCATCTTCGCGGCCCGGGGCGGCCTGGTTTACGCAGCCGATATCAACGACCAGGGCCTGGCGGAGACCAGGGACCTGATCGAGCGCGCCGGCGGCCGCGCCGTGACGGCCCATGTCGACGTCGCCGCCGAAGACGAGATCGCCGCGCTCATGACCCGTATCGGCGACGAGGCGGGCCGGCTGGACGCGGCCTTCAACAATGCCGGCATCACCGGCGGGACCCATCGGCTCGAGGACTATCCCTCGGCCGATTTCGACCATGTCCTGCGCATCAATTTGCGCAGCGTGTTTCTCGGCATGAAATACGAGCTGCCCTTGATGAAGCGCGGCGGCGGCGGCGCGATCTGCAACACCGCCTCGGTCGCGGCCCTGACCGGCCCCGGCGGGATGTGCGCCTATGCCGCCTCGAAACACGGCATCCATGGCCTGACCCGCGTCGCCGCGATGGAGAACGCCGCTCACCACGTCCGGGTCAATGCCCTGGCGCCCGGCTGGACCGAGACGCCCATGGTGGTGGCCAACAGCGCCCAGAACCCCGACTTCGCCCGGCTGGCGCGCTCGGCGATCCCAGCCAAGCGTGGCGGCCAGCCCGACGAAGTGGCCGCTGCCGCCGTCTGGCTGTGTTCGGCGGCAGCCAGTTACGTCTTCGGACAGATGCTGGTGGTCGATGGCGGAATGACCATCGGTGGCTTCGAACTCTCGTGACGGCGCCTTGGGCGGCAGCAGGAGCGGACCATGACCATGCGGACGATGACAGCACTGCGTTTCGAGACCTACGGGCCGCCGTCCTCGCTGATGTTGCGGGACCTGCCCGTGCCCGAACCGAGACCGGGAGAGGCGCTTGTCGAGGTCCATGCCTCGGCCATCAATCCAAGCGATGTGAAGACCGTGGCCGGCCTGTTCGGCGCAACGCTGCCCCGGGTTCCGGGCCGGGACTTTGCAGGCATAGTGGTCGCCGGTGATGGCCGGCCGGGCATGGAGGTCTGGGGCAGCGGAGCGGGATTTGGCGTCAGCCGCGACGGCGCTCACGCGCGCTATGTCGTCGTTCCCTCGAACTGGCTCTCCGAAAAGCCGGCCCATCTGTCCATGGAGCAGGCGGCGGCGGTCGGAGTGCCCTATCTCGCCGCCTGGTCGGCGCTGGTCCAGGCCGGGAACCTTCAAGCCGGCGAGACCGTGCTGATCACCGGAGCCTTGGGCGCGGTCGGGCGGGCCGCAACGCAGATTGCCCACTGGAAGGCGGCCAAGGTCATCGGGGCCGATATCTCGGAGGGCGCGTCCGACGCCGATGTCCTGATCGACACACGCGACAAGGACCTGGCCGCCATGGTGAAGGCGCTGACCGACGGGCGAGGCGCCGACCTGGTCCTGGACACCGTTGGCGGCCCGATGTTCGAACCGTCCCTGAAGTCGCTGAGCCTCGATGGCCGACAGGTGGCGATCACCAGCGTCGGCACCCGACGCGTCAGCTTCGATCTCGCGGATTTCTACCACAACCGCCAGCGCCTGATCGGCGTCGACACGGCGAAACTGACCGGCGCCGAGATCGCCGCGGTCATGACCGCGCTGCGTCCAGGATTCGAGCAAGGACATCTGCGGCCCGCCACGATCAGGACATGGTCCTTGCCGCAGGCCGTCGCGGCCTATGAGGCGGTCGCGAGTGGCGACCGATCGGCCAAGCATGTCCTGCTGCCGGCACCGGCGTAAGCCCGGCGAGCAAGCCCGACGACCGCATCACCCCACTGAAACGCCCACCGCGCGACCGCGCGGCATCAGGGACAGGAGAACGGCCGTGCCGGATATCGAAGCGAACAAGACCATCGTCCGTCGCTATTTCGAGATCTTCAATACCGGCGAGCTGGATCGGCTCGGCGAGGTCCTCGCCCAGGACTATGGGGACCGGCTCGAAGGCCAATCGGGCGGCATCGCGGTGATCCGGAGCTACCTCGAGGGCTTGAAGGCGGGCTTTCCCGATTTCACCTGGACGATCGAGCAGATCATCGCCGAGGGCGACCGGGTCGCCGTGATCAACCGCGTCACCGGCACGCAGCTTCACGACTTCGGTGCGATGAAGGCGACCGGAAACCGCGTCGATATCAAGGCTTTCCAGATGTATCGCGTCGCCGCCGGCAAACTCGCCGAACATTGGGAGGTCGCCGACTTCGCCAAGTTCGAGGAACAGCTCAAGGCGGAACCGAAAGCGAGCGCCTTCAAGCAGTTCCAGCAGACGCTCCGGGACTGAGCCGGGGGCTGCCGACCCGCACGCCCCGCCCCGCCGACACCCTCGGCGGGGCTTTTCTCGCCGATGCGCCGGTCCGCGAACCGCCGCCGTCAGAACTCGACGTCGAGCTCGTCCATCTCGTCCGGCTCGCCTTTCGCCGCCGCGACCCATTCGGCCATCGGCGCCCAGGTCATGATGGTCCGGCAATAGCCCTGGGATGCCGCGTCGAGCGCCACGTCATAGGTGACGAAACGGGTGCAGACCGGCGCATACATGGCGTCCGCCACCGTTGGCTTCGTACCGAACAGGAAGGGCCCGCCATAGGTGGTCAGGCAATCGCGCCAGATCGCGCAGATCCGGTCGATGTCGGGCTGCGCGCCGGCCCAGACCTTGAAACCCGGATAATGGCCCTTGAGATTCATCGGCAGGGCCGAGCGCAGATTGTGGAAACCCGAATGCATCTCGCCCGAGACCGAGCGGCAATGGACACGGGCGGCGGCGGCATCCGGCAGCAGGCCGGCCTTGGGCGCCTTCTCGGCGAGATATTCGGCGATCGACCAGGTATCCCAGATCTTGATGCCCTGATCGGTCAGGCAAGGCACCAGGAAGGACGGGGAGAGGAGCAGGAGCTCGGCGCGCATGCCGGGATCGTCCATCGACACCGCCACCTCGTCGAAATCGAGCCCGGCCAGGCGGCACAGGAGCCAGCCGCGCAACGACCAGGACGAGTAGTTCTTGCTGGAGATGGTCAGCTCAGCCTTCGCCATCGTCGTGCCTCCCGGGGGCGGTCGTTGCTGTCCTGCAGCAAAGCGTGAGAAAGAATAGTCTCGCAGTGCAGCAAAAAGTGCACTAGCTTTTTTTGGCAAGCCCTCCAGGGGGCCGTGGTGGCGCAGCGGGTCGGCCGATGATCTATCAAGCCTTCGAAGCCCAGAGCATGCTTTTTGCTCCGGTGCGGGATATGGCCCGGTGGGCGATCGCCGCTTATGGCCCGGCGCTCAACGGCCTGGAGCAGCGGCCGGGCCGGG
The DNA here is from genome assembly GCA_017304475.1 of Hyphomicrobiales bacterium. GTDB lineage: Bacteria > Pseudomonadota > Alphaproteobacteria > Rhizobiales > Phreatobacteraceae > Phreatobacter. The sequence goes on along the minus strand of JAFKKV010000032.1, from coordinate 47,336 downwards.
AACTCCTGGCCAGCTGGGAGCTGATCGCGCGCGCCGGCTTCACCCATCACCGGCCGCCCTTCGGCATCGACCGCGTCACCGTTGGCAACCGGGAGGTGGCGGTGACCGAGGTCGCCGCGCACCGCACCGCCTTCGGCACCCTGCTGCATTTCAAGAAGGACACGCCGGTGACCCAGCCGCGGGTGCTGGTGGTGGCGCCGCTGTCGGGACATTTCGCGACCCTCCTGCGCAATACGGTCAGGACCCTGCTCGCGGACCACGACGTCTTCATTACCGACTGGCACAATGCCCGCGACATTCCCTGGACCGAGGGCGATTTCGGCTTCGACGACTATGTCGGCCACCTCATCGAATTCCTGCAGGTGCTCGGCCCCGGCGCCCATGTCGTCGCGGTCTGCCAGCCCTGCGTCCAGGCGCTGGCCGCAGCCGCCGTCATGGCGGAAGCCGGCGATCCCGCCCAGCCGCGCAGCATGACCCTGATGGCCGGCCCGGTCGACGTCCGGATCAACCCGACCAAGGTCAATGAACTCGCTTCCCGGCACCCCTATGAATGGTTCGAGGACAATCTGATCTCGACCGTGCCGCTGCCCAATGCCGGCGCCGGCCGCCGGGTCTATCCGGGCTTCCTGCAGCTCATCGCCTTCATGACGATGAACCAGCAGCGCCATGTGAAGGCCCATCTCGACCTGCACGGCCATATCGCCGCCGGCGAGACCGACAAGGCCGAGGCGATCAGGACCTTTTACGACGAATATTTCGCCGTTCTCGACCTGACCGCCGAATTCTACCTGGAGACGATCGACAAGGTGTTCCAGCGCGCGCTGCTGGCCCGGGGCGAGCTGACCTATCGCGGCCAACAGGTCAATCCGGGCGCGATCACCAGGACCGCGCTCCTGACCGTCGAGGGTGAGCGCGACGACATCTGCGCGCTCGGCCAGACAGTCGCCGCGCATGACCTGTGCACCGGCCTCAAGCCGTTCCGCAAACGCCACCACATGCAGGCCGGCGTCGGCCATTACGGCGTGTTCAGCGGCCGCAAATGGGACGGCCAAGTCTATCCGATCGTCCGGAACATGGTGCTGGCCAGCGAATGAGCCGGCTGAGCGCGGCCGCAACGCAGGGAGTTTTCCACCGCATTGCAGGCATGCCCGGGCAAAATGCCAAAACCCGGCCTCCAGGACCGCCCCGGCGTTGACAGTTTGGTGACACGGTCGATGTTGACCGCAGGCAAAGCAAGATATGCGCCCTGCGGAGAACGCCATGAACGCTTCGAGCCCTCAGCCAGTGAGCGATGCGATGCGTCGCCGGGTGGTCATTTCCTCGACCATCGGCAATGCCCTCGAATGGTTCGACTTCACCGTGTTTGGCCTGTTCGCCGGCGTCATCGCCAAGCACTTCTTCCCGTCCAATGATCCCTCGAACTCGCTGCTGCTGACCTTCGCCACCTTCGGCATCGCCTTCGCGGCCCGGCCGATCGGCGGACTGGTCTTCGGCATCTATGCCGACAAGTTCGGCCGCAAGCGCGCGCTGATCGTGATGATCATGATGATGGCGGTCGGCACCGGCATGATCGGCGTGCTGCCGACCTATGCCGCGATCGGCATCGCCGCGCCGATCTGCGTGCTCATCGCCCGCCTGATCCAGGGCTTCTCGGCCGGCGGCGAATTCGGCAGCGCCAGCGCCATGCTGATCGAATTCGCGCCCCCCGGCCGGCGCGGCTTCTACGGCTCCTGGCAAATGGTGTCGCAGATGCTCGCCTTCGCCATGGGCGCGAGCTTCGCCTATGTGCTGTCGTCCCGGCTCTCGCCGGAGGCCTTCGACAGCTGGGGCTGGCGCGTGCCCTTCATTCTCGGCGTGCTGATCGGCCCGATCGGCTTCTACCTGCGCCGCGCCATCGACGAGACGCCGGAGTTCAAGGCGCTGATGGCGTCGCGGACCACGGTCGAGAATTCGCCGCTGCGCGACGTCATCAAACAATATCCGCGTGAGCTGGTGACCGCGTTCTGCATCATCGCCGCCGGCACCGCGATCAACTATGTCGCCGGCGTCTACATCACCACCTATGCGGTGACCGAGCTGAAGCTCAATCTCGCCGATGCCCAGTTCGGCCTGATCGTGTTCAGCGCGCTGAACGCCGTGGTGGTGGTCCTTTCGGGTGCGCTGTCGGACAAGATCGGCCGGCGCAACGTGCTGCTGCCGGCGGTCATCGGCTATTGCATCATGTTCTACCTGATGCTGTCGCGCCTGGTCGCCGATCCGACCATCCAGAATCTCTATTACGTCCAGGCCTGCGCCTTGCTGCTCGGCGTGCTGGCCGGCCCGGCGCCGGCCGCGATGACCGAGATCTTCCCGGTCCGGCTGCGTTCGACCGGCGTGTCGCTGGTCTACAACCTGGCGGTCATGCTGTTCGGCGGCCTTGCCCCGTTCATCAATACCTGGCTGGTCAGCACCACCGGCAACAAGCTGGCGCCGGTCTATTACGTGTTCTTCGCCGCCGCGGTCGGCATTGTCGGTTTCCTGCTCTACAAGGAGCCGCCGCCGGCGGGCCTGGCGGCGGCCGACGACCGCGCGACGCCGGCCCCCGGCGTGCCGAGACCGTAGCCTTCCGCGCCGCGGCGGTCGTGACCGGTCAACCCGGCCAGCACTGGCCGCCGCCGTCGACCCTCAGCACCTGGCCCGACACGAAGGCGCCGAGCGGGCCGGCGAACATCTCGACGACACGCGCCACCTCGTCGACGGTGGCGATGCGGTCGAGCGTGCCGGCCTCCGCCAGGCGCGCGGGGTCGACCGCGCGGGTGCCCATGAAGCGGCCGGTGCGGGTATCGCCCGGCGCGATGCAATTGACCGCAATGTCATAGGGGCGCAGCTGGTCGGCGAGGCAGCGCGTGTAATGGGTCACGCCGGCCTTGGCCACCGCATAGATCGCGCCGTTGGTGCGGCCCTTGAAGGCGGCGATAGAGCCGAGCGTGACGATGCGGCCGCTGCGCCGCGCCATCATGCCGCGCGCCACCTCCTGGCAGGTCAGGATGGTGCTCAGGAGATTGCGGTCGAGCACAGCGCGCACGTCCTCCTCGGCGATGCCGACCGCATCGTTCGGATCCGGCTTGCCGCCCTTGGCCGCGATATCGCCACCGGCATTGTGAACGAGGATGTCGATCGGCCCGAGCGCCTCGGTCGCCGCCGCCACCACGCGGGCGATCTCGTCGCTGCGGGTGAGGTCGCCGAGCACGCGCATGGTGCGCACGCCATGGGCGCGGCCTACATCCTCGGCCACCGCGGTCAGCGTGGTGCCCTCGCCATATTCGGCCGGACCGTTCTCGCGCATGCCATGGATCGCGACATCGGCGCCCATGGCGGCGAGCTTCTCGGCAAAGGCACGGCCGAGCCCGCGGCCGGCCCCCGTTACCAGGGCAACCTTGCCGCCGAGCGGCCGCGCGGCTTGCTGCGCTGTCATGGTGATCCTCCTTGATCTCGTCGGTCAGTCGGCGGCCAGGTCGAGGCCAATGGCGAGAGCCTGCACCAGGCACATCGGCGCGACCAGAGTGCGCAGCGCCGCCTCCGGCATGTCCTGGATCTCGAACACCACGCGGGCGTCCTTGACGATCGGCCCCAGCAGGCTGTCGGTGATGGCGATCGCCGGCACGCCCTGGGCGATGATCTGCGGAAACAGCCGGGCGGTGTCGGGGTAATAATTGCGGAAGCTGATGGCGACCAGGGCATCCTCGGGGCCTGCCGCATGCGACTGCTCGCCGATGCTGCCGCCGATGCCGTCGAGCAGCACCACGCGCCGGCCGAGCTTGCGCAGCACATAAGCGAGATGAGCGGCCACCGGATAGGAGCCGCCGAGACCGAGCAGGTAGATGTCGCGTGCCGGCTGCAGGATCGCGATGGCGGCGTCGAGATCGCGTTCATGCACCGACTGGCTGAGCGTATCGAGCGCCGAATGGGCCTCGGTGACGAAGCGGCCGAGCACCGCCGCGGGCTTACGGCCGAGCGTCGACTTCTCCTCGCGCTTCATGCGGGCGAGCCGCGCCTTGTAGCTCGGCGCGACGCCGGCGACGAGCCGCGAGCGGAACACCTGCTGCATCTCGGTGAAGCCGCCGAAACCCAAGGCGCGGGCGAAGCGGACGATGGCGGAGGGTTGCACGCCGGCCCGCCCCGCCACCTCGGCGACCGTGCCGAGCGCGACATCGGTCGGGTGGTCGAGGACGAATTCGGCGATCTGCTGCAGGCGTCCCGACAGGTCGCCATGGCGCTGCGCAATGGCGCTGCGCAATTCGTCATAGGTCGCCCCGGTCGACCAGGTCTCGTTCATGCCGCCTCCTCAAGCCATGGCCCGGCGCGACGCCGCCACGGGCGTCCCGTCATGGATCATATATTCCACTTTACAGGCACAAATGGAATGTTCATTCTAACGTCAAGGATCGAGAAAAATCAGGTCCAAAAGAAAAACAACGTTCGGGAGGGAACGATGACCCAGAGGCGCATTTCGCGGCGCAGCGTCGTGCATGGCAGCTTGATGGCGGCGGCGCTTGCCGGATCAGGTGCCTTTTTCGGCCCGTGGAAGACAAACCGGGTCTGGGCGCAAGGCGCCAGGAAGCCGATCAAGCTGGGCCTCACCTGCGATGCCAGCGGCCAATATGGCAATAGCGGCCAGGACGACCTGCTGGGCATGCGGCTGGCCATCGACGAGTTCAACGCCAAGGGCGGTATCGCCGGGCGCAGGATCGAATGGATCACCACCGATACCGAGACCAATCCGGCCACCGCCACCCGCGTCGCCGAGCGCTTCATCGCCCAGGAGCAATGCAGCTTCCTGATCGGCGCCGTGCATTCCGGCGTCGCCAATGCGATCACCCAGGTCGCCGCCAAATATGGCACGGTCTATATCAACACCAATTCCTCGGCGCCGAGCGAGGCGGGCGAGAACTGCTCGCGCATCAAATTCGTCTGGGACGGCAACGGCACCAATTTCTCGAAGGCCGCCGTGCGCAACGCCGTCGACAAGGTCGGCAAGCGCTGGCTGCTGCTGACCAATGACTATGTCTGGGGCCACACCACCTCCGCCGCGACCAAAACCCTGGTGGAGGCGGCCGGCGGACAGATCATCGACAATCTGCTGGTGCCGCAGAACACCCGGGATTTCACGTCCTACCTGCTGAAGATCCAGCAGACCCGCCCCGACGTCGTGGCGACCGCCATCGGCGGCGACGACATCAAGGCATTGCGCCAGCAGGTGACCGACCTGAAGCTGGAGGAGCGCACCGCCTGGATCAACAACCAGCAGGACTGGCCGGATGTCTGGGGCGCGCCGGACAGCCTGTTCGGGGTGTTCGGCACGACCTGGTATCACAAGCTGCAATTGCCCGGCGTCGCCGACTTCGTCAAACGCTGGCAGACCGCTTTCCCGCAATCGCCGATCCCGGTGCCGGGCAATGTCTCCTATAACGGCTATACCGCGACGCGCGAATTGCTGCGGGCGATCGAGCGGGCCGGTTCGACCAACAACATCGCCGTGATCAAGCAGCTCGAAGGCCTGAAAATGCCGGCGGCCGACCGCATGCAGCATTTCGATGCGGTGATCGATCCGGTGACCCATCAGGTGCAGCAGACGATCTACCTGGCGCGCCGCAATGCCAGGCCCTCGGACCCGACCGACATGTTCGAGATCCTCAGCCAGACCGAGCCGCAAAACGCCATGGACGACGCGGCACCTGGCAAATGCAGCCTGACGCCTTTCGACAAGGTGCCGACCTACGAGACGTGACCTGCCCGGACGCCATCACGGGGCGGCCGAACCGCCGCTCCGGCCCTCCGCAAGCGATTGGTCAGACATGCCCTTCAGTCTCCTGGATCTCCTGCCTCATCTGGTCAACGGCCTGACGCTCGGCCTCCTGTTCGCCCTGATCGCGCTCGGTTTCATGCTGATCCTCGGCCTGATGGAGCAGATCAATCTCGCCCATGGCTCGCTGTTCGCGCTCGGAGCCTATTTCGCCTTCGCCATCGCGACGCCGCGCCTGCCTTTGCCGCCGGACATGCTGAAAGCCTGGGCCGGCGTGCCGCTTGGCTGGCGTTATGCCACGGCCTTGCTGGTCGCGCCGATCCTGGTCGCGCCGTTCGGCCTGATCATCGAGCGGATGATGCGGCGCACCTATGGCCGCGATCCGCTCTACGGCCTCTTGCTCACCTTCGGCATCGCCATGGTGCTGGAGGACCTGATCCGCGCCGTCTGGGGCACCCGCGACTATGTCCTGCCGGTGCCGCGCGACATTTCCGGCGGCTTCCTGTTCCTCGACCTCATCTGGTCGCGATACCGTTTCTGGGCGGCGGCCTTCGCCGTCGCCGCCATCGCGATCGTCTGGGTGGTGGTCGAACGCACGCGCTTCGGCGCCATGGTCAAGGCGGGCGCCCATGACAGCGAGATCGTCCAGGCGCTCGGCATCGACCTGAAGAAGCTGCGCACCGGCGTCTTCGTGTTCGGCACCATGCTGGCGGCGCTGGCCGGCGTCATCCTGGCGCCGATCTGGGGCATCCGCCCGCATATGGGTGTCGATGCGGTGGTGCCGGCCTTCCTGATCATCGTGCTCGGCGGCGTCGGCAGCTTCTGGGGCGCGGTCATCGCCGGCCTCATGGTCGGCATGGTGGTCGGCCTCGCCGGCGCCTATGCCTCCGAATGGTCGCTGCTCTCGATGTATCTCTTGCTCATTCTCGTCGTGACCTTCCGCGCCCGCGGTCTGTTCGGCAAGAAGAGCGTGCTGGAGGCCTGAAATGGACGCCCGCCGGACCGTTCCGACGCTGACGCCCGCCATGCTCGTTGCATGGGCGATCTTCGCCACATTGCCATTCTGGATCGAGCGCATCGGCCTCTACCACTATCTCGGCATCGAGATCCTGATCTTCGCCACCTATGCGCTCGCCTATAACCTTGTGCTCGGCCATGCCGGCCTGCCCTCCTTCGGCCATGGCGCCTTTTTCGGCATCGGCGCCTATGGCTTCGGGCTCGCGCAATTCGCCGTCGCGCCGAACCTCTGGATCTGCCTCGCCGCCGCCGTGCTGGCGACGGCGCTCGCCGGCGCCCTGGTCGCCCTGTTCATCTCGCATCGGCGCGGCATCTATTTCTCGTTGATGACGATTGCCTTCGGCCAGGTGTTCTGGTTCGTCGCCATGAAGGCCCACGCGATCACCGGTGGCGAGGACGGCCTGCTGAAGATCGCCCGGCTGCCGGTCGATCTCGGTTTCGCATCGATCCCGCTCGAGACCAATGTGGCGCTCTACTACGGCGTGCTGGTGGTGTTTGTGCTGGTGTCGCTCGGGCTCTGGCGGCTGGTCCATTCACCGTTCGGCCGGGCGGTGAAGGCGATCAAGCAGAACGAGGAGCGCGCCCGCTTCATCGGCTATGACGTCTGGGCCTGCAAATTCGCGGTCATCGTGCTGTCGGCGGCGCTCTCGGGCCTGGCCGGCGGGTTGTTCGCCATGGCCCAGCGCTCGGCCTTTCCCGACGTGATGAGCCTGCACTATTCCGGCTACATCGTGATGATGACCCTGGTCGGCGGCGGCCTCGTGTCGTTCTGGGGCCCGGTGATCGGCGCCGTCGTGTTCTTCCTGGCGCGCGACCTGATCGGGGCGCTGACGGTCAGCTGGATGCTGTGGTTCGGCCTCCTGTTCATTATCCTCGTGCTGTTCCGCCCCGAAGGTCTCGCCGGCCTGTTCGACAGCTGGCGCCACAAGCCGCCGCCGGCGCCGGTGGCCGCGCCCGATGCCAGGGAGGCCTGAGCCATGGCCTTGTTCGAAGCCAAGGGCCTGCATCTGCGCTTCGGCGACCGGGTGGTGCTGGAGAACATCTCGCTCACCTTCGAGGCCGGCACGCTTTCCGGCATCATGGGCCCGAACGGCGCCGGCAAGACCACCTGTTTCAACGTGCTGACCGGCCGCTACAAGCCGGATCGCGGCCAGGTGCTGTTCGACGGCCAGGACATAACCGGCCTGAAGCCGCACCGGATCGCCCGGCTCGGCATCGCCAGGTCGTTCCAGCTGATGAACCTGTTCGACGAATTCACGGTGTTCGAGAATGTCGCGATCGCGCTGCCGGCCAGCCGCGACCGCGTTCATGATCCGCTCGGCCAGGCCTATGGCGACGCCGGCGTCGTCGCCGAGGCCATGGCGGTGCTGGAGCGTGTCGGACTGGCACGGCGCGCCGACGATCCTGCGAAGTCGCTGCCCTATGGTGCCAGGCGCGCGCTCGAGATCGCGGTCGCGCTCGCCTCTCGTCCGAAGCTGCTGTTTCTCGACGAGCCGACCGCCGGCCTCGGCAGCGACGGCCGGGCACGGCTCGCCGACCTGATCCTGGCCCTGAAGGGATCGGTGACGATCGTCATCATCGAGCACGACATGGATTTCCTGTTCTCGCTCGCCGACGACATTTCGGTGATCCACTGGGGCCAGGTCATCGCGCAAGGCGCGCCCGCCGAACTGATGGCCAATCCCTGGGTCAAATCCTCCGCTCTCGGAAAGCTCAACTGATGCTCGACGTCCAGGCGATCGACACCTTCCACGGCGAGACCCAGGCGCTGTTCGGCGTGTCGCTGAGCCTGCGCGACGGCGAGGTGCTGGCGTTGCTCGGCGCCAATGGCGCGGGCAAGACGACCCTGCTGCGCTCGATCCTCGGACTGACCCGGCCCCGGCGCGGCGAGATCCGCTTCCGCGGCCGGACGATCACCGCAAGCCCGACCCACGAGATCGCCCGGCACGGCATCGGCTGGGTTCCCGACGACCGCCGGCTCTGCCCGACCCTGACGGTGGAGAGGAACCTGGCGCTCGGCGAGAAACGCACGGCGTTCCGGCCCTGGACGGTCGGCGAGGTGACCGAGATCTTTTCACCGCTGAAATATCTGATGAGCCGCGAGGCTGAGACCCTGTCCGGCGGCGAGATGCAGATGGTGGCGATCGCCCGGGCCTTGCTCGGCAGCCCGGGCCTCGTGCTGTTCGACGAGCCGAGCCAGGGGCTGGCGCCCAAGATCGTCGACGACGTGATGGCCGTGATCCGCCGCCTCAAAGCCGAGGGCATCGCGGCGATCGTGGTCGAGCAGAATGCCGACGTGGCGCTGTCGGTCGCCGACCGGGTGGTGGTGCTGCGGCGCGGCCAGGTGGCCTGGGCCGGCGAGGCCGCCGCACTCAAGGCCGACAGCCGGCTGAAGCTGTCGCTGATCGGAGGCGTGCAATGAGCTCCGTGCCGCTGCTCACGCTCGACGGTGTCGAGAAGATCTATCATCGCGGCTTCATCGCCCGGACGCCGGCGTTCCGGCTGGGCGCCGACATGCATTTCGACGAACCCGAAATCATCGGCGTGATGGGGCCGAACGGCGCCGGCAAGACCACGCTGTTCGAAATGATCGCGGGGTCCAACACGCCGACCGCCGGCCGTGTCCGGATCGCCGGCCGCGACATCCACCAGGTGCGCCATGGCGAGCGCGACCGGCTCGCCATTCATTATCACCAGTCCTATCAGGTGCGCCGGTTCGCCCGGACCAAGCCTGGCTTCCTGATGCAGCGGGCCGAGAGCCCCTATCCGCTCGTCCATCTGTTCGACGAGCCGCAGTTCAACACCCAGGACGGCTATATCGGCTTCATGCTCGATTTTTTCCGCCGGCTGAAGCGGGAGGGCCGGCTGGTCTTGCTTTGCCTGCATCCGACCGCGCCGTTCCAGCTGGAGATCCTGGAGGAGATCTGCGACCGCTTCCTGTTCGTGGCGGGCGGCGGCGTCAGCAGTTTTGCCAGCTACGACCAGATCGTTCGCGACGGTGCGGTGCGGGCCTATCTCGGCGAACTCGCACCGGTGGCGAGCCATGCGCCGGCTGGTTGAAATTGACGCAGGCCGGAGACTGGCTGCGGCGGCGAGCCTCGACTAGCATCCCCGCCGGCTGCCTGGCACGGACGGTCCGGCCAGGCCCGTGGGGACCTTTGATGACCAGCATTCTGTCGCGCCTCGCCCTTGCCGGCGCCGCCTTCCTTTTCGGCCATGTCGCGCCCGTCATGGCGCAGGCCCAGGCGCCGATCCCGCTGCCCGACGCCATCCGCAGCGCCGGCACCATCCGGGTCGGCATCGAGGCGACCTATCCGCCCATGGCCTACAAGGACCCGGCGACCAATGAGCGGCGCGGTCTGAATGTCGATCTGGTGACGGCCATCGCCAAGGAACTCAACGTCGCCATCCAGTGGGAGGAAATGACCTTCGAGCAGCTGATCACCGGCATCACCGCCGGGCGCGTCGATTTCAGCGGCAGCTCGATGACCGACCTGCCGGCCCGGCGCGAGAAGCTGAGCTTCGTCGACTATATCTCGACCGGCCCGCAGATCTTCACCACCAGCCAGCAGGCCGGCGGCATCGCCAATCCGCTCGACATGTGCGGCAAGTCGATCGCGACCCCGCGCACCACCAATTATTTCCCGACCGCGCAGGCCTGGAGCGAGGCCAATTGCGTCGCCGCCGGCCGGCCGCCCATGCAGGTCATTGGCACGGCGGGCGCCGCCGCCAGCCGCGCCGACCTGCAGCAGGGCCGCGCCAATGCCGCTCTGCTCGGCGCCGAATATGTCACCTATCTTCGCCAGCAGAACCCGGGTGCCTTCGTGGCGGTCGGCGCACCGATCGGCCGCAACCTCTCGGGCCTCGCCTTTCCGCGTGGCAACCCGGCTTTGCGCGACGCGGTCGCCGCGGCGCTGACCCGGCTGATCGCCAACGGCACCTATGCCACGCTCCTGAAGAAGCACGGCCTGGAAGCCCAGGCACTCGCCGAGATCACCATCGACGCGGGGCAATAGGACGGGCGGAGGGCGTCCCCCACATGCGCAATTGCGTGGGGGCAACAGCTGGGGTGTGCATCGCCGGCGGGACCGGCGGATGCGCGCAACGCTCAAAGAGACCGAATTCGCCGCCCTTCGATATCTCGGACGGGAACCACCGACCCCACCTCGCCCCAGCGGGGAGAGGTCGACCTTGAGCGCAGCGAAAGGGCGGGAGAGGGGGAGAGGCGCTTGACGAGAAATCATCATGCGAAATGGGCAAAGCCTTGGTCTCGATGCTCAATTCCCCCTCTCCCGGCGCTGCGCGCCGACCTCTCCCCGCCGGGGAGAGGTGAAGAGGTGCCGTCGGGAAGGGCGGCGCGAAATGAATGGGCTGGCTGGCGGCGCGACCTGCCAACACGGTGATACGCGATGGTCCCGCGAAAAACGCGGACCGAACCACCCCTCCCATCCCCCGAATCTTGCCCGGCCGCCTTGTCCGCGCCGGAATCGCCCGTGACATAGCTCCATTGCGTGCCTATGGGTGGCGCATCATGTGTGGCACGCTGCCGGTCCGGCGGGTCGAAGCTCGGTCGGAACAGATGGTCACCATTCGCTCGAAGACATTCGACATTCTTTTCGGCCTCTGGACCGCCCTGTTCGGCACCTTCATTCCGGTCCTCATGCTGATCCGCTCGCCGCGCCTGGTGCGGGCGGTGTCGCGGGCCTGGGTGCGCGGCGCGCTGTTCCTGCTGAAACATGTGGTCGGCCTCGACTATGTCGAGCGCGGCCGGGAAAACCTTCCCGCCGATCCCTGCATCGTGCTCAGCAATCATCAGTCGACCTGGGAGACGCTCGCCGCCAACGTGCTGTTCCCCGAGGTCGCCGTCGTCGCCAAGAAGGAGTTGCTCAGGGTCCCGGTATTCGGCTGGTATCTGCGCAACCAGCCGATGATCACCATCGACCGGGAGCTCGGCACCCAGGCGCTGCGCCGGATGATCGATGGCGCCAAGACCGCGCTCGCCGAGGGCCGCCCCGTGCTGGTCTTTCCCGAGGGCACGCGCAAGGCGCCGGACGAGCCGATCGACTTCAAGCGCGGCGTCGAGATGATCTATTCCAAGCTCAACGTGCCGGTGCTGCCGGTCGTGGTGAATTCCGGTAATTTCTGGGGCATTTCCGGCGGGCCCAAGCGCGCCGGCACCATCATCGTCTCCTACCTGCCGACCATCCCGCCCGGCCTCAGCGGCAGCGAGATGGTGGCGCGCGCGACCGCCGCCATGGAAGCCGAGCGCCTCAGCATCGGCTGAACCGCGCCTCCGCGGCGCCTCAGCGGACATTCCAGCATCGCCTGAACGCCCGCGCGATCGAATCCGCGCGCTTTGGCGATCATTTGACGCATCCGGGCCCGGTTGCATGTCGATCCGGCTGCAAGCGCGCGACCATACGAACAAATCCGGAGATGGCATCCAGCGTTTGACAGCGCGATGACATCCGCATTAATTTCACATTATGCAACTTTAGTTCCATTTTATGGAACAAAAGAAAGGCGTGGCCCGCATGTCCATCCTTTCCAGCGCCGCCGATGTGCTCCGCTGTTTCTCCGTCACCCGCAACGAGCTGACGGTGACCGAGGTCTCGTCGGTGCTCGGCCTGCCGAAGAGCAATGTGTCGCGGCTCTTGCGCGCCATGCGCGATGCCGGCTTTCTGGAAACGGTGGGCGAGACCAAGCGCTACCGGCCGGGCCTGCTGCTGCACCAGACCGGCCATATCTACCGCTTCGCGACATCGCTGATCGACCGGACCGACGCGGTGGTGGCGCGGGTCGCCGGCGAGATCGGCCATACCGGCTATATCAGCATGCGCCGCGGCGGCGAGGTGGTCGGCATCACCGTCCATCCGGGCCGCAATATCCTGCGCGTCGTCTCCACCATTGGCGACCGCATTTCGGCCTTTGCCAGCAGCACCGGCCGCGCCCTGCTCGCCCGGCTGCCTGATGACGAGGTGCGCAAGCTCTACGCCCATGGCTTCGTGCCGCCGTCGGCCACCGCGCCGCAGACGCTCGACGACCTGATTACACGGCTCGGCGCCATCCGCCGGGCGGGCTTTGCCGAATCCCATGACGAGGCCGTGCGCGGCGTCGGCGCCATCTCGGTCGCGGTCGGCGATCCCGTCACTGGCGACGAGGCGGCCCTGTGCATTTCCTATCCCGCTTCGACCGTCACGCCGCATGAGCGGACCGCCATCATCGCCGCACTTGGCGAAGGTGCGGCCGAGATCGCCGCCGTGATCGGCGACAAGCGTTTCATTCCCGTGAAATTTCCTATCGAGGAGAAAAGCTTATGACCCAGCGCTGGCGCATCGGCTTCGACATCGGCGGCACCTTCACCGATTTCATCCTCTATGACGACGCCGAGAAGTCGGTGCGCCTGCACAAGCGGCTGACGACGCCGCACGACCCGTCCGAGGCCGCCCTGATCGGCCTGGAGGAGCTCGTCGCCATGGCCGGCATCACGCTCGGCCAGGTGTCCGAGATCGTCCACGGCACCACGCTGGTGACCAATGCGGTGATCGAGCGCAAGGGCGCCAAGCTCGGCCTGATCACCACGCGCGGCTTCCGCGACATCCTGGAGATGGGCACCGAGCAACGCTACGACATCTATGACCTGTTCCTGGCCTTTCCCGAGCCCTTCGTCTCCCGCGACCTGCGGCTGGAGGTGGACGAGCGGATCGATCGCGACGGCCGGATCGTCACCGCGCTGGACGAGGCGGCGGTGCGCGCCGAGGCCGGGCGGCTCGCCGCGGCTGGCTGCCAGGCGATCGCGATCTGCTTCCTGAACAGCTACCGCAATCCCGCCCACGAGCAGGCCGCCGGGCGCATCGTGCGCGAAGCCTTCCCTGAGCTGACCGTGTCGCTGTCGAGCGAGGTGGTCGCCGAGATCTGGGAATATCAGCGCTTCGTCACCACCTGCGCCAATGCCTATGTTCAGCCCTTGATGCACAGCTATCTGGCGCGCCTGCAGCGCGAGCTGGAGGCCCGCTCGTTCAGCGGCGCGCTGCGCCTGATGCATTCGGCCGGCGGCCTCGTCTCGCCCGAGACGGCACGCACCTTCCCGATCCGGCTCTTGGAAAGCGGCCCGGCAGGTGGAGGTCTCGCCACCGCCCTGTTCGGCGAGCTCGCCGGCCACAAGGACGTCATTTCCTTCGACATGGGCGGCACGACGGCCAAGGCCTGCATGATCGAGAACGGCCGCGCCGAGGTCACCCAGATGATCGAAGCGGGCCGGGTCAACCGGTTCGCCAAGGGTTCCGGCCTGCCGATCAAGGCGCCGGTCATCGACATGATCGAGATCGGCGCCGGCGGCGGCTCGATCGCGGCGATCGACGAGGTCGGCCTCCTGAAGGTCGGCCCGCATTCGGCCGGCTCCGATCCGGGCCCGGCCTGCTACGGCATGGGCGGCACCAGGCCGACCGTGACCGACGCCAATCTGGCGCTCGGCTATTACGATCCCGGCTTCTTCCTCGGCGGGCGCATGGCGCTCGACGCCAAGGCCGCCGCCGAGGCGATCAAGACGGTCGCCACCCCGCTCGGCCTGTCGATCGAAGAGGCCGCCTGGGGCATCCACAAGGTGGTGGTCGAGAGCATGGCCGCGGCCGCCCGCGTCCATCTGGTCGAGAAGGGCAAGGATCCGCGCCGCTACGCCATGGTCGGTTTCGGTGGCGCCGGCCCGGCGCACGCCGCCGATGTGGCGCGCGTGCTCGGCGTCAGGGAGGTGATCATTCCGCCGGCCTCGGGGGCCGCCTCCGCGCTCGGCTTCCTGGTGGCGCCGCTCTCCTTCGACATGGTGCGCTCGCTGCCGGTGGAATTCTCTGACGGTTTCGACGCGGCCGGCGTCAACACCCTGCTGACCGAACTCGAGGCCGAGGGCCGCCGCCATCTGATCGCGGCCGGCGTCAAGGCCGCCGACATCACGGTCGAGCGCAGCGCCGACATGCGCCTCGTCGGCCAGATGCACGACATCGCCGTGCCGCTGCCCGGCGGCACGATCAGCGAAACGAGCCTCGGCGCCATTCGCGAGGCGTTCTCGGGCGTCTATTCGGCCCGCTATACCTCGGTCTATGAGGGCGCCCGGCTGGAGGCGATCAATTTCCGCGTCCGCTGCGCCGGGCCCGCCGCGACCCTGTCGCTGTCGGGGGCGGCCGGCGGCGGCGATGCCGGCGCCAAGGTGAAAGGCGTCAGGCGCGCCTGGTTCGACGGCGGCTGGCAGGACGCCACCGTCTATGACCGCTATGCGCTGCGCCCGGGCGACAGTCTCGCCGGGCCGGCGATCATCGAGGAGCGCGAAGCCACCACCATCGTGCCGCCGGGCGACACGGTCACGGTCGACCATGTGCTCGACCTGATCATCGCGATCGGCCAGGCCGACGCGGTGGAAACGGTGATCACGGCCGACATGCCGGTGGCGGAAGCCGCCCGCCGCATCGAGGCCGACCCGATCGCGCTCGAGATCATGTGGAGCCGCCTGGTCAATGTCGTCGAGGAAATGTGGCTGACCGTCTGCCGCACCGCCTTCTCGCTGGTGATCTCGGAAGCCCAGGACTTCGCCTGCGAGTTGCTCGATCCGGAAGGCGAGACGCTGGCCCACAGCCCGCGCGCCATGCCGGTGTTCAACCTGACCCTGCCGCGCGCGGTGAAGGCTCTGCTCGCGCGCTATCCGGCCGAGACACTGAAGCCCGGCGACGTGCTGATCACCAATGACCCCTGGCTCTGCGCCGGCCACCTGTTCGACATCGCCGTGGTGACGCCGGTGTTCATGGGCGACCGCGTGGTCGGCCTGATGGGCACGGTCGGCCATGTCTCCGATATCGGCGGCACCAAGGACAGCATGCGGGCCCGCGAGATCTACGAAGAGGGCTTCCAGATCCCGCCGATGAAGCTCTACGAGGCCGGCCGGCCGAACGAGACCCTGCTCCGGCTGCTCGGCGAAAATGTCCGCAATTCCGAACAGGTGCTGGGCGACCTGCATTCCTTCGTCGCTTCCAACGCCATCGGCGCCGAGCGGCTGGCCTCCTTCATGGCCGATTACGGCATGCAGGACCTGCGGGCGCTCGCCTCGGTGGTGCAGAACCGTTCGGAGAAGGCGATGCGCGATGCCATCGCCGCGCTGCCCGACGGCACCTATCACGGCACGGTCACCAACAATCCGCTGGGCACGCCGATGACCTATCCGCTGGCGCTCACGGTGAAAGGCGAGACCATCGAGCTCGACTTCGACGGCGCACCGGCGCAGCTTGCCCAGGGCGGCCTCAACTGCACGCTGAACTACACCACCGCGCATGCGACCTATCCGCTGAAATGCATGCTGACGCCGAATGTCCGCGGCAATGCCGGCTGCTACCGCGCCTTCACGGTGAAGGCGCCCGAGGGTTCGATCCTCAACTGCGACAAGCCGATGGCGGTCAATCTGCGCACCCGCACCGGCTGGTACATCGCGCCCAATATCTTCCGGGCGCTGTCCAAGGCGGCGCCCGCCCAGGTCCAGGCCTTTACCGGCCTGCCTGTCGCGGCCAATGTCTATGGCCGCGACCGCGCCGGCGACACCTATTCCGACATGCTGTTCATGGGCGGCGGCCAGGGCGGCTCGGCCCATGGCGACGGCAAGTCGGGCCTGCTCTATCCGACCTCGGCGGCCAATACCTCGATCGAGACTTTCGAGGCGCGCGTGCCGGTGCTGGTGATCGAGAAGACCTATGTCGCCGATTCCGGCGGCGCCGGCCGGCATCGTGGCGGCCTCGGCCAGACGGTCAAGCTGCGCAAGCTGGTCGATGACGGCCTGCCGACCCTGGTCTCGGTCTATCCGGAAGGCGTCAACAATCCGATCCCCGGCCTGTTCGGCGGCAAGGCGGGCGGCGGCGCGTCCGGCCGCGTGCTCGACGATGCCGGCCGGCTGATCAAGGATTGCGGCACCGGCGAGCTGGTCCAGATCAACAAGCCCGGCGAGATCGTCGAGGTCATGCTGGCCGGCGGCGCCGGTTACGGCGATCCCGCCGAGCGCTCCCGGAAGGCGGTCGAAGACGACATCGCGCTCGGGCTGGTCACCCCGGAAGCGGCGCGGCGCGACTATGGCGCCGAGGGCACCGAGCCGCGGCGCGCGGTGGCCGCCGAATAGCCAGGCATTCCCATTGCACAGGCAGCCAGCATGAGACCTGCCGATCGCGCGCAGACGCGGTCGGCCCATCAAGACAAAGACCAGGGGATCTTCCAGATGAACGATACGCAACAGCCGGCGCCGGGGGAAACCTCCCAGCGCCATCCGAGCCTGTTCGACCCGGCCACTTTCGTGCTGATCGGCATACTCTCGATCTTCGGCGCGATCATCGGCATGCAATTGCTGGTCTCGCTCGGCGTCACCGCCAATACCTCGCTGATCGGCGCCATGGCCGCCATGGCGCTGGCCCGCGTGCCGGTGGGGCTGTTCATGCGCTATCGCTCGATCCATGTGCAGAACCTGGCCCAGAGCGCGATTTCCTCGGCGACCTTCGGCGCGGCCAACAGCCTGCTCCTGCCGATCGGCGTGCCGTTCCTGCTCGGCATGCCCGAGCTGATCCTGCCGATGTTCATCGGCGTCTTCCTGGCCATGCTGCTCGACGGCTACCTGCTCTACCGGATGTTCGACAGCCGGGTGTTTCCGGCGACCGGCGCCTGGCCTCCGGGCGTCGCCGCGGCCGAAGCCATCAAGGCCGGCGACCAGGGCGGCCGCAAGGCGGCGCTGATGGGGGTCGGCGTGGTGTTCGGCGTGGTCGGCGCCTTCTTCAAGATCCCGATGTCGGCCTTCGGCGTCGCCTTCATCGGCAATATCTGGGCGCTCAGCATGTTCGGCATCGGCCTCCTGCTGCGCGGCTATTCCGGCGACCTGTTCAACAATGCGCTGTTTGCGACGCTCATCCCGCGCGGCGACCTGATGGCCGCCTATATCCCGCACGGCTTCATGATCGGCGCCGGCATCGTCGCCCTGATCCAGGTCGGCCAGATCCTGATGCACCGCGACAGCGCCAACGCCGCCGAGACCGCCGGCCGGCCCGACAGCGAGGTCCGCCGCGCGCTCGGGCTCGGCACGGCAGGCTATCTCGCCATCGCGGTGTTCCTCGCGATCGCCGGCGGCCTTGCCAGCCACATGCCCTTCGGCATGCTGGTCCTGTTCGTGCTCTATGCCGCCTTCGCGGCCTATGTGCATGAATTGATCGTCGGCCTCGCCGCCATGCATTCCGGCTGGTTCCCGGCCTTCGCGGTCGCCCTGATCACCCTGATCATCGGCATGCTCATCGGCTTTCCGATGCCGGCGCTGGCGCTGCTCGTCGGCTTCTCGGCCGCCACCGGCCCCGCCTTCGCCGATATGGGCTACGACCTGAAAGCCGGCTACCTGCTGCGCGGCAATGGCGTCGATCCGGCCTTCGAGCGCGACGGCCGCCGCCAGCAGCTGTTCGCCGCCATGCTGGCCTTCGTGGTCGCCGGCATCGTCGTGCTGCTCAGCTACCAGACCTATTTCGCCCAGAACCTGATCCCGCCGGTCGACAAGGTCTATGCCGCGACCATCAAGGCGGGCGTGGCGCCCGGCGTCGCCTGGTCGCTGTTCCTCTGGGCGATCCCCGGCGCCATCCTGCAATTCGTCGGTGGGCCGAAGCGCCAGATCGGCGTGCTGTTCGCCACCGGCCTCCTGATCAACTTCCCCGCGGCCGGCTGGGCGGTCGCCGCCGGCATCGCGGCGCGGCTCGTCTGGGAGCGGCTGCGCGGCAAGGACGGCGACGGCGACATGGAAGTCTTCGCCGCCGGCATCATCGCGGGCGACGCCCTGTTCAGCTTCTTCGACTCGGTGATCAAGAATTTCAGGCGCTGAGCCTCAACCCCCAGCGCTTCCAACGGCCAAGGAACAGACGATGAGCCTTTCGCAAACCCTCCAGGTGTTCGACGCCTTCGACAGCGCCTATGCCTCGGGCCAGACCGTGATCGATCTGTTCGCCCGCCTCCCGGACGCCAAGGTGAGCGTCCGGGAAATCGCCGGGCCTAAGGGCAAGACCGATTTCGTCAAGATCGTGCTGCCCGGCCTGACCGGCCTCACCCGCGGCGGCACCACGCCGACGCTCGGCGTGGTCGGCCGCCTCGGCGGCATCGGCGCCAGGCCGAGCCGGATCGGCCTGGTCTCGGACGGCGACGGCGCGATCGCCGCGGTCGCGACCGCCCTCAAGCTCGCGGACATGCAGACCAAGGGCGACGCGCTGCCCGGCGACGTCATCGTCACCACCCATGTCTGCCCCGACGCCCCGACCCGGCCGCACCAGCCGGTCGATTTCATGGACTCGCCCATCGAGACCGAGGACATGAACGCCGAGGAGATCCTGCCCGAGATGGCGGCGGTGCTGTCGATCGACACCACCAAGGGCAACCGGATCCTCAATCACAAGGGCATCGCCATCTCGCCCACGGTGAAGCAGGGCTACATTCTGCGCGTCGCCGAGGACCTGGTGCGGATCATGGAAATGACCACCGGCCGGCCGGCGGTGACCTTCCCGATCACCACCCAGGACATCACGCCCTATGGCAATGGCGTCTATCACCTGAACAGCATCCTGCAGCCGTCGATCGCGACCGCCGCGCCGGTGGTCGGCGTCGCCATCGCGGCGGAAAGCGTCGTGCCCGGCTGCGGCACCGGCGCCAGCCACGAGACCGATATCGCGCTCGCGGTGAAATTCGCGGTCGAGGTTGCCAAGGAATTCACCCGCGGCACCTGCCATTTCCACGACGCCGCCGAATATGAGCGGCTGATCGCGCTCTACGGCTCGCTCGCCCATCTGCAGAAGCGGCAAGGTTGAGGCAAGAGATCATGACCCATCGCAAGCTCGGAACCCTCACCATCGGCCAGGCGCCGCGCGCCGACATCACGCCGATCCTCGATGCCCATGTCGACGGCGCGCTGCCGCGCATTCATGCCGGCGTGCTGGACGGCCTGACCCGGGGCGAAGTGGCGGAGCAGTTCGCGCCGAAGCCCGGCGCGCCGGTTCTGATCACCCGCATGCTCGACGGCAGTTCCATCGTCATCGACAAGCAGGCGACCGAACGTGCCGCCCGCGCCCGGCTCGCCGCGCTCGAGGCGGAGGGCTGCACGACCATCCTGATGCTCTGCACCGGGGCCTTCGAAACGCTGCACTGCGAACGCGCGCGGCTGGTCGAGCCCGACCGGATCCTGCCGCCCACCGTCGCCGCGGCGATCCAGGACGCCCAGGTCGGCATCATCGTGCCGCTGGCCGAGCAGATCAGCAGCGAGGCGGAGAAATGGGCGGCCCTGCCGCGCCGGCCAATCTATGCCGCCGCCTCGCCCTATGCCGACGACCAGGGCGCGCTGGAAACCGCGGCCCGCGATCTCGCCGCGCGCGGCGCCGACATCCTGCTGATGGACTGCATGGGGTTCGTCGAGGCGCACCGCCGGATCATCGCCGCGGCGAGCGGGCTGCCGGTGATCCTGTCGAACGCGCTGATCGCCAAGGTGGTGTCCGAGATCGTCTGAATCGGTTCGTCGAGCGCGGATTGCCATGGCAATCATGATCCTGACGCCGCGGCTGGCCGACGAGACCGCGGCGGCGCCTTATTGGGCTGCAGGCTGAAGTCCGCCATTTCGGCGGACGCGACGGCCAGCAAATACATTACGTCATCCCCGGCGAGCGAAGCGAGGGGAAGGGGATCCAGGGGTTGCAGGGCGCGGCCCGAGACGCCGCGAAACCACCGGCATCGCGCTGCCCGTCGATTTCATGCACTGCAAGCGCGGCCGGTCGCCCCCTGGATCCCCTTCCCCTCGCTTCGCTCGGCCGGGGATGACGTAGAGCGCGCTTCGGAGCGCCAAGTGAGTCGGAGCGCCAAGTGAGTCGGAGCGCCAAGTGAGATGGTGTCGGGCTCCAACACTTCAACCCAACACGATCACGCGTGATCGCCCCACAAACCGGCATCCGCGACGATCCGTCGCTTCACCGAACACAGCACGAACACAGGCCTCCCTTAGCGACGCTCCCTGGCGCGGCGAGCCGCTCCAGCTTGACTATTGCACCGCAATATACATACATACGTGTCTGTATATCACGTCCCGCGCCTGTCATTCCCACGGCAGCGAGACGAACCCAGTCTTTTCAAGCCGCCCGTTCGACGTGCGGCTTTTTCGTCTTTTGCCCGTCAAACCGCGCGCCCGCGCCATTTCCTGGATCCACCATGCGCTTTCAACCCTCGCGAATCATGATGCCGGTCGCTTTCTCGCTCAGCCTCGCGCTGGTCGGGTGCAAGGACGGCCAGCAGGCCCAGGGCCATGCCATGCCGCCGGCGCCGGTGGCCGTGTTCACCGCGGCGGCCGAGGATATCCCGATCACCAACGAGCTGCCCGGCCGCATCGCGCCGACGCGCATCGCCCAGGTGCGGCCGCGCGTCTCCGGCATCGTGGTCGAGCGCGTGTTCCAGCAGGGCACGGCGGTGAACGAGGGCGACGTGCTCTACCGGATCGACCCGGCGCCGTTCCGCGTCGAGGTGGAGCGCGCCCAGGCAACCCTGCAGCGCGCCGAAGCGACCCGCATCCAGGCCCAGCAGCAGGCGGAACGCTACGAGCAGCTGCGCGCGCGCAATGTCGCGAGCCCCCAGCAATATGAGAGCGCGGTGGCGTCCCTCGCCCAGGCCGACGCCGATGTCGCGAGCGGCAAGGCCGGCCTCGCCGCCGCCCAGCTGAACCTGCAATATACCAATATCACCGCGCCGATCCGCGGCCGGACCGGCCGGGCGCTGGTGACCGAAGGCGCGCTGGTCGCCGCCAATGGCGCCGAGCCGATGACGATCATCCAGCAGCTCGATCCCGTCTATGCCGACTTCACCCAGTCGGCGACCGACCTCGTGCGCCTGCGCCGGGCACTGCAGGCCGGCGCGCTGACGGCCACCGGACAGGACGAAGCCCGGGTCCGCCTGCTGCTCGACGACGGCAGCCTCTATCCCCATCCCGGCCGCCTGCTGTTCTCCGAGGCGACCGTCGACACGACCACCGGGCAGGTCACCCTGCGCGGCGAATTCCCCAATCCGAACGGCGACCTGCTGCCCGGGCTCTATGTCCGCGTGCAGATCGAGCAGGGCGTCCAGCGTGGCGCCATCGCCATCCCGCAACAGGCGGTGCAGCGCGACAATGCCGGGCGGGCCCAGGTCTATGTCGTCAAGGACGACGACACGACCGAGCTCCGGACGGTGACGACGAACCGCGTGGTCAATGGCCGCTCGGTGATCAACGAGGGCCTGAAGGCCGGCGAGCGCGTGGTGGTCGACGGCTTCCAGCGCCTGCGCCCGGGCGCCAAGGTCAAGGCGACGGCCTGGGTCCCCCCGACCCAGACGTCGGCCGCGGCCAGCAACAGCACCGTTCAGTAAGGTCGGCCCCTCATGCCTCAATTTTTCATCGAACGCCCGATCTTTGCCTGGGTCGTCGCGCTGCTGATCATGCTGGCGGGTGCGATCGCCATCCCGCTGCTGCCGATCGCGCAATATCCGACCGTCGCGCCGCCGCAGATTTCGATCAGCGCCAGCTATCCCGGCGCCTCGCCCGAGAACGTCTATCAGGCCGTGACCCGGCCGATCGAAGAAGAGCTGAACGGCATTGTCGGCCTGCTCTATTTCGAATCGACCTCGGACACGTCGGGCTCGGTCGACATCACCGCCACCTTCCAGCCCGGCACCAATCCGGCCCAGGCCGCGGTCGACGTGCAGAACCGGGTTCGCCGCGTCGAGCCGCGCCTGCCCCGCTCGGTCGCCCAGCAGGGCGTCCAGGTCGAGCAGGCGAGCTCGAGCTTCCTGATGGTGGTCTCGCTGACCTCGTCCGACGGCTCGGTCGACGATATCGGCCTCGGCGACTACATGATGCGCAACATCATCGGCGAGGTCCGCCGCGTCCCGGGCGTCGGCAAGGCGCAGCTGTTCGCGACCGAACGGTCGATGCGTATCTGGATCGATCCGGACCGGCTCGTCGGCCTCAACATGACCGCCACCGACGTGGTCGCGGCGATCACCGCGCAGAACGCCCAGGTTGCCGCCGGCAGCATCGGCGCCCTGCCCAATCCGATCACCCAGCAGATTTCCGCGACCGTGCTGGTCAAGGGCCAGCTGACCACGCCCGAAGAGTTCGGCGCCATCGTCATGCGTGCCAATCCCGACGGTTCGGCGGTCCGGCTGCGTGACGTCGCGCGCATCGAGGTCGGCGGCCTGTCCTACAGCTTCTCGTCGCGCCTGAACGGCAAGCCGAGCGCGGCCATCGGCGTCCAGCTGTCGCCGACCGGCAACGCCATGGCGACGTCGGAAGCGGTCAAGGCGCGCCTGAAGGAGCTCGCGGTCTATTTCCCGCCGGGCGTCGAATTCTCGGTGCCCTACGACACCTCGCCCTTCGTCAAGGTGTCGATCGAGAAGGTCATGGAGACCCTGGCGGAAGCCATGCTCCTGGTCTTCCTGGTGATGTTCCTGTTCCTGCAGAACTTCCGCTACACGGTGATCCCGGCGCTGGTGGTGCCGGTGGCCCTGCTCGGCACCTGCGCGGCCATGCTCGCCTTCGGCTTCTCGATCAACGTTTTGACCATGTTCGGCATGGTTCTGGCGATCGGCATCCTCGTCGACGACGCGATCGTCGTGGTCGAGAATGTCGAGCGGATCATGGCCGAGGAAGGCCTGTCGCCGAAGGAAGCGACCAAGAAGGCCATGGGCCAGATCACCGGCGCCATCATCGGCATCACCCTGGTGCTGGTCGCCGTGTTCATTCCGATGGCCTTCTTCCCCGGCGCGGTCGGCGTCATCTACAAGCAGTTCAGCATCACCATGGTGGTGTCGATCCTGTTCTCGGCGCTGCTGGCGCTCAGCCTGACGCCGGCGCTCTGCGCTTCCTTCCTGAAGCCGGTCGCGCCCGGCCATCACGAGAAGCGCGGCTTCTTCGGCTGGTTCAACCGCTCGTTCAACCGGACCTCGCATGCCTATAGCGGTTTCGTCGGCAAGCTGATCCGGCGCGCCGGGCGCTACATGATCATCTATGCCGCCCTGCTCGCCGGGCTCGGCTACCTGTTCGTCCGGCTGCCGACGGCCTTCCTGCCGAACGAAGACCAGGGCTATGTGATCGTCAATTTCCAGGCGCCCTCGGATGCCACGGCCAACCGCACGCTGAGTGCCATCGAGGCGGCGGAGAAGCACTTCCTGGCCGAGCCGGGGGTGGCGCGGATCATCGCGATCTCGGGCTTCAGCTTCTTCGGCACCGGCCAGAACGCGGCGCTCGCCTTCGTCACCTTGAAGGACTGGAGCGAACGCGGTCCAAAGGACAGCGCCGCGGCCATCGCCATGCGCGGCACCATCGCGCTGTCGCAGGTGCGCGACGCGATCGTCTTCGGCCTGTCGCCGCCGCCGATCCAGGGCCTGGGCAATTCCAACGGCTTCGCCTTCCGGCTCCAGGCCCGTGCCGGCCAGAGCCAGCAGCAGCTGGCCGAGGCGCGCGACCAGTTGCTCGGCGCGGCCCAGCGGAGCCCGATCCTCAGCCAGATGTTCGTCGAGGGCCTGCCGGACGCCGCTCAGGTCAACCTGATCATCGACCGTGAAAAGGCCAATACATTCGGGGTCACCTTCGCCGACATCAACGCCACGCTGACCACCAATCTGGGGTCGGCCTATGTCAACGACTTCCCCAATGGCGGCCGCCAGCAGCGCGTGCTGGTTCAGGCCGAGGCCTCCAGCCGCATGCAGACCGCCGACCTCTTGACGCTCAATGTGCGCAACACCAATGGCGGCATGGTGCCGCTGTCGGCCTTCGCGCGTATCGAGTGGCAGCGCGGTTCGTCGCAGATCATCGGCTATAACGGCTATCCCTCGGTCCGCATCAGCGGCCAGGCGGCACCGGGCTATTCGTCAGGCGATGCGATTGCCGAAATGCAGAGGCTCGCGGCCGAGCTGCCGGTCGGTTTCGGCTACGAGTGGACCGGCCAGTCGCTGCAGGAAATTCAGTCCGGATCGCTGGCGCCGCTGCTCATCGCGCTGTCCTGCATCCTGGTCTTCCTGTGCCTGGCGGCGCTCTACGAGAGCTGGTCGATCCCGATCGCCGTCATGCTGGTCGTGCCGCTCGGCGTCATCGGCTCGGTTCTGGCGGTGACCATGCGCGACATGCCGAACGACGTCTATTTCAAGGTCGGCCTGATCGCGATCATCGGCCTCTCGGCCAAGAACGCCATCCTGATCATCGAGTTCGCCAAGGACCTGCGTGCCGAAGGCAAGAGCCTGTTCGACGCGACGATCGAGGCGACGCATCTGCGCTTCCGGCCGATCATCATGACCTCGCTCGCCTTCGCGCTCGGCGTGCTGCCGCTGGCACTGGCGAGCGGCGCCAGCGCCGGCAGCCAGCAGGCGATCGGCACCGGCGTGCTCGGCGGCATGATCACCGCAACCGTGCTGGCGGTGTTCTTCGTGCCGATCTTCTTCGTTGTCATCTCCACCCTGTTCGGTGGCGGCGACAAGGCGAAGGGCGGCCCCTCCACCAAGGACGGCACCCTGCCCGCCCCCGGCGCGCACCCGGCCGCCGGCGCCCGGCAGCCGGAGCCGAGCCCGAACCCCTGAGGTTCGGGCCGGCCGGCCCCCGGGGCCGGCTCCCTGGCGGTCGCCTCGGGCGGCCGCCCGCGCGCATGCAGAGATGAACTGGACCCACAGACCGCTTCGCGGAGACAGGACGGCGCCGTGCGCAGGACGAAGGCCGATGCTGGAGAAACGCGGCAGAGCATCATCGATGCCGCGGAACGCCTGTTCTTCGCCAATGGCGTGGCGGTGACCTCGCTCGAGCAGATCGCCGCCGAGGCCGGCGTGACGCGCGGCGCCATCTACTGGTATTTCGCCAACAAGACCGAGCTCTTCATGGCGATGCATGACAGCGTGCCGCTGCTGCAGGAAGAGGTCATCGCGCGGGCCGTCGTCGAGGGCCATCCGGATCCCCTGACGCTTTTGGAAAACATCGCGCTGGAAAGCCTGCAATTGCTCGCCAGCGACCTGCGCCGGCAGCGCATCTATCGGATCATGACGCGCTGCGAATATCAGGGCGATCTGGCGCGCGTGCTCGATCGCCAGCAGGAGGCGATGAAGCGGCAGCGCTCGCTGTTCCTGAGCGCCTTCACCCTGGCCGCCGAGAAGGGGCAGCTGAGCCCGTCCTGGCCGGCCGAGACGGCCGCCCGGACCTTCGACTGGCTGGTCTGCGGCATCGTCATGGAGTGGCTGCATTTCGACCAGCATTTCGAGCTGGTCGCCTGCGGCTCGAAAAGCATCCGCCGGATGTTCGACGACTTCCGGGCGAAACCCGGACAGCCGGCCGCCGTTGCGCGCGGCGAGCGCGAGACCGCCTGATCGGCTTAACCCGAAATCCGGATGCCGGTGCGCTCGGCGATCGCCTTGAAGCGCTTCAGCTCGGTCTCGACCAGCCGGACGGCGGCCTCCGGCGTGTTGGGACCGGTCCAGGCTTCCATGCCGGCGCCGACGAAACGCTGCTTCAGCCCGTCCTGCAGGATGCCCTTGGCGGCCGCCTGGTTGAGCGCGGCGGTCACCGGTGCCGGCAGGCCGGCGGGCGCGTGCAGGAGATAATAGATGTTCAGCTCCATTTCGGGCATGCCGGCCTCGACGAAGCTCGGCACGTCAGGGAATTGCGAGAACCGGGTCGGCCCCGTGACCGCCAGGGCGCGCACCATCTTGCCCTCGATCAGGCCGGCCGCCGAGCCGAGCGAGGCGACGCCCCAGGCGGTTTCGCCCTTGCCGACGCTCAGCACGGCCGGCGCGCCGCCGCGATAGGGAATATGCGGCGACTTCGCGCCGGGCCCGAGCGTGTGGCGCAGCAGCTCGGCGCCGATATGCGGGATCGAACCGGCGCCGGAACTGGAGAAGCTCAGGCTTTCCGAACGCGGCGAGCGCAGCACGTCGAGCGCTTCGGGCAAGGTCCTGGCCGGAAAGTCCGGACTGACGATCAGCACCAGCGGCGAGGTGCAGACCATGGAGATCCAGGTGAAGTCCTCGACCGGCCGGTAGCGCGTGCCCTCAACATGCATGCTCGGCCAGATCGCGAAGGACGAGGATTCCGACAGCATCAGCGTATAGCCGTCGGCGGCCTGGCGCCTGAGCCAGTCGCTCGCCAGCGTGCCGCTGGCTCCGGGGCGGTTTTCGACGATCGCCGAGGCGCCGTTGAGCCCGGCCGACAGGGCCTGGGCCAGAAGCCTTGCCGAGACATCGGTGGATCCGCCCGGCGCGTAGCCATTGATGATCGACAGCGGCCGGTCGGGATAACCGGCGCCGCGCGCCGCGGAGGTAAGGGTGGGTGCGAGCAAGGGCGCGAGCGCCAGCCCCTGCAACAGATCGCGGCGATGCATGACGTCTCTCCCTGAATTCCGGCTCTGTCCGGACGCTGGAGGCGGCCGCGAAACCGTTTTTTGTCTTGGTCGAACTCTCAGTACGAAATCCCCGCGGCGAGGT
The DNA here is from genome assembly GCA_017304475.1 of Hyphomicrobiales bacterium. Taxonomy (GTDB): domain Bacteria; phylum Pseudomonadota; class Alphaproteobacteria; order Rhizobiales; family Phreatobacteraceae; genus Phreatobacter. The sequence continues at coordinate 20,035 of JAFKKV010000032.1, read as the reverse complement.
GCCGGTCAACGCCCCTTGAAGACCGGCCGACGCTTTTCATTGAAGGCGAGAACGCCCTCGTGCCGGTCCTCGGTCGGCACCATGCGGTTATAGGCCTCGATCTCGAAGGTCAGCCCGTCGCCGAGCGACATCTGCAGGCCGCGATGGATCGACTGCTTGGCCTGGCGCACCGAGATCGGCGCATTGCGCGCGATCACGGCCGCCGTGCTCAGCGCGGCCTCCATCAGCAGATCGGTATCGGCGAACACGTCGTTGACCAGGCCCCAGCGCGCCGCCTCGGCGGCGCTGAACGGCCGGCCGGTGAGGATCAGCTCCTTGGCGCGCCTTTCGCCGACCGCGCGTGCCAAGGTCTGGGTGCCGCCGGCGCCCGGCATGATGCCGAGCGTCACCTCGGTCAAGGCGAAGCGCGCGGTCTCGACGGCGTAGAGAAAATCGCAGGCCGCCGCGATCTCGCAGCCGCCGCCATAGGCCGCGCCGTTGACCGCGCCGACGATCGGCACCGGGCAATCGAGGATGGCGCGGGCCATGCGCTCGAAGATGACGTGCTGGCGCGTCCAGGCCTCGTCGGTCATGCCCCGGCGCTCCTTCAGGTCGCCGCCGGCGCAGAAGGCCTTGGCCCCGGCACCGGTCAGGACGATGCACCGGATCGCGCCCGGATCGAGCGCGACCTCCTCGAAGCAGCGCACGAGGTCGCGCCCCATCTGCGTGTTGAGGGCGTTCGACACGTCGGGCCGATGCAATTGCACGACGACGACATGGTCGCGCGGCGCCGACAGATGCAGGGTTTCGAATTCCGCCGCGAGAAGCCCCGCCGCTTTCAGGTCCGTCATGGCAGCCGTCGCTCCCGGATCGGGTCGTTCGAGGAAGGTCTGGTGGAGCCTTGCAGCATAAGACGATCAGGCCGCCGAAACAGCGCTTCTCAAAGCAAGGAGCCAATCGCCGGCCCGCGGCAAGGCCGCGAGATCGGAGCCCTGGCCGAACAACCGCAGGGCAAGGCTCCCGTCGATGCCAGGCGCCGCCCGCTGCAGGCAATCGGTCCATTTCGCCGCGAGCTGTTCCGGCGTCAGCGGATCCTGCAGCGAACCCGGCGAGGCCTGGACCGTCTTGGCGCGTTTCGTGCCGTTGCGCAGCGTCAGCGTCACGGTGACCGGCGCTCCGCCGACATCGGCGCCTTGCAGCGAGGTGCCGGCGGCCTCGACCACCATGACGTCGCGCAGGCGAGACTGGATCTCGGGACGCAAGACCGCGGCGTCGGTGAAGCTCTTCAGGTCGATGCGGCCGTCGGCAAGGCTCGCCGTCACCGCATAGGGCGCGCTGAACAATGCGTTGAGCCCCGATTGCGGAAACGGATGGATCAACGGCTTGGTGCCGCCGGGCGGCATATCGACCCGGGCCGAAGCGATATCGGCAAGTCCGACGCGGGCCTCGCGCGCCAGCCCGAGCGTCGCCTCGATCATCTTGTGCAGCAGGTAGCAACAGGGATAACGCTTCTGCTCGAAGCCCGGCTCGCTGAGCACGAAGGGCGAGCCCAGCGCCAGATGCCCGGGCCAGCGCTCGGTCTCGCCGCCGGAAAAGGCCTTGAGGAAACCCTCCTGCTCGAAGGCCTCGGCCGCCCCCTCGATGCCGGCGGCCGCCCAGCGCGCCGCCTTCAGGCCGTTCGATGCGGCGATGCCGACATGCAGCGACTTGACCATCGAGCCGAAATTCTTGCGCAGGCCGGAAGCAAGGCTCGTCGCGATCGCCAGGGCATGGGCCGTGGCGGCATGGTCGAGCCGCATCAGCCGGGCGGCGGCCGCCGCCGCGCCGATGGTGCCGAGCGTCGCGGTGGCGTGAAAGCCGAGCGCATAGTGGCGAAAACCCATGGCTTGCCCCAGCCGGATCATCACTTCGGTGCCGATGGCCACCGCATCGGCGAGATCCTCACCCGACAGGTCGGACCAGGGCCGCGCGCAGAGCGCGGCGCTGAGCACCGGCGCAGTCGGATGACAGACCGAGAGCATGCTGACATCGTCATAGTCGAGAATATGGCTTGCCATGCCGAACAGCAGCGCCGCATCGTCGGCGCGATAGGCCGCCATCGCCCACAACGAGGCGACCTCGCCGTCCTGGCGCGGATCGAGGGTCGCCGCGAGGCGCCTGACCGCCGGCTCGGCGCCGCCGGCGACCGTCACCGCAAGCGTGTCAAGGATCGCGGCCACCGCGCGGCGCCGCGTGGCGTCGTCGATCTCAGCCTGCCGGATGAAGGTCGAGAGCCGCCCGGTCAAGGGCATCTCGTGATCCTCGCCGCCGAGCGGCGGGCGGGCGGCGGCCTGAACGGGCATGGCTCTCTCCATGGCGTGAACCGGACTTTGACGGGCAGGAACTTGGCGGCGAGAAATTTGGCGAGGTTGCATCAGCCGACCGCCCCGCGGCCGCGCAGCCGCTCGATTTCGGCCGCGTCATAACCCAGCGACGCCAGGACCCGGCCGGTGTCGGCGCCGAGCGCCGGCGGCGGCGCGTTGGCGCTGCTGCGCTCGCCATTGACCTTCAACGGCAGCGCCACGACCCGATGGCGTTCCGCCGTTTCGATCGGCATGTCCTGGATGATGCCGGCGGCCCGCACCTGTGCGTGGTCGAGCATGCCGGCCACGTCGTTCATCTCGCTGCACGGCGCACCCGCCTGCCGCAGCGCGGCGACGATGGCGGCGGTCGTCCGCGTGGCCGTGACCGCCTCGAGCGCCGCCTTCAAGGCCTGGCGGTTCGCCACCCGCTGCGGATTGGTGCTGAAGCGCGGATCACGCGCCAGGTCCGGGCAATCCAGGCCGGCGCAGACCTTGTCGAACAGGCGGTCATTGCCGGCGGCGATGAAGACATGGCCATCGGCCGAGCGGAACAATTCGTAAGGCGCAGTCATGGCCATGGCCGAACCGAGCTTCTGCGGCAGCTTTCCGGTAGCCAGATAGCTCGCCACGAAAACCGTCATCCAGCTGATGCCGGTCTCCATCAGGCTCGCCTCGACCAGCATGCCCTCGCCGGACTTGGCGCGGTGCATCAGCCCCGCCATGATGCCGAGCGCCCCCCACATGCCGGTGCCCATGTCGATCAGCGACACGCCGACGCGCACCGGATCGTCGCCCGGGCTGCCGGTCGTGCTCATGATGCCGGTAAAGGCCTGCATGAGCGGGTCGTAGCCCGGTAGCTCCTTCAGCGGCCCGACCTGGCCGAAGGCGCTGATGGCGCAATAGACGAGGCCTGCATTGCGGCCCTTGAGGTCATCGAAGCCGAGCCCGCGTGCCTCGGCGCTGCCCGGCTTCATGGAATGCACGAAGACATCCGCGCTCGCCGCGAGGTCGCGCAGCACCTTCTGCCCGTCGAGCTGGTCGATGTCCACGCAGATGCTGGACTTGTTGCGGTTGAGCGCCAGGAAGGTCGACGACTGCCCGCCGATCTCCGGCGGCCGCCAGTCGCGCGTGTCGTCGCCGCGCCCGGGCCGCTCCACCTTGATCACCTCGGCCCCGAGATCGCCGAGGATCTGCGTGCAGAACGGGCCCGCGACATTCTGCGTGAAGTCGACCACCTTGACGCCGGACAGGATGCTTTCGAGCATTGGATCAATCAGCCTCGATGGCCTTGGCGCGATCGGTCGATGCGCGCGGCACCTATTTGTTCGAACTTAATAGGGGCCGAGAATATCCGCAATCGGCCGCTCGGCCGATCAGGCCCGCTGACGGAGCATGCTGCGCAGCGAATAGCGGCCGGCCGGATAGAGGTTGCGCGAGACCTCGAAGGTGGCGCCGGTATGGGCGACATAGCGGCGCGTCACCATCAGCGCCGGACTGTCCGGCTCGGCGCCGAGCAGCTCGGCGATCGGCCCCGGCAAGGCGGCGGCGCCGACATCCTGCTCGACATATTCGAGCTTCAGGCCATGCTGCTCCAGCACGCGCTCGTAGATCGCGCGATCGGGCTCGCGGAGCCGGTCGCGCGGCGGCGCGAAGCGGTCGGGCACGTAGATTTCCGACCAGCACAGCAATTGGCCGTTGCTGCGGGTCGAGCGGACCCCGGCAATCCTCAGCCAGCGCGTATCGGGCAGGCCCTGCAATTCCTCCGGCCCCCGTTCGGCCGTCGAGACGAAGCTCTCGTAGCGAATGTCGAGCAGCGTGTTCTCGGCGAAATCGAGCAGGCCGCGCAGGTCGCGCAGGCTATGGGCGTAATGCGCCACCGGCCGGCTCGACAGCACCACCGTGCCGGTCTTGCGGCGGCGGCCGAGCAGGCCCTGCTCGGTCAGGATCTTCAGCGCCTCGCGCACCGTGTGGCGGCCGACCTGGAAGCGGGCCTGCAATTCCTGTTCGGTCGGAAACCGGCCGCCGAGCGGATAGACGGCCGCGGCGATCTCGCCGGCGAGGAGCGCGGCGAGATCGCGGTGCCGGTGCTGGCCGGCGCCGGCTTTATCGGTCATGGCCGTGGCCATCGATCGGGCATTCGCTTCGGGCATGGGCGGCATGGATAGGCCAAAAGCCGGCGCGCGTCTCCACTCGCGCGTTTCCCCCGCGCTATTTCAGCATGCCCATATAGCGCGGCAGCCAGAGCGTCAGTTCCGGAATGAAGGTGATGGCCACCAGCGACAGGATCAGCGGAATGAGCCAGGGCAGGATCGCAACCGTCGTCCGCTCGACCGAGAGCCCGGAAATGCGTGCGAGCACGAACAGCACCATGCCGAGCGGGGGATGCAGCAGGCCGACCATCAGGTTGAGCGTCATGACCACGCCGAAATGGATCGGGTCGACGCCGACCTTCAGGAGGATCGGCATGAGCACCGGCACCAGGATGCTGATGGCGGCGATGGTCTCGAGGAAGCAGCCGACCACCAGCAGCAGGAGGTTGACCAGCACCAGGATGATATAGGGATTGGTGGTGATCGAGAGCAGCGCGTCGGCCGCCTGCTCGGTCAGCCGCGTGGTGGTCAGCACCCAGCCGAACAACGAGGCCGCGGCGACGATGAGCAGCACGCCGGCGGTGGTCTCGATGGTGTCGAGCGTGACCTTGTAGAGCTGTTTCCAGCTGAGCGAGCGATAGAGGAAGGCGCCGAGCATCAAGGCCCAGGCACAGGCGGCGATCGCTGCTTCCGTCGGTGTGAACCAGCCGAAGGTCATGCCGCCGATGATAATGACCGGCGTCATCAAGGCCGGCACCGCGGCGATGAACGTGTAGAACAGGATGCGCCAGCGGAAGGCCTGGTCGCGGCCCATGCCGTATTTGCGCGCGCACCACCAGACATAGGCCATCATGAAGACGGTCATGACCAGGCCCGGAATGATGCCGCCGAGAAACAGCGCGCCGATCGAGACATTGGCCATCATGCCGTAGATGACGAAGGGCAAGGACGGCGGAATGATCGGTCCGAGCGTCGCCGAGGCGGCGGTCACGCCGACCGAGAACTCAGTCGAATAGCCATGGTCCTTCATGGCCTTGATCTCGATCGTGCCGAGGCCCGCGGCATCGGCGATGGCCGTGCCGGACATGCCGGAAAAGATCACCGAGCCGATGATGTTGACCTGCGCCAGGCCGCCGCGCATCCAGCCGGCGATCGCCACCGCGAAATCGTAGATCTTGTTGGTGATGCCGGCCGAGTTCATCAGGTTGCCGGCCAGGATGAAGAACGGCACGGCGAGCAGCGGGAAGGAATCCAGTCCGCCCGCCATCCGGTGCAGCACCACGAAGTCGGGGATATGCGCGATGAAATGGGTATAGACCAGCGACGAGCCGGCGAGCGCGATGAACACCGGCAGGCCGGCGATGAGGGCGGCGAGGAAGATGAAGATGATGATGGTCATGGCGGCCGCGCTCAATCGACGTCGGACAGGGACTGGGCGGATGGACGCCGGAAGCCGTTGCGGGCCTCGCGCAGCAGGTTCATGGCCTGACGGAACACCATCAGGAAACAGCCGATGGCGATGCCGCCATAGACCAGCGACATCGGCCAATCGATGACGGTCATGTAGAGGCCGTGCATGCGCTCGGTGATCAGCACGGAAAAATAGGCGAGCAACGAGACGAAGAACAGCTTGGTGACCTCGACCGCCGCGATCAGCACCCGCCGCGGCCAGCCATCGCGCATGACGTTCATCACCAGCTCGACCGAAATGTTGGTGTTGCGCCGCATCACCATGGCGCCGCCGACGAAGACCAGGATCATGAGCAGGTAGCGCGCGATCTCCTCGGTCCAGGCCAGGCTGTCGTTCAGCACGTAGCGGGTGAAGAACTGCAGGAAGATGATGAAGGCAAGCGCCCAGAACAGGGCGATCGACAGCCAATCCTCCAGGAAATATTCGACCGTCACTTCCTCGTCCTCGGCGACGATCAGATGGACGTCCTCGGTGGGTTCCGACGGCGCTCTCGCGATATCCGTCACTTTCGCGACATCTGTCATGGCGGCAGTCCTGGGATCGACATGCGTCAAGAGGCTGAGGGCGACGGCCTGAAGCAGGCCGGCCGCGACCGGGCGGCAAATCGGGAGCGGTACCGGAGCGGTGGCGGATCGCCGCCCCGGCGCGCCGGCGTCAGCTCGACGGGGCGAGCGCCTGCAACGCGTCATATTCGGCGCGCGACCAGCCGGCCCCCGCGGCGGCGTCGTTGTGCAGCGGCATGGCGACGGCCCGGAAGGCGGCGCGATCCGGTTCGATCACCGTCTTGCCGAGCTTCCTGAACTCGTCGGCCAGCTGGCCTTCGGACGTCCGGATCGCTTCGGAAGCCCGTGCGGAGGCCTGCATCAGCACCTCCTGGAAGGTCGTCTTCTCGGCATCGTTGAGCTTGCTCCAGACATGGCTGCCGACCACCGAGACCAGCGATTCCGTGATGTGGCCGGTCAGCATGATATGGCTCTGAACCTCGTAGAACTTCTTGGCCATGATGGTCGGCAAAGGGTTCTCCTGGCCGTCGACCGTGCCCTGCTGCAGCGCCAGATAGACTTCGGCGAAGGCGATCGGCGTGGCGTTGGCGCCGACCGATTTGGTGAACATCAGGAACAGCGGCGCGGGCGGCACGCGGAGCTTCATGCCACGCATGTCCTCGGGCTTGTTGATCGCCTTGTTGGCCGTGACATGGCGCGCGCCGTAATAGGTCAGCGACGCCACCTTGTGGCGGGTGCGGCCCTCGTAGCCGGAGGCGATCTGCCGGAACAGCGGCGAGTCGCGATAGGCCTTCCAGTGATTGTAGTCGCGCAGCACATAGGGTGCGTTGGTGATGGCGATCGGCTTGTGGATCGAGCCGGCGAAGGCGACGCCGGTATAGATCATGTCGACGGTGCCGAGGCTCAGGCCTTCGTTGATCTGGTTCTCGTTGCCGAGCTGGGACGCCGGGAAGACGTCGATCTGGTATTTGCCGTTGGTGCGCTTGGCGATCTCCTGGGCGGCCCATTGCGCCTCGGTGTGATAGGCCTCGTTGGTCTCGTAGACATGCGCCCATTTCAGCTTGGTGGCCTGGGCGCGCAGCGGGGTCGCGGCGAAAGTGGCAAGGCCTGCGCCGGCGATGAGCGCGTTGCGGCGTGTGACGGTCATGAGGGTTCCTCCCTTGGGTTTCCTGCCTTGAATTTCTTGGCCCTGGGGCGGTTTTCCCGCCTCTCGGTGCACGGCGCCCTCTGCGGGGCGCTCGGCATGAATCAGGCGACGAAGCGTTCGATGGCCGCCGCATCCTCCTCGAAGTGATCGGGGTTGATCCGGCGGATCTCCGCCAGGTTGACGTCGAGGCCGGCAATGTGCCGGCCCATGGCCTCGGCCGCGGCGTCGGCGGCACGCGCCTCGATGGCGTCTAGGACTGCCGTGTGTTCGCCGATGACCAGCGCCATGCGGCCGGGCTGCGGCAAGGTCAGCCGGCGATAGCGATCGACCTGCAGCTTGACGTTCTGCACCAGGGTCCAGATCCCCGGAAAGCCGCCGGCCCGTGCGATGGCCTCGTGAAAGGCCTCGTCGGCGGCGTGAAAGGCGCTCTGGTCGCCGGCGGCGGCGGCCTCGATCTGGCGCGTCAGGATGGCGCGCAGGCCGATGATCTGGCTAGTCGTGGCATTGGCCACGGCGGCCCGCACCGTCACCTCTTCGAGTGCTTTGCGCACGACGATGGTCTCGGCGAGCGCCGACAGCCTGATGCGCGAGACATAGGTGCCGGCCTTCGAGACGACGTCGATCAGGCCTTCGCCCGCGAGCCTCAAAATGGCCTCGCGCACCGGCGTGCGGCTGACGCCATGGGCGAGCGCTATGGCTTTTTCATTGACCTGGGAGCCGGGCTTGCGGGCGAGCGAAACAATGTCGTCGCGCAACGCCAGATAAACCTCTTCCGCGGCCGTACGGCCGCGCGGCGCCCTGCCCCATCGTGGCTCATCCTGCGACATCGCCACCTGCCCCTCCCAGGAAGCGGAGCATGTATGCCTTATATATAAGACGCAAGCGCGAATTGCGTCGGCCGCTCTTTTTGCGTGAAGCGGCGCGCCAAGCGACTAGCGTGCGCGCACATCTCGACAATCTTTGCTTTTCAACAACGCGTCGCTCGAATGCAGTACGTCACCCCCGGCGAGCGAAGCGAGGGAAGGGGGTCCAGGAGTCGCAGGGCTTCGACATGAAGGCCGCGAAATCGGTTAACCGTCATGCACTTAGAGCGCCGATGAGGCCGCCCTGGACCCCCTTCCCTCGCTTCGCTCGCCGGGGGTGACGTGGGGCAGATGCCTCGTCTCAGCCTGCAATCACGCCCTTGCGGATCAGGAAACAGCCATAGGGCCTGGCATCACCGACCTGGACGACGGCGAAGGCTTGTTCGGCCGCCGCGTAGAAGTCGAAGCGTTCAATGCCGGCCATGGCGAGCGGGCGGCCGGCGACCCGGTCGATCTCGGCCTGAACCTCACGCTGGACGTCCGGAACCGCATCGGGATCGCCCACCACCTGCATGCGCCTGACCGGATCGGGTTCGAAATCGTCGACCGGCAGCAGCGACAGGATGGCGCGTGCGGCGCGCGCCATGGCGAGACCGGGCAAGCGCACCAGGCGCCCCGACGTCGTCGCGGCGGCGATCCTTTCGGCGGGGTGATTGGCATCGACCAGGGCGAGGTCGTCGCCATGGCCCATGGCGGCGAGGATCCAGAGGAGATCCGGTGTCAGCAGCGGGTCCAATCCCCTGAGCATCATGGCATCCTGTCGCAAGAGGTCCGAAAGCCGAAATCGAAGGCGCGGCACATGGCGGTCATGCCGGCGTCGGCGCATGGGCCGGCAGCAATCCGGCGCTCTTCAGATCGCTCCAGAGCTCCGCCGGGATCGGCCGCGCCAGCATGGCGACATTCTGGCTGATCTCCTCGGACCTGACCGCGCCGAGCACGATGGAGGCGACCGCCGGATGAGCGGCCGGAAAGGCCAGCGCCGCATGGGCCAGGCTCGTTCCATGGGCCTTGCAGATGGCCTCGATCCGGCTGGCACGCGCCAGCATGGCGGGCGGGGCGGGCGCGTAATTGTAGAAGGCGCCGGGCCGGGGACCGGTGGCGAGAATGCCGGAATTGAACACGCCGGCCAGCAGCACCGCGATATTGCGCTGTTCCGCCAGCGGCAGAAAGGTGTCGAGCGCGCCCTGCTCCAGCAGCGTATAGCGGCCGGCCAGCATCATCACGTCGAAATCGCCGGCGCGCGCGAAGCGCTCGCACATGGCCGCCTCGTTGACCCCGACGCCGATGGCCTTGACCACGCCCTCGTCGCGCAGGCGAACCAGGGCCCGGTAGGCGCCGGCCATGGCTGTCGTGAAATGCTCCTCCACCGCATCGCCATGGGTCCAGCGGTCGACATCATGGATCAGGAGGATATCGACATGGTCGGTGCCGAGCCGGATCAGCGACTGCTCCAGCGACCGCAGCGCGCCGTCATGGGAATAGTCGATCACCGCCCGATGCGGCAGGCCGCCGACATAACCCGACCCGTCGGCCCGCGATGCACGCGGGTCCATCCAGCGGCCGATCTTGGTCGACAGGATCACCCGGTCACGCGGCACGGATCTCAGCGCCGCGCCGATGCGGTGTTCCGACAGGCCATGGCCGTAGAGCGGCGCGGTGTCGACCAGATTGATGCCGGCGCCAAGGGCAGCTGCCACCGCGCCCTGCGCTGTCGCTTCGTCGAGCTTCTGGTAGAGATCGCCCAGCGGCGCGCCGCCGAAACCGATCAGCGTCGGCGCGAGCCGCGCGCCGATGCGCCGGCGCGGCAGCGTGGGCATCGGGTCCATGGCGGCGGTCGGACGGTCGGGCACGGTCTTGGGCATCATCGCGGATCGATCGGCAATACCGGCAAAGCAAGCTCCCGTTCGATCCAGGCCGCAAGGCTGAAAAGTTCGGCCTCGTGGCGGCTGTGGGCGAGGATCTGCACGCCGATCGGCAGGCCGTCGGGAGCAAAGCCGATGGGAATGGAGATGGCCGGCAGGCTGGTCATCGACCAGATCGCGGTGATCGAGATCCAGTCGAGATAGGAGGTCGAGGCGATCCCCTCGATTTCGGCGGGGTAGAGCGTCTCGACCGGGAAGGGCATGGCCTGGGTCGCCGGGCAGACCAGGAACCGATGCTCGTCGAGAAAGTCGGTGGTGCGGCGGAACAGCTCGGCGCGGTAGCGATGGGCCTCGGCGAGCGCCGCGCCGGGCTGGTCACGACCACGATCGAGATCTTCGAGCACGGCGGCGGGAAACTTGTCGCGTTCGGCCGGCAGGAACGGCTTCCACGCCCCGAAGAAGCCGGCGCCGCGGAGCGCACGGAAAGCCTCCATCGAACCGGTGACGTCTGGCGCGCCCATGCTGATCTCGACGCCGGCCCTGGTCATATGCTGCGCGAAGGCAGCGAGGGCGGCGCGGATCGGGGCTGCGACCGGCAGGATGCCGAGATCGGCCGAGATGGCCATGCGCCGGGGCTTGCGGGGGCGAAGCGCGGCATCGAGGAAAGGCGCCTCGGTCGCCTGCGAGGTCAGGACGTCGCCCGGATCGAAACCGACCATGGCATCGAAGAACAATGCGAGGTCGGCCACGTTGCGCGCCATCGGTCCTTCGACGGCGATGGTGTCGAAGGGATCGGCCAGGCGCTTGCGCGGCACCCGACCGGGCGTCGGCCGAAGCCCCGCGACATTGCAGAAGGCCGCGGGTATGCGCAGGCTGCCGCCATAATCGTTGCCATGCGCCAGCCAGGCCTCACCGGTGGCGAGCGCCACCGCCGCGCCGCCCGACGAACCGCCGCAGGTCAGCCCGACGTCATAGGGATTGCGTGTCGTGCCGAGCACGCGGTTGGTGGTCTGCGCCCCGCCGAGCTCGGAGAGGTTCGACTTGCCGAGCACGACCGCGCCGTTGCGCTCGATCAGCGCGACGGTGCGGTCGGAGACCTCGGCCACCCGGTCCTTGAACAGGAGCGTGCCACCGGTGGTGCGCACGCCGCCGACATCGTTATTGTCCTTGACCACGATCGGCAGGCCGGCGAGCAGCGTCGCCTCGCCCGCCCGGCGCGCCCGGTCGGCGGCCATGGCCTGCTCGCGCGCCCGGTCGAGACAGAGCGTCGGCACGGCATTCACCTTGGGCTCAACGGCTGCGATGCGGCCCGCCGCCGCCTCGACCAGTTCGAGCGAGGTCAGTTCGCCGCGCTGGAGCAGATCGCGCGCCGTCAGCGCATCGAGCCGGATCAGTTCGTCGGAAGTCTTTTCAACGGGCATGGACGGCCTGCGACAAGGCGGGGGTGGCGCATGAATTGCGAACGATCAGCCGGGGCGCCATGACCATGGTCGCACCAGGCTCGGTATGGGCGCCGGACAAACGTTCGACCACCAGGTCGAGAGCCGCCTCGCCCATGGCGCGGACCGGTTGGGCGACCGTGGTCAGCCGCGGCGTCACGGCCTCGGCCCAGGACAGGTCGTCGATGCCGACGATCGAGACATCGCCCGGACAGTTCAGGCCGAGATCGGCGAAAGCCCGCAAGGCGCCAATGGTCATCAGGTTGTTGGTGGCGAGAATGGCGGTCGGCGGCGCTTCGCCACGCAGCAGGTCGACCGCCGCGTCATAGGCCGCCTGTTCCTGGAAACCGGCATCACGCACCAGGGCCTGATCGAAGGCGAGGCCGGCGGCGAGCAGCGCCTCGCGATAGCCCTGCAGACGATCGGCCGCGGTGCGGACGACCTCCGGGCCGTTGATCAGCGCGATGCGCCGGTGGCCATGGCCGGTGACATGGGCGGTCGCCTCATAGGCCGCATGGCGATTGTCCAGGACCACGGCGTCATAACCGAGCCCGTCCATGGCGCGGTCGACCAGCACGACCGGTATTTCCAGCGCCGCCAGCAGGGCCGCGCGGTTCATCGAAACGGCGCCGGTCGGGGCGAGGATCAGCCCATCGATGCGCTGCGAGCGCAACATCCGCAAATGCGCCTCTTCGCGCTCGACCCGCTCGTTGGAATTGCACAAGAGCACGAGATAGCCGCGCGCCGCCGCGGCGTCCTCCACCGCCTCGAACAGATCGGAAAAGAACGGGTTGGTGATGTCGCCGACGATCAGCCCGATCAGCCGGCTGGAGCCCTTGCGCAGGCTGCGCGCGGCGGCATCCGGCGCGTAACCGAGCTTGTCGACGGCGGCGCGCACCCGTGCCTGCAGTTCCGGACTGACCCGCTCCGCATTGTTCAGCGCATTCGACACCGTGGCGACCGACACATTGGCCAGCCGCGCCACGTCGCGGATCGTCGCCATGACACCCCCTCGATCGAGCGGAGGCCGCTCTCTGAAACGATACAAACGTCCGGCACATTCTTTCCCGAGCCTGCGACAAATGACAAGCCCATTGCCAAAAACATTTGCCTTGTGCCACGCATTCATCTGTGACAGCCTAATTGAAACGTTTCACAACGAGCAGCACGGGAGGGTTCGAGACATGACACGGCGAGACACCGCAACCATCCCGGCATCGGCGTAACCGCCATGCTCGGCTATATCCTGCGCCGCCTGGCGGCGACCGTTCCCGTTCTCGTGTTCGTAGCGCTGCTGGTGTTCTTCCTGCTGCGCCTGACCCCCGGCGACCCGGCCATCCTGATCGCCGGCGATCAGGCGACGTCGGCGCAGATCGAGGAGATCAGGCAGAAGCTCGGCTTCGACCGGCCGCTCAGCGAACAGCTCCTGACCTATGCCGGCCAGCTCGCCCGCGGCGATCTCGGCAGCTCGATCTTCTCGGGCATGGCGGTGACCCGCCTGATCGGCATGCGCGTCGAGCCGACCGCCATGCTGGCGCTGGTCGCCATCGTGCTGGCTCTGTTCATCGCGATCCCGCTCGGCACGGTCGCCGCGGTCAAGGCCGGCAGCCGCTTCGACCGCGCGGTCATGGCTTTCGCCATGCTCGGCTTTTCGTCGCCGGTCTTCGTCATCGCCTTCCTGCTCGTCTATGTCTTCGCGCTCGGGCTCGGCTGGTTCCCGACGCAGGGCTATGTGCCGCTGGCCCAGGGCCTCTGGCCCTGCCTCAACAGCCTGGCTTTGCCCGGCCTGACGCTGGCGCTGCTCTATGCCGCGCTGATCGCCCGGATCACCCGCGCAAGCCTCCTGGAAGTGCTGTCGGAGGACTATGTCCGCACCGCCCGCGCCAAGGGGTTGCTGCCGGGCCGGGTCATCCTGCGCCATGCCCTGAAGAACGCCGCCATTCCGATCGTCACGGTGGTCGGCGTCGGCATCGCGGCGCTGCTGGGCGGCGTGGTGGTGACCGAGACGGTGTTCAACATTCCCGGCCTCGGCCGGCTGACCACCGACGCCATCCTGCGCCGCGACTATCCGGTCGTGCAGGGACTGATCCTGGTGTTCTCGACCATCTATGTCCTGATCAACCTCCTGGTCGACCTCAGCTATGTGCTGTTCGACCCACGCGTGCAGTATTGAGGCCGCCATGGCGATGACCGAAACCACCGGCCATGCCATGCGGCGACAATCGCGGGCCCTGCGCCGGCTGCGCGCGCTCGGGCAATTCCTGCGCGGCCAGCCGGTCATTCTCGCCGGCATCGCCGTGCTCGCCTGCTTCGTCGGCCTCGCCATCGCCGCCGCGCTGTTCCTGCCGGACCCCGCCCGGCTCAATCCGATCGTCCGCCTGCGGCCGCCGAGCCTCGACCATCTGTTCGGCACCGACCAGCTCGGCCGCTCGACCCTGTCGCGCACCCTCAACGGCACCACGGTCTCGCTCACCGTCGGCGCGCTCGTCACCCTGGTCACCACGGTCTTCGGCCTGGCGATCGGCCTCGTCTCCGGATTCTCCCGATGGCTCGACAGCGTGGTCATGCGGATCATGGACGGCGTCATGGCGATCCCCGGCATCCTGCTCGCCATAGCCCTGATGTCGCTGTTCGGCTCGAGCGTGCAGAACGTCATCGTCGCCATCAGCGTCGCCGAGATCCCGCGCATGGCGCGGGTGGTCAGGAGCTCGGTGCTGGTCATCCGCGAGCAATTGTTCGTCGAGGCGGCGACCACCAACGGCACCCGCCTGCCCCGACTGCTCATCCGTCACGTCCTGCCCAATGTCGCCGCGCCCGTCATCGTCCAGGCTACCTATGTGTTCGCTTCCGCCATGATCGTCGAATCCGTCCTGTCCTTCCTCGGCGCCGGCACGCCGCCGACCATTCCGAGCTGGGGCAACATGCTGGCCGACGGCCGCCAATATCTGCAGCGCGCGCCCTGGCTCGTCGCCTTCCCGGGCGTCGCTCTGGCGCTGCTGGTGCTGACCGTCAACGTGCTCGGCGATGCGCTGCGCGATGCCCTCGACCCGCGCCTGGCGCGGCGGCCGCGGAATTGAGGGCGTGATGACGAAGCCGCCTCTCCTGTCGGTTCAGAACCTGACCGTCTCGGTGCGTACATCGGCCGGCTGGACGCCGATCGTGCGCGACCTCAGCATCGAGGTCGCAGCCGGCGAAACCTTGTGCCTGGTCGGCGAATCCGGTTGCGGCAAGAGCTTCACGGCGCTGGCCGTGATGGGCCTCTTGCCGCGTGGCGCGCGGATCGAAACCGGCCGGATCCTGTTCGACGGGCGGGACATCGCGAGCTTCGACGAGCCGGTGATGCGCGACCTGCGCGGCCGCGACCTCGCCATGATCTTCCAGGAGCCGATGACCTCGCTCAACCCGGTGCTGACCATCGGCGAACAGGTGGGCGAAACGCTGATCCGCCATGAAGGTCTGTCCGGTCGCGCGGCGCGCAGGCGCACGCTCGAATTGTTCGAGCGGGTGCGCATTCCGGACGCGGCACGCCGCATCTCGGCCTATCCGCACCAGCTCTCCGGCGGCATGCGCCAGCGGGTGATGATCGCCATGGCGCTCGCCTGCAAGCCGAAGCTGCTCATCGCCGACGAACCGACGACGGCGCTCGACGTGACCATCCAGGCGCAGATCCTGGCGCTGATGGCGGAGATCCGCGAAGAGCTCGGCACGGCCATCATCTTCATCACCCATGACCTCGGCGTGGTCGCCGAGGTCGCCGACCGGGTGGCGGTGCTCTATGCCGGCAAGGTCGTCGAGGAGACCGATGTCTTCGCGCTGTTCGACAATGCCCGCCATCCCTATACCCGCGGGCTGATGCGCTCGACGCCCAGGCTGACCGCCGGCCAGGCCCATGACGCCGCGTTCCGGCTGACCGAGATCCGCGGCACCGTGCCGCCGCCGACCGACCTGCCGGAAGGCTGCTCCTTTGCGCCGCGCTGCGACCGGGCGAGCGAGCGCTGCCAGCTCGATCCGGTGCTGGCGATCGGTCTCGACGGGCGCCAGGTCGCCTGCTGGCACCCCCATGACAACAGCGCCGGCATGCCCTCGAGCCAGCGAGCCGCGTCATGACGCAGGTGCTTTCCGTCAGCGGCCTTTCCAAGCATTTCCCGTTCCGGCGCGGGCTGTTCCGGGCCAAAGGCACGGTGCGGGCGGTCGACGACATCTCGTTCTCGCTCGGCAAGGGCGAGACGCTGGCGATCGTCGGCGAATCCGGCTGCGGCAAGTCGACGGTCGCCCGGCTGATCCTGCGCCTGATCGAACCGACCGCCGGCACCATCCGGCTCGACGGCGACGACATTACCCAGGCCTCGGGCGAACCGCTGCACCGCGCCCGGCGCAACATGCAGATGGTGTTCCAGGACCCCTTTGCCTCGCTCAATCCGCGGCTGACCGCGCGCGACATCGTCGCCGAGCCGCTGATCAATTACGGCATTGCCGAGGGCGACGCGCTGGACGCGCAGGTGGCCGCCCTGTTCGAGCAGGTGGGCCTCGCGCGTTACCAGGCCGACCGCTATCCGCACGAATTCTCCGGCGGCCAGCGCCAGCGGATCGGCATCGCCCGGGCGCTGGCGCTCGATCCGAGCCTGGTGGTCGCCGACGAACCGGTGGCCGCGCTCGACGTCTCGATCCAGGCCCAGATCCTCAACCTGATGCAGGACCTGCAGCGCGCGCGTGGCCTCGCCTACCTGTTCATCAGCCACGACCTGAGCGTCGTCGAACATGTCAGCCGGACGGTCGCGGTGATGTATCTCGGCGCCATCGTCGAGATCGCGCCGCGCGACGCCTTCTTCCGCGACCCGCTGCATCCCTATTCGCGCGCGCTGATCGACAGCGTGCCGATCACCAATCCGCGCCAGCGCGGCACGCGGCGCCTGCTGCAGGGCGAAATCCCCAGCGCCAGCGCGCTGCCCTCCGGTTGCCGCTTCCGCACGCGCTGCCCGCTCGCCACCGCCATCTGCGCCGAGGCGGCCCCGCCGCTGGAGGAAAAGCGCGCAGGGCACCGGGTCGCCTGCCATCTCGTGACGAAGGACATGCCGCCGGGCGCAACCGGCGGAACCGGGACCTGAAGGGCCCAAAGGGGGGACGGTGATGACGAGGTTGAGAGGCCGATTGAAGACGGCGCTGCTGGCCGCCGCATTGAGCATCGCCGCACTGACCGCGGCCGCCCTGCCGGCCGCGGCCCAGTCGGTGCTGAAGGTGCGCGTGTTCGGCGACCTGAAGACCATCGATCCGACGATCAATTCGGACTACCAGGTCCGCAATCACGGCTACATGGTCTACGACACGCTTTTCGCCCAGGACGCGAGCGGCCAGATCCAGCCGCAGATGGCGGAGAGCTACACCACGTCGGCCGATGGCCTGACCTGGACCATCGTGCTGCGCGAGGGCCTGAAATTCCATGACGGCGCGGCGGTGACATCGGCCGATGTCGTCGCCTCTCTGAAGCGCTGGGGCGAACGCGACGGCCTCGGCCAGCAGCTCATGGCGCGCACCGCCTCGCTCACCGCAACCGATCCGAAAACCATCACCCTCACGCTCAAAGACCGCTGGGGGCTGGTGCTCGACGCGCTCGGCAAGCCGAGCTCGATCGTGCCCTTCATCATGCCGGAACGCATCGCGCGCACGCCGTCGAACCAGGCGATCACCGATCCGACCGGCTCCGGCCCGTTCATGATGTTGCGCGCGGAATGGTCGCCCGGCGCCAAGGTGGTCTATGTCAGAGCACCGACCTATGTGCCGCGCGCCGAGCCGGCCAACGGGCTGGCCGGCGGCAAGCACGCCAATGTCGACCGGGTCGAATGGCTGATCATTCCCGATGCGCAGACCGCGCTCAATGCCCTGCAGGCCGGCGAGATCGACATTTTCGAGGAATTGCCGCCCGACATGGTGCAGCTCGTCCGCAACAATCCGCGCATCGTCATCGGCAAGATGTCGTCGCTGCAGGGTGTCTGGCGGTTCAACCACCTGCAGCCGCCCTTCGACAATCCGAAGATGCGCCAGGCGATCCTGCGCCTGGTCAACCAGGAACAGACGCTGTCGGCCTATGTCGAGGACAAGAGCCTCTTCACGGTCTGCCCGTCGTTCTACATGTGCGACTCGCCCTATTTCACCAATGCCGGCTGGCCCGCCCCCGATATCGCCGCCGCCCGCCGGCTGGTGCGCGAAAGCGGCTATGACGGCGCCCGGATCGTCGTCCTCGACGCGACCGAAACCTCGGGCAGCCCGGCCACCCAGGTGATCGCCCAGGCGATGCGCGAGATCGGCCTGAACGTCGATTATCAGGCGATGGACTGGGGCACGCTGTCGGCGCGTCGCGCCAACAAGAACCCGGTGGCGCAAGGCGGCTGGTCGGCCTTCGTCTCCGGCCCGGCGGCGCCCGACATGACCGAGCCGGTCGGCCACATGGCGCTGCGCTCCAATTGCGAGGGCGCCTGGTTCGGCTGGCCCTGCGACCCGGCGATCGAGAAGCTGCGCGCCGACTTCACGCTCGCGTCCGACCTCGCCAGCCGCCGGGCGATCGCCCAGGCGATCCAGCAACGGGCGCTGGAAACCGTGCCCTATGTGCCGACGGGCCAGTTCTTCCTGCTGCGCGGCTACCAGAAGACGGTGACCGGGCTCCTGAGCGTCGGCATCCCGATCTACTGGAACATCGCCAAGACGCCCTGACGGCGTGCGTCAAACCGCCGGTCACGGGCGGACCCAAGACAATGACAAAGGTTCAAGGGAGTGAGACATGACGACATTGAGAGGCCGATTGAAAACGGCGCTGCTCGCGGCGGCCCTGGGCCTCGCGGCCGGCACCATCGCGGCGCTGCCGGCCATGGCGCAGACGGTACTGAAGGTGCGCCCGTTCGGCGACCTGAAGACCATCGATCCCATGGTGACCTCGGACTACATGGTCCGCAACCACGCCTATATGGTCTATGACACGCTGTTTGCCCAGGACGCGCAGGGCGCGATCAAGCCGCAGATGGTCGACCGGTTCACCACCTCGGCCGACGGCCTGACCTGGACCTTCGCGCTGCGCGACGGGCTGAAATTCCACGACGGCGCCGCGGTCACCTCGGCCGACGTCGTCGCCTCGCTGAAGCGCTGGGGCGAACGCGACGGCCTCGGCCAGCAATTGCTGGCCCATACCGCGTCGCTCACCGCGACCGATCCGAAGACCGTCACCCTTGTGCTCAGGGATCGCTGGGGCCTTGTGCTGGATGCACTCGGCAAGCCGAGCTCGATGCTGCCGGTGATCATGCCGGAGCGGATCGCGCAGACGCCGTCGAACCAGTCGATCACCGACCCCACGGGTTCCGGCCCGTTCATGATGGTCCGGGCCGAATGGTCGCCGGGCGCCAAGATCGTCTATGTCCGGGCGCCGACCTATGTGCCGCGCGCCGAGCCGCCGAGCGGGCTCGCCGGCGGCAAGCAGGCCAATGTCGACCGGGTCGAATGGCTGGTCATCCCGGACGCCCAGACCGCGCTCAACGCCCTGCAGGCGGGCGAGATCGACATTTTCGAGGAAATGCCGCCGGACATGCTGCCGCTGGTCAAGGCCAATCCCCGCATCGCGGTCGCCCGGCTGTCGGCGCTGCAGGGCGTGATGCGCTTCAACCAGTTGCAGCCGCCATTCAACAATCCGAAGCTGCGCCAGGCGATCCTCCGGCTGGTCGACCAGGAACAGACGCTGCGCGCCTATGTCGACGACAAGAGCCTCTATACCGTCTGCCCGTCGTTCTACATGTGCGACTCGCCCTATTTCACCAATGCCGGCTGGCGCGCGCCCGACGTGGCGGCCGCCCGCCAGATGGTGCGCGACAGCGGCTATGACGGCACCAAGATCGTGGTCCTCGACGCCACCGAGACGGCGCTGAGCCCGGCCACCCAGGTGGTCGCCCAGGCGATGCGCGAGATCGGCCTCAACGTCGACTACCAGGCGATGGACTGGGGCACGCTGTCGAGCCGGCGGACCAGCAAGAACCCGGTCGGCCAGGGCGGCTGGTCGGTGTTCATGTCGGGCCCGGCATCACCCGACATGGCCGAGCCGGTCGGCCATCTGGCGCTGCGCTCGAATTGCGACGCCGCCTGGTTCGGCTGGCCCTGCGACGAAGCGATCGAGAAGCTGCGCGCCGCCTTCACCATGGTGCCCGACCTGGAAGGCCGGCGGACCATCGCCCGGCAGATCCAGGAGCGGGCGCTGGAGACCGTGCCCTATGTGCCGGTCGGCCAGTTCTGGCTGGTCAGGGCGCATCAGGCCAGCCTCACCGGCCTGATCGCCGCCGGCCTGCCGGTCTACTGGAACGTCGGCA
>JAFKKV010000031.1 GCA_017304475.1 Hyphomicrobiales bacterium | reverse complement strand
CCTTCGACAGCGATGGAATCACGACAATGCGGCAAGCGCAAATTGCAAGAAAACCGCCGGCCATCAGCCCAAAACCGGCAAACTCCATGACCTGTCGGCGCCGCTTCCTTGCACGATATCAACGGCCTGGGAGTTCTTCACAGGCGACTCCCAATATCTGTCCAGGAATTCTGTTCTGCGAGCGGCCCGACCGGCTGACCTCTTGAGGCCGCTGGTCGGAGTGGCAGGATTTGAACCTGCGACCCCCACGTCCCGAACGTGGTGCGCTACCAGACTGCGCTACACTCCGCCTCGCGAACAGGCTGGGTGTATAGCGACGCCCGTTGAGGGACGCAACCCCGCCTGACGAGTTTCCACACCCTCGACGCCGGTGCCCCGGCTCCGCTAAATCTGGCGCATGAGTTCGATCCGTTTCGACGCCATAGCCTTCGCCGGCGGCGGCAACCGCTGCTACTGGCAAGGCGGCTTCTGGGAAGCCTTCAGCGCGGTGCACCCGCAGGACCCCGGCATGGTCGTCGGGGTCTCGGCCGGTGCATTCCAGGCCTGCTTCTCGCTCATCGGTGAAGGCGAGCGGGTGCGCCGCATCGTCATCGAGGCCTGTGCCGGCATCGAGAAGGAAGTGGTGTGGAGCGAATTGGCGCGCGGACGCTCGCCTTTCATCGTCGGCGGGCTCTACCGCGATCTCCTGACCCAGACCTTCGGCACCCTGGAACTGGCAGCGCTGAAGGCGGCGCCGGAAATCCTGATCCAGGTGACCCATCCGCCGCGCCTCATGCCATCGATCGTGGCGGCCTATGCGGCGATCGGCGCCTATCAGATCGAAAAGGCCTTGACCGGCGCCGCCTATTCCAAGGCCGGCCGGCATGTCGGCCTGACCGCCACCTGGATCTCCACCCATGCGGTCGAGACCCCGGCCGAGCTGGTCGATGCCTTGATGGGCACCGCCTCGGTGCCGCCCTTCATGCCGATCGGCGCGGTCAATGGCCGGCCGGCGCTCGATGGCGGGCTTGTCGACAATCCGCCGATAGAGCGGATCGGCGCGGTCGAGCGCCATGGCGGCCGCACCCTGGTGCTCACCACCCGCGCCGGCAAGCCGTTGCCTGAGGTGCCCGGCCGCACCGTGGTCCGGCCGAGCGTGCCGATCATCACCAGCCGCTTCGCGGTCACCGATGCCGAGGCGATCCGGAGCGCCTATGAGCTCGGCCTGCGCGACGGCGAGGCCTTCGCCGCCACGCTCGCCTGAACCGGCCGCGCCCCCGCCGTTCAGGCGGCCTTGCGCCCGTCCAGCCAGTCGCCGAGCTCCATGATCGAACCCAGCACGATATCGGCGTGATCGGCGAAGCCTTCGGGCACCAGGGGCCCCGAAGTGACGCCGACGGCGACGATGCCGGCGGCGCGCGCGGCATGCATGTCGTGCAGGCTGTCGCCGACAAGGGCGACCTCCTCGGGCTTCATCCCATAGGCATCGAGGAAGGCGGTGATCTGGCCCGGCGCCGGCTTGCGGCCATGGCCGGAATCCCAGCCGACAATATAGTCGAAGTGGTGGTCGATCTTCAGCGCGGCGGTCTGGTGGCGCGCGCCGTTTTCCGAATCATTGGTGACCACGCCCAGCACATAGCCGCGCGCCTTCATGTCGGTCATGACCGCCAGGGGATCGCCGATCGGCGCCAGCGCCGCAATGCCCTCCAGGACGAACAGGCGGTCCATCTCCTCGGTGACAACGGATGAGAAGGGCACGCCGATCGCCTCGGCCCAGAGCGGCCCGTAATCGGCCGAGGAACCGGCGACCAGCGGAGAACTCGGCCGGAAACGCATGATCGTCTCGTCGTAATGGCTCACCGCCATCAGCCGCTCGAGCTTGCCACGGTCGCCGCGCGCCATCTGGCTCATGACCCGGAAGGCGGCCGGACCCCAGGTCTTGTCGAAATCGACAAAGGTCCCGTCCTTGTCGAACAGAATGGCGCGCAGGGTCATGACGTCTCTCGGGGCTTTCACGGACAAAGATCGCAGGCCCTAGCTGCGCCGTGTGACACGGCTGCGACTTGAGGTCCAGGCTGGCGTTCCGCACCATCCGGACTTGCCACCGGCGGCCGGCGGGCTTAATCCCCGCGTCAAGGACGGAGCCGCGGCCATGCGCTACATCTCGACCCGGGGCGAAGCCCCGATCCTGAACTTCCCCGATGCGCTGCTGGCGGGCCTTGCCCGTGACGGCGGGCTTTATGTGCCGGAAACCTGGCCGGTGCTGTCGCCCGAGGTGATCGCCGGCCTGTCGGGCCAGCCTTATGCCGAGGTCGCCAAGATCGTGCTCGCGCCCTTTGTCGACGGCGCGATCGACACCAAGGCCTTTCATCGGATGGTCGACGAGGCCTATGCGACCTTCCGTCATCCGGCGGTGACACCGCTGGTGCAACTCGGCTCGTCCGAATGGGTGCTGGAGCTGTTCCACGGCCCGACGCTGGCGTTCAAGGACTGCGCCATGCAGCTCCTCGGCCGCCTGATGGACCATGTGCTGAAGGCGCGCGGCCAGCGCGCCACCATTGTCGGCGCAACCTCGGGCGATACCGGCGGCGCGGCTGTCGAGGCCTTCAAGGGGCTCGACCAGGTCGATGTGGTCATCCTGTTCCCGGACGGCCGGGTCTCCGACGTGCAGCGGCGGATGATGACCACGGTCAATGCGCCGAACGTCCATGCGCTGGCGATCGAGGGCACGTTCGACGACTGCCAGGCCATCGTGAAGGGGATGTTCAACAATCTCCGCTTCCGCGACGAGGTGAAGCTGTCAGGTGTCAATTCGATCAACTGGGCCCGTATCGTCGCCCAGGTGGTCTATTATTTCGTCGCGGGCGCGGCGCTCGGCGCGCCGCACCGCGCCGCCCGCTATGTGGTACCGACGGGCAATTTCGGCGACGTCTTTGCCGGCTATGTCGCCAAGCGCATGGGTCTGCCGATCAGCGAGCTGGTGGTCGCCACCAATGTCAACGACATCCTGGAGCGGACCATCCGGACCGGGCGCTACGAGGTGACCGGCGTGGTCGCCACCTCGTCGCCATCGATGGACATCCAGGTCTCCTCGAATTTCGAGCGGCTGCTGTTCGATGCCCATGGCCGCGACGCGGCGACCGTGCGCCGGCTGATGGCCGGCCTCGCCCAGTCGAAGAGCTTCAGCATCGCCCCCGACGCGCTCGCCGCCATCCGCTCCGAATTCTCGGCCGCGCGTGCCGACGAGACCGAGGTATCGGCGACCATCAAGACGGTGCTCGCCGAGACCGGTTACCTGATGGACCCGCACACCGCGGTCGCGGTCGCCTCCGCGCGGAAGACGGCGCATGATCCCGCCATCCCGACCGTCGTGCTGTCCACCGCCCACCCGGCCAAGTTCCCCGACGCGGTCGAGGCGGCCTCGGGCGTCCGCCCGGCCCTGCCGGCCTGGGTCGGCAACCTGATGGAGCGACCGGAGCAGATGACGCTGCTGCCGGCCGACCAGGCCGCGGTCGAGAGCTATGTCCACGCCAAGACCCGCGCCACGACCGCGAAAACCTGAGCAGGTACTGCCCAAATCTTGGTGTGAACAACCGATAGAATTTGCATACGCGTCGCCCCGGTTTTCTGCTGCAATGTTCGCGCGGAGGCATGGGGGACAGGCATGCGGGAGCCAACGTGCGGGGCGGCACGCGCTTTCATCATCGGCATGGTCTTGCTGGCGGCGGCCGGCGCGGCCCGGGCACAGATCGTTCTCCCGGAAATCTCGGTGACCGCCGAACGCGGCCCCTCGGGTGCCGCGCCCTCGTCGGAACTGAACGCGCCCGGCTCGGCCTCCGAGGGCGTCGTCACCGGGGCCGAGATCAATGACCGGCCGGTGACCCGGCCGGGCGAAGTGCTGGAGGCCGTGCCCGGCCTGATCGTCACCCAGCACAGCGGCGAGGGCAAAGCCAACCAGTATTTCCTGCGCGGCTTCAATCTCGACCACGGCACCGATATCGCCATCCATCTCGACGGCATGCCGATCAACATGCGCAGCCACGGCCACGGCCAGGGTTATGCCGATCTCAATTTCATGATCCCCGAACTGATCGGCGGAGTCTGGTATCGCAAGGGCCCCTATTTCGCCGAGGAGGGCGACTTCTCTTCGGCCGGTTCGGTGCGGCTCAACTATGTCGACCGGCTCGACAGGGCGCTGGTGCAGACCACGCTGGGCAGTTTCGGGCATTGGCGCTCGCTCGCCGCCGCCTCGCGGCCGGTGGGGGACGGCCACCTGCTCGGCGCCGCCGAGATGACCTTCCATAATGGCCCTTGGCAGGTCGGCGATGCCTTGCGGAAGTTCTCGGGTTTCGTGCGCTACAGCCAGGGCACCGACCGCGACGGCTTCGCGCTGACCGCCATGGCCTATGCCAATAACTGGACCTCGACCGACCAGGTGCCGCTGCGCGCCGTCCAGTCGGGCCTGATCAACCGCTACGGCTCGCTCGACCCGACCGATGGCGGCAATGCCAGCCGGTTCAGCCTGTCCGGCCGCTGGAGCCGGTTCGACGAGGCCGGCGCCTCGCGCATCGAGGCCTATGCCATCCGCTCCTCGCTCAACCTGTGGAACAATTTCACCTATTTCCTCGACAATCCCATCAATGGCGACCAGTTCCGCCAGAACGACCAGCGCACTTTGCTCGGCTTCAATGCCAGCCACAGCTTTTTCGGCCGGCTCGGCGCATTGCCCATGGAGATCAAGGTCGGCGCGCAGGGACGTTATGACGATATCCGGCTGGGCTTGAGCCGCACCGAGGCGCGCATGCCGCTGTCGGTGGTGCGCGACGACCGGGTGCGCGAGGCAAGCCTTGCCGCCTATATCGAGAACACCCTGCGCTGGACGCCCTGGCTGCGCACGACGCTGGGCTTGCGCACCGACTGGTATTCGGCCTCGGTGGCGAGCGACATCGCCGCCAATTCGGGGGCGACGCAGGCCTCCATCACCAGCCCGAAATTCGGCCTGGTGCTCGGCCCCTTCGCGCGCACCGAACTGTTCTTCAATGCCGGCCACGGCTTCCACTCCAACGACGCCCGCGGCACCACCATCCGGGTCGATCCGAACGACCGGGTGACCCCGGTCGACCGCGTGCCGCTGCTGGTCAAATCGAAAGGCGCGGAGATCGGCCTGCGCGCCCGCCCGATCGACGGGCTGGAAACGACCCTGGCCGCCTTCGTGCTGGATTTCGCCTCGGAAAACCTGTTCGTCGGCGATGCCGGCACCACCGAGCCGAGCCGCCCGAGCCGGCGGGTCGGTTTCGAATGGACCAACCACTGGAAAGCCACGCCCTGGCTCTCCCTCGATATCGACGTCGCCTATACCCGGACACGCTTCACCGACATCGACCCCGCCGGCCGCTACGTGCCTGGTGCCCCTGCCCTTATCGCATCGGCGGGTTTCACCATCGGGCAGCGGACCGGCTGGTTCGGCGGCGCGACCTTCCGCTATTTCGGGCCGCGCCCGCTGATCGAGGACAACAGCGCCCGCTCCCCCGCGACCGCGCTGGTCAATGCCCGTATCGGCTATCGCTTCGACAACGGCGTCCGGGTCCAGCTCGACGCCCTGAACCTGCTCAACACGCCGGCGAGCCAGATCGATTATTTCTACACGTCGCGGCTGCCAGGCGAGCCGGCGACCGGCATCGCCGACCGGCATTTCCACCCGGTCGAGCCGCGCGCCATGCGGCTGACGGTGGCCGGGCAGTTTTGAGTGGCGAGTAGCGAATGGCGAGTGGCGAATGGCGAATAGGAAGTGGGGAAGAGCGTGACGCGCGTAAACCCTCGCCCGCTTGCGGGAGAGGGTGGCGCCGGCAGGCGCCGGGTGAGGGTAGGAAACAGGCCGGGCCTTCAATTCGACCTGGAATGCACTGACAGCATCGACGCAGCCACCCTCACCCGGCCGCTGCCGCGGCCACCCTCTCCCACGCAGACGTGGGCGAGGGTTAATGCGCCGGCCTCGCCGCCCCATTGCCCCGTCAGGCCAGGTCCGCGGCGCGATGCAGCTTCTGATATTGCGACGGCGTCAGTCCCACCGACTTGCGGAACTGGCGCGTGAAAGCCGCCTGGTCTCCGTAACCGCAATCGAGCGCGATGCTGCTGATCGGCTGGTCGCTATGGCGGAGCCTGGCACAGGCCAGCTCGATGCGCGCCCGGACCAGATATTGCCCGAGCGACAGGCCGAACAAGCCGCGAATGCGCAGGTCGAGCTGATAGGCCGAGAGGCCAGAGCGCTCCGCGAGATCGCTGATCCTGAGCGGTGCGTCGAGATTGCCGTGGACGTGGTCGATCGTCCGGGACAGGCCGGCAAAATCGCCGATCGGGCTGGACAGCGTCAGCAGGTCCCGGGAGATTCCGGAAAGTCCGACAATCCGGTTGTCCATCCCCCAGATCGGCTCCTTCCAGGTCAGGCACCAGCCCTCCTTGCCACCCGGATAGAGGTGCAGCTCCAGCCTGCCGTGGATCGGCCGCCCTTCGGTGACGACCGAGATGTCCTGCTTGGCGATGCTTTCGCCGAGAATGCCGGGAAAGACCTCGGTCGCCGTCAGGCCGATGAGATCGCGCTTGTGTCGCTGGCCCGTCCGGTTCGCCAATGTCTGGTTCACCACGACGTAGCGGCCCTCCGCGTCCTTGACGAAGAACACCGTGTCGGCAATGGCGTCGAACAGCGTTTCGCCGATGACCGGGCGGCCGAGCGCCTTGAGGAAGCGGAGCCGCACGTCCTCGCGTGTCGTCGTTTCACGCATTGTCGTTTCGCGCATTGTCATGACCACTCGCGGCCTCGCTGGCATGTTGTGCCGATTCCCAACCCAGCACCGCCGATTCTGACAAGACCGGGGCGCTCCAGCCTAGCATATTCCGGCATAGACGGACGGCCTTCAGCCGCGCCGCGCCAGCGTCGGACAGCTTGTCGGAGACACCACCATGCCAGCCAATATCTTCGAAGGAACCATTCCGGCGCTCATGACCCCCTGCACGGCCGGCCGAGAGCCGGACTTCGCTGCATTGGTGCGCAAGGGCAAGGAGTTGATCGCCGCCGGCATGTCGGCGGTCGTCTATTGCGGCTCCATGGGGGACTGGCCGCTGCTGACCGACGAGCAGCGCATGGAGGGGGTCGAGCGTCTGGTGCAGGCCGGCCTGCCGGTGATCGTCGGGACGGGCGCGCAGAACCCGCGGCGCGCCGCGGCGCTGGCGGCCCATGCCAAACGCATCGGCGCGGGCGGCCTGATGGTGATCCCGCGCGTGCTGTCGCGCGGTGCCTCGGTCGCCGCGCAACGGGCCCATTTCGAAGGCGTGCTGGAGGCGGCGGTCGACCTTCCCTCGGTGATCTACAACAGCCCCTATTATGGTTTCGAGACCAAGGCGGACCTGTTCTTCGACCTGCGCAGCCGATACCCGCATCTCATCGGGTTCAAGGAGTTCGGGGGCGCAGCCTCCCTGCGTTATGCGGCCGAACATATTGCCGGGCATGATGCCGCGGTCACCTTGATGGTCGGCGTCGATACCCAGGTGGTGAACGGCTTCGTCAACTGTGGCGCCGCCGGCGCCATTACCGGCATCGGCAATGTGCTGCCGAAGGAAGTGCTGCAGTTGGTCGGGCTGTGCGAGCGGGCGGCGAAGGGCGACGTGCAGGCGCGGCGTCATGCGCAGGAGCTGGAACAGGCGCTCGGTGTCCTCTCGTCATTCGACGAGGGCGTCGATCTCGTCCTCTTCTACAAGTACCTCATGGTGCTGGAAGGGAACCCCGAATACGAACTGCACTTCAACGCCAGCGACGCACTTTCTCCCAGCCAGCGGCGCTATGCCGAAGATCAGCTGAAGCTCTTCAA
Source organism: Hyphomicrobiales bacterium (assembly GCA_017304475.1). Classification (GTDB taxonomy): domain Bacteria; phylum Pseudomonadota; class Alphaproteobacteria; order Rhizobiales; family Phreatobacteraceae; genus Phreatobacter. Next base: position 117,440 of record JAFKKV010000031.1, on the reverse strand, counting down.
GACCTGGCATCGCGCCTGGTCGACCGCGTTGGCCTGATCATGATGCGCGTCATCGATTCCCACACCGAAGGCGAACCGACCCGGCTGATCGTCGAGGGTGGGCCGCCCTTGGGCGGCGGCTCGCTCGCCGAGCGCCGCCGGCTTTTCGCCGAGAATTTCGATCATTTTCGCAGCTTCGCGGTGAACGAGCCGCGCGGCTATGACGCACTGGTCGGCGCGCTCCTGTGCGAACCGGAAGACAAGACCTGCGCCGCGGGCCTGATCTTCTTCAACAATGTCGGTTATCTCGGCATGTGCGGCCACGGCACCATCGGGGCCGCCGTCACGCTCGCCCATATGGGCCGCATCGGCAACGGCACCCACAGGTTCGAAACGCCGGTGGGCGTGGTCTCGGTCGACCTGAAGAGCCGCAACGAGGTCACGATCGAGAACGTCGCGAGCCGGCGCAGCCGGGAGGCCGTGACCGTGCAGGTCCCGGGCCTGGGGGCCGTGACGGGCGACATCGCCTGGGGCGGCAACTGGTTCTTTCTCACCCATGACACGCCGCATCCCCTGACCATGGCGGAGATCCCGGCCCTCACGGTCGCCGCCGACGCCGTGATGAAGGCGCTGGCGGCAGCCGGGATCACGGGCGACGGCGGGGCACCGATCGATCATATCGAGTTCTTCGGCCCGCCCGTCGCACCGGACGCGCATGGCCGCAATTTCGTGCTCTGCCCGGGCGGCGCCTATGACCGCTCGCCATGCGGCACGGGCACGAGCGCCAAAGTCGCCTGCCTCGCCGCGGCGGGCAAGCTCGCCCCCGGACAGGACTGGGTCCAGGAGAGCGTGGTCGGCAGCCGCTTTGTCGCACGCTATCGGCGCGACGCGGCCGGTGCGGTGATCCCGAGCATTACCGGGCGCGCCTTCGTGGTCTCGGAGGCCGTTCTCCTGCGTGATCCCGACGACCCCTTCGCCGACGGACTGCGCCCGATCTAGGACATCGTCACGGGCAGGGGACGCTCGCTCGCATGGCGAGCGGCGCCCGCCCGTCACTCAAATTCACAAAAACAAGACGTTAAACCGCGATTCCGATCAGACCGATCCGATATCGCTCGAGGAGCTAGGGATGGCATCAGCCCCATATTCGGATCGCGCGATGGACGAGTGGCTCGCCTTCGCGGTCGAACTCTCGGACGCGGCCCATGCGATGCTGGCGCCGGCCGGCCGTATCCGCCCCGATGCCGTCGTGAAGCCCGACCGCAGCTTCGTCACCGCCCTGGACGGTGAGATCGAAGACCGGCTGCGCGCCATGATCGAGACGCGCTTTCCGCATCATGGCATCCTCGGCGAAGAACGCGGCCGGTCCCGGCTCGACGCCGAAATGGTCTGGATCCTCGATCCGATCGACGGCACCGCGCCGTTCATCACCGGCGTGCCGGTCTATGGCACGCTGATCAGTCTTGCGGTCCGCGGCGAGCCGGTGCTGGGCATCATCCAGCAGGCCGCCACGCCCGACCGCTGGATCGGTGCGCGCGGACGGCCGACGCTTCACATGGCGGGACCGTGCCGGACCAGGCCCTGTCCGGATCTTGCGCAGGCGATCCTCACCGCGAGCAACCCCGACTTCTTCGCCGCCGACGAGCGCGCGTCGCTGGATGCGCTCAGGCAGGCCACGGCATGGCGCATCTATGGGGGGTGCTGCATGAGCTATGGCCTGCTCGCTTCGGGCAGAACCGATATCGCCATCGATACGGGGTTCAAAGTCTATGACTACGCGCCGTTCGTGCCGATCATCGAAGGCGCCGGCGGCGTGATCACCGACTGGGAGGGCAAGCCGCTCACCCTGACCAGCGGCCCGCGCGTCCTCGCCGCCGGCGATCCCGCCCGCCACCGCGATGCGCTACGCCTGGTCGAAGCAGCGATGGCCCGCACGATCCCCGTCCCGGGAAGCGCATCATGAGGATCGGCATCGAAACGCTGGCGGTCAGCTACGAGCGCAAAAGGGTGATCGACGGGCTGTCGCTCGAGATCCCATCCGGAACCTTCTTCACGCTGCTCGGCCCGAGCGGCTGCGGCAAGACAACCCTGCTGCGCGCCATTGCCGGGTTTGTCGATATCGATGACGGCCGCCTCATGTTCGGCACCAAAGACGTCACCCGGCAGCCGGCCTACAAGCGCAATATCGGCATGGTGTTCCAGGACTATGCCCTGTTTCCGGACAAGACGGTTTTCGACAATGTCGCCTATGGCCTGCGGGCACGGCGCGAACCCGAAGCCGCCGTCAGGAAGAAGGTCGACGAAGCGCTCGACCGGGTCGGCCTCGGGGCATTCGGCGCACGCCTTCCGGCAGCGCTGTCGGGCGGCCAGCGCCAGCGCGTGGCGCTGGTGCGCGCCATGGTGATCGCGCCTGATGTCCTGCTCATGGACGAACCGCTGTCGAACCTCGATGCGAAACTCCGCCACCAGGTGCGCGAGACCATCATGCAATTGCAGCGGGAGTCCAATGTCACGACCATTTTCGTGACGCATGACCAGGACGAGGCGCTGGCCATGTCGGACCGCATCGGCGTCGTCAATGCCGGCCGGCTCGAGCAAGTGGGAACGCCGGTCGAGATCTATCGCGAGCCGCGGACCGCCTATGTGGCCGATTTCATCGGCGCGGCGAACCTGCTCGACGTGACGATTGCCGAACCTGCCAGCCCGAACGTCCCGGCACGGATCGCGGTGGCCGGCGCATCGATCGCTGCCCGCGTGCTGGCACCGTTCCAGCCAGGTGTCGCGCGCCTCGTCATCCGGCCCGAGGACGTCAAGATCGCGCCCGGGATCGCAACCGGCGTCGGCCAACTCGCCGCGCGGATCCAGCGCCGCCAATATCTCGGCGGCAAGACCAGCTATGCGATGATCCTGGAGGGCGGCACGCCGCTGAGGGTCGACAGCAGCGACGACGGACATGACGGCTACGCGGTCGGTGATGCGGTCGTCCTGACCCTCGACGCGCACAAGACGCTGGTGCTGCCGGCATGAACTTCGAGACCCGCTCCATCTGGTTCTGGCTGACGCCCGCGCTCATGGCGCTGCTCGGCCTCTTCCTGCTCTATCCCGTGATCAACATCTTCTACGCCAGCCTCGGCACGGTCGACGGCAAGGGTGCATCGGGATGGCTGGTCCTGCTCAGCGATCCGCGCTACGGGCGCGCCATCCTCAACACGATCCTGCTCGGCGGGGCGGTGACCATCGCGGCGATGATCATCGGCGTTCCGCTGGCCTATCTGACGGCCCGCTACGACTATCCGGGCAAGAGCGTGGTCTCGATCCTGCCGCTCGTCACGCTGGTGACCCCCGAGGTCATCGTTGCGCAGACATGGCTGATGATGCTCGGCAATAACGGCCTGCTCCGCCGGTGGCTCGTCGATATCGGTCTCGATATTCCGAGCTTCTACGGCTGGTTCGGGCTGATCACGTCGATGGCCTTCATCTACTACACCTATGCCTATATCGGCACGCTCGCGGCCATCCGCGGCTTCGACCGGCAACTCGAAGAGGCCGCGCAAAGCCTCGGCACCTCGCCCATCCGTTCGCGCTGGCATGTGCTCGTGCCGGTCGTGCTGCCGGCCTTGCTGGCGAGCGCCCTGCTGATCTTCACATTGGTGGTGGGCAATTTCGCGCTCGCCACGATCCTCGGCGGCCGCGTCGAGCTGCTCTCGGTGCTGACCTACCAGGCGTCCGTGTCGGAGACGAGCGCCAATCCGGCGCTGCAAAGCACGCTGGCGAGTGTCACCATTTCTCTGGTCATGATGACGCTCTTCCTGCAGCGCTGGATCGTCTCGCGAGGCCGGTTCGAGGTCACGCAAGGCAGGCCCGCCCGGGAAATGCGCCTCAGCGGCCTTCCGGCCATCGGCCTCGCCGCCGCAGCCGCGCTCGTCGTCGTGCTGTCGCTGCTTCCGCTCGTCTCGGTCGTGGTCGGCGCGTTCACGCTGGCACGCGGCCCGGTCATGCGGTGGGGCCAATGGACAACGGCCAACATGGAACGCGTGCTGGTCAACGCTCCGGCCCCGCTGGTCAATTCGCTGATCTACGCAGCCTGCGCCACCGTGATCGCCATCGTGCTGAGCGCGCTCATCGGCTATCTCATCGTCAGGAAGCGGAACGCCGTGACGCCGCTGCTCGACTATCTCACCGCATTGCCCCTCGCCCTGTCGGGCACCGCGCTCGGCATCGGTCTCATCCAGTCCTTCAACGGCGGCTTCCTGCCGCTGACCGGGACCGCGGCGATCATCGTCCTCGCCTATGTCATCCGCCGCCTGCCGTTCGGCCTGCGCAATGCGTCCTCGACGCTCTACAACATCCCGAAATCGATCGAGGAGGCGTCCGTCAGCCTCGGCGTTCCACCAGGGCGCACCTTTCTGAAGGTGGTCGTGCCCATGATGGTCCCGTCGCTTGCCGCCGCCGCGGTGCTGACCTGGACCACCACCGTCGCCGAGCTCTCGGCCTCGATCATCGTCTATTCCGGTGGTCGCGAGACCATGCCGATCCAGATCTTCAAACTGATCGACAGCGGCCTGATGGCCCAGGCCTCGGCCTATGGGCTGCTTCTGGTGACCGTCATTCTTCTGCCGATCGTCATCGCGACCAGCGTGTTCAAGATCGATCTCTTTTCATCGCGCTCATGACCCCGCGGCATCAGGCCAGTTTTCACCCTGGAGGGACCAGCACATGACGGCACATCTCACCCGCCGCGCCACGCTCGCCGGCCTTGCCGCAGGCCTGACCAGCCCCGCCTTCGCACAGGGCGCGGCGGCCGGCACGACCGTCATCTACACGCCCAATTCGGCGCAGGCCGTGGAAGCGATCGACGATATCGCACGCCAGGCGAGGCCCGGCCTGAAGATCAGCACCGTGACCGGCGGCAGCGGGCAGCTGCTGCGCCGGATCGAAGCGGAAGCCGCCAAGCCCCAGGCGGACGTCTTCTGGAGTTCCTCCGCCAACACGCTTGCCGGCTTCAGCAGGTTCTACGAACCCTACGCCGTGGCCGGGAAGGCGGCGATCCTGGAATCCCTGCGGCACCCGCAGGATCTCTGGACCGCAAGCAATGTCCATGTCGTCGTCATGATGGTGAACGCAAGCCAGCTCGGCGGCCTGGCCGCGCCGAAGAGCTGGACCGACATTCTCGATCCGCGTTTCAAGGGCAAGGTCATCATTGCCGACCCGGCCAACAGCTCGACCGCCTACACGATCCTCTGGGGCGTCCAGAAACTGCTCGGCGACGATGGCCTGAAGCGCCTCGCCGGCAATGTGAGAGTCACGTCATCGGCATCGACCGTCCTGCGCGGCGTGGGCCAGGGCGAATATGCCGTCGGCCTCTCCTTCGAAGCCAATGCCTATGCCTATGTCGCGGGGGGACAGCGCGACATCTCGCTGGTCTATCCGGCCGACGGTACATTCACCACGCCGGAATTCTTCGCCCTGGTGAAAGGCGCCCCGGGCGGCCCGCTGGCGCGACAGACCTGTGATCTCCTGGCCTCGCGCGAGGTGCAGATCGGCCTGCTCGAAAGCGCCTTCCGCCGCCCGAGCCGCACCGACATCGAAGTCGGAGCGCTGCTGGCGCTGCCGGAGCTCGCGAAAATCAAGGTGTTCGAGACCAATGAGGACGATGCCGCGGCTGAGCGCCAGGCGTTTCTCGCACGCTGGCAGGCTCTGGTCGCGGCCGCGGGAAACTGACGGCGATGCCTTCGGCGCTCCACGGCCTCGGCGGCTTCGGCACCGCTGCTCGCATCGCCGGTGGCGCACGCAGCGCGGATGACGGCCGAACGGGGCGGACAGGCCGAGGCCGGTCGGCCCGCCCCCAGGGAATGGACGCATGAGAATAGCTGTCATCGGCGGTGGGATCGTCGGAATCGCGGTAACGCATGCGCTACTGGACGAAGGGCATGAGGTCGAGCTGATCGACCGGGAGGGGCCCGCCGGCGGTGCCTCGGCCGGCAATGCCGGCTGGATCGCCCATATGGATATCCTGCCCCTGGCATCGCCCAAGGCATGGGCCTACCTGCCGCGATGGATGCTCGACCCGCTCGGCCCGCTCTCGATCGCTCCGGCCTACCTGCCCCGGCTCCTGCCCTGGCTGCTGCGCTTCGGAGCCGCCAGCATGCCCGGCCGGATCGCCGCCGGCTCGGTGGCGATCCGTGCCATCAACGCCATCGCCCTGCCGGCCTGGGAAAGACGGCTTGGCAAGCTCGGCCTGGAAGCGCTGTTGCGGCGGCGGGGCATCCTGTCGGTATGGACGAACCCATCCGATTTCGCCGCCGCGGCGTCGCTGCACTCCCGCCAGTCCGCACTCGGCATCCCCGTCGAGCGCCTTGACGCGGCCGGCCTCCGTCGCCTCGAGCCCGCCTTCGGGCAAACGGTCGTCGGCGGCGCCCTCTACGAAACGGGCGTTCACGTCGCCGATCCCCGGCTCTTTCTGGAGACACTCAGCGCATATGCCTGGTCCCGCGGGGCCCGCCGGACCGTGTCGGAAGTGTCGGACCTGGAACCCTCGGCCAGCGGCGTCACCTTGCATCTTGCCTCGGGCGAGCGGCGCGTGGCGGAGCGCGTCGTGCTCGCAGCCGGCGCCTGGTCGCGGCACCTGGCCGCGCGCAGCGGCGACCGCGTTCCCCTCGATACCGAGCGCGGCTACAACATCACGGTTGCCCCCGGTTCGCTCGGACTCGCGCGGCCGGTCATGTATGAGGGCCTGGGCTTCGTCACCACGCCGCTCGACACCGGCGACCGCATCGGCGGAAGCGTGGAGTTCGCCGGGCTCAACGCCCCGGCTAACTGGGCGCGGGTCGATGCCATGCTCAGTCGCCTGAAGCGGGTACTGCCGGATGTCGATATCGGCGACGGCGTCCGGTGGATGGGGTTTCGCCCCTCGACGCCGGACAGCTTGCCCGTCATCGGCGCGGCATCGCGGAATCCGCGGATCGTCCACGCCTTCGGCCACGGCCACTATGGCCTGACGCAGGCAGCCGTCACCGCCGACATGGTCGCGGCGCTCATCGCCGGACGGCAGCCTCCCGTCGCGCTCGCCCCCTATTCGCCCCAACGCTTCTGAGCGCAGGTGCTTCGGACGCCTTGCCGCTCAAGGGCCGGGGCAGGCCTTGCGCCGGCCGTCTTCGGCCAGCGCTTCCACCTGGTCGAGCCCCTGGGCGGGACGGTCTTGAGCGGCGAGGGATGATGCGCCCGAATTCAAAGGCCCAGATAGGCCTTGCGCACGCCGTCATCGGCCAGCAATTCCTCGCCGGTGCCGGACAGCGTCACGCGGCCGTTCTCCAGGACATAGGCGCGGCTGGCGAGCTTCAGCGACACCGCGACGTTCTGTTCGACCAGCACGCAGGTGAGCCCGCCGGCGGCGAGGTCGCGGATGATGCGCAGCACCTCCTGGACAACAGCGGGCGCAAGGCCGAGCGAGGGCTCGTCGAACATGACCAGTTCCGGCTCGCCCATCAGGCAGCGGCCGATGGCGAGCATCTGCTGCTCACCGCCCGACAGCGTGCCGGCGGCCTGGCCATGGCGCTCCTTGAGCCTGGGGAACATCGTGAGGACGCGCTCGAGATTGCGCGCACGATGCGGCCTGGCACGCGGGATCATCGCGCCCATGGCGAGGTTCTCGGCGACCGACAGGCTCGGGAACACCTGGCGCCCCTCGGCGACCTGGCCGATGCCGAGATTGCAGACCTCGTGGCTCGGCAGCGCGGTGATGTCGCGGTCCTTGAAACGGATCGTACCGGCGGCCGGCGGCAGCATGCCGGCAATGGTGCGGATAAGCGAGGTCTTGCCGGCGCCATTGGCGCCGACGATCGCGACGATGGCGCGCTCGGGCACTTCGAGCGAAACGCGGTCGAGCGCCTGGGCGTCGCCATAGAAGACATCGACGTCGTGAACCCACAGCATCAGAGCGCCTCCGCCCCGAGATAGCTCTCCAGCACCTTGGGATGCCGGGTCACTTCTTCCGGCGCCCCTTCAGCAATGGTGGCGCCGTGATGCAGCACGTGAATGCGGCCGGCGAGCGCCATCACCGCGCGCATGACATGCTCGATCAGCACGATGGTGACGCCCGAGCGGTTGATATCCCTGAGGATGGCGACGATGCGGTCGACCTCGGTCGGACGCAGGCCCGCCATCACCTCGTCGAGCAGCAGCAGGCGCGGTCCGGTCGCCAGCGCGCGCGCACATTCCAGCCGCTTGCGGTCCGGCAGGGTCAGCGATTTCGCCTTGGACGCCCGCTTGTCGAACAGGTCGAGCTTGCGCAGCACGTCGTCGGCACTGCGCCGGGCGGTCTCGACATCGGGTGCCCGCATCATCGCGCCGATGGTGGCGTTCTCGATGACGGTCAGTTCCGGAAACGGCCGGACGATCTGGAAAGTGCGGGCGAGGCCGCGGCGGCAAAGCTCGTGCGGCGGCACGCCGTCGGCGCGCTCGCCGGCAAAACGGATCGTGCCGGCGTCCGGCTTCATCACGCCGGCGATCAGGTTGAACAGCGTGGTCTTGCCGGCGCCGTTCGGGCCGATCACCGCGAAGATCTCGCCCTCGGCCACGTCGAGCGTGACATTGTCGACGGCGGTGAGCCCGCGAAACCGCTTGGTGACACCCTGGACCTCGAGCAGCGCGGTCATTGGCGCTCCTCCGGAATGCCGAGTTTCTTCTTCAGCCAGGGCCAGACGCCGTTCGGCGAGAACCAGATGATGGCCATCAGCGCGGCGCCGTAGAACACCAGGTTGACGCCGGGGATCGAACGCCCCGCGACCTTCTCGACCAGCGCGATCAGGGTCTGGCCGAGCGGGGTCAGGATGAAGGCGCCGAGGATCGGGCCGAACAGCGTGCCGAGGCCACCGATGATGGGCGCCAGGATCACCTCGATCGAGCGGGCCATGTCGAAGGTCTGACTCGGGAAAAGATTGTTCTGGTAAAAGGCGTAGCAGACGCCGGCGACCGCGGTCATGGCCGCGGAAACGACCACCGCCGCCATCTTGGCGCGGAACACGTCGATGCCGAGCGCACGGGCCGCCTCCGCATCCTCGCGCACCGCGAGCCAGGACAGGCCGAGCTTGGAGCGGCGCAGCAGCGCGCAGACAATGAAGGCGAGCGCCATCATGCCGAGCCCGACATAATAGAACAGCAGCGGCCCGCCGCGCAGGTTCCAGGGCGAACCGCCGCCGGCCGTGACAGGCATGAAGAAACCGGCGGCGCCGCCGACGAAGCTCCAATTGTCGAAGCCGATGCGCGCCACCTCGGCAAAGGCGATGGTCAGAAGCGCGAAATAGACCCCCTCGATGCCGAAGCGAAAGCCGAGCCAACCGATGGCCATGCCGAAGATCACCGCGATCGCCATGGCGGGCACGATGGCGATGGCCGGCGATATGCCGAACTTGACCCAGAGAATGGCGCCGACATAGCCGCCGAGGCCGACATAAAGCGCGTGGCCGAGCGACAATTGCCCGCAGAAACCCATCATGATGTTCCAGGCCTGCCCCACCGTGGCGAACCAGAAGATCAGGAAGAAGACCGAGAGCAGGTAGCGGTCGAGCACGGCCGGCGCGACGGCGAGCGCCAGGACGAGGCCGATCAGCAGGACCAGCGCGCGGCGCGGCGTCTCGTCGACCAGGCGGGTGAGCACGGTGAAGGGGTTCATGCGCCTGATCTCATCGGGTCTTGCCCATCAGCCCCTGCGGGCGCAGCGCCAGGACCAGCACCAGAAGGCCGAAGGAGACCATGGTCTTCATCGAGGGTGCGATGACCACCGAAGCCAGCGCCTCGACGATGCCGATCAGCAGGCCGCCGACGAGCGCACCGACCATCGAGCCCATGCCGCCGATGATCACGATGGTGAAGGCGAGCAGCGTCAGGCCGGGCGCGATCATCGGGGTCGCGTCGGTCAGCGTCACCATCAAGGCGCCGGCGCAACCGACGCAGGCAAGGCCGAGGCCGAAGGTCAGCGCATAGAGCTTCTTGACGTCGAGACCGACGACGGCGGCGCCCACCAGGTTGTCGGCGCAGGCGCGGATCGCCACGCCCGTCGTGGTGAAGCGGAAGAAGCAGAACAGCAGGCCCGAGACGGCAAGAGCCGCGACCGCCGCATAGGCGCGCACCTTGTCGACGATGATCGGGCCGATCAGCCAGCTGTCGAAGGAATAAGGCAGGTTGGCATTGCGCGCGTCCGGCCCGAAGATCATCAGGAGGCCGTTGACCAGGATGATGGCGAGGCCGACCAGCAGGATGAACTGCTCATGATCGGGTCGACCGACAAAGGGATTGATCAAGGTGCGCTGCAGGCCATAGCCGAGCGCGAAGAAGCCCCCGGCGATCAGGAACATGCTGAGGAACGGGTCGAGGCCGAAGCGCTGGAACAGCACGAAGGCCGCATACATCGCGACGACGGCGAATTCGCCATGGGCGAAATTGACCACCCGGACCACGCCGAAAATGACCGACAGCCCAAGCGCCATCAGGCCATAGACGAGGCCCGTGAGGATGCCCTGGACGAGCACGTTTCCATAAAGCGACCAGAGCATGGGCTGGGGTTCGGGGGTAAGGACGTGGGAAAGAGGCGGAAAGGCCGATGATGCCGAGGGAGTTAGCGCGCCCGGCCGGCTTCGGCAACCCGCCGGGCGGCGGTGCGACGAAAGGACAAGCGCGACACGGCGGCCTGAAGCGCTCGCGCGCCCGCCGGCGACACCGGAATGCGGCCGGGGCAGGCCCGATGGGCCCGCCCCGCCCGGATCAGCTGCGGCCCTGCCAGCCGGGCATCGGCAGCACCGGCTCGGCCAGCGCCACGTCCTTCGGCAGCACCACGGTCGGCACGCGCTTCTGGTTCTGCACCAGGGCCGAACCGATATTCGGGTTCTGGCCCTTGGCGTCGAACTGGATCGGCCCGCCGATCATTACGTGCTCGGCGATATTGGTCGCGCGCACCGCTTCCATCAGCTTGGCGCCCTCGGTGGTGCCAGCGCGCTTGAACGCGTCGGCGGCGACCAGCAGCGCCTCGAAGGTGAAGCCGGCATTGAAGCTGTCGACCGCGAAGCGATTGTTCGGATTGGCCTTGGCGAAGGACTTCTCGAAGGCCTGCGACATCGCCGCCTTCGGATTGACCCAGGGCAGGCCGAACATGACGAAGTCCGACAGCGGCCCGAGCGCCTGGTAGAACTCCTCGTCGTAGAAGCCGGGCGAACCGGGCGAGATGATCGCCTTCGGCTCGAAGCGCTGGCGCACCATGTCGCGCACCAGCTTGATCGCGTCGGAGGCGCGGGTCACGCACATGATCAGGTCGGGGTTGAGCGCGCGGATGCGGGTGACCTCGACCGCCAGGTCCTGGGCCCGCGGGTCATAAGCGATGGATTCGACCAGCTTGATCGGCAGATTGACGCGCGGATAGATCGCGTCCATGGCGCCGCGCTGGGCGGTGCCGAACGTGTCGTTGGCGTGCAGGAAGACCGCGGTCTCCAGCTTGACGTTCTTGGCGTCCATCACGTCCTTGATCAGACGCAGGCCGTTGGTGACCAGCTGTCCGCCGGTCTGGAAGTTGCGGACCAGATATTTGTAGCCCTGCTCGGTGATCTGCGGGGCGGCCGCGATATTGATGACGAAGGGCACCTGGCGCTGCTCGGTGACCTGGGCAATCGCCAGGGTGTGGCCGGAATCGAAGGCACCGGTCAGCACATGGCAGCCGTCATTGATGGCGCGCTCGGCCTGGGTCCGGGCGACGTCGGCATTCGACTCGGTGTCGATATGGACGAGCTCGACCTTGTAGCCGAGCTCGGCCAACACGGCGGGAGCGGCGAGCGCGCCGCGATGCATGCTCTGGCCGGCCTGGGCGAAGAAGCCTGAACGCGGCAGCAGCACGCCGATCTTGAGGGTCTGCGCCTGCGCCTTGACCACCGCGGGCGCCGCCAGAACCGCGCCGGCGCCGGCCAGAACCGTGCGGCGGGTGAACGTCGTCTTCGAACTCATAGGCCCTATCCTCCCAATATGCGCTGCCGGACCGATTTGCCGCAGCCCTGATCAGCCCCAAACCCGGCGTGCCGTTTCCATCATCACGTCGATCTTACGCCACTGCTCCGTCTCGGACAGCGCATTGCCGCCGATGCCGGAAGCGAAGCCGCATTGCGGCGACAGCGCCACCTGATCCAGATCGATATAGCGCGCGGCCTCGTCGAGTCGACGGCGAAGTTCATCCACCGTCTCGATCTTGCCGGTCTTGGTGGTGATCAGGCCGAGCACGGCGACCGTGCCCTTGGCGACGAAGCGCAGGGGTTCGAAGCCGCCTGCCCGCTCGCTGTCATATTCGAGCAGCAGCCGATCATAGTTCAGCCCGCCGAACACCATCTCGGCGATGCCGTCATATTTGCCCTCGCGGTGCCACATGCTGGCGCGGTTGCCGCGGCAGATATGCAGGCCGAACACCGCCCGGCCAGCGAGACCGGCAATGACCTGGTTGTCGGCCTCGATCGCCCGGCGCAGGTTCTTCAAGGGGGCCTCGCCGCGCGCGGCCATGCGCTCGAGCGTCGCCGGGTCGACATAGCCGGTGAAACTCGGCTCGTCGATCTGGACATAGGCGGCGCCCGCCTCGACCAGGTCGGCCACCATGGTCTTCTGGATCGCCACGACATCGGCGAGGAAGGCGTCGGCATCGGCGTAATGCGGCTTGGAGCCCTCGATGTCGCACATCTGGCAGACCCGGTCCGGCCCCATCAGGGTGATCTTGGCCGGGGTCTTGGTCGCGGTCCGGATGAAGTCGAGCTCGCTCCGCGGAAAGCTTCGTTCCAGCCTCAGCCTGGATGTCGCCGGCGTGCGGAAGGACAGAACCGCGTCGGCGCCCTTCTCGTTGTGATGCTCGCCCTGGCCGAGATTGTCCGGATTTTTGAGGAACTGGGCCCAGGAGCCGGACCAGAGGTCCCAGCCCGAGACGTCGGAAAAGCTCACCTGCCAGTTGAGCCGGCGAAATTCGCCGTCGGTGACGAAGGGCAGGCCGTGGGTTTCCTGCCGCGCCAGGACCTGGACGATCGCCTCGTCCTGGGCCGCGCCGAGCTGATGGCTTGAGAGCTGGCCGCGCGCGTGGCGCAGGAAGGCCGCTTTCAGGTCTTCCGGCCGCAGGAACGAGCCGACTTGATCGACGCGTGCCGTTCTGAGGGTCGAGATTGCAGTCATTGTCCCCAAGGCTTCCCCGCTGCCGTCCTTGATCTTGCGTCAAGTCTCAGCAGAGCCGCCGCCAAGGAGCAAGAGCGGTTTCGGCGCAGGAGACCGGCGCCTGCCCGCGGGGCGGCGGCGCAAATCAGGCCGTCTTCTGCTCGAAACGGCAAATGTCCTTGATGACGCATTTCGGGCAGAGCGGTTTGGCCGCCTTGCAGATGTAGCGGCCGTGCAGGATCAGCCAATGATGGGCATGCAGCCGGTAGGCGTCGGGCACGACCTTTTCGAGGCCCAGTTCGACGGCGAGCGGCGTCTTGCCGGGAGCGAGCCCGGTGCGGTTGGCAACCCGGAACAGATGGGTGTCGACGGCGATGGTGGGAATGCCGAAGGCCATGTTCAGCACGACATTGGCGGTCTTGCGGCCGACGCCGGGCAGCGTCTCGAGGGCGTCCCGGTCGGCCGGCACCTCGCCGCCATGCTCGGCGATGAGCTTCTCCGACAGCGCGATGACGTTCTTCGCCTTGTTGCGGTAGAGGCCGATGGTCTTGATGTGGGAGATCAATTTCTCCTCGCCGAGCGCCACCATCTTTGCCGGCGTGTCGGCGATCTGGAACAGCGCGCGCGTCGCCTTGTTGACGCCGACATCGGTCGCCTGCGCCGACAGCGCGACGGCCACCAGCAGCGTATAGGCATTGACGCTTTCCAGTTCACCCTTGGGCTCGGGATCGATGGCGTGGAAGCGGAAGAAGATCGCCTGGATCTCGGCGGGCGTCAGGCCGTCGCGCTTGCGGCGCTTGGCGGCGGCCTTGGCGGCGGCCATGTTGGCAATGGCCTTGGCCGGGCGCTTGCGCGCCACGGGCAATCCAGCCGGTTCGGAACTGTGAGTGGAACGCTTGGCCATGGCCGTCCTATAATGCGGCCTCATGACAACCGGCAACCCGACATTCGGCCATTCGATCGGCCACAGGCCGGCGGACGACGAGCCGCCGCTGTTCGCCGCGATCCTGACGCCGCATCGCTCGCTCGGCCGCGGCGGCTTCTTTGCCGTCATGGCGGCGGTGACCGGCCTCAATCTGGCCGCCGCCCTGGTGTTTTCGCTGGTCGGCGCCTGGCCGGTCCTGCCCTTTCTCGGCATCGACGTGGCGCTGGTCTATGTCGCCTTCCGGGCGAACTTCCGCCAGGCCCGTGCCTTCGAGGAGGTGATCGTCACGCCGACCGAGATCCGCGTGCGCAAGGTGAGCTATCACGGCCGGACCCGGGAATGGCGTTTCAACACGGCCTGGACCCGGCTGACCCAGGTCGTCGACGAAGACGACGGGCAGGTGATGAGCCTGACGCTCGATTCCGGCCGGCACAAGCTCGACATCGCGACCTTCCTGCCGCCGGTCGAGCGCGAGGGTTTCGGCAAGGCGCTGCGGCTCGCGCTCGCCGAGGCCAAGCGCGGCCCGACACGCACCACCTTCGCCTGAGCGCGAGCCGCAATTTCATGAGGGATCCACAGCATGTCGAGTTCGGTTGATCGGGTAAGGGCCGCCCTGGCGAGCCATGGTCATGACGGCGACCTGCGCCGCTTCCCGGAGAGCACCCGCACCGCCGCGGAAGCCGCGGCCGCGATCGGCTGCACCGTGGCGCAGATCGCCAAGTCGATCGTGCTCCGGACCGGCGAGCAGCCGATTCTGGTCGTGGCATCGGGCGTCAACCGGGTGGATCAGGCGAAGGTCGCCGCCCTTGTCGGCGGCCCGGTCAAACGCGCCGACGCCGACTGGGTACGCGCCGTCACCGGCTTTGCCATCGGGGGCGTCGCGCCGCTCGGCCACCTCACCGAGCCCCTGGTGCTGATCGACCGGGATCTCGCAGCGCTCGACCCGATCTGGGCGGCGGCGGGATCGCCCAACGAGGTGTTCCAGACGAGCTTCACCGACCTCGTCCGGGTCAGCAAGGGCCGGATCGAGGACGTCAAGGAATGAGCTGAACGGTCCGGTCTGGTGCGTTCGGACCGGCCAAGAGCAGCGACGGAAGGGAATGCACTACGTCATCCCCGGCGAGCCCGAAGGGCGAGGGAAGGGGATCCAGGGGCGGCTTCACCTGCGCCCTCGGCTTCATTCGAACCGGGAATATTGCGGCGCCACCGTACGTCCAAGCCGCCCCTGGATCCCCTTCCCTCGCCCTTCGGGCTCGCCGGGGATGACGTAGAGCGTGAGCCGGAGCCGCTCCGCCCTTCCGCTTGAGCAAAAGTCCGGAGGCGATGACGACGCCTCCGGACCTTATCCCGACGCCTGGCTCAGCCGAGGCCGCCGACGCAGAGATATTTGACGTCGAGATAGTCCTCGATGCCGTATTTCGAGCCTTCCTTGCCCATGCCGGATTCCTTGACCCCACCGAAGGGCGCGACCTCGGTGGTGATCAGGCCTTCATTGATGCCGACCATGCCGTATTTGAGATTTTCGGCGACCCGGAAGGCCCGGGCGAGGTCGCGGGTGTAGAAATAGGAGGCGAGGCCGAACTCGGTGTCATTGGCCATGCGGACCGCCTGGTCCTCGGTGTCGAATTTGAACACCGGGGCCAGCGGACCGAAGGTCTCGTCCCGGGCGACCACCATGTCGGGCGTCACGCCGGTGAGCACGGTCGGCTCGAAAAACGATCCGCCGAGCCGGTGACGATGGCCGCCGGTGACGACCTTTGCGCCTTTGCCGAGCGCGTCCTTGATATGCTCCTCGACCTTCTCGACCGCCTTCTCGTCGATCAGCGGCCCCTGCTGCACACCCGGCTCCAGGCCATTGCCGATCTTCAGCGCCTCGGAGGCGGCGGCGAGCTTGGCGACGAAGCTGTCATGGATGCCGGCCTGGACCAGGAAGCGGTTGGTGCAGACGCAGGTCTGGCCGGAATTGCGATATTTGGCGATCATCGCGCCCTCGACCGCGCGGTCGACATCGGCATCGTCGAAGACGATGAAGGGCGCATTGCCGCCGAGCTCCATCGACACCTTCTTCAGCGTCTTGGCGGATTGCTCGACCAGTTTCTTGCCGATCGGCGTCGAGCCGGTGAAGGTGATCTTGCGGACCAGCGGATTGTCCATCAATTCGCCGCCGATGGCGCTCGCCGAGCCGGTCAGCACGTTGACGACGCCGGCGGGAATGCCGGCCTGCTCGCACAGCTCGCCCCAGGCAAGCCCCGAATAGGGCGTCTGCGAGGCCGGCTTGATGACGATGGTGCAGCCGGC
Organism: Hyphomicrobiales bacterium; assembly: GCA_017304475.1. Classification (GTDB taxonomy): domain Bacteria; phylum Pseudomonadota; class Alphaproteobacteria; order Rhizobiales; family Phreatobacteraceae; genus Phreatobacter. The sequence goes on along the minus strand of JAFKKV010000031.1, from coordinate 101,077 downwards.
GGCAAGCGCCGGACCGAGCTTGCGGGCGATCATCGAGGACGGGAAGTTCCACGGCGTGATCGCGCCGACGACGCCGACCGGTTCCTTGGTGACCAGGATGCGGCGGCCCGGCCAGGGCGAGGGAATCACGTCGCCATAGACGCGCTGGGCTTCCTCGGCGAACCAGCGGACATAGGCCGCGGAGAAATTGACCTCGCCCTTGGCTTCCGCCAGCGACTTGCCCTGCTCGCGGGTCAGCAGCGTGCCGAGCGCCTCGGCATTCTGCTCGATGATATTGGCCAGCCGGTGCAGGATCTGGCCGCGCTCCTTGGCAGTCTTGGCGCGCCAGGCCGGCAGCGCCGCCTCGGCCGCGGCGATGGCACGCGCCGTCTCGGCCTTGCCGCAGGCCGGCACTGTGCCGAGCTTCTCGCCGGTCGCGGGATCGCGCACTTCGAGGGTCTTGGCGTCGTCGGCGCCGATCCACTGGCCGTCGACATAGGCGGCTTCATGTTGGAAAGCGAGTTTGCTGGTCATGTCGGATCTCCTGTGCGGACATTCTCGCCCATTCCGCCGGCGCCGCCCAGCCACTGTTTGCTCATCGCTGCGCCGCCCCGATGTCGGAACGAGGCCTCGTCCGGCCGACGGATTGCGTCCCATGCTCGCCGGCCAGCATCATCGCGCCGCTGCGCCTGGCCACGACGAAGGAGGCTCCCGCCATGATCGATCACGTCTCGATCGCCGTGCATGATCTCGCCCGCGCCGCCGATTTCTACGACCGGGTGCTGGCGCCGCTCGGGTTGACCCGCCTGGTGACGCGCGAGCGATCGGTCGGTTTCGGCAAGCGCTATCCGGAATTCTGGCTGAACCTGCGCGAAGGCCATGTCGCGCCGGGCGGCGATCCGGGCGCCCATATCTGCCTGCGCGCATCGGACGAAGCGGCAGTGCGCGCCTTTCATGCCGCCGCGCTTCGTCATGGCGGCAGCGATTGCGGCCTGCCCGGTGCCCGGCAAGCGACGATGACCACCTATTTCGGCGCCTTCATCATGGACGCCGACCGCAACAAGATCGAGGCCGTGACCTTTCCGTCCGTCGCATGAGGCCGGCGGCGATATCCGGCCCATCCGAGGAAACGGGTGGTCCGAACGCGCACAAGGCCCCACATTGAGCCTCGAAGAAATGGCTGTTTCGAGAGATTGTGGAGCCGATCATGCTCAACGTCGTCCAACTGGAAAAACACGGCGTTCCGATCCGCCTGACCGAGGCGGCCGACGATTATGAAATCGTGCGCCGGACGCTCGCCTTCATCACCGACCATTGGCGGCGCCAGCCGAGCGTCGAGGAAATGGCCGAGCATGTCGGCCTGTCCGCCGGGCACCTGCACCACCTGTTCCGGCGCTGGGCCGGCCTGACGCCCAAGGACTTCCTGCAGGCGATCACGCTGGATGCCGCTCGCGCCCTGCTGCGCGACGAGGCGACCGTGCTCGATGCCGCCTATGAGGTCGGTTATTCCGGACCCGGCCGGCTGCACGACCTGTTCGTCACCCACGAGGCCATGACGCCGGGCGACTACAAGGCCGGCGGCGCCGGCATCGCCATGGCCTATGGCTTCCACCCCTCGCCCTTCGGCCGCGCCGTCGTCCTCGCCACCGACCGGGGCCTGGCCGGCCTCGGTTTCTGCGATGCCGGCGGCGAGCCCTCGGCGCTCGCCGACATGACGGGCCGCTGGCCGCGCGCCAGCTTCCGCGAGGACCCGGCCATCACCGGGCCCTTCGCCGAGCGGATCTTCGACCCCGCCGCCTGGGCCGGCGACCAGCCGCTGCGGGTGGTGCTGATCGGCACGGATTTCGAGGTGCGTGTCTGGGAGACCCTGCTGCGCATCCCCATGGGCAAGGCGACCACCTATTCGACCATTGCCGGCCATATCGGCAAGCCGAGCGCCGCGCGTGCGGTCGGCGCCGCGGTGGGCAAGAACCCGATCTCCTTCGTCGTGCCCTGCCATCGCGTGCTCGGCCGCTCCGGCGCACTCACCGGCTATCACTGGGGGCTGACGCGCAAGCAGGCCATGCTCGGCTGGGAGGCCGGAAAGATGGGCTAGCGGCGGGATTGCGTAGCCTTCACCACGCGTCCGTGAAATTACGCTATCCTGTTGTTATATCGAATTATCTTCATCCCGCCCGGTATCCAGCGCCGGTGCAGTTGATCTAGAAGAGGCGCATGGACGCCTCCTCATCTCGGGCCCTGCCGGCCCCCACCGTCACCCATCGGCGCGTGCTCGCCATCGCAGTGCCGATGATCTTCGCCCATGTGACGACGCCGCTGCTCGGCATCGTCAGCGCGACGGCGATCGGCCAGCTCGGCGAGACCCGTCTGCTCGCCGCCGTGGCGCTCGGCGCCGTGGTGTTCGACTTCCTGTTCTGGGCCTTCGTCTTCCTGCGCATGAGCACGATCGGTCTGACCGCCCAGGCGCTCGGCGCCCATGACGATACCGAGCGGCGTGCGGTCATTGCCCGTGCCCTGGTGATGGCGGTCGTCTGCGGCGGCGCGCTGGTTCTGCTGCAACGGCCGATCTCGTTCGCCGCCTTCAGGCTGATGGGTGCCTCGGCAGCGGTCAACGAGGCGGCGGACCTCTATTTCTCGGTGCGGATCTGGTCGGCGCCGGCGGTCTTCATCAACTATGCGGTGCTCGGCTGGCTGATCGGCCAGGCCCGCACGGTCACCGGCCTCATGCTGCAGGTCGCCATCAACCTGGTCAACATGGCGCTGACCGTGCTGTTCGTCACCGTGCTCGGCTTCGGCGTCGCCGGGGCGGCCACCGCCAATGCGCTGGCCGAGATCTCGGGCGCTCTGGTCGGGCTCGTGGTGGTGCTGAAACTGCTCGGCGGCCGCTTCGGCGTGGCGCGCGCCATCGTGTTCGACAAGGCCAAACTGATCCGCACCATCGCGATCAACCGCGACATCATGATCCGCACCGCGGCGCTGGTCACCGGCTTTGCTTTCTTCACCCGCCAGGGCGCGGTTGGCGGCGACACCGTGCTCGCCGCCAATGCCATCCTGATGAACCTGGTCGGCGTCGTCGCCTTCTTCCTCGACGGTTTCGCCACAGCCGCCGAACAGCTCGGCGGCCAGGCGGTCGGCGCCAAGGACGAAACCGCGTTCCGGCGCGCGGTCGCGCTCTCGGCGATCTGGGCCGTCACCTTCGGCACCGGCGCCTCGGCGCTGTTCTATGCCGGCGGGCCATGGGCCATCGACGTCATCACCAGCGCCGAAGCCGTGCGCGCCGAAGCCCGGAACTACCTGATCTTCGCGGCGCTGACGCCGTTCACCGGCGTCATGGCCTTCCTGTTCGACGGCGTGTTCATCGGCGCGACCTGGACCACCGCCATGCGCAATTGCATGGTGGCGGCGTTCGCCACCTTCATCGCCGCCTGGTGGCTCCTGTCGGGCTACGGCAATAGCGGGCTGTGGGTCGCTTTCCTGGTCTTCCAGGCCTGCCGCGGCCTCTACCAGTGGCTTGCCTATCCCGGCATGGTGCGCCGGACCTTTGGCGCTCCGCCCGCCTAGAGCCGCCAGTCGTCGGCCTTGCTGCCGACAGCCGCCGCGATGGAACCAAGGCCCTCGCGTTTCAGGCGGTGGACCAGGCCGGCCTTGATCTCCGCGACCAGGCTCAGCCCTTTGAACACCATGGCCGAATAGAGCTGAACGACGGTGGCACCCGCGGCGATCTTGGCGAAGGCGTCCTCGGCCGAAGCGATGCCGCCGACGCCGACCAGCGGGAACTGGCCTTCGACGCGGCGATAGGTCTCGGCCAGCATGCGGGTCGAGCGATCGAACAGCGGCGCGCCCGAAAGGCCTCCGGCCTCCTTCGCCGTCGCCTGGTCGAGCAGGCTCGCCGGACGCTCGATCGTGGTGTTGGACACGATCATGCCGTCGACCCGGCGCTTGCGGCAGACCTCGACCATGTCGTCGAGGCCGGCGAGCGACAGGTCCGGTGCGATCTTGACCAGCACCGGCCGGCCCGGCGCCACCGCGTCGCGGGCCTCGATCGAACGGGCCAGGACCTCGTCCAGGAAGGAGGCCTGCTGCAGGTCGCGCAAGCCCGGCGTATTGGGCGAGGAGACGTTGACCGAGAGATAGGAGACGTGCGGCGCCAGCTTTTCCACCAGCAGGCCGTAATCGGCGATCCGGTCGGTGGTCTCCTTGTTCGGGCCGATATTGACCCCGACAATGCCGGCCCTGCCCTGACGACGCCTGAGCCTTGCGGCCACCGCATCGACACCGTCGGAGTTCAGTCCGTAACGGTTGATCACCGCCTGATCCGGCACCAGGCGGAACAGGCGGGGTTTGGGATTGCCGACCTGCGGCAGCGGCGTGACACCGCCGACCTCGACGAAACCGAAGCCGAGCCGGAGGCAGGCATCCGGCACTTCGGCATGTTTGTCGAAACCGGCCGCGAGCCCGACCGGGTTGGGAAAATCGAAACCGAAGGCCGAGACCGCCAGCCGCCGGTCATCGGCGCCGCAGCGCGGCACCGGCAGGGTCTTCAGCGCCGTCACCGCCAATTGGTGGCCGGTTTCGGGATCGGTCGCGAGCAGCAGAGGCTGGGCAAGGCGGGAGGCGAAGGAGAGCAGCGTCATGCGCTTCCTTTGGCATTGCCGCCCGGCCAAGGGCAAGGCCTGCGACCGCAGCATATGCCGGCTTGGCCGAGATACCAAAGCTTGGTATTATTGAGGCTCGCTTCCGAAAGCTGGGGAATCCGACATGCCGAAAAATACATCGGTCAGCCTTGGCGACAGATTCGCCGACTTCATCGACACCCAGGTGGCCGAGGGGCGCTATGCCTCCGCAAGCGATGTCGTCCGCGCCGGCCTGCGCCTTCTCGAAGAGCGGGAAACGAAACTTGCCGCGCTCCAGGCAGCCCTTGCCGAGGGCGAAGCCAGCGGCCCCGCGGCTCCGCTCGACTTCGACGTCCTGATCGCCAGAAAACGCAGCGACCGCGCCAGCCGATGATACCGGTCGTCTTTGCGCCCCGCGCGGCTCTCGATATCGAAGAGATCTTCGATTACACGGCCGACCGCTGGAGCGTCGACCAGGCGGAACTTTATGTTCTGCAGATCAAAAAAGCCGTCGAGACCTTGGCGACCGACCCGTTACGTGGCCGGCCCTGCGACGATGTCAGGCCCGGCCACCGGCGATATCCAGTCGGCACGCACACGATCTTCTACCGCCTGATCGGATCAAGCCTGACGATCGTGCGCGTGCTGCACCAGCAGATGGATATCGACCAGCACCTTTAGCGATCCACCCGGAGTTCCCACTCCGGGCAAGCCTCACAGCCGGACGAGCTTGGCCTCTTTCGGCCAGACCAGCGAATGCACCGCCTGGGTCAGATCCTCGATGAGGTCGTCGGGATCCTCGAGCCCGACCGACAGGCGCAGCAGGCCGTCGGAAATGCCCATTTCGGCGCGCTCGGCCGGGGTGAACCGGTCATGCGTGGTGGTCGGGGGATGGGTGATCAGGCTCTTGGCATCGCCGAGATTGTTGGAGATGCGGATGATCTGCAGCGCATTGGCGACCCGGAAGGCGCCCTGCTTGCCGCCCTCGACCTCGAAGGCGACGAGCGTCGAGCCGCCGCGCATCTGGCGCTTGGCGAGTTCGTATTGCGGATGGTCGGGACGGCCGGGATAGATCACGCGGGAAACACCCGGCAGCTCGGCCAGGGCATCGGCGACCTTGGCGGCATTGGCGGTCTGGCGCTCGACCCGCACATGCAGCGTTTCCAGGCCCTTCAGCATGACCCAGGCATTGAACGGGCTCATCGCCGGGCCGGTCTGGCGCAGGTACTGGTAGACATAGTCGGCGATGAACTGCTTCGACGCGAGGATGACGCCGCCCATGCAGCGGCCCTGGCCGTCGACATGTTTGGTGGTGGAATAGATCACGCAGTCGGCGCCGAGCTGGAGCGGGCTCTGCAGCAGCGGGGTTGCGAAGACATTGTCGACCACCGTGCGGATGCCGGTCTTCTTGGCGATCGCGGCGATGGCGGCGATGTCATAGACCTCGAGCGTCGGATTGGTCGGGCTTTCCAGGAAGAACACCTTGGTGCTCGGCTTCACCGCGGCCTGCCACTGGGCGAGGTCGGCGCCGTCGACCAGCGTCGAGGTGACGCCGAAGCGCGGCAGCAAGGTCTCGATGATGAAGCGGTTGGAACCGAACAGCGCCTTGGCCGCGACCATGTGGTCGCCGGCCGAGAGCTGGCCGAACAGCACGGCATTGACCGCCGCCATGCCGGTGGCGGTGGCCTTGGCGGCCTCCGCGCCTTCCAGGAGCGCCATACGGTCCTCGAACATGCCGACGGTCGGATTGGAGAAGCGCGCATAGATGAAGCCGGGCTGCTCGCCCTTGAAGCGCGCCTCGGCCTCCTCGGCGGTGGCATAGACATGGCCCTGGGTCAGGAACAGGGCTTCCGACGTCTCGCCGAATTCGGAGCGCAGCGTGCCGCCGTGGACGAGGCGGGTGGCGGGACGGGCGGATGCGGGATCGAACGGCTTTTTCATCACGGCTTCCTTCGGCGCCTCTCCGGGGCTCCGGGAGAGAGCCCCCAAGGGGACTTGTCCCCTTAAAAAACAAAACCCGGCCGGGCCAAAAGCCAGGGCCGGGTTGATCCCGCGCGCCCGGCCTTTTAGCGAAGTGTTTAACGTGGTCCGCAAGCCGACCGGCCAAATCTCCACGGTGCTAAGCGTGGTAAGCAGGGCGGATGAACGCGTCAAGTTTTTTGTTCGTTTTGACGAACGATTCGTTCGTCGGAGATTGATGCATGGATCAGGACACCACCGCGGGCATCCTGCCGGCCCAGACGATCGAGGCGCTGGTGGCCTCCGGCGCGATCCGGATCGCCCGGCCGCTCGACGCCGACCAGGTTCAGCCGGCCTCGCTCGACCTTCGGCTCGGCACCCGTGCCTACCGCATTCGCGCGAGCTTCCTGCCCGGGCCCAACACCACGGTGGTCGATCGCCTGCAATCGCTGGCCCTGCACGAGATCGACCTGACCCGCGGCGCCGTGCTCGAAACCGGCTGCGTCTACCTGGTCGAACTGCTGGAAGCGGTCGCGCTCAAGGGCGGCATTTCGGCGACCGCCAATCCGAAGAGCTCGACCGGCCGGCTCGACGTGTTCACCCGGGTCATTCTCGACCGGGCCCAGGCCTTCGACACGATCCCGGCGGACTATGAGGGCCCGCTCTATCTGGAGGTCTCGCCGCAGACCTTCTCGGTGCTGGTGCGCACGGGATCGCGGCTGTCGCAGATCCGCTTCCGGCGCGGCCGGGCCGAGCTCTCGATCGACGAGATCCATGCCCTGCAGGCGACCGAGCGCCTCGTCGACACGGAAGCCGCCGTCGTCGGGCCGGGCGGCATCGCGGTCTCGATCGACCTGATGGGCGAAGCCTGGGGCGGATTGCTCGGCTATCGCGCCAAGCGCCATTCCAGCGTCATCGACGTCGACAAGAAGGCCGCCGCCGACGTGCTCGACTTCTGGGAACCGATCCAGGCGCGCGGCAAGGGCGAGATGATCCTCGACCCGGACGAATTCTACATTCTGGCCTCCAAGGAGGCGGTGGTGGTGCCGCCGGCCTATGCCGCCGAGATGGTGCCGTTCGATCCCCTGGTCGGTGAATTCCGCGCCCATTACGCCGGCTTCTTCGACCCCGGCTTCGGCCATGCCGCGGCCGGCGGACGGGGCGCCCGTGCCGTGCTCGAAGTGCGCTCGCGCGAAGTGCCGTTCATCCTGGAACATGGCCAGATCGTCGCCCGCCTGGTCTATGAGCGGATGACCGCGACGCCGCGCAGCCTCTATGGCGAGCAGGGGTCGAACTATCAGGCCCAGGGGCTGAAACTGTCCAAGCACTTCCGGTAGGGCCGCGGCATACGACTTCCCGACCGATCGCGGCGGCCATATCGGCCGGGCGGGCGATATGGCGATCCGCCCTGTGCTTCGCCAGTCTCGACGAGCCCGGACGCGGGGCTCCGTTGATGCCGCCGCCCAACCCTTCCGCTCCGGCAGCCCGGCCCCAATATTGCGCCAGCGATGCCGATAGTCCCGGCACCGCGGATTTGCGGCGGACGCCGCGGGCGAACCTGCCTCGCCAGGACCGGCGGCAGTGATCGATGAAAACAGGGAGCCGTATGGCACAGCATCTCGAATTCGGGCTGGACACGTTCGGCGACGTCACCACCGGGGCCGACGGCGCCCTGCTGCCGCATGCCCAGGTCATCCGCAACGTCATCGCCGAGGCGGTCCTCGCCGACCAGCTGGGCGTCGACTTCTTCGGCGTCGGCGAGCATCATCGCGCCGATTTCGCGGTCTCGGCGCCCGAGGTCGTGCTGGCCGCGATCGCCGGCCGTACCAGCCGGATCCGGCTCGGCTCCGCGGTCACCGTGCTGAGCTCCGACGATCCTATCCGGGTGTTCCAGCGCTTCGCGACGCTGGATGCGGCGGCGAGCGGCCGCGCCGAGGTCATTCTCGGACGCGGCTCGTTCACCGAGTCCTTCCCCCTGTTCGGCTACCAGCTCAACCAGTACGAGACGCTGTTCGAGGAAAAGCTCGATCTTTTCGCCGCCCTGATCGGCCAGGAGCCGGTCACCTGGAGCGGCACCATCCGGCCGCCCCTGACCAATCAGAGCGTCTTCCCCCCGGTGGAAGCCGGACCACTCAAGACGTGGATTGGCGTCGGCGGCAGCCCGGAATCGGTGATCCGGGCGGCGCATTACGGCATGCCGCTGATGCTCGCCATCATCGGCGGCGATCCCAAGCGCTTCAAACCCTATGTCGAGCTCTATCATCGCGCGCTCGGCCAGCTCGAAAAGCCCGTGCTGCCGGTCGGCGTCCACTCGCCCGGCTATGTCGCCGACAGTGACGAGCAGGCACGCGAGGAGCTCTGGCCCGATTACAAGCGCATGCGCGACCGCATCGGCGCCGAACGTGGCTGGCCGCCGATGGGACGGGCCGAGTTCGAGCAGGAGGCCGGCCAGGGCTCGCTCTATGTCGGCTCGCCGGAGACGGTCGCGCGCAAGATCGCGGCGACCGCCAAGACGCTCGGCATCCAGCGCTTCAGCCTCAAATACAGCGCCGGGCCGCTGCCGCACGAGAAGCTCATGCGCAGCGTCGAGCTCTACGGCAGCAAGGTCATGCCGCTGGTGCGCGACATGCTGGCCTGAAGCCGACGACGCGCGGGCCTGGCGTCATCGCCGGGCCCGCCACGGTCGCTCAGGCGCCCGCCAGCTCGCGCTCGACCAGGCGCGCGAAGAAGCTGGCGCCGACCGGCAGCAGGTCGTCGTTGAAGTCGTAGCGGCCATTGTGCACCGGCACGCGGCCGCGCTCGCCGTCGGCCTGGCCGAACAGCAGGAAGGCGCCCGGCACCTCCTGCAGCATGTAGGAGAAATCCTCGCCCGCGGTGAGCGAGGGGAAGTCGCCCCGGATCAGTTCGGGGCCGACCACGTCGACGGCCGCGGCCGCCGCGGCGGCCGCCTCCTCCGTGGTGTTGATGGTCGGCGGATAGGAGCGCTTGTAGTCAAGCGTCACGCCCAGGCCATGGCCCGCGGCGGTACCCTCCACCACCTGGTGGAACAGGTCGTCCATGCGCTTGCGCGTCGCCGGCTTGAGCGTGCGGATCGTGCCGCGCAGTTCGACCGTCTCGGGGATGACGATGTCGGACGTCCCGGCATGGATCTGCGCCACGCTGAGGACCGCCGTGTCATGCGGGTCGACCCGGCGGCTGATCAAGGATTGCAAGGCACCATAGAGCTGCATGGCGCCCGGCAGCGGATCGAGGCCGGCGTGGGGCTGGGCGCCGTGGCTGCTCTTTCCCCGCAGGATGATGCTGAAATAGTCGACCGCCGCCAGCACCGTGCCCTCGCGCACGGCCACCGTGCCGAGCGGCAGGTCGGGCAGGTTGTGAATGCCGTAGACGGCATCGCAGGGGAAACGGCGGAACAGGCCGTCCTTGACCATCTCGGCCGCGCCGGTCAGCCCCTCCTCCGCCGGCTGGAAGATGAAATTGACCGTGCCCGAGAAATTGCGCGTCTCGGCGAGATATTTCGCGGCGCCGAGCAGCATGGTGGTGTGGCCGTCATGGCCGCAGGCATGCATCACGCCGTCATGGGTGCTGCGATGCTCGAAATCGTTGAGCTCCGGCATGGGCAGGGCATCCATGTCGGCGCGCAGGCCGAGGCTGCGATTGCCCGGGCGGCCGCGCAGCACGCCGACCACGCCGGTCTTGCCGAGACCGCGATGCACCTCCAGGCCCCAGGCCTCGAGCTTTTCGGCGACGATGCCGCTGGTGCGCACCTCCTGGAAGCCGATCTCGGGATGGGCATGGAAATCGCGGCGCCACGCGGTCATCTCAGGTGTCAGCGCGGCAAGGGCATCAAGGCTCGGCATGAGACAGCTCCGGCAAATGTCGCCCGAAGTCTGGTCCGCCGGCCGGCGAAAGCCAATCCCCGCGCCGCGAATGCCACCTGCGCGCGGCGGCGAAACCGCGCTAGGCCCGCCCCAGCGGCACCGGCACGCGGCGCCCGTCCATGTCGATGAAGGTGCAGTCGAGGCGGAACACCTCGGCCAGCAGCCGCTCGGTCAGCACGGCGTCGGGCGGCCCCTCGGCGACCAGCCGGCCGGCATCCATCACGGCGACACGGTCGGCGAAGCGCGCGGCAAGCGTCAGGTCGTGCAAAACAGCCACGACGATGCCGCCGGCCGCGGCGAGCTGGCGCAGGAGCGCGAGAACGCCGAGTTGCTGCGCCGGATCGAGCGCCGCCGTCGGCTCGTCGGCGAGCACGACCTCGGCCTCGGTCGCCAGCACGCGCGCCAGCATGACGCGTGCCCTTTCGCCGCCGGAGAGCTCGGTAACCGGACGGTCGGCGAAGCCGGCGAGATCGAGCTGGTCGAGCGCGCGCGCGACCGCCTCGGCGTCGGCCAAGGTCGGCCGGCCGAAGGGATCGCCATGCGGCAGGCGGCCGAGCGCCACGGCGTCGCGCACCGGCAGGGCCCAGGCGACATCGGCGCGCTGCGGCAGATAGGCGAGCCGGCGGGCGCGCGCCGGGGCCGAGAGGCGCGCGAGGTCGACGCCACCGAGCCGGATCGTGCCCTGCGCGCGCACCAGGCCCGCCACGGCCCTGATCAGGCTGGTCTTGCCGACGCCGTTCGGACCGACGATCGCCAGAAAGCTCGCGGGCGGCACGGCGAGCGATACCGCCTCGACGACCGCCCTCCGGCCGAGCCGGATGCCGACCTCGTCCAGCACGAGCCCGGTCATGCCCCCGCCTCCAGGCGCCGCTCGCCGAAGATCCGCCAGAGCAGAAAAGGCACGCCGATCAGCGCGGTGATCACGCCGGTCTTGATCTCGGTGGTGGCCGGGATGAGCCGGGCCAGGATGTCGGCGGCGGTGAGCAGCGCCGCCCCGGCAAGTGCTGCCGGCAGCAGGATGCGCGCCGGATCGGCGTGAACCGCGCGCCTGACCAGATGCGGCGCGACCAGTCCGACGAAACCGATGGCGCCGGTCACCGACACCGCGGCGCCGACGCCCAGGGCCAGGCCGAGGGCCACGACGATACGGGCGCGGCCGAGATGAACGCCGAGGCTCGCCGCCACCTCCTCGCCCAGCGTCAGCGCACGATAGGCCTTGGCCTGCGAGATCAGCAGCGCCGCGCCGGCCGCCAGGAAGGGACCGGCCAGGGCGATATGGACGAAGGAACGATCCTCGAGCGAACCGAGCAGCCAGAAGGCGATTTCCAGTGCGGCGAAAGGATTGGGCGCGAGATTGAGCACGAGCGCGGTGCCGGCGCCGAACAGGCTGGCGAGCGCGATGCCGGCGAGCAGCAGGATGGTCAGGCTCGCATGCGGGCCGGCGACCAGCAGCAGCGCGGCGACCGAAACGAAGGCGCCGGTCATGCCGGCGACCGGCAGCCAATAGGACAGGGCCGACGCACCGCCCAGGCCCAGCATGGCGGCGGAGGCGAAGGCCGCGGCGGACGGCGCGCCGAACAGCGTCGGCTCGGCGAGCGGATTGCGCACCAGCCCTTGCAGCGCGGCGCCGGCCAAACCCAGGGTCGCGCCGATCATCAAGGCCAGCAAGGTGCGCGGCAGGCGGATTTCGGTGACGATGATCGCGGCGGTGGTATCGCCGCCGAACAGGCCGGACATCACCTCCGCCGGCGACAGCGCCACCGGCCCGGCCAGAAGCGACAGGCCGGCGAGGATGAAGCAGACCAGGACGAGGATGGATGTCACGCGCGGTTCCGGATCGGCCGTTGCGGCCTCATCATGGGCTGCGTCCCGACAGGACCGCCGCTAGACGCGCCGGAACGTCAGATAGCACGGCTTCCGACCTTCGCGCAGCGCCTTGGCCTCGTAGCGGGTCGATTCCCAGCCGGCCCAGGGCGTCGTCCAGTCGCTGGCCTTTTCGGCGGCGAAAACGAAGGACGGCGAGCGCATCAGGCGCTCGAGCGTCCAGGCGGCATAATGGTCGATATCGGTGGCGAAGCGGAATTCGCCGCCGGGCTTCAACAGCCTGGCGATCGCCGCGACCGTCTTGTCGGACACGAAGCGGCGCTTGTGATGGCGCGTCTTCGGCCAGGGATCGGGATAGAGCAGGTAGACGAGGTCGAGCGAGGCTTCCGGCAACCAGGCCAGGACGTCGGCGCCGTCGCCGGTATGGAGCCGGACATTGCCGATCTGCTTGCGCTCGATCTCGGCGAGCATCTTGGCCATGCCGTTGACGAAAGGCTCCACCCCGATGAAGCCTTGGCGCGGAAAGGCCAAGGCCTCGCGCACCAGGTGTTCGCCGCCGCCGAAGCCGATTTCCAGCACGATGCCGTCGACGGCACCGGTGAACAGGGCCGCTGGCGCGGCCGGCGCCGTCAGGTCGACGATCAGGCGCGGCAGCAGCGTCTCGATCAGGCCGGTTTGATGCGCGCGCAGGCCCTTGCCCTTGCGCCGCCCAAAAAACGAGCCCTGCCCCGCCAGTCTTATCTCGTCGCTCATCATCGGTGGTCCGGGCGGTCCGACGATTCGGACCCTGGATATGACGAAGGGGGCCGAGGGCCCCCTTCGCAGAGAATGCGGAGCCGTCGCCCGATCAGGCGAGCGCTTCCTTCAGCTTGGCGACGAGATCGGTCTTCTCCCAGGAGAACGAGCCGTCACGGCCGGGCTTGCGGCCGAAATGGCCATAGGCCGAGGTCTTGGCATAGATCGGCTTGTTGAGGCCGAGATGCTCGCGGATGCCGCGCGGCGACAGGTCGAGGACCTCGCCGAGCACCTTCTCGAGCCTGGCCTCGTCAACGCCGTTGCGGCCCGTGCCGTGCAGATCGACATAGATCGACAGCGGCTTGGCGACGCCGATGGCATAGGACAGCTGGATGGTGCAGCGGTCGGCGATCTTGGCCGCGACCACGTTCTTGGCGAGATAGCGCGCGGCATAGGCGGCCGAGCGGTCGACCTTGGTCGGATCCTTGCCCGAGAAGGCACCGCCGCCATGGGGCGCGGCACCACCATAGGTGTCGACGATGATCTTGCGGCCGGTGAGGCCGGCGTCGCCGTCCGGACCGCCGATGACGAACTTGCCGGTCGGATTGACGTGCCAGACGGTGTCCTTGGAGATCCAGCCTTCCGGCAGGGTCGCGCGGATATAGGGCTCGACGATCTTGCGCACGTCGGCCGAGGTCAGCTTCTCGTCGAGATGCTGGGTCGACAGCACGATCTGGGTGACGCCGACCGGCTTGCCGTCCTCATACTGGATGGTGACCTGGCTCTTGGCGTCCGGGCCGAGCTTGGCGGCCGGGCCCTCGCCCTTCTTGCGGGCAATGGTCAGGTCTTCGAGGATCTTGTGGGCGTAGTAGATCGGGGCGGGCAGCAGTTCCGGGGTCTCGCGGCTGGCATAGCCGAACATGATTCCCTGGTCGCCGGCGCCGACATCCTTGTTGCCGGTCTCGTCGACGCCCTGGGCGATGTCGGCAGACTGCGGATGCAGGAGAACGTCGATCTTGGCCTTCTTCCAGTGGAAGCCGTCCTGCTCGTAGCCGATGTTCTTGATCGCCTTGCGGGCGGCCGATTTGACCTTCGACTTGATCTGCTTCTCGGTCAGGTTGGTGCGAACCTCACCGGCGATGACGACGCGATTGGTGGTGGCGAGCGTTTCAGCGGCGACGCGGACCTGGGAGGCCGGCAGGCCGGCCTTGGCGGCCTCCTTGAAGAACAGATCGACGATCTCGTCGGAGATGCGGTCGCAAACCTTGTCCGGATGGCCTTCGGACACGGACTCCGACGTGAAGAGATAGGAACTGCGGGACACGAAACGTCCTCCAGAGGCAATGTCTCGCGTTTTGAGCGAAACGAGGCGCCGTCGCGTCGGTGGCGCCGTGAACCGGGATCCTTGACCGCACCGTCGATGGGGCGCCGCCGCCCAGGACGATGCACATGGCAACAAATCCCGAGCGGGCGAGGTTCTGGCAATAGCTTGTGCGACGGTCAAGCCCGAAAACGTCAAAAAGGCCGATTCGTTCGCAAAAAAGAACGGGAGGCGCGCGACGCGACCTCCGGCGAACAATGCGACCTCGCGATTCGGACGGCCTTCCGGCTTCAGGGAGAGACTGCGTCCTCGCCTGCAATGGCATTGACGAGATCGACGACCTTGCGGCGAACCTTAGCATCCTTGATCCGGATGAAAGCGCGGTTGAGCGCCAGGCCTTCACTGGTCGACAGGAAGTCGGCGACATAGGACGCGCCGCCGGAGGTCTCCTGGAAACCGCCTTCGGGACCGGGCTCGCCGGACGGTGCTCCCTCGAAGAAGAACGACACCGGGACCGACAGAATCGCCGAGATCTGCTGCAGCCGGCTCGCGCCGATGCGATTGGTCCCCTTCTCGTATTTCTGGACTTGCTGGAATGTCAGGCTGAGTCGCTCACCGAGCTTTTCCTGACTCATCCCAAGCATCATGCGACGCATGCGAACGCGGCTGCCGACATGTTTGTCGATCGGGTTCGGTGCCTTCTTGATCATACGATTTACTCCGTACCCCCACCACCCACTGCTGGACACGCCGCCGATCCCCGGCGTGGATTGCATGCGCGCGGACTAGACGCGAGAGGGATGATGGTACCACCTGCCCCGGTAGTGACCAATCACAACCTCCGCTATCCACAATCGCGTTATGGCCAATAATGCATCACCGTACAAGGCACTCAAAACATTCTTCAGAGGTAGTAAACGATCAATTTTGCCGTTTTTTTCCCCGTCGACGTAGTACAACCAGCAACAACCCGACCCAGGCGACACCCAGCGGCACGTGACCCGCCCGCGCGAACACGGTTTGCGGCAAAGCCGTGGGCAATTCGGCGTCCAGGGCGTCGCGCGCACCGAGCGGCAGCGACCGGACGATCCGGCCGAGCGGATCGATCACCGCCGATATTCCGTTATTGGCGGCACGCACCACCGGCAGCCCTTCCTCGATGGCGCGAACCGCGGTCTGGTGCATGTGCTGATAGGGCCCGGGCGTGAAGCCGAACCAGGCATCATTGGTGACGTTGAGCAGCCAGCCGGGCCGGCGATCGGGCGCCGTCACCTCGCCGGGGAAGATGATCTCGTAGCAGATCAGGATGCCGACCGGCGGCGCGCCCGGCAGGTCGATCGTGCGGCGGCGATCGCCGGATGAGAACCCTCCCTGCACGCGCGTGATCGCCTCCAGCCCCATGGCTTCCAGCTGGTCATGAAACGGCAGGTATTCGCCGAACGGGACCAAGTGAACCTTGTCATATGTATTGGTGATCGCACCTTGATGATCGATGACATAAGCCGAGTTGAACACACGCGGCAGACGCCGGCCGGGCAGCGGCGCGTCGGCGCGCGCGGCGCCGGTGATCAGCGTGGTGCCCTCGGGAATCAGATTGGCGATGCGGGTCAGGGCCTCGCGGTCAAACATCAGGAAGAACGGAAAGGCCGATTCCGGCCAGATCAGGTGGGTGACGTCCTTGATGCCCATGCGCTCGGGCGACGACGCCTTGTCCGAAAGCTCGGCATAGCGGGCGAGAATCCAGTCGCGCGCCTCGGCGCGGAACCGGTCATCCTGGGGAATGTCGGGCTGGACGATGCGCAGCCTGACGCCGTCGACGACGCCGACCGGCGTGGTCGAGACGCGCCAGCCGCCATAGAGCGCCATGCACATCAGCGCGAGCATGGCGCCGGCGGGCACCGCGATGCGCCGCGAGCCGGCCTGCGGATCGTCGCCAAGCGTGCAGAAGCTGGAAAAGACCAGGACGGCGACAAGGGTCAACCCATGAACCCCGATGAGGGACGCGGCCTGGGCGAGCCAGAGATATTGGGTCAGCGCCGAGCCGTAGGGGTTCCAGGGAAAGCCGGTCAGCACCGTGCCGCGCAGATATTCGGCGGCCGAGAGCCCAAGCGCCAGCGCCAGGATGCGCCCGGCTCCCGGGCGCCAGACCAGGCGCGCGAAAGCCGTCCCGAGCGCCGTGAACAATGCAAGCCCGGCCGGCAGCGCCATGACCGCCGCCGGCATGAGCCAGGCGAAGCGATCGGCCTCGACCAGAAAGGCCGAGCCGATCCACCACAAACCGGCAAGATGGTAACCGAAACCGAACCACCAGCCGGTGCGGGCGGCGGCAAGCAGCGTGCGCCACCGGCCGCCGGCGGCCGAAGCACCGTCCAGCAGCCAGACGAGAACCGGGAAGCTGATCGCCAGGACCGGGAAGATCCCGAAGGGCGGCATGGCCAGCGCGCCGAGCGCGCCGGCGCCGAAGGCCAGCGCCGCGCGCCGCCAGCCCCAGGCCAGGATGATCGATCGGGCGGCACGTGGAATCATCCGGACAGGCTGCCAGGCGATGACGGAGACGATTCGGCTGGGCGCGAGAGCATGTCACCCGTGTCGGCCAGCCGGGCGCGCCGGTCAAGCATAGCGCTTATCCGGACACCTCCGGTCGGGAGGCCTGCGCGGAGCCCGAGGACGGCGGCTCGCCGGACGGCGGCGCGGCGGTCGCCGGCTGGGCCTCCGCGACCGGCAGCCTGTCGTCGATCGGCGGAGGCGCCGGCTTCTCGACCAGCGGCGCCACCTCTTCCTCTTCGTCCTTGCGCCTGCTGGTGCGGGCCGGCTTGGCGATCAGGCCCCGGCCCCGGGTGATCTTGACGCGCTTGACCCGGCGGGGATCGGCGTCCACCACCTCGAACTCGAAGTCGCCGCGCCCGGCGACCACCTCGCCACGCACCGGCACGTGGCCGGCGAGCACGGTCAGGTAGCCGCCCAGCGTATCGACCTCGTCGCTGACCTCCTCGCCCGGATCGAAATCCGGACCGAGGCTTTCACGCACCTCTTCCAGCGTCGCCCGCGCATCGGCGATATAGCTGCCGTCGGCGATGACCGCGATGGTCTTGCCGTCGTCGACGTCATGCTCGTCCTCGATGTCGCCGACAATGCTCTCGACAATATCCTCCATGGCGATCAGCCCGTCGGTGCCGCCATATTCGTCGACCACCAAAGCCAGCTGGATGCGGGTCGCCTGCATGCGTGCCAGCAAATCGATCGCCGGCATGGAGGGCGGCACGAACAGGATCGGCCGGATCAGCCGGCTCGACGACAGCGCCGCCGCCAGGTCGACCGCGCCGAGATCGAGCACGCCGTTCCTGCCATCCGGCTTCTGTTCGGATTTCGGGTCGGGCTTGGCTTCGCCCTTGGCCCCCGGCCTGCGCTTGCGCGAGGCCTTCTTGGCCTCGTTGAAGAGGTGGGTGACCAGATCCTTGATGTGGACCATGCCGACGGGGTCGTCGAGCGTGTCGTCGAACACCACGAGCCTGGTATGGCCGGCATCCTCGAAAGCCTGCATCAGGCTGCCGAGTGAAATGTCCTTCTGCACCGCGACGATATCGGCGCGCGGCTGCGCCAGGTCGCCGACGCCGCTCTCGCGCAGCTCCAGGATGTTCTTGAGCATCGACCGCTCTTCCGGCGTGAAGCCGGCCGAGGCAGGGGCGTTTTCCTCGAGCACTTCCTCGAGGTTCTGCCTGATCGAGGTGTTCTGCTTGAGCCCGAGCCGGTGGCGCAACCGGTCGATCCAGCGTTCATGACGCTCGGCGGACCTGTCGGTCTCGACGGCGGCGATCGGCGGAGGCGGGCTTGCGGCTTCCGCCGCGGTGGTTCGGTATCGACTGTCGCTGGGGTCAGGCATGGGGTCCATCGGGCATGGTGCGCCCGGTCGCGTGGGGGTCCTTGACGCCGAGGCTGGCAAGGACTTCGGTCTCGAGGCGTTCCATCGTCACGGCTTCGGCTTCGGTCTCGTGATCATGGCCAAGAAGATGCAACAGCCCGTGCACCGTCAAGTGGGTCAGGTGATCGCCGGCTGCAATCTCCTCCTCCGCGGCCTCCTTGACCAGGGTTTCATAAGCGATGATCACATCGCCCAGCATCGGCCCATGGGTCGCCGGAAAGGACAGCACATTGGTCGGCTTGTCCTTGCCGCGATAGTCGCGGTTGAGCTTCTGCACCTCGGCGTCGTCGGCGAGCGCCACCGACAGTTCGGCGTCCGCGGGCGGCTTGACCTCGGGATGGGCGGCGGCGGCGGCAACTGCCCGGCGCACGATATGCTCGGCGTCGGGAAGACCGTTCCAGAGGTCGGACAGCACGGCGATGTCGGTCTGGACCGGCACCTCCTCGAGAGGATCGTAGCTCATTCCTGGCGCATGCGCCGGGGCGTATGGGGCGCCTTGTGCTCGCCCGAGCGGGTCGCCGCTTCATAGGCCTTGACGATCCGGCCAACCAGTTCGTGGCGCACCACGTCATCCTCCGAGAAATAGGCCTGCGCAATGCCCGGGACGCCGTCGAGCAGGTCGAGCGCCTCGGTCAGGCCGGACTTCATGCCCGCCGGCAGATCGACCTGCGTCGGGTCGCCGGTGATGATCATACGCGAATTCTCGCCGAGACGCGTCAGGAACATCTTCATCTGCATGGACGTGGTGTTCTGGGCCTCGTCCAGGATGACCACGGCATTGGTCAGCGTGCGGCCGCGCATGAAGGCGAGCGGCGCGATCTCGATCATCGTCGACTGGATGCCGCGCTCGACCCTGGGCGCGTCCATCAGGTCGTAGAGCGCGTCATAGATCGGACGGAGATAGGGGTCGACCTTCTCCTTCATGTCGCCGGGCAGGAAGCCCAGCCGCTCGCCCGCCTCGACCGCCGGTCGGGTCAGGATCAGCCGGTCGACCAGTCCCTTGTCGAGCAGGGCAACCGCCTGGGCGACCGCCAGCCAGGTCTTGCCGGTGCCGGCCGGGCCGATGCCGAAAACCAGTTCGTTGCGCTTCAAGGCGCGAATATAGGCGTCCTGCGCCGGAGTGCGGGCCCGCACCGTGCGCTTGCGCGTGACGATTTCCTCATGCCCGACCCTGGGTTCGCCATCGGCCTCGAACAGCGAGCCCTGCGAGGTGGTCATGCGGATCGCGCCGTCGACATCGCCGAGGGTGACGTCATGACCGGTCTTGAGCCGGCCATAAAGGCTTTCGAGCACGCTTTTCGCCTGCTCGCACAGCTCAGGCGGACCGGCCAGGGTTACGTGATTGCCGCGCGCGGTGGCCTGGATCCTCAGGCGCTTCTCGATGAAGGCGAGGTTCTGGTCATATTGGCCGAACAGGCGGCTCGCGAGGCGGTTGTCGTCGAAGGCGAGCGTGAGTTCAGCTTCGTCTCGGGAATCATGTGTCGAGAGCCAGGGAATGTTTTGGCCGCTATCCGGCCCGAAGCCACCCGCACCAGGATTTTTCAAACCGTCGATCCTTCCTTTGAAAGATTCACTCCGCCGCCTGCACTGCATTCATATGGAGAGCGTGTTCGAGAACGCCATTGAGAGAGTTTGTCTGGGTGCCGATGATTCGGACAGCTGCGATTGTCCCGGCAAGAGACGACGGCGCGATGACCTGCACCGGCGACAGGTAGGGCGAGCGGCCGACCATCTGGCCGGGATTGCGCCCCGGCTTCTCGAAGAGAACGTCGATGACCTGCCCGACGAGGCTGTCCTGGAACGCCCGCTGCTGCGCCGTGACCAGCGCCTGCAGGGCGTGAAGCCGCTCGGTCATCACCGTCTCGGGCAAATGGCCCTCGATGCCGGCCGCCGGCGTGCCCGGCCTTGCCGAATATTTGAACGAATAGGCGGCGGCGAAGCCGACCTGCCGGATCAGATCCATCGTGTCGGCGAAATCGGCGTCGGTCTCGCCGGGGAAGCCGACGATGAAATCCGACGACAGCACCACGTCGGAGCGAGCGGCACGCACCTTGTCGACAATGCGGAAATAGTCGTCGCGGGTGTGCCTGCGGTTCATGGCCGCCAGCACGCGGTCCGAGCCGGACTGCACCGGCAGGTGCAGGTAGGGCATGAGCGCCGGCAGGTCGCGATGGGCCGCGATCAAGTCCTCGGTCATTTCGCGCGGATGGCTGGTGGTATAGCGCAGCCGCGCGATACCGGGCACTTCGGCCAGGCGGCGCAGCAGCCGCGGCAGGCTCCATTCCGTCCCGTCCGGGCCCTCGCCGTGATAGGCATTGACGTTCTGCCCGAGCAGCGAGACCTCGCGCACGCCGGCCAGCGCCAGCTTCTCGACCTCGGCGATCACCTGGCCGACCGGCCGGGACACCTCGGCGCCGCGGGTATAGGGCACCACGCAGAAGGTGCAGAACTTGTCGCAGCCCTCCTGCACGGTGACGAAGGCGGAGATGCCGCGGGCGCGCGTCCTGGCCTGGGCCGCGTCGGGCAGATGGCGGAACTTGTCTTCGACCGGGAATTCGGTGTCGACCACGCCCGGCGTGACGCCGGCGCGCGCGACCAGGTCGGGCAGGCGGTGATAGCTCTGCGGGCCGACCACGAGGTCGACGGTGCGGGCGCGCCGGACGATCTCCTCGCCTTCGGCCTGGGCGACGCAGCCGGCAACCCCGATCAGCACCTGCCGCCCCTGGGCCTTCGCCTCTTCCTTCAGGGCACGCATCCGGCCGAGCTCGGAATAGACCTTCTCGGCCGCCTTCTCGCGGATATGGCAGGTGTTGAGCAGGATGAGGTCGGCAGCCTCCGGCGTCGCCACTTCACGATAGCCCTCGGCGCCCATGACGTCGGCCATGCGCTGGCTGTCATAGACATTCATCTGGCAGCCGTAGGATTTGACGAAAACCGTCTTTTGGCCGGCCGGACGGACGGCGCCTTCGGTCATGTCGTCGACAGGGCTCGGAATGGTCTCGCTCATCACATGCTCTTGGGATCAAGAGGCGCGATATAGCGGATTTCCGGGCCGACCGGGAGTGCTTCCTTGGCACGCCCGGCACGGCCGCCCGGAAATGAGCCCGGGCGGCGCGCGGTTCCGGCCCTGGCCTCAATAGACCTGAGCGGTCGGCCGGACCACGATTTCGTTGACGTCGACGTCGCCGGGCTCGCCGATGGCATAGGCGACCGCGCGCGCGATGGCATCGGCCGGCAGCAGGTCCCGGCGATAGTCCTCGATCGCCGCGCGCCGCAGCGCAGGGTCGGAAATCGCGTTGGCGAGCTCGGATTCGGTCGCGCCCGGCGCCACCAGCGTGACACGGATCGCCGGGCCGACCTCCTGGCGCAACCCGTCGGAGATCGCCCTCACCGCATATTTGGTGCCGGAATAGACCGCGGCGGTCGAGACGATGCGGCGATCGGCCACCGAGCTGATATTGACGAAATGACCGGATCCCTGCGCCGAGAACACCGGCAAGGCGGCCGCGATGCCATAGAGCACGCCCTTCAGGTTGACGTCGATCATCCGGTCCCATTCCGCGACCTTGAGATCGTGGATCAGCGACAGCGGCATCAGGCCGGCATTGTTGACCAGCACGTCGAGCCGCCCGAAACGCTCGCCGGCGAAGCCGACAAAGGCTTGCATCGCCTCGCGCGAGGTCACGTCGAGGGAAGTGAATGCCGCGCTGCCGCCGGCGGCGGTCATCTCGGCGGCCAGCCGTTCCAGCCGGTCGGTGCGGCGGGCACCCAGCACAACGCGAGCACCCCGGGCGGCGAGCCGCCGGGCGATGGCCTCGCCTATGCCGCTGGAGGCACCGGTCACGGCCACGACTTTTCCGTTCATGTCCTGCATGACGAAGATCCGTTCTGTTGGGGAAGACTGAGGTTTGTGGGCGTCCGCGCGGCGGCGCGCCTCACTCGCGGCGGAAATCGTCGCCGCCGACGCTGAGCACGCCACCGGTGATGACGCCCGTGGCGGTGAAGCCGGAATCGTCGATGAAATGCAGCCGCGGCCCGCGCACCTCGTAGCGGCCACGATAGGCGCTGCGCCGCGCGCCGCGCGCCTCGTCATAACGCCCGTCGGGCAGAAGCTCGAGCCGGATGAAGCCGTTGGCGGTCACCCACATGCCGACAACGGGCTCAGCCGCGGTCGTGTTACTGCGCGCCGCAGGCGCTGCCGGCGTGTTCTGGGCGAATGCCAGTTCGGGACCGGCGGTCATCAGGCTCGCGACGCTCGCCGCGACCATGGTGTTGAAGCGTTGGGATGTGCGGGTCATCGGAACCTCGTTCGATGGCGTTTGAGGCAGGGCCGAACCGGCCGCCTGCCCGGGATCTTCGTGGCGAGCGATCTCGCCGACGCCGCGGACCCTAGGCCTTGACCGAGAAGGACACGAACGCATAGATGTCAGATAAAGAATGACTTGGGATCATTGATGAGCTTTGATGGGCGGCTGCTCAGCGGCATTGGGGTGCTCGCCGCTGTGGTCGAGGCCGGCAGCTTCGTACGTGCCGCCGAGACGCTTGGCCTGACGCAATCGGGCGTCAGCCGGGCGATCGCCCGGCTTGAGCAGCGGATCGGCGTCCGCCTGCTCCACCGCACGGCCCGCGCGGTTTCACTCACCGATGAAGGCCGCCGCTTCCATGAGGAGGTCGCGCCCCTGCTGCAGGGCATCGAGAGCGCGGCAACGACCGCGGCGGGCGCCGGCGCCGAGGTGCGCGGGCGGCTGCGCGTCAATGTCGATCCGCCCTTCGGCCATTACCTTCTGACCCCGAGGCTGCCGGAATTTCTCGCGCTCCATCCCGAGCTGTCGGTCGACCTGTTCGTGCGCGATCATCTCGGCGACTTCATCGGCGAGGGTTTCGACATCGCGGTCCGTTTCGGCGAACCGGAACCGTCAGGCCTGACCTGCCGGCTGCTGATGCGCGCGAAAGTGCTGACCTGCGCCGCGCCGGGCTACATCGCCCGCAACGGCGCGCCGGACCATCCGCGCGAACTCCTCGACCATGAATGCCTGCTGATCCGTGACCCTGCCACGGGCCGCCCCTTCGCCTGGGAATTGCACCGGGGCAAGGACACCGTTCCGGTCGCCGTGCGCGGGCGCCTGATGGTCAATGACAGCGAGAGCCTGATCGCCTCCTGCCTGGGCGGCCAGGGCATCGCCCAGCCGCTCGACTTCATGGTGCGGGACAAGCTCACCGACGGGCGGCTGGTACAGTTGCTACCCGACTGGGCCGACGAGACCTTTCCGGCCTATTTTTTCCATCGCGCCCAGGGCCTGCCCACGGCGAAGCTGCGCGCCTTCATCGATTTCGTGACGCGGATCGTGTGAACCGGCTCAGGCGAGGCCTCACCTCAGCCGCGGATTCAGCGCGTCCCTCAGCCAGTCGCCGAGCAGGTTCACCGACAGCACCAGGGCGGCCAGCGCGATGCCCGGGAAGATCACCACCCACCATTCGCCCGAGAACAGGAATTCATTGCCGATCTGGATCAGCGTGCCGAGCGAGGGGGTGGTCGGCGGCAGGCCGACGCCGAGGAAGGACAGCGTCGCCTCGGTGATGACGGCGAGCGCCAGGTTGATGGTGGCGATGACCAGGACCGGGCCGGTGACATTGGGCAGCACGTGGCGGAACAGGATGGTCGGCTTGGACAGGCCGATCAGGCGGGCGGCCTGGACATATTCCTTGTTGCGCTCGACCAGCGTCGAGCCGCGCACGGTGCGGGCATATTGGACCCAGAACGACAGCCCGATGGAAATGACCAGCACCCAGAAGATCAGCACGTCGGAACGCCTTCCGCCGACGAGAGCATGCATGGTGCCGTCGATCAAAAGCGCGGTGAGGATCGCCGGGAAGGTCAGCTGCACATCGGCGATGCGCATGATGATGCTGTCGGCGGTGCCGCCGAAATAACCGGCGATCAGGCCGAGCACGATGCCGATGGTCGCCGCCAGCAGCACGCCGAGGAAACCGATGATGATCGATACCCGCATGCCGAACAGCATGGACGAATAGACGCAGCGGCCCTGCTGGTCGGTGCCGAGCGGGAAACGCCATTCGCCGTCGGCCGCCCAGAACGGCGGCTTGGAGCCGTCGAGCAGGCTGAGCGTCTCCGGATTGAACGGGTCGTTCGGCGCGATCCAGGGCGCCAGCAATGCCGAGGCGATCAAGACGAGCGCGATGAAGGCGGCCAGCATGGTCACCCAGGAACGGGTGAAGGAGAAAAAGATGTCGGAATCGACGAAACGCGCGGCCAACGACCGCCGCGCGGGAGCGCGAGGCGCGCCGTTGACCGATTTGGCGTTTTCAGGAACGACGGACATGGGCCAGCCTCACGACGCCCGCCCGGCGATCCGGATACGCGGATCGACGGCGACATAAAGGAGATCGACGATCAGGTTGATGATCACGAACAAGGTGGCCACCAGCAGGAGATAGGCCGACATGATGGGGATATCGACGTTCTGTACCGCCTGCAGGAACATCAATCCCATGCCCGGCCACTGAAACACCGTTTCGGTGATGATGGCGAAGGCGATGATCGAACCGATTTGCAGGCCGGTGATGGTGATGACCGGGATCAGCGTGTTCTTCAGCGCGTGGCCGAAATTCACCGCCCGATTGGTCAGGCCGCGGGCGCGGGCGAACTTGATGTAGTCGGTGCGCAGCACTTCCATCATTTCCGAACGGACCAGGCGCATGATCAGCGTCATCTGGAACAGGCCGAGCGTGATCGCCGGCAGCACCAGCGAGCTCCAGCCCTGGACGGTGAGGAAGCCGGTGGTCCACCAGCCGAGATCGACCACGCCCTGGCGCCCGAAGGATTTCAGCACGCCGAGCGTCACCGGGAAGATGAAGATGAGCAGGATGCCGATCAGGAAGGTCGGCAAGGAAATGCCGATCAGCGAGACCGTCTGGAACAGTTTCGACAGCCAGGAATGTGGCCTCAGGCCCGAATAGACGCCCATCGGGATGCCGGCGAACAGGGCGAACAGAGCCGAGACCAGCGCCAGTTCCATGGTCGCGGGAAACCGCTCGCCGATCAGCTTGGAGACCTTCTGCTTGTTTTGATAGCTGGTGCCGAAGTCGAATTTCGCGGCGTTCCAGACGAAGCGGACGAATTGCACGGGCACCGGATCGTCGAGGCCGAGCTGGCGGCGGATCTCGGCGCGCTGCTCGATGGTCGTGTCCTGGCCGACCATCTGGTTCACCGGATCGCCGACGAAGCGGAACAGCGAAAAGGCGATCAACGCAACGGTGAGCAGGACGACGACGGCCTGGGCGAGCCGGCGCAGAATGAAGGCGAGCATAACGTCCCTCTAGAGTCGTGGGGAGCGGCGGGAGCCGCTCCCCTGAAGGTCCAGGCTGGCCGGGCGAGGGAACGTCCGGCCGGACGGGATCAGCGCTTGGTCACCCAGTGAAACAGAAACTGGTTGTCGGCGCGCTGCACGAGTTCGACATTCTTGGCGACACCCCAGGCCAGCGTCTGCTGATGCAGCGGAATATGGCTGACCTCGTCGGTGATGATCCGATAGGCCTCGGCGATCATCGCGGTGCGCTTGGCGATGTCCGTCTCGACCAGGATCTGGTCGGTCAGGGCATCGACGCGCGGATTGCAGTAGCCGCCGAGATTGGTGGCGCCCGCACCACCCGAACCGGCGTCGTCACGGCAGCGCACCAGGTTCTGCAGCACGTTCCACGAGTCGAACGAACCAGGTGTCCAGCCGAGCATGTAGAACGAGGTCCGGTAACCGCCCGAGGCCAGGACCTTGGCGAAGAACTGGGCCCGCGGCACCGCCTGCAGGTTGATCTTCACGCCGACGCGGGCGAGCATGGCCACCACCGCCTGGCAGATCGCGCCGTCATTGACGTAGCGGTCGTTCGGGCAGTCGAGGGTCACCTCGAAGCGGGTATTGTCGGCACCACGCGGATAGCCGGCCTCGTCGAGCAGCCGGTTGGCGGCGGCCAGATCGAACGGGTAGCGCTGGAAATCGCCGGCACGTTCGAACAGCAGCGGCGAGATCAGGAGCGGCGTCGGTGCGGCCGCGCCGCGCATCACCTGGCGGCGGATCGCCTCGATGTCGATCGCCTGGTAGAAGGCCTTGCGCACCCGGACGTCCTTGAACGGGTTCTTGCCCTTGACCGAGGACTCGAGCAGTTCGTCACGCCGCTGGTCCAGCTGCATGAAGATCGTCCGCAGTTCCGGACCTTCCATGACACGCGCATTGGCGCTTGCATTGATGCGCGGAATATCCTGCAGCGGCACCGGGTCGATGACGTCGACCTCGCCGGAGAGCAGCGCCGCGACGCGGGTCGGAGCCGAGGTGATCGGCGTGAACACGACCTCCTGGAGGTTATGCTCGACCTTGCCCCACCAGGCCGGGTTCTTCACGAAGAGCGTGCGGACGCCGATCTGGTGCTGGGTGATCCGGAACGGGCCGGTGCCATTGGCGTTCAGCACGGCATAGCCGGGCGTGGTCGCGGCCGGCGCGCTGGGAGCCACGGCGTTGTTCGCCTCGGCCCACTTCTTCGACATGATGTACCAGGTATCCCACTCGTAGTGCAGGATCGGGTTCGGCGACTTCAGCTTGAAATCGACGGTATAGGGGTCGACCGCGACGACCTGGACGCCGGCATCGATGCGCGAGCGGAGATCCGAGGTCTCGGCGCGAACGCGATTGGCGGAAAACACCACGTCGTCGGCGGTGAAATCCTCGCCGTTGTGGAACTTCACGCCGCGACGCAAATGGAAACGCCAGGTCAGGCCGTTGTCGAGGGTTTCCCAGCGTTCGGCGAGCCCTGGAATGATCTTCAGGTCACGGTCGCGCTTGGTCAGGCCTTCATAGACATTGCCCTGCAGGGCAAGCGTGGTGGTCTCGTTGATGCCGTAGGGATCGAGCGTGTTCAGGTTGCCCTGGAACGCATAGCGCAGCGTCTGGGCACTCGCACTGGCGGCCCCCAAAGCCAAGGCCAGTGCGCCGGCGAAAAGCGCGAGCTTCAGTTTCATCATGTCTCCCCTCTGTCGAGGTATCCAACGGCCAGGTTTGTTGACTTGAAGGATTTCCCTGGCCGGCCGGGCGCTACCTTAGACAGGACATCACCGCTCGGGGAAGGGGGGATGTGCGCAAAGCCCGAGCTTGCTCAAACACCGGGCAGAATCGCCGAATTTCGGCAAAAATCCCGCTCTGAAACGATTGTATCCGGTCAATTCCAGGCAATCGTTTGCCGCGCACTCAGCCGCCCTCGGGCAGGTCCGACGAAAATTCTCTCGTCGCCGCCCAGTCATCGGCCCACTTGTTCAGCGGCAGCACCACCGCCAGCAGCGCCGTACCCCCGCCGCTGAGCCGGTAGCCCTCGGTGCCGTGATCGACGAGGCCGGCGCCACGCAGCTCCTTCAGCCGCGCGTTCAGCACATTCGGATTGGTCTCGGCGGCCGCCTGCAGGCCACGGAACGTCAGCGGCCCGCCGGCCAGCGACAATTCCCAGAGGATCCTGAGCGCCGTGCGCCGGCCCAGCAGATCGAGCAGCACCATGATCGGACGGCCGGAACGCGAGCCGCGCGCAGGCTGGCCAGGGGTCGGAATCGTCATGCTATACTTTCCATAGCGCTGGAGATGAGCTAATGCTATCCAATCCATAGCACGGAGCACCCGATCATGTCGCGCATGTCACCGGCCCGGCCGCCCTACCCGGCTGAGATCCAGCAACGCCTTGCCAGGATCATGCCCGAGGGCATGCCGCCGCTCGCCCTGTTCACCACGCTTGCCCGCGACCCGCGGCTGTTCGAGCGCTTCATGGGCGCGAGCCTGCTCGATCCCGGCCATCTCAGCCTGCGCCAGCGCGAAATCGTCATCGACCGGGTCACCGCGCTCTGCGGTTCGGACTATGAGTGGGGCGTGCATGTCGCACTGTTCGCGGCCCGCGCCGGCCTGTCGGACGCCGAAATTCATGCACTCGCGAAATCGGGGCCCGACGATCCGCTCTGGGCTGCGGACGAGCGGCTGCTGATCGGCGTCGCCGACCAGCTGCATCGGGATTGCGACATCGACGACGCCACCTGGCGGGAGCTTGGCCGGCACTTCGCCGAAGAGGCGATCCTGGAAATCCTGATGCTCGCGGGCTTCTACCGGATGGTGAGCTATCTCACCAATGCGCTGCGGCTGCCGCCCGAGCTCTTTGCCCGGCGGCTTCCGGCCTGAAGCCCAAAGGCCGGCTCGGCCTATTGCGGATCGAGCGGTGTCGTGCCCGACGGCGTGCCGTCGGCGGCCAGCGTGATCTTCTGCACGCGCGCCTCGGCATCGCGGAGCAGCGTCTCGCAGCGCTTCTTCAAGGCCTCGCCGCGCTCGTAGATGGCGATCGAATCCTCGAGCGGCACATTGCCGCCTTCGAGCTTCTGGACGATCGATTCCAGCTCCGCCAGCGCCTTCTCGAACGGGAGAGCCGCCACGTCGGCATGTTTCTCAGCCATGGAATGCCCTCCGGACACGGGTCGCGATGCACAGGCCGCGCCGCCCTCCGGGGAATCGGCGCAAGGCCCTCTTAGCGCATTCGCCGCCCGAATGCCCGTATCGGGTGCCGCGGTGCACAGGCGATAGCGGCGCGCCGGCCGGTCAGCCGCGCATCAGCGCCATGACATGGGCCCCGACCGAACGGCCGAGCCCTTCGAGGTCGTAGCCGCCTTCGAGCATGGAGACCACGCGGCCGCCGGCGCTCTTGTCGGCCACCGCCATGATTTCCTTGGTCGCCCAGCCGAAATCGACCTCGGTCAGGTTGAGATTGGCCAGGGGGTCGCGCTGATGGGCGTCGAAGCCGGCGGAAATGATCACCAGATCCGGGCTGAAGCTGCGCATGCGCGGCAGGATCGCATGCACGAAGGCCTCGCGGAATTCATGGCTGCCGTCGCCCGCCGCGAGCGGCGCGTTGACGACCTGGTCATAGGCGCCGGTCTCGCGCGCCGCGCCGGTGCCGGGATAAAGCGGCATTTCGTGGGTCGACAGATACATGACGCTCGGGTCGGACCAGAAGATGTCCTGGGTGCCGTTGCCGTGATGGACGTCGAAATCGACGATCGCGACGCGTTCGACGCCATGGACGGCACGGGCGTGACGCGCGGCGATGGCGACATTGTTGAACAGGCAGAAGCCCATCGCGGTCGCGGTCTCGGCATGGTGGCCGGGCGGGCGCGTCGCGACGAAGGCATTCGACGCCTTGCCGGCCATCACCTCGTCGACGGCGAAGACGCCGCCGCCGGCCGCGCGCAGCGCCGCTTCGTAGGAGCCGGGCGACAGCGTCGTGTCGCCGTCGATATGAACGAAATCGACCAGCGGCGTGGCATTCTCGATCCGCTCGATGAATTCATGGGGATGGACGCGGGCGAGCGCCTCGATGCTGGCCAGCGGCGCTTCATCCCGCGCGAGATCGGCGAAACGCTCGTGCTCCAGAACGTGCGTGACCATGCGCAGCCGGTCCGGGCGCTCGGGATGGCCATAGGGGGTCAGGTGATCGAGGCATTTGGGATGCGATAGGACGAGCGTGGTCAATTGAAGCTGTTCCTTCCCTGCCTCGACCGGCATGGCGGTTCAGGTCCCGCCGGCGATCCTTGCCGACCATTGATATCGCAAGGTTTCGCGCTTGGCACCCCAATGCCACGACCGTGATCACAAAGACGGTCATTATTCTGGACAGCGGGGGAAATGGCTATTCCGCACGGCCCGGCGCTATGTCAGGCTTTGCGTCATCCGGCCCGCCGCCCAGGGGATTGTCATGATCCGCGCCCTGATCCTCGCTGCCGCAGTCACGTTGGCCATGACCGCCGCGGCCGATCCGCAGCCGCGTCCCGCGGCCGAAGAGGTCGACCTGCAGCTCGTGCTCGCCGTCGACATTTCCTATTCGATGGATCCGGAGGAACAGCGCCTGCAGCGCGACGGCTATATCCAGGCCATCGTCGCGCCCGAGGTGATGGATGCGATCAGGCGCGGCCTGATCGGCAAGATCGCCGTCACCTATCTGGAATGGGCCGGCGCCTTCGACCAGCAGGTGGTGGTCGGCTGGCGCATCATCGACAGCCCGGCGAGCGCCGAAGCCTTCGCCGCGGAGCTGCAGTCGAAACCGATCCGGCGCGCCTTCCGCACCTCCATTTCCGGCGCGCTCGGGGCGAGCTCCGCCCTGTTCGACACGTCGGGCCTGCGGTCGCAGCGCCGGGTCATCGACGTTTCCGGCGACGGGGCCAACAATAATGGCCCGCTCGTCGAGCCCGCCCGCGACGCGGCGCTCGCCCGCGGCATCACCATCAACGGCCTGCCGATCATGCTGAAGCGGCCGGACGCCCGGACCATGGATATCGACAATCTCGACGCCTATTACCAGGATTGCGTGGTCGGCGGTCCCGGTGCCTTCGTCATCCCGATCAAGAGCCCGGAGGAATTCGTGCCCGCCACCCGGCGCAAGCTGATCTTGGAAGTCGCGGGCCTGCCGCCGTCATGGATCGCGCCGGGCGGAGCGGCGATCGCGCCGGCGCAGAGCGAGCGGGTCGACTGCCTGATCGGCGAACGCATGTGGCGCGAACGGTGGGATCGCAACTAGGATAACCCAGATTGCCCGCGCGACGCGCGGCGCGGACCGGAGATGGATACGCATGTCGCTCGAACTCTACTCGGCCTATCTTGTCGCCTGTCTCGTCATCGTCCTGGTGCCGGGCCCGACGGTCACGCTGATCATCGCCAATGGCCTGAAACACGGCACCCGCGCCGGGCTCGCCAACGTTGCCGGCACGCAGCTCGGTCTCGCCATCATGATCGCGGTGGTCGGCATCGGGCTGAATTCGGTCATCGCCGCCATGGGCCACTGGTTCGAATGGGTCAGGCTGGTCGGCGCCGCCTATCTGATCTGGCTCGGCTGGAAGATGATCCGCTCGGCCAATGCCGAGAGCGCGGCGGGAGCCGTGCCGGTCGCGCCACGCGGCGGTTTCTTCCTGCAGGGCCTGCTGGTCGCCTTGTCCAATCCGAAGACGCTGGTCTTTTTCGGCGCCTTCTTTCCGCAATTCATCGATCCGGCGCGCCCGCACGGCCTGCAGATCGCCGTCATGGGCCTCACCGCCATGGCCTGCGCGGCAGTGACCGACAGCGCCTATGCGATTTTCTGCGGACGGACCAGCCGCAGCCTGACGCAGGCCCGCATCCGGTTGATGTCGCGGGTCAGCGGCGGCGTCCTGATCGGCGGCGGCGTCTGGCTTGCCGTTTCGCGGGCGCGCTGAGGAATTTTGCTGGGCTGTCCCGCATGCCGTCCTCTTGCGCCGGGCGCGGCTTCGGGCTTGTGTTCGCCCCCGAATTGAGGAGGACAGAATGGATTTCGGCCTTTCGAACAAGAAAGCCCTGGTACTGGCGTCGAGCCGGGGCCTGGGCCTGGGCATCGCCGAAGCGCTCGCCGCCGAAGGCGTGACCGTCATGCTGGTCGGCCGCACGGCCGATCGGATCAAGGCCAATGCCGAACAGATCACGGCACGCGGCAAGGGCAAGGCCTATGGCATCGCAGCCGATCTCGGCACGCCCGGCGCGGTCGAGGAAATCGTCGCGATCGCCGAAAAGACCCTCGGCCAGATCGACATCCTGGTGAACAATACCGGCGGCCCGCCGGCCAAGCCCGCGACCGAAGTGGCGGATGACGAGTGGGTCAAATATTTCAAGACCATGGTCGAGCCGGTCTTCGCCATCACGGCCAAGCTCCTGCCCGGCATGCGCCAGCGCAAATGGGGCCGCGTGCTGACCGTCGCCTCCTCGGGCGTCGAGCAGCCGATCCCCAATCTCGCTTTGTCGAATGCGCTGCGCGCGTCGATCGTCGGCTGGTCGAAGACCCTGTCGAGCGAAGTCGCCAAGGACGGCGTGACGGTCAACATGATCCTGCCCGGCCGCATCGCCACCGACCGCATCAAGGAACTCGACGCGGCCAATTCGCAGCGCTCGGGCAAGTCGCTGGCCGATGTCGAGGCGGCCTCGATCGCCACCATTCCGGCCGGCCGGCTCGGCTCGGCGGAAGAGTTCGGCGCCACCGCCGCATTCCTCTGCTCCGAACAGGCGAGCTATATTACCGGATCGAAGATCCGCGTCGACGGCGGCGCCACCCGCAACGTCTGAGCCGATATCGGCGCGTGGGGTAACGGCGGCGAAGCCCGTTCGGCATCGTTGCATCTGACGACAAGAGGAGGCCTCGCCATGTCGTTTTCTCCCACGCCCGACCCGGTGCTCGGCGACAAGCTCGCCTGCGATGCCATCGAAATGGTGATCGTGCCGCGCACCCACGATCTCGGCGGCTTCACCGTGCGGCGCGCGCTGCCTTTCGCCAAGCGCCGCATGGTGGGGCCGTTCATCTTCTTCGACCATATGGGGCCGGCCGTGTTTCGCGACGGCAACGGCATCGATGTCCGGCCGCACCCCCATATCGGGCTGGCGACCGTGACCTATCTGTTCTCCGGCCAGATCCAGCATCGCGACAGTCTCGGCACCTATGTGCCGATCAATCCGGGCGAAGTGAACCTGATGACCGCCGGGCGCGGCATCGTCCATTCCGAGCGGACCGATCCGGCGCTGAAGGCCAAGGGCCACGACCTGCACGGCATTCAGAGCTGGCTCGCCTTGCCGAGAGACCAGGAGGAAAGCGCGCCCGGCTTCGAGCATGTCGACCGCGCGGCGCTGCCGGTGATCGAGGCCGAGGGCAAGTCGATCCGCGTCGTGCTCGGCTCGCTCTATGGCAAGACCGCGCCGGTGCCGACCGCCTCGGATACGGTTTACGCCGACATCGTGCTGGAGCCGGGCGCCAAGCTGCCGGTCGATCCGCAGGCCGAGGAACGGGCGATCTATGTCGTCTCCGGCGAGATCGACGTGCAGGGCGACATTTTCGGCGAAGGCAAGATGCTGGTGCTGCGGCCGACCGACCGCATCACCCTGACCGCGGTGTCGGCAGCGCGGCTGATCCTGTGCGGCGGCGCCGTGATGGACGGGCCGCGCTTCATCTGGTGGAACTTCGTGTCCTCGTCGAAGGAACGCATCGAAGAGGCCAAGGACAACTGGCGCCAGCGCCGCTTCGATATCGTTCCGGGCGACGAGAAGGATTACATTCCGCTGCCGGAATAGGGCCGACGGGCCGACGCGGGGCCGGATTTGCCCCGGCTCCCACAATTCGGCCGCGCCTGCGCCAATCGGTCGCCCTGGCCCGATTGCATTGC
Organism: Hyphomicrobiales bacterium; assembly: GCA_017304475.1. Lineage (GTDB taxonomy): Bacteria > Pseudomonadota > Alphaproteobacteria > Rhizobiales > Phreatobacteraceae > Phreatobacter. The sequence continues at coordinate 67,611 of JAFKKV010000031.1, read as the reverse complement.
ACGCCTTAGGTCGGTGGTGTAACCCTCGGCCCTTGGCGTGGGCTATAGTCCGCGCCGTGTTGGATCATCTTCGTCCTCGCATGGTCACCTCGGAAAAGCCGCTTCCGACCTTTCCGGACCATGCGCCAGCCGGTGAAATCGTGACAGATCGCCCCGCAACGCCCCTACTCGACTCCATCCGGATCCCCGCAGATCTGCGCAAGCTTCCCGAGCATCAGGTCAGGCAGATTGCCGATGAGTTGCGAGCCGAGACGATCGCGGCGGTTTCGGTCACCGGCGGCCATCTGGGCGCCGGGCTCGGGGTGGTCGAGCTGACCGCGGCCCTGCACTATGTCTTCGACACGCCGCGCGACCGGCTGATCTGGGATGTCGGCCATCAAGCCTATCCGCACAAGATCCTGACCGGCCGGCGCGACCGGATCCGCACGCTGCGCCAGGCCAATGGGCTGTCGGGTTTCACCAAGCGGACCGAGAGCGAATACGACCCGTTCGGCGCGGCGCATTCGTCGACCTCGATCTCGGCAGGCCTCGGCATGGCGGTGGCCCGCGACCTCAAAGGCGCCAGGAACCATGTCGTCGCGGTGATCGGCGACGGCGCCATGTCGGCGGGCATGGCCTATGAGGCGATGAACAATGCCGGCGCGCGCGGCGAGCGGCTGATCGTCATCCTGAACGACAACGACATGTCGATTGCGCCGCCGGTCGGCGCCATGTCGGCCTATCTGGCGCGGCTCGGCTCCGGCAAGACCTATCTGAAGCTGCGCGACATCGGCAAGCAGCTGTCGAAGCGGCTCGGCCCCACGATCGACCGCACGGTGACCCGCGCCGTCGAGCATGCCCGCGGCTTCGTCACCGGCGGCACCTTGTTCGAGGAACTCGGCTTCTACTATGTCGGGCCGATCGACGGACACAATCTCGACCACCTGCTGCCCGTGCTGAAGAATGTCCGCGACGCCGATTTCGGGCCGATCCTGGTCCATGTCGTGACCCAGAAGGGCAAGGGCTACGCGCCGGCGGAAGAAACCGCCGACAAGCTGCATGCGGTCGCCAAGTTCGACGTGATCACCGGCGCGCAGGTCAAGGCTAAGGCTAATGCTCCGTCCTACACCAAGGTCTTCGGCGAAAGCCTGATCAAGGAAGCCGCGAAAGACGACAAGATCGTCGCGATCACCGCCGCCATGCCGTCAGGCACCGGCGTCGATCTGTTCGAGAAGGTCTTCCCCGCCCGCACTTTCGACGTCGGCATCGCCGAGCAGCATGCGGTGACCTTCGCCGCCGGCCTTGCGACCGAAGGCTTCAAGCCGTTCTGCGCGATCTATTCGACCTTCCTGCAGCGCGCCTATGACCAGGTCGTCCACGACGTGGCGATCCAGGGCCTGCCCGTGCGCTTTCCGATCGACCGCGCCGGCCTGGTCGGCGCCGATGGCGCGACCCATGCAGGGTCTTTCGACGTCGCCTATCTCGGCTGCCTGCCGGGCATGGTGGTGATGGCCGCCGGCGACGAGGCCGAACTGGTGCATATGGTGGCGACCGCTGCCGCCTATGACGAAGGCCCGATCGCCTTCCGCTATCCGCGCGGCGAAGGCGTCGGCGTCGACATGCCGAGCCAGGGCGTGCCGCTCGAAATCGGCAAGGGCCGGATCGTCAAGGAGGGCACGCGCGTGGCGCTGCTGTCGCTTGGCACCCGGCTCGGCGAATGCCTGAAGGCGGCCGAGGAACTCGGGGCGCTCGGCCTGTCGACGACGGTGGCCGATGCCCGTTTCGCCAAACCGCTCGACATCGACCTGGTGACCCGGCTCGCCCGCAATCACGAGGTGCTGATCACCGTCGAGGAAGGCTCGATCGGCGGTTTCGGCTCCTTCGTGCTGCATGCGCTGGCCGATGCCGGACTGCTCGACGGCGGCTGCAAGGTGCGCCCCATGGTGCTGCCGGATGCCTATCTCGACCATGACAAGCCGGAAGCCATGTATGCGCGCGCCGGCCTCGACGCCCGGGGCATCGTGACCAAAGTGTTCGAGGCGCTCGGCCGCGACGCACTCGACCTGCGGGCGGCGCCGGGCGCGCTCAGCGCGTGACCAGCGCCGCCAAGGTCTCGACCGGCGCCGTGGAGGGCGATGCCACGCCCCCACGCCAGGACGACAAGCGCCGGGCCGATATCCTGCTGGTCGAGCGCGGCCTGTTCGAGAGCCGCGCCAAGGCGCAGGCGGCGATTGCCGCCGGCCTCGTCAGTGCCGCCGGCCGATTGGTGAAAAAAGCCTCCGAAGAGATCGGCATCGACGCCGAAATTTCGGCGAGCGCCGAACATCCCTGGGTCTCGCGCGGCGGGGTCAAGCTCGCCCATGCGCTCGACCGGTTCGGCGTCAATCCCAGGGGACGGACCTGCCTGGATGTCGGCGCCTCCACCGGCGGCTTCACCGAGGTGCTGCTCGATCGCGGCGCGGCCCATGTCACCGCGGTCGATACCGGGCGTGACCAGCTGCACAAATCGCTGCGCGGCCGGCCGGAGGTGACGGTTCTCGAGGCGACCGATATCCGCAATCTTCCCTGCCTCGCTTCCGTCCCGGATCTCGGCGTCGTCGATGTCAGCTTCATTTCGCTGACCCTGGTCCTGCCGGCCGTCACCACCCTGCTCGCGGCCTCCGCCGAGCTCGTCGCGCTGATCAAGCCGCAATTCGAGGTGGGCCGGGCCTTGATCGGCAAGAACGGCCTGGTGCGCGATGCCGCCGCACGTGACGCTGCGGTCGAAAAAATCAGGGCCGCGACCGCGGCCCTCGGCTGGACCATTGTCGATGTGATCGACAGCCCGATCGCCGGCGGCGAGGGCAACCGGGAATTCCTCATGTTCGCACGGCGCGGATCCTCAGAATGACCACCGAGCGCCTGACCATTTCCCATGTCGGCCATCGCGGCGACGGCATAGCCGGCGGCCGGTTCGTGCCGTTCACCCTGGCCGGCGAGGTGGTGGAGGTTGAAGGCGGCGACGAACGCGCCCTGCCCTCGGCGATCCTGACGGCGAGCCCCGAGCGGATCCAGCCGGAATGCCGCTATTTCGGCACCTGCGGCGGCTGCGCCCTGCAGCATTGGGCGCCGCCCTCCTATCTCGCCTGGAAGCGCGACCTGGTGGCCACCACGCTGCGCCAGCACGGCTTGTCGGCCGAGATCGCCGATACGATCGACGCCCATGGCGCCGGCCGCCGGCGCGTGACCTTTCATGCCCGCCGCGGCCAGGGCCGCGACCTCGTCGTCGGCTTTGCCGCGGCACGCAGCCACGCCATCGTTGCGATCGACGCCTGCCCGATCCTCGACCCGCGGCTCGACCGCGCGCTGCCGGCCGCCCGCGCCATCGCCCGGACGCTCGAGAGCGTGGCCAAGCCGCTCGACATCCAGGTGACCGCCACCGATAGCGGGCTCGACGTCGAATTGCGCGGCGCCGGCAAGCTCAGCGAGCGCCAGCGCCTCGACCTGCTGGCGGCCGGCAATGCCCAGGGCCTGGCGCGCCTGACCAATCATGGCGACCTCGTCATGCAGCGCGAGCCGCCGTCGATCCATGTCGGCGCCATCAGGGTGCAATTGCCGCCCGGCGCTTTCCTGCAGGCGACGACCGCGGGCGAAGAGATCCTGTCGCGCCTGGTGCTCGACGGTGTCGGCAAGGCGAAGAAGGCCGCCGATCTGTTCTGCGGCGTCGGCCCCTTCGCGCTGAGGCTCGCGGCGCAGACCCGCGTTCACGCCGTCGATGCGGACGCCCTTGCGGTCGCAGCGCTTGCTTCCGCCGTGCGCGGTGCGTCCGGCCTGAAACCGATCACCACCGAAACCCGCGACCTGTTCCGCCGGCCGATGATGGCGGCCGACCTGAAGGGCCTGGACGCCGTGGTGTTCGATCCGCCGCGGGCGGGAGCCGAGACGCAGGCGAAAATCCTGGCCAAGGCCGATATCGGCCGCATCGTCGCTGTCTGCTGCAACCCCGGCACGTTCGCCCGCGACGCCGCGACCTTGATCGCCGGCGGCTGGAAACTGCAATCCGTGACGCCGGTCGACCAGTTCCGCTGGTCGGCCCATGTCGAGCTGGTGGCGACCTTTTCGCGTTAGGGCCCGGTCGCCGGGACCGGCAGCGCGATGCCACGTTGCACGGCCGGGCGCCCGGCGACGCGCTCATGCCAGCGGCTCAGGTTGACGTGCCGGTCGAAGCGGAAGCCGCAGATGTCGGCGATATGGGTCCAGCCGAATGTGGCGATGTCGGCGATCGAATAGTCGTCGCCGGCAAGAAAAGGCCGGCCCGAGAGCCGCCCGTCGAGGGTTGCGAAGGCTTCGTCGGTGAGCCGCTGATAGCGCGCGATCGCCTGGGGCATCGGGGTCTTGGCGAACAGTTCGAAATGGACCCGCTGGCCCAGGATCGGCCCGACGCTGGCGGCGTGGAACTGCAGCCATTGGATCGCTTCCCAGCGGGCCTTCGGGTCCATCGGCAGCAGACGGCCGGCCTTCTCGGCGAGATAGAGCAGGATCGCCGCGGATTCAAACAGGGTGATGCCGGTCTCCTCATCCGTGATGACCGGGATGCGGCCGTGCGGATTGAGCGCCAGGAAGGCCGGCTGGCGATGTTCGCCCGCCTCGATCCGGATGTGGTGGAGCGTATAGGGCAGCCCCAGTTCCTCGAGCGCGATGGTCGCCTTGAAGCCGTTCGGCGAACTGTCGGTATAGAGCCTGATCACGACGTGGCCTCACCGGCGCGGGCCGCAAGCACCGGTTCGCTGCTGCGTCCCGGTTCCGACGGCTGGTCGCGCAGCAGGAAGACCACCAGGCCGGCGAGCGTCGACAGGCCGAAGGCGCCGAACCAGAGCAGGCCATAGGAGCCGCCGGCATCGAAGAGCAGCCCGCCGGCGAGCGCTCCCAGAGCCCCGCCAAGGGCGTGGCCGCTCGAAATGAGGCCCATGGCGAGGCCGAGCCGCCTGACGCCGAAATGGCTCGCCGCCAGGCCGACCGTCACCGGTATGGTGGAATAGTCGACCAGGCCGAACAGCACGGCGAAGACGTAAAGCAAGCGGATATCCGGGCCGATGGAGGCGAGAAGGATGAAGCTGAGCGCGCGTATCAGGTAGATCGCGCCGAGCAGCGTCGGCCTGTGCAGGCGGTCGGTCAGGAAGCCGGCCAGCACCATTCCGCCCAGATTGACCGCGGACAGCACGCCATAGGCGGTGGCGCTCGGCAGCGGCGGAAAGCCGCAAAAGGCGGCATAGGGCAAGAGGTGCGTCTCGATCACGCCGGTGGTGGTGAAGCCGCAGATCAGGAAGCTCCAGAACAGGACATGGAAGGCCGGCAGGCGCCCGAGCGCGCCGATCTCGCCGAGCAATGATCCGCGCGACGGGGCCAGCGCTCCGCTGGCCGTGGCCGGGCGCCGTCCCGGCAGCAGGACAAAGGCGCAGGCGGCGAGAACGAGAGCGAGGGCTGCAAGGGCCGCAAAGCCGTAACGCCAGCTCGCCGTCTGCATGAGAATGGCAACCGCCGGTACGACGAGGAGCTGGCCGGCTGTCGCGCCCGACGTACCGATGCCGGTCGCGAGGCCCCGGCCGGCCTCGAAGCTCTTGGCGATGGCCGCGGCGACGATATTGGTGCCGACCGCGGTGAAACCGACCGCGGCGACAATGCCGAAGCCAAGGACGAACAGTGCGAGCGACGAGGCCACCGACACGAGCCCCGCGCCAATGGCGATGGCGACGAGCCCGCCGGTCAGGAGCATGCGCGGCCCGCTGTCGTCGATGATCCTGCCGGCGAAGGGAGCGGCGCAGGCCATGATGAGCAAGGCCAGCGCGCCGATGCCCGACAGCAGCGAGCGCGACCAGCCGAGTTCGGTTTCGATCACCGGCATGGCCAGGCCCAGCACCGCGCGCACCGAGAACGAAACGGCCAGTGCGGCGAAACCGACAAGGACCAGAAGCCAGGGACCGGCGCCCGGCCTGTCCATGGAGGGCTGTGAGGGAGGGCTTGAACGCATCCGTTCGTCTCGCTATCAGGCAGGAGAAATGCTAAACTCTGCCTTCCGCATGAATATCGCTTTCGACCTGGCGATAGAAACGATGCATTCTGCCTTCAAAATGTAGCTGAGCTAAATCCTGATGGGATCCGTCCTGCCCTTGCTGGCGCTCCGCGCCTTCACCGAAGCCGGCCGGCATGGCAGCATCAAGCTCGCCGCCGAGGCCATGGGCGTCACCTCTGGCGCGGTCAGCCAGCAGATCCGGCAATTGGAAGAGCGTGTCGGTGTCGCGCTGTTCAGCCGCACCCGCTACGGCATGCAACTGACCGAGGCTGGGGCCAGGATCCATCCACCCCTGCTCAAGGCGTTCGACCAGATCGCGCTGACCCTTGGGACGCTCGAAACCGTCAAGACCCGCCAGACGCTCACCGTCACCACGGCCCCGTCCTTCGCCGCATCATGGCTGGTGCCGCGGCTCGGCCGCTTCAGCGACGAGCACCCGGAATTCGAGGTCCGCGTCGAGGCGACGAACCGCGTGGTCGACCTGCGCGACGGCCGGGTCGACGTGGCGATCCGGCACGGGCTCGGCAACTATCCCGGCCTCAAGACGATACCGCTGATGGCGCCGGTGCTGATCCCGGTCGGCAGTCCGCGGCTTTTGGCCGGCGGCCCGCCGATCCACGAACCCGCGGATTGCCTGGCCTATCCGCTGCTGCAGGATCACGATCGCGCCGACTGGCCGCTATGGCTGAAGGCGCTCGGTGTCGAAAGCGACCCGCGCGCCGAGCGCGGCCCGAGTTTCGATGACGGATTTCTGCTCGTTCGCGCGGCCGAAGCCGGCCAGGGGCTGGCCCTGGTCCGCGACATCTATGCCTATGACGAAATCGCCGCCGGCCGCCTGGCGCTGGTGCTCGACCGATCATGGCCGGCCCAGTTCGCCTATTACATCGTGAGTTTGCCCGAGGTCGCCGATCGCCCCGTGGTCGCGGCCTTCAGCGCCTGGCTGTTGCGCGAGGCGCAGAGGCCGGCGGAGGAGCCGCACCGCGCCTGACCGCGCTCGGCTCAGCTGCGCGGTGCCGCGGCGCGGACCAGCCGGTCGCGGATGGCCTCGCCCAAGCCGTCATGCGGGATCGGCATGACCGCGATACGGCCGGCGCCGGCGGCATCCAGCGCACGCAGATGGCCGAAGAGATTGCTGGCGGCTTCAGCGAGATCGCCTGATGGCGACAGGTTGAGCATGACGGTCGCGCCGTCGGGAACCTCGCCGCCAAAGGCGAGCAGAGCCTCGCCCGCTTGCAGGCTGGTCGCGTCGAGCCGGACGCCGGCCTTGGGCGCATAATGCGAGGCGAGCATTCCCGGCGCGATGGTTGTCTCCTGGGTGCGGACCGCCAGCGGCCGGCCGATCGCCGCCTCGATCGCCGCACGCGACACGCCACCCGGGCGCAGCAGAACCGGGACGCCGCCGAGGCAGGCGACAATGGTCGATTCGACACCGACCTCGGTGGGGCCGGCATCGACCACCGCGTCGATCCGGCCGTCGAGATCGGCGAGCACATGATCGGCATCGGTCGGACTGACATGGCCCGACCGGTTGGCCGAAGGGCCGGCGATCGGCCGGCCGGCCGCCTGCAGCAGGGCATGGGCGGCCGGGTGGTCCGGCACGCGCAATCCCACGGTGTCGAGGCCGGCGCGGGCAAGATCGGAGATCGGACACCCCGTGGCGACCGGCACCACCAGGGTCAAGGGTCCCGGCCAGAAAGCCCCGGCGAGCCTTTCGGCATGCGCATCGAAGCGGCCCAGCGCCAGCGCGTCGGAGGTCTCGGCGACATGGGCGATCAGCGGGTTGAAGCTCGGTCGGCCCTTGGCCTCATAGATGCCGGCGACCGCGCGGCCGTCGGTCGCATCGGCGCCGAGGCCGTAGACCGTCTCGGTCGGGAAAGCGACCAGGCCGCCGGCGCGCAGAATGGCTCCGGCCTCGGCAAGGCCGGCGGCATCTGCGGAAAGGCGGCGGGTCAGGCGCTGGATCATGGCGCGGCGCTTAGCACAGCCGCGGCCCGGCGCCAAAACGACGCAGCCCAATTCCGTTCGACAGCTGCCTGCATTCCGTTGACGTAAACGTCAAACGCTCCTATCCCTCGTTCGGCCAGCCTCGCCATCGTGCCGTTGCACGACCGTGGGTGCTCCGCCATGGTGCGGGCATTCTCTCGGCCGGAGGCATCTGGACCTTGGATCGGCCGTGCGGAGGAAGATCATGAGCTATCGCGCGCCCGTCACCGACATCGCCAACACGCTGAAACATGTCGCCGGCCTGGACCAGGCTTTGGCCGACGGCCTCTACGGTGACCTGACCGCCGATCTGGTCGACGCGGTGCTGGAGGAGGCCGGCAAATTCGCCGCCGAGCGGATCGCCCCGCTCAACACGGTCGGCGATAAGCTCGGCACGCCGTTCAAGGACGGTAAGGTGACCATGCCTCCGGGCTGGAAGGACACCTATTCCGACTGGGCGGCGGCCGGCTGGAACGGCCTGATGGCCGATGCCGAATTCGGCGGCCAGGCCCTGCCCTGCGTGATCAACGCCGCCTGCCTCGAAATGTGGAACGCCGCCTGCAGCTCCTTCGGGCTGGGCCCGCTTCTGACCCAGGGCGCCATCGAGGCGATCACCGCCCATGCGTCCGATGCGCTCAAGGCGATTTATCTGCCCAAGATGATCTCGGGCGAATGGACCGGCACGATGAACCTGACCGAACCTTCGGCGGGTTCCGATCTCGCGGCGCTGCGCAGCAAGGCCGAGCGCGCCGGCGACGGCACCTACCGGATCACCGGCAACAAGATCTTCATCACCTATGGCGAGCACGACCTGACCGAGAACATCGTGCATCTCGTGCTGGCGCGGCTGCCCGATGCCCCGGCCGGCACGAAGGGCATCTCGCTGTTCATCGTGCCGAAATTCCTGGTCAATGCCGACGGTTCGATCGGCGCCCGCAACGACGTGCGCTGCCATTCGATCGAGCACAAGCTCGGTGTCCACGGCTCGCCGACCTGCACCATGGTCTATGGCGATGACGGCGGCGCGGTCGGCTATCTCGTCGGCGAGGAGAACCGCGGCCTCGCCGCCATGTTCACCATGATGAACAATGCCCGCCTGGCCGTGGCGCTGCAGGGCGTGGCCATCGCCGAGCGGGCGACCCAGCAGGCCATCGCCTATGCCGCCGAGCGGCGCCAGGGCCGCGCGCCCGGCTATGCCGGCGAAGGCATGAGCCCGATCATCCTGCACCCCGACGTCAAGCGCATGCTGCTCACCATGCGCGGCTATACCCAGGGCGCCCGCGCCATCTGCTACATGCTGGCCGCGGAGATCGACCGCGCCCATCTCGGCAAGACCGAGGCCGAGCGCCAGGCCGGCCAGGCACGCGCCTCCCTGCTCACCCCGATCGCCAAGGCGTTCTCGACCGACATCGGCAACGAGGTGGCCTCCCTCGGCGTCCAGGTGCATGGCGGCATGGGCTTCGTCGAGGAGACGGGGGCCGCCCAGCACATGCGCGACGCGCGCATCTTCGCGATCTATGAAGGCACTAACGGCATTCAGGCGATCGACCTCGTCACCCGCAAGATCCCGCTCGAAGGCGGCGCGCTGGTGACCAACGAGATCAGCCGCATGCGGGCGGTGGCGGCCAAGGTGGCCGGCACCAATGCCGCCGATTTCGGCCGTACCGCGGCGCGCCTGACGGAAGCGATCGACAGCCTGGAGCGGGCGACCGGCCATCTGCTGGCGGCGCTGAAAGCCAATCCGGCGGATGCGCTCGCCGGCGCCACGCCTTACGCGCGCCTGTTCGGCCTGGCGCTCGGCGGCACGGCGCTCGCCGAAAAGGCGCTGGCCCAGCGCGACAATGGCGCGGCGGAAGCGCTGCGCGCCGAGAGCACCGGCACGGCCCGTTTCTTCGCCGAGAACCTCGCGACCGCCGCGACCGGCCTGGAGGTCAGCGTGACCGCCGGCGCCGACAGCATCAACGATATCCAGCTGCAGCTCGCAGGCTGAACGGAGCGGCGGAGACGAGACGCTTCGCCGCAAACAAGAACAACCGTCCCGAGGATCGCGCAAGGACCCTTGAAATGACCGACCACATCAGCATCACCAGGCACGACAAGGGTGTCGTGCTGGTTCGCATGAACCGGCTCGACAAGAAGAATGCGCTGACCGGCGACATGTATGACGCCATGCGCGGCGTGATCGAGAATGCCGGGGCGCAGGGCACCCGCGCGGTGGTGTTTGCCGGCGGTCCCGGCGTGTTCACCTCGGGCAATGATATCGGCGATTTCATCGCCCGCTCGAGCGGCGGCGGCGCGTCGCCGGCCTTCCAGTTCATCAAGGCGCTGGCCACCGTCGAAGTGCCGATGATCGCCGCGATCGACGGCCTCGCCATCGGCGTCGGCACCACCATGGTGCTGCATATGGATCTCGCCTATGCGAGCCCGCGTGCCCTGTTCCGCATGCCCTTCGTCGATCTCGGCCTGGTGCCGGAAGCCGCCTCCTCGCTGCTGCTGCCGCAGCTCGCCGGCCTGAAGAAGGCAACCGAATATCTGATGCTCGCCGAAGGTTTCGGGGCGGCCGAGGCGGTCGGCATGGGCATGATCAATGCCCAGGTGCCCGAGGCCGAGCTGGAGGCGAAGGCGCTGGAGGCCGCGACCAAGCTCGCCTCCAAGCCACCCCAGGCCTTGGCTCATACGCGCCGCCTGCTGCGCGGCGGCGCTGCGGCGCTGCGCGAGCGCATGGACGAGGAAGGCCGGCTGTTCGGCCAGCAATTGATGTCGGACGAGGCCAAGCAGGCATTCATGGCGTTCATGACGCGCAAGTGAGCCACTCAGCGCAAGACGGGACGCTGCGCCGCATGCGAGGTTGTCCGCTGCATTCGTCGATACGCTCTGACGTCACCCCCGGCCGAGCGTAGCGAGGGGAAGGGGGTCCAGGGGCCGCTTCGTCCGCGCTCTCGGTGCATGTCGCTCGTGAGTTTCGCGGCTTCGAAGTTCCGCTCTGCAACTCCTGGACCCCCTTCCCTCGCCTCCGCAGAAGCAAGAGCTTCTGCTCCGGCTCGCCGGGGGTGACGTCAGTGGTTCGGGACACGCCGAGGACCGGCCATAACCGGCATCAACGCAACGGGAGGACACCATGACCCTCAAGGGCAAGACGCTTTTCATTACCGGCGCATCGCGCGGCATCGGCCTCGCCATCGCGCTGCGCGCGGCACGCGACGGCGCCAATATCGTGGTCGCCGCCAAGACCGAGACGGCGCACCCGAAACTGCCCGGCACGATCTATTCGGCGGCCGACGAGCTGAAGGCCGCCGGCGGCGACGCACTGCCGCTGGTGGTCGACGTCCGCGACGAGGAGAGCGTCGCCGGTGCGATGGCCAAGACCGTCGAACATTTCGGCGGCCTCGACATCGTCGTCAACAATGCCTCGGCGATCAATCTCGCGCCGGTCGAGAAGCTCGACATGAAGCGTTTCGACCTGATGCATCAGGTCAATGCCCGCGGCACCTATCTCGTTTCGAAATATGCCATTCCGCACCTGAAGAAGAGTGCGGAAGCCGGCCGCAACCCGCATATCCTGGCGCTGTCGCCGCCACTCGACATGAACGTCAAATGGTTCGCCGGATCGACCGGCTATTCCATGGCCAAGTTCGGCATGAGCCTGGTCATTCTCGGCCTGTCGGGCGAACTGAAGGGCCAGGTCGGCGTCAATGCGCTGTGGCCGCGCACGACCATCGCCACCTCGGCGGTCAAGAACCTGCTCGGCGGCGACAATCTGATGAGCATGAGCCGCTCGCCCGAGATCCTGGCCGATGCCGCCCATCTCATCTTCAACAAGCCGGCCAATTTCTCAGGCCACTTCCTGATCGACGACACGTTCCTCGCCGGCGAGGGCGTGACCGATTTCGATCGCTATCGGGTCGACCCGAGCCAGGCGCTGGCGCCCGACTTCTTCGTGCCCGAAGCGATCAAGCCGCCCGAGAGCGCGAGCTACGGTCCGCTGAAGCGCTGATCCAGAGGGGTTTCCGGCGGCATTCTTGCCGCGCCGGCAGCGCAGGTCCCGTGGGCCGCGCGGCCTCGGCTACGTTTCTCGGACGGCTGTGGCCTGCCGTCCGAGACATTCAAGCGAAGCAATCCCGAACTGATTGACGCCGGTGGAATTTCAACTGTCCTTGTCGTGGCGGGATGGAATAAAGTCACCACAGGCCGACGCCTCGTGGTCGGTGAGGCATCCGGCTCTTCGACTGATGCGATCTCAGCCATTTGGTAGTCTCCGATGAGACTTGACCCCATACGACATGCGGAACTGGTGACCGGGCGCAAGCAATCGGCGCTCGTCAACCTTTGGTCGACGACGGGATTTGCGGCCGCGCTCAGCGACGTCACCGGCCCGCATATCTACCAATTCGGCGCGCTCCCGATCACGACGGTCGCGATCACGCTCTATGATGTTCGCCGCCATGTCCTCATCGAGAACGAACGGGTGCGCCGTGACGGCCGGGTTTCGGCCGGCCGCTTTCGTATCGGGCAGCCCGGGAGAGCGGTCACCGTCGACGCGGTGCCGGATGTCCGGTCGGGCAAACTGCTGCTGCTCTATCTGGGCGACAGCCTGATGAAGGAGGTGGGCAGTGCGCGGGGCGATGCCTCGCCGATCGCGCTGATGGACAGGGCTTGGGATGTCGACGACCCGCTTCTCGCACTCGCGGCGCAACGTCTCGTCGAGGCCAGCGAAACGGCCCGCTCAGGCAATTCTCTTCTGGCTGAACAGCTTGCCTACACCCTCGCCTTGCATCTGGCGGACCGTTATGCGGTTCCGTCTGCATCACCGGCCGAGTCCGCGCCCAATCTTGACGTGGGAATACGCACCCTGATCTCGGATTTCGTGCGCGCCGATCCCGGGCGCTCCATTACGCTGGCCGAGATGGCCAAGGTCGCCGGCATGAGCCCGTCCGGTTTCATTCGCACTTTCAAGCGATCGGTCGGCGTGACGCCCCATCGCTTCGTCGTCGAACAACGGGTCGACGCGGCGCGGGATCTCATTGCCGGCTCCGACATGCCGATCGCGGACATCGCGCTCGCCGTCGGCTTCTCCTCGCAGTCGCATCTCGGGGTCGCGTTCCGTGCAACGACGGGCTTGAGCCCGGCGCGTTTTCGACGTCTCCGGCGCGGTTGAGAAGTCATTTTCTGACAGAAGCGCCCGCCCAAGCATCCCCATTGCCTGTTTTCTGGCAGACATTATCGGCCCCATCGCGGCATCTTCCCGCCTCTATCGCTCGCCCATTCGAAGGTGAGGCATTGGGAGACAACGAATGTCGACGACACCAGCAACGATCGTTCCCATCGAGGATACGAGCCTCACCGGCTTCTACCGGGACATGACCGTCCCGGAGAAACGGACCTTCTGGGCCTGCGCCACGGGCTGGGCGCTCGACGGCATGGATTTCATGATCTATCCGCTGGTGATCGGCACGATCATCGCGCTTTGGAAGGTCGAAGCCGGAACCGCTGGCCTCGCCGGCACGGTGACGCTGCTCGCCTCGGCGCTCGGCGGCTGGGGAGCCGGCTACCTCGCCGACCGGATCGGTCGCGTGCGAACACTCCAGCTCACGATCCTGTGGTTCTCGTTCTTTTCGCTGCTCTGCGCCTTCGCGCAGAATTTCGAACAGTTGCTGATCTGCCGCGCCCTGCTCGGCCTCGGCTTCGGCGGCGAGTGGGCGGCCGGCGCCGTGCTGATGGGCGAGACCATCCGCGCACAGTACCGGGGGCGCGCCGTCGGCTCGGTGCAATCGGGCTGGGCCGTGGGCTGGGGCCTTGCCGTCCTGGCGCAGGCCGTCCTGTTTTCCTGGTTGCCGCCCGAACAGGCCTGGCGCTGGATGTTTGCGATCGGCGCGTTGCCGGCGCTGCTGGTCCTGTATCTCAGGGCCTATGTCGAGGAACCCGAGGTGGCGGCCGCGACCCGCGCCAAAACCGCCGCGACGGGAGACAGCCCGTCCATCCTCGAGATTTTCCAGGGCCCGATCCTGAAGGTGACGATCCTCGCCTCGCTCGTCTCGATGGGCTGCCAGGGCGGCTATTACGCCATCACCTTCTGGGTGCCGCGTTTCCTGACGACCGAGCGTCAGCTGTCGATCGTCAGTTCGACCGGCTATCTCTCCGCGCTGATCGTCGGCTCGTTCGTCGGCTATCTCGTGGGCGCGTGGTATGCCGACAGATATGGCCGGCGCAACCTCTTCCTGGTCTTCTCTCTGGGTGCGATGGCAGTTGTGATGCTCTACACGCAGTTGCCGCTGTCGAACCAGGTGCTCTGGGTCCTCGGTTTTCCGCTCGGTTTCTTCGCCTCCGGCTACTTTTCCGGTATGGGCGCTTTCCTGACCGAACTCTACCCGACGCGCCTGCGCGGCTCGGGCCAAGGCTTCTGCTACAATTTCGGACGCGGCATCGGGGCGTTGTTCCCCTTCCTGGTCGGTTATCTCTCGCAGACCACGACGCTTGCCAATGCGATCTGCATCTTCGCCGTGATCGCCTATGTGGTGTTCTTTGCGGCGGCTTATGCTTTGCCCGAGACCCGCGGCAAAGTGCTTCATGCCGATGCATGAGCCAGGTTCCAGCATGGATCCGGCCCCGGCTTGCCCGGGACCGGACCTCCGGCCGCACGGGCCGACACGCTATCGCGTGCCGCCCGGCGCGGTCGACACCCACGCCCATGTCATCGGCCTGCCGCCCGCCTATCCCTTCGTGGCGAGCCGCAGCTATACGCCGCCCGAGGCGACCGCCGAGCGCTATCTCGGCATGCTCGATGCCACCGGCATGACCCACGGCGTGCTGATCCAGGTCAGCGTGCATGGCACCGACAACCGGCTCACCCTGGAGACCTTGAGGGCACATCGAGAACGCCTGCGCGGCATAGCGGTGATCCCTCTCGGCCTGCCCGACCACGCACTTGCGGCATTGAAGGATGCCGGCATTGTCGGCTTGCGCCTCAATATTCTCTACGGCGGCGGCATCGGTTTCGAGCAGCTCTCATCCTATGCAGCCCTTGCCCGGGAGATGGGATGGCACCTGCAGTTCCTGATCGATGCGCGAGATCTCGCGGCGCTCGCGCCGAAACTCGCCGACTTGCCGGTGCCCTTCGTCATCGATCACTGGGGGCATTTTCAGGTCTCGCGCGGGCTCGACGATCCGGGCTTCCGGACACTTGTCTCGCTCGTGCGCGATGGCGCCTGGGTCAAGCTGTCGGGCGCCTATCGCAACACTGTCGGCGGACCACCCTATACCGATACGATTCCGTTCGTGCGGCTGCTGCACGCCGCCGCCCCGGATCGCTGCGTCTGGGGCTCCGACTGGCCCCATGTCGCCCATTGGGGACCCATGATGAATGTCGGCGACCTTCTCGACCTCATGGCCGACTGGGTCCCGGACGACACGGCGCGCAACCGCGTCTTCGTGGACAATGCGCATCGGCTTTACGGATTTCGGCCCGTCGCGGCCAGCGACGCCGGCCTGGTCCGCTGACGACCAGGCCCTGAGCCCGGCGACTTTACAAATGACGCGTTCGGGGCCGAGATGGCGCGAGGCCCCGACGGAGGAATGCGTCATGCGCAAAGCGCTGAATTGCATGGTCCTGATCGCAGCAATGGCGTCGGTCGCGCCGGCCATCGCCCAGGACCTCGCCCGGCCCGATCCGGTCTTACGCGAAGTCGTCGAGGGGATGCCGCGTGGCGAGAAGCAGGAAGTCCACGTGATGACGGCGCATTTCCTGCCCGGTCAGAGCACGGTGTTCCACACCCACCGTTTTCCGGTCACCGTCTATATCATGGAGGGCAGCTTCACCCTGGAACTGGAGGGCCGGCCAGCCACGGTGATCCGGGCCGGCCAATCCTTCGTCGAGCCGCCGCATGTCCGGATGACCGGCTATAACCGCAGCGCCACCGAGGCGCTGCGCCTGGTCATCCTTTATGTCGGCGATCCCGGAACGCCCTTCCTCGATCCGGCCCATTGAGGCCGGCCGGACGCGCCCTTAGCCGTCGAGCATCTCGGTCGACTTGATCTCGATGCCGAAGCCGCCGAGGCCGACATAGTGGCGGTTGCGGAAGGCCAGCAGCGAAATCGTGTGGACGCCGAGGTCGCGCAGGATCTGCGCGCCGAGGCCGATCTCACGCCATTGCTCGTCACGCATCTTGGCCGAGCCATGGCTTTCATGGACGTCGGGCTGGGGTGCGGAGGCTGCCAGCGACTGGCTCGGCACACCGGCCGTGCCGTCACGCAGATAGATCAGCACGCCGCCTTTTTCGGCGAGCCGCTTCACCGCGCAATCGATCACCGGGTTCTTGCCGAAGACGTCGCGCAGCACGGTCTCGCGATGCAGGCGGACGAGCGTCGGGCCATTGTCCTCGACCTCGCCGAACACGATGGCGAGATGCTCGACCTTGTCATAGGGCGTGCGATAGGCAATGCCGCGTGCCGGCCCATAAGGGGTCTCGACCGGGAACTCGCCGGCCCGCTCGACCAGCCGGTCGCGCGCCTGGCGGTATTTGATGAGGTCGGCCACCGAGACGGTGACGAGGCCGTGCTTCTCGGCGAAGGCCGCCACCTGCGGGCCGCGCGTGACCGTGCCGTCGTCATTGACCAGTTCGCAGATGACGCCGACCGGCGGCAGGCCGGCGAGCTTGCAGAGATCGACCGCGGCCTCGGTATGGCCGGAGCGCATCAGCACGCCGCCATCCTTGGCGATCAGCGGGAAGATGTGTCCGGGACGGACGAAATCGACCGCGCCGGCATTGGGATTGGCGAGGCCGCGCACGGTCGCCGTGCGGTCATCGGCGGAAATGCCGGTGGTCGTGCCGTGGCGATAGTCGACCGACACGGTGAAGGCGGTGCCGTGCGGGCTGTCGTTCGACGACACCATGGGGTCGAGCCTGAGGCGGCGCGCCTCCTCGACCGACAGGGGCGTGCAGACGATGCCGGAGGTGTGGCGGACGATGAAGGCCATCTGCTCGGGCGTGCAGAGCGAGGCCGCGACGATCAGGTCGCCTTCGTTCTCGCGGTCGTCGTCGTCGGTGACCACCACGATCTGGCCTTTGGCGAAGGCATCGAGGGCTGCCTTGACCCGCTCGGTGGCTTCCAGCATGGCTCTCTCCTCGTCGCGCGGCCCTTTCAGGCCGATGAAATCATTGGGGGTCACGGCGCCGCCGGTCAGTCCGGCAATGCGCTCGGCCGTGTCGCGCGACATCCAGGGCGCCTCGCCATTGCACAACGCGGTGATCGTGCCCGGCGAGACGCCGAGCTTTTTCGCGAAGGCAAGCCGGGTGATACCGGCACGGGTGAGCCAGATGTCGAGCTTCATGGGGGAAAGATGGGCGCGCCGAAGCTTTCAGTCAAACTGAAAATCCCGGATATCAGCTCTGCAATTCGGCGGAGCTGAATATCAGCCGTTCTGGCCGCGATGGCGCAAATAGTGATCGGCGATGACGCAGGCGACCATCGCCTCGCCCACCGGCACCGCGCGAATGCCGACGCAGGGGTCGTGGCGGCCCTTGGTCAGGATGTCGGCCTCGGCGCCCTGCTTGTCGATGGTGAGCCTGGGGGTCAGGATCGACGAGGTCGGCTTGACCGCGAAACGGGCGACGATCGGCTGGCCCGTGGAAATGCCGCCCAGGATGCCGCCGGCATTGTTGGCGAGGAACAAGGGCTTGCCGTCATTGCCCATGCGCATCTCGTCGGCATTCTCTTCGCCCGAAAGCGAAGCCGCGCCGAAACCCGCGCCGATCTCGACACCCTTCACCGCATTGATGCCCATCAGCGCCGCAGCGATCTCGGCATCGAGCTTGGCATAGATCGGCGCGCCGAGGCCCGCCGGCACGCCCTCGGCGACGATCTCCAGCACGGCGCCGATCGACGAGCCGGATTTGCGGATGCCGTCGAGATAGCTCTCGTAAAAGGCCGCCTTGTCCTTGTCCGGGCAGAAGAACGGGTTGTTGCCGATCTCGTCCCAGTCCCACTTGTCGCGATCGATGGCATGCGGCCCCATCTGGACCAGCGCGCCGCGCACATCGAGGCCGGGCACGATCTTGCGCGCGATGGCGCCGGCCGCGACCCGCGCCGCCGTCTCACGCGCCGAGGATCGGCCGCCGCCGCGATAATCGCGGATGCCATATTTCATCTCGTAGCTGAAATCGGCATGGCCCGGACGGAACTTGTCCTTGATCTCGGAGTAGTCCTTGGAGCGCTGGTCGGTGTTCTCGATCAGCAGCGCGATCGGCGTGCCCGTGGTCACCTGGATGCCGTCGTCATCGACCATCACGCCCGACAGGATCTTCACCTCGTCCGGCTCGCGGCGCTGGGTGGTGAAGCGCGACTGGCCCGGCCGGCGCCGGTCGAGATCGGCCTGGATCTCCTCCGCCGTGATCGGGATGCGCGGCGGGCAGCCGTCGACGACGCAGCCGAGCGCCACCCCGTGGCTCTCGCCGAAGGTGGTGACGCGGAACAGGTGGCCAAAGGTGTTGTGCGACATGGCGGTTGGTTAGGCGCGATGTCGCGAAGGGTCAAGCCGCGTCGCGGCCGGAGGCCCGTGCCGCGGCGACCGGACCCGGCGACATGACGTCGACGGGCCCGGCCTCGATCACCCCGGGCGGCCGCGATCGAGCCTGCCGCATCAGGGCATCAGCACCGTGTTGACGACATGGATGACGCCATTGGACTGGCCGACATCGGCGATCGTGATGCGGGAGACATTGCCCTTGGCGTCGACGACATCCAGCCCGCGGCCATTGCGCCGCGTGCGGACGGTCAGGGTTCCGCCATTGACCGTGCGCAATGTCGTGCGCCCGCCATTGGCCATGGCCTGGGCCATCAGGTCGTTCGCCGAGAACCGGCCCGCGACGACATGGTAGGTCAGGATGGAGGTCAAGGTCTGCTTGTTCTCCGGACGCACCAGCGTCTGAACCGTACCGCGCGGCAGCTTGGCGAAGGCCGAATTGGTCGGCGCGAACACCGTGAAGGGTCCGGGACCGGAGAGCGTATCGACGAGGCCGGCGGCCTTCACCGCGGCGACCAGGGTCGTGTGATCGCGCGAATTGATGGCGTTCTCGACGATCGTCTTGGTCGGATACATCGGCGCGCCGCCGACCATCGGCACGCGCTGGCGCTGGCCCATCGGACTCATCTGCGACATCTGGGCGGAAACAGGCAGCGTGCCGGTAAAAATGCCCAGGGCTGTGGCGGCAAGAAGGGTCGCCACCTGACGGCGTTCGAACGTCTTCATGAGAATCTCCACGGATCATGGCCCGCGCTTGGCGGGGGCCGGCCGACCAAGCCGGTGCCTGGACCTGTGGAGAAACCGGGGCGCGGAGGATTGGACGCGCGGCGGCGGCGGAATACCGCGCGCAGCCCAACACCAATGCGTGATGAGCCTGCGCGCTGTGCGGGCGGTCAGGCGGGAATGCTGGTTTCCAGACGGCCGCCGACACGCAGCGGCGCCACCTTGGTCGCCAGGCCATTGGCGCCGAGATCGACCAGGATGCCCGACAGGGTGGCCGGGCCGCTCGCCGGCTCGAACTTGCCGCCGGGGGTTTTCTCGCGCATGCGGCGCAACGGCTCGCTCTTATCCATGCCGATGACCGAATCATAGTCACCGCACATGCCGACATCGGTCATGAAGGCGGTGCCGCCCGGCAGGATGCGATGATCGGCGGTCGGCACATGGGTGTGGGTGCCGACGACGAGCGACGCGCGGCCGTCGAAGACGTGGCCGAAGACCTGTTTCTCGCTGGTGGCCTCGGCATGGATGTCGATCACGATGGCATCGGCGACCCGGCCGAGCGGGGCTGCCTCGATCTCACGCTCGACCGCCGCGAAGGGATCGTCCATGGCGTCCATGAAGACCCGGCCCATGGCATTGACCACCAGCACCTGCGCGCCCTTGCGGGTCTCGACCAGGGCGGCGCCGCGCCCGGGGGTGCCGGCGGGATAATTGACCGGCCGCACAAGCCGCGGCGCCCGGTCGATGAAGACAAGCGCCTCGCGCTGGTCCCAGGAATGATTGCCGAGCGTCACGCAATCGGCGCCGGCATCCAGCAGTTCCTGGTAGATCGCCTCGGTAATGCCGAAGCCGTGGGCGGCGTTCTCGCCATTGATGACGACGCAGTCGACCTTCAGGTCGGCGACGAGGCCGGGCAGTTTTTCGGTGACGGCGACCCGGCCGGACTTGCCGACAACGTCGCCGAGAAACAGAAGGCGCATCACGGGGCCCTGAATCCGGTCTCGGTCAAAATGGCGTCGAGCCTGCGGTCATGCGGCTCGGCTGGCACCACTTCGACTTCCTGGGTGGAAAATGCAACCCCGATGGCCAATCGGCTGCCCGTCTGATCCAGCCGCGCGAGCGCCTTGTCGTAATGGCCCTTGCCGTAACCGATGCGGTGGAAGGCCCGGTCGAAGGCCGAAAGCGGGGTGAGCAGAATGTCCGGCTCGACCTCGGGCGCATCCAGGCCGGGGCCAAAAGTGCCGAAGCCCATTGGCACCAGCGGCGCGCCGCGCTCCAGCACCCGGAAGGTCATCGGCGACTTGCGTGTATCGAAGGCCGGCAGCGCCAGGCGCGCACCGGCGAGACGCAGCCGGTCCATCAGCGGACGGACGTCGATTTCCGACTGGATCGGCAGGAAGCCCGAAACGATCTTGCCCGCAACCGCGATGCGGTCGAGCGGGAACAGTTCGGCGATCGCCAGCGCCGCCTCGATGCGGGCCTCGGGCCCGAGTGCGTCGCGGCGGCCGAGGGCCGCCTCGCGCAAGGCGGATTTGGACAGATGCGGCATCGTCCCGCGACGCGAGGAGAGAGAAAACAGGTAGAGCCGCTTCGTCGTTGGACGCTCGATCCCGGGAACCTACCTAAGTAGGTGGGCGCCATATATCCCAGTCCAGGGACCGGGTCAGGGACAGCTCCCGTTGAGATCGATAAGGCCCCGGGGAATTGTGGTCCTGACGGGCGTCGCAGCTCTGTCACGAAGATAGGCGCTCGCGCGGCGAAGCGGAAGGGCCTTGTCGGCCATTCAGCACTGCTATCCCGCGCGATCGGTTGACCGCGCGGCAAAGCCCGGCCCTAGTGGCGAACTCAAGAGATTCCGCAGCCAGACCGAACCCGCCATGCCGCTTCCGCAGTCTTCCGCCGCCGCCGCTCCGCCGCTCCCGCCCGACCTGCTCGAGCGCTTCGCCGCAATCGTCGGCGCGCGTTATGCGATCACCGCGCCGGACGATCAGGCGCCTTATCTGAAGGACTGGCGCGAGCTCTATGTCGCGCGGACGCCGCTGGTGCTGAGGCCCGGCTCGACCGACGAGGTCGCGGCGATCCTGAAGCTCGCCAACGAGACCGGCACCAAGGTCGTGCCCCAGGGCGGCGGCACCGGACTGGTGGGCGGCCACCTGCCCTATGAGGAAGGTGCCGAGATCATCGTCTCGCTCAACCGCATGAAGGCGATCCGGGCGGTCGATCCGGCCGGCAATACGCTGATCGTCGAGGCCGGCGTCACGCTGCAGGAAGCGCAGGACGCGGCATCGGCGGTGAACCGCCTGTTCCCGCTCAATATCGGCTCGAAGGGCTCCTGCACCATCGGCGGCAACCTGGCGACCAATGCCGGCGGCACGCAAGCGGTCGCTTATGGCCTGGCGCGCGACCTGGTGCTGGGCCTCGAAGTGGTGCTCGCCGACGGCCGGATCTGGCACGGCCTGCGCACCCTGAAGAAGGACAATACCGGCTACGACCTGAAGCACCTGTTCGTCGGCGCGGAGGGCACGCTCGGCATCATCACGGCGGCCGTGCTGAAGCTCGTCGCCGCGCCGCGCTCGATCGAGGCGGCCTGGGTCGGTGTCGCCTCGCCCGCCGCCGCCCTCGAACTGCTGGCGCGGGCACAGGAGCGCGCAGGCCCGGCGGTGAGCGGCTTCGAGCTGATGCCGCGCAACCTGTTCGAATTCGTGCTGAGGCACATGCCCGGCGCGCGTGATCCGCTGGCCGAGCCGGCGCCCTGGTATTGCCTGGTCGAATTGTCGTCGGCCGCGGCCGCGGGCCTGCGCGACACGCTGGAGGATGTGCTGGCCGCCGGCTACGAGGACGGCGTCGTGCAGGATGCGGCGATCGCCGAGAGCGTCGAGCAGCGCAATGCCTTCTGGCGCTCGCGCGAGGGCATGAGCGAGATGCAGAAACCGGAAGGCGGCTCGATCAAGCACGACGTCTCGGTGCCGGTCGCCTCCGTGCCCGCCTTCATCGCCGAGGCGACGGCGGCCTGCGAAAAGCTGATCCCGGGCTGCCGCGTGGTGCCGTTCGGCCATCTCGGCGACGGCAATATCCACTTCAACATCAGCCAGCCCGTCGGTGCCGACAAGGCCGCCTTCCTCGATCAATGGCAGGCGGTGAACAAGCTCGTCCACGGCATCGTCGCCCGGTTCGGCGGCTCGATCTCGGCCGAACACGGCATCGGCCGGATGAAGCGCTATTTGCTGCCCGGCGTGAAGGATCCGGTGGAGCTGGAGCTGATGCGCAGCCTGAAAGCGCTTTTGGATCCGAACGGCATCCTCAACCCGGGCAAGGTGCTCTAGTTCCGCGCCGAAGGCCGATCGTCCCTTCGGCAAGCCTTGCCGCCGCAAGGGCCACCCGGCGGCCCTTGGGCCTCGATCGACAATTCATCAGGCTTCGCGCAGGCCCAGGATGGACCGGGCTTCGCTGGCGGTCGCGGGTCGGCGCCCGTATTCGCCGCAGAGTTCGGCCAATCGCCTGACCAGTTCAGCATTGCTTTTGGCCAGTCGGGACTGGTCGAAGCGAATGTTGTCCTCGAGGCCGGTCCGGCAATGGCCGCCCATTTCGAGCGCCCAGTGATTGACCTCGAACTGATGACGGCCAAGGCCCGCCGCCGTCCAGGTCGCATCCGGAAGGATCGACTTCAGCTGGGCCACTTCGAATTCGAGGATCTCGCGGCGCGCGGGAAGCGCGTTCTTGACGCCGAGCACGAATTGCACGTGCGGCGGTGACTTCAGCAACCCTTCCCGGACGAGATCCGCGGCATTGTAGAGCATGGCCAGATCGAAGATCTCGCATTCAGGCTTGACGTCGTGGTCGAGCATGGTCTGGGCGAGACCCCTGATGAAATCGGGCGGATTCTCGTTGACGAAGGTCGGGAAATTGACCGATCCGGTCGCCAGCGACGCCATGTCGGGGCGCAGATGAAGCATCCCGCCGCGCTCGCTGAGCTGTCGCCCGCGCGCGCCGGTGGAAAACTGGATGATCATGCCGGGACAGTGCTTGCGGATGCCGTCCTGGACGGCGGCGAAACGTTCGGGATCGGATGATGAGTTCTCCTGATCGTCCCGGACATGGATATGGGCGAGCGAGGCCCCGGCCTCGAAGGCCTCGTGGGTCGATTCGATCTGTTCGGCGACCGTGACGGGAACGGCCGGCGTGTCCTTCTTTCTCGGCACGGAGCCGGTCATCGCGATGGTGATGATGCAAGCTGACATGATTGTTCTTTCCTCCCAGAAGCCACTTTGACGAACGGGCTTTCAATCCTTGGGCTTGCCGAAGCCGCCGCCGCCGCCGGTCTCGATCAGCACGACGTCGCCTTTGCGCAGCACATGCTGACCGGATGGTTCGGTCGTGGTTCCGTTCAACTCGAAACGGGCGGGCGCGCCGGGCTCGCCGCCAGCGAGGCCGGCCGCGGGCCGCCGCACCCGGTTGACCATGAACGATGCGATGGCCGGGCTGTCGCCGAGCATCTCGAATTCGAAGCGGATGCCATCGCCGCCGCTGCGATGGCCGCGACCGCCCGAGCCGCGGCGGATGGCGCGGCTCCTGACCTCGATCGGCGCCTGGGATTCGAGGACTTCGATGGGCGTATTCGACAGATTGCTTGGAAAGCTGATCGCCGAAATGCCATCCTGATCCCGCGCCGCGCCCTGCCCCGCGCCGATGAAGGCGTTCACCGCATAGCGGACCTTGCCGCTCAAACTGGCCAATTGCACATTGTTGGAAGGCGAGCCCGGCGATGCCTGTATCCGGTCCGGCAAGGCTTCGGCGAGGGCCCCGAAGATCGCCGGCGGCAGGAGATGGCCGATCATTCCGCGCGCGCCGCAGGGAGCCGGCTTGGTCGGATTGAGGATCGAGCCTTCCGGCGCGGTCACCGAGATCGCCTGGAAACTGCCTTCGTTGTTGGGGATCCAAGGCGCCAGCAGCGCTTTCAGCGCATAGGCGCTGTAGGCGAAGGTGTAGTTTGCGACCGTGTTGATCGCCAGGCTGACCTGTGGGCTCGACCCCGCATAGTCGACGGCGATCCGGTCGCCCGCCACGGTCACCGCGCAGGCGATGCGGATGACCCCACCGGGCATTTCGGCAGGTCCATCGTTCTCGACGACATAGTGATAGGTGCCGTCGGGGACCGCGGTGATAGCATCGCGCATGGCCTTGCCCGTGCGCTGGATGATCTCGTCGGAGAATGCGTCGAAATCGATGGAGGTTTCCTCGATCAGCACATTGATCCGCTCGGCCAGCGTGCCGCAGCAGGAAATCTGCGCCCAGATGTCGCCCATCGTCTCGTCCGGCACCCGCACATTCGCGCGGATCATCTGGATCAGCAGCGCTTCGGGCTTTCCGGCGGTGAGGATGCGCATCGGCGGGATCTGCAATCCCTCCTCGAACAGCTCCCGATTGGCGGCGTTGCGCAGCCGTCCGCCGATATCGGGCAAATGGCTGACGACGCCGGCGAAACCGATGACCTCGCCGTTCCGGAAAATCGGAGCGGCGAGGCTGGCGTCGTTGAGATGGCCGGTGCCGATCCAGGGATCATTGGTGATGAAGGCGTCGCCTTCACGCATGCTGTCGATGCCGAACGTCTCGATGAAATGCCGGATCGTGACCGGCATGGTCGAGATGAAGGAGGGAATGCTCTGCGACGATTGCGCGATATTGCGCCCCTTCCGGTCGGTCAGCACCACGGCATAGTCGTTCGCCTCTCGGACCAGGGTCGAAAAGGACGTGCGCACGAAAGTCGCGGCCGCCTCGTCCACGGCACTGACCAGCCGTGTCCAGAGAATCTCCAGGGTGATCGGATCGATCGCCTGCCTGGTCCCGCTCATCGTGCATACTCCAGATCGACTTGGATCGTGCCGGTCGGAAGC
Source organism: Hyphomicrobiales bacterium (assembly GCA_017304475.1). GTDB lineage: Bacteria > Pseudomonadota > Alphaproteobacteria > Rhizobiales > Phreatobacteraceae > Phreatobacter. The sequence goes on along the minus strand of JAFKKV010000031.1, from coordinate 42,470 downwards.
ACGCGAATGCTGGCCGAATGGCCAATCACCAGCGTCGATTCCGGCTCGACGATAACGGCCGGCGCGGCAATCACCGCGCCTGCCGGCAACCGGTAGCGGTCATAGACCGGCACGGTCGCGTAGCGCTTTTCGCCGGGCAGGTAGATATGCCGGCTGCCCTTGGGCGCGGTGGAGAAACGCGCCTCGTCCGATGCCGGAAAGGCGTAGCGCCGCTGGGCCCGCGGCGACTGGCCGGAAATCCGCCACGTGACGATTTCCGGAACGCCATCGGGCACGATGCGCGTGTAGAGCCGCTTGTATTCCGCCTCGAAGCCGGCGAGCAGCCGCTCCGCTTCGAGATCGGCGATCGCGGCCGCGCCGAAATCGATTTCAATGCTGGCGCCCTGGCCGCGATAGCGAATCTCGGCGGCGGTTCGCCAGACGATGTCGGTCCGCGCCACATGCGCCTTGGCGAGCTCGCCGGCGATCTCGTCGCGCGCCGCCTCGATCCGGTGGGCCAGGCCATCGCGATCGACATCGCCGACCGGTTCGAGCCGCGACCAGGAGCGGTCAGCACGCGCCGGCGCGGCGAGGAAGCCGAGGCATGACCCGACACCGGAGGCGATCGGACAGAGAACGCGGGGAATACGCAGCCTGCGCGCCACATCGATCGCGTGGACCGGCCCCGCCCCACCGGTGGAGACGAAAGTGAAGCTTCGGGCGTCATGGCCGTGTTCGGCGATATGGGTACGGGCCGCCGCCGCCATGTTCTCATTGACGATGTCGTGAATGCCCCAGGCGGTCTCCTCGGCCGAGAGCCCGAGCTGCCCCCCGAGCGCGCCGAGTGCTTCCGTGGCTTTCTCGACGTCGAGCTTCATTGCCCCGCCCAGGAAATCGTCGGCGTCGAGATAGCCGAGGACGAGATCGGCGTCGGTAACCGTCGGCTGGATTCCGCCAAGCGCGTAGCAGGCGGGACCGGGCTCTGAGCCCGCGCTATCAGGGCCGACCTGCAGGAGGCCGAGGGCGCTCAGCCGCGCGATGCTGCCGCCGCCCGCGCCGATCTCGATCAGGTCGATGCTGGGTGATACCGCCGGCAGGCCGCTGCCGCGCTTGAAACGCCGGACGCGCGCGAATTCGAAGACGTTGGTGATCGCCGGGACACCGCCGATCGAGACACAGGATTTGGCGGTCGTGCCGCCCATGTCAAAGGCCAGGATGCGATCCATGCCTTCCGCGCTTCCGCAATTGATGGCGCTGAGGACGCCGCCCGCCGGACCGGATTCGAGCAGGCGGATCGGAAACCGCGCCGCGACCTCGGCTTCCGTGAAGCCGCCGTGCGAAACCATGATATCCAGCCGGCCGGTGATGCCGAGCCCGGTCAGCCGCTTGCCCAGCACGCCCATATAGTGGTCGACGATGGGCTGGACATAGGCGTTGGCGACGACGGTCGACATGCGCTCATATTCGCCGACCTCGCTGGCGACTTCCGACGACAGGGAATAGCTGCGCTCCGGAGATCTCATGCGCAGGATGTCGGCGGCCTGGCGCTCATGCGCGCCGTTCACGCAGGCATGCAGAAAGCAGATCGCGACCGCGGAAACATCCTCCCCGGCGAGGCGCTCGCCGAGTTCTTCCACGCCCTTTTGATCGAGGGGCCGCCAGATGTCGCCGGTGGGGCCGATCCTTTCGCCGACGGTGAATCGCAAGGCCGGCGGCACCAGCGGCTCGGGGAAGGTCGCTGCGAGATCGTAGGTGTCGTATCGCATCTCGCGGCGGATATCCAAGGTGTCCTCGACCCCGCGGGTCACCACCAGAGCGGTCCTGACGCCCTTACGTTCCAGCAGCGTGTTGGTGATCAGTGTGGTGCCATGCACCACGCGCTCGATGTCGCCGGCACCATGGCCCGCCGCTCCCGGCTTCTTGGCCAGCAGCATTTCGACGACCCGCGCGATGCCTTCGCCGGGATCCGTGGGCGTGGTGAGAGACTTGGCCACCCAGATCGTATTGGCCGCCTCATCCAGAAGGACCCCGTCCGTGAACGTTCCGCCGACATCGACTGCAATCTGGTAGGCCAAGGATCGCTCCTGAAACTTACGGGTGCGCCGGCGTTTCGGCCACGAGCCGAACCGCCTTGCGCAGATGGGCCAAAAGATCGGCCGTCAGTGGAATGCCATCACGCTGGCGCGCGGCGGCCGTCGTCTCCGCCCGCGCTCCCGGCAGGCGCGGGGCTTCGCCCGCCGCACCCGGCGGGCTCGCCTCGATGCGGGCGCCAAGCCGCGTGACCGCGGAGCGAGCCTCGTCCAGCCCCGCGAACCGCTGGGGATCGAAGGCGATGAAGAGGTGGCTGACCCCCGCCCCGGCCGCGGCCGGATCGTGCGGCGTGAGCACCTCGTAGCCGGGCCGGCCGCCTGAAAGCGCGGTGCAGAGTAGCTCGACCATCAAGGTCAGCGCGTAGCCCTTCGCGCCGCCCAGGGGCTGGACGGTTCCGGCAAGCGCCGCCTCGGCATCGGTGGTCGGCTGGCCGGCGGCATCGAGCGCCCATTCGGCGGGAATGACCTGTTTCTTGAGCGCGGCCTGCCGTAGGCGGCCACGTGCCACCGCGCTCGTCGCCATGTCGATGACGAGGGGTGGCCGGCCCGCGCGCGGAAAGCCGGCGGCGAGCGGGTTGGTGCCCAGGATCGCCTCGCGTCCGCCGGTCGGGGCCATGGTCGGCCCCGCATTGGAGAGCGCCAGCGCGATCAGCCCTTCGCGCGCGGCACGGTCCACCAGGGGCGCTGCCGCGCCGAAGTGATTGCTGTCGCGCACGGCACAGGCCCCCATGCCGATGGCTTTCGCCCTGCGGCACGCTTCGTCCATGGCCGCCAGCCCGACCAGCACGCCCAGTCCATTGCGCCCGTCGACGACAGCGGTGGCGGCGCCGGTATCGACAATGGCGGGGATCGCCTTCGGATCGATCGCGCCGATCCGGATCCTCTGGAGATAGGCCGGCAGATGCGCGAGGCCGTGACTGTCGATGCCGCGGACCTGGCACTCCACCAGCAATTCGGACGCGCGGGCGGCGGCCATGACGGGGACCCCCGCCGCGGCGAGGATATCGGCGCTTCGATCGACGAGTTCGGAGCGGCCGATCCGGCCGCCCTCCTCCAGCATTTCGACCCACTCGGGCAGGCTTTGCATCGTCAGCTCTTGTGGACCGAGGTAAGCCAGCCCGCGGGGGCCTTTATCGCGCCGGTGACCGTTTCGAAATAGGCCTGTTGCAACTGGGTCGTCAGCGGCCCGCGCAGGCCGGGTCCGATGGCGATGCCATCGATATCGACGACGGGAACCAGCTCGGCCGCCGAGCCCACCATGAACACCTCGTCGGCGGCATAGAGCTCGGTGCGGTCGACGGTGCGTTCCGAGACGGCAATTCCACGTTCGCGCGCAAGCCTCAGGACCGTATCGCGCGTCAGGCTTTCCAGGATGCCGCTGGCCATGTCCGGTGTGACGAGCTCGCCCTTGCGCACGAAGAAGATGCAGGTTCCCGGCCCCTCGGCGACCTTGCCGAGCGTGTTGAGCAAAATGGCCTCGTCATAGCCGTCCTGGATCGCCTGATAGCGCGCAAGGCGCCCGTTGACATAATTGCCGCCGCATTTGATGCGCGGCGGCATGACATTGTCCGCCATGCGCATCCAGGAACTGACCTGACAGCGAATGCCGGCGTCGATCTTGGCCGTACGCGGCTTTTCGAGCGCCGAGATCGCGTAGCTCACCGGCCCCTTGACCTGCTGCTCCCCCTGGCCATCGAGATAGGCCGTCGTGCGGATATGCGCCGCCGCCCTGACGTCGTTCCGGCGCAGGAGATCAAGCGTCATCCTGTTGATCTCGGCACCGTCGAAATCGTGCTTGAAGCGCAAAAGCTTCATCGACTGCAGCAGCCGGTCCGTATGGTCCTGGAGGCGGAAGACGTAGAGATCCTGGTGCGCGTCGCTCCAATAGGCCCGCAAGCCCTCGAACACCGACAGGCCATATTTGAGCGCGGGCGACATCACATGGACCGTCGCCTCCTCATAGGGGATCAGGTTGCCGTTCAGGACGATGAACTGAGGCGCTGACTTGGACACGGTGTTTCGATGCTCCTGGAGCGATGTCGTGGATCTCGGGTCAACCGGGCTCGGCCAGCTTGAAGCGCGCGAGTGCCAGGTCACCTTCATGTTCGATGCAGAGGCTGACGCGGCGACCGATGCGAAGCCTGGCGCCCGCGTCGCTGTCGACGATATTGGTGAGGATGCGTGGGCCCTCGTCGAGTTCGACGCAGGTGACGTCGTAGGGCAGGCGGCCGTTGAACGCCTCGTCATAGGCGACGTGGTAGACGACCCAGCTCACCACCGTGCCCTCGCCCGCGGCCTCTCGCCATTCCGGTTCCGGCGCGAGGCATTCCGGGCAGGCCTCGCGCGCCGGCAGCCATGCATGTCCGCATCTGCGGCACTGCTGGAACATCAACCGGCCCTGCTTCAGGCCATCCCAATGCGGCTTGTTCAGGGGTGTCACGTCGGGCTGGGGAAAGTTCATGCCGCTCTCCCCAGGACCAAGGTCGCATGCGTGTGCATGGTGCCGCCCTGATTGCTGACGATGCAGGCTCCATCGCCGCGAACCTGAAGGTTGGCGTCGCCGCGCATCTGGCGGACACCCTCGATCACCAGCTGAAGCCCGGGCGTGCCGCTTTCCGACAGCAGGCCGCCGCTGGTGTTCAGCGGCAACCGGCCGTCGAGCGCGATGCCGCCTTCCGCAGCGAAACGCGCCGCCTGGCCCGGCTTGCAGAAGCCGTAGTCCTCGAGCGTGATCAACGGCGTCACGGTGAAGCAGTCGTAGAGCTGGGCCACCGCGATATCGCGCCGCTCGAGGCCGGCCATCTTGAGCGCCGTCTCGCCGGCGACGCCCGATATCGTGCGGGTCAGATCCGGACGAAGATGCACATCCCAGGATTCCTGCGCCTGGCCGAATCCCAGGATCGGGACGGCCTTGGCGATCCGCAGCTCGGCCGCGCGCCTGGCGGACATCACGATGACCGCCGCCGCCCCATCGGACAGCAGGCAGCAATCGTCCCGCCGCAACGGCTCGACCACGAAGGGCGACGCCATGTATTCGTCGAGGGTTATCGCCTTCTGGAGGTGGGCGTTGGGATTGCGTGCGCCATGATCCCGGCAGGTGACGGCGACGGCGCCGAAATGCGCGTCGGGAATGGCGTATTGCTGCCTGTAGCGCTGGTGGAGAAGGGCATATCCGGCGGCGGTCGAATACCAGCCATAGACGGCGTCGTCGCCGCGCGGCCGGCCATAGACCTTGCGGCTGCCGGTGCGCGGCGTATCGCCGTAGCAGATGATGGCGATGTCCATCAGGCCCGCCTCGATCGCCATCGCCGCGTAGCTGATCAGCGCGATATTGGCGGCTCCGCCCTGATCCAGGGCGCAGCCGATTTTCGGCCGCATGCCCAGCGCCTCGGCGACCTTCTGCCCATAGAGGATCGAGGGCTCGGCATTGGCCATCTTCACCAGCACGCCATCGACCATGTCCTTGGCGATGCCGGCATCGGCCAGCGCCTTGCGGCTCGCCTCGACGATGAGCGAAACCCGATCCCGGCCGGGATGCTTGCCATAAGTGGTGTGGCCGATGCCCGCGATGACGGCGCGCCCTCGCATCAGACCACTCCCTCGGCGCGCAGGGCCGCGAGATCGGCGGCGGCGATGCCCAGCATGCCCCCGTAGACCGCCTCGTTGTCGGCCGCATAGGCCGGGCTGACCCGATAGTCCGGCTGCGCCACGCCGGAATAGTTGATCGGGCTGCGGCAAACGGTGATCGGGCCGTATTGCGGATGGTCGACCTCCAGCAGCATGCCGCGCTCATGCATGTGCGGATCGGCGATGACCTCGGGCAGGTCGCGCACCGGCGCCGACGGCACGCGAAAGGCGGCGAGCCTGCCGAACAGGTCGTCGCGCGACTGCGGCAAGGTCCATTCCGAGATGATGCCGTCGATCAGCTCCATATGAGCGACGCGGTCGCGCATCGTCGCCATCCGCGGATCGGCCTTCAGGTCGGGCCGTTCCATCGCGTCGACCAGGCAGAGCCAGTGCTTGTCGTTGTTGCAGATGATGGCGACGAAGCCGTCGCTTGCCGGATAAACATTGTAGGGACAGAGCGACAGGCCGCCGTGCCGGTTGCCCGTGCGCAGCGGAATGTCGCCGCGCTCGCCATAGGTCATGCCGATGCTCGAGGCGAGCGAGGGATAGACCGCCTCGAGCATGGCGACCTCGATCCGGCACCCCTTGCCGCTGCGCTCGCGACCGAAGAGCGCCGTCGTGATCGCACCGTAGAGATGCACGCCGCCGAAGAAGTCGCACAGGGCGGCGCCCGACTTGACCGGAGCGTTATGAGAGAAGCCGGTAATGCTCATGACCCCCGACATGGCCTGCACGGTGAGGTCCATGGCCGGATAGTCGCGATAGGGGCCGGCATCGCCATAGCCGCTGCTGGCGGCGTAGATGATGCGCGGATTGACGGCCCGGAGCGCATCATAGCCGAGGCCGAGGCGGTCCATCACGCCAGGGGCGAAATTCTCCGCCAGGACATCCGCCTGGCGAACCAGGTCGAGCAGCATGTCGCGGCCGCGCGGCGACTTCAGATTGAGCGAGACGGAACGCTTGTTGGCGTTCAGCATCGCGAAGGGCACGCCGGCCCCGCTGCGGGCGTCGCGCCTGCGGAGGAATTCGCCGCCCGGCGGCTCGACCTTGATGACCTCGGCGCCCGCCATGGCCATCAGGAAGGTCGCATAGGGGCCGTTATAGATCTGCGTGAGATCGAGAACGCGCAGGCCCGCGAGCGGCAGGGCCTGGTCGGTCGTCCCGGAGGCTGCGTTCGCCATGGCCGTCACCGTCCCTTGAATGCGGGCTGGCGTTTCTCGGCGAAGGCCGCCTTGGCGGCCTTGGTGTCTTCGGAATGGTGCAGGATGCGGTTGACCAGTTGCTCCATGCGCAAGCCAGTCGCCAGATCCATGTCGCGGGATCGGACCGCCAGCTCCTTCGCCGCCTGCAATGCCAGCGGCGCGTTGGCGGCGATCCGGCGCGCATAATCGAGGGCTGCGTCGAGCAGGTCCGCCGGCTCGACCACCTTGTTGATCAGGCCCCAGCGCAGAGCCGTTTCGGCGTCGATGGCTTCCCCGGTCAGAAGCATCTCCATCGCGACGGCATAGGGAAGTTGCTGCATGATCCGCTGCGTCCCGCCATTGGCGGCGATGATCCCGCGCTTGACCTCGGAGACGCTGAAGACGGCCCCTGCCACGGCGACGCGGATGTCGGTCGCCAGGAGCAAGGTCATGCCGCCGCCGACACAGGCGCCGTTCACCGCGGCGATGACCGGCTTCCAGATCTCGAGCCCCCGGTTCAGCAGCTGGCCCTTCTGGGTCAGCCAGAGTTCGGACAGTTCGACATCACGCCCGACGAAGGACTTGATGTCCGCTCCGGCGCAGAACGACTTGTCGCCCGCGCCGGTGATCACCGCGACGCGAATGGCGTCGTCGTCGCGCACGCGCTGCCAGGCCTTGGACAAGGCGTCGTAGTGCTCGGCATCGAGGGCGTTGCGCCGTTCGGGGCGGTTGATGGTGATGACGGCGACGCCGTCTTCGGTCGAGAAGTCGATAGCCATCGCCGCCTCACCTGCCGCCGTTGATGAGGTGGCGCGCCACCACCATGCGCTGGACCTCGGACGGCCCCTCGCCGATACGTTTGATGCGCAATTCGCGGTACCACCGCTCGATCGGCAGTTCCTTGGCGACGCCGAGCGCGCCGAACATCTGGACGCAGCGGTCGATCACGCGCCCCGCCGTCTCGGTGGCCGTCACCTTGGCGATCGAGGCATCGATCTTGATGTCGTGCCCAAGGTCCGCCCGCCATGCCGCCTGATAGGTCAAAAGCCGCGCCGCGCGCAGCTCCATTTCCGAATCGGCGATCATCCACTGGATCGCCTGCTTGTCCGCCAGCGCGGACTTGAAGGCCTTGCGCTGCCGGACCCAGGCGGTCGCCATGCCGAGGGCCTCCTGCGCGATGCCGATGACCCCGGCGGCATAGGGAACGCGGGCGTGCACCAGCCATTTCTGACAGACCGCGAACCCCTCGCCTTCCGCGCCGAGACGATTTTCGACGGGGACTTTGACATTCTCGAAATGCACCTCGAAGGGCGCGTAGGAACGGATCACCGGGATCTCGCGGATACTGATGCCGGGCATGTCCCGATCGACGATGAAGCAGCTGATGCCGCCGCGGTCGCCCGCCTCGCCGGTGCGCGCGAAGACCAGCCCCCAGTCCGCCTTGCCCGCGGCCGTGATCCACATCTTCGTGCCGTTGATGACGTAGTGGTCGCCGGCCCGCTCGGCGCGCGTCTTGATCGAACGTGCCGGGTCGGCGCCGCCATCCGCCTCGGAGATGGCGACAAAGCTCTTCTTGCCGTTCTGAATGCCGGCCACGCCATATCGTTTGACCTGATCGTCATTGCCGAGCCAGATGACGCTCGGTGGATCGATGCCGAAAGCGCCGCAGGCGGGGACATAGGCGCCCATCTTGCACTTGGCGGCTTCCTCCGCGACCAGGACCTGGGCCAGGAGCCCGATGCCACCGCCGCCATGCTGATGCGGCGACGCCAGGCACCACAGTCCGAGCGCCCGGGCCTTGGCCTGCAGGCTGGCGAGGTCGGCCTCCGGCAGCTCGTAGCAATCATGAGGCTGGCGATCCTCGGCCGGCCGCACCTCGTTGCGCATGAACTGGGCCACCGTGTCCCGCAGCAACGCAAGTTCGTCGGGCAGCTCCCAGGCTCCGGAGGGCAGCGAAAACGTATCGGACGTCATGCGGGTCCCCCGTCGGCGTGATGCATGCCCTTTGCGGATCGCATCAGCATTTTTTGGTACTTCGGATCAAAATACAATACGCCGTACTTGAATACGCCAATGACGGGTTGTCAAGCGCCAGACCGGAAGCGCGCGCCAATGAGACAACGGCTTCGAGTTCGTCCAACACAGCAATATTTTGCGCGTTGCAGCTCAGATTCGGCGAATTATTCCCGCTTGCCGCCAGAGCGCGCTGATTGTATCGTATTTTGATACGAAATATTTCGTCGGCCACTTCTGTTCACATGGCATCGACCAGCGGGAGACCACCCATGAGGCTAGCGCCGCGTCGGCTTGAACATCCGGCCTGGATTGCGACTAATGGCTGGAGCGGACGCGCAATCGCGGATCATGCCGTCGCGACATCGAGCGCGCGTGTCGTATTGCGATGCAATGCGTCAATTGACGCCGACGATGTTCTAACCTACCGCTCAACTGATTTCCGTGGCCTTCCCAGCCGCCGCCTTTGGACCGAGACGATCGACGAGCAATGAGCACGACCCTTCGCAAGAGCCTCCGGATCCTGGAATCACTCGCGCTCTCCGACACGCCGCGCGGCATTTCGGAGCTGGCCCGCGCGATCAAGCTCAACAAGAGCGCGGTTCAGCGCATTTTCCAGACCCTGCTGGAAGAGGGCTATATCGAGAAGACCGCCGATTCGAGCCGCTACCGGCCGACGCTTCGGATATGGGAGCTGGGATCGCGCGTCATCGCCCAGAACGAGGCGCGGCGCCTGGTCCATCCGATCCTGCGCTATGCCGCCAAGAATTCCGAACTAACCACCTATTTCGCCTGGGCGGATTTTCCCGACATCATCTATCTCGACAAGATCGATGGCGAGAAGGGGCGGGCCAATTCCTCCGATCCCGGGCAGCGGATTCCCATGCATGTCGCCGCCTCCGGACGCGCGATCCTTGCGTTTCTCGACGAAGCCTCGATCGAAGAGATCGCCGGAAAGCTGACCAAGGAGGCCGCGGCGACCGGCGACGCGGCGGCTGACCTGCGCAAGGAGATCAAACTCATCCGCCAGCGTCTCTATGCCTGTTCGGAGCGCGGCTCCACGGCGCGCATCAGCAGCGTCGCCGCCCCCGTCTGGGGCAGCGGGCCGACGCCGGTCGGCTCGGTCGTGCTGACCAGCGATTCCGTCACTTTGCCCCATTCCGACTTCGACCGCGTCGGAGCGCTGGCCATTTCGGTCGCCGAACAGGCGACGCGCGTCCTGGGCGGAAGCTATCCGGTGACGGCGGGCGATGCCCCGTAGCGCCCTGCCCTAGCGCACGCCGCGCGCGGAGCCGCCATCGACCAGGATGCTCTGGCCGGTGACACCGCCGGCCGCCTCCGAGACCAGGAAGGCGACGGTTTCGGCGAGCTCGTCCAGCTTCACGGCACGGCCAAGCGGCAGTTGCTGCAGAGACTGTTCCGGCACCGGCCAGTTTTCGATCAGGCCTGGTAGCACGCAATTGAAGCGGATGCCGGCGCGGCCGTAGCGATCGGCATAGAGTTTCGCGAAGGCATGCAACGCCAGCCGCAAGGCGCTGGTCGGATAGGTCGGCTTCGGCTCCACCGCGATCTTCGACGAGATGGCGACGATCGCGCCGCTCCCCTGCCGCATCATGATCGGCGTGATCAGCCGCGCCAGCCGGATGACATTCATCACGTACATGTCGAGCGCCGCATGCCAGTCGGCATCGTCGATATCTAGAAGATGGCCGGCGGAATCGGGACCATAGGCCGGCCCGGCCTTCACCTCGGAAAGCCCAGGGCCATGCCCGGTATTGGCGACGAGAGCGTCGATGCGGCCGGTCTTCTCCATGGCCAGGGCCACCAGCGCCGCCAGATCCGCCGGTTCGGTGACCGAACCGCGCAGGGCATAGCCGCCGAGTTCCGCGGCCAGGGTTTCGCAGCCTTCGGAGGTGGACATGAGCACCACGCGCCACCCCTTGGCGGCAAGCGTTCGCGCGCATGCGGCCCCGATGCCGCGGCTGGCGGCGGTGACGATGACGGTCTTCTGGTCGGACATGGAAACCTCTCGAGGCTGGAGCCGGAACGTCACCGGGAGATGGAGCCGACCCGCATCTTCCGCTCCAGATACGCGCCGTAGCGCGACAACGAGAACGAGAGCGTGAAGTAGATCAGCGAAACGAAGATGTAGACTTCAACGTAATACTGCTGCCATGCACCGCTCTGCAGCGCCGCGTTGCCGGAGGCCGTCAGTTCGAACATTCCGATGATGATCAGCACGGAGGTTTCCTTGAGCGTGATCACCATGTGATTGACCGTTGCCGGCAGCGCCGTGCGCAGCGCCTGTGGCATGACGATCAGCAGGCGACAGCGCCAATAACCCAGCCCGAGAGCGGCCGCGGCGTCGTATTGCCCCGGCGCCACCGCCTGGATGCCCCCCGTCACGATCATCGCGTAGTAGCAGGAGAAGAAGAAGGCGAAGGCGGCGATGACGCGATAGAGCGTATCGGGATTGAGCCAACCCGGAAGGATGAACGGCGCGAACAGGGCCGCGCAGAACACCACGGCGAGGATCGGGATCGATCGGACGAAATCGACCACCATGGTGACGACGATGCGGATCGCCGGCAGGTCCGACTGACGACCCAGGGCGAGAATGATGCCCAGGGGAACGCCGATGATGATGGTGGAGAGATAGACGTAGAGGGTCAGCGCCAGACCGCCCCACTTGTCGGTCGTCACCAGGGGCAGGCCCGGGATGCCGCCGCGCATCAGCAGCACGAAGATGGCGGCCCCGCACAGCCAGATCGCGACCAGACGGGTGAGGCTCCAGAACCGCGGCATGCAGCTCAGCACCACGATCGACAGGGCCACGACGCAAGCCAGGGCGGAACGCCAGTGTTCCTCATAGGGATAAAGCCCGAAGAGAATGAGCCTGTAGCGCGCATGGATGACCGCCCAGCACGCGCCCGGCACGGTGGCGCATTGCCCCTCGTAGGTTTCCTTCCAGAGGCTGTCGATGAAGGCCCAGCGGACGACCGAGCCCAGGATGAACAACCCGACGGCCGCCAGCGCCAGGGTGAGCAGCATATTGGCCTTGGTGCCGAACAGCTGTGCGCGCAGGGTGACCGGGGACCTCATGGGCTGACGGGCTCCGGCCTGGCGGCGCGGCCCTTGAACCATGACCTCCGCGCGCGGATCGGCGACTGGAGCGCCGACGAATCGTGGCGCTTCAACGCGACGCGCTGATTCAGCCGCTGCATGGCGCTCGCCAGCACATAGTTGATCAGCAGATAGGAGCCCATCATGACGACCAGCATCTCGATCGTCTGGCCGGCGTGGTTGATGCTGCTGGATGTCACGGAAAACAGATCCGCGAAGCCGATGGCCGCGCCGAGCGACGTGACCTTCATGGTGATGAGATACTGGTTGCTCAATGGCGGCAGGGCGCTTCGCATCGCCAGCGGAAAGCGAATGAGCCAGTTGATGTTCCGCTCCTTCAGGCCGAGCGCACGCCCGGCTTCGATCTGGCCGTTGTCGACCGCGAGCAGGCCGCCGCGCACGATCTCGGCGATATAGCTGGCGGAGTAGAGCGTGATCGCCACGAGCAGGACCACGAACTCGACCGGCATCCGGTTGCCGCCCCGGAAGCTGAAGCCCTGCAAGACCGGCAACTGAACCTGCAGTGCTCCCCCGGGCCACCCCAGGACGAGCGCGCTCGCCGCCAGGGTCGCCAGCAAGGGATAGAAGGATCGGCCCTTCATCGCCATGTAGGCGGTGGCGCCGACCAGCACCATCAGGCCGAACAGCAGCAGGCCCGCGCCGGGCTCGATCCACACGGCCGGAAAGTAGAAGCCCCGGCTGCTCAGGAAAAACCCGCCGCCGAAAGCCAGCGCCTTACGCTCGATCGGAGCGTGCTTGAAGATCTCGTACCAGAAATAGATCTGCATGATCACGGGCACGTTTCGCAGCAGGTCGACATAGACGGTGCTGAAGGCCCGCAGCGCCGCGTTGGACGACAGGCGGAAAAGCCCGATGCAGCAGCCGACGATGGTCGCGAAGACGATGCAGAGCAGGCCGAGGACGAGCGTGTTGAGCACGCCCATGGATATCGTCCACCAGTAGGGGTCACCCAGGTCCTGGCTCAGAATGGAGGTGGACAACCGCCACCCTGTGTTCCGCCAGAGAAAGTCCCAGCCATAAGCCATGCCCTGGCGAACCAGGTTGGCGTGCACATTGCTGATGGTGGTCGCCAGGGCCAGCACGACCGCGCAGAGAAACAGGCCCTGGACCACATACCTGCGAAGCTGCCGGTGAAACCAGAGGCCGCGTACCACAAGCCAGGGGGAGCGCTCCGAGCCGATAGTGCGCATGACCGGGCCTCAGTCGAAGACCGGCGCGTAGAGCACGCCGCCATCGCGCCAGAGCCGGGTCAACCCACGCGGCAGATTATAGGCCGATCCGGCGCCGAGATTGCGTCCGAAGATCTCGCTGTAATTGCCGATCTGCTTGATCACGTCATAGGCCCAGCTGTCGCGCAGGCCCAGTCCCTTGCCCAGCCCGGGCTGGGAGCCCAGGAGCCGCGCGACCCGGGGATCGGCATGGCCTTTCATGGAATCGACATTGGCACTGGTGATGCCGAGCTCTTCGGCCTCGATGAGCGCCGCGATCACCCAGTTGACCAGGATGAGGAACTTCTCGTCGCCCTGGCGAACGACCGCCGAGACCGGCTCGTTGGTCAGCACCTCCGGCAGCACGATGTTCTCCGCGGCGTCGCGCGAGCGGCGAACCCCGAAGACCGCCAGCGTCGGCCCCCAGCCGGCAATGGTGTCGCAGCGATCGGCCAGATAGGCCGCGCGGGCATCCTCGGTCTTCTCGAAGGGGAGCATCCTGAAATTGAGCTTCTTCGACGCGAGATAATCCGCCGCGAGCCGCTCCGTCGTCGTGCCCGCGGGTACGCAGACCGTGACGCCGTCGAGCTGCGCCGCGCTGGTGACGCCCGCCCGCTTCTTGATCATGAACTGGGTGCCGCCGAAGAAATAGGGCAGCGTGAACTGGAAGCCGAGAACGGAGTTACGCTGAAGCGTCCAGCTCGTGTGGTTGACGACGATGTCGACGCTGCCGGACTGAAGCGCCGGGAAACGCTGCGGCCAGCTCAGCGGCACGAAGACCGCCTTGTCCGGCGCCCCCAGGATCGCTGTCGCGACCGCGCGGCAAATCTCCGAGTCGAAGCCGTTCCAGCGGCCCTTGTCGTCGAGCTCGAAAAAGCCGGGCGAGCCGCCGGCGATGGTGCTGCACTGCAGGCTGCCGCGCTGCTTGATGGCATCGAGTGTCGGGCCCTGCGCCGACGCTTCCTGAAGTGAACTTGCGAACAACAAGCCGCAGATCAAAGCGATATTGAGTTTCATGCCCGACGCCCCTCTGATTGTCTTTGAATACGTTCAGGTCACCCAGAGGGAACGATACACAATAAATATAGCAGGTCTATATGAAATATTCTGTATCAATATACGATACGATACTCGAAACAGGCACGACAGCGCATGGAAGCAGCAATGTGCCGCCGCCAAAGCCATTTCGAGTGCCCCGGCGGAGCACGATGCGTGTCAGGACGACAGGCTGGAGCAGATTGTCGCACTCACCGAGGCGACCGCGCCGCGGGCCGCGCGGCGCCCGCCGTCACGGGCGCGAGCGGGTGAAACGCAGCACGTTCCAGGGGCTCGGCATCGGCCCGACGGGAACATCGATGACGGTGGGCAAACCGGACTGGAAGGCCTGTCGCAGCGCCTGCTTCAGCTCCGCCGGCGTTTTCGCCCGCAGCCCGAGCGCGCCGAAGCTTTCCGCCAGCTTCACGAAGTCGGGATTGGTCAGATTGCTGGCGATCCTGCGGTTGCCGAAATCCTCGGTCTGCGTCCGCATCACATTGCCGAATGCACCATCGTTCATCAGCACGACGACGACGGGAATGCGATGCTGCACGGCTGTCGCGAGTTCCTGGACATTGAACATGAAGCCGCCGTCGCCACTGACCGCCACGACGGCCTTGTCCGGCATGGCCGCCTTGACGCCGAGCGCGGTGGCCAGTCCCCAGCCCAGCGTTCCCTGATAGCCGGGCGTGATGAACGTGCGCGGCTTGTAGATCGGAAATGACAGCCTGCTGACGTAGCCGAGCTGGGTCAGCTCGTCGACGAAGATGCCGTCCTCGGGAAGCTCCGATCGGATCGCCTCCAGGAAATCGATCTGCGGCCGGCATTGGGCCCAGTCGGCATCGGACAGCGCCCTGATCTGCTGCAATTCATCGGTCCTGGAGGGCCGCGAACCCGCTTGGCGCGCCAGTTCGCGCGCCAGGGCGGCCATGACCGGACCGGCATCGCCGACGATGCCGATACTGGCCGGTCGAACCCGATCCAGCTCGTCGGCATCCGCGTCGATGCGCACGATCTTGATCTTGTCGTCGAGCCCCCATTGCAGCTGCTGCAGCTGCAATCGCGTGCCGACGGCCAGCACCACATCGGCATCGCGCCACAGCCTGTGGCCGACGGCGCTGTTGACGCTCAGGGGATGGCGGCTGTCCAGGACACCCCGGCCGGTCCGGTGGCTGGAGACCGGCGCCTGCAGGATCTCCGCCACCTCCCTCACCGCCTCGCCGGCGTCGAGCGCGCCACCTCCGACGATGATCAGCGGCCGGGCCGCCGCGCTCAGAAGCCTGGCCGCGGCCCTGACCGCGTCGTCGTCGACCGGAATGGCGCGCGGCACCGCTCCATCGAGGCAAGCGACCGGTGCGCGCCGGGGCCAGACATCAATGGCACATTCGAGGGCCGCCGGGCGTGGCCGATCGCTGCGCATCTGCGCGAAGGCCTCGTTGACCTTCAGCGGCGCCTCGTGCGGCGCATGGATCCTGTCCGCCCATTTGGTCAGCGAGCGCAGGACCCCGAGCTGGTCCGGAATCTCGTGCAGAAGGCCAAGGCCCCTGCCGATGGCCGCATTGGCGATCTGCCCGGTCAAGGCCAGCACCGGAGCGTTCAGGGCATAGGCGGTGCAGAGCGCTCCGGAGGCATTGAGGATGCCCGGGCCGGGAACGACCGTGAAGACGGAAGGCTTGCCGGTCGCGAGCGCCGCGCCGAGCGCCATATAGGCGGCGCCCTGCTCGTGACGCGTATGGATCAGCTTGATCCGGTCCGCGGCCCCGGCAAAGGCATCGAACAGGTGGTCGTTCTGCACGCCGGGAAGAGCGAAAACCGTGGACACCTCATTGCGCGCGAGTTGATCGACGACGGCCTCTGCCGTGGTCATCGTCCGCGGCTGCGCGATATCGGATTTGATTGCCATGTCATGGTTCCTCGAGGACATCCGGCATCACCGCGCGACACCGCCTGATCGTTCGGCCATTGAAGGCCTCGGCTGCGCGTCCGGGTCGGACGGGCGGCCGTTCGCAGCCTCGGGCCTGCCGCATCGCAGGCGCAGGCCACTTGCCTGAGCCGGACGGCGCGGCGGCTCCCGAGCGCCGCTTCAGGCGACCGGCCGGCCCCGTCCTTCGCCCGGCGCCGACGGCGCAAGGCGTTTCGGCGCGGGCGCGGGAAGAGGATTGGCCAGACCGTCCATTCGGTGCGCGCCCGGCGCTTCAGCGCAGGGCGATGATCGCGATTTCCACCTTGGCGGTCGCGGAAACGAGCCTGGCCTCGACGGTCGCCCGCGCGGGGGTGTGGCCCTGGGGGACCCAGGCGTCCCAGGCTCGGTTCATCTCGGCAAAATCCTTGATGTCGGCGAGCCATACGGTGGCGCTGAGAATTCGCTCCTTGTGCGTCCCGGCCTGACGGAGGCTCGCGTCCAGGGCGTCCAGGATCTCCTGGGTCTGGCCAAATGCATCCTTGGTCTTGTCGGTCGCGACTTCACCGCAGGTGAAGACCATACCGTCGGTGCAGACGGCTTTGCTCATCCGCTGGCCGACGCCGATACGTTCGATCTGCATGGATTTCCCCTCGGCTCAGGATTTCGGCGCCGGCAGCGCATCCACCGGAACGGTGTAGTTCAGCGGCATCCGCCCGCCGTCGATGTAGAGCACCTGGCCGGTGACATAGGAGGCGTCATCGCTGGCCAGGAACGAGACCACGCTGGCCACCTCCTCAGGCTCGCCGCAACGCCCCATGGGTGTGCGGGAGAGAATGCGGCGATAGGATTCCTCGTTCGACAGAACGCCATTGCGCGTCAGGTCGGTGAGAATGGTGCCCGGGCCGACGGCGTTGACCCGAACATTTTCCTTGGCCAGTGCGACAGCGAAGATGCGGCTCATCTGATTGATGCCGGCCTTCGAGATGCCATAGGGAACATTGGTGGGAATCGTCAGGATGGCCTGCATCGAGGACATGTTGACGATGGCTCCGCCACCCTGCTTGACCATGACACGCGCGGCCTCCTGGGTGCCGTAGAAGGTCCCGTTGAGGTTGACGCCGATGACGCGGGAATAATCCTCGTCGGTGAGCTCCAGCACCGATTTCGAGACCGTGATCCCGGCATTGTTGACCATGATGTCGAGCCGGCCGCACTGCTCGACGACCTTGGCCACCAGAGCCGCGACGTCGGCGCGCTTCGAGACGTCGCAGGTGAAAGCGAAAGCGGTGGTGCCGCTGGGGTCGAGCGTGGCCGCCGCAGCGCTCACCTTCTCGGCATTCTGATCCGACAACCAGACGACCGCCCCCTCCTCATGCAGCCGCTGCGCACAGGCCAGGCCGATGCCCTGCGCCGCGCCGGTCACGATGGCTATCTTGTTCGCGTGCTTCATCCCGGCCACTCCCCCCTCGGTTCATGAAAAGACTATGCGACCTCCATATCGATACGCAAGGTCATTTTTTCCGATATTGCGATAGGAATGCGACACGATGAGTGCGTCACTTCGCGCGCTATGTCATAGGCAATTGATATAATGGGCTTATTTTCGTATCGAATTACGATACGATATATCGACATAGTCGACACCGGGCACGGCTGCGGCAATCCCGGAACCGCTGACCGTCGCCGGTGCTGGTTCCTCGCAGGCCATTCCCCGCGGGGCCGCCAAGGCTTTGATGGCCCGCCTGCCCACTTCGTCCGACCACATCGGAGCGATCTTTCCGGTCGCCTGTTCTGACGAGCGACAGCCTTTCGCGAAATGCCCGTCTTCACCGGGACAGTTTGACGGTCGCGATCTCGTCTGCTCGCAGAGGAAGGCAGATTCCCTAAACGCCGGCCTGCGCGCCCGGCTAGAACAGGCTGCCCTGCTCGCCCCCGCCACCCGTCTTCGTCGGCTTGGCGACGGACTTCGGTGGCCTCGTCGCCTTGGGCGGCGGGGCGAGATCCTCCTCGCCCGCCTCGGCCTGGATTTCCGGCCCGTCATTGCTCACCTTGTTGACGCCGAGGCCAATGCGGCGAAGCTCCAGTTCGCCTTGCAGCGGCTCCTTGAGCAGCGCCTCGGCCCGGTCCGGCGTCGTTGCCGGATCGAGCCACTCCTCCCAGGATTTCGGATCGAGGATGATCGGCGCGCGCGGATGGATCGTCTGCAAGGCGCCGGTCGCCTCGGTGGTCATCAGCGCCGCCGTGTCGATCTCCGAACCGTCGGCCGAGGCCCAGGTCTCCCACAAGGCCGGAAAGGCGAAGGGACCGCCGTCCCGCCGGCGGATCAGAAACGGCGTGGAGGCCCGGCCGTCGCGGCGCCATTCATAGAAGCCGTCGACCGGCATCAGCCCGCGCCGGCGCTGGAAGGCGGCGCGGAAGGACGGCTTCTCGCGGGCCGTCTCGGCGCGGATATTGATGACCAGTGGAAATTCGTTGGGATCCTTGACCCAGCCGGGCAGGAAGCCCCAGCGCATCAGCACGAAGCGCCGCCGCCCCTCGATGATGGTGACGACAGGCACCGGCTGGGTCGGCGCGATATTGTAGCGTGGCGGAAAATTCGGCTGGTCGACATAACCAAAGCGCTCCCTGAGCAGCTCCGGCATGGTCGCGATGGCAAAACGTCCGCACATGTCATCAATCCCGGTCCTGGCGGATCGTCGGCCTCCGGCCTCGGCCCGCCTCCTGCGACATTCGCGCGATCATGGCGTCGTGAAACCGCGCGCCGGGCATCCGCTTAAGCCTTCTTTCACCATGGCCATGGCTGATAGGGGGGCCCAGAAGGACACACATTAGCCGATGATGGCCGACGATCTCCAGGACGCGCACCTCTTGTTGACGCCCGAGCGCCTGCGCGCGGCCAATATCCATCCCGAGACGCGCCTTGCCACGGACTATCTGAACCACTTCAACGAAGTGATCATGCTGCTCGAACTGGTCCCGTCCATGCCCGACTGCATGGACGACGTGATCGGCTGGACGCCGCTGAGCTATGAACAGCATTTCCTGCGCTCGAGCTATCGCGACAAGGAGCTGGTGCTGACCGCCTACCAGCACGCCCCCGCCGCCGTGCTGCGGCGCCTTCATGCGGTCATCGACGAGATGGACCTCTTGATGACCACGGCCATCGAGGGCCTGAAGACGGTCGGTCCAGGTCCCGAGGCGGCAATCATCGCCGAAGAGGCGGGCTTCCTCCTGAAGCCGCTCGCCGCACAGGCCGTCGGCGTTATGAATGCGGTGATCGACGAGGACGAGAATCTGGCCGCGCCGGCCTCGGCGCAGGACACCATCGACGCCCTGATGACGCGCTGATAGCGTGCGGCCCGCCCGCCCCCTCGCCTGGCCGGATCCCGGACCATGACCGATCGCTCCTACCCGCCACGTCCGATCCTGGCCGTCTCGACCGCGGTGATTCGCGGCGACCGGATCCTGCTCGCCCAGCGCGCCAAGCCGCCGGGCCAAGGTCTCTACAGCCTGCCGGGCGGGCTGGTCGAAATCGGCGAGACGCTGGCCGAGGCGGCCGCCCGCGAATTGATGGAAGAGGTCGCGGTGGAGGCCGAACCGATCGGCCTCTGCGGCGCCCGCGACATCATCATGCGGGATGCCACCGGCCAGGTGGAGAGGCATTTCGTGGTGGTCAGCTACGCCGCGCTGTGGATCGCGGGCGAAGGCGAGCGCTCGCCCGAAGCCAGCGACATCCGCTGGATCGGCCTCGACGGGTTCGATCACCTGGCCACCACGGAGGGGCTCGGCGAGGTCGCGCGGGCCGCCTTTGCTCTTGCCCCGGGCCGGCCATCAACCCTGATTCGTGCCTGATATTGCGCAGTCCGGCGGGCTGGCGCATATCTTGGCCATGGTCCGCCCCGCTGCTTTCGCCCTGATGCTGGCTCTCGCATTGCCGACAGCGGCATGGGCGCAGCGCGCGGCCGCGCCGCCGCCGCCCCAGCCGGCCGTACCGGAAGCATTGCTCCAGGCGCCCTACGAACCGCAATTGCTGCGGCTGGCCGAGATCATGGGCGCGCTGCACTATTTGCGCATGTTGTGCACCGGACCCGAGACCGGCGCCTGGCGCCGCGAAATGCAGGCTCTGCTCGACGCCGAGGCCAGCAGCGCCGAGCGGCGCGAGCGGCTGACGCTCCGCTTCAACCGCGGTTATGCCGGTTTCGAGCAGACCCATCGCAGTTGCACGCCGGCCGCCCAGGTCGCCACGCGGCGCTATCTCGACGAGGGCCAGCGCATCGTTGCCGACATCACGAGCCGGTTCGTGAATTAGCCCCTTTCCCGCGCCCGGCGGGGCCCGAAAACGGCCCGGAGCGGGCGGGGCATCTGGAGCCCACGTGTCATTTTGGGATCAGGTCGGATTTATTCACCGATGTTAACCTTCCGGTGAGAATTGGCTGCCCTTGGGCAAAGCGCATGCTAGTGTTTCGTCATGGGGCAAATCAGGCCCGCTGGTCCCCCTTCAGGACATGATGATGCAGTTTGCTCCCGCGATATCCGCACGTGCAGCCGAGGCCGAAGACCAGCGTCAGGCAGCCATGGGCTATGTGTCGGAGGCCTTCGCCGAGGCGCGCCTCGACGGCCTCGACGTCGACTGCATCGCGCAGGCTGCCGTCTTCGCGTCTTTCGTCGAGATGGTCGCGACCTATGGCGAGGAAGCCGCCGCCGTCTTCGCCGAACGCTTGGCTGAACGCGTGCGCGGCGGCGAATTCACGGTGGACCGCTCGGCGCACTGAGCGGTCAAGCGGCTGCGGGGGCTCGCCTGTTGAACCCACGGACCATCGCGATCCTCGGGTCGATCGTGTCGGTGACCGCGCTCGGCGTCGCGGTCGCCCAGGTCATGCCGACCGACCGGGCACGGCTGCCGGCCGCCATCCAGCCGCCCAGCCCGACCGGTACCACCGCGCCCGCGCTCCGCTCGACGATTCGCGACGTGACGCCGCGTGCCGGCGACGCCCAGCCCCAGACACCCGCCCCGGCTGGCGCCGCACCCGCGCCGGCCGCTGCGCCGGCGCCCTCCGCGACACCGCCGCAAGCCACGCCACGCCGCGCGCCGCAGCCCGTCTCGATCGACTTGCTGCCCGACAATGAGGACCTGCGCGAGCGCGTCGGCCATACCCGCGAAAAGCTGATTCTCGCCGCCCGCTCGGGCAATATCGAGCGCCTGGCGGTGGTGTTCCAGATGAACGAGACCATGCCGGTGTTCAGCCGCGGGCCGGAGCGCGATCCGGTGGCGTTCTGGAAGCAGGCCTCGGGCGACGGCCAGGGTCACGAGATCCTGGCTATTCTCCTGAACATCCTCGATCTGCCGGCGGCGGTGATCAACAAGGGCACGCCGCAGGAAATGACGGTCTGGCCCTATCTCGCCCATGTGCCGCTCGACCGGCTGACACCCCAGCAATCGGTCGATCTCTACCGGCTGATGACCGCCCAGGACGTGCGCGACATGCGGGTGCTGAACGCCTGGGTGTTCTGGCGGCTGGGCATCGGGCCGGACGGCACGCTGCACTATTTCCTGGCCGGTGAGTGAGCGGGACGGTTGCGCAAGCCCGACCCGGCCGAGCCGTTTCCATCAGCCGCCGAGTTCTGGATGTAGATGGCCATGGACAACAAAAAAATCTTCTACGCAGTGCTCAGGTTCGATGCGCAAGATTGGTCCGGCCCCGCGCCCCTCCTGGATGCCCCAC
Organism: Hyphomicrobiales bacterium; assembly: GCA_017304475.1. Classification (GTDB taxonomy): domain Bacteria; phylum Pseudomonadota; class Alphaproteobacteria; order Rhizobiales; family Phreatobacteraceae; genus Phreatobacter. Next base: position 20,567 of record JAFKKV010000031.1, on the reverse strand, counting down.
CGATAACGACCCATCTCGACAAGAACGGCGCGCCTTCGGAGTTCGTCTACGATTTGTTTCCAACGGAGACGGAGCTTCCGATACCGGAGGCGTGCGACCTTATTGTCGACATCCTCTCCGAAGTGGAAAAAGACGGCGCCCCTCTGCTTCGAGACGCGGCATTTTGCCGACGCTGCAAGCTCGATATCGCCATCGCCGTTTACGGCGATCTGGCGATGTTTTCCTATACGTGGCCGACCGAGTTCATCGCGTTCATGGCGCGGGCGGGCATAGGTCTTTCCGCCTCGCATTATCTGCAGAGCGTCTTTGCAGAGGTCCAAGCGGAGTCGAACGGGACCGCGCGTTCATAAAGCGGGCTCGGGCAGCACGCCGAACTGTTTCCTTGCTTGAACGGCTAGACCCCGCCCCGCCGCAACGCCAGGACGCTCCAGGTGACGGCGCCACGGCTGAGCATGTCTTCGCGTGAGCCCCTATGGATCTCGGCCAGGCCATTGGCGCCGGCGAGTGCCGCGGTCTCATCGGCCGAAACGTCGAACATGCGACGGCCCGGCGGCACCGGCCCGTGGCGCAGCGTCATGAAGACCAGGCCGCCGGGTGTGAGCAGGCTGGCCAGCGCCGCCATCGCGGCCCCGCGCTCGGCGGCGTCGAGATGCATCCAGACCGCGGTGAGGAAGGCGAGGTCGTAACGCTCGCCGCGCGCCCGGACGCGCGCCAGTTCCGGCAAGCCGTCATCCAGCCATTCGATCAGAGGGCTCGCATGCAGCCGCCGGGCCTCGGCCAGCAGCTCGGCGGTCGGTTCCACCGCCAGCACCTGGTGGCCACGGGCGGCGAGCGCCGCCGCGTCGCGGCCGGTGCCGGCGCCGATATCGATGGCACGGGCGGGCGCGGCCGGGACGAGATGCAGGATGTCGCGATGCACGTCGTCGAACGTGATGCTCTCATATTGCACGACAAGCGCCGCAGCATTCTCGGCGTAACCGTCGGTCGAGCGCTTGCCGTCGCTCAACGGGACGGCCCGCCGGCATCCTGGAACCGGACCGCCTCGCCGCCCGACGGCGTCACCAGCTGGCCCTCCCACATCACGCGGCGGCCGCGGATCACCGTGCCGACCGGCCAGCCGGTCACCTCGAGGCCGTCATAGGGCGTCCACTGGCTCTTCGAGGCGATCCAGGAATTGCTGATCGTGGCCTTGCGCTTCAGATCGACAATGGTCAGGTCGGCATCGTAGCCGGCGGCGATCCGGCCCTTGCCGGCGATCGCGAAAATGCGCGCCGGTCCGTGGCTCGACAAGTCGACGAAGCGCTCCAGCGTCAGCCGCCCGGCATTCACATGGTCGAGCATGATCGGCACCAGGGTCTGCACGCCGGTCATGCCGGAGGGCGAATTCGGATAGGTCTTGGCCTTCTCCTCCAGCGTATGCGGCGCATGGTCGGAGCCGAGCACGTCGACAATGCCCTGGCCGATGCCGTGCCAGATGCGGTCGCGATGGCGCGCCTCACGCACCGGCGGGTTCATCTGGGCGAGCGTGCCGAGCCGTTCGTAGCAGTCGGGCGCGACCAGGGTGAGGTGATGTGGCGTCGCCTCGCAGGTCGCGACATCCTTGTGGCCCTGGAGATAGTCGATCTCCTCGGCCGTCGAGATGTGCAGCACGTGGATCTTGGCGTTGAAGCGCTTGGCGATACCGACGAGGCGCTCGGTGCAGGTGAGCGCGGCGATCTCGTCGCGCCAGACCGGATGAGACCGGGCATCGCCCTCGATGCGCAGGTCCTTGCGCTCGCGCAGGCGATATTCGTCCTCGGAGTGGAAGGCGGCGCGGCGGCGCGTGTGCTTCAGGATCGAGGCGACGCCCTCGTCGTCCTCGACCAGCAGCGAACCGGTGGAGGAGCCCATGAACACCTTGATGCCGGCAGCGCCCGGCAGGCGCTCCAGCTCGGCGACCTCGCCGGCATTGCCATGGGTGGCGCCGACCCAGAAGGCGAAATCGCAATGCATGCGCGCCGTGCCGCGCGCCACCTTGTCGGCCAGCGCCGCCTCGGTGGTGGTCTGCGGATCGGTATTGGGCATTTCGAACACCGCCGTGACGCCGCCCATGACGGCGGCGCGCGACCCGGTCTCCAGGTCTTCCTTGTGGCTCGGCCCCGGCTCGCGGAAATGCACCTGGCTGTCGATGACGCCCGGCAGGATGTGCAGGCCGGTGCAGTCGACCACCTCGCCTGCGGAAGCGCGCGAAAGGTCGCCGATCGCGGCGATCCGGCCGCCGGTGACGCCGATGTCACGCTGGCCGCGGCCGTCCTGGTTGACCACCGTGCCGTTGCGGTAGATCACGTCGAAGGTCTGGGACATGGCTGCTATCTCCGGCATCGTGACGACGGCACCCTTGGAGCGGTGTGCCGACACGCTTATGTCGGAGATCGGACAAGGTGCCAAGTCACGCGACGGGATCGCGTGGAGCTGGCCGCAGGGAGCCACAGGGATGCAATCGGCCTTTCTGCCCGAGCGGGGCGTGGTGAAGCTGACCGGCGACGATGCGGCCAAGTTCCTGCAGGGGTTGGTGACCTGCGATCTCGAAACCATCGCGCCGGGCACGGCCGGTTTCGGCGCCCTGCTGACCCCGCAGGGCAAGATCATCGCCGATTTCCTGATCATCAAGGCGCCGGCAAGCGCGGGCGGCGGGCTGTTCCTCGACATGCCCAGGGCGCTGACGGCCGATCTGGTCAAGAAGCTCGGTTTCTACAAGCTGCGCGCCAAGGTGATGATCGAAGACCTTTCGGCAAGCCTCGGCGTCACCGCGGCGTGGACCACCGATGCGGCGCCCGAAGGCGAGCTCGTCGCGCGCGATCCGCGCCATTCGGCACTTGGCTGGCGGGTCATCGGCCCGTTGCCGGCCGTGGCTGGCGCCGAGGCGCGCGCGGCAGCCTATCAGGCCCATCGCATCGGGCTCGGCATTCCCGAGGGTGGCAAGGATTTCGCCTATGGCGACGCCTTCCCGCACGAGGTCGACATGGACCAGCTCGCCGGCGTCGCCTTCGACAAGGGCTGCTTCATCGGCCAGGAGGTGGTCAGCCGGATGCAGCATCGCGGCACGGCGCGCACCCGTGTCGTGCCGGTCCGCTTCGACGGCCCGGCGCCTGAAGCCGGCCTCGACGTCACCGCCGGAGACAAGCTGATCGGCCAGATGGGTTCGGCAGCGGGCGGCCACGGTCTCGCCAAGCTCCGGCTCGACCGGATCGAGGATGCGCTGGCCGCAGGCCAGGCGATCACCGCCGGCGGCACAGCCCTGACCCCGGTCAAGCCGGACTGGGCGCGCTTCGCCTGGCCGGGCGAGGTCGTCCGCGCCTGAATCGAGATGCGCTTGACGAGCGCTGCAGCACCGTTAGCCGTCCTTCGAGGCTCGCTTCGCTCGCACCTCAGGATGAGGAGAGTGGTGCATGGCAGCGGCGTTGGTGTCGAATGCGCACTTCGCGTTACGCTTCATGAACCACCCTGATGCAACTCGTTTCCTCCCCTCATCCTGAGGTGCGAGCCCTTGCGAGCCTCGAAGGACGGCTGACCGACCTGCAAGGCGCCAGCGTTTCGGCAAAAGCCACAGTCCAATAGAACCTACAGGAAGCTCTGCGGATCGACGTCGATCTCGAGCCGGACATTGCCGCGCGGCGCTTCCACCGAGGAGAGCCAGGCGCGCAGCCAGCCCGAGAGATCGAAGGCACGCGCCGAACGCGCCAGCAGGCGCACGCGGTGGCGGCCGCGCACCAGAGCGAGCGGCGCTTCGGCCGGGCCGAGCAGGCGGACATCGGAACCCGCGGGCACCCCGCGCATGATCGCGCGGGCATAAGCGAAGGCATCGGCCTGCGCTTCGGCCGAGACGACCAGGGCCGCCAGGCGGCCATAGGGCGGCAATTGCGCCTCTTCGCGCATGGCGATTTCGGCGGCGTAAAAGGCTTCGCGATCGCCTTTGACAATGGCGTCGATGATCGGATGCGCGGGCTGGTGGGTCTGGATCAGCGCGCGTGAGCCGTCCTTGGCGCGGCCGGCGCGGCCGACCACCTGCTGCAGCAGCTGGAAGGTTCGTTCCCCGGCCCGCGGGTCGCCATTGGACAGGCCGAGATCGGCGTCGATCACACCGACCAGAGCGAGATGCGGAAAGTTGTGGCCCTTGGCGACGAGCTGGGTGCCGATGACGATATCGGCCTCGCCCTTGGCCACCGCCTCGATCTCCTGGCGGATCCGCTCGATGCCGCCGGCCATGTCGGAGGACAGCACGAGCAGGCGGGCCTCCGGGAACAGCGTGGCGCATTCCTCCGCCAGCCGCTCGACGCCCGGGCCACAGGCGACGAAACTGTCGACCGCGTCGCATTTGGGACAGTGCTGCAAGGGCGGCATGGAGAAGCCGCAATGGTGGCAGACGAGCCGCCTGCGGAACCGGTGATCGACCAGCCAGGCCGTGCAGTTGGGGCATTGCACCCGCTCGCCGCAGGCCCGGCAGAGCGTCAGCGGCGCATAGCCGCGCCGGTTGAGGAACAAGAGCGACTGTTCCTTGGCTGCGAAGGTGTCGCGAACGGCCAGTTCCAGCGCCGGCGAAATCCAGCGGCCGTGCGGCGCTCCCCTGGTCTTCAGGTCGACCGTGGCGATCTTGGGCATTTCCCGGCCGCCGAAACGCTCGGGCAGGATCAGCCGCCGGTAGCGCCCCTTGTCGGCATTGACCCTGGATTCGACCGAAGGGGTCGCGGAAGCGAGCACCACCGGCGCCTCGTGCAGGCGGGCGCGCACCACCGCCATGTCGCGGGCATGGTAGTGAACGCCGTCGTCCTGCTTGTAGGCCTGTTCATGCTCCTCATCGACGATGACCAGGCCGAGCGCCTGGAACGGCAGGAACAGCGCCGAGCGCGCGCCGACGACCACCTTGACCTCGCCGCTCGCCACGCCGGTCCAGACCCTGCCTCGCCTGGTCGCACCGACGCCGGAATGCCAGGCCGCCGGGCGGTGGCCGAAACGCTGGGCGAAACGGTCGAGGAACTGGGTGGTCAGCGCGATCTCGGGCACCAGGATGAGGCTCTGCTTGTCCTGCCGGAGCGCTTCCGCCACTGCCTCGAAATAGACCTCGGTCTTGCCCGAGCCGGTGACGCCGTCGAGCAGGAAGACCTGGAAGCCGCCGGCCGCGACCGCATCGGCGACGGCGAGCGCGGCCTCCTTCTGAGCCGGATTGAGGTTCGGCGTCGCATAGGCCGGGTCGAGCGGCAGGGCGACCGCCTCGGGCGGCAAGGTGATCGCCTCCAGGGCGCCGTCATCGACCAGGCCGTCGATGACGCCGACCGAGACGCCGGCCTCGCGCGCCGCCTCGCTCTTGCCGCGCGCCAGGCCGTCGGCCATCAGCGCCATGGCCTTGGCGCGCGACGGTGTCGGGCGGCTCGGCGCGGCGCCCGTCGCGCGCACGCCGATGCGCGGCCGCGGCGGCGCGAGAGCCTCGGGATCACGCATCGCCATGCGCAGCACCATGCCGCGCGGCGCCAGCGTGTAGTCGGCGATCCAGTCGACCAGGCGGCGGATTTCGTGCGGCACGGGGGGAACGTCGTGGCGCTCCGCGATATCCTTCAGCCGGTTGTGCGAGACACCGCCCGGCTCGTCGCGCAGCCGCCAGATGGCACCGACCGCCGTACGATTGCCGAGCGGCACGGCGACGAGGTCGCCCGGCCCGACGGCAAGATCCGCAGGGATGCGGTAGCTGTAGGGACGGTCGACGGCGACGGGAATCAGGACATCGGCATAGCGCGGCGCGGACATGGCCAAGGCCTAGCCCGGATTTCGCGCAGGGGCTATGCCCCGGCCCGCGGCCAGCCCCGGTGGCGCAGGTTTCGGCGTGCGCCAGGTGCGCCACCATCGGGACCACAAATGCGTGTCTTCAGTTTGGAATGATTCGGGACTTGTCGAAAAACGTCAGTGCTTCTGCCACTTGCAGGACTCTTTCGAACGACTCTAAGTTCACATCAAGTCGTTGAAATCATGAGCTTTTCGCGCTAGAAATCGAGCGCCCCGGGAGTCTTGCGGCTTTTTTCGCGGATGGGGCGGAGACACGCAGTGATCGTTTGCCATTGCAATGTGTTCAGCGACCACGACGTGAGAGCGTGTCTCGGCGACGGCCCCGAATGTCCGCGCGCTGTCGGTGAGGTCTATACCTGCCTCGGCTGCAGCCCGAATTGCGGACGCTGCGCCCGCACCATCCTGGCGATCATGCGTGAGGCCGGCGCGGAGCAAGGCTGCTCCACCTGCCCCATCGGCCAATGCGCGCATCACGAAGCGCCGCAGCTCGTCGCCGCCGAGTAATCCGGCTTTTCCATCGGTCTCCCCGGCGTTCCGTGTCCACCCGATCGTTTCGGGCGTCCCCTCCTGTCGCCACGCCGGCGACGCGCGCGCCTGCCGCCCGATGCGCCTTGCCGCCTTGCGCTCTTCTCTGGAATGATTATAAACTGGCCGCGTAATCAAGCAGGGCTGGCGCAATCAGCGAGAGGACGAGGCTCATGAAGGGCGACAAGAAGGTCATCGAATATCTCAACAAGGGCCTGCGCAGCGAGCTGACCGCCGTCAGCCAGTACTGGCTGCACTACCGCATGCTCGACAATTGGGGCTTCAAGGAGCTGGCCAAGACCTGGCGCAAGGAATCCATCGAGGAGATGGTTCACGCCGACAAGTTCATCGACCGGATCCTGTTCCTCGAAGGCCATCCGAACCTGCAGGTTCTCGATCCCCTGGAAATCGGCCAGGACATCAAGGAAGTCATTTCCTGCGACCTCAAGGCCGAGATCGGCGCCCGCAAGCTCTACCAGGAAGCCGCCGCCTATTGCGAGACGGTGAAGGATTACCCCTCGCGCGACCTGTTCATCCAGCTGATGACCGATGAGGAAGGCCATATCGACTTCCTGGAGACCCAGCTCGACGTGATCAAGACGGTCGGCATCCAGCTCTACGCCCAGAAGCATATCGGCGAACTCGACCACTGAAGGCTCAGCGCCGTTCACCGCGCATGAACCGGTCCATGGCATGGTCGGTCCATGTCCGATTTCGATGCGCCCGCTGACCTGCTGATGCCCGGCGCCGCGGCCGATACGGTCGCGGCGGTGGGCCGCTGGCTCCGCCATCTCGGCACCGAGAAACGCCTGTCGCCGAAGACGCTGGAAGCCTATGGCCGCGACGTCAGGGTGTTTCTCGGTTTTCTCTCCGGCCATCTCGGCGAAGCGGTGTCTCTGACCGCGCTCGGCCAGGTCGCGCCACGCGACGTGCGCGCCTTCATGGCGCGGCGGCGCGCCGACAAGCTGGATCCGAGTTCGATCGGCCGGGCGCTCGCCGCGATCCGCTCCTTCACCCGCTTTCTCGAACGTGACGGCGAGGGCCGCATGGCGGCCTTCGCGGCGATCCGCTCGCCGAAGGCCGGACGCCGGCTACCGCGCCCGCTGGCGATCGGCGCGGCGCGCCACGTCGCCTCCCCCGCCGCCCGCGACCATGACGATGCCCCGCCCTGGGTGATCGCCCGCGATGCCGCGGTGCTCGGCCTGCTCTACGGCTCGGGCCTGCGCATTTCGGAAGCGCTCGGGCTGAAGCAGAGCGATGCGCCGCCTCCGGGCGCCAACGGCCAGGTCACGGTGACCGGCAAGGGCCAGAAGGTGCGCCAGGTACCCGTCATCGCCAAGGTCGCCGACGCCATCGCCGACTATCGCAAGATCTGCCCCTGGAGCCTCGGCGCCGGCGATCCTCTGTTCGTCGGGGTCAAGGGCGGCCCCTTGTCGCCGCGTATCATCCAGCTGACCATGGAGCGGCTGCGTGGTGCGCTCGGCCTGCCCGACAGCGCCACGCCCCATGCGCTGCGCCATTCCTTCGCCACCCACCTGCTCGGCCGCGGCGGCGACCTGCGCTCGATCCAGGAACTGCTCGGCCACGCTTCCCTGTCGACGACGCAGATCTATACCGAGGTCGATACCGCGGCATTGCTCAAGGTTTATGAGAGCGCCCATCCGAGGGCGTGAGGGCTATGGCATTGGCCATCTCTCGGACCAAGTAAATGCTCAGGACGTCACCCCCGGCGCCTGAGCGGAGCGAAGGCGGGAAGGGGGTCCAGGGGTCGCTTCAACCGCCCTTTCAGCGCATATGGACGAGAAATTTCGCGGTGTCGGAGCAGGAGATCTGCAACTCCTGGACCCCCTTCCCCTCGCTGCGCTCGGCCGGGGGTGACGTACCGCACACTTGTCGCATTCCGCGAGGCCGCGAGGGAGAAGAAGAGCGGCCCGAGCTTGACGGCGCATCGGCCTGTCGTCCTTCGAACACTTCGATCTCGACGCATCCACCTCTACCCCGCGATCGCTTCCTCCAGGATATCGAGGGCGCGATGCATCTCGGTCTCGGTGACGATCAGCGGCGGCGTCAGCGTCAGCACATTGCCCATGGTCGTCTTGAACGACAGGCCGCGATCGAGCGCGCGATACATCACAGCCTCGGCGAGATCGAAATCCGGCTCCTTGCCCGCCCGGCTCTTCACCAGCTCGATACCGAGCAGCAGGCCGCGGCCGCGCACGTCGCCGATGGCGGGCAGACGCCGCTTCATGTCGTGCAGGCGCGCGAGCGCCAGCGCGCCGACGCGCGCGGCGTTCTCCACCAGCCCCTCCTCCTCGATGATCTCGATCGTGGTGAGCGCCGCGCGCGCCGTCACCGGGTTCTTCTCGTGGGTGTAGTGGCCGAAGGCATAGGCGCCGCCGACATCGAGCTCGGCGCGCGCGATGACCGCGGCGATCGGCAGAATGCCGCCGCCCAGGCCCTTGCCGAGCACCAGGATGTCGGGAACGACGCCGTCATGCTCGCAGGCGAACATGCGGCCGGTCTTGCCGAGGCCGGTCGGGATCTCGTCGAAAATGAGCAGCACGCCGTGCCGGTCGCAGGCTTCGCGCACGGCCCGCCAATAACCCGGCGGCGGCAGATAAGGTACAGCCCGGGCCGGTTCGGCGATGACAGCCGCGACGTCGCTCTCGCGCGACAGCACATAGTCGACCATGGTCGCGCAGGCCATGCGGCAGCGGTCGAGATCGGGCCGGCCGTCGCCATCGACGGGATGGCCATAGGGACAGCGATAGCAGCCGAAGGGGGCGACGTGCTGCGCGCCGGCAAGCAGCGGCGCGGCCGGGCCGGAGCGGAACAGCGCCTCGCCGGACAGGCTCGCCGCGCCGAAGCCCGCCCCGTGAAAGGCATCCCAGAACGACAGAGTCTTGAACCGCCCGGTGGCGGCGCGGGCAACCTTGACCGCGACCTCGACGGCATCGGATCCGCCGGTGGTGAACAGCACCTTGGACAGGCCGCCGGGTGCGATGGCGGCGAGCTTTTCGGCCAGCAGCACGGCCGGCTCGCAGGCATAGCGGCGCGGCGCGAAGGGCAATTCGTCCATCTGCCGGGCGATGGCCGCTTTCAGGCGCGGATGGCCATAGCCGATATGATGGACATTGTTGCCGTGGAAATCCATGTAGCGCCGGCCGGCGACGTCCTGGATGTACAATCCCTCGGCCTTGGCAATGGCGTTCAGGCAGGGGGTCGACACCGATTGGTGCAGGAAATGGCGCGCATCCTCGGCCAGGATCCGCCGCGTCGGGGCATCGAGCGCCTGCCGCTGCCAGGCGAGACGCCGGTCGGTGAGATTGGTGTCGCTTTCCGATTGCGCGACCGAAGCCGGGCCGGAACCGCCAGGGGACAGCATCAGCGTCGCCTCCAGGCCTGAAGGCGCGCCAGCAGCGTCCTTTCGACCAGAATATGCAGTCCACGCACCAGGATGGCGGTGAACAGAATGCAACTGGCCATGGCCGCCGCTGCAGCGATGGCGCCGGCCTCGTCCATGTGCACGATCGCGACCGAGGCGAGCTTGCTGTCGCCGCCATAGAGAAAGATCACCGCCGAGACCGTGGTCAGGGCGTTGACGAACATGAACACCGCGATGTCGAGGATCGCCGGCATCGAGATCGGCACCATAACCCGCCGGAAGGTCACCCAGAACGGCACCTTGAGCGCGGCGGAGACCGCCTCGAATTCCGGGTCGATCTGCTTCAGGGCGGTGGTCGCGGTGATATGGCCGGTCGTATAGAAATGCGCGACGCAGTTGATCACCAGGATGGTCAGCGTTCCATAGAGAACGTTGAGCGGATTCCAGGACGCGTTGAAGAAGAAGACATAACCGAGGCCGAGGACGAGACCGGGAACCGCCATGGGCAGCAGCGCCAGGAAGCTGGCGATCTGCCGGCCGACCGGGGCGACTTTCAGCTTCTCGATCACATAGGCGCCGACGAAGACGAGGATGGTGCCGATCACCGCCGCGGCCGCCGCGACCAAAAGCGAATTGAAATAGGGCTGCCAGCCGGTCGGCTCGAAATTGGCGAAGTCGTAATTGGCTGTCGTCAGCGACAGGTTGTAGGGCCAGTAGCGGATGAACGACGCCCAGACCGCGACGCCATAAAGCGCCAGCACCAGCCCGCCGACGGTGAGGCAATAGAGCGTGAGCAGGGCATCGCGGCCGAAGCGGCTGCGCGGTTCGAAGGGGACGGCGCGCGCCGACAGGAGCGCCACCTGCCGCTTCTGCGCCGCCCGCTCGACCAGGAAGGCGATCACCGCCGGGATCAGCAGGATCATGCCGACGACCGCGCCCATCTCGAAGTCCTGCTGGCCGACGACCTGCTTGTAGGCATCGGTGGCAAGCACCGCGAAATTGCCGCCGGTCACCTTGGCGATGCCGAAATCGGTGACCGAGAGGGTGAACACCACGAACAGCGCCGAGATCAGGCCATAACGGGCACCAGGCAAGGTCACCGTGCGAAACACCCGGGAGCGCGACGTGCCGAGCGCCTCGGCGGCCTCATAGAGCCGCCCGTCGGCGATCGACAGTGCGGTCACCATGATCAGGACGGCATAGGGCAGGCAGTAGACGATCTGGCCGGCCACGATGCCGATCGGCCCGTAGATCGAGCCGCCGGCGAGCCAGCCCTTGAGCAGGCCCTGATTGCCGAACACATAAACCAGCGCCAGGGCCGAGAGCAGCGACGGCGCGAAGATCGGCAGCAGCGCGAGCGCATAGAACAGGGGCTTCAGCCGCATGCGGCTGCGGGTCAGCGCATAGGCGTAGACGAAGCCCAGGGGCACCACGATGGCGGTCGTCAGCGCCGCGATCATGACGCTGTTCAGCAGCGATACGAACAGGGTCGGCGTCGAGAAATAGCGCAGGTAATTCGCCAGCCCGACAAAGCCGCCATCGGCATTCTGGAAGCTTTTCGACAGCAGCGCCCATAAGGGCAGCGCGATGATGCCGGCAAGAAGCGCGCAGAGACCCCAGACCAGCACCGCCGCGACCAGGCCTTCACGCACCTGCGCCGTCCTGCGCCGGACCGGCGCGGTGGCACGCGCTGTCGCGGTGACGGTGTTCATGCGCGGCCTCCCGCATCCTCGCGCGGAAACACCCTGAGGGATTCCGGCGGAAAGGCGACGACACGCGTCTGGCCGGCGGCGATGCCGAGATCGCGCATGGCATTGGTGGAGAAATCGGCCGAGATCGGGGTGTCCGGCGAGACCAGCGGCGCCAGTTCGGCGCGGCAGAACGCGCCCAGGAAGGCGAGCTGTTCGATCCTCGCCTCGAACCGGTTCGGCGTGCCGGCATCGATGCTGCGGGTGCGGACATCCTCGGGGCGCATCGCCAGGCGCACGGCCGTGCCCGGGCGATAGTCGCGGCAATCCGCCACGTCGAGTTCGAGCGCGCCGACCGTCACCTTGCCCGGCCCGGTGACGGTGGCGTCGAGGAAAGTCATGTGGCCGACGAAATCGGCGACGAAGGCGGTTGCCGGCCGGCAATAGATCTCGAAGGGTGAACCGATCTGCTCGATGACCCCCTGGTTCATCACCACGATGCGGTCGGCCATGGTGAGCGCCTCCTCCTGGTCGTGGGTCACCATGATGGTGGTGACGCCGAGCTGGCGCTGGATGCCGCGGATCTCGTCGCGCAGTCGCATCCGCACCCGGGCATCGAGCGCGGAGAGCGGCTCGTCGAGCAGCAGCAGGCTCGGCACCGTGGCGAGCGCGCGGGCGAGCGCCACGCGTTGCTGCTGGCCGCCGGAGAGCTGCACCGGATATTTCAGCCCCTGGTCGGGCAGGCCGACGAGCGCCAGGAGCTCGGCCACCCGCGCCGCGATCTGGGCCTTTGCCTGCCGCCGGTTGACCAGGCCATAGCCGATATTGTCGGCAATGGTCAGGTTGGGAAACAGGGCATAGGACTGGAAGACGATGCCGAAGTCCCGCTCCGAGGGCGGCGCCTGCGACACGTCCCTGCCACCCAGGCTGATCGTGCCGGCATTCTGCCGCTCGAGGCCGGCAATGGCGCGCAGCAAGGTGGTCTTGCCGCAGCCGGAGGGCCCGAGAAAGCAGACGAACTCGCCACGCGCGACATCGAGATCGACCGTATCGAGCGCGGTGAAGGCGCCGAAGCGCTTGACCAGCCCGCGGATACCGAGGAAAGGCGCGGCCCCGGCCGGCTCCGGCGTGGCCGACATCGGCAAGAGATCGTCACGAAGCATAGGCGCACCTCACGCTCGGCGTGTCAGGAACCGAACCGGCGAGCCGCAAGCGAGCGCCCGCCGATCCGCTCTCGGCTCAGTTGCGCGCCGCAGCCTTGGCCTCGTAGCGGCGCGACCATTCGGTGAGGATGCGCGCGCGGTTCGAAGCCATCCAGCCGAAATCGTTGGCGAACATGCGGGCCTCCGCATTGGCCGGATAGTTCGGCGGAGCGCTGGTCACGCCGGGATAGGCGACGACCGCATAGAAACGCGCATAGAGCTCGCTCGCGGCCTTGGTCGCGACCCAGTCCATGATGCGGCGCGCGGCATCCGTCTGCGCCTGGGGGCGGCCGCGCACGATCGCCGCCGCCTCCATGTCCCAGCCGGTGCCCTCGGCCGGCACCACCACCTCGATCGGCGCGCCCTGGGTGCGTTCCCTGGCGCCCCGCATGTCGAGCGAAATGCCGGCGATGCGTTCGCCGCGCGCCGCCTGGACGCAGGGCGCGGAGCCGGAATGGGTATAGGTCGCGACATTCTCGTGCAGCTGGTCCATGAAGCGCCAGCCGGCCTCCTCACCCATCAGCTGCAGCCACATGGCGACCATCAGATAGCCGGTCCCGGACGAGGCCGGATGCGGCATGACGATCTGGCCGCGCAAGGCCGGCACGGTCAGGTCGCGCCAGGTCGCCGGCACCGGCACATTGGCCTTGCCGGCCTCGACGGTGTTGAAGCAGATCACGCCGAGAAAGGCGTCCATGCCGGTCCAGGTGACCGGCGCCGCCTGATCGCGGAACACCGGCTTCAGGGTGTCCACGCCGCGCGGCGCATAGGTTTCGAGCAGGTTGGCCTGTTCGAACATCAGCAGGCTGGAGGCGGCGAGACCGATGACCATGTCGGCCTGGGGCCGGTCACGCTCGGCGAGGAAGCGGGCCGTGATGACGCCGGTGGAGTCGCGCAGCCAGGCCACCTCGACGCCGGGCACCGCGGCTTCGATCGCCTGCTTGAACGGCGCGAGCTGTTCATTTTCCAGCGCCGTGTAGATGGTGACACGCGTCTTCTGGGCAGCCGCCGGCGCGGCGGCCCCAAACACCATGGCGAGCACGAAGCTCAGCACCAACAAAACTCTCATGAAGGTTCCCTCCCGATATCGACGACTTGCCGCTCATGCACGTCCCCTCCCGGCCCCCCGCCTCTCTTGAAAATCCGGGCGGGGTGAAACGGGCCTGCTGTCAGACTGGCCAAGGCAGTGAATATGTCCGCACATGGGTGAAGCCCTTCATGGCCTCGACCACGCCCTCCTTTTCGCCGAGCCCGGAATCCTTGATGCCGCCGAAGGGCGACATTTCGGTCCGGTAACCGGGAACTTCCCATACATTTACCGTGCCAACCTCGAGCTCGGTCACGAAGCGCGTGACATAGTCGAGCCGGTTGGTGCAGACGCCCGAGGACAGCCCATAGGCGGTCGAATTGGAGATCCTGATCACCTCGCCGATATCGTCGGGACAACGGATCATCGGGATCACCGGGCCGAAGGTTTCCTCGCGGACGAGCTCGCAGTCATAGGGGACATGGTCGACCACGGTCGGCGGATAGAGCGCGCCCTGGCGGTCATTGCCGTGCAGGAGCTTGGCCCCCTTCGCCACCGCCTCGGTCACGCGCGCCGCGAACAGCTTGGCCGAGCGCTCGTTGATCACCGTGCCGACATCGATCTCCGGGTCGGCCGGATCGCCGCATTTCAGCTTGCGGGCCTTGTCGAGCACCCGCTCGGAGAAGGCGTCGGCGACGCTCTCGACCACCAGGATGCGCTTCACCGCGGTGCAGCGCTGGCCGGAATTCTTGGTCGCGCCCTGCACGGCGAGCTCGGCGGCCTTGTCGAGATCGGCATCCTCCATGACGATCAGGGGATCATTGCCGCCGAGTTCGAGCACGACACGCTTGTAGCCGGCGGTATTGGCGATGTGCTTGCCGACGCGCACCGAGCCGGTAAAGGTCACCAGGTCGGCATCCGGATCGGTGATCATCGCGTCGCCCATGGTCGATGGGTTGCCCGTCACGACCGACAGCATCTCCGGCGGCAGGCCGGCCTCGTAGAGCACATCGGCCAAAGCCAGCGCGGTCAGCGGCGTCAACTCGGTTGGCTTCAGCACGACGCGGTTATTGGTGGCGATCGCCGGCGCGAGCTTGTGGCTCACCATGTTGAGCGGGTGGTTGAACGGTGTGATCGCCGAGATCACCCCGAGCAGCGGCGTGCGCATGGTGAAGATGCGCCGCGCCTTGCCATTCGGACTGATGTCGCAGGCAAAAGCCTCGCCGTCGTCCTTGATGGTGAGCTGGCCGGCAAACGACCAGACGTCATAGGCGCGGCTCGCTTCGTAAAGCGCGTCCTTCCAGCACAGGCCGGTTTCGGCGCTGATCAGCCGGGCGAAGTCCTGCTTGCGGTCGCGCAGCAGTTCGGCGGTGCGCTGCAGGATGCGCTGGCGCTCGAAACGCGAGAGCGTGGACCGGAACGCCCTCGCCTTGGCGAAGGCTTCGCGCACATGTTCGGGGCGCGCCGCCGGCACGGTGCCGACGAGCCCGCCGGTATAGGGATTGCGCACCTCGATGGTCTCGCCGGTCTCGGCAAGGCGGCCGGCGATACGCATCGTCTCGCGACGCGGCGCATCCTGGCGCGGCAGTTCCTGGTGCGGCGGCAGCTTGACGGAAGCGTCCATGACGGCCTCTCAGGGGGTGACGCGGTTGAGCGCGACGTCGAACACGTCGAAATTGCGCAATGCATGGCCGGCCGGCAGCTCGACCTTGCGGTTGGCGATCATCGGCACCGTCTGCTCGGTGATGCCGCCATGGGAGCGCAGCGGTTCGGTCAGCCCCGACAGGTCGTGCCGTTCGCGCGACGTGCCGATCACCTTGTGCTGCCCGGAAATCACCACGAGGTCGCCGATCCGGTCGGCCGGCAATTTGAAGGTCCGGCAGGCCTCGTCGGCGGCCAGCACGAGGTCGACGCCTTCGAGCGCGGCAATCCGGCCGATCAGATCCGGCACGTCGACATCGCCATGGATATAGACGGTGGCAAACGAGCCGAGCGCGCCGTGGTGGACGACATAGGGATCGGTGATCGGCAGGATGACCCGGGCGGCCCCGGCACCGAGCCAAGCGTCCAGGTGCTCCTGCAGGTAGACGACGTCGGGCTCGCCGTCGGCGCGGTGCTTGTCGTTCATGCCGTGGTCGGCGGTCAGCACCACGACCGCGCCGGCCGCGTCGAGGGCGCCGACATAACGGTCCATCATGGCATAGAAGGCATTGGCGAAGGCCGAGCCGGGAGCCGCCTTGTGCTGCACATAGTCGGTGGTCGACAGATACATCACGTCGGGCCGGAAGCTCTCCATCAGCTTGACGCCGGCGGCCATGACGAATTCGGACAGGTCGGACGAATAGACGTCCGGCACCGGCATGCCGACGAGCCCGAGCACATCGGTGATGCCGTGCTCGGCCAGCGTCGCCTTGTCGGCCTTTTCGGAGGAGAAGCCGATGGCCCGGCCGCTCGCCATGTCGAGGTCCTTGGCGAGCAGCGCGCGCAGCTTGTCCTTGGCGGTGACCACCGCGACCTTGGCGCCGGCGTCGTGAAAGGCTTTCATGATGGTCGGCGCGCGCAGGAAACGCGCCTCGTTCATCATCACCTCGACGCCCGCGTCGCGGTCGTAGAAATAATTGCCGGCGATGCCGTGCACCGCCGGCGGCCGGCCGGTGATGATCGACATGTTGTTCGGATTGGTGAAGCTCGGGATCACCGATTTCGCGGTCAGGTGGGCACCGGTGCGCATGAGCCGGTCGAAATTCGGCGCGAGGCCCGCCGCGATCGCCGCCTCGATATAGCCGGGCTCGGATCCGTCGATGCAGACGACCACTGTCGGCGTGCGCGGAAACCGGTAGGTGCGGCCGTTGCAGTCGACGGTCACCGGCGTTTGCATGTTCATGATGGGCTCCTCACGCGGCCTTGTGGGCGGCAACCGATGCGACGCCGAGTTCATGCAGAACCTCGCGAATGGCGTCCAAGGCCAGCCGCATATGGCTTCGGTCGAGCCGCCCGATACAGCCGATGCGGAAGGAATCGGCGACCGTCAGCTTGCCCGGATAGATCACGAAGCCACGGTCCTTCAGCTTGTCGTAGAAGGTCTGGAAGACGAAGCGGCGGTCGGCGGGCATCCGGAAGGTGACGATGATCGGCGCCTGTAGCGTGTCGGGCAGCAAGGTCTCGAAGCCCATGGCGCGCATGCCGTCGATCAGTTCCCGGCAGTTCGCCGCGTAGCGGCCGCCGCGGCCCGGCTGCCCGCCTTCGGCGAAGAACTCTGTCAGCGCCTGGTGAAAGGCGACGATGACGTGGATCGGCGGCGTGAAACGGTATTGGCCGGTCTTCTCCAGCACCCGCGACTGGTCGAGGAGATCGAGCGTCAGGGTGGTGGCATTGCCGTCGGTCGCCGCCAGCGCCGCCTTGCGGCAGATCACGAAGCCCAGGCCCGGCACGCCCTCGATACATTTGTTGGAGGAGGCCGCCACGGCATCGGCATGGGCGGCGGGTGCATCGAGCGGCAGGGCGCCGAAGGCCGACATGGAGTCGACCAGGTAACCCTTGGCATATTTCGCCGCGAGCGCGCCGATCTCATGGACCGGATTGAGAATGCCCGAGGTGGTCTCGCAGTGAACCACGAAGATATGGCTGATGCCGGGATCGGCCTTCAGCACCTGCTCGATCCGGTCGAGATCCGGCGGCGTGTCCTCCGCCGTCTCGCAGACGACCGTGCGCCGTTTGGCGATCTCCAGGATGCGCCTTGCGCGCTGGCCGTAGGCACCGTTGACGACGAGCAGGCAGCAGCCGTCGGCGGGCACGAAGCTCGTCAGCATGGCCTCGACGGCAAAGGTGCCCGAGCCCTGCACCGGCACCGTGACGTAATCCGCGCCGCCATTGACGATGGTCGGCAGCCGTTCGAGGACTTCACGGTTGATCCGCACGAATGTGGCATCGCGCGAGCCCCAGTCATGGACCATGGCGGCCTTGACGCTTTTCGACGTCGTGAGCGGCCCAGGGGTCAGCAGCAGCGGGTCGCCCGTCTCGGATCTGGCCACCGTCATCTCGTCCGGCATTTCCATCCTCCTGCGCTTCGCATCGATGTCGAAGAACGGTAATGACGCGCCGGCCAGATTGGCTAGCCTATCGTTTGAATGGCGACTATTGATCCTGTCTATGAGAGCGTAATGAACCTGACACAGCTTCGTGCCTTTCACCTGGTCGCCGCCGCCGGCAGCTTCACGCTGGCCGCGCGCACGGCCGGCGTGTCCCAGCCGACCCTGTCGAGCCAGGTGCGCGGGCTCGAACAGGCCTATGGCGTCAACCTGTTCGACCGGAAGGGGCGCGGCGCCCGCCTCACGCCGGTGGGCCAGTCCCTGCACCGCATCACCGCGCAGCTCTTCGGACTGGAAGAAGAGGCCCGCATCCTGCTCGCCGGCACCAAATGGGCCGTGCGCGGCCATTTGCGCGTGGCCGCCGACAGCGCCTATCACGTCATGCCGGTGCTGGCCGCCATGCGCGACCGGCATCGCAGCCTCAGCTTCCAGCTTCGCATCGGCAATTCGGCGGATGTGCTGAACCTGCTGCTCGGCTTCGAGGTCGATGTCGCCGTGACGGCCCATCCGGTCTCCGACCCGCGGCTTGCGGCGAGCCCCCTGCGCCGCGACCGGCTGGTCGTCTTCGTACCCAAGGACCATGCCTGGGCGGATCGCGGCGCGCTGGAGATCGAGGATCTCGCCGGGTGCGACCTCGTCGTCCGCGAGCGCGGATCGATCACCCGCGAGGTGTTCGAGGCGCGGCTCGCGCAAGCCGGCGTCCGGCCGCGGGCGCTGTTCGAGGTGCAGACCCGCGAAGCCGTGCGCGAGGCCGTCGCGTCGAATTTCGGCATCGGCGTCGTTTTCCTGAGCGAGTTCGGCGTCGACCCGCGGTTCCGCGCGCTGTTCGTCGAGGGGCCGGGACTCGGTGTCGCGGAATATGCGGTCACCCTCGTCGAGCGCCGGCCGCTGTCGCTTGTCGCCTTGTTTTTCGACACGGCCGCCAAGCTCGCCAGCGACAACAATTGGCTGGACGAGCCGGCGCCGCCGCCCCGGACGACCCGCGAGCCATAGACGCTATCGATGGGCGCCATAGTGCCCCAGCGCTTGTTCTCTATGAAACACCGACCATAGCCTTTATGCGCGGCGCGACCTGAACGCGCCGGATGGCAGGAGGCGGTCTCATGGCGGCAGGCCCGACCGAGCTGGTGATGACACTGGCGGGCAGCGTCGCCCTGCTGCTCTGGGGCGTCCGGCAGGTGCGTGTCGGCGTCACCGGCGCCTTCGGCACCGAACTGCGCCGCCTGCTCGCGGCGGCGGCGCGCCGCCGCTGGCGGGCCTTCCTGATGGGCGGCATCGTCAGCGGCCTGCTGCAATCGGCAACCGCGACCGCGCTGCTCGTCGGCGCCTTTGCCGGCCAGAAGTTGGTCGCCCTGCCGCTCGCCCTGACGATGATGCTGGGCGCGGATGTCGGATCGACGCTCGCCGCGCAGTTGCTCGCCTTCGACGTCAAGGCGCTCTGGGCGGTTCTGGTCGCCACCGGCGTCGGCCTTGCCATGGCGACCGACACGGGCCGGACACGCGGGCTGGCGCGGATCTCGTTCGGGATCGGCGTGATGTTGCTGTCCCTGCGGGAAATCGGCGGGGCGGCTGCCGTCCTGCAGCATTCGGACCTGTTCCGCGGCGCGCTCGGGGCGCTGGCCGGCGCACCGGCGCTCGCGGTCGCCGTGATGGCGCTCGCCACCTGGGCCGTGCATTCCAGCCTGGCGATGATCCTGTTCACGATGTCGCTTGCGCATTCAGGCGCGGTGCCGCCCGTGCTCGCGCTCGCCCTGGTGCTGGGCGCCAATCTCGGCGGCGCGGCGGCCCCCTTCCTGGCCTTGTCCGGCTCGCCGGCCGCGGCGCGGCGGGTGCCGCTCGGCAATCTCCTCATGCGCGCCGTCGCGGTGGTAGCGGTGCTGCCCTGGCTCGGCGCCGCCTCGGGCCTCGCCGAATGGCTCGGCGGGGCCGATCCGGCGCGGCTGGTGGCCCATGCGCATACGCTGTTCAACGTCGCGCTCGCCGTGATCTTCCTGCCGCTCTGCGGACCGGTCGCGGGGCTGGTGGAGCGCCTCCTGCCCGAGCCTCCGGCCGGCGCCGATCCGGGCCTCGCACGGCATCTCGATCCGAACCTCGTCACCTCGCCGCCGGAGGCGCTCGCCTGTGCCATGCGCGAAGCGCTCGAACTCGGCCATCACGTCAGCGCCATGGTCCGCCGCATCCCGGAGGCGATGACCGCCAGCGACATCCGGGTGGTGCGCGAGATCGAAAAGCTCGACGACGTCGCCGACCGGCTGTTCGAGAGCCTGAAGCTCTATCTGGTCAAGGTTTCACAAGCCGAGATGACCGAGGAGGAGAGCCGGCGCGCGATGGAGATCGTCAGCTTCGCGACCCATCTCGAGCATATCGGCGACATCATCGACAAGAACCTGATGGAGCTTGCCGCCAAGCGCGCCCGCAAGGGCCTGGTCTTCTCCGATGAAGGGCGCGAGGAGCTCCTGGCCTTCCACGCCCTCGTCATGACCAATATGGCGCTGGCGCTGAACGTCTTCGCGACCCGCGACGTCGACATGGCGCGCCGCCTGGTCGCCGAAAAATCGGCCATCCGCATCGCCGAGCGCAATGCGACCGAGAACCACTATGCCAGGCTGCGGGCCGGGCGGCCCGAATCGATCGAAACCAGCACGATCCACCTCGATGTCGTGCGCGACCTGAAGCGCATCCACGGGCACCTGGCCTCGACCGCCTATCCGATCCTGGAAGCGGCCGGCGAGCTTTCCGACTCGCGTCTCAAGGCGCAGGACGACGGGCCACTGCCGGCCGCCGCCGGCCAGTCCAGCGTTTCGGCGTGACCGGCTAGCGTTCGCGTCGCCCTTCGCG
>JAFKKV010000030.1 GCA_017304475.1 Hyphomicrobiales bacterium | reverse complement strand
CGGCGAGCCCTCGCCGCCCTTGCCCTTGGCGATCTTGGCCGCGGTGGCGAAGGCCGCGGGAACCACGGTTTCGAACTTGTAGAGATCCGCGATGTCGTAGACGAAGCTCTGCGGCTTGCCACGATGCAGGAAGCCGATCGCCGGGGCATAACCGGAGGCGAGGATCGCCGCTTCGCAAAGGCCGTAGAGGCAGGCGGTGGCCGAAGACAGGCAGCGATTGGGAATATCGGCCTTGTCCCAGTCGCCCTGATCATAACGGCGGGCCTTCCAGTCGACGCCGTGGCGCTGCGCCAGCAGGCGATAGATTTCCCGGACCCGCACGCCCTCCATGCCGCGCAACTGGTCGACCGAGCGCCGGGCCGGCGGCTCCTCGTCGAAGCGGCGGCGGTACATCTCGCGCACCACATTCAGCCGTGCTGCTTCGTCGAGGGCGTTGCGCGCCTGGAACAGCAGGCGTTCGGCCCGGGCGCCGCCCGGCTGGCCGGCCGCATAGAGCCGCACGCCACCCTCGCCGACCCAGACCAGCAGGCAGCCGACCTGGGCACAGAGCACGACGGCGGCGTGGGAGACGCGGGTGCCCGGCTCCAGCATCAGGCAGGCAAGGCCGCCGACCGGGATCTGCACCCGCACGCCGGTCTGGTCGACCAGGACGAAGGCGCTGTCGAGCACGTCGAGCTGACCATATTCCAGGAAGACGATGGCCGAGCGGTCCTTCAACGGGATCGGGCGCAAGGACACGAAAACCGGCTCGGCCATGGCGCGTCAGTCGCCGAGCGGCCTGAGCAGCATGAGCCCGAGCCCATAGGCGCGCCCCTTGCCGATGCCGGCACGCAGGGTCGTCTCCAGGGCGGCGGGGTCCTCGACGGTCAGCACGCCCTCGAAATCGACCACGGTGAATTCGGCCGGATGCGCCGAACCCTTCGCCTTGTCCTTCTCCTTCTTGCGGGAAACCTTGAGCAGATCATAGCGCTTCGCCTGGCAAAGCGCCGGGTCGAAGGTGACCCCCATGCGCTCGCCGCGCGCGGTCAGCCAGGCGAGCGCCGCGGCCTCCCTTTCCTCCGGCGTCAGCGGTCGCCCAGCCTGTTTCTTGGCGTGCAGCAGGACATCGCGCACCAGGCTGCGCGCCCGCCCCGGCTGGGACAGGCTGACGGTCGGATTGGCCCGCAGCGAAAAGCCGTAACGCCGCCCCTTCACCGGAGCCGGCTGATAGGGACGGCTCTTCAGGCTCCAGATGGCTTCCTCGCCCGCCGGCTGGCGTTGCGAGACAACCAGGAAACGCCCCGGCTCAGCCTCGCGGAACAGGAAATCGCGTTCGGCATCGGGGTTGTCGCCGAACAGCAGCCAGACCAGCCGGTGGGCGCTGTCCTCCACGCTGCTGTCCAGCAGCAGGCGGGCATAGGCCCGCGCCTGCGGCGTATCCCGGCGCAATTCGGCGAGGGTCAGGAAGCTCATGCCGCGGCCTCCCCGGTTTGAGGCGCGGCGAAGATCAAGCTGCCTTCACGGCGATCGGAAAACTGCCAGAGGCCGCGGTCGCGCACGGCGTCGCGCCGCTGTCGGATGGCGCCACCGGCTTTGGCCTGTCGTTCCTCATCGGCAAGCCCGGCATCCCACTCGAACCAGATGGTGCGCTGCCGTTCGACGCGGCGCGTCACGAACCACGGGAAGCGGAGCTTGGCGTCAGCATCCGCCTCCAACCCATCGTAGGCCGCGAAGGCGGCCTGCAAGCCACCAACATTGACGACATGGGGCCGCGGCGGCCGGCCCAAGGGGCATGCCTTGCGTCCGATATAGGGGATGAAGCGCGGCTGTTTCAGCGCCCTCGCCAGCACGTCCAGCGAAGCGACCGCATCGCCCTTGCGCCAGAGTGCGACGGTGGCGGCGGCCTCCAGCCGATAAATGCGCTCGGACAGAACGGTGTTGAGTTCGTCCTTGTCCTCGAGTTCCTCCTGCCGGGTGCGCCATTGGCCGTTGCGGCGCGCCCTGGGCGCCTGCGCCGTGTGATAGTCGCGCAACGGCCGGCCGGGCACGTCGACGCGCACGGCGAAACCGAGGCCGGTTTCCAGCGTGAGGTGCGCCGCGGTCTCGTCGCGCGTGAGGCCGAGCGCCCCCGCGACAAGACCGAGGATCGCGGATTTCGACGGAGCGTCCCAGATGCCGCGCCGCTCGCCCACGGCGATGTCGCCAAAGGCGGCCATCGGCCCCGCCAGGCGAAAGACCAGGAAGTCGCGCTCGCTCATGGCCTCAGGCCCCGACCGCCGCGCGGCCCGCGGCGACCAGGTCGGCCAGGCTGCCGTGGCCATCCGCCGCCACCTTCATGTCGGTCACTTGCAGAACTTCATCATAGGCCAAGGCAAAGCCGTTCCGCAGATCGGTCAGGCGCTTGTACGATGCCTCGAAATGATCGTTCTCGCCGGAGCCCGCTCCAACCGGATGCTGGAAGGCCGAGGCGAGGCTGCGCGGCGTCTCCTTGCCGGCTTCGAGCAGCGCGTAGCGGGCCTTTGCCCGGCTGGCGAAAGCGTTCTGCTTGCCGCTGGGGCTGACGGTCGCGGCCGCCCGGATCAAAGCCTCCACCGCATCGGCGGCGAGCGCCTTGTCGCCCGAGAGATTGTCGACCAGCAGGTCGGCATTGACGCAGATATAGAGATAAAAGAGCCCAGCACCGAATTCCTGCACGCCGATGAAACCGGCGCCGCGATCGGCCTCGTCATCGGCATTCTTGATGTCGTCGACGGCGGTGTAATAGTCGTCCTCGACAGTAGCGCGGTGGGTGGTGAAGGCATGGGCCACCTGGACGGCGGCGTCGACATTGAAGCCGGAATTGTCGGCCAGCATGCGGCCGAACATGGCGATGTCGGCGGCGCGCGGCTTGTCCTTCAGCACCAGCACCTCCTTCTTGTCGAGCTCGGCCGAGGCGGCCAGCCGGTCGGCCAGCCCGGCGATGGTCGCCAGTTCGTCCGGGCCGAGATGAACCAGCTGTTCGGTCGTCGCCTGCCCCTTCTTCACCTTACCCAGGCTGTCATGCTCGATCACCGCCTCGGCGCGGGCCTTGGCGTCGTCCTCGCTCAAACCGCGCGCGACGAGCGCCGTGACCAGTTCGCGGGCGAAATGCTGCGAGCGCTTGCCGAGCGCGCCCGGCAAGCCCTCGATGAACACATCCGAGGTGCGGAAGGCACGCTTGAGGCTCTGCGAGGAAATCCTGAGACGTTCGGCGCCGCCGAAACTGAGCGTCTTCGGCCGGCCGGTATCGTCGCGGTTGAGATTGGCGGCGGCATAGGGCGTGAGCAGGTGCAATTGCAGGAAGCGGGTCATGGAGAGGCAGGCTCCGGCTTGGCGATATCGGTTTCGGTCGGTTCCAGGCCCTCGGTGTCGAGCCCGTAATAGGCGCGCGCCCAGTCGCGGCGCACGCGCGGCACATGCCGCCAGAGCAGCAGCGAGGCGCCGAGTTCGCCGACCGGCGCCTGCCGGTCGAGCAGAGCTGCCAACCGGCGCGCCTCGTTGAACAGATCGCCGGAGGTCGAGACCCGCATCAGGCGAAGGAAGCGCACTTCCTTCATCTTGCGCGCGTCGTCATCGGGGCCGCCGAGCATGGCGGCCGTCTTGCGCTTGGCGGCGTCCTTCCTGATGCGGGCGAGCGTCACCGCGGCGGTGACGAGGTCCGGCTCGTAGTCTTCCGGAAGATCCTTGATGGCCCGGATGCGCCGGTAGAGCTTGCGAAACCCATCCTCGCCAAGCGCCAGGGTCAGGTCCGGTTCGAGCCCCTGGCCAAAATCCGCCATGTCGAGCCGACGCAGGCGCGCAAGCGCCGCACGATCCGCTCTGCGGCCGTCATTTTTGCTGTCGGTTAGGCCTTCCCACCAGTCGTGAAAGACCCCCTCGATGAATTGGCGGCGATCGTCGCGCATCAAGCCGGCTCCTTGGCTTTCGCCGCCTTCGGCGCGGGGCTCAAATTGAGCGCGCGGCGAACCTCGGCCTTGGCATGGTCCGAAAAAGCAAAGGCGAGTAGCTGGCGCGCCGACAACAGGCGGCGCGGATTGGCGTCGGTCATTCCGTCGAGGTCGACGGTGTCGTCGAAGATGGACAAGGCGCGATGACGCAAGGTACCGCGCCAATTCTGCTTCAGATCGATGGTGGGAGCAGCGCCGTGCTCGAAATGCAGCGTGAGCCTTCCCAGCAGGTCTCTGAAATCGGCTTCGGTCTCGCGCCAGAACCGTTCGGCGGGTTCCGGCAGAGCATCCAAAGGCAAGGTCTCGGGCAGCCGATAGGAACCGTCCCTGGCCTGGCCGAAGAGCGCGATCTTGATGGCGTAGCGCAGTGTCCGGGCGGCGGCGTCTGCCCCCGCGATCGTTTCGCTCAGGGCCTGGCGCAGGTCGCCATGCGCTTCGTCATGCACCTTCACCCAGGGAAAACGGGCCTCCAGCCATTGCCGGGCCTTCATATTGTCCATGTCGAAACCGAAAGCCTCGATGCCCTCGCCACCGGCGGCCAGCAGATCGTCCACTTCCAGGCGCCGATCGCGCCAAAGGCGCAGCGGTTCCGCCGGTTGGTCCTCCTCGCCCTTCAAGCCCCACCAGGCGATCCAGTCGCCATAGTCCGACGGCCCGGCATGGGGATGTAGCGGCAGCTTTCCAGCCTTCTTGTCGTTCCGATAGGGCGACAGGGGATGTTCCCAGGCAACATAGTTGGCGCCGTAATTGAGCGTGCGGTAGCCGACCGCGCCGCGGCCGGTCTTGCCGTCGAAGGCGCATGCGACATCCCCGGCGAAATCCAGCCGGATACGGCGCGGGCAGGCGAAGAAGGCCAGCGCGGGGTGCTGGCCCTCAGGCGCGAGGGTCTCGCCCTTCTCGCCCTTGGCCGACGTCAAAGTCGGGCTGAGCCATGGGAAGATCCGCACAGGATCCGCCGCGCCGGCGTCCGGATCGGCATCCGGCACATTGGCCCAGACGCGGTCCCACAGGGTCGCGATATTCACGGCCTTGCGAACCGGGGCCAGCAAGGTGGTCAGCGGGCCGCCGCCACGCAGCGACGTGCGGTGGCCGGCACCGCCGGAGGGCGCATAGGTCTGCACGGTGATCAGTGCCGCCGCCGCATAGGGCAGGCTCAGGCCGCTTGCCCCGCCGCGCTTCACGAAGAGATCGGCATTGTTCTTCAGCGTGTTCTCGCCGGGCGCGTCGATCAACAGGCCGCTCAACGGTTTCATCTCCGCCGCTTCCAGCGGATCGAAATCCTGGAAGGCGCGCGGGCCGTCGCCGTCGAGATCGAAGGCCGGGACGAAGGGCGCGAAAGCCGCGCTCAGGTTGCCGGGCGACGGCGGCGCGCGGAAATGGTCGGCCCATTCGAACTCATCGCGCGGCGCCATGGCGAGCCAGGTCAGGCCGATGAGCCACTCGGTCAGTGCTGCGTTCCAGTCGGCGCGGGGGAAATCGAGGGCGACGATCGGGTCGTCGTCGAAACCGTCGGTGATCGCAGGCGGCGCAATGACGGCACGACGTCCGGACGCTCGCCTGACCTCAAGCCAAGCGTCTGAGATCAGATTGAGTAGCATCGCCCCCCCAAGCCACACACCAACCATGAGTTGATTCGGCTGAAATCTCAACCAAAACGCAAAGGGCAGAGATCCCGTTCGATTGGACTTCACCGCGTCACCCCAGGCCCTGTGCGCAAGCGGGCATGAACAACGCGACCGACGTTGAGCGTGAGGCAGCAATGTGCGAGCATCACCGAGCCCTCTGCTGAGGGCTCGGTGTGCCGCGTCTCATGTTGTGATGCTGCGGTGCCACCGCATGAAACGACCTCCTCTCGCAAGTGATGAGCCGCCAGTTACCATCCGGTGTCGGATCCCCCCGACGCCGGATGGAACAACCATGCGCGCGAAGCGGCCGATATGCAAGCCCGAGGCTAAAACGACAGACTTATATATTCTGGCCAGCAATCAGCACAGGCGATTTATCCCCGCGCGGGCAGGGAACGATTGGGCGCCGAGGCAAAAACCACAGACGGTTCATCCTGCATCGCAGGAACTCCAACTCTCGCACGAATGCCATTCCCCATCACAATTGGCAAATCCAGCGCCGGCGACGAGATACCAATGCTGGAACTTTCACCTGAGTGTGGCGACCGGCTCGCGGTCTGCGAGTGCTAACAGCCAGCGTCGATACAGATCAACGAGCGCTTGACCTCCTGCCCCGGCCATTGCCGTCCTGCACGCTCTTGCCAGCATTCGAGAACAGATCCGCTACTCATCGGACCGATCGCCGTCATCAAGCCGCTGCGCGAACAGCATTGGGGTCGATGCGCGATGCGGCCTTGCGCAAGGTGTTTTCATTGCTGCCCCGCAGAGAGCGCTGATCATGAGACGCCCTCGCGGCCCCTCCCCGCTCATGCCGCATTATCGGCTTGCGCGTCGATCCGGGGATGCACGCTGACGGTAACCTCGACCCTCTGGTCGAAGCGGTTCAGGATCGTCATCAAGCGATCGATGGTGAAGCGATCAAGCTTCGCCTGGCGAATGCGGGAGAAATCAGCAGCGGCGATAGCGGTGATCTCTTCTGCCCGTCGGACCGTGAGTGCGCGCGCATCGAGAACACCGATGATCTTCGCAGCCAACAGGGATTTCAGTTGCTCGGCATCGGCATTGGGATGGCCGAAGTCACCGAAAACATTGCCGCTGCCGCGCACCAGTTCGAAATCGTCAGTTATGACAATACCCCTTTCAGCCTTTTCAGGCGTTCGCGCACCAGATCGATGTCCTGCTTCGGCGTTTCGATGCCGCTCCTGGATTTCTTCTGGAAGGCGAGAACGACCCAAATGTCTTCGCCAATCTGCACTGCATAGACGACACGCCAGGCGTCGCCGCGATGCCTCAACGCGATCTCGAATATTCCTGTCCCAAGTCCCTGAAGCGGTTTGGCGGTATCCGCCTTCTTTCCATCCGCTGCGATTGTGAGAGCGCGGAGCGCATCCGTCTGCACGACCGCTGGAAAAGCATCGAATGCCTTGCGCGCAACCTTGATCCAAGAAAATCGGGCTCATCGCAATATTCATGGGGCAGCCTCAGTCAAATTTGACTACATGCACAGGAGATCAGCCTTGAGGCTGGCATCTCATTCCCTGTCGCGGGACAGTTCGCGGGTTCATCCCCACGCAGGCGGGGCGCACGGCTTGCGCGGCGTCGTGACCTGGTTGGTCCGCGGTTCATCCCCGCGCAGGCGGGGCACACCCGTCGAGATGGCCGGGCGCCCGAACCAAAGACGGTTCATCCCCGCGCAGGCGGGGCACACTCGGATCCGATGGACTTGCCGTCATGCTCGACCGGTTCATCCCCGCGCAGGCGGGGCACACTCGAATACGCCCGACAGCGCGCCCGCCATCCCCGGTTCATCCCCGCGCAGGCGGGGCACACGGGATATTGCTGCCGCACTCGCCCCGCTGCCGCGGTTCATCCCCGCGCAGGCGGGGCACACCTTGGGGTCGATGCCGCGGCGGCTGGCCTCAACGGTTCATCCCCGCGCAGGCGGGGCACACAGCAGGCCATCTCCGAAAAACGGTTCCGGAGGCGGTTCATCCCCGCGCAGGCGGGGCACACGTCCTGGTTGATCTGCCGTTTGGTGATCTCGCCGGTTCATCCCCGCGCAGGCGGGGCACACGACACCACCGGCCAGCGGTACGTCCGCTATCACGGTTCATCCCCGCGCAGGCGGGGCACACTCAGTGCGCAGCGCCAGGATGTCGGCCTCGCTCGGTTCATCCCCGCGCAGGCGGGGCACACACCGCCGCCGACGCGGCCGATGCCGTGCAGGCCGGTTCATCCCCGCGCAGGCGGGGCACACCGATAACTCGCTCGTCTACACCTATGCCTCGCCGGTTCATCCCCGCGCAGGCGGGGCACACGATTTCGACGCCGGCGACGGCGGTTCGGTTGGCGGTTCATCCCCGCGCAGGCGGGGCACACGTGTCGAGTTCGACCTGCAGGAGGGCGTTGGCCGGTTCATCCCCGCGCAGGCGGGGCACACTGGACGGCGCCACGGTCGCCGTGCACATCGCGCGGTTCATCCCCGCGCAGGCGGGGCACACGGGGATGACTGTCGCCTAGGCAAAACTCAGTACGGTTCATCCCCGCGCAGGCGGGGCACACGCGAGAGCAAATCCTCCGAATGACGTGCCAACCGGTTCATCCCCGCGCAGGCGGGGCACACGACTGCGGCACCCAGCCCACCGCCATGACGTGCGGTTCATCCCCGCGCAGGCGGGGCACACGACCAGTCGTGGCGCAACGATGCCTGCCCCAGCGGTTCATCCCCGCGCAGGCGGGGCACACTCATCCCGATAAGCACTTGATTCATTGCATGATTTGCAACCTCGAAAAAGCTACCGAATTTCCATGGGCGTCCAGGGGCATGTGCAAGGACCTTGTCGAGCGACGACTGGCGATCGCCTATCAACCAAATGCGCGAGGATAAACCAGCTTATTCGGCACGGTGGACAGCACCGCGCAACCCGTCCTGCATGAGCAAGGACGGCCGCTATCCGATGGTCTCCAGACCTGTGGCGCGGGAATAGCGTACGGCTTGTCGCCGCCCCTGCGCATCCTTCCAGGTGCCCTCCCAGACCCCGGGCGAAGCCCCAGGCGTCAAGGCCAGGATGGGCGGCGGGTCGAACCGACCCGGCCAGCTCTGTTGTGCCAGGACGATCGCGGCGGCAGCGGCGGCATCCGGCGCTTCCGTCTCGGCCACCCGCTTCGCCCGCACGGCAATCTCCGACAGGCGCCAGGACCGCATCTCGGTCTCGGCTTCGCGCCAGGGCTGCAAGCTGCCATCAGCCCAGCGGGCGAGACGCAACGTGCGGGTCTCGTCGCCGAGACGGGTCGGTGTCTTGTCGCCGCTGTCCCAGCGACCTGCCTGGCGGTCGAACTTTCTGACGTCGAGCACACTGATATGCCCGACGCCCCGTTGCGCCAGGCGCTCAGCCTCCGCATTCATAGAGATCACATCGATCGCCGGCGGGACATCCAAAACTTGCCCACCGAAAACCGGCTCGATCAAGGCGCGCGCCGAACCGCTCGCCAGCGGCAGGCCTCTCTTGTCGGTCAGGATACGCATAGTGCGCCAGAGCTGGCCGGCATCGGGATAGACAAAGCGCGCATGCGGGAACGGGCCCGCGTACCAGTCGGGGCCAGCATCATCGACCGCCTCGGGACCGACGACCCAGAGTTCCGGCGGCGGACGCCAGGGCCGATGACCATGGCGATGCAGCCGGCCCGCCCGCTGGATCATCAGGTCGATCGGGCAGAGATCGGTTGCCATATAGTCGAAATCGAGATCGAGGCTTTGCTCGACGACCTGGGTCGCCACCAGGATCCGCCCGCGCCTGACCTCTGGAATGCCGTCGCGCCCGAAACGGGCAAGCGCCTCGCCTTCTCGCTCCATCCGGTCGCCCAGGGCGAAACGCGCATGGAACAGTTCGACCGTCACATCCGCGCCGGCGATCGTCCGCAGATGATCGAAAGCCGCCACCGCATCTTTCACGGTGTTCCGGACATAGGCACAGCAGGCGCCACCGCGCGCCGCCTCGACCAGCGCGGCCATGACCTCTTCCGGCCGGTCGAAGCGGCGCATGGGCAAATCGCGGCGCGTTCCGCGTGCGGCATCGAGCGGCGTCTCGACGAGGTCGGCCGCGCCAACCTCGGTGGCCAGCGGAAAGGCCAGGCTGCACGCCGCGATCGCAGACGAGCCGCCATAGATCGCCGCAAGCCTCTGACGCTGCGCCAGGGTCAAGGTTGCCGACAGGACGATAGCCGAGCCGCCGAGTGCATGGTGAAACTTGAGCAGTCGCTCCAGCTCGGCCACCATATAGGGATCGTAGCTATGGGCCTCGTCGACGACCAGCACCCGCCGCGACAGGGCCGCCAGCCGGAGCGATTGGTGGCGGCTCGGCAGAACCGCGAGAAGCGCCTGGTCGAGCGTGCCGATGCCGACCTGCGCCAAAAAAGTCTTACGTCGGTCGTCGGCGACGAAGGCCGCGCAAGCCGCCTCGCCGCTGATCGCCTCGGCCCCCTCGCCGCCATAGGACCGGATCTGCTCGCGCCCGATGGAAGCCTGGAAGCCGCTATTCAGATCCCGGGCGCTATGGGCCAGGACCAGCGACGGCACGATGCCGTCGGTCGCGAAGAGCTTCCGATAGATCTGCTCCAGCCGGGCGTGAAGGCCATTGGCCGTCGCCATGCTGGGCAAGGCCCAGTACAGGCCTTCGGCCGCGGTCGCCTGCATCAGCCGATGGGCCAGGATGAGCGCCGCCTCGGTCTTGCCGGAGCCGGTCAGATCTTCGATGAGGTATAACCGCGGCCCGCTGCCGGGCCTTTGCCGCTCAGCCCAGGCTTGCAGGGGCGAGGCAACCGCATCCGCGCCCAAAAGCGTCCCGAGATCGACATGCGCGGCGGTCGCCGCTTCTGCGAGGCGTGCCTCGGTCACCGCCACCTCGGCGCGCTGGCGGGCAAGAGCCCAATAGGCCTCGAGCGGATGGACCGGCGGTTCAAAGGGGAACCACTGCTGGTTCGAGCCGATCCAGTCGGCCAGGATCATCAGTCCGGCGACGCGCCAAGTCTCGGCAAGGTTACCCACACGCCGTTCGTCCGGCGCGCCGATCAGCTTCACCACGGCGTCGATGAAAGCTTGGGCATC
Source organism: Hyphomicrobiales bacterium (assembly GCA_017304475.1). GTDB lineage: Bacteria > Pseudomonadota > Alphaproteobacteria > Rhizobiales > Phreatobacteraceae > Phreatobacter. The sequence continues at coordinate 118,449 of JAFKKV010000030.1, read as the reverse complement.
AGCCTGTGCGTCGCTCGACATGGCATTGCGTGTCCCCGTCGAATCCGCGACCGGCGCGCCATGATGGGCGAAGGAGGCCGCCATCCAGCGCCGCAGCACGCTGAAGCGCCGGTCGTTCAGTTCGGTCCAGAACACCGCTCCCATCTCGCCGTGACCTCGCCGGTCATTGGCAGCGAAGGCCCCAGGCATCAGCTCCTGCTGCAGGGCCGGAGCCTTCTGCTGGAAGTTTTCGGCAAACTTGCCGAGGTCGTGCAGGGCCGCGGCCAGAACCAACCGGCGGCGCGTCTCCGCCGGGGATAAGCCCGATGCGGCCGCGATCGCCGTAAGCCAGCGCGGACGCAGGTCGAGCAAGGCGCCCATCACCGCCGCGACGTCGAGGCTGTGATAGGCCAGAGGATGCCATGGAAAAGCGCCGTCAAGCGGGCGAGCCTTGCCCCAATAGCTCGCCAGGTATCGCGGCATCCCGGTCTCAACCGTCGTCGCCTGCATGAGATACAACCTGCGCTTTACGATATCGATCGCAGGACAATGTCGTCTCCGGTTCCTCGATCATGTTTTGATCGTCGCATTCAAAACAATGCCGTCAATGCGGCAGAACATCCCTTCGCACCGTGACGACCAAGGCCGTCTTGGTGCGAGCGGGGTCACTGCTATCGCTTGCCGAGAAAATGATCCATCCTGGCTGAAAATGACACATCGACCATGGATGACACCGTGAAAAATCGCCGGCGCGGAGCAGAAGACGATCTTCGCTTCAATCCCAAGCGAAAACTGCGGGTCTGGACAGAGCCCGACCAGGCGACCAAGGCCGCGATGGCGGATCGCGTGGTCTATACGGGCAACCCGCAGCATAAGCGCAATCCCGGAGATTTCGATCTGCACCCGCCATCCGCCCCACGGCAGAACGCGACGCTGTGCGACGAGGCCGGCATCAGCCATAGGGCCGAAGCGCAGAAGCTGCTTCGGTCCGGTGTCGAAGCCGGCCTAGTCAGCGAACGTATGCAGGAAGGCCTGCCCACCCAGATCTGGATGGTCCGCGGTGACGTCGTCTTCGAAGCCCAATTGGAAAATGCCGTCCAAGGCCACTATCATGGCTATCCTATGCCCCTCGCCGATCCTTTCAGGCTCGTCGTGCTGGAGCGAGCACAGAAACTATGACCTCATTCGAGATTGTCACCGAGTGGTCCTTTGCCAAGACCGGCTCGTTGCAGGAGCAGGACACCGCCGCGGAACTGACCCTGAAGGTCGGCGACAATATCCTTACGCGTGCCTTCGATAGTTGGTCCAGGACCGTCACCGACAGAACCCGTGTTGCAGCTTATCCCCTGGCAGAATGGCTTGCCTCCTGCTGGTGGCGACTGCGCTATGAGGCTGTCCCTGTGGCCAACGGCCGCCCTTCTCCGGCTTGGCGCATGGCTCACGACCTGCCCGCGGTCGGCGCGGGCTTTGTCTGGCCGCGCGTTCGAATTGCCTCCGATGGGGAAGCGATGCAGATCGCGGCCCGCGCCGTGCGCAATGCCGCGTGGGAACCCACTCGCTATCTGACCGATCTCGCCCCCACCCGCGTCCCCCATGACACGTTCGATCGCGCCATCGACGACTTCATTCGGCTGGTGCTGGAGCGGCTGCATGATACCCGCACCGAAGCGCAAACTCTCCAATCGCTGTGGGGCGACGTCCTGGCGGAGCGAGCCGATCCGGACGTCAGCGCATGGCGTCAACTGGAGGCGCGCCTGGGCTACTATGCCGACGAAGCCCCGGAAGACCTGATAAGGCGCGTCGGCAGCATGTCAGATCGTGCGGGCGAAGCGGCAACCAACGAGATCGCTTCGATCATCGGTTCGGAAGCTGCCGAGGAGCAGCTTGCACGTCTCGTCGAGATCGTCGGCCATCTTGGCCTGCCGGCCCGGTTCAATCGGTCGAATTTTCCAATTGGACCGGAGCCCTTCGACCTCAGACGGACGCCCTGGGAGCGCGGCCGAGCATTGGCCAGGGATGTCCGTCAGTCGAGCAAGATGTCGCCCGGCCCGGTTTCCGACAAGGCGCTTTGCGACATTCTGGCGATACCGACCACAGCGTTGACGGATTCGAGCAGCGGCAATTCCCTGGTCGGCCTGGGCGTGCGGACCGGCGACAGCGGCAGGCTGAGCCTGCATTTTCGACAGCGGCACAAAAAAGGTTTGCGGTTTCAGGCAGCCCGTTTCATCGCGGACCAACTCATTGCCCCGCAAAATGACACCTGGCTGCCGCTGACCGATTCCGTGACGGCGCGGCAGCAATTGCAGCGCGCTTTTGCCGCGGAATTTTTGGTCCCTATCGAAAGTCTCGTCGACTTCCTCGATGGAACGCTATCCAGCGACGCATTCGACGAAGCCGCCGAGCATTTCGGTGTCTCGCCTCTCGCGATCAGCAGCCATCTCGCCAACAACGACGTGATACCCACCGAGGCCGTCGCGCCCTGATATGGGACATCATCGGCTGGCCGCGCAGACGCGACCGACGATGACGGCGCGACGGCCCGCTCGCCGTTTGCCCCGCCCGCCCCCGCAGGCCCCCTGCCCTGCCTCAATCGATCCGGATATTCGCCGTCTCGATCACCTTCTTCCAGCGCTGGGTTTCGGCGGCGATGTAGCGGGCGAAGTCCTCGGGGCCGGTGGCAACCGCGACGGCGCCGAGTTCGGTCATCTTGGCCACCGTTTCCGGACGCTGCATGAAGGCGCGGATCTCGGCCGAGAGCTTGTCGATGATCGGCCGCGGGGTGCCGGCCGGCGCCAGGAAGCCGTGCCAGGCGACAGCTTCGAAGCCGGGCAGGAATTCGGCGAGCGCCGGGAGGTTCGGATCGAAGGGCGCGCGCTGCGGCGTCGCGGTGGCGAGCAGGACCAGCTTGCCGGCGGCGGCATGCGGCAGCAGCAGGGGCACATTGTCGAAGGCGAGGTCGATCTGGCCGCCGAGCAGGTCGGAGACCATCTGGCTGGAACCGCGATAGGGCACATGCAGCATGCTGGTGCCGGTCATCTGCTGGAACAGCTCGGCCGCCAGGTGCTGCGAGGTGCCGACCCCGGCCGAACCGAAGGAGACCTTGCCCGGATTGGCCTTGAGATAGGCGATCAGCTCCGGCACCGAGGCAACCTTCAGCTTGGCCGGATTGATCACCAGGACATTGGGCACCATGCTGATCTGGCCGATCGGCACCAGGTCGCGGTCGGGCTGGTAGGACAGCTTGGCGCCATAAAGCGTCGGATTGATCGACAGGGCCGAGGTGCTGGCAAGCCCGATGGAGGCGCCGTCGGGCGCCGAGCGCGCCAGCCGGGTGACGCCGAGAATGCTGCCGGCGCCGCCGATATTCTCGACGACGAATGCCGGCCCCCAGGTCTTCTGCAGGTGCTCGCCGACCATGCGCGCGAAAATATCGGCCGTGCCGCCGGCCGCGAAGGGCACATAGACGGTGACCGGCTTGGAGGGATAGGCGCTGTCCTGCGCCCCGGCCGGCAGCGCCGGAACCGAAACAAGAAGCGCCAAAGCGGCCGCGATAGCCTTGAATTGCATGCGTTTTCTCCTGTTGTTATTATGACGGCACGCCGTTCCGGCGCGTCGGCTGGTCAGTCCGGCAGCACCTTTCCGGGATTCATCAGGCCGGCCGGGTCGATCAGCTGCTTGACCTGCCGCAAGAGCCGCATCTCGACGGCCGGCACGACGCGGGCGAGCCGCGCACGATTGGCGAGCCCGATGCCGTGCTCGGCCGAGATGCTGCCGCCGAGAGCACTCGTCTCCTCGTCGACAATGGCGTTGATCGCCGCGACGACGTCGCTGAGCGCCTCGCGCTGGTCCGGCGCGATGCCGGGAATGATCGCCAGCACATGGATGTTGCCGTCGCCGACATGGCCGTGCATGACGATCCTGGCATCGGGCCGGAGCGCCGCGATGCGGCTCTCGACCCGCCGGACGAAGGTCGCCTGATGCTCCAGCGGCACGGCGCTGTCGTGGGAAATGACATAGCCGGCGCGCTTGCTCGCCTCCGACACGCTGTGGCGGATCTTCCACAGCGCCTTGGCCTGGGCTTCGCTCGCGGCGACCAGCGCGTCCAGGACGAGGCCGTGCTCGTAGGCCGCGGCGAGCAGGCTCTCGAGCGCCGCCGCCAGATCGACGCTTTCCAGCGTGTCGACGATCTCGACCAGCAGATGCCAGGGCTGGTCGAGCGCGAACGGTATGGTGACGTCCGGCACGTGTTCGGCGATGACCTCGATCTGGCCGCGCGACATCACCTCGAAGGCGCTGAGCCGGTCGCCGAGTTCGGTGCGCGCCGCGGCGAGCAGGTCCAGCACGGCCTCGATGCTGCCGAGCTTGGCGAGGGCCACCGCGCGCCGGCGCGGCCGCGGGAACAGTTTCAGCACCGCCCCGGTGATGATGCCGAGCGTGCCCTCGGCGCCGATGAACAGCTGTTTCAGGTCATAGGCCGTGCTGTCCTTGCGCAGGCTGGTCATGGCGTCGAAAATCTCGCCATCCGGCAGGACGACCTCCAGGCCGAGGGTCAGCTCGCGCGTCGTGCCGTAGCGCAGCACGGCGGTGCCGCCGGCATTGGTGGAGAGATTGCCGCCGATCTGGCAGGAGCCCTCGGCGCCGAGGCTGAGGGGAAACAGCCGGTCGGCGGCCTCCGCCGCGGCCTGCACCTCGGCCAGGATGCAGCCGGCATCGACCGCGATGGCGTCGCCGAGCCGGCTCACCCCGCGAATGCGGTTCATGCGGTCGAGCCGCAGCACGATCGTTTCGCGCGGACCGACCGGGGTCGCCGCGCCGCACATGCCGGTATTGCCACCCTGCGGCACGATGGCGATGCCGCGCCGGGCCGCCGCCTTGACCACGGCCGCCACCTCCTGCGTGCCGGCGGGCTTGACCACGGCCAGCGCCGCGCCGCGATAGCGGCCGCGCCAGTCCGTCAGATAGGGCTCCTGGTCATCGCCCGGTCCGATGACGTGGCGCGTGCCGACGATCGCGGCGAGCTCATCGAGAAAAGACATCTGTCCCCCTTCGGCCGCGACGTCGGCGGCCGGCCGGCGCGCATCCCGTCGCGGCGGATCACCTGAGCGAGAGGTCGAGCAGCCGCCCCTCGAACAGCCGGTCGCGCGAGCTTTCGAGATGCCTGCGCATGGCGAGCCGCGCCGCTTCGGCGTCGCGGTCGCGGACCGCCTCATAGATGTCGCTGTGCTCGCCAAAGACCTGTTCGAGGCCGGAAGGCGGCCCCATCAGGGACAGGCCATGCAGCTTCATGCCTACGGCGACATGGTCCTTCAGCGCATTCAGCGAGGTCGAGAAATAATGGTTGTTGGCGGCCTCGGCGATCGCCAGGTGGAAGGCGAAATCGGCATCCTCGCGATGGCGCAGCTTGCGAGTCGCCTCACGCAGCAGGCCAAGCGCGGCGGCCATCTTTTCGAGCCCCGCCTCATTGCGCCTGAGCGCGGCAAAATGGGCGGCATCCGCCTCCATGGTGATGCGAAACTCGAAACAGCGCTGAATATCGGCGATCGTCTCGACGCGGGCGAAGCCGAGCGGGCGATGCTCGGTGCGGGCGCGCACGAAACTGCCAGCGCCCTGGCGCGAATGGATCAGGCCTTCCTCGCGCATGCGCCCCAGCGCCTCGCGCACCACCGGCCGGGAGGCGCCGAGCAGGCTTGCGAGGTCATGCTCGCCGGGCAGCTTGTGGTCGGGCGGATATTCGCCCGACGCGATGCGCTGCACCAGCTGGCCATAGACCCAGTCGACCAGCGTCGCCGATTGCGGGCGACCGGCGGGCCTTGCCGCCGGCTCGGAGAGGGCATCCGGCTTGCCTGTCATGACGGCCTCTGAGCGCTGGAGGAAAGGATGCCGGGCGACGCCGCCATAACGCCGCCGACCAGGTCGGCGAGCAGTTCGGCCCGGCCGAAGCCGCCGGATTTGGTAACCAGGGTGACGGCCTCGCCGGGCCCGAGCGCGATATGCGACCAGGGCACGCCCGGGCTGACTTCGCCGCGCGGGTGAATGAGACCGACATCGAGCGCGGCCATCAGGGCCGCGGCGGTATCGCCGCCGGACGCCAGGATGCCGGCGAAGTCGCCGTCATGGATATAGGCGGCGACGCCGGCCGCAAAGCGCCTGGCGACGTCCTGCTCCGCCCCGCCGGCACCGCCGCCCGTGCACAGGAACAGCGCGGAAGCGCCAAGTGGAACCGACCGGTCCCCCACCGCTCCATCGGGTGCCGTGACCACGACGAGATCGGGAAAGGCCGCAAGCAGCGTTTCGACCTGGCGAAGCGTGATCGGATCGCGCGACCCGATGGCCATGGCGAAGGGCGCGGGCAGCCTCGCGACCGGGACCTGGGCTTGGATCTGGGCGATCTCCCGGCCCTTGCCCAGCTGGCGCGCCAGGCCCTCGGCAAGGCCGCGCGCGCCGATGGCGAGCACATCGGCCGCCGCCGCGACCAGGTCCTCCGCCAGGCCGTCCAGCGCCATTTGATCCATCGCCTCGGGCACTTCGATGGCCAGGCCCAGTCCGCCGAAATGCTGCCGCACGGCCAAGGGCGCCGGGACGCCCGCCCCCGTGACGAAACCCTCGACGACCTGGCGGCCAAGCGCCGGAACCGCCGGCGCGACCATGAGGCGGCTGCGTGGGAAGACCTCGAGCAGAGCCCGGGTTTCACTTTCGAGATTGCCCTTCAGCCGGGAATCGATCTTGCGGAAGACGATCCGTGGCGAGCGCCCGGCCAATGCCAGCGCCGCCTGCCGGACGCGCGCGCCGGCCTCCGCGGGCGACAGATGCCGCGAGGCGGTGCTGACCGCGACGACGGCCGGTTCGGCCAGTCCGTCGAGATGATCGGCTGACAGCGCGACCTCGGTCGTGAAGCCGTGCGCGGCGAAGGGAGCGGCCGCGTCGAGCGCGCCGCTGAGATCGTCGGCAATGATCGCGATCTCGAGCCCGGTCATGGCCGCGAACCTCCCGGAGAGCAGGTCCGGCCCGGACCGCCGCAACGGTGTCCGGCCGACACCGACAAGGATCGAGGCGCGCGAAACAAGGCTTTCTCCCATGCGGCATGGACCCGCCACTCGCCGGCCATGCACGCAGAAATGCTGACGGCACCGCGCAAACATGTCAACATGTATGATCGACGCTCGATGATATTTCTCCCTGCGAATGATTCAAAAATCGATCATTTTACTTCAATCACCCACGCTCTTCCGCAAAGCGCCCAGCATGGATTGACAACTTGTAAAGTCCCATCGATCCTGAGAGCGGTATCGACAAGAGCGTTTCGCGGGAGGCCGTGCGTGACAGGTGGTTTGAAGGACAAGGCGATCGTCATCATCGGCGCCAGCTCCGGCATCGGGGCAGCGGTCGCCAGCCATTTCGGTACGCTCGGCGCGCGCCTGATCGTCCATTACAACGGCAATGCCGAGGGGGCCGAGCAGGTCGCCGCCGACATCCGCGCGGCCGGCGGCAGCGCCGACCTGATCCGCGGCGACGTCTCCGACAAGACCGAATGTGCCCGGGTCATCGACGAGGCCCATGCCAGGCTCGGCCGCATCGACGTGCTGATCAACAATGCCGGCGCCATGTTCGGCCGCACGGCCATAGCCGACGCCACCGACGAGCAATATGACGACGTCGTCGATCTCAATATCGGCTCGGTGTTCTTCGCCTCGCGCCGCGCCGCCAAGATCCTGATGGCGCAGCGCTCCGGCTCGATCATCAACACCACCTCGGTCGCCGCCCGCAACGGCGGCGGCGGCGGCGCCGGCCTCTACGGCTCGGCCAAGGGTTTCGTCAGCACCATGACCCGCGTGCTCGCCAAGGAGCTCGCCCCTTACGGCGTGCGCGCCAATGCGGTCGCGCCCGGCGTCATCATGACGCCGTTCCACGAGCGCTACTCCACCGCCGAGCAACTCGAAACGGCGCGCCAGAGCATTCCGCTCGGCCGTATCGGCCGGCCCGAGGAATGCGTCGGCGCCTATCAATTCCTCGCCGACGAAGCGATGAGCGGCTATGTCACGGGACAGGTCATCGAGGTCAATGGCGGGCAGATCATGCCATGAGCGAGACAATGAACGAGACGGCCAGGCCCATTGCCATCACCAGCGGCGATCCCGCCGGCGTCGGCCCGGAGGTGATCTGCAAGGCGCTGGCCGACATGACCCCGGCCGAGCGGCGGACGATCCTGGTGGTCGGCTCGTTGCCGGTGCTGGAACGCGCCGCCCAGGTCGTCGGCGCGTCGCTGACGTTCCGTGACGGCGCCGCCGGCGCGACCGGCGAGGCGATCGCGGTCAAGGACGTCCCCGTCGCCGGCATGCCGATCCCTTTCGGCAAGCTCGATCCGCGCGGCGGCGAAGCTGCTTTCCGCTACATCGAGGCCGCGGTGAAGCTCGCCAGCGCCGGCGAGGTCGGAGCCATCGTCACCGCGCCGATCAACAAGGAAGCGCTGAACGCCGCCGGCCATCATTACGACGGCCATACCGGCATGCTGGCGCATCTGACGGGATCCAAGGCCTCGTTCATGCTGCTCGCTTCCGAGCGGCTGTCGGCGATCCATGTGTCCACCCATGTCTCGCTGAGCGGGGCCATCAAGCGCGCCACCACCGAACGGGTGCTGGCGACGATCCGGGCGGGCCACGCGCATTTCCGGCGCATCGGGCTTGCTCACCCGCGCATCGCCGTGGCCGGCATCAATCCGCATTGCGGCGAGAACGGCCTGTTCGGCAGCGAGGATGTCGAGCAGATCGCTCCGGCGGTCACCGCCGCGCTGGCCGAAGGCATCCAGGTCGAGGGGCCGATCCCGGCCGACACGGTGTTCCACCGTGCCTATCAGGGCGAGTTCGACCTGGTGGTCGCGCAATATCACGACCAGGGCCACATCCCGATGAAGCTGGTGGCCTTCGACACCACGGTCAATGTCTCGCTCGGCCTGCCGATCGACCGCACGTCGGTCGACCATGGCACCGCCTTCGGCATTGCCGGCACGGCCAGGGCCAATCACGTCAACATGCATGCGGCCATCGCCTATGGCCGCCGCCTCGCCGCAGCGCGACGCGCCTGACCCCAGCGCCGGGCGCAAGCCTCACATTTGCGTTCGCTGCGCCGTGACGGCTTGGGCGCGCGGCCCATCTCCTATAGCAAGGCTCCTGCACGTCCGGACCCCGCACCGGACCTCGCGACGAGACCATCCGAGACGATGACCGCCCAGCCCAGCCCGTCAGAAGGCGAAATAGCGGCCGCCGCGCCGGCCGCCCCCGACCGCCTGCTCAGCCATCACGGCTTCGTATTGTTCTGGGTCGCGCGCGTGCTTTCCGCGCTCGGCTATCAGATCGCGGCCGTCGCCATCGGCTGGCACGTCTATGCTCAGACCGGCAGCGCCTATGCGCTCGGCCTCATCGGCCTTGCCCAATTCGTGCCGATGGTGCTGCTCACCTTCGTGGTCGGCCACGTCGCCGATCGTTTCGACCGGCGGCGCATCGTCATGCTTTGCCAGGTCATCGAGGCGGCGACGCTTGCCTTCGTCACCCTTGGGGTGATCGGAGACTGGTTGACGGTACCGGCCATTTTCGCGGCCGTCGCCGTGCTCGGCGCCGCACGCTCCTTCGAAAGCCCGACCTTTTCCGCGCTGCTGCCGGCGCTGCTGCCGACCGAGCTCCTGTCGCGGGCGCTGGCGATCTCCTCCTCGGCGATGCAGACGGCGACGATCATCGGCCCCTCGGTCGGCGGCCTGCTCTATGCGCTGGGCGCCGGCCTGCCCCTGGGGCTGGCGGCGATCTGCCTCGCCGCGGCAGCCATGGCGACGGCCCTCATCAAGGCCGAACGCGCGGCGCCGAGCCGCGAGCCGATCACCTTGCATTCGGTGTTTTCGGGCGTCCTGTTCATTCGCAGCCGGCCGCTGATCCTCGGCACCATCTCGCTCGACCTGTTCGCCGTGCTGCTCGGCGGCGTCACCGCGCTTCTGCCGATCTTCGCCCATGACGTGCTGCAGACCGGCCCCTGGGGTCTCGGGCTCTTGCGCTCGGCTCCCGCCGTCGGCGCGATCCTGATGTCGATCGTCCTGATGCGGCTGTCGATGCACAGTCGCGTCGGCCTGAAGATGTTCGCCGCCGTCATCACCTTCGGGCTCGCCACCATCGTCTTCTCGGCCTCGACCAATCTCATCCTGTCGCTGGCGGCGCTGGTCGTGATGGGGGCAGCCGACAATGTCAGCGTGGTGATCCGCAATTCGCTGGTGCTGCTGTCGACACCGGACGAGATGCGTGGCCGGGTCAACGCCGTCAATTCGCTGTTCATCGGCACGTCGAACCAGCTCGGCGAGTTCGAATCCGGCATGGTCGCCGGGCTGATCGGCGCGGTGCCGGCCGGCATTATCGGCGGCGTCGGCACCGTGCTGGTGGCGCTCGTCTGGATGAGGCTGTTCCCGGCGGTGCGCCGGGCCGAGACCTTGACGGGCTGAGGCTCAGGCCTTCGATCCGGCCGGGTTGGCATCGGCCCGATTGACCTTGTCCCGGGAAAAGCCGGCGACCTGCTTGTAGCGCGCCGCGATGCCTTCCAGTTCCTCGCGGCTGATGACCTCGCTGATGTCCTTGAAGCCGCCCGGCGCCCGCTGCTCGGCCAGTTGCATCACCTGTTCCGGGCCGTTGCCGCGATTGGCCAGCACGATCGCCGAGGTCGGCGGGCGGCGCGCCTCCTCATAAGCCGACAGCGCCTCGGGCGTCGGCCCGTGCGCGGCAAGCGCCTCGGCGAGGGCTTCGGCATCCAGGATCGCCTGCGAGGCCCCGTTCGAGCCGATCGGATACATCGGATGGGCGGCATCGCCCATCAGCGTGACGCGACCGAAGGACCAGCGCGCGAGCGGATCGCGATCGACCAGCGGATATTCGTAGATCGTCGTGGCGCCGGCCATGAGGGCGGGAATATCGAGCCAGTCGAAGCGCCAGTCGGCGAACAAGGGAGCGATATCCTCGAGCCGGGCCGTGCGATCCCAGTCCTCCCGGCGCCACCCCTTGGAGCGGTCGAAGGACAATTCGGCGATCCAGTTGATCCGCACCTGGCCACGGCCGTCCGGGCTGGTGGTCAGGGGATAACAGACGAATTTGCGATCCTGGTGGCCGGCCATGATCATGGTGCGGCCGGACAGGAACGGCGCGGCGGCCTCGGTGATCGCCCGCCACAGGACACGGCCGTTCCAGATCGGTGCCCCCTCCTGCGGGTAGAGCCTGGCTCTCACCGCCGAATGGATGCCGTCGGCGCCGATCAGGATGTCGCCCTGGCGCCTGGCCGCCGCCTGGCCGTCGCGGCCGGCGAAAACCGCCTCGACCTTGCCACCGGGACGATCGGTGAGATCGACGAAGCGCTCGCCCAAAAACATGCGGTCGGGGCCCAGCCGCGCCACCACCTCGTCCAGCAGGATCGTCTGCAAGGTGCCGCGATGAATGGAGAATTGCGGATAGTCGTAGCCGGCATCGAGGCCGCGCGGCTCGCTCCAGATCAACTGGCCATGCTTGTTGAAATAGCTCAACTCCCTGGTGCGGACGGCGGCGGCGGCAAGCCGGTCTTGCAGGCCGAGCCCGGTCAGCACGCGCACCGCATGAGGCAGGAGATTGATGCCGACGCCGAGCGGGCGGATCTCGCCGACCTGCTCGTGGACGGTGACCGCGATCCCCTTCTGATGCAGCGCAAGCGCAGTGATCAGGCCGCCAATGCCGCCGCCGGCGATGATGATGGACAAGCGATGCCTCCCTTTCCGCGATGCCGCGCCGGTTTTCCGTCGCGTTCGGCCCTGACCCGCTGTTAATATATCCTTCGTAAGGTGGACAGTCCCGATAAGGGATTGTCTTGCCGGCAGAGTGCCCGACATGCGAGCGGAGGGGCGACGCTCGCTGCGGGCTGCGAAAGCGAAGTCATGACAGTTGACGTTCCAACGCTCTACATCGTCATCCTGACCAATTGCGTGGCGATCGGCCTGGTCTGGCTGTTCGTCGTCCGGGCCCATCCGAACCTGATCGCCGGCCGCATCTGGATGGCGGGCGCCTTTGTCGGTGCCGGCGGCGCCGGCGCCTCCATGTTGCGCGAGGTGGCGGTGCCGCTCATCGCCATCCTCGTCGGCAACGGCCTGTTGATCCTGGCCTCCTGCCTGAGCTGGATCGGGACGCGCCAGTTTCTGGGCGAGAAGCGGCCCTGGCTCGCCACCGCCGCCATCACGCTCGGGTCGCTGCCGGCGCTGGCCTTGTTCACGGTCTGGCAGAACGACATCGCGGCGCGCATCGTCATCTATTCGATCGGCCAGTGCATTCCGCTCGGTTTCGCCATGGCGGACCTGCTGAGCCGGCGCGAAGGCCGGCGCACGCCGGGCATGATGCTGGCGGCCACTGCGATGGGCTTCGTGGTGGTGGGCGACATCTTCCGCGCCGTGCTGGCGACGACCGGCACCGGCGGCCCGTTGAGCTTCCTCAACTTCAACAGCGTTCAATCCGCTTTCCTGCTGACCACCCTGTTCGGAGCCATGGTGTGGAATTTCGGCTTCCTGCTGATGACCATCGACCGGCTGAGAAACGAGATCATCCATCTCGCCGTCCTCGACGACCTCACCGGCATCGCCAACCGGCGCAGGTTCATCCAGCGGCTCGACGAGGAATGCTCCCGGTCCTGCCGGACCGGCCAGCCCTTCACGCTGCTGGCCATCGACCTCGACGGCTTCAAGGGGATCAACGACCGCTACGGCCACCAGGCCGGCGATGCCTGCCTGCGTCAGTTTACCGATGGCGCGCTGCTGCGCCTGCGCGGACACGACCTGCTGGCCCGCACCGGCGGCGACGAATTCTGCGTCATCCTGCCGGCCACCGGCCTGAAGGCCGCCGAGGCGGTCGCCCGCTCGCTGGTCGAAAGCGCCCGCGAGCAATGGCTCGACTGGGAGGGCGAGGCCCTGCGCACCACGGTGAGCATCGGGCTCGCCGAATGGTCGAAACGAATGGGCCGTGACACCGGCGTCCTGATGGCGCTCGCCGACGAAGCGCTCTACGAGGCCAAGCGGGCCGGCCGCGATACCTTCATCTCCGCCGGGCGCGATCGTCTGTTCAAGATGCTCGAGGCCCAGAGCAAGCCGGCGGCAGCCACCGGCAGTTGACCGCCTGCGCCAGGCGCTGCCCGCCGGGCCCGGCAGGCCTTTCGCGCGCCGGCCGCTAAATGCCTTCAGGAACAGGCTTTTAACACATGGCTTGTATTGCTGACGGCAGACAAATGCTGCGTCGGCGGAATGCTTGGCATTCGTGGGCGCAGAGCCTCGCGCGGCGCGACGGGAAGCGGTGCCATGATGGTCGACGTTCCGACACTGTGTATCATTACCGTCGCCAATGGTTTTGGGCTCGCGCTGGTCTGGCTGTTCGCCATTCGCGCCTATCCGAACCTCGCGGCCGCCCGGACCTGGATGGCGGCCGTGTTGTGCGGAGCGGCCGGCGCTGCGACCGTCGCCATGCTTCGCGAAGTCATTCCGCCCTTGCCAGCCATTCTGCTTGGCACCGGGCTGCTGAATTTCTCCCTGTGCCTGGCCTGGGCCGGCACGCGGCAGTTCCTCGGCGAGAAGCTGCCTTGGCGCACCTGCCTCGTCATCACCGGCTCGGTGCTGGTCGTGCTCGGCCTGTTCACCCTGTGGCGGGACGATATCGCGATCAGGATCGCGCTGTTCTCCGCCGGCCAATGCATTCCGCTCGGCCTGACCATTGCCGACCTCCTAAGCCGGCGCGACGGACGCCGCACGCCCGGCATGGTGCTCGCGGCCGTCGCCATGAGCCTGGCGCTGCTGGCCAATGTGCTGCGCGCCGTGTTGGCGCTTGCCGGCGTCGGCGGCGAGGTCAGCTTCACCACCCTCAACGCGCCGCAATCCATCGCGCTCCTGACGACGCTGTTCGGCGCCATGGTGTGGAATTTCGGTTTCCTGCTGATGTCGATCGACCGGCTCAGGAACGAGATCATTCACCTCGCCGTGGTGGATGACCTGACGGGCATCGCCAACCGGCGCCGCTTCATCGAAAGGCTCGACGAGGAATGCCGGCGCTCCAGCCGCACCGGCCAGTCCTTCGCGCTCATCGCCATCGATCTCGACGACTTCAAGGGCATCAACGATCGGCACGGCCACCAGGCAGGCGATGCCTGCCTGCGTCACTTCGCGGCCGGAGCCTTGTCCCGGCTGCGCGGGCACGACCTGCTGGCGCGCATCGGCGGCGACGAATTCTGCGCCATCCTGCCGGCCGCCACGCCGGAAGCCGCCGAGGCCGTCGCCCGATCGCTGGTCGAGACGGTGCGCAACCAGCGCCTGGACTGGGAAGGCCAGACGCTGCGCGCCACCGTCAGCGTCGGCGTGGCCGCCTGGTCGAAACGGGTCGGCTACGATTCCCACCTGCTCCTGGCGCAGGCCGACGAGGCGCTGTACGAAGCCAAGCGCGCCGGTCGCGACACCTTCGTGGCGGCCCGGCGTGAGCGGCCCTTGGAAGCGCTGGACATGCGGCATAGCCGGGCTGCTGCGACCGCCGCCTGATTCAATCGAGCGCCGACAGGGGCCGGCTGACCTCCTCCAGCGATTTCCGCTCCGCCGCCACCCCGTAGCGCAGCATGACCCCGGCGGCGGCGATCATCAGCGCCGCGCCAAAAAGATAGCCGGCCGTCAGCGACATGCGCGAGCCGGTATCGATGAGAACCCCGAACAGCCACGGTCCGGCGACGCCGCCAATGCCGGTCCCGAAAGCGTAGAAGATGGCGATGGCGACCGCCCGAAGCTCGAGCGGGAAGGTTTCGCTCACCGTCAGATAGGCTGAACTGGCCGCCGCCGAGGCAAAGAAGAAGATCACCATCCAGGCAATTGTCTGGGTCGCCGCGGTCAGCCATCCCGCCGCGAACAGAGCGCCCGTCAGTGCCAGGAGCAGGCCCGACATGGCATAGGTGAAGGCGACCATCGGCTTGCGGCCGATCGTGTCGAACAGGCGGCCGAGCAAGAGCGGCCCGAGCACATTGCCGGCGGCGAAAGGCAGGATGTACCAGCCGACCTGATGCGCCGCGATGCCGTAGAAGTCGGTCAGCACCAGCGCATAGGTGAAGAAGATGGCATTGTAGAAAAAGGCCTGCGCGGCCATCAGCGCAAGCCCGACGGCGGTGCGCCGGCGATGCCGGTTGAGGAGCGTGTCAGCGATCTCGGCAAAGCCGGTCGCGCGGCGCGTCGCCAGCCTGACCCGCGGTAGCGGCTGATCGGGAATGACGTGGCCCTCGGCGCGCAATTGCCGCTCTATACCGGCGACGATCGCCTCGGCCTCGGCCAGCCGGCCATGGGTCATCAGCCAGCGCGGGCTTTCCGGCAGCCAGAGGCGCATGAAGACGATGACCAGCGCCAGCAGCGCGCCGGTCAGGAAGGCCACGCGCCAGCCCCATTCCGGATCGATGATCGCCGGATCGAGCAGCATGATGGCGCCAAAGGCGCCGAGCGCCGCGCCGATCCAGAAGCTGCCATTGATGACGAGGTCGGTCCAGCCACGCACGCGCGCCGGGATCAGTTCCTGGATGGTCGAGTTGATCGCCGCATATTCGCCGCCGATACCGGCCCCGGTCAGGAAACGGAACAGCATGAAGCTCCAGAGATTCCAGGACAAGGCGGTGGCGGCGGTCGCCACCAGATAGACGCCGAGCGTGATGAAGAACAGCCTCTTGCGCCCGAGGCGGTCGGTCAGCCAGCCGAAGAACAGGGCGCCGAGAACGGCGCCGGCAAGATAGGCGCTACCGACCAGGCCGATATCGCGGTTGCTGAACTGCAGGACCGGGCTTGCCTTGAGCGCGCCCGACAAGGTTCCGGCAAGCGTCACCTCCAATCCGTCGAGGATCCAGGTAATGCCCAGGGCCGCCACGACCAGAGTGTGAAAACGTCCCCAGGGCAGCCGGTCGAGCCGCGCCGGGATATCGGTTTCCACGATGTCGCCTGCCCGGGCCGGCGGGTCGGTTGGTCTATGCACGCGCTTGGCTCCTCGGCCGACAACGCGCCAAGCGCGCAGAAGTTCACGCAGGGCGGTTCGGCGCCGCCTGGCGCGCCGGGGCGCGGCATGCGGGTTCCCACGGCGCGGCGGCAGGGTCATAGTCGGACTATGACGGACCCGCGATGACGCCTTCGCGGGACACCCACGCGATGAAGGCGAGCACAGACACCATGCACTTTCCGCTTCCCGCCCTGATCTGCGACGTCGGCGGCACCAATATCCGGGTCGCCCGGCTGGATCAGCCGGGTGCGGCCCTCATCCCGGTCGGCCATGCCGGCACCCAGGGCGCTCCGGGCCTCGCCGAGGCGATCGCGGCCATGGCCGGCGCGGCTCCGGCACGTTCGATGATCGTCTGCGCGGCCGGGCCCCTGCACGGGCGCAGCGTGAAGCTGACCAATGCCGACTGGAGCCTCGACGGGCCGGCGGTCGCGGAGGCTCTCGGCCTCGAACAGGGTCTGCTGCTGCAGGATTTCGAGGCCCTGGCCCTGTCCATCCCGAGCTTCGACGCCGATCGCCTGCGGGTGATCGGGCCGCCTTTCGGCCCACCGCTTGGCCAGCCGGCGGGCCCGCGCCTGATCCTCGGTCCGGGTACCGGGCTCGGCGCCGCGGCGCTGATCACCGTCGAAGGCCGCTATCTGGCGATCGCCAGCGAAGCCGGCCATGTCGAGTTCGGACCGGCCGGCGAAGGCGAGGTCGCCTTCTGGCCCTATCTCGATCCCGTCTGCGGACGGATCACCAGCGAGAGCATCCTGTCGGGCGACGGTCTCTCGCGCCTGCACCGCGCCCGGCTGCACGCGGCCGGCAGCAGCGTGAAAGCGGCCGATCAGGCGGCCATCGTAGCCGGAGCGCTCGCCGATCCCGCCGGGCCGGAAAGCGACAGCGTGCGCCTGTTCTGGCGGCTGACCGCGCGCTTTGCCGGCGATCTCGCGCTGATCTACATGGCGACCGGCGGGGTGACGCTGGCCGGCGGCATCCTGCCGCGGATCAGCCCGCTCATCGACGACAAGGATTTCCGCGCCGCCTTCGAGGCCAAGGCACCGATGGAACAGCTGATGCGCGCCATGCCGACCAGCCTGCTCACCCAGCCCCAGGCCGTGCTGGCCGGCATGGCGGTGATCGCCACCGATCCCGGCCGCTTCCTGATCGATTACGCGGCCCGCTCCTGGCGCCGCTGACGGTGAGGCGCCTGCGACCGCGATCCCGCGATCGCGGCCCGCTCACAACGCGTTGCCGGCCTCGAAGTCGGCGACCTTCTGGCGCTTCCTCAGCCTGGACGCATCGAGCAGGATCTGGCCGGCCCAGCGGTAGACATTGCGCTCGCGGACATGGGCCCGCATCAAGTGCATGCGCTCGCGCCGCTCGGCCTCGGGCATGGACAGGGCACGGTGCATGGCGTCCGACATGCCATGGATGTCGTAGGGGTTGATGATCAAGGCCTCGCCCAATTCGCTGGAGGCCCCCGCGAAGCGCGACAGCACCAGGACGCCGTCCTCGTCGTCACGCGAGGCGACGAATTCCTTGGCCACCAGGTTCATGCCGTCATGCAGGCTCGAGACGACGCAGATATCGGCGGCGCGGAACAGCTCGTAGACCTCGTCCGGCTCGTGATGCCGGATCACCAGCAGGATCGGCTGGTAGGTCTCGCTGCCATGGCGCTCATTGATCTCGGCGGTCAGCCGGATCGCGTCGTCCTGCAGCGTCGCGTAACTCGCGAGCTTCGAGCGGGTCGGCGCCACCACCTGGATGAAGACCAGCTTGCCGAGCCATTCGGGATAGCGGGTCAGGAGGTCATCCATGGCGCGCAGGCGGTCGAGAATGCCCTTGGTATAGTCGAAGCGCTCTATGCCGATGCCGATGCGGATATTCGCCGGCAGGTGATAGCGGGCCATGATGGCCTCGCGACAGGCTGCGACGGGCGCCTGCCCTTCCATCGCCGCCGGCGGCCACTCGATCGAGATCGGATAGGGCCGGACCATGGTCTCATGGCCGCCGAGAGTGACGGATGCCTGCTCGCGATCGATCCGGCTTTCCATGTAGCGGTCGACCGTGTCGAAGAAATTGTTGCAATGCGAGCGGGTGTGGAAACCGAGAACGGTGCTGCCGAGCAGCCCCTCGATGATGTCCTCTTTCCATGGACAGATGCCGAAGGCTTCGGCATTGGGCCAGGGAATGTGCCAGAAGGTCAGGATCGTCGCCTTGGGCAATTGCTGGCGGATCATCCGCGGCACCAGGGCGAAATGGTAATCTTGCACCATCACGACGGGATCGGGGCGCGTCGCCTCGCGCACCACCGCATCGGCGAAGCGCTGGTTGATCGCGACATATTGCTGCCAGTCGCTCTCGCGGAAGATCGGCCGGACATAGGCGATATGGCAGAGCGGCCAGAGCCCCTCATTGGCCAGGCCGTAATAATAGCCTTCCTGCTCGTCATCGGTCATCCAGACGCGGCGCAGCCGATAGGCCGGATTGCCTGGGGGCACCTGGACATGATCGAGGCCGTCGACGGTGTCGCGATCGGCGGTGCCGCTGCCATGGGCGATCCAGATGCCGCCGCAGGCCCGCATCACCGGCTCGAGCGCCGAGACCAGGCCGCTTGCCGGGCGCTGGACGACGATGCCGCCTTCCGCGTGATTGTGAATATAGGGCTCGCGGTTGGATACCACGAAGACCTCGGTGTCCGGCAGTTCGTTGTCCAGCAGGTCGTGCAGGGTCTTGGGCGACCACTCGACCGGACTGCCGTCTTCCAGCCGGATCTTTTCGCGGAAGTCGCGCAGCAGGCTGCGGATCTCGGTGGTAACCGGCGGCGGCGGCACGATCGGCCTGGCCAGGCTGCGCGGTTGTCCCTCGCGCAGATCGTTGATGGTGGCGAGCACCGAATTCATCAGCCGCCGCTGCAGCAGGATGACAGTCAGCGCCGCCAGCGTGCCGGCGAGCAGGATCAGGGCCAGCGCGCCGGCGATCAGGTACCAGCGCGCCTCCAGCACGCGGTCGGCGACGAAGCGCAATTCGTGGACGATCAGCAGCCGGCCCTTGGGCGAACCGTTGCCGACCGGAAAGCCGCCGACGATGACGCGGTTGCCGCTGTTGTTGAAGACCGCGAAACGCACCGGCCGGGCCGGAGCTCCGCCGACATCGCCGACCGAGCCGCAGCTGATGACCTTGGGCATGTGCCCGGTCGCCACCACCATCTGGCCATCGGCATCGCACAGCCCGAGCGCCAGGATGCGCTCGTCGCTGGTGAAGCGCTCGAACAGCGGCGCCAGATCCGCCGTCCGGCCGGACATGGCCTGTTCGACCCGATCGCGGATCGATTGGAACACCAGGCTCGACCGGAGCTCCAGGTCGCGCTGCGACCAGCGCTCGATCATTCCCTGCGACAACGGCACGAAGGCCACGACAAGGCCGGCGAGCACGATCGTCACGAGGGTGATGATGACGGCGACGCGGGGCAATCTCTTCATGGGTATTCGGGCTTTCCGGACATTCAGGCGTGCAATGCGGGATGGCGGAGGCGTCGCTTCGCGAAGCGCGTGATCGAAGCGATGCCGGTCAGTCGATGGTCCTTTCGCCGATCGAGAAAGCCTCGGGGTCGCGCGTCATGGCCAAAGGCACGGCCTGATCGTGCCCCTGCCGGAAACGCCGGGCCGGGCTAGTGGATCCATTCGCGCGACAGGCGCATGGCTGTCACGATGATGCCGACCATCGAATAGGTCTGCGGAAAATTGCCCCACAGCTCGCCGGTGACCGGGTCGATGTCTTCCGAAAGCAGGCCGACGTGATTGCGCCGGGCGAGCAGAGCCTCGAACAATTGGCGCGCCTCGTCGCGCCGGCCGATGGCGACGAGCGCATCGGCCAGCCAGAAGCTGCAAATGTTGAAGGAGGTCTCGGGCGCCCCGAAATCGTCGTTCTCGTCGTAACGCATGAGAAAGCCGGAACGGGTCAGCCGGCGCTGCAGCGTCTCCACGGTGCGGATGTAGCGCTGGTCGGTCGCCTCGACCACCCCGAGCTCCGCCAGCAGCAGCGTGCTGGCATCGGCGCCGCTGCCGTCGAAGCGCGAGGCGAACAGGCTCTCCTTTTCGTTCCAGGCACGCGCCAATATGGCGTCGCGGATCCGCACGGCATGGCCCTGCCAATAGGCCTCGCGCTCGGACAGGGAGAGCGTGCGCGCGATCCGGGCGAGGCGGTCGCAGGCGGCAAAACACATGGCGGCGGAATGGGTGTGGATCGCCTTGCGACCGCGATATTCCCAAATGCCGGCATCCGGCTCGAAGGCCATGGCGGCGGCGGTCTCGCCGAGTGCCTCCAGTTCGTGGAACAGCGTGGCGTCGCCCATTTTCGGCAGCCGGCGGTCGTAGAACATATGCGAAGCAGCCAGGATCAGGCTGCCGGCGACATCGTGCTGGGCCTGCTCGGCGGCGGCATTGCCGATCCTGACCGGCCCGTCGCCGTTGAAACCCGGCAAGTGCTCGGCGATCCATTCCTCCAGCGATTGTTCGGGAACGATGGCATAGACCGGCTTCAGGTTCGGCCCGGTCTCGGTGGCGATGACGGTGCGCACATAATCGAGGAAGCCCTCCATGGTGAGCGTCGCGCCGAGCTTGTTCAATGCGTGCACCGTGAAATAGGCGTCGCGCAGCCAGCAGAACCGGTAGTCCCAATTGCGCCCGGAGCGCGGCGCCTCGGGCAATGACGTGGTGAGCGCCGCGACCACCGCGCCGGTTTCCTCGCAGGAGCAGAGCTTCAGCGTGATCGCCGCGCGGATCACCGCATCCTGCCATTCATAGGGCACTGACAGGTAGCGCACCCAGTCGAGCCAATATTGCCGCGTCTGGCGCAGGAACGACCACCAGACCTCCTCGATCGAGTTCGGAAAGGTCTCGTCGGCGTGAACGATGAGCGTCACCGGCTTGGTCGGCGAAAACTTGGCCTCGGCCGAGAGATAGGCCACCGGAACATCCGAGGTCAGCCGCACCGAGCCCGCCTCGGAGACATAACGCACGTGATTGCTGCCCGGCACCACGGTTCCGTCGAGCCGGCCATAAGCGAAAGTCGGCCGCATCAGCACGCGGATCCGGGGATTGCCGGCCACCGGCTCGATGCGGCGCATCAGCATGGGCGGCCGGAAGACCCGGTCGAACTGCTTGAAGCGCGGCGCGAAATCGGTGATCCGCACGGCCGATCCATCGGCCGCGGTCAGCAGCGTGGTGAGCACGGCGGTGTTGCGCTCATAGCTCTGGTGCGTGGCGACCACGCCGTCCAGTTCGACCGCCATCAGGCCGCGCTGCGGCTCGGGCCCGCCGAGGAGCGCCGAGAACAGCGGGTCGCTGTCGATCCGTGGCCAGCAGGTCCAGAGAATCCGGGCCTTCTCGTCGATGAGCGCGGCAATGGCGCTGTTGCCGATGACGGCGAGCTGGGGGGGCGCGATGTTGCTCATTGGGCAAGGCCTGCATGGAGATCTGCGATCCAGGACCGCACATGGGCGGCGCTGTGGAATGCCGCGCCGGCGGCGCCGAAATGTTCGCCTGCCACCGCCAGCCCGAAGCCGCCCGCGGCGCGCGCCACCGCAAAGGCGTCCTCGTCGGCATGCTCGTCGCCGATCATGATCGGGCAGCGGCCGGCAAAGGGCTTGGCCGTCATGATCCTTGCGATCGCAGTACCCTTGGACGTGCCGTCCGGGATCAGCTCTGCGACCGCCCGGCCCGGCTTCAGGTGATAGCCGTCACCATGATCGGCCAGCAGCACCGTCAAAGCCGCCTCGACCCTGGCCCCGACCGTCGGGATTTGCCGATAATGGACAGTGAGGATCGGCCCTTTCTGCTCCAGCCGAAGGCCCGGAATGCTCGCGGCGAGGCGAACCACGCCATCGACCAGGCCTTGCGGCAATTGCGCTGCCGGCCGCTCCTGGCGCCGTGGCTCCATGCTGTCGACGACCGGGCCTTCGTCGTCGGCCCGCAGCAGGTCCAACTCCGGTGCGGCGAGCTGCGGAACGCCGTGCCTCGCCTCGTCGGGCCGCAAGGCTTCAGGGGCTCGCATTTCGTGGTTCTGGATTTCGATACATTTGGTCTCGATACCCCGGATTTCGATGCCTGGGCTCCGCAAACCCTGGAATTCGAGGCCATGCATGCCCGATCCGACCACCTCCGCGGGCGCCAGCAGACGCTCGACATCGGCGAGCCGCCGGCCGGTGACCACCGCGACCGCTCCGCCGAGCTGCCGCCGCACACCTGCCAAGTCGCCGGCGAGATCGGTCGGCACGGTCACCCGTTCGGGCGTCTCGGCGATGTCGACCAGCGTGCCGTCGACATCGAAATAAAGCGCGTAGTCGGCCGGCCTGGCAGCGATCAGCCGGGCGAGATCGCCCGCGGATCGAACCGCCGGCCGGTCCGCCGGAACGACGGCGGACAGATCGTCGGCACCTCGGGAGAGGGAAAAATCAAACATTATCAAACCTGCTGCGGCGCGAGACGGCCCTGACCACGATCGCCCCGCAACGAAAAATGCGCCGCGCCGCAAATGCGGCCCGGCGTCACGTCGGAGGAGCTGTCATGGCGAATATCGGGCAAGCGGAGTGGCGGATCGCGGTTGAGGGAATGGAACGGAGAAAACCCGCCAGGGCTCGAAAGGTTCCGACCGCGCCGAAATAATTCCGGCGGCGGCGGGCCAATCCTGACCCGCCCCGCATTCTCCAGAGATCAAGGCTGGTAAGCGAGCACCAGCTCCGGCGGCCCGCCGCTGACGGTGCATGGCACGCCGTCGAGCAAGGTCGAGATGTGGCCCGCCTCTTCGGGCAGGAGGAACTGGCGAACCGCCTTGTCGCCCATGCTGAGCGACAGCGAACCGCCGATTTCATCGACCTCTTGTCGGCATAAATTGACCAGCGTCATCAGATCAAGTCGAGCCCAACCCGTCAAATCGACAACAATTGTGCTCTTCCTGAAATGTTGAGCCGCCTCATGAAAAGCACTATAGGCTTCTTCTACATCAACCATTTTCGGTCTCCGCGTCCGGGAATTCTCAAAATTTGCGAACTACTGAATGAATTGTGGCAGCCCCACAGTCATAACGGCGCTTCGTTTATACGCGGGCGGAGTCGAAAATGTGACCGCCCGCCCCACTCGCGGGAACGTGAGCGAACCGGCCGCGCCGAGCCCCGGGGGCGTCCGGCACCGGCCAAGGCATCCGGCCGATCCGCCGCCCGTGCCGCCGCCGCCATCAATATGGCGCAGGACATTCATGTCCGAAAACCGCCAGATCTGGCATGATCGGCCGGCCATCATGCCCGCCAGCCCGGAGCTTCATCGTCTTGCGACCGCTGACATTTCATCTCGAGGCCATCGAGACGCCGACCGGCCGCATGCTTCTCGTCACCGACGGCGAGGGATGCCTGCGCGCCGCCGACTGGCAGGATCATGAAGACCGGATGCACCAGTTGATCCGGCGCTATTACGGGGCCAACGGCGTTCGGCTCGAAGAGGCACCGGATCCGACAGCGGCCGGTCGTGCCCTCCTCGCCTATTTCGACGGTGATCTCGGCGCCATCGACGCGCTTCCCATCGCCACCAGCACCACGGATTTCCAGGCGGCGGTCTGGTCCGCCCTGCGCCGGATCCCGGCCGGAAAGACCATGAGCTATGGCGCGCTCGCCACCCGGCTCGGCCGCCCGAATGCGGCGCGCGCCGTCGGTCACGCCAATGGCTCAAATCCAATTTCGATCGTGGTGCCCTGCCATCGGCTGATCGGCGCCAATGCCGCACTGACCGGTTATGGCGGGGGCATCGAGCGCAAGCGCTGGCTGCTGGCTCACGAGAGTGCGCTTGGTCGCGCGCCGGCTCTCGCGGCGGGCGTCGCACCGACCTGACGGGCCACGTCACGGAACCGAACGGCGGCCCCCCCGGCACCGGGGCTGTCCGCGCCGCTCGCGCCGTGAAACTGTGAACTCATGTGACAATCTCTTTACAGAGTGATTTCACGGGCCTATCGCCGATTGTGACGTCCTGTCGACGCGCTCGCGAGGCCCAAAATGCTCGGCTGGTTCCAGGCCCTGTTGCCGAAGGAAGAGAAGTTCTACGACCTGTTCGAGCAGCACGCCGAGACATTGGTGGCCGGCGCCGCGGCGCTCGACAAACTCCTGAGCGGCCAGGGCGACATCAAGGCCGAGATCGCCCGGATCATGGCCGAGGAGCAGAAAGCCGACGACATCGCCCGCGATGTCATGCTGGCGGTGCGCCGCACCTTCATCACCCCGTTCGACCGGGGCGACATCAAGACGTTGATCTCGTCGATGGACGACGCCATCGACCAGATGCGCAAGACCGTGAAGGCGATCACGCTGTTCGAGGTCGACCGGTTCGAGCCCTCGATGCGGGAGCTGGGTGGAACCGTCGTGCAGGCGGCCGGCAAGGTGCAGCAATTGCTGCCCCTGCTCCGCGCGATGAACCAGAACTCGGCCCGGATCAACGCGATCGTCGAAGAGATCAGCGAGATCGAGGAGAAGTCGGACGAGATCCACGTGCAGGGCCTGAAGGCGCTGTTCAACAGCCACCGCAGCGGAGACACGATGGGCTATATCGTCGGGGCCGAGATCTACGACCACCTGGAAAAGGTGGTGGACCGGTTCGAGGATGTCGCCAAGAGCATCTCCGGCATCGTCATCGAACACCTCTGACGAGACGGGGCTCGCCTTGGACCTGATCGCCACCGCGCCGTTCCTTCTCACGCTGATCGCAGTCGCGCTTCTGTTCGACTTCCTCAACGGCCTGCACGATGCGGCGAATTCCATCGCCACCATCGTCTCGACCCGCGTGCTGGCGCCGCGCTACGCCGTCTTCTGGGCGGCCTTCTTCAACTTCATCGCGTTCCTGTTCTTCGGCCTGCATGTGGCGCAAACCGTCGGCTCCGGCATCGTCTCGACGGCCATTGTCGACGACCGGGTGATCTTCGGCGCGCTGATGGGAGCGATCGCTTGGAACGTCATCACCTGGGTCGCCGGCATCCCGTCGAGCTCGTCCCACGCGTTGATCGGCGGCCTGGTCGGCGCCGGCGTCGCCAAGGCCGGCGCCGGCGCCGTCGTCTGGTCGGGCCTGATCAAGACCGGCGCGGCGATCTTCCTGTCACCGGCTTTCGGCTTCTTCCTGGCGCTGCTGCTCGTGCTCATCGTCTCCTGGTTGTTCGTCAGGGTCACGCCGCAGCGCGTCGACGGCACGTTTCGCAGCCTGCAATTTGTCTCGGCCTCGCTCTATTCGCTCGGCCATGGCGGCAACGATGCGCAAAAGACCATGGGCATCATCGCGGTGCTCCTGTATTCCCACGGCATGATGGGCGACACATTCGACGTACCCTTCTGGGTGGTGATCAGTTGTCAGGCAGCCATGGCGCTCGGCACGCTGTTCGGCGGCTGGCGCATCGTCCACACCATGGGATCGAAGATCACCCGCCTGACGCCGCAGCAGGGCTTTTGCGCCGAGACCGGCGGCGCCATCACCTTGTTCCTTGCCACCTATCTCGGCATTCCCGTCTCGACGACCCATACCATTACCGGCGCCATTGTCGGGGTCGGCGCGGCAAGGCGGTTGTCGGCGGTGCGCTGGAGCGTGGCGCGCCAGATCGTGTTTGCCTGGGTGGTGACCATGCCGATGGCGGCGCTGATCGCGGCGGGCGTCTACTGGCTGTCGGGCCTTCTGTCGTGAAGGGGCCGAAGCCGCCCAAGCCGGAGGCCTTGCCGGCCAAGCCGCGCGTCCGCCGGCAATATGGCGTGCTGCCCTATCGGCTGGATCCCCGGCTCGAGGTCCTGCTCCTGACCTCCCGCGAGACCAGGCGCTGGGTCATCCCCAAGGGATGGCCGATGAAGGGCAAGAAGCCGCACCAGAGCGCGGCGCGCGAGGCCTTGGAAGAAGCCGGGGTCACCGGCAAGACCGGCAACAAGGCGCTCGGCGCCTATTCCTACGTCAAGCTCCTGAAGAACGGCCAGCTGGCGCCGTGCAAGGTCAAGGTGTTTCCCCTGCTGGTGCGGCGCCAGCGCGAGACCTGGCCCGAGCAGGAACAGCGCGACACCCGCTGGTTCGCGCCCGAAGAAGCAGCCGATGCGGTGCAGGAGCCGGAGCTCGCGGTGATCATCCGCGCCTTTGCCGCGGCCCGGAGCTGACATGCCCGGCCCGTGCCGGCGGCCGGCCCGCCTCAGCCCTCGGGTGTGACGGCCTTCTCGCCGACAGCCGGCGCATGCGCCGAACCGCTTTCCCAAATGGCGTTCAACCCCTTGGTGCCGCCGAGCAGCATCCAGACCGCGGCCGCAAGGGCGATGGCCGCCGACAAGGCGAACGGCGCCTGGGTTCCGAAGCGGCCGGCAATGGCCGTCCCGGCCGATGCCAGGAGCAACATGGCGACATTGCTGATGCAGAGAAAGCTGCTGAGCTCGGTCGCCGCGCGCCGCGGATTGCAGATGCCGAGAACCACGCTGCGGCTCGCGGCGAAATAGGCAAAGCTGATCAGCGAGGCCAAGATCACGAAGGCCACGGCGGCCCCGGGCGTCGGTTCGCCGAGCACCATGGCGAGCCAGGCATTGAGCGCGCAGGATGCCGCCAGCAGGCCGATCAGAACACGGCGCGCGCCCACCCGCGCGACGACCGGCGCGGCCAGGGCAGCGCCGACAAGGCCGGCCAGATTGCCGGCGAAGACCCCGACGACGCCGATGCTCGCCATGCTCATTCCAGCGTCGACCTGGACGATCGGTTTCATGCCCTGGGCGAGCAGAAGCGCGGTCTCGATGAAAAGCAGCATGCCGAGGAGGCTGCGCACCTCCGGTCGGCGGAACATCGCGAAACTGGCGAAAGGCGAGACGGCCTCGCCACCGGCCGGCTCACTGCGATCGAACGGCACCAGGATCAGCACGCCGAAGCCGACCACCGACAACAGGATGAACAGCTCCACCACGGGCCGCCAGCCAAGGTCGCCGGCGACATAGAGCAGGCCGCCGAGGACAAGGCCTGCGAGGCCCACGCTCGCCGCCTGGATGCTCGTCCCGGCAACCCGGGCAGAGGCCTGAAGCGCCGTCACCATATAGCCGCCGGTCGCGATGCCCTGTGTCGCCACCGCGACGACCAGCAAGGCCGACAGCGCGATGACCGGCAGCGCTCCGTCCGTCGGCTCGACCAGCAGAAGGAGACCGCCGCAAAATGCCGTGCCGATCTGGGCCAGCACGATCCAGGACCGCTGACGGCCCATTCTGGCCCAACCATAACGATCGACCAGCGGTGCCCAGGTGAAGCGAAGGGCGTAGGGCAGGAAAGCCAGGAAGGCGAGTCCGACGACCTCCGGCGGATAGCCCGCCTTGCGCAGGAAGCTCGGCACGATGTGCAGGACGAACTGGAGGGCCATCGACTGGATCAGAAAGGCGACCGCGATCGAAGTGAGCGGCGACTGTCGCAGGCGCATTCCTCGACCACTCAGCATGGCGCTTGCGCCCGCTGCGGCGCATATCGGGGCCGGCTGGTCGATCCGCTGCTCACGTCGATCTGTCCCGCCGCGCGATGGCATCATCTGCCGGCAAGTCGGCGGCCTCGCTTGCCCGTCCACCGTGTCGCATCTCGCCGGGTGGAAGACCATAGGCCGCGCGAAAGCCGCGATGAAAGGTTGCCAGGCTGTCGAAACCGCAGGCATAGGCGACCTGGGCGATCGGCTGGGCCGGCTGCGTGATCAGCATGCGCCGGGCACGCGCCAGCCGCTGGCCGAAGACGTAGCGGCTGAAGCTCTGGCCCGTCGGCTCGAACAGCTGGTGCAGGCGCCGCGCGGACAGGCCGAGCATGCCCGCGACCAGCGCCGGCGACAGGTCCGGGCGATGCAGATGGTTCGTGATGAGATCGCGCGCCGCCTGCAGGACCCCTTGGCCGATCGCCGCGCGACCGTTCTCGTCCACCGACGCGCCGTCGGCGTGCACCGCGAGGGCGAGTTGGGCCAGCGTCCCGACCGCCATGTCGGCCGCCGTGCCGGCAAGATGCGGCGCCTGAGCCACGAAGGAATCGAAATAGACGTGCAGCAGGGTGTTCAATCCGGGGGCCCGCCCGACTGTCCTGGGCTGGAGGTTTCTCCTGCCGGAAAACTGCCGGTAAGGCGCGAACGGGATCTTGATGAACTGGCAGCGAAAGCCCGATCCGGGAGCGGAGAAATTGGCATAAGGCAGATCCGTATGACCCATGGCCAGGGAGCCGGCCGAGACCTCGCTGCCGGACCGCCCGACCTTGAGCTGTCCCGCGCCGTCGACGAGCCGCCAGATGCAGAACGAATCGATGGGCAGGTTGGCGATGTCGGTCTCCGTCCGCTCGACCTGATAGGACGCGTCCAGCCGGCCGACATGCATGTCGGCGAAGCTCGCCGGGCCCACAGAATGGACGTCGACGGTGGCGCGAAAGTCCTTCCGGCTCGCCGGGTCGAGTTCGATGGTGACGCCGAAGGCAGCCTTGCCACGCTCTTCCCGCCAATGCGCGAACCGATGTTCCACCGGGCTGTCGTCGGTCGAAATCCTCAGCATTGCCGGTTCCCCATGGACGTCGCGAGCCGGCCTCAAGATGCAATATTTGCATCAGGTCGCAAAGCGCCGCGGTTCGTCGCGCAAGGCACGCCGCGGCGTCGATCGGCCGCCTTTCGGCAGCGCGCGCCCGCTTCGCCCGCGGCAGGGCGCGTAAGGGTGATTGCAGATGAGGCGGTTATCTGCTCACACTGCAAATAACAAAAATGGGCCGCGTGAAAGCGACAGGCCTTCCAGGGAGGATGACCGCCAATGACAGCCGTTGGTTCCGCGGCCGTGTCTCCGGGCGAATCTCGGGCGGCGCTACTTGCCGTCAGGGATATCTGCGTGCGTTTCGGCGGCATCATCGCGCTGAACGGCATCTCCTTCGACGTCCTGCCCGGCGACGTCGTCGGCCTGATCGGCCCCAACGGCGCCGGCAAGACCACATTGTTCAATTGCCTGAGCCGGCTCTACATCCCGAACAGCGGCGATATCCTGTTCGAAGGCCGCTCGATCATGACCGCGCCGCGCCATGCCATCGCCGCCATCGGCATGGGCCGCACCTTTCAGAACGTCGCCCTGTTCGACCGCATGTCGGTCCTCGACAACGTCAAGGTGGGCAGCCACAGCCAGACCTCGCAAGGGTTCCTCGCGAGCGTCCTGCACACCGGCGGCGTGCAGGCGGAAGAGCGCCGCATCGAGGAGCGGGCGCGCGAGCTGATCGCCTTCATGGGCCTCGAGGCCTATGCCCAAATGCCTGCCGGTCCCCTGCCCTTCCCGATCCGCAAACGGGTCGAACTGGCGCGTGCGCTCGCCGCCCGGCCGAAGCTCCTGCTGCTCGACGAGCCCGCGGCGGGTCTCAACCACGACGAGATCGAGGTGCTGAAGGACCAGATCCGCCGGGTGCGCGAATATCAGAAGGTCACCACACTGCTGGTCGAGCACCACATGAGCCTCGTCATGTCGGTCTCCGACAAGGTCGTCGCCATCGATTTCGGCCGCAAGATCGCCGACGGCACGCCGGCCGAGGTGCAGCGCAACCCCGAGGTCGTCAGAGCCTATCTCGGAACGGAGGCCGCCTGACATGCAGATGCAAGCCCGCAAGCAAGCCGAGACGGCACCGCTTCTGGAGATCGGCGGGCTGAAGGCTTTCTATGGCGGCACCCAGGCGCTGCATGGCGTCGACTTCACCCTGGCGCGCGGCGGCATCACCACCTTGCTCGGCGCCAATGGCGCCGGCAAGACGACGACGTTGCGGGCCATTTGCGGCATGGTCCGGCGCGAGGGACGGCTGTCGTTCGACGGCCAGCCGATCGACAAGCTGGCGACCGAAGACATCGTCCGGCTGGGCGTTGCCCATGTGCCCGAGGGCCGCGGCACCTTTACCGGCCTTTCGGTCGAAGAAAACCTGAAGATCGCGACCTTCGGCCGGCGCGACAAGACGAGCGTAAAACGCGATCTCGATCTGGTCTTCACCTATTTCCCGCGGCTGAAGGAGCGCATCGCCCAGCAGGCCGGCACCCTGTCGGGCGGCGAGCAGCAGATGCTGGCGATCAGCCGCGCGCTGATGCTGGGCCCGCGCCTGATGCTGCTCGACGAGCCCTCCTTCGGGCTCGCGCCGCTGATCGTGCAGGAGATCTTCCACATCATGCGCCGGATCAACGCCGAGGCCGGCGTCGCCATGCTGCTGGTCGAACAGAACGCAGCGCTGGCGCTCAACCTCGCCGACACCGTCTACGTCCTGGAGACCGGCCATGTCGTCATGTCCGGCGCGCCCGAGGAGATGAAGAACAACGAAGGCATCCGCCGGTCCTATCTCGGCTACTAGACGCAAGCCACGCTGGACAATCTCCGCTTCATTTCGAGCGGAGCTGAAAACAACAAACGGGGCGGCAAACGCTCCGGCCAACCAGAGGCAGTCCATGGAGCAGCTCATCCAGCAGATCGCATCCGGCCTTGCCAGCGGCGCCATCTATGCGCTCGTGGCGCTGGCCCTCGTGATGATCTTCACGGCGACCGACCACCTGAACTTCTCGCAGGGAGAACTGGCGATGTTCTCCACCTATCTGTGCTGGCAGCTGATCCAGTGGGGCATGGGCTTCTGGACCGCGCTCGGCATCACCATCGCGCTCTCCTTCCTGCTCGGCGTGCTGATCGAGCGGATCATTCTGCGGCCGCTGCACAATGCTTCGGTGCTGTCGGTCGTCGTGGTGTTCATCGGCCTCCTGGCGATCTTCCACTCGCTCGCCGGAGCGATCTGGAGCCACACGATCAAGAACTTTCCCTCGCCCTTCCCGGACCTCACCTTTCCCGGGTCCGGTTATATCAGCTCGCACCAGATCGGCATGATCGGCGTCTCCGTCGTCATGCTGTTCGCGCTTTTCGCCTTCTTCCGCTTCACACCGCTCGGACTTGCCATGCGCGCCGCCGCGCAGAACCCGGTTTCGGCCCGGCTGGTCGGCATCAGGGTCGACTGGATGCTGGCGCTCGGCTGGGGACTTGCCGCCTCGATCGGCGCGGTCGCCGGCGCCATGGTCGCGCCGGTCGTCTATCTCGAACCGAACATGATGGCGTCGATCCTGCTCTATGGCTTCGCAGGCGCCCTGGTCGGCGGCATTGCCAGCCCGGGCGGGGCGGTCTTCGGCGGCTTCTTCGTCGGTGTCCTTGAAAACCTCGTCGCCTATCTCGGCAATCTCACCGAGAAGAGTTTCGGCATCTATATCATCGGCAATGGCGAAAAACTGACGGTCGCGCTGATCATCGTCATCACCATCCTGACCCTGAAGCCGGCCGGCCTGTTCGGCCGCGCAACCGTCAAGCGGGTGTAGCCACGTGACCACCATCGCAACAACCGACCGCGTCACGTCCGGAGCTCCGAGCCACCTCGGCCGCTATGCCCTTTACGGGCTGCTGGTGCTGGCCGCCGCCCTGCCCTTCATCGGCGGCAAGACCGGGCTGATCAGCAATTTCACCTTCCTGCAGCTGAGCCTGATGATCGTCTATGCGATCGCCGTTCTCGGCCTCAATCTGCTGACCGGCTTCAACGGCCAGATCTCGCTCGGCCATGGCGCCTTCTTCGCCGCCGGCGCTTATGTCGCGGCCATCCTGATGGACCAGTACAACGTCAATTACTGGCTGACCTTGCCGGTGGCCGCGCTGTTCTGCTTCTGCGTCGGCTATCTCTTCGGCCTGCCGGCGCTCCGGCTCGAAGGCCATTACCTGGCGCTCGCGACCTTCGGTCTCGCGATCGCCGTGCCGCAAATGCTGAAATATCGCCATCTGGAACCGTTCACCAACGGCGTCATGGGCATCAACCTGATCAAGCCGGATGCCCCCTTCGGCCTGCCGCTTTCGGCCGATCAATGGATGTATCTGGTGGTGCTGGCCGTCGCCGTGCTGATGTTCTGGTTCGCCAGCAACCTGATCGACAGCCGGCCCGGACGGGCGATCCGGGCGATCCGCGACCATCCCATGGCCGCCGGTACGATGGGCATCGATACGGCGCGCTACAAGGCGACCGTGTTCGGCATATCGGCGCTCTATACCGGTGTCGCCGGCGCGCTGCATGCGATCATCTTCGAATTCGTCGCACCCGACAGCTTCCGCTTCGAACTGTCGATCGCCATCCTGGTCGGCGCGGTGGTCGGCGGCGTCGCCTCCCTGCCCGGCGCGGTGATCGGCGGCGTGTTCGTCCAGGTCATCGAGAAATATGCCGATGCCCTGACCAAGAAATTCACCGCCGCGGTCCACCTGCCGATCGAACTCGAACCCTGGACGCTCTACGGCATTACGCTCATCGTGCTGATCTACGTCATGCCGACGGGCATAGCCGGCGGTCTCTCGGCGCTCTTTGCCCGCTTCAAACGCAACTGAGGCATATCGGACCGCGACCTTCATCGCCTGGACCGCCAGGCCATACGGACAGGACCCTACAACAATGAAGCATGCGGCCGAAAACGGCCGCCAAAAACAAGCAACCGGAGGAAATGCCTATGACCACGATCAAGCGTCGAACCCTCATTTCCGGCCTGGGAGCCATGGCCCTGGCTCCCGTCTTCTCTCCCGCCATCGCCCAGAAGCGCTATGACGAGGGAGCATCCGACAGCGAAATCAAGATCGGCAATATCATGCCCTATTCGGGCAATGCCTCGGCCTATGGCGTGATCGGGCGCACGTCCGAAGCCTTCATGAAGAAGATCAATGACGACGGCGGCATCAATGGCCGAAAGATCAACTTTATCACCTATGACGATGGCTATTCGCCGCCGAAAGCGGTCGAAATGGTGCGCAAGCTGGTCGAAGAGGACAAGGTCCTGCTGGTGTTCAATCCGCTGGGCACACCGTCCAACACGGCCATTCAACGCTACATGAACACCCGCAAGGTGCCGCAGCTTTTCGTGGCCACCGGCGCATCGAAATGGGGCAATCCGGCGCAGTTTCCCTGGACCATGGGCTGGCAGCCTGACTACGCCACCGAAGCGGCCATCTATGCCAAACATATCCTGGCGACCGTTCCCAACGCCAAGATCGGCGTGCTCATGCAGAACGACGATTACGGCAAGGACTATTTCAACGGCTTCAAGGCCGGGCTCGGCAAGGACAATGAGCGCGCCATCGTCCAGATGTCGACCTATGAGGTGACCGATCCGACCGTCGACAGCCAGATGATCCAGCTGAAGAATTCCGGCGCCGGCGTCTTCTTCAACATCACCACGCCGAAATTCGCGGCCCAGGCGATCCGCAAGGCCCATGAGATCAACTGGAAGCCGATCCACTACCTGAACAACGTCTCGTCATCCTTCGGCTCGGTGCTGAAGCCTGCGGGACTGGAAGCCTCGCAAGGCATCATCATCGCGCTCTACCGCAAGGACGCCAACGACCCGCAATGGGCCAACGCCCCCGACGTGCTCGCCTGGCGCGCCTTCATGGCCAAATATATGCCCAATGCCGACCTCCGCGACGACGGGCACAATTTCGGCTATTCGGTCGCCAATACGCTGGTCCATGTGCTGAAGGCGGCGGGCGACAACCTGACCCGCGAAAACGTCATGAAACAGGCCGCGAGCATCCGCGACTACGAGGCGCCGCTGCTGCTGCCCGGCATCAAGGTCAATACCAGCGCCACCGACTATTACCCGATCCAGTCGGTACAGCTCGCGCGCGTCAAGGGCGAGACCTTCGAGCTGTTCGGCAACGTGCTGTCCAACGAAAGCGTCTGAGGTCCCGGATCGCGAAGACCATGGGCGGGCTTGCTCCGCCCGTGGCAGCGGCGCCGCCGTGGCACCAGGCGCCGCCTCCGGAAACAGCGCAGGAGTTCCCCGATGTTTGCAGGCAAGCATGTCCGCGAGCGCGCCGATCAGCCGGCCTATATCATGGCCGAGAGCCGCGAGCAGGTGACCTATGGCGAGTTCGAGGCCCGCACCAACAGGCTGGCCCATCTGTTCAGGGCCCAGGGGCTCGCTCGCCGCGACCATTTCGCGATCTTCATGGAGAACAATATCCGCTACCTCGAGTGCTGTGGGGCCGGCGAGCGGTCGGGCCTCTACTGCACCTGCATCAACTCCTATCTGCTGGCCGACGAGCTCGCCTATATCCTCAACAACAGCGAGGCCAAGGTGCTGATCACCTCGCGGGCGAAACGGGCGGTCGCCGCCGAGGCGCTCAGGCACTGCCCCGATATCCGGCTGTGCCTGATCGTCGATGCCGCGAGCGAAGCGCCTTTCGTCAATCTCGACGAGGCGACATCAGGCTTTCCCGCCACGCCGATCGCGGACGAATGGCTCGGCACGCCCATGCTCTATTCCTCCGGCACGACCGGCCGGCCGAAAGGCATTCTGAGGCCCCTGCCCGACAATCCGCCCTCGCAGCCGCTGCCGCTCTACGACTTCCTCAACAAGCTCTGGCGCTATCGCGAAGGCATGATCTACCTGTCGCCCGCGCCGCTCTATCATTCGGCGCCGCAGGCAGCGGTAGCGCTCGCCATTCGCAACGGCGCCACCATCGTCATCATGGAGCATTTCGACCCGGAGCTTTACCTGGCGCTGGTCGAGGAATTCCGGGTGACCCACAGCCAGCTCGTCCCGACCATGTTCAGCCGCATGCTGAAGCTGCCGGACGAGGCCCGCGGACGGCACGACCTGTCGTCGCTGGAAATCGCGGTTCACGCGGCCGCCCCCTGCCCGCCCCAGGTCAAGGCCCAGATGATCGACTGGTGGGGACCGATCATCCACGAATATTACGGGGCAACCGAGGGCATGGGCTTCACCGCCTGCAACAGCCAGCAATGGCTCGATCATCCCGGCACGGTCGGGCGCGTGCTGCTCGGCGACCTGCATGTGCTCGACGAGGACATGCAGCCCTGCGCCAAGGGCCAGCCGGGCGGCCTCTGGTTCAAGACGGCGACGCCTTTCGTCTATTTCAACGATCCCGAACGGACCGCCCAGTCGCGCTCGGCCGACGGCACCATGTCGACCGTCGGCGATGTCGGTTATGTCGACGATGACGGCTTTCTCTACCTGACCGACCGCTCGACCTTCATGATCATTTCCGGCGGCGTGAACATCTATCCGCAGGAATGCGAGAACCTGCTGATCACCCATCCGAAAGTGGCCGATGCGGCGGTGTTCGGCGTGCCCAATGCCGACTATGGCGAGGAGGTCAAGGCTGTGATCCAGCCGATGCCCGATGCCCGCTGCGGGCCAGAGCTGGAACAGGAGCTCATCGCCTTCTGCCGGCAGCATCTGTCGCCGCAGAAATGCCCGCGCTCGGTCGACTTCGACGCGCAACTGCCGCGCCTGCCCACCGGCAAGCTCTACAAGAAAGGCCTGCGCGACCGCTACTGGACCAACAAGGCCAGCCGCATCCTGTGACAGGAACGGCCGGCCCTGAAAGAGGCCGCAGCGGGCGGCGGCAGATAGCGCCGCCGCCGTTCCGGCTCAGGCGACCAGGGTCTTGAGCGCCCCGATATTCTCGATCGTCCTGGCGCAGGCCGCGGCTGCTTCTGTGCCTTTGACGACAAAATGGTCGCGGAAGAACTTCAGATGCTCGTCATGCTCATGAAAGTGCTGCGGCGTCAGCACAGCGGAGATGACCGGCACATCGGTGTCCATCTGCGCGCGCATCAGCCCGCTGATCACGGCGTCGGCGACGAATTCATGCCGATAGATGCCGCCATCGACCACGAAACCCGCCGCGACAATGGCGGCATAGCGGCCGGTCCGGGCGAGCAGCTTGGCCTGCAGCGGGATTTCGAAGGCACCCGGCACTTCGAAGACGTCGATCGACGTCTCGGCAATCCCGCGGCGTTCGAGTTCGGCGACAAAGGCCTTGCGGCATTGGTCGACGATGTCCTTGTGCCAGCAGGCCTGGACAAAGGCGATACGGACGGCCTTGGCCGAGATGGCCGGGCCGGTGCTGCTGTCGGGGGAGTTCAGGAAAGTCTGATTCATGGTTGTCCTCAAAAGGTGAGACCAGAACCAGGACGTACGGGCGCCACGCAAAGACGCGCCGCCGGAGCGGAGCGCCATCACGCGGATATCCCGTTCTCTTTCATCCGGACTATGACCGTCGGCCTCGGAATCACACCGAGTCTGCTGACCCCGCGGATCTTGCGACCTGCGGGCGCTCGCGGGCTTTTGCGCCTTTCGGGCGCAATTACCGCCGGTGGGGACTTTCACCCCGCCCTGAGAACGTTTCGCCGCCCCGTGACACGGGGCGACGGGCATCATCCTGCCGAGGCGAGCGCCGGCGCGTCAAGCCATGCCGACGCCCGGCAGGCGTGCTGTCTCAAACGCGCGACCTGTCGTTCAGCCCGCAGGCGACGAAACCGCCATCCACCGCCAGGATCTGGCCGGTAATGTAGCTCGATCGCTTGCCGTCGATGAGGAAGGCCACGGCCTCGCCGATCTCCGCCGGCGTGCCGTAGCGCTCGAGCAGCACCTTGTCGTTCCACTGCTCGCGGATCGCGGCGGTATGGATCTCGGCCACCATCGGGGTTTCGATCGGGCCCGGCGCGACGCTGTTGACCCGGATGCCGTAGCGGGCGAGCTCGACTGCCATGATACGGGTCAGATTGACGACGGCGCCTTTGGACGAACCATAGGCGGCACGGCCGATATTGCCGGTGAGGCCGGACACCGAAGCGATGGTGACGATGGCACCGCCACCGGAGGCGCGCATGGCCGCGGCCGCCGCGCGTGCGATGTTGAAGGTGCCGACCACATTGATCTCGTGGATCATACGGAACATCTCCGCCGTGGTCTCCAGGAAGGGCACGTCGCGGCCGATTCCGGCCGAGGTCACCAGCCCCTTCAGCGGACCGACCTCGTTTTCGGTCTCCTCGACCAGCCGTTCCATGGCGGCCGGATCGGTGACGTCGCCCTGGATCATGCGGAAGCGCCCGGCATGAGCGACCAGCGCCTTCTCGGCGGCGGCGAGCGCCTTGGCGTCACGGTCGGTGCCGACCACGTTCCAGCCCTGCTCCAGCAGGATGCCCGCAGTCGCGAGCCCGATGCCCGAGGCGCCGCCGGTGACGATCGCCACCCGCTTGTCCGATGATGCCGACATGGCCGTTTCCTTCCGTGAGTGTTGTTGTGCCTGCTGCAATTGATCGGGATATCGAGGGCCAGCGCCCGCTTGCCGGCCACAAGGCAAAAACGCTTATGAAACAACCCTCTCCCAAAGGGAGAGGGTGGCGCCGTCAGGCGCCGGGTGAGGGGTCGTCCATTTTCGGAGGAGGTGGTGCGCCGGACGCTGGCTTCTCAATGCGCGTCACCCGCAGCGATCATTCTCGATGCTTACGCCCCTCACCCGCCTGCTGACGCAGGCACCCTCTCCCTATGGGAGAGGGTTGATTTGCGCTCTCTCCCGCCCCAGCCTCACACCGCCTCGAGCACCAGCTCCATCGTCATCAGCACGGGATTGTCGCCGCGCTTCAGCCGGCCCTCGGCGAGGCCGCCGGTATAGTCGACCAGCACGACGTCCAGCTCCGCCTGGAGCTCGCCGTCGGCGCCGGGCGCGACCGTGCCTAAGCGCACCGCCACTTCGGTGGCGAAGGGCTCGACGATCCGGCCGTCATCGAAACGGGCACCGATCGTGCTGCCGACGCCGCCATGGAGCCGCGCCCTGGCGATGCCGTGGTCGCGGCAGAACTGTTCGAGCAGCCCGGCCATGTCACGGTTGGGCCTCAACCGCATGGCGTAGACCCGTTGCGCGGCGGCAGTCGAGCGGACGGGACGAGCGACCGGCCCGAACAGCTTGAAATTAGTCTCCGGATCCACCTCGGCCGTGAAGGCCGCACCGTCGAGCCCGATCGCCTCGACGCGGACGGGTTCGGCGACCATGGTTTCGTCGGGGAGGATATGGCCGCCATTGAGCCGCCCGTCGGCTTCCCGCCACAGCGCGTGGCAATGGAAGAACGGCTTGTCATCGCGGCTGCCGAAGGTCATCGCGACCCTGGTCAGCCGGGTGACGCCGTCGGGGCGGAAAATCGCGCTGTAGAAGGCCGCATGATCCGGCGTCTCCGACAGGGCCGGCATGACATAGGCAAAGGGCGACAAGGCGCCGCCCGATGCGGTCAGCACGCCGCTGTCATAGCCCCTGGCTGCAAAACCCCGGCGCACCGCTTCGAGCAGCGGCAGTCCGGCTTCGAGGTCGAAGCTGAAGCTTTCGCCGCTGGCTTCGACCCATTGGATCGGCTCGGCCTGGGCCGGGCCGGGCTGGGTGATCTGACGCATCGCCGGAGCGGTCATTGCTCAGCCCTCTTGGCGATCTGGTCGAGCAGGCCGCGCGCCTCCAGCTCGTCGCGCACCAGGCGCTTCGGCACCTTGCCGTAGCCGGATTTCGGCAGCTGCTCCCAGAAGAAGAAGCGCTTCGGCATCTTGTAGCGCGGGATCTTGGCGCCCAGGAATTCGGCGAGCTCGGCTTCGGAAACCACCTGCGCTTCGCGTGCCACGCAGACCGCCACGCCGACCTCGCCCCAGACCGGATCCGGCACGCCCAGCACGGCCACTTCGCCGATCGCCGGATGGGTCAGGATCTTCTCCTCGACCTCGCGCGGATAGATGTTCGAGCCGCCCGAAATGTACATGTCGGAGGCCCGCCCGGTGATATAGACGAAGCCCTCATTGTCCATATGGCCGAGATCGCCGGTGCGGAACCAGCCGTCGCGGAACGACTTGGCATTGGCCTCGGGGTTCTCGTAATAGCCGGCGAAGACCGCCGGGCCGATGACGCAGATCTCGCCGGTCTGGAACGGCGCGAGCTCGTGGCCGTCGTCACCCTGGATCGCGACCTGCATGCCGGTGCGCTCGAAACCGCAGGTGCCGATGCGGGCGTGCGGGCCGTCTTGCGGGTCATGCAGCGCCGGCGGCAGCACGGTGATGTTGCCGGTGACCTCGCCGAGCCCGAAATATTGCACCAGCACCTTGCCGAGCTTGGCGAGCGCCGCCTTCTGGTCCTCGCGATACATCGGGGCGCCGGCATAGATGATGTAGCGCAGCGACGAATGGTCGTGCTTGTCGACGGCGGGGTGCTCGACCAGCATTTTCAGGATGGTCGGGACGGTGAAGATATTGGTGACCCGGTAGGCCGCGATGAGCCGGAAGGCCTCGTCGATGTCGAAGCGTTCGGTCGGCAGCAGAATTGTCGGCACGCCGCGCGCGGCCTGCACCAGCTGATGCACGCCGGCACCGTGCGACAGGGGTGCCACCACCAGCGAAGCGTCATTCTCGGTGGTGCCGGGCATCAGGTCGCAGAGATGGTTGGTGATAACGAAGGCCATCTGGCCATGGGTCAGCACCGCCGCCTTGGAGCGGCCCGTCGTGCCCGAGGTGAAGAAGAACCAGCAGGGGTCGTCGGCCTCCACCGCCTGGTTGGCGACATGGGCGCCGTCGTGCGCGGTGATCACCTCGCCCAGGCTGGTCTCGCCGAAGGTCCCCTCGCCGATCGTCCAGGTGAAATCCAGCACCTGGCTCTCGGCCTTGACCGCCGCGGCATGCTCGGGAAAATCGCCATGGCAGAGAAACGCCTTGGCGCCCGATGAGGTGGCGAGATAGGCGACCTCGTCGGGCATCAGGCGGAAATTGGTCGGCACCCAGACGGCGCCGAGCCGGAAAGCGGCAAACATCGACCAGAACATCTCGGCGCAGTTCTTCGAATGCACCAGGATGCGGTCGCCCTTGACGATGCCGCGGGCGGCAAGGCCCGCGGCGAGCGCCGAGACGGCCGCGTCGATCTCCTTCCAGGTCCATTGCCGGCCGGCCCAGATGAAACCGGGCCTGTCACCATGGCGGCGGGCATTCTGTGTCAGGATATGGGCGAGGTTCATCACCCGGCGGCTCATCGGAGCGACGCCGCCGGCCGGCGCCACCACCATCTCGGTCAAGGTCGTCCCCGTCACTTGGAACGCTCCAGGATGGAGACGTAATTGGCGACCGCGGCACCGCCCATGTTGAAGACGCCGGCGAGCGAAGCGCCGGGCAATTGCATGTCGCCCGCCTCGCCCATCAGCTGCATCGCCGCCATGACGTGCTGGGAGACGCCGGTCGCGCCGAGCGGATGGCCGCGCGACTTGAGGCCCCCGGAGAGATTGACCGGCAGCCGGCCGCCCCGCGAGCTCTGGCCCTCGCGCGCCACCCGCCAGCCCTGGCCGGGTTCGGCAAGGCCCATGGCTTCGTATTCGATCATTTCGGCGACGGTGAAGCAGTCATGGGTCTCGACCAGGTCGAGATCGTCGATGACGATGCCGGCATCCTCGCGCGCCTTGGTCCAGGCGCGGCGTGCTCCCTCGAAGGCCACCGGGTCACGCCGCGACAAGGGCAGCATGTCGTTGACGTGGCGGCGGGCGCGGAACGAGATGGCACGCTGCAGCGTCTGGGCGGTCTCCTCGTCGGCGACCACCAGGGCGGCGGCGCCGTCCGACACCAGCGAACAGTCGGTGCGGCGCAGCGGACCGGCGACCAGCGGGTTCTTCTCCGACACGGTGTTGCAGAAGTCGAAGCCGAAATCCTTGCGCATATGGGCGAGCGGATTGGCCAGTCCATGCACATGGTTCTTGGCGGCGATCATGGCGAGCTCTTCGCTGCGGTCGCCATAGCGCTGGAAATAGGTCTGGGCGATACGGCCGAAAATGCCGGCGAAACCAGTGTCCCCAGCCTCTTCCTTGCGGTAGCAGGCGGTGAGCAGGATATCGCCGAGTTCGGCCGACGAGGTGGCGGTCATCTTCTCCGCGCCGACCACCAGCGCGATACGGCCGCGGCCGCTTTCGATGAAGTCGAGCGCAGAATAGAGCGCCGCGGAACCGGTGG
This sequence comes from Hyphomicrobiales bacterium, assembly GCA_017304475.1. Taxonomy (GTDB): domain Bacteria; phylum Pseudomonadota; class Alphaproteobacteria; order Rhizobiales; family Phreatobacteraceae; genus Phreatobacter. Next base: position 77,635 of record JAFKKV010000030.1, on the reverse strand, counting down.
CGCAGGCATTCTCCAGATGGGTCGCCGGCACATAGGCGAGTTCCGGCATGTTGAGCGCGACCAGCGAGCCCTCGAAGGCCTGTTTGGCGAAGCCGTTATTGTAGACGCCCACCGTGATGGCATCGACATCGGCCGGGCCGACGCCGGCATGGTTGAGCGCATCGGCGGCAACCCGGCCGATCAGGCTCTCGACATCGGGGTCATCGAGCTTGCCAAAGGGGGTGTGGGCCCAGCCCACGATCGCGGCACGTTGAGCCATGATGGTCATTTCCTCTCGTTGGAGCGGCGCTGCGTGGCATTGGCCACGGGCATCGTCGCGGTTCTTGTTTCGCCGATGGTCGCAAATTCTCGCAGCCGCGCTTCCAGCCGCCTGACCTCGGTTTGCAGCAGCTGAATGAGATAGGGCTCGCGGTCCGGCTGCATCCGGCTTTCGATCGCCGCGAGCGATAGGCAGCCGTCCGGCCGCCCCTGGGCATCGCGCACGACCATGCCGATGCCCCAGGATCCCGGGAACAGCAGGCCACGGTTGAAACCGTAGCCCTTGTCGCGCGCCTCCGCGATCAGCCCGTCGAGCACCGGCCGGGTCAGCACCGGATAGCGCTCGGCAAGCCAGGCGGCATTGGTGGCGAGTGCCTGCTCGACTTCGGCATCGGGCAAGGCGGCGATCAGGGCAATGCCGCCGGCGCCGGCGCCGAGCGGATGGCGGTCGCCCGCGGCCAGCACATGCGAGCGGATCGGATAGGGCCCGTCCTCGCGATGCAGGCAGACCGCGGTCCAGTCGCGCCGCACCTGGATGAAGGCGGCGTCGCCGGTTTCCTGCGCCAGCCGCATCACCCCCTCGAGGGCCAGGCGGTGTATGCCGAAGCGGTCGGCGGCCAAAGTGCCCAGCACATAGGTTTCCGCGCCCAGAAAGTAGCGGCGGGTCACCGGATCCTGCTCGGCGAGCCCGGCATCGATCAGGGCGATCAATATCCGCCGGCAGGTCGGCTTGGTCAGCCCGGAGGCCTCGACCAGCGTGGCCAGGCCCGCCCCGGCCGCACCATGGCCGGCGACCAGGCGCAACACGGCAACCGCACGCCCAATGCTTTGGGTGCCGGTCGCCTCGCCTTCGGTTTCGGCGCGCAGATTTTCCACACGAGCCATATTGTGGACCTGACGTCTCGCTAATTACCGTTGACAAGTCTGCGATTAGGCGGCAACCGTCAACTGGAAAAATAAGATGGCCATCCAGGTCCAATATATGGACCTTTTGGCCACGCAGAAATCGCTGCCTGACAGGCGAATGAAATGGGTTGACGGCGGCAATGCCTCGGTCCCTCGTCATCAGGCAGATTTCAAGCTGGGGTCGCCACGGTCAAGGGCGGCTACCGACATCCTGGGAGGATGAAGACGATGACCACGATCTCTCGCCGCACCTTTGCGGCCGGCACCAGCGCGCTTGCCGTATCGACCTTTGCCATCGGCAATGCCCGCGCCGCGGAATTCACCTACAAATATGCCAACAACCTGCCGATCAGCCATCCCTTGAACATCCGGGCGCAGGAAGCTGCCGCCAAGATCAAGGAAGAGACCAGCGGCCGGTTCGAACTGCAGATCTATCCGTCGAGCCAGCTCGGCTCCGACACCGACACGCTCGGCCAGATCCGCTCCGGCGCGGTCGACTTCTTCACCCTCTCCGGCCTGATCCTGTCGACCTTCGTGCCGGCGGCCTCGATCAACGGCGTCGGCTTCGCCTTCAAGGACTACGACACGGTCTGGAAGGCGATGGACGGCAAGCTCGGCGAATATGTCCGCGGCGAAATCGCCAAGTCGCGCTCGATCATCGCGCTGGAAAAGCCCTGGGACAACGGCTTCCGTCACACCACCTCGTCGAACAAGCCGATCGTGACGCCGGCCGATCTCGCCAATTTCAAGATCCGCGTCCCCCCGTCACCGCTCTGGACCTCGATGTACCGGGCCTTCGGCTCGGCGCCGACCACGATCAACTTCAACGAGGTCTATAGCGCGCTGCAGTCCAAGGTGGTCGACGGCCAGGAAAATCCGCTGGCGATCGTGTCGACCGCGAAGCTCTATGAAGTCCAGAGCTACTGCTCGCTGACCAATCACATGTGGGACGGCTTCTGGTTCCTGGCCAATCGCGCCAACTGGGAAGCCCTGCCGCAGAACATTCGCGACATCGTATCGAAGAACATCAACGCCGCCGGCATCGCCGAGCGTGCCGACGTCGCCAAGCTGACCGAGACGGTGCAGGCCGACCTGACCGCCAAGGGCATGAAGTTCAACACGGTCGATCCGGCGCCGTTCCGCGAAAAGCTGAAGGCCGCCGGCTTCTATGCCGAATGGAAGGGCAAGTTCGGCGACGCCGCCTGGGCGACGCTGGAAGCCTCCGTCGGCGCGCTCGGCTGACGCCGATGCAGACGGCTTCCGAGTTCGCGGCGCCCCTGGAAACAGAGGCGACCGCGACCCGGTCCTGGTTGGCGGCTGCCGACCGGGCACTGGGCTTCATCGTCGAGATCCCGGCGGCGATCCTGGTCGTCGCGGAAGTCGTCGTGCTCTTCTCCGGGATCGTCGCGCGCTATGTCCTGCACAAGCCGCTGATCTGGTCGGACGAACTGGCTTCGACCCTGTTCCTCTGGCTGGCCATGCTCGGAGCGGTCATCGCGCTGCGCCGCGGCGAACATATGCGCATGACCGCGCTGGTGTCGCGGGTCGGGCCCGAGCGTCGCGGCTTCTTCGATGCCCTGGCGGTCGCCGCCGGTCTCGGCTTTCTCATTCTCATCGCCGCGCCGGCCTATCATTGGGCCTTCGAGGAAAGCTTCATCGTCACGCCGGCCATGGAGATCTCCAACGCCTGGCGCGCCGCGGCCTTTCCGATCGGCGTCGGCCTGATGATCGCGTTCTCGCTGATCCGGCTCGCCACCCGCACCAGCCTCGCCCATTCGGCGCTGGCGCTCGCGCTGGTCGCGGCTGTCATCGTCGCCTTCTGGTTCTTAGGCCCCACGCTGAAGACGCTCGGCAACCTCAACCTGCTGATCTTCTTTGTCGGTGTCGTCGGCGTCTGCGTCTTTTCCGGCGTGCCGATCGTCTTCTCCTTCGCGCTTGCCACCTTCGGCTATCTGGCTTTGACCACGCGCGTGCCGACCATGACCCTGGTCGGCCGCATGGACGAGGGCATGAGCCACCTCATCCTGCTCGCCGTGCCGCTCTTCGTGTTTCTCGGCCTGCTGATCGAAATGGCCGGCATGGCCAAGGCCATGGTGCGCTTCCTGGCAAGCCTGCTCGGCCATGTCCGTGGCGGCCTGTCCTATGTGTTGATCGGCGCCATGTATCTGGTCTCTGGCATTTCCGGCTCGAAGGCCGCCGACATGGCAGCGGTCGCGCCGGCGCTGTTTCCCGAAATGAAGGCACGCGGCGCCAAGCCCGGCGACCTCGTGGCCCTGCTCTCGGCCACCGGAGCGCAGACCGAAACCATTCCGCCGAGCATCGTGCTGATCACCATCGGTTCGGTCACCGGCGTGTCGATCGCGGCCCTGTTCACCGGCGGCCTGGTGCCCGGCCTCGTGCTGGCGGTCGGCCTCTGCTTCGTCGTCTCGCGGCGCTATCGCAATGACGACCTGAGCCAGGTCAAGCGCGCGCCGGTGACCGAAATCCTCAAGAGCTTCGTCATTGCGCTGCCGGCGCTGGCTTTGCCCTTCCTGATCCGGGCCGCCGTGGTCGAAGGCGTCTCGACCGCGACCGAGGTCTCGACCATCGGCATCGTCTATTCGCTGATCGTCGGGCTCCTGGTCTATCGCCAGTTCGACTGGTCGAGGCTCGGCACCATCCTGATCGACACGGCCTCGCTCTCCGGCGCCATCCTGATCATCATCGGGGCCGCCTCCGCCATGGCCTGGGGCCTGACCCAGTCCGGCTTCTCGCGCACGCTGGTCCAGATCATGACGCATCTGCCGGGTGGGGCGATCGGCTTCATGGCGGTGTCGATCGTCGCCTTCATCGTGCTCGGCAGCGTGCTCGAGGGCATTCCGGCCATCGTGCTGTTCGGCCCGCTGCTGTTCCCGATCGCCAAGCTCGTCGGCATTCACGAGGTCCATTATGCCATGGTCGTCGTGCTGGCCATGGGGCTCGGCCTGTTCGCGCCGCCCTTCGGCGTCGGCTATTACGCGGCCTGCGCCATCGGCAAGGTCAATCCCGACGAGGGCATCGGCCCGATCTGGGCCTATATGCTGGCGCTGCTCATCGGCCTGATCGTGGTCGCGGCCGTGCCGTGGTTCTCGATCGGCTTCCTGTGAGTGTCAGCATGCGCCTGAAAGATCGCGTCGCCATCGTCTTCGGGGCCGGCTCGTCCGGTCCCGGCTGGGGCAATGGCAAGGCCGCCGCCGTCACCTATGCCCGCGAGGGCGCCAAGGTCGTCTCGGTCGACATGGCGGAAGCAGCGGCGGAAGAGACCGCCGGCATCATTCGCGGCGAAGGCGGCGAAGCCATCGCGGTCACCGCCGACACCACCGACCTCGCCGCGGTCGAGGCGGCGGTCCAGGCTGCGGTGACCCGCTTCGGCAAGCTCGACATCCTCCACAACAATGTCGGCGTGGTCTTGCACGGCGGTCCGGTCGATCTCGACGAGGAGGCGTTCCGGCGCAATCTCGACATCAATATCGGCTCGGTCTACCGCACCGCCAAGGCCGTTCTGCCGCATTTCATGGCGCAGAAGAGCGGCGTCATCGTCAATATCTCGTCGCTCGCCGCGATCCGCTGGACCGGTTATCCCTATTTCGCCTATTACGCCGCCAAGGCTGCGGTGAACCAGGCGACCGTTGCGCTCGCGCTGCAATATGCGCCGCACGGCATCCGCGCCAATTGCGTCATGCCCGGCATGATCGACACGCCGCTGATCTACAAGCAGATCTCCAGCCAATATGGCTCGGTCGAAGAGATGGTCGCCGCCCGCGGCCGCGCCGTGCCGATGGGCCATATGGGCACCGCCTTCGACGTCGCCAATGCGGCGCTGTTCCTGGCCTCGGACGAAGCCAAGTTCATCACCGGCGTCAGCATTCCCGTCGATGGCGGCCAGAGCTGCGCGGTGCCGCTGCCGGTGTGAAGACGGCGAATGGTGAGAAGCGCATGGGGAATGAGGATGCCGAGTGGGCGCCATTCACGCATCTCGCGATGCTGACGTTCCCAGACGGTTTCACGGCCCAGAGCGAAAAGCGCTGCCGAATCAACCCTCTCCCAAAGGGAGAGGGTGGCAGCGTCAACTGCCGGGTGAGGGGTCGTCCATTTCCGGACAAGACGGCATGCTCGGCGAGCCGCGACACCAGTTCTGAGCGCTCACGCCCCTCACCCGGCGCCTGACGGCGCCACCCTCTCCCTTTGGGAGAGGGTTGATTCTGTTGCGCTTTTCTCGCGCAGGCGGCTGCACTTCGAAGATGCGCCCCGTATCGCCCCCCTGCGCCGACCGCGTCATGTTTCACTCACCCATTCTCGCGGCAACATGACCTCCTGCTGCCCGACATGGACCGGGTCATGTCGCTGGGCCATGCTGGCCAATCCGACGCTCAGCGATGCCCAGGCTCGAGGCCCCATGCCCAAGACGACCCGCCGCTCGTTCATCAAGCTCGGCGCCGCCGCGGCCGGCAGCGCGTTTCTTCCGGCATCGGCCAAGGCCCAGGGCCGCATCGTCATCAACGACGCGAGCCGGCTGAACCCGACGCCGGTGATGCGCCATTTCATCGTCGGCGACGACCCGGAGGCGGCGGCCATCGAGCGCCTGCGCCGGGAGTTGCGCGAGGCATCAGCCGAACGGCGGCCTTTCGCGGTCGGCGGCGCGCGCCATTCCATGGGCGGCCAGAGCATTCCGCGCAACGGCACCGCGGCGACATTCGCAACCCGCATCTGCGACCTGGACCAGCAGGCAAAGACCTATCGGACCCATGCCGGCACGCGCTGGGCCCATATCATCACCACGCTCGACCGTGCCGGCTTCTCGCCGGCGGTCATGCAATCGAACAACGACTTCGCCACCGGCGGCACCTTGTCGGTCAATGCCCATGGCTGGCCGACGCCCTTCGGTCCGTTCGGCGCGACGGTCCGCTCCTTCCGCCTGATGCGGCATGACGGCGAGATCGTCACCTGCTCGCGGACCGAGAACCAGGAGCTGTTCTCGCTCGTGCAGGGCGGCTACGGCCTGTTCGGCGTCATCCTCGACATGGTCGTCGACATGGTGCCGAACATGCTGCTGAAACCCACCTACGAGCTGATGCCATCGGCCGATTTCGGCCGGCGTTTCGTCGCCACCCTCGACCGCGACCCAGCGATCCAGATGGCCTATGGACGCCTGTCGGTCGCCCGCCGCAATTTCCTCGACGAGGCGCTGATGATCAGCTACCGGCTGGTGCCGAACCCGCCCCGCAGCTTGCCGACGGCGGCGACCGGCGGCTTCATGTCGTCGATCTCGCGCGAGATCTTTCGTGCCCAGGTCGGCAGCGAAACGGCCAAGCGGGCTCGCTGGAGCGCCGAGACGGTGGCCAATCCGAGCCTCTCCTCAGGCGTCGGCACGCGCAACTCGTTCATGAACGAGCCGGTGGCGAACCTCGCCGGCGGCGATCGCTTTCGCACCGACATCCTGCACGAATATTTCGTTGCGCCGGACCGCTTCGGCGACTTCATCACCGCCTGCCGCGACACCATCCTGAAGTCGCGCCAGGAGCTATTGAACGTCACGCTGCGCCATGTGTTGGCCGACACGACCAGCGCGCTTTCCTATGCCCCCGAGCGCCGGATCGCCGCGGTCATGCTGTTTTCCCAGGCGATCACCGCGGAAGCGGAGGCCGACATGCTGCAGATGACCGAGGCCCTGATCGAGCGGGTGATCGCGATCGGTGGCAGCTTCTACCTGCCCTATCGGCTGCATGCCCGGCGCGACCAGGTCATGCGGGCCTATCCTCGGCTTGCCGAGGTGGCCGAGCGCAAGCGCGCGCTGGACCCCGACCTCCTGTTCCGCAACGCCATGTGGGACGCCTATTTCGTCGCCTGAACCGCTTTTTTTAGGACCTTCCGATGACCTTGGCCCGCAAGATCGCCGCGACCTATGCCGTCATTCTCGGCCTGGTGACATTGATCAATTATCTGCCCGGCCTGACCGATGCCCAGGGCCGGGCCTTCGGCATTTTCGCGCTCGACATCTATGACGATTCCCTGCACTTCGCCTCGGCTGCCTGGGCGGCGATCTCGGCCTGGCTGTCGACCCGGGCGTCGCTGATCTTCCTGCGTATCTTCGGCGTGCTCTATTGCCTTGACGGCCTGATGGGGCTCGCCTTCGGCTCGGGCTATCTCGATCTCGGCATCCTCATCTACGGCGTGCTGGACCTGCCCTTCTTCTTCAAGATCCTGGCCAATACGCCCCATATCGCGCTCGGCGGCTTCGCTGCCGCCGCCGGCTTCTGGCTCGGGCGCGACGAGCCGGCCGCGAGCCGCTCATGAAGGCTCCCATGGGCTTGCTGTTCCGCTGGATCGGTCGCCTCGTCGTCGCGGTGGTCGCGCTTCTCGCGGTATCGGCCGCACCGATCCTCTTCATCGAGACGCGCTGCCAGGCACCGCGCCAGGAAGCCGGTATCGACCCGGTGCCGCGCGTCATCGGCCAGGCGCCCTGGCGGCGGCCGGAGATCCAGAGCTACCTGTCCTATCCCGAATGGTACATCGTCCATGCCTATGAGGACTTCGCCGGCGTGGTGAAGACCCGGGACGAGCAGGCCTTCGACTACGCCGCCAGCATTACCGGCTTCTGGTCGAGCCTGTGCGATCTCAGCCTGCGCTCGACCCGGCAGGACGCCATGTCCTTCGACATGAAGTCGATGCTCTATACGATCGGCGTCAGCTTCACCGCCGAGATGATCGTCAAGGGCACCTATGAAGAGACGATCGGCCGGCTCGCCGCCTGGTGGCGCGGACCGGTGAAGAACGCCGAGGACCAGTTCGCCACTGATGTTTCCGAGCGTTATGCCCGCTTCCTCGCCCAGACGCCCTGGTATGAATTTCCTTTCGCCGCCACCGTCAGGCGGTTCTGGGCCGAGGCGCCGTTTGGCCGCGACAGCGCGCTGCGCTCGGTCGAACGGCGCTTCGCGCTGACCGCGGAATATGGCGTGAAGGCGGGCTACGCCGCGCTGATCGCCCAGGCTGCCGGCCTGGCACCGGCGGATCTCCGGATCCGCAGCGTCGTCGGCGGCCTCGATGCCCAGGCGCTCGGCGCCGATCCGCGCGTCAAGGTGATCGACGAAACCGACGGCGCGGTCGTGATCGAGACCGACCGCTATCGTGCCTTCACATTGCTGATCCAGGATCTCGTCGCCAAGGGTGCGCGGTTTCGCGAGATCGCCGGCAATCGCACAGCGCTCGTCACCGTCTTGTCGCCGATCGAGCGGCCCGTTCAGGTCTCCGGCGCCGAGCAGCTCTTCGCCTTCCCGCTGCAGGCGCGGCCGGGATGGCAAAGGCTGGGCCTTGCGGTACCGATCGACAAGCTCGATCTTGTGATCCAGGCAGCCAAAGCAGCCGGCGGCCGCTTCGAGCATCTCTACGACTACTGAGGCAGCCGCATGTCCGTCCTCGGCCCTCGCCAGTTCCTTGCCGCCTCCGCCCTGGTGCTCGCCGGCTGGATGGTGATTGCCGGCGGCATCGCGGCGGCAAGATCCGGTCCGGCCCTGGTGGTCGCGCTCGGCGATACCACGACGCTGATGAAACGGGCCGACCCGGATCGGGTCCGCTTGTTGCGGGTCGCCGGCATTTTCCTGGTCGCCGCCGTGAACGATCGCGCCGGCATCCGCGATCTCTATGAGAGCGGCGCCTATCTGGTGCTGCCGGCGCGCGAGGGCGGCTGCGGCATCATCCGCTAGGGTGGCGAGCGGAACGTCATGCCTTGGCGCAGGCCTCTACGGCCAGCACACCCGTTCTTGTTCAGCTCCCCGACCGACCCCATGGCGGGCGCTGGCTCGCCGGCCGCCTCGGGCGCGCGGCGCCTGCTCAACGCCCGCAATCTGGCGCGGCGACAAGGCATGGTCGATCGCCCTCGGGAGCTCCCGTAGACGGCCAAGGCATGCCCGGCGTGCCGGCCTCGATACCGATCCAGTCCTTGCCCGACCTGGTCAAATCCCGTTCGCGCAAGTCCATTCGCGCAGGTTCGAGCCATTTGTCCCATACCGTACCTTGATGGCAGTGCCCCCAGACATCGAGCGCCCCATTCATCAAGGCGCATTCGTGGCGAAAACAACTGCAGCGTGTCGCAGACCGTGATTTTCGTTTCGCTCGCAGCGCGTCACATTTCGCAAGTCCTTCATGTTCATTGCTCGGCAAAATTTTCTTCTATGAAAGTCAATTCATATTCAAAATATCTTGGATTTACAAATAATTCTTGGAATAATGAATTTTAAATCCTTACGTCATCCATCGTATAATTTGATAGAATATTCGATCATTTCCGATTATATGGCAAATTACTTTCATATCAACACGCATTTAATGCGAAAAAACAAACACATACCGACATCAACATGACTCAGCGATATTCAAATGACCCAATCGATGCCCAACATCTCGCGGCCCTAACTTCGTGACCGGAGTCAATCGGTGCGGATAGATTCTTTTTCCCCTTTACGAAACTCTCACGACTCCATTTCTACTTGCGATTCCACATTTCGACGCAATAGAGTGCCGACAGAAACTACCCGGGCGGGCTGAAAATGGCACATTTCCACGCGCGAAAATCCATACGTGGAATTGCGACTAATTTGCTGACGAGTACGGCCCTCGCCGGGCTTGGGGTCGCGTTTGCCATGATCCTGTCGGCGACGCCGGCCAAAGCCATCGATGTCGCCAGTCAGGCAGACTGGAACAATGCGGTCGCCGCCGTGGCCGCGGCGGGTGCCGGCACGACGACGACGATCAACATTGTCGGCGGCTTCACCCTGACCAGCTCGCTGGCGCCGCTCCAGGCGAACAATGCCAATGTCACGGTCAATATCACCGGCAACAATCAGGCGATCGATGGCGCGTCGACTTATCAAGGCATCGTGGTCAACGGCGCCAACGGCTTGAACGTCAATATCTCCAACCTGGCGATCACCAACACGGCCGCGCGGGGCGGCAGCGGCCAGAACGGTCAGAATGGCTATTACAGCAGCGGCCTGTCCTACGGATCGGGCGGTGGTGGTGGCGGCGGCCTCGGCGCCGGCGGCGGCCTGTTGGTCGGCAGCGGCGCCAATGTCACGATCACCTCGGTGACCTTCACCGGCAACACCGCTACCGGCGGCAAGGGCGGCAATGGCGGCGTCGCCCAGAATGCCGCAGCCGATCCGGTCAATGGCGGGCGGGGCGGCGACGGCGGCACGATGAACAATGCCGGTGGGACAGGCGGCGGCGGCATAGGCGGCACCGGCGGTACGAGCGGCACGCAGGGCACGGCGGGCCAGGCCGGCACGGCACTTGGCGATGGCGGCGGCGGCGGCGGTGGCTCCGGCACGACCAACAGCACCTCTTACACAAGCAATAACCCTGGCGGCATCGGCAATGGCGGCGGCGGCAGCGGCAGACCTGGCGGCGACGGCGTGACCAACAACAATGGCAGCCAAGGCCCTGGTACGGATGGCGGCTCCGGCGGCAATGGTGGCGGCGCGCAGGGTGGCGCCGTCTATGTCGCCACCGGCGGCACCTTGACCATTCTCGATACCGGCATTTCCGGCGCCACGGTCACCGGCGGCGCCGGCGGCAGCAATGGCGTCGGCCAGGGCCCGAGCTCCATCAACGGAAGTCCCGGCGCCACTGGAACAGCCAGTGGCGCGGGCATCTTCCTCAGCGGCGTGCAGGCCAATATCGGCGTGTCGAGCGGCACGCTGACCTATGCCGATACGATCGGCGGCACCGGCCTGACGGCGGGTGGCGTCACCACCGCGATCAACAAGACCGGCGCGGGCACATTGGTTCTGTCCGCGGTCAATACTTTCACCGGCAATGTCAATATTTCCGGCGGCACGCTGTCGATCGCGGCGACCGCCAACCTCGGCAATGCCGGCAACGACGTGATGATCGGGAATGGCGGGACGCTTGCGGTCACGGCCACCACAACGCTCGCCGCGGCCCGGGCCTTCGGGATTTCCGGCACATCGACCATCGACGTCGCCGCGTCGACAACGACAACGCTGCAGGGCGTCATCTCGGACAATGGCGCGGCGGGCAGCTTGTTCAAAAGCGGCGCGGGAACCTTGGTCCTGTCGGCGGCCAACACCTATACGGGGGCGACGACGGTCGACGCCGGCACGTTGCGGATGGGCGCGGCGAACGCAATCCCCGCCGGGACCACCCTGACCGCAAACGGCACCTTCGACCTCAACAACTTCAACCTGTCGGTCGGTTCGCTGGCCGGCGCGGCATCGGGCAGCGTCCTGCTCGGCACGGCGACGCTGACGGCCGGCAGCAACAATGCCGATACGACCTTCGCAGGCGGGATCTCGGGCGCGGGCGGGCTGACCAAGGTGGGCTCGGGCGCGCTGACGCTGACCGGTACCAGCTCCTATCTGGGCGCGACCACGGTCTCCGGCGGCGCGCTGATCGTCAACGGCGCGATCGCCTCCGACGTCACGGCTCAATCGGGCTCGGTTCTCGGTGGCGCCGGCGCGGTGGGCCCGATCACGGTCCAGTCCGGCGCCACGCTGGCGCCCGGCTCTTCCGGCATCGGTACGCTGACAGTCAACGGCAACGCGACGCTCGCCGCGGGCAGCCTGACCATCATCGAGGTCTCGGCGCTCTCGGCCGACCGGATCACGGTCAACGGCACGGCCAACCTCGCCGGCGGTCTCCGGCTGGTCACCGTCGGCTCGGGCTTCTCGTTCGGCACCAGCTACACCATCCTGTCGACCACCGGCGGCCTCACCGGCACCTTCAACGCGGTCGATGTCCAGGGCACGTTCGGCCCCGGCATAGGCACGCAGGTGAGCTATACCGGCAACGACGCGCTGCTGACGCTTTCCGCCAATGCCCTGCTGCCGCTCTTGCCGGCGGGCGCGCCCACAAATCCCACCAATGTCGCGCGCGGCATCGATCGTGCGGTCGCCGGCGGCGCCAACAGTTCAGCCTTCTTATCCGTCTATCTGCAGTCGCCGGGCGGCATGGTGGCGAGCCTGAACACACTGTCGGGCGAAGCGGCCACCGGCTCGCAGGGCGCCGCGCTCGGTGCCGCCAGCCTGTTCCTCAACCTGATGCTCGATCCGATGGCGGGCGCCCGTGGCGCCCAGGCCAGCGGAGCCGGCCCGTCGCTGATCCAGATGGCCGATCTGAATGCCGGCCGGGCGACGCCGGCGGCCCGCGTCGAACAGGGCTGGAGCCTGTGGACCAAGGCCTTCGGCCAGTCCGGCCGCACGCAAGGCGACGCGGCGACTGGCTCGGCGGCGGCCTCGGCCGGCCTCTACGGCGTGGCGGCCGGTGCCGACCGGCGCCTCTCGGCGGATACCCTGGTCGGCTTCGCGCTGGCCGGCGGCGGCACGTCCTATGGCCTCGGCGGCCGTGGCGGCGGCACCGGCGACTTGTTCCAGATCGGCCTCTACGGCTCGACCCGCTTCGGCAACGGCTATGTGTCGGCGGCGGCCGCCTATGGCTGGAACGGCTTCGACATCAAGCGCAATGTGAACATCGCGGGCCCCGAGGTCTATTCGTCACGCGTCACCGCGCAGACCTATGGCGGTAGGCTGGAGGCCGGCTGGCGCTTCGGCCAACGCGCCTTCGGCTGGACCCCTTACGCCGCGCTGGAAGCCATCGGTTATTCCGCGCCGGGTTACAGCGAAACCTCCAGCCCGGCGGGCGGCGCCTTCGGGCTGACCTTCGCAGCCAAGAGCACGGCCTCGCTGCGCGGCGAACTGGGCGTCCGGCTGGACGGCCAGACCCGGGTGTCGGAGACCGCCGACCTCATCACCTATGGCCGGCTCGCCTGGGCCTATCAGGCCCGCACCGACCGCTCGATCGACGCGCAGTTCCAGACGCTGGCCAATTCCGCCTTCACCGTCTTTGGCGCCCGGCCGTCGATGCACACCGCGCTCGCTTCGGTCGGCGCCGAGCTCCGGCTCGCCGGAGGGGTGAAGGTGTCGTCTTCGATCGAAGGTGAACTCGGCGAACGGCACCATGCGATCCGGGCCAATGCCGGGCTGCGGTATGAGTGGTAAGGGCGAATAGCGAGTGGCGAATAGCGAATAGGGCATGATGCGCAAACCCTCGGCCACGTCTGCGTGGGAGAGGTGGCCGCGCATAGCGAGCGCGAACGCGTCTCGCGTTCGCTCGATGCTATGAGCCGCCGGGCGAGGGTGGCCTCGTCCGCCCGGACCCTGCATGTCCGCTGGAAATGAGAGGCGGCCCTCTTCAGGCCGTCACCCGGCGCCTCACTGCGGGGTGGTGGGTTGCTGCTTCTCGTGCACGAACCCGAGATGCCTCTCCCCGTCCATGTTCACGCGCCGAAATGCGCCGGTCGAGGCCCGCACCGGCACGCCTTGGTTGCCCTTGCCGCAATTTCACCATGGCCAGGGGGTCGTCTTGTCGTCCGATCGCCCCTGGATAGCGGGGCCTCATCGGCGAAACGAGCAGGATTTGACCACCCCGGGCACGCGATCCGGGCCAACATGAAAGGCTGAGACCATGGGTATTGCCATTGCCGCCGAACGCCGTCTTCTGGCCGAAGACGAGTATGATCCGGTTGCCGCCAGCCACTATCCCGCCCTCGAAACCGCCACGCGCGCCGAGCTGATCGAGCTCGCCGGCTGGCTGCGCGCGCGCCGCGCCAAAGCCAGCGACATCGTACGCCATCGCCGCCGGGTTCGCCGCGGCAAGGCCGAGCCACGCAACACCGCCGCCGAGATCTCCAGCGAGCGCGGCGTCGCCGCCAAGAAGCAGGTCTTTGCCCACGCGCTCCGCCGGGTCAATGCCCGTATCGAAAGGCTCGGCACCGAGGAGCGGCGCAGCAAGGCCATCGGCAATTTGCGCGCCGCGGTCGAGCGCAAGGCGGAGGCGACCAAGGCGCGCGCGAAGCCCGGGCCGACCGCCGCCAAGGCCATGACGGTGAAGGAAAACGCCAAGACGAAGACAATCGTCGAGCCGGCCAAGACCGGCCGGGTATCCCAGGCCGGCAAGAAGGCGCAAGCGGCCAAGGATGCACGGCCGGCTTGAGGCAATGCTCATGAGGCTTTGAACCAAGGTCGGAAGCAGGTGATTGCCCACATCCGATCAAAAGCCTGAACGGAGATAAGAAGCGAGAGAGCCGGTCAGGGGAGCCTGACCGGCGGGGCTTGATCCGGCTTGACCAGCGCCAGCGCCAGCAAGGCGGCAATGGCCAACATGCTGGATACGGCCAGCGCGCCGGCTCCCCAATGCTCGATCAGAATGCCGAACAGAAAAGGCGCCGCCGCCTGCGCGACGCGCGCGGGCGCGCCGATGATGCCGAGGCGATAGCCGTAGTTTTCCGGGCCGAAGATGGCGAGCGGCACGGTGCCGCGGGCGATGGTCAAGATGCCGTTGCCGGCACCGTGCAGGATCGCGAAAGCCCCGGCCGCCGCGCCGCCGCCCCACAGCGCCAGGACCGCCGCGCCGATCGGATGGGTGATGGTCGCCAGGCGCGCCGAAAGCAGCGGATGAAACCGGCCGAGCACTCCGGCCTCCATCAGCCGTGCCGCGACCTGGGCCGGCCCGATCAGGGCACCCGCCGCGATCGCCTCGGTGGTCGACGCGCCCGCCGCCTGGAGCAGCCGCGGCAGATGCGCGGCCATGGCGCCCGCGACGATCCAGCCGAGCGCGAAGGCGGCCGACAGCAGGACCATGTTGCGGTCGAGCGGGACATGCGGCTTCGCCGCCCGGGCATCGGGAATAGCGGGCGTCTCGACCCTCGGCAACAGCCACCAGTTCATCGGCAGGCCGACGAGGAGATGGCCGGCGGCCCAGGCAAGGCACGTCGGACGCCAGCCATATTCGGCAAGCCCCCAGGCCGTCAGCGGCCAGCCGACGGTGCTGGCAAAGCCGGCGATGAGCGTAATGCCCGTGATCGTCGAGCGGGCCGTGGCACCATAGATCCGGCCGAGCGTGGCAAAGGCCGTGTCATAGAGCCCGAGCGCCATCCCCACCCCGAGGACCAGCCAGGCAAGCCACATGACCAGCGGCGATTGGGCCAGGCCGAGCAGGACGAGCCCCGCGGCCAAGGCCAGGTTGGACAGCGCCAGCACGCCGCGACCGCCGAACGCATCGATGGTGCGCCCGATGCGTGGGCCGAGCAAGGCGGAAGCGAGCAGCGAGGCCGAGAAGGCCGCGAAGATCCAGGTGCTCGACACGCCCAGATCCCGCGCCATCGCATCCGCCAGGATCGCCGGCAGGTAATAGCTGGACGCCCAGGCCAGGGTCTGGGTGGTGCCCAGGACGACGGTGACGCTCAACCGGCTCTGCGACATCGGTCAGCCGCAGCAGCTGACTGACTGTCTGGGCACCGTTTGCGGCTCTGGTGAGGTTTTGGCGGAACTGCAGCCACAGCCATCCCCGCCTGTATCCACAGCCGCCTCGCCGCCGCGGCCGACAACACTGCCGGCCGTGCGGGAAATGCTGCAGACACCGGTCTCCGGCAGGACCAGTTCGACGCGCCGGGCGGCCTCGTGATCGCCAGCGATTTCGGCGACGATAGAGCGGACCTGTTCATAACCGGTCAGCATCAGGAAGGTCGGTGCCCGGCCGTAGGACTTCATGCCGGCGAAATAGAGCCCGGGCTCCGGCTGCGCCAGTTCGCGCGCACCATGAGGCCGCACCGTGCCGCAGCTATGCTCGTTCGGGTCGATGAGCGGCGCCAGGAGCGGCGGACAGTCGAGCGCCGGATCGAGGCCGAGCCGCAATTCGCCGAGAAAGCCGAGATCCGGCCTGAAACCGGTGGCCACGATCAGTTCGTCGACCTCGACATGGCGACCGCAGCAGGCCGAGCCGGCGCCGATGCGCAAGCCGCTGCCGGTCGCCGTGACATGCGAGACGCGGAAGTGCGTCTCGACCTGCACGCGCTTCTCCGCGACCAGGCCCGACAGCATGGAACCAAGGGCGCCCCGGGCGGCGAGCGCGTCATTGGCTCCGCCTCCGAAGGATTTCGTCGGATCATTGCCGCGCAGCAGCCAGATGACCCGCGTGCCCGGCTCCTCGGCCGCCAGGCCGATGAGGTCGATCAGCGTTCCGGCCGCCGAATGGCCCGCGCCCAGCACGGCGACGCGCCGCCCGGCATAACGCCGGCGATCGGCCTGCGTGACATCGGGCATGCCATAGGCGACATTCGCCGCGGCCGCCGCCTCGCCGATCGCCGGCAGGCCATTGGCGCCCGCCGGATTGGGCGACGACCAGGTGCCTGACGCGTCGATGACGGCGTCCGCGAAAACGGTCCCGGCATCGGCGCCATTCCGATAACGGATCTCGAAGGCCGCTTCGGCCCGGCCCCTGGTCTTCACCTTGTCGAAACCGACCCGGCTGATGCCGGTGACGCGGCTCGATAGGCGGATGTGGTCCCTCAGCGCTGTCCGGGTCGCAAGCGGCCGCAAATAGGCCTCGATCAGCTCGCCGCCGGTCGGATAGAGCGCCGGGTCGGGCGCATTCCAGCCGGCCGCCTTCAGCAGTCTGGTTGCCGCCTTGTCGAGATTGAACTCCCAGGGCGAGAACAGCCGGACATGGCTCCATTGCCTGACGGCGTCGGCAATGTCGCCTCCCGCCTCGAGCACGACCGGCTCAAACCCGCACTCCAGCACATGTGCGGCCGCCGCCAGGCCGACCGGCCCTGCTCCAATGATCGCGACTGTCTTTTTCTTGTTAGCACCCATATCTCTATCCTTCCAGAAATATAGAATTATTGAATCCGAAAATCAGGCTACCTGCTCGGCGGGAGGAGCCGCGCCATAGGCCTGGTCGGCGCAGCATTCCTCGACGAGGAAATCGACCAGTCCGCGCATCACGTCGTAATTGGCGCGGCAGATCAGCGTGGTGGCCTGGCGTTCCTGGGCGATCAGGCCGACCATGACCATGCTCTTCAGGTGGTGCGACAGGGTCGAGGCAGCGATATCCAGGCTCGCCTGCAATTTGCCGACGCTGGAGCCGGCATCGCCGGCACGCACGAGCATGCGATAGATCCGAAGGCGGGTCGGATTGCCGAGGGCTTCGAGGCGGGCAGCAGCATCTTCGATGTTCATGTGATGAGCATCACCGATGACGGGTGGCGAGTCAACCGTATTTCTAGAATTACGGAAATATAATAGTCCACCTCGCGCTCAGGTCCTGACGACCTCGCCGTCCTCCTTGGTGAAGGCGCCGATATCGGGGTTCGGCAGGATCGCGAGAACGACCTCGGACGGCCGGCAGAGCCGCGTGCCCTTCGGGGTCTCGACGATCGGCCGGTTGATCAGGATCGGATGCGCCATCATGGCATCGATCAGGGCCTCGTCGCTCAGGTCGGGGTCATCGAGGCCGAGCGCCGCAAAAGGCGTGTCCTTCTGGCGCAGCAGGGCGCGGGGCGTGATGCCCATGGCGGCTATCAACTGGACCAGCCGGGCGCGGCTCGGCGGATCCTCGAGATATTCGATGACGACCGGATCCTCGCCGCTCGCGCGGATCATCGCCAGGGTGTTGCGCGAGGTGCCGCAGGTGGGGTTGTGATAGATCGTGACGGTCATTGCACGGCGCCTTTCGAAGTCGCGGCCTGCCGGACGGCGCTGCCGCGCTCGTACCAGGCCCTGCTGCCATTGACGATCCAGACCACCGACAGCATGACCGGCACCTCGATCAGCACCCCGACGACGGTGGCCAGCGCCGCGCCCGAGTTGAAGCCGAACAGGCTGATCGCCGCGGCCACCGCCAATTCGAAGAAATTGCTCGCGCCGATCAAGGCCGATGGGCCGGCGACGCAATGCTGTTCGCCGGTCATGCGGTTCATGAGATAGGCGAGGCCTGCGTTGAAATAGACCTGGATCAGGATCGGCACGGCGAGCAAAGCGATGACCGTGGGTTGGGCGATGATCTGTTCGCCCTGAAAGCCGAACAGCAAGACAAGCGTGACCAGGAGGGCCGCCAGAGACAGCGGCTGCAGGCTCTTCAGGAGCCTGGCCAAGGCCGCCTCGCCGCCCTTGGCCAGGAGGCGTCGGCGCAGGCCCTGGGCCGCGATGACCGGGATGACGATATAGAGCCCGACCGACAGCGTCAGCGTGGCCCAGGGCACCGTGATCGCGGAAAGGCCGAGCAACAGCCCGACAATGGGCGCGAAGGCCACGATCATGATGGCGTCGTTGAGCGCCACCTGGCTCAAGGTGAAATGCGGCTCGCCCCGCGTCAGGTTGGACCAGACGAAGACCATCGCCGTGCAGGGCGCCGCCGCCAGGATGATCAGGCCGGCGATATAGCTGTCGATCTGGCCGGCCGGCAAATAGGGGCGGAAGAGCATGCCGATGAACAGCCAGCCGAGCAAAGCCATCGAGAAGGGCTTGACCGCCCAGTTGATGAACAGCGTGACGCCGATGCCCCGCCAATAGGCGCCGACCTTGCCGAGAGAGGCAAAATCGATGCGGATCAGCATGGGAATGATCATCAGCCAGATCAGCGCCGCCACGGGGATATTGACCTTGGCGATTTCGGCGGCGCCGATGATCTGGAACAGGCCAGGCATGGCATGGCCGAGCCCGATACCGACGACGATGCAGAGTGCGACCCAGAGGCTCAGATAGCGTTCGAACAGCGACATGGCTCAGACGCCTTCCGGATGGTTCGACGAGGCGCCGTCCAGCCGGCCGATGGCGCGCAATTCATTCGCGAGCGCCATGCGGCCGAGCGTGGCAAAGGGAAGCGCCACGAAGACGGACAGGCGCGCCTTCAGATAGCGCGCCGCCGCGACGAAGGCGGCGGTCCGCTCCACCGTCGTGCCCTCGACCGCTGCCGGATCCTCGATCCCCCAATGGGCGGTTGCCGGATGCCCCGGCCAGATCGGACAGACCTCGCCCGCGGCGCTGTCGCAGACGGTGAAGATGAAATCCATCTCCGGCGCACCAGGTGCGGCGAATTCGGTCCAGGACTTGGAGCGCAGGCCGTCGGTCGGATAACCGAACGAGCCCAGCACCTGCAGCGCCAGGGGGTTGACCTCCCCCTTCGGCTGGCTGCCGCCGGAAAAGGCACGGAAGCGCCCTGCCCCATCCTTGTTGAGGATGGCCTCCGCCAGGATCGAGCGGGCGGTATTGCCGGTGCAGAGGAACAGCACGTTGAAGACGCGATCGGTCATGGGCAGGAGGCCTTGTTGGTCTCTGGCGGGCAGCATGGCGCGAGGTCGGCGATCAGCGGCGCGCAGATGTCCGGCCGGCCGCCGCAGCAATCCTTGACGAGGTAGAGCGTCATGGCGCGGAAGCGCGCGAGATCCGCCCGGTAGATGATCTGGCGGCTGTGACGCTCGCCGATGATGAGGCCGGCGCGCGCGAGAACGGCGAGATGCGCCGACATGGTGTTCTGCGGCACGGCGATCAGGCGGGCGAGTTCGCCGGCCGGCACGCCTTCGGGTTCGCGCGCGACCAGCAGCCGGAAGGTGGCGAGGCGTGTCGGCTGGGCAAGAGCAGCCAGTGCTTCTACGGTTTCGATGTCATCCATATATCCGGAATAATGGATATAAATGACGAAGACAAGACAGGACTTGCGAGCCCTCGCATGTCCTGCCCGCCTTTCGCCGGGACCACAGCCCGGCCGTCATCCGCCTTCGCATGCACGGAAAAGCGCGGCGCTCGCGCCACGATGACGTGGGCGCCTCGCATGACGCGGGCCGACAGCCGAATGAAGGCGCGTGTCAGCCCAGAAGTTCGGCGAGGGTGCGGGCGATCACTTCGGTCGCCTTTTCCAGATCGCTCAGGCGCAGCCTCTCGTCGGCACGATGGGCATTGGCTTCCTCGATCGATTTCGGGCCGGCACCGTAGAGCACGACGGGAATGCCCTTGGCGGCGTAGAGGCGCGCATCGGTATAGAGCGGCACGCCGGTCGACCGCACCGGCTCGCCGAACACGTCAGACGCGTGGCGGCAGACCAGCTCGGACATCCGCTTGGCCTCGGGCGTCGCCTTCAGCGGTTCGGCGAGCAGGATGCGCCGCACCGTGACACGGGCCGCCGGATGGGCCGCAGCAGCACCGGCGATCAGGTCGCGCAGCGCCTGCTCGACCTCGGCCGGGTTTTCCTCCGGGATCATCCGGCGATCGAGCCGGAAGGCGATCCGGTCCGGCACGACATTGGTGTTGATGCCGCCGCTGATCAGGCCGACCGTGACCTGCGGGCTGCCGATGCCCGGCACCGACGATGTGGCCGCCCGCAGCGTTTCGCGATTGGCGTAGATCGCGGCGAGGATCGGGGTCGCGGCTTCGAGAGCGTCGATCCCCGTGGCAGGCAGGGCCGCATGGGCGGACTTGCCCTCGACGACGACCTCCAGATGCAGGCAGCCGTTATGGGCTTCGACGACCGCGTAGCTGAAGCCCGCGGCAATCGCCATGTCCGGCCGGGAAATGCCCTGCGACAGCAGCCAGGCCGGACCGATCTCGCCACCGGCCTCCTCGTCATAGGTCAGATGCAGTTCGACCGTGCCCTTCAGCGGCAGGCCGGAACGCTTCAGCGCATCGAGCGCGAAGGCATAGGTGGCGAAGTCGGATTTCGACACCGCCACGCCGCGGCCAACCATCCAGCCGTCGACGACCGCGGCGCCATAGGGATCCTGGGTCCAGCCGTCCCCCGGCGGCACCACGTCGCCATGGGCGTTGAGCGCGATGACCGGACCATCGCCGAAACGGTGGCGGACGACCAGATTGGTCACCGAAATCATGCCGTGCCGCTTCACCAGGTCGGCCGGCACCGGGTGCCGCTCGACCGTGAAGCCGAGCCGTTCAAGCCAGGTGGCGGCCTGCTCGGCATGAGCAGCGCAATCGCCGGCAGGATTGTCCGAGGGAACTTTGACCAGCGCCGCCAGAAAGGCGACCTCTTCGTCGAAGCGCTGATGCACGAGGTCATGCAGTCGGGCGGACTGAGCAATCGACATGGAATGGTCCTTCACGTGGCGAGGTGATCGATGAAATCGGCGAGGACGCGCGCGGCGACGTCGATGTCGTCGGGCGCGGCATATTCTTGCGGGTGGTGGCTCAGGCCGTCGCGGCAGCGCACGAACAGCATGGCGAAGGGCAGGATGCCGCGGAAGGCCATGGCGTCATGGCCGGCCCCGCTCGGCAACGACACGGCCGGATGACCGCAGCGTTGCACCGAGGCGGCAAGGCGCGCCGACAGATCCGCGTCGCAAGGCGCCGCCGGAGCGTGATAGGACATGGTGATCTCGCAACCGACGCCGCGTGCCCCGGCAATCGCCCGCGTCTCTGCTTCGATCGCCGCAAGCGCTGCACTCCGATGCGCGTCGGAAGGGCTGCGCAGGTCGAGCGTCAACCGGACCTTGCCGGGCACGGTATTGACCGCTCCGCCGGGGGTCTCGATATGCCCGACGGTGGCGACCAGCTCCGGCTCGGCGCGTGCACGCCGCTCGACCGCCAGGATGATCTCGGCCGCCGCCGCCAGCGCGTCGCGGCGCAGGTCCATCGGCGTGGTGCCGGCATGGCCCGCCTTGCCGGTCAATTCGACCATGCCGCGCGAGGCGCCGTTGATCGCGGTGACGACCCCGATCGCAAGGCCCCTCGCCTCCAGCACCGGGCCCTGTTCGATATGGACCTCGACATAGCCGATGGTGTCGGTGGCCGAACGCGCCGACCGGGGGATCGCGGCGATATCGCAACCGAAACCCTGCAGCGCCTCGCGCCGCGACACGCCGTCGGCATCGCGCTCATCCAGGATCGCCGCATCGAAGCTGCCTGCCATGGCGCGCGAGCCGCCGAGCGTGCTGGCAAACCGCACGCCCTCCTCGTCGCCGAAGGCGGCGACTTCGATGGCGAAGGGATAGCGCTTGCCCAGCCGGTGAAGCGCATGCACCACCTGCAGCCCGGTGACCACCCCCAGATTGCCGTCGAAGCGGCCGGCATTGCGCACGGTGTCGATATGCGACCCGATCACCAGGGCGGGGGCGCCTGATGTCGTGCCCTCGTAGCGGCCGATCAGGCTGGCCGTACCATCCAGCGTGACCGCCATGCCGGCCTCGCGCATCCAGAGTGCGACGCGATCGACGGCGCGGCGATGGGCCGGGCTCAGATAGAGCCGGGTGAGCATGCCGGGCTCGTCGGTGATGGCGGCGAGTTCGTCGAGGCGCGTGGCGATGCCAGCGCCCAAACTATCGAGCGTCGTGTCGCCTGCAGCTGTTCCCGAGGCCGACGCCGGGTGGTGTGACAGAGTCATCCTGCCCTCCTGCAAAGCTATGCCCATGATGGTCAGCGCGGACCGGCCCATTCGGCGACCACGCGGCGCTCCTCCGCCGTCATGCCCGTAATGTTCTGCGGCGGCATGGCGTGGGTGATCACCGACTGCAGCCGGATGGCGTCGCGCTGGCGCGCAATGGCCTCGTGGCTGTCGAGCAGGACACCTTTCGGCGCGACGCCGATGCCGTCCCAGACCGGCTGCACCGCATGGCACATACTGCAGCGGCCGATGACGATGTCGGCGACGGCGGTTGGCGCCTGCGGCGTACCGGCGGCGTGGCGCACCTCGCCCAGCGGGGCAAGACCGAGCCTTTCGCGACCGATCGGCGAGGCCGCCATGCTGATCCAGCCGGCCCACATGATGCAGATCGCCGCCACCGCCCAGGTCCACCACGGCTGGCCCCTGCCGGCGTGGCTGACATTGTAGAAATGCCGGATCATCGCGCCCGCGACGAGAATGAGCCCGACGATCACCCAGGCATAAGGCGAAGAATAGGTCAGCGGGTAATGGTTCGACAGCATCAGGAACACGACCGGCAAGGTCAGGTAGTTGTTGTGGGTCGACCGGGCCTTGGCCTGCTTGCCGAAATCGGGGTTGGGGGCCCGGCCGGCGAGCAGTTCCTTGATGGTCTTGCGCTGGTTGGGGATGATGTTGAAGAAGACATTGCCCGACATCATGGTCGCCATCATGGCCCCGGTATGCAGAAGCGCGCCGCGTCCGGAAAACACCTGCTGGAACAGGAAGGCCATGAGGATGATGAAGGCGAAGCCGACGGAGGCCAGCAGCACCTCGTGCTTGATCAGCGGCGAGCGGCACAGGCCGTCATAGACCAGCCAGCCGATGGCGAGCCCGCCGAGCCCGATGGCGGCGGCCGACAGCCGTGACAGCGCCATGACCTGCGGATCGATCAGATAGAGATCCGATCCGGCGTAATAGATCCAGACCAGCAGGAAGAAGCCGGAGATCCAGGTCGAATAGGACTGCCACTTGTGCCAGATCATGTCGGGCGGCAGATGGGCCGGCGCCTCCAGATATTTCCGGACCTCGTAGAAGCCGCCGCCATGCACTTCCCAGGCGGCGCCGCCCTTGCCCGGGCGGATCTCCGGGATGGCCTTCAGCGAGGCGTCGAGGTGCATGAAATAGAAGGATGATCCGATCCAGGCGATGGCCGTGATCACATGCACCCAGCGCAGCAGCAGGCTGCCCCATTCCGCGATGATCGGATCCATGTTGATTGTCCTCCCGATTTTGGCCGTCAGCCTAGTGCGCGAGGCATTCCCCTTGAACACGCAAAAAGTAGTGATATTTTCGTCCTGGCATTGAAAATCCAGAGAGCGCCATGGGCTTCGTCGAAGACGTCAGGATCTTTGCCCGCGCCGTCGAAAAGGGCAGTTTTTCCGCTGCCGGACGCGACCTGCGCATGTCGGCCGCGGTGGTCAGCAGCCGCATCCTGGCGCTGGAACAGCGGCTCGGCTGCCGGCTGTTCAACCGCACCACCCGCAAGATCCAGCTGACCTCGGTCGGACGTTCTTTTTTCGAACGGATCGTCGATGTGCTCGATGCCGTCGAGCGCGCCGAGGCGAGCGTGGCGCTGGAGGGCGGCGCGCCGCGCGGCTCGCTCAAGATCACCGCGCCGCTGGGGCTCGGCCGCCGGCTCGTCGCCCCTGTCGTCACGACCTTCAGGATCGCTCAGCCGAATATCGACATCCGCCTGCGGCTGGCCGAACATCTGATCGACCTGATCGGAGAGGGCATCGATCTGGCGCTGCGGATGGCCGATCTCTCGGATTCAAGCTTCATCGTGCGCAAGGTGGCGACCATCGAGCGCATTTTGTGCGCTTCGCCCGCCTATCTCGAAAAGCACGGCGTGCCGCGGACGCCGGATGATCTCTTCGCCCATCAATGCCTGCTGCTGCGTTTTCCGGGCTCCCGGCAGTTCCGCCTGACGGTGCGCCAGGGCCAGGAGACGCGGACGCTCGCGGTCGGCGGCGCCATCGACTGCGACGACGGCGACGTGCTCACCCAATGGGCGCTCGCCGGCTCCGGCATCGTCATGAAGCCGGTCTTCGAGGTCGCCGAGCAATTGACCAGGGGCACCTTGGTGCATGTCATGCCCGACGTCGTGCCGGAGCCGACGACCCTCGCCATCATCTATCCCTCGCGGCAATTGCCGCCACCGGGACACAAGGCTTTTTCCGATCTTCTGCTCGAAGCGAGCCGCGTGCATGTCGCGACCGAGCTCGGCAAGCTGGGCAAGCGCCTGGACAATTGACGGCGCCCGGGCAGGCCCGCCGCAAAGCGACAGGTCGGCCCGGGCGTATCGGCCGGATGAGCCGCCGGCTCAGTGCGCGTCGGCCATGGCACCGGCTTCGCGGACTTCCGCCGCCGCCTCGTCGGCGGACTTGAAGCCGTTGAAGTAGATGTTCAGCCCGACCGCGGCGATGGCCGCGAGCAGAATGCCCGACTCCAGCAGCGGATGCAGGCTGTGCGGCATGTTGCGGAAGAAATTCGGCGCGACCAGCGGGATCATGCCGAGGCCGACCGCGATGGCGACGATGTAGAGATTGTTCCGGTTACCGCGAAAATCGACTGTCGTCAGGATGCGCACGCCGGTCGCCGCGACCATGCCGAACATCACGATTCCCGCGCCGCCCAGGACCGCCGAGGGGATCGCCTCGGCGAGCGCGCCGAGCTTGGGCACGAGGCCCATGGCCAGCAGGATGATGCCGCCGACCGCCGTGACGAAGCGCGAGCGCACGCCGGTGACGCCGACCAGGCCGACATTCTGCGAGAAGGAGGTGTAGGGGAAGGTGTTGAACAGGCCGCCGATCATGGTGCCGAGGCCGTCGGCGCGGAGCCCCTTGGTCAGGTCCTCCTGGCTGACCTTGCGGTTCGTCATGTCGCCGATCGCCAGGAACATGCCGGTCGATTCGATCATCACGACGATCATCACCAGACACATGGTGATGATCGAGATCGGCTCGAACTTCGGCAGGCCGAACTGGAAGGGATAGATGAAACCGAACCAGCCGGCCCGGCCGACGACGTCGAAATTCATCTTGCCGATGGCGAAGGCGGCCGCGCAGCCGATGACGATGCCGAGCAGAACCGCGATGTTCTGGACGAAACCCTTGCCATATTTGGTCAGCGCCAGCACGACGCAGAGCACGAACAGGGCGAGCCCCAGGCTGTCGAGCGCGCCATAGCCGGGATTGGGATTGTCGATCAGCCGGAGCTTGCCGTCGATGACTGTTGTGATGAAGGAGGGGCCGCCGGCCGCCCAGCCGATGCCGACGCGCATGAGCGAGACGCCGATCACCAGAATGATCGTGCCGGTGACGACAGGCGGAAAGAAACGCAGCATCCGGCTGATGAAGGGCGCCAGCATCAGGGCGAAGAAGCCCGATGCGATGATGGCGCCGAATATGCCCGTAATGCCGAGATTCGGATCGCGGCCGATCGCCAGCATCGGCGCGACGGACGCAAAGGTGACCCCCATCATGACCGGCAGGCGAATGCCGACGCCGGGAATGCCGAGCGACTGGATCAGCGTGACGACGCCGCAGGCAAAGAGGTCGGCGCTGATCAGCAGGGCCACCTGGTCCGGCGTCATGTTGAGCGCGCGGCCGATGATCAGCGGCACCGCGATCGCGCCGGCATACATCACCAGCACATGCTGAAGGCCCAGTGCGAACAATCTCGGTGCCGGCAGCACCTCGTCAACGGGATGAACCTGATCGGCCATCGTCCTCTCCTCCCTGAGCGCATGCCGGCCGAATTTCCCGGTCTTTCAAGTGCACGCGTCCTGGCATTGAAGGTTGCCGGCAAATCCTACGCAATGATCTCAAAATCGGTAAGATTTTCAAAATCTGCATGAAAATGAATGCGGCCAGCTTGGGTTAACTGGCGATAGCCAACACGCGGAGAATACGATGGGACGGCTATCGACACATGTGCTCGACACCGCCGCCGGCCGACCGGCCGCCGGCATGGACGTGACGCTTCATCGCCTGGCCCAGGACGGCACGCGCGCCCTGGTCAAACAGGTCCGGACCGGCGAGGACGGCCGCACCGCCGAGCCGTTGCTCGCCGGCGCAACGCTCACCGCCGGCACCTATGAACTGGTGTTCGGTGTGGCGGACTATTTCCGCGCCGCGGGCGTCGCCCAGGCGGATCCGCCATTTCTGGACGACGTGCCAATTCGCTTCACGATCGCCGATGCCGATGCGCATTATCACGTGCCGCTGATCGTGACGCCCTGGAGCTACGCGACCTATCGCGGCAGTTGACGCGCCGCCCGCCATCTCTTTCCGACAGATCTCATGCCGCGAGGCCAGCCATGCAGAACAGCCCCTACCCCCGCGACCTGATCGGTTATGGCCGCACCACGCCGCCGGCCTGCTGGCCGGGCGGCGCGCGCATCGCCGTCCAGTTCGTGATCAATTACGAAGAAGGCGGCGAGAACAATATCCTGCATGGCGATCCGGCATCGGAAGCCTTCCTGTCGGAAATGATCGGCGCCCCGCCCTGGCCCGGCCAGCGCCACCCGAGCATGGAATCGATCTACGAATATGGCTCGCGCGCCGGGTTCTGGCGGCTCTGGCGGCTGTTCACCGGACGCCGGCTGCCGGTGACCGTCTATGGCGTCGCGACCGCCATGGAACGCAACCCGGATGCGGTTGCCGCCATGCGCGAAGCCGACTGGGAAATCGCCAGCCACGGGCTGAAATGGATCGACCATCGCCATATGCCGGCCGCCGAGGAGCGCGCAGCGGTTGCCGAAGCGCTGCGCATTCATACCGCGCTGTGCGGCGAGCGGCCGCTCGGCTGGTATACCGGGCGGACGTCCGAGAACACGCTCGACATCGTCATGGAAGAGGGCGGCTTTCTCTATTCCGCGGATTCCTATGCCGACGACCTGCCCTATTGGGTCGATGGACCGCACGGCCCGCACCTGATCGTTCCCTATACGCTCGACAGCAACGACATGCGCTTCGCGGCGGCCCAAGGCTTCAATTCGGGCGACCAGTTCTTCGCCTATCTGAAGGACTCCTTCGACGTGCTTTATGCCGAAGGCGCGGAAGGGGCGCCGAAAATGCTGTCGATCGGCCTGCATTGCCGCCTTGTCGGACGGCCGGGCCGGCTCGCCGCGCTTGCCCGTTTCCTCGATTACATCCAGGGCCACGATCAGGTCTGGATCTGCCGGCGCATCGACATCGCCCGGCATTGGGCGATCCATCATTACCCGGCCGATGGCCTGCCGAGCGGCATGAACCGGCCGGTCTTCGTCGCCAAGTTCGGCGACATCTACGAGCACACGCCGGCCATCGCCGAGCGCGCCCATCGCCTGGGTCTGACATCGGCTCATGATACGGCCGAAGGCCTGCACGGCGCACTTGCGGCTGTTCTCGACGACATGAACCGGCAGGAAAAACTCGCCTTGATCAAGGCGCACCCGGATCTTGCCGGCCGGCTTGCCGCGGCCAAGCTGCTGACCGCCGATTCCACCCGTGAGCAGGCGGGCGCCGGCCTCGACCGGCTGACGGCGGACGAGCTCGCCCGCTTCACCGCGCTCAACGACGCCTACAAGGCTCGTTTCGAATTCCCCTTCATCATGGCGGTGAAGGGAGCGACGAAAGACGGCATTCTCGACGCCTTCGAACGGCGCATCGCCAATTCCACGGATGACGAATTCGCTACGGCGATTGCGGAGATCAAGAAGATCGCATTGCTCCGGCTGAAGGATCGGCTGCGCCCGGCATGAGGCGCGCAGGCCCGGCGATCGTCGGGGGTGCCCGGCAATAAATTGTAATAGTCGGGAAATACGACCTGCGAACAGCGCCGTTAGCGTCCCGGTGAGACTCAGTTCCACCGGGGCGCGCATGCCGCAGATCAACCACTTCCTATCCACTCGAATTCAAGCGATCGGCATGGCCGTCACGGCCGGACTGGCGCTTGGTGCCTGTACCGAGACGGGGACGCGAGCGCGCCTCGGCGAAGAGGCCGCCGACCCCGCCATCGCCAGCCGTCAGGTCCGTTATCAGCCGGTGCTCGCCGGCTTCACCGCGTTCCGCCCCGTCGGCCCGATCGACTGGGGGCGCTCGAACGAACGCGTCGCCCCCGGCGCCCCGGCGCGGTGAGGGCGATGACGATCATGACATCATCCACCTGCGACCATCCGACCCGCGCCGCCGCCCGGCCGAACACCGCCCAAAGACTGCTCCACCCGGTTCGGCTCGGCGCCATCTTGGTCGGCGCCGCCACGGCGCTCGGCGGCTGCGCCAGCTATAGCCCCGACGGAGGCCTCGGTGTCACCCGCGACATCGCGGCCCGCGAACTGCGTCAGGACGTCGGGCGCATCCGGGAGCCGGCCGACAGCGACAGGGTCAAGGCGCGCGTCACGGCCTTGCTGCGATCCCCGCTCAGCGTCGACAGGGCGGTCCAGATCGCCCTCATGAACAATCGCGGCCTGCAGGCCGCCTATAACGATCTTGGAATTTCCGAAGCGCTGTTCGTCCAGGCCAGCTTGCCGCCGAGCCCGACGCTCTCGCTGACGCGGCTCGCCAGCACCGGCGCGATCGAGATCGAGCGCCAGTTGCTCGTCAACGTTCTCGGGCTCGCGACCCTGCCGCAAAGACGGGCCGTCGCCGAGGTGCGGTTCAGCCAGGCGCAGTTGCGGGCGGCCGAGGAGACGCTGCGCCTCGCCGGCGATACGCGCCGGGCCTATTACCGTGTCGTCGCCTCCAGCCAGCTCGTCAATTTCCTCACCCAGGCCAATACCGCGGCGCGGACGGCTTCCGAGCTATTCAAGCGTCTCGGCGAAACCGGTGCGGTCAATCGGCTGGACCAGGCGCGCGAGCACGTATTCTACGCCGATGTGGCAGCCCAGCTCGCCCGCGCACGGCTTCAGAACCAGGCTGACCGCGAACGCCTGATCAGGGCACTCGGTCTCTGGGACAATATAACCGCGCTGAAAATCCCGGCCCAATTGCCGGCCTTGCCGCCTCGCCCCGTGTCCCGCGACGCGATCGAACGGGAGGCGCTGGAGAAGCGGCTCGATCTCAGGATCGCGCGCCTGGAGGTCGACGGCGTCGCCCGCCAGCTCGACCTGACCCAATGGTCGCGCTTTCTGAATGTCCTGGAGCTCCAGGGCGCGCTGAACAACGAACGGTCCACGCGCACCGAACGCTCCTACAGCCTTCAGGGCGGGCAGCTCGTCGAGAACCACCAGACCGAATTCGAACGGACCCGCATCAGCGGCCTGTCCCTGGAAGTCCAGATGCCCCTGGACCTGGGCGAAAGCCGTCTCCGCGAGGCGCGCGAAACCTATCTGCGCTCGGTCAATCGCTTGGTCGAACGCGGCGTCAATGTGCGTTCCGAGGCGCGCGAGGCTTACCAGCGTTATCGCGGCGGTTTCGACTTTGCCCGCCATTACCAGTCGCAGATCCTGCCGCTGCGCCAGATCATCGCGGATGAAAGCCAGCTCCGGTACAACGGCATGATGGTCGACGTGTTCTCGCTTCTCACCGAGGCACGGGCCCGCATCGCCGCCAATGCCGCGGCCATCGAAGCCCGCCGAGACTTCTGGATCGCCAAGACCGACCTGCAATTCGTGGTCATCGGCGGAGCGCCCAGCGGCGGCTCATCGGACACCCCCACCACCGCAGTTGCCGGCGCCGAAACCGGCGCGGCCGCGCATTAGCAACGAGGAAGACGTCATGTCCGTATCGCGACGTGGACTATTTGCCACCGCCGGCGCCGGCCTCGCCCTCGTCGGCGCATCCCAGGTCAGTGGACGAGCGCAGACGGCAAGCCTGCCGGAGGCGCCGACCATGACCAAGGCGAACACCCAGGCTCCCCTCGCACCGCCCTCCAGCGGACCGGACTACCAGCCGGTCGTCACGCTGAACGGCTGGACCTTGCCCGCGCGCATGAACGGCGAATGGAAAGAGTTCCACCTCGTCGCCGAGCCGGTGGTGCGCGAGATATCGCCTGGCATGGTCGCCCATCTGTGGGGCTATAACGGCCAGAGCCCCGGCCCGACGATCGAGGCGGTGGAGGGCGACAAGCTTCGCATCTTCGTGACCAATCGCCTGCCGGAGAGCACGGCGGTGCATTGGCACGGCCAGATCCTGCCCTCGGGCATGGACGGCGTCGGCGGACTGACCCAGCCGCATATCCCGCCCGGCAAGACCTTCGTCTACGAGTTCCAGCTCCGCAAAAGCGGCACCTTCATGTACCACTCGCATTCCGACGAGATGGTGCAGATGGCCATGGGCATGATGGGCTTCTTCGTCGTCCATCCGCGCGACCCCGCCCTGCACCGCGTCGACCGCGATTTCGTCTTCCTGCTCAATACCTTCGACATCGACCCGGGGACCTATGTGCCGAAGGTCTCGACCATGACCGATTTCAACATCTGGTGCATGAACAGCCGCACCTGGCCGGGACTCGATCCCCTGGTGGTGGCCAAGAACGACCGCGTCCGGATCAGGATCGGCAATCTCAGCATGACCAATCATCCGATCCACATGCACGGTTACGATTTCGAGGTGACCTGCACGGATGGCGGCTGGGTCCGTCCCGAGGCCCGCTGGCCGGAGGTGACCGTCGACGTGCCCGTCGGCGCCATGCGCGCCTATGAATTCCATGCCGTGCACGAGGGCGACTGGGCGTTTCACTGCCACAAGTCGCACCACACGATGGGCCCCATGGGCCATGACACGCGCACCATGATCGGCGTGGATCAGCGGCAGGTGTCCCGGGCCATCCGCGGACTGGTGCCGGGTTTCATGCCGATG
The DNA here is from genome assembly GCA_017304475.1 of Hyphomicrobiales bacterium. GTDB lineage: Bacteria > Pseudomonadota > Alphaproteobacteria > Rhizobiales > Phreatobacteraceae > Phreatobacter. The sequence continues at coordinate 46,454 of JAFKKV010000030.1, read as the reverse complement.
GGTGGCGCCGGCATGGGCGAGATGGGCGCGATGGAAATGCCCCTTCCGGCCAATACCTTGCCGATGATGACCGGCGACGGGCCGTTCGGGCCGGTCGAGATGGGCGGCATGTTCACGGTCGTGAAGGTGCGCGAGGGCCTGGCCGCCGGCGACTACCGGGATCCCGGCTGGTACCAGCATCCGCCCGGCACCGTGGCCTATGAGTGGAAAGGGCCGCCGCTCGCCCAACCCACCCGCGCCGCAACCCCGCCCGGCCCCGCGCCGGCGGCACGCGTGCTCGACCGCGCGGCCCGCCGTGCCCGCGGCAGCCATTCCAACCACTGACATCAGACCAAGACGAGGACAGATCATGTCGAAGACATCAGCTCTGCTGGCCTTTGCGACAATCGCCGCCCTGACCGGCGCGTCGATGGCCCACGGCCCGTCATCTCCCGCCGGCGAAGAGGGTCATCGCGCCAGCGTCACGCGCACCGTCGAGGTGCGCATGCTGGAAGGCGACGGGCGGATGCTGTTCGAGCCGGCCGACATCACCATCAACCGGGGCGATACGGTCCGCTTCGTGGTGAAGAACGGCGGGGCGCTCGACCACGAAATGGTCATCGACACGTTCGAGGGCAATCAGCGCCACAAGGCCGCGATGGAACGCAATCCGGACATGGAACATGCCGATCCGAACGCCGTGAAGGTCGAGCCCACGAAATCGGGCGAAATCATCTGGCGCTTCACCAATAGCGGCACGTTCGAATTCGCCTGCCTGATCCCGGGTCACTACCAGGCCGGCATGCATGGCCGGATCACCGTTCGCTGAACCACCCCGCAAGAAGAGGTTTCTCCATGTCCATGATCAAAGCTCTCGCCCTCGCCGCCGGCCTCGCGACGATGGGCCATGTCGCCACCGCCACAGCCCAGTCGGTGACCGGCGAGGTCGTCAAGATCGAGGCCGAGCGCGGCCGGATCACGCTGAAGCATGGCCCCATCGCGAACCTGGAAATGGACGGCATGACCATGGTGTTCCGGGTCGCCGACCCCGCCATGCTCCAGCAGGTGCGTGAAGGTGATCGCGTCCGCTTTGATGCCGAACGCGTCAATGGCGCGATCACGATCACCCGCATGCAGCGCGCCCGATAAATCTGGTCCTTCGCCGCGCAGGCGGCAACAATCCCACGGCGGCCCCAATGCCCCATTTCGGCATTGCCGGCCGCCGGCCGGCATTGGAGAATAGCGAAATGACGCCGAAAGACGGAAACGGCACGATGACGATCACCCGCCGCTCTTTTCTCGCGGCCCTTCCGCTGGTCGCCGGTGCCGGAATCCGAACGGGCTCGGCGGCCGAAAGGCCCGTCGTCGTCATGCACAAGGATCCGTCCTGCGGCTGCTGCGGCGCCTGGGCCGATCACATCGCGGCGGCCGGGTTTCCGACGAGAATTATCGAGGAAATCAGGATCAATGCCGTGAAGGCCCGGCTCGGCGTGCCTGCCGCGCTGTGGTCCTGTCACACGGCCGAAGTGGAGGGCTACATCCTCGAAGGCCATGTCCCGGCCGCCTCGCTCATCCGCCTCCTCGCCGAACGGCCGGCCATTCGCGGCCTGGCGGTGCCCGGAATGCCCGTGGGATCGCCGGGCATGGAGGTTCCAGGCGTGGAGCCCGACACCTATGACGTCTTGGCTTTCGGCACCGGCGGACCGTCCGTCTTCATGCGCTTTCACGGATCGGCTCCCATCAACGGCTGAATGATCGTTCCGCCGGGCATCGATGGGCGACGCATGCGGCATCGCGTGGCCCGAAACCGCAGGGCCCCGCCGAAACAATTTGTAATGAGCCGGAAACGCCGCTGAGATCTACACAACCTAGAAATTTGCGATGAAACCTCGGATCACTGAGTTCGTCGCCGATGATCTCCTCGCAAACGAATAACGGCATCGCCCCCGGCGCCGCCTCGGAACCCGGCAGCGGCGTCCACATCCTGCTCGTCGACGACGACGGCCAGATCCGCCAATTGGTCGCGAAATTTCTGCGTGCGAACGGCTTCAAGGTCAGCGCCGCGCGTGACGGCTACGAGATGCGGGAGGTGGTCGCGCATACCACCGTCGACCTCGTCATCCTGGATGTCATGCTGCCCGGCATCAGCGGCTTTGATCTGTGCCGCGAAATCCGGGCCCAATCGCAGACCCCGGTGGTCATGCTGACCGCCAAGGGCGACGAGACCGACCGGATCGTCGGATTGGAAATCGGCGCGGACGACTATCTCGCCAAACCGTTCAATCCGCGGGAATTGCTGGCCCGCATCAATGCGGTTCTGCGCCGGAGCTTCGGCCCGCGCGAAAGCGAACCGGGCGCGCGGTCGCGAAAATATGCCTTCGAAGGCTGGACGCTGGATACCCTCCGGCGCGACCTCATCAATCCCGAGGGCGTCATCATCGAACTGACCAGCGGCGACTATGACCTGCTGCTGACCCTGGTCGAGGCGCCGCAACGCGTGCTGACGCGCGAGCATCTGCTGGACGCTGCGCGCAACAGAACGACGACCGGCTTCGACCGCAGCATCGATGTTCAGATCAGCCGCCTGCGGAAAAAGATCGACGAGGCGGGCGGCGCCCATTCGATCATCAAGACCGTCCGCGGCGTCGGCTACATGTTCAGCCGTTCGGTGAGACGCGAGTGAAAAATCTGCTCAATTCGATCCCCGGACGAACGATCCTCGTCTTGCTGGTCGCGATCGGTGCCCTGCACGTCGCAAGCCTATGGACCTATCAGGCGGCGCTTCAGGCGGAACTGACCTCCAACAACGACGCGCGCCTGGCCGAGCGCCTGGTATCGATCATGCGCACGGTCATGCAGGCCCGCCCCGCCGAACGCGAACAGACCGCGCATGCGCTGGCCGGCGGCCCGTTCGACGTTCACTGGAGCCTCGCCGAGCATGCCGTTCCCGGCGGCAGCGAGGTCGCGCGCCTGGACGGGCTGCGCGGACGGCTGATGACCGTCGCGCCTGAACTCAATGGCGGCAATCTCGTGATCGGAACCAGTGCCAAGCTGCGCGATGACGAGCATATCGCGATGATTTCCATGCAACTCCCGGATCAGAGTTGGGTCAATGTCAGCGTCGTCTCGGTGCGCGACCTGCCGATATCGAGCCACGGCACGGTCTATTCGACCTCGCTCATGGCCGGCGGTCTCGTGCTGGTCGCCATTCTCCTGCTGGGTTGGCTGACCCGGCCGCTGAAACGCTTCGCCGACGCCGCGCTGCAGTTTTCGACGGGCGCCGAAGTGGTCAAGGTCGCCGAGGCGGGGCCGACCGAGGTCAGGCAGCTGGCCGCGGCGTTCAATGTCATGCAGGTCCGCATCAAGAAGCTCATCGACGACCGGAGCCAGACGCTGGCGGCGATTTCGCACGACCTGAAATCACCGCTGACCCGCCTGCGCTTTCGCGCCGAGGACGTCGCTGACGCGGAAACCCGAGCCGATATCGAGGCCGATATCGGCGAGATGGAAACGATGATTGAAGGCGCCCTGGCCTTCCTCAGGGGCGACCGGTCGGACGAGCCGATGCGCCCCGTCGACCTGGTCTCGCTGGTCGAGGCGATCGCGACCGATTTCGACGAAATGGGCAAGCCCACCAGCTTTTCGGCGCCGCGTGCCGTCGTCATTCTCGGGCGAAAACTCGCTCTCAAGCGTGCCCTGACCAATATCATCGAGAATGCCATCAAATACGGAGACCGGGCGGATATCGACCTGTCGAGCGACGGCGCGACCGCGAAAGTCGTGGTGGCCGACCAAGGCCCGGGGATCGACGACAAGGACAGGGAGATCGTCTTCGCGCCCTTCCACCGCCTCGAATATTCCCGCAACAAGGAGACCGGCGGCGTCGGCCTCGGCCTCACCGTCGCCCGATCGATCATTCGCGCCCATGGCGGCGACGTCCTGTTGTCGGATCGGCCGGTGGGAGGGCTCTCGGTCACGGTAACGCTGCCGAGCGTCACCCCGGCTGCGAGCGAGATTCACAGTAGTCTCGAAGTGCCAAGGCGGCGCGCGGCGAGCTCCGGCTGCTGAAGGTTAGGGCCGGCCGCTCATAACGGCCCGGCTGCAGGTTCGAGCCCTGCAGGGCCCGCCAAAAAATCGAGGGATGGGGAAGGATCTTATCAAGATCTGCTTCGGGTCATTGCGCCAGAAATGCCCTGACTTCACCGCGTATTGCCGAACTGAGCACCTGGCACATCAATTCCTAGAGCTTCATCAGGCCATGGCTTCTCCTTCTCAACCGCAGATTCGGTGGACCTATCGCATGAACGGTCGAACCGCCCTTTGTGCTGGCTTCGTCGACGGCTCCCATCCAGCCTGGGCAACTTCTGCGGCCCATTCGCCTGAATAAAGCGATAGTCGTGTGCGACAAGCCCCCCTTTGGTGACCAAGGGGTAGCGATGTCCTCCAGGATCACTGACGATATCATAGATGCGCTGCAGCACTGCCGCTTAAAGGCGTATCTTCATCTGCATGATGAGCAAGGAGCCCAATCGGGGTACGAGAAGCTGTTGGACGAGCAGCGGGCCAGCCTGCAGCTTAAGGCCACCGAAAAGATTCGGCGCGCCCACGGCGAAACCGACGTAGCGACTGATCTTAACTTGTCCGTCGCCGTCCTCCGCAAAGGAGCTGCATTGATCCTCGGCGCTACTTTGGAAGACGATCGCTATGCCGTCCACTTCGATGCCCTTCGCAAGATCGATGGTCCTTCGGCACTCGGACACTTCCAGTATGAACCGGTGCTAATTTGCACTGCGTCCCGGGTTCGCGCTCTCGATCGCCGACGACTTGCCACATACGCGGTTCTTTTGGCGAGGATTCAGGACACACTTCCTAGTGGCGCAACCGTTTATCTCGGGCGCGACAGCGCGAGGGCGAGCATTCGGTTCGGATCGGCCCTGACGGCGGCGCAAGCTTTCCTCCGAGATGCCGAGCGCTTGCAGCGCGCCGACGCCCCGCCGAAGCTAGTACTTAATGACCATTGCCGCATTTGCGCGTTCCGCGAACGTTGCCGTGACCAAGCCATCCGCGAGGACAATCTGAGCCTCCTGCGTGGCATCGGCGAAAGGACGATCAAACGATACGCCCGCAAGGGCATTCTTTCATTGACCCAGCTCGCGCACACTTTTCGGCCTCGACGACACGGCAAGCGCGCTGACGCTCCGCCCACCCGGCGAGACCATGCGTTGCACGCGCTGGCCATTCGCGACAAGACAATCTATGTGCTGGGCTCACCCACAGTTCCTGCGGCAACAGTGCGCATCTATGTTGATATGGAGGGTGACCCCGAAAATGGCTTCATATATCTAATCGGACTCGTTGTTTGCGAAGATGAGAACGTCGCACGTTACTCGTTCTGGGCGGATGATGAAAAAGGAGAAAGCGAAATTTTCGCTCGTTTTCTCGAAATCGTGGCGCAGTATGAGGCACCACGTCTTTACTGTTACGGCAATTATGAACGAACATTCATCGCGCGCATGCGGCGCCAAGCCCGGCTCAAGAAGCGCATCGACGCAATTCTATCCGCACTCACCAACGTCCTCACGATCATCTACCCGCATTTCTACTTTCCTACATACTCGAACGGGCTCAAGGAGATAGCGGGTTACATCGGCGTCCACTGGACGGAGCCGGACGCCTCCGGTGTCGAGAGCGTCGTCTGGCGCAAGAACTGGGAAAATACTGGCGACGCGTCATGGAAAACACGGCTGATCCAATACAATCTGGAGGACTGTGAAGCGCTGCACAGACTCTGTGATTTCCTGACCGACGCATCGAATTACAACGCCGACGGCAAACCCGGAGCTCCGGCAAACGTGGCGTCTGTGGCGCAACTCGACAGGTTGGCGCGTTCAGCCACGTGGTCGAAGTTCCAGGATGCCGACTTCGAATTCGTGAACAAGCGGGCCTATTTCGACTACCAACGACGCCACGTGTTTGTGCGATCGAAAGCCGGCCGGCACGAGCGAGGCAGCAATACGAAACTCCGTCGATGGCAAAACCGCGACTTGCGGGTTACACATCGAGTGGTAATCACGGCTACGCACTGCCCTGCCTGCAAGAGCAAGCGTATCGTGCCCATCGACCCGAAGCGGCGGCCAAAGAGTGTGCAGACGAGGCGCAAGCGCGCTTTTGATCTCATCATTACTCCCGGCGCGATCCGCCGGAAGGTAATAGAGTTCAGGGCCGTCGCCTATCGGTGCGAATGCTGCGAACGATGTTTCACGCCTGAGCGCTATGAGCGCCTAACAAGGTACTTTCATGGCTTCATGAGCTGGTTTGCTTACCAGCACATCACTCATAGGCTCGGAGTGAAATCTCTTGCGGAACTGTTCTATGAAACCTTCGGGATTCGGGTGAATTGGTGGGAATTCTTCGATTTTCGGCATATCCTCGTCCACAAATACCATAGAACTTATCGTAGGATCCTCGCGAGACTAATCGCGGGGCCAGTCTTGCATGTTGATGAAACTGAAGTGAAATTGAAAGATGGAAAGGGCTATGTCTGGGTTTTCGCCAACACCTCAGCCGCAGTTTACATCTTCCGCCGCTCGCGTGAGGGGCATTTTCTGCGGAAACTTCTCAAATATTTCAAAGGCGTTCTGGTTTCTGATTTCTATTCAGCGTACGATGGACTTCCTTGCTTGCATCAGAGATGCCTTATCCATCTCATACGCGACATGAACCGAGCGATTCTCGACAATCCATTTGATCGGGAGCTTCAATCTATCACCACGCCATTCGGAGCTCTTCTGCGAGCAATCGTAGTCACTATAGATGAGCACAGCCTCAAGCGGCGCTATCTACAGACTCATACCAAAGCCGTGAGCGCCTTTTTCAACGCGCTCGCGGAGCTCACTTGCGAATCTGAAGCATCAAAAGCCTTGCAAGAGCGCCTACTCCGGAATCGCGAGCGCCTATTCACGTTCCTGCAGCATGACGGCGTATCGTGGAACAACAATCTGGCCGAGCACGCCATAAAGCGCATCAGCAACTATAGAGAAGATGTCGGACGGAGCGTCAAAGAGGCCGGCCTTGCTGAGCACTTAGTGTTGCTGAGCCTTTATCAAACATGCCACGTGAGGGACGTAAGTTTTCTGAAATTCCTGCTCTCGCGAGAACGTGATATGGATTCTTATACGGCTGGAAAACATCGTCGCCGGCGCGCATCGCGCGTTGATATTTACCCAAAAGGCTATCTGCCATCCTCAATCCGCTCGCTTCGTCGGGCTCAAACTACTCACGCGAGGGATGCGATAGCCGAGGAAAGCGAGTAACCGCCTGGCCGCAATCCGACGCTTCGGCAGCGACGGCGGACCCACGGCGTTTCAGATATTGCAGTTAGATACAACGCGCCCTATACTCCTGCTTGGAAAGGAGCCGACCATGACCACCCATGTGCTGCAATATGTCGAACTCTCGGACCAGGACCGCAAGGCGGCCAAAGCCTTCGACAAGCTGCGCAAGGGCGACCAGGTCGAGGTCCGGGTGCGCCGCAAGTCGGGCGAGGATCAAGTCGTCAGGCTGCCGCCGAAGGCCGCGGCGCTGCTCGAGATTGCACTCGGCCATCTCCTTCAAGGAGAACGTGTCGCGGTCCTTGCCGAGGATCAGGAACTCAGTCCGAACGACGCGGCAGAGATCTTGGGAATCTCCCGACCGTTGATCGTACATCGGATGGACGTCGGGGACCTGCCATTCCGATATGTCGGCAAGCACCGCCGCACGAAGCTAAAGGAGGTTTTGGCGCTGAAGTCTCGGATTGACGCCCAGCGGGCGGCAATGGAGGCACTCGCCGACGACGCCGAGGACCTCAGGCGGCACCATGGCGTTTGAGGCGTCGATCGCCGTCTTCGACGCCTGCATTCTCTATCCTTTTCATCTCAGAAATGTCGTTGTCCAGGCTGCGGTAGACCGCCTTGTTGAGGCGCGTTGGACAGACGCCATCCAAGAAGAATGGATCCGAAACCTGGCGGCCAATGCGCCTGCCGTTCCGATAGAGCGTTTGCAGATCACCCGGCGATTGATGAATGATGCGCTCCCAACGGCAATGATTGTCGGATACGAGGAGCACATTCCCGAGGTAATTCTGCCCGATCGGAGCGATCGTCATGTTGTCGCGGCGGCAATTGCCGCCAGGGCATCGCTCATTCTGACGTGGAATTCGCGGCACTTTCCAGAAAGTGAGCTGAAAAAATTTGGCCTCCGAAGAATGACCCCGGACGATTTCCTCTGCGGCCTTTTCGATGAGACCCCTGACTTGATGATCGGCTCCCTCGCGCATTCTCGGCGAAATCTGAGCAAGACCCGAGTTTCAGCGCCCGACTTCATCGCAATCCTCAAGGGTCAAAACCTCGTTGAACTTGCGAAACGAGTCGAGGCGCGCACCTCTGATCTGTAGGCCCCAGGGTCCTCGCGGCTCGATCTTGCCCGATAAGCCTTTCGCATGAGAGGCAGGGCAAGTGTTCCATCCGTTTAGCGCCAGAAAAAAACCTGCCAAAAACGGAACGAAAGCGACCAAAGTCAAACAAGAGCGCTGAAAAATCAACGAAAGCGATCGACATTCGACCGCTTATCGCGATCCGGTCGCTGTCCCCCCACCGGACTATCCATGTCCGAGAACTTCGGCTTTCAAGCCTCGCGCAACCGCCATCCCTTGATCAGGCCGTAGATGGCCGGAATGACCATGAGCGTCAGGACGGTCGACGAGATCATGCCGCCGATCATCGGCACGGCGATCCGTTGCATGACCTCCGAACCGGCGCCGGTGCTCCACATGATCGGCAGCAGGCCGGCGATGATGGCGACGACCGTCATCATCTTGGGACGCAGCCGCTCCACGGCCCCCAGCATGATGGCCTCGTGCAGGTCAGCCTTTGTGAAGCTGCGCCCTTCGGCCAGGCGCTTCGCCCTTACCTCCGCCAGTGCGTGATCGAGATAGATCAGCATGACGACGCCGGTCTCGGCCGCGACGCCGGCGAGCGCGATGAAGCCGACGATGACCGCGACTGACAGATTGAATCCCAGCGCCCACATCAGCCAGACGCCGCCGACCACCGCGAAGGGCAAGGACAGCATGACGATCAGCGTTTCGGTGAGCGAGCGGAAGTTCAGGTAGAGCAGCAGGAAGATGATCATCAGCGTGACCGGCACGACCACCTGAAGACGGGCCGTCGCACGCGCCAGATATTCGTATTGGCCGCTCCAGATGACATAGGCGCCAGGCGGAAACCGGACGCCCTCTTTCACCGCCGCCTGCGCGTCGGCGACATAGCCGCCGAGATCACGGTCGCGGATATCGACATAGACATAAACAGCCAATTGGCCGTTCTCGGTGCGGATCGTGGTCGGGCCGCGCGACAGGGATATGCCGGCGACCTCGCCGAGCGGCACCGCCCCACCTGCCGGCATGGGCACCAGCACGTCGCGTGCGATCGCCTGGGGATCACTCCGCAGATCCCGGGGGTAGCGGACATTCACCCCGTAGCGTTGACGGCCCTCGACGGTGGTGGTCACGGTCTGTCCGCCGAGCGCGGTCGCGACCACGTCCTGGACGTCCTGGACCATCATGCCGTAGCGGGCAAGCGAGGCACGGTCGGGGACGATGTCCAGGTAGTAGCCACCGATGACACGCTCGGCATAGGCCGAGGACGTGCCGGGCACGCTCTTCAGGACCCGCTCGATCTGGCGCGCCACTCCTTCGATCTCATGGAGATCATTGCCGATGACCTTGACGCCGACCGGCGTGCGGATGCCGGTTGAGAGCATGTCGATGCGCGCCTTGATCGGCATCGTCCAGACATTGGAGACACCGGGGAATTGCAACGACCGGTCCATCTCCGCGATCAGGCCGTCCAGGGTCATGCCCGGCCGCCATTCCGGCTTCGGCTTGAGGTTGATGATGGTCTCGAACATCTCGGTGGGCGCGGGATCGGTGGCGGTCGACGCCCGCCCCACCTTGCCATAGACCGATGCCACTTCAGGAAACGACCGGATGATCCTGTCCTGGGTCTGCAGCAGTTCCGCGGCCTTGGTGATCGACAGGCCGGGCAGCGTCGTCGGCATGTAGAGCAATGTCCCCTCGTTGAGATTGGGCATGAACTCCGAGCCGAGCTGGCGGGCCGGCCAGGCGGTCACCGCCAGCACGGCGAGCGACAGCACGATCACCAGCGTCTTGGCCCTGAGCACGCCCTTGATCAGCGGGCGGTACAGCCAGATCAGCACGCGATTAATCGGGTTGCGGCGTTCCGGCATGACCTTGCCGCGCACGAAAATGATCATCAGCGCCGGCACCAAGGTGATCGAGAGAATCGCCGCGGCCGCCATGGCGAAGGTCTTGGTGAAGGCGAGCGGGCTGAACAGCCGCCCCTCCTGTGCCTCCAGCGTGAAGATCGGCACGAAGGACACCGTGATCACCAGGAGCGAGAAGAACAATGCCGGGCCGACCTCGGACGCCGCCTTGATCAGAACATCAACGCGCGCGTTTGCTGGATCGGCGCGCTCCAGATGCTTGTGGGCGTTCTCGATCATGACGATCGCCGCATCGACCATGGCGCCGATGGCGATGGCGATGCCGCCGAGGCTCATGATGTTGGAGCCGAGACCGAGCAGCTTCATCGCGCCGAAGGCCATGAGAACACCGACCGGCAGCATGAGGATGGCCACCAGCGCGCTGCGGACATGCATGAGGAAGAGGATGCAGACCAGCGCGACCACCACGCTTTCCTCGAACAGCGTGGTCTTGAGCGTCTGGATGGCGGCATCGATCAGTGTCGAGCGGTCATAGACCGGCACGATCGCAAGCGATGCCGGCAGGCTGCCCGCAAGCTCGCCGAGGCGCCGCTTCACATTGTTGATGACGTCGAGCGCGTTGGCGCCGAAGCGCTGCAGCACGATGCCGCCCGCGACCTCGCCCTCGCCGTTCAGTTCGGTGAGGCCCCGGCGCTCGTCCGGGCCGAGCTCCACCCGTGCCACGTCGTGCAAGCGCACCGGCGTGCCGTTGGCCGTCTTGAGCACGATCTCGCCGAGATCGTCGACGCCCTTCAGGTAGCCTCGGCCCCTTACCACATATTCGAACTCGGAGAGTTCGACGGTCCGCCCGCCGACATCCGCATTGCTGGCGCGAATGGCCTCGCGCACCCTTTGCATGGGGATGCCCAGGTCGCGCAGGCGCTGCGGATCGAGCACCACATTGTATTGCCGGACGAAACCGCCGACGCTGGCGACCTCGGCGACCCCTTCGGCCCTGGCGAGCCCGAACCGCAGGGACCAGTCCTGGATGCTTCGCGTTTCGGCGAGGTTCAACTCTCCAGAGGTCAGCGCATATTGATAGACCCAGCCGACGCCGGTCGCGTCCGGCCCGAGCGTCGGCGCGACACCGGCGGGCAGCCGCGCCGCCGCCCCATTGAGAAACTCGAGCACACGCGCACGCGCCCAATAGATGTCGGTGCCGTCCTCGAAGATGACATAGACGAAGGAGACGCCGAAGAACGAGAAGCCGCGCACCACCTTGGAGCGCGGCACGGTGAGCATGGCCGTGGTCAGGGGATAGGTCACCTGATCCTCGACCACTTGCGGAGCCTGGCCCGGATATTCGGTGTAGACGATCACCTGGGTGTCGGAGAGATCGGGAATGGCGTCGAGCGGCAGGTGACGCAGGGCGTAGAGGCCGCCGGCGACGGCGAAGGCGGTGCCGATCATGACCAGCATCAGATTGCGCGCCGACCAGGCGATGATGCGGGCGATCATGGCCGGGCTCCCGCCTCAGTGAAGCTTCGGAGGGCTGCCCGGAGATTGCTCTCCGCATCGATGAGAAAATTGGCCGCGACGACCACGGGCTCGTCGAGCCTGACGCCCTCGCGGATCTCGACATAGCCGCCGCCACGCGCGCCGAGCTTCACGTCACGTGGTTCGAACCTCCCCTCCCCCTTGTCGACGAAGACGACCTGGCGGCTGCCGCTGTCGATCACCGCGCTTTCCGGCACGGCCGGAACCGGTTGCTGGCTGCCGATATCGACCTCGGCGTCGACATACATCTCCGGCAGCAAGGCGGTATCGGTGTTCGGCAGCTCGATCCGCACGCGGACAGTGCGGGTCTCCCGGTTGATCTGCGGATAGATGACGCCGATCCGACCCCCGAAAACCCGTCCAGGATGAGCCCGGGTCCGGACCGCGACCGGCTGGCCGACGACAAGGCTGGCGAAATCGCGCTCGGCGACATCGATCAGCGTCCAGACGACCGAGACGTCGGCCAGCCGGAACAGGACATCGCCAGGCTGGACCCGCGTTCCCTCGACGGCATTGCGTTCGAGCACGATGCCGTCGCGTGGCGCCGACCAATCGATGACGAGGGGCGCGGCGCGCGTCCGCTCGATCGTCGCGATGACGGGCTCGGGAACATCGAGATTCATCAATCGCTGGCGCGAACCGCGTCCGGCATTCGGCGTCGGCAGGAGCTCGCTTGGGTTCTGCATCTGGGCGGCATAGTCCGCCGCCGCGGCCGAGATCGCCGGGCTGTAGACCTCGATCAGCGGCTGGCCCTTGCGCACCCGGGTGCCGGTCGTCACATCCGCGACCTTCTGGATCCATCCCTCCGCACGCAACGAGATCACGGCGATCCGGCGTTCATCGAGCTGGATTGCTCCCGGCGCGCGGATGACCGTCCGGACGACCCGCAGCCCCACCGGTTCGGTCCTGACGCCGGTGCGCTGGATTCGTCCCGGCGTGAGCCTGATCGCCCCGCCGTCCCCGTCATCGCCCTCGTAGACGGGGACGTAGTCCATCCCCATCGAATCCTTCTTCGGCGCCGGCGAAGTGTCGGGCAGACCCATGGGATTGCGGTAGTAGAGGACCCGTCTGCTCGCCCCCCCGGATGGCGGCATGGGCGCGGCTGCGGGTATCCCGCCCACCGGTTCGAAACTGAGATCCTGCCCCGCGCGCACGGCCCTGAAATCTCGACCGTCCGCCGTCTTCTTCGGTGACAGCGAATAAAACGGCCGACCGTCGGGATCCTGATAATAGATCACGGCCCTGTCGGACTGTGCCAGCGCGGGCCTGATCACGCTGATGAGGGTTCGCGCCAGCCGCGGCTCCGGCAGGCGGGCCACGAACCCGCCGGCCCCCGCCACCCCGAAGGCGGCGAAGGCGGCAACGGCCCAGAGGCGGCGGCTCATCGCCGGGCTCGAATGATCAGCCGGCTCTCGACGGTGCCGGTCTCGCCCTGGACCTTGGCGCCGAGCGACAGCAGCCACTCGCCAGCCATGCCGACATTGGCCCTGAATCGATAGGTTCCCGGCTCCCCACCGGGCACCGGCGTCACCGGGGTCGCCATCTCCTGCATGCCATCGGGCGTCATATCGAGGCGGGTCGCGAAGATTACCGCATCCGGGACGGGACGGCCGGTCGCCTTGTTGATCAATCGGACCGCGATGACCGTATTCGGCCCGGTTCGCATTGTCGTTTCGACGAGCTGGAATTCGTAGTCCTTGACATCGGCGAGGGCCGGTCTGGCCGAGCCGATCATGGCAAGGCCGATGAGCGCCGCCGCAAGGGCGCGCGTGGGTTTGAACGTGTTCACGGTGACATATCCTGAAAAAGCCTGAGCGGCCGTCGGAGACGGCACGAACCATCGCCGCGCGACGCGAGCCGCACGGCAGGGACCGGCGCGTTACGCCGGCAGGCTCAGGCTTCGGGGCGGTCGTGGCGGCGGTGGATAGCCGCGGTCGTCCGGGCGGCCGTCATTGATCGGCGCCCCGTTCCGCGAAAGGCTCCATCCCGGATGCGAGATGGCCGCCTCGGTCGGCATGCCCTGAAAGGTCTTGGCGAGACAGAGGCCGATCAGCGGGCACTTCTGGCAGTCGTTGGAAAGAGGCGACGGCGGACAGCACGGCATGTCGGCCGCCATGCCGGCCATGGGATCAGCCTGCATCGCGGCCACAGCCACAGGCGTGCCCATCGGCGCGAGAGCAAGTCCTGCGGCGACAAGAACAGCCAGCAATTGGCGAAAGATGCGAAGGCTAACCACGCGCGAAATCTCTCACGCCGCCGCCTTGGATGGAAGGCGGGCGTCATCACGACTGCGTGGATATGGCAACCTCGCAGGCCGGCGTAGGAGAGCCCGGCCTCATCACCGCTCTCGACATTCGCCGCATCCCGACGGGCCGCCGCAGAGACGCTTCGCGATGTGCCGCGTCACCCGTGGCCGCCGCTCTTCGATCAGACGACCCGGTAGATCGTCCAGTGCGAAGACCCGGAGACCACGTAGGGTTCGAGGTCCTTGCCCCATTGCTTGTGGGCGTCGTTCTTGCCGATCTCGCCAAAGAAGGCCTCGAGCTGAGCGAGGCTCTCCACGCTGTGGTTGACCTCGACCGTTGCCTCGCGTGCACCGATCGAACCGGTCAGGATTTTGATATCCATCTTATCGGTGCCGGCCGTCGCGCCGATTTCGCGGACCCAGCGATGAAGCAGGTCGATAACGGTCTGCTTGTGTCCAAATCTGGCGTCGATCTGCCACCTTGCAATCAGCATCGGTTGTCTCCCGGGTGTGAGAAAGCGAGCTTCTCAACTCGGCCCGCTCGGGGACGAGCCAGGCCAAAGCATACGCTCTCGGCAGTCCGGCGGTTCATCCCTGTTGGCGCACCCCGCGTGTCAGCCCCGGGCGATTGTGCTCCGCCTCAGCGGCAGGCGAGCTCAGGCAAGCGATGAAAGGACGATTTGGGGAACCATCGGCGGCGAAACCCAGGCTCGGCCAAGCCGGACCTTTCCTGGTCGTCCACGGCCACCAGGCGGCGGACGCCAATGCGCCGCGATGATCTGGCCGGCGACCACCCTAGAGACGGGAGCAGCAAACAGAGCTGTCCGCATCCGCCGACCGAGCGTCCTGAACCGGTGGGCATGGATGATCGCCATAGGAACAGAACACACAACAGTCACCCGGCCTCGGTTTGATCAGAACGCCGCAGCCCTCGCACCTGTAGAAGAACTGGCAAGCATCGGTCGGCATCGTTTCCGTCGCCTGATGGCCGCAGTGCGGGCAGGTGATGGTGGATTCCAGCTGCATCGGCATCACCTGACTGTCCGGAGGACGATTGTCTCGGAACATGGCCCCCAGCGCAGTGCTAGCGTGGCGCATGCCGTTGCGAATGCGAGGCTCCCCTGCCCGGCCGTCTCGGTGATGTCGCCAAGGCTCATGCCTGGTTCTCCCTGTCCTTCCATGGCATCCTGCATCCCATAGCCACTACGGGTTCAAGAGGACAATGATCACAGGGATGCGCGGCATTACCATTGGGCAGATCGCCAAGGCGGCCGGGGTCAATCTTGAAACCGTGCGCTATTACGAGCGCATCGGCCTGATGCCCCCGCCCGCGCGCACCGGGGGCGGGCACCGCGCCTATGATGGCGAGCATGTCCGGCTGCTCGCCTTCATCCGGCACGCTCGGGACCTCGGCTTCGGCATCGACGACGTGCGCGCGCTGCTGGCGCTGCGCGACCCCAGCCACCGGTCATGCGCCGAGGTCAGGACGATCGCCGGCGCCCATCTCGCCAAGGTTCGCGCCAAACTTGCCGACCTGGCGAGACTGGAAGGCATCCTGGCCGGGACGATCGCGCAGTGCAGCGGCGAGCCCTCGCCACCTTGCCCCGTGCTCGACATGCTCGACCCGCGAGACCAGATGACCCGAACTCCTGCACCGTGAACCCAGGTCGGCCGTCCTTCGAGGCGGCTTCGGCCACACGCGACCATGGGTGTCCGGCTTCACGCCCCGGCATATTGGGCGGGCTCCAGGCTGCCCATTCGCCGGCGCTACCGGTTGATCCGTGCCGCCAATGCGTAGCCGACCCAGGCGGCGGCGAGCGACAGGCCGACCACGGTCACCAGATAGATCGCGGCGAGCGCCAGGTCGCCTTCGAGCAGCAGGATGAAGGCATCGAGGCTCATCGCCGAGAAGGTGGTGAAGCCGCCGCAGAGGCCCGCCATGACGAATTGGCGTCCGGCCGCGCTGACAAGCAACCGGCCGTCCGGCCCGGTCAGGGTGGCGAAGAACATGATCACGAAGGAGCCGACGACATTGACGAAGGCCGTCGTCAGCAGCGCGCTGAGACCCAGCATCGAGACGATCAGCACGCCCGACAGGAACCGCAGCAGCGATCCGATGGCCGCACCAAGGCCAACTGCCCAATAGACCGTCACGGCCGGCATCTCCTCTTGGCCCGCGGCGGGATCAAAAAAGCCATTGCCTGACCGTCCAGAATCCGACGGCGACCGCCGCCACGCAGAGGCCCGCCGAGAGGGCGATGTTGAAGACCGCATGCCGGCGCTCGCCGGCAAGCGCCAGGTTGAGCGTCTGCAGGCAGAAGGACGAGACGGTGGTATAGCCGCCGAGCACACCGACAACCACGAAATCGCGGAACAGGTCGCCGGCAAAGACCCCACCATGGAAGCGCGCGAGACCTGCCGTCACGCCGATCAGGAAGGCGCCGGAAACGTTGACGGCCAGCGTGCCCCAGGGAAAGGTCTCGCCGACACGCCGTCCGACAATGCCGGACAAAGCAAAACGCGATACGCCGCCGAGGAAGCCGCCGACCAGAACCAGGAAACAGGCGGCGACGCTCATGGTGGCAGGGATCCCGGAAAGCTTGCGAAGGGGCCGTCAGCGCCCCGCCTCGCCCTCGTCGGGCGAAGCGGGAGAAAGGCCTGAATCATCTTCGCCATAACGGATCACAGTGACCTTTTCGAGCGTGATCAGGCAGCTCTGTGTGAGCTTTCGCAGAATCGGCAGGAAGGCCTGGATCTTCGCTTCGGTATCGACGATCTCGACCACGATCGGCAGGTCCTGCGACAGGCGCAGGATCTTGGCGGTGTGGAGCACGCTGGAGCGACCGAAGCCGAGGGGGCCACGCAGCACGGTGGCACCGGCCAGATGCGCTTCGCGAGCCCGCAGCACGATCGATTCATAGAGCGGCCGGCCATCGTCCCGGTCGTCTTCGCCGATGAAGATCCGCAGCAGCGCGGCCATTTCAGGGATCTGCATGAGAACCTCCGCGCGCAAACACGATACGCAAGCGCCGCTTGGCGGGCGAAGGGGCGCCCGGCCGAAGCACGCTTCTCGGCATGCCAGTCTGCCGCGTTCGGCCGGTTCCGCAAGGCCGTCGCGGCAATGGCTTCATTTCGGCTCACGCGCCGTGCCTGATGAGGCCGGCCGTTGCGCAACTTGGCTTGCCACCCGCCAGAAGGTCCGGTCCATGGCGCCCGTGCGGCTGGTGAGCCACGGGAAATGGCCATAGCGGAACGACAGCTGCTCATCCGCCTCCGCCGCAGGCCGGCGCATGTTCAGCAAGCTGTAGAGCGCCGAAGCCAGACCCGACCGGTCAGCGCCAGCCTCGCAATGGATGAGCAAGGGTCGTTCCGCCGAGCCCAGGACCTCGATCAGCGCGGCGAGCAGCGTCTCGTTCGGCTCGACATTGGCCGACATGGGCAGGCTGACATGCCGGGCGCCGGCCGCCTGGGTCACGGCCACTTCGCCATCGTACCACGGACGCCCGGCATTCTCGCCGCGCAGATTGATGACGGTCCGGATCTGCTTGTCGTGCAGGAGCGCTGCCAGTTGCAACGGCGACAACTGGCCGGAGCGGTAGGCACGGCCAGCCTCGACCTCGTGGATATTGCCGGTGAGGCGGAGATAGCCGGCCCAGCCACCGGCGCCCGCGGCCGCAAGCCCGAGGACCGAAACAGCAAGCACCAGAACAGATCGCCAGAGCGGCCAGGTTCGAAAGCCTCTCATGATGCGATCCTCGGTGCGCTGGAAGGCCCAGCCGCCGAGACTCCGCTGCGAGCTTTGGACCCCCGCGCCATTTTCAAGACTTGCCGCTCGCCTTGAGCGCGCTCGACATCAGCACGGCGACCGAGCCGGCGAGCAGCACGCCACCGACGACGAGCGGCAGGGCCGCCAGCCAGAAGGCGAGCGCCGCGGCGACCGCCACGACCATCAGGACGGCGATGGCCAGGAATTCGTCGTCGATGAACATGCCGACGAATTCTCTGACGATGAGGGACAGCAGGTTCATCGGGCAAGCTCCAGGTCGGGCCGGCGGGCGAGCCGCACGGTGCCGAGGCCGACGGCAAGGAACACGAGGGCGAAGCCGAGAATGGCGAGATCGTGCCCGGGCCAGGAGACCCCCAGCCCTTCGCCGGTCCAATAGACGCCGAAGGCGGCGAGCATGACGCCAACGCCGAATTTGAGGGTGTTTTCCGGCACGCGGGCAAGCGGCTTGTGCACGATGACGCCGATCGCCAGCACCAGGGCGCAGGCGGCCAGCGCCCCCAGGCTCGCCGGCCAGAGCAAGCCGCGGCCGGCACCGACCGCCACGACGATGAACACCACTTCGATCCCCTCCAGCACCACCGCCTTGAAGGCCGTGATGCCGGCGATCCAATCGAGGTGCTCGCGACCGCTTCCGGCCGAGCCGCGGAGCGTAGCCGTCTCCTTGGCGAAGGCCGCCGTTTCGTCGTGCAGCGCGATGATGCCGGCCGAACGCAGGATCGCCTTGCGCAGCCAGCGCAGGCCGAACAGCAGAAGCAGGATGCCGATGACCAGCTGCAATGCATGCAGGGGAACCTGATCGAGCAGCGGTCCGAGCACCACCACCAGCACGGCCAGAAAGGCGAGCCCCACGCCGGTGCCGATCAGCGCCGGCCGCCAGCCGCTGACGGTGCCGACGGCGAGCACGATGGTGAAGGCCTCGACGACCTCCACCATGGAACCGAGAAAGGCCGCGGAAACAGCGGGTGCGGCGGTGGCCCAGGCAATCATGAGAAATCTCCACTCACGCGATGCTTGCGATCATCAGGCATGCCCCGCGGCGTTGCCATGCTGGCAATCTGGAGCGAGAGCTGTCACGCTGGCCGCAGATTGGATGCGACGATCCGCGCATCCTATATGTAACGGCCGTAACTGTCGAGATGTACGATGAACATCCATGAATGGCTCCTGCTGACCTACAAGATCCCGCCCGAACCGGCCCGCAAGCGGGTATCGGTCTGGCGCAAGCTGAAGGGCATGGGCGCGGTCTACCTGCAGGGCGGCGTCTGCCTGCTGCCCAAGACCGACGACCATCTGCGCCGTCTGAAAGTGCTGGAAAACGAGATCGCCGAGGCCGATGGCGAGGCCTTGCTGCTCACCACGGTCGGTCTCGATCAGAAGCAGGAGGCGAAGATCATCGCTCGCTTCAATGCCGACCGGGACGATGAATACAAGGAGTTCATCGAGAAATGCGTCGCCTTCGAGGACGAAGTGGCGGAGGAGACCCGGGTCTCGCACTTTACCTATGCCGAGCTCGAGGAGAACGAGCAGGAATACAAGAAATTCAAGAGCTGGATCGAGAAGATCCAGAAGCTCGACTTCTACAAGGCACCGCGCGCCGAGGAGGCCGTGCAGCGCCTGGCCCGGTCGGAAGCCGTGCTCGACGCCTATGCGCATAATGTCTTCGCCGCGCAGGAAGAGAACCGGCCACCGGACGCGTCGAAAACGCCGGCGGGTTGATCATCCGACCGCCATTGCCGTTCCCGGCGCCCCGCCAAGCCTGTTATTCCCTAAGGGGGGAAGGCCAGGGAGCCTGATCGCAGTCCGCGCCGAAAGATCGGATCCCGCTTCGCCATCTCGTCCGGCGCGCAAGGAAGATCGGGCGCGAAACGGCAGGCGGGCGCGAGCCCGCCGCCGGGATTGACGCGATGTCACGCGCGATATGTCACGCCGCGGCGGGGCGCGCAGGCGCCACCACCGGCTTGGCATCGCCGAACATCGCCGGATCGATGATCAACTGGAAGCGCTTGAAGCGCCAGCCTTCCGCCTCCCGCGTGACGATGCAATCGCCGCCCGCGGTCGCGATCGCGACCGGGCCGATCGCGATGTTCATCTTGATGATGTAGAAGCGGTATCGTGCGCCATCGTCGTGCGCATCGACGACATGATTGGTCAGGAAATGGCGCACGCCATCTTCCTTGCCGGCTGCGATGTGGCCCGTGATGAAATCCTGGACCGCGGCGGGGCCGACGAATTCGCCATAGGGGGCGACGAAAACCCCGTCAGTGGCGAAGCCGGCGGCGAACCCGGCAGCGTCCTCGCTGTCCAGCCCGATATAGGTCCGTGCGGCGAGGTCCTGGATTTCGATCTTGTCGGCCGTCGTAATGGTCATCGATGGTCTCCTGGCAATGATGAGGTTCAGGCGGAGGCGATATGCCTGCGCAAGAGGTCGTTGAAGGGCGCGCCGACCTTCTGCACGGCGTGCCCGGCTCCCGGCAGGCGATGACATGCGACGTCGAGCAGGCCGGCGAGCCGCTCGCAGATGCCATCGAAAGCCTCGCTCCAGCCGCCGGTGACGACGAGCTTCGGGAAGGACGCATCGGCTACGGCGCCAATCGGCACGTCGACGCGCCATGGCCGTTCGGTGACGAGATTGACCGCAGCGGCGGCGACCGGCGCCGGGAGCGGATCGGGAAGCGGCATTTCCATTTCGAGCGCTGCAACGAATCCGGTCACGAAGACATGGAGTTCGGCCGGATCGGCACTTGCCCAATGGGTCTTCAACCCATCCGAGACACGGCGCACTGCCGGCAGATCACACGCGAGCGCGAAGGCCGGCGGCTCGATCACCGTGAGCGATCGCACGAGATCGGGACGAAGGCCCGCCGCGTTCATCGCGACGATGCCGCCCATGGATGTTCCGACGAGATGGGCGCCCTGCCCCAGCAACGCGGTGACGTCGGCTGCATCCCTGAGCACATCCACCGAGCCGATCCGCCCGGAGTCGCCATAACCCCGACGCGTCATCACCGAGAGCGTGAACGAATCGCCGAGCGCCCTCTGCTCGGAAAAGGCCGTCGCACCAACCCCAAGGCTGCCGTGGACCAGAACGATCCGGTCGTCTCCATCACCCCAGTCTTCCACCGCATAGGACACGGCAATCTCCATTCGATATCTGTGAGTAGGCATCCGATGGCGCGCGAAAGCAGCGCTTTACGACGCGTTCACGCACGGCCGGATCGGACGCGTGAACGATGCGATTGACGCGCGCGATCGCCGCGCGCTGAGCGAAAGGCGGTCGTGCTATTTGTGAAACATCGGCCGCGATGGCGCCGCGCCGGGGGCATCCGGAGCCCACAGCCGATAGCTCAGGCTGGCGAAAACGCTGAAGCCCCGGGAAATTGTCGCGCTGTCGGCACCAGAGCGCGGCGTGCCGCCGCGGGCATTGGCCGAAATCTCCTGCGTCGCCCAGAGGTTCAACGCGGCAGGGCCGAAATTGTATCCGACCATCGCGCCGGCGGCCCAGATATCATAGCGATTGGCGTTGATCGCCCCGCCATAGAATGCGCTGGACCGGTCGTTCGTCACCTGCCCGGCGTAATAGGCCACCGGGCCGATGGTCCAATTGCCGATCGTCCTGGTCGCGGTGAATTCGGCGTGGAGGACGTCGCCGCTTCGATACCCGGTCACGCTATTGGCAGTGTTGATCTCGTGAAAGACGTTGGCTGTGAGATTCCAACCATCCTTGACGTAGGAAACCACGAGGTTTGGCTGAAACGTCCACCAGGGAGCGCCGACATTTCCCAGACCGTTGGCACCATTGACCGTGCCGGTCGGCAGCCACATGCCGAGACCGGCCTTGGCGTAAAGGCCGCTGTCGCCCAGCTTCCAGCTCAGTTCGACCGGAGCCAGAAAGGTGTTGTGCATGCCCGCCGGATTGACGTTCACCGGCGCGCCGACATCGACCATCATGAACGGCTGGACGGCAACCGCGCTGTAGGTCGCACCGAACAGGGTCCATCCGGGAACCCACAGGAGCCCGACAGCGGCGCCGGCCACATGAACGGCCGTTCTGTCGCCGCCTGCACCTGGCGCCCCCGGACCGAGGAGCTGTCCCGAATAGGTCAGCACCTGGTTGAACGCGTAGAGGCCGGGCGGCGGCGTCGCCGCAGAAAGCCCCAGCACGAGACCCGGCTTCTGCGCCGAGCCGATATAGCCGGCCTCGTAGGCGGCAAGAGGTTTCGTGGTGGCCGCCAGACAGACTGTCAACGCGGTCGCAAAAATCCCTTTGGAAAGCATCTCTCCCCCCGGTCCAAGGTCTCTGCTCTGTTCGCGCAACGGCGACGGCAGAGTTCAATGGCCGGATCATGAACAGGGTGGGAGCAGGCGCTATCGGGATCGCGAGAAGCACTATCGGGATCGCGCATTTTTCCTCGATGCGCGCCGGGTTCAGGGGCGCCGTTTGGCCAGAACTGCGGAAGGTTTTTCGCCGAACCGCGCCTTGAATTGGGCAGCGAATTCGCCCAGGTGGAAGAAGCCCCATTGCAGGGCCACGTCCGTTATCGCGAGACTGCCGGGTGCGGCCGACGAAAGAACGGCGTGGACACGCTCCAGCCGTTCCGCACGCAGCCATTGGCTGGGCGAGGTGCCCAGGTCGCGCTGAAATCCGGCCTGCAGGCTGCGCAGGCCGACGCCGCAATGGCGCGCCACCTGGCTCGGGCGGATCGGCTCGGCAATGTGGTGACGCATATAGTCCATGGCCTTCCGCACTTGCGCGGACGGCGCAAGCCGAGGGGGTGCGGAAATCGCGGCGCTGAAATTGTTCGGCTGCGCCACCAGCAGAGACTGGATGATCAGCTCTTCAAGCTGAGCACACATTTTCGCGTGCACCGACACGGCGCTGAATGTCGAGAGACTTGCCGCGGCGTCGAGAAGCTTGTGCCAGAAGGCCGGCATGACGCTCAGCGCAAGCTCGAAGTGAACCGCCGCGGGCTTCTCCAACTCCAGCAGGTTGGCGCAAATCGCCTCGACGCGCTGGCGGTCGAGCCGCAGCAGGATCTGATCGAAGGCACCGTCGATGTCCAGACGAAAGTCTTGGTAAGGCCCCACGATCGTTCCATGGCCCGACGCGACGTCGGTCGCCGAGGAGCCGTAGCAAAATCGCGCATTGCCTCCCAAGGGCAAGGTAATGAGGAAATTGTCGCCCTCGGGCTTGGCCGGCACGATGGTGACATCGCCCCCGTAACAGAGCCGGCTGAGCGACAGTGGACCGATCGGGAGATGGTGCAGGCGTGCGGCAAGCTCGGAGCTCCGCCCCCGCATGAAGAGATCGTGCGGCCTGAGGGCCCTGCTGCAACCGTGGACGACCTCGTCGACATCGCCGCTGGCAAGCAGCAAATGTTCGGCACCGAACAAATGGTCCGCAATCGGTGACGAGGATGCGATCATGGCTGTTTCCACCCGACGTGCCGCTGCCAACCACGCGCGAAGTAATGCATCGAACAGGTTCCAGGAAGCATCGGCCGCACGCCTCCTTCGAAGCTCCGACCGCGGCCGTCCGCCCCATGCGGATCATCCTTCCCGGCCGTCACGACAGCGGTCATGCAGGCCGGCACACACTGGCTGAGCGACGCGACGCGTTTCGAAATCATGGTCCGGCACAGGAGCCCGACATGTTTTGCGATGCGTGCGCCGAGATGACGGTCGGGCCAGATCCCTGCCATGCCCAATCGAACAGGCGGGCAAGCTATCCGCCTCGAAAACGACAAGTCAACACATCTCCCCGCGTCTACGCGCTGCCCGCCTCAACCCAGTTGCGCGGATCCTGCACGAGGCGATGAGCCCTGACCCGGACCTCGCCGTCGACCAGCACGTCGCGGACACTGCGCGGCGAGGCCGAATAGACGACGTTGGAAATGGCGTCGTGAAGCGGCATCATCTCGAGTGCGTCGCGGTCGAGAACGACGAGGTCGGCACGCTTGCCGGTTTCGACACTGCCGACGAGATGGTCGATGCCGAGCACCCTCGCCCCGTCGATGGTCGCCAGCCGCAACATCTGCCTGGTATCGAGAACTTCCGGGTCGTCGGCCTTCATCTTGCCGACCAGAGCCGCCAGCCGCATTTCCCAGAACATGTCCATGCTGTTGTTGGAGGCGGTCCAGTCGGTGCCGAGACCAACAGGAGTGCGGCCGAGATAGCGGGCGAGCGGCAGGGTGCGCGCCTCGATCTTGAGATTGCTCGCCGGGCAATGGCAGATCGCCGTGCCGTCGGCACAGAAGCCGTCGATCTCGCTCTCGTCGAGATAGATGCAATGGGCGGCGACCACATCCGGTCCGGTGAGCCCCGCGCAGCGCAGGCAGGCAAGCGCGCCCGCATGGCCGCGCCGGCGGATGCTGGCGACCTCCGCCTCGCTCTGCGCGACATGCAGGAACACTTTCGCACCGGTCTGGACCGCGCGGCGGGCGCATTCGGCGAGCAGCGCATCCGAGCAGGTGTCCAGCGCATGTGGCGCGATGCCGGCGAAAACCCGCGACGCCGCGGGATCGACGCCATAGCGCTCGAGGGTCCGCTCGGTCGAGCCCCAATCGGCTGGCCCGGCAACATCGGCAATGGTGCTGCCGACCACGGCGCGCATGCCGCTTGCGGCAATGACCGGCGCCAGCAGATCCATCTTGGCGACGCGGTCGGCAATGGTAGTGACGCCATTGCCGAGGAACTCGGCACAGGCCGCCGCCAGCGAGGCCCGGTAGTCGGCCGCCGTGAAGCGCTCCTGGCCGGGCACGCTGTAGCTGCCCTCCGGCCAGAACTCGCGCGGCTTGTCGTCGGCGAGGCCGCGAAACAGCGCGGTGGCGGCATGGGTATGGGTGTTGACGAAGCCGGGCATGACGACGCCGCGGGCGCAGTCGAGCCTGGTATCGCCCGGCCCCGCCAGCGAACCGCCCGGCCCGATCGCCGCGATCCTCGCTCCCTCGATCTGGATGTCGCGATCATCGAGCACGCGATCGGCGCCGTCGACGGTCAGAACGGTCGCGTGGGTCAGGACCAAGGCCATGGCGATCTCCTCGAATGGCGAGGCAAGCACCGGCCGGAGAAAGGGTCAATCGTTCTCCAGGCGTGCTAATTTTTAGGACAGAACTGCCGAATAATTGATCTTCTGAGAACGCTTTTGTTATGGTCTCATGACTGTCCATCAACAGCCGGAACCGGCGGAAATCCAGCGCAACCAGGGGAGCGCGAGAGATGATGGATCGCAGGAATTTCTTGAAGACGACGGCCGCGACCGGTGCCCTCGTCAGCATCGACGCAGGCTGGGGCGCCCAGGCGCAGGCACACCCGGTGATCAACCTCCAGCTCGGCTGGCTTCTCTCCGGCAATCAGATCGGCGAGGTCTGCGCCAAGCAGCTCGGCTACTACACCCAGGAAGGGGTCGAGCTGCGCTTCCAGGCCGGCGGCCCCAATGTCGACGGCGTCGCGGTGGTCGCGTCCGGGCGGCACGAAATCGGCCAGGTCTCGTCCAGCCCGTCCCTGATGCTGGCGGCATCCCAGGACCTGCCGATCCGCTGCTTCGCCACCGGCGCGCAGGTGCATCCCTACACCTATTTCTCGCTGAAGAAGAACCCGGTCCGCGAGGCCAAGGACATGATCGGCAAGAAGGTCGGCGTTCAGGCGACCGGCGTGATCCTGCTGCGCGCTCTCTTGGCTAAAAACAAGATCGCCGAGCGCGACGTGCAGATCATCACCATCGGCTCGGACATGGTGCCGCTCCTGACCGGCCAGGTGGACGTGGTCACGGGATGGCTGACCAATACCACGGCGCTCAAGGTTCTCGGCCCCGATCGTGTCGATCTGAGACTGTGGGATGCCGGCGTCCGGCTCTATGCCCTGCCCTATTACGCCACCGTCGACACCATCCAGAAAAAGGGCGACGTCCTGGCGAAATTCCTGCGCGCCAGCGCCAAGGGCTGGGCCTATGCCCATGCCAACCGGGACGCGGCAACCGACATGCTGGTCAAGGAGTTCCCCAATCTCAACCGCGCCGACGAGCGTGTCGCGCTCGACGTCATGCTCGAATATGCCTTCTCGGCGCGCACCGCGGCCGAGGGTTGGGGCACCATGGATCCGGCGGTCTGGCAAGAGCAGATCGACCTCTATGCCCAGCTCGGCCAGTTCAGCCGCAAGACGCCGAAGCTCGAAGAGGTCATGACCCTCGATATCCTCAAGGCGACCGCCGAGACGCGGGCCAGGATCGGCTGACCGCCGCGGCCTTTGAATGACATGCCTCCGGCGATGCACGGCATCGAGCCGGAGGCGGCCTCCTTATTCGAACGAGCCGGGACAGGCCCACCATGCGCGCGCCTTCGAATGCCGTCGATTGCAGGAACATCTCGGTCCGTTTCGTCACGGACCGGCGCACCGTCACCGCGCTGCACGACGTCTCCTTCTCGCTGAATCCGGGCGGCTTCCTCAGCCTGCTCGGGCCGTCCGGTTGCGGCAAGTCGACGCTTCTCAGGGTGGTCGCCGACCTGGTCTCGCCGTCCTCGGGCGACGTCTCGGTGTTCGGCATGTCGCCGGAGGAGGCGCGCCAGGCGCGCTCCTTCGGTTTCGTGTTCCAGGACGCGGCCCTGCTGCCCTGGCGCACCGCCCTGCAGAATGTCGAGCTGCCGCTGGAAGTCGGCGGCCGGCGGGCGCTGCCGGCCAATGCGCCGACGCCGCGCGAGCTGTTGAAACTGGTCGGGCTGGAGGGGTGGGAAGGCAGCTTCCCCCATGAACTGTCCGGCGGCATGCGCCAGCGCGTGTCGATCGCCCGCGCTTTGCTCGGCGGTCCGCGGCTGCTCCTGATGGACGAGCCTTTCGGAGCGCTCGACGAGATCACCCGCGACCGGCTCAACGAGGAGCTCAGGCGTATCTGGCGCGAGACCAAGACGACCATCCTGTTCGTCACCCACTCGGTCTACGAGGCCATGTTCCTCGGCGAGCAGGTGCTGGTGCTCGCGGCCAATCCCGGCCGGGTCGCCGCCACGGTGCCGGTCGACCTGCCCGTCGACCGTGACCTCGGCATTCGTGAAACGCAGGCTTTCGTGACCATGGCCGGCACGCTCCGCGACGCCTTGGGGAGGGGCATATGACCTCAGTCGATCTCGCCGTCGATCCGGGCCTCGCCGCCGCCGAGGAGGCCCACCGCATCGCCCGCCGCAGGCTGCAATGGCGCCGGCGGCTGCTGCCGACCGCCGGCATTCTCTCGGCCCTGCTGCTCTGGGCCGGCATCGTCTGGCTGTTCAACGTGCCGGTCTTCGTGGCGCCCTCGCCGCAGCTCGTCGCCTATACGCTATGGACCAAGATCGACGTGCTGCTGGCCAACCTCCTGCCGACCGCGATCGAGGCGCTGGCCGGCTTCACGCTCGGCAATCTGGCGGCGATCCTGATCGCCACGGTCTTCGTTCACAAGAAGGCGCTGGAAGAGGCCTTTTTCCCCGTGGTGGTGGTGGTCAACACCATTCCCGTCGTCGCCAAGGCGCCGATCCTGGTGCTGCTGCTCGGCAATGGCATGGAGCCGAAAATCGCCATCGCGGCGCTGATCTGCTTCTTCCCGACGCTGGTCAACATGGTGCGCGGGCTTGAATCGGTGAACCCGCAGGCCATGGAGCTGATGCGCGTTCTGTCGGCCTCCAACCGCGAGGTCTTCTTCAAGCTGCGTCTGCGCAACTCGCTGCCCTTCCTGTTCTCGGCCCTGAAGATCGCCGCCTCCACCTCGGTGATCGGCGCCATCGTCGGCGAGTGGATCGGGTCGACCACCGGCATCGGCGCCCTGATCATCCAGTCCACCTACAATTTCGACTCGGCGATGCTCTACGCAACCGTCCTCGTCGGCTCCGCTTTCTCCGTGCTGTTCTTCGTCACCATCGTCGCCGTCGAGCAACTGGTGGTGCGCTGGCAGCCGGCAAACACTCACTGAACCATCGGGAGGTCGTCGTGACCAAGAAGCATGTGGGCCAGGATCACGATCCCCGGGATCGTATTGTCGAAGCGGCTGGCGAGGCGACCGTGGTCGCGCGTTCCGACGTGGTGGTGGTCGGCGGTGGCCCGGCCGGTTTTTCGGCGGCGGTCGCCGCAAGGCGCGAGGGCGCCTCGGTGACCATGATCGAGCGCTATCCCTATCTCGGCGGGCTCGCCGCCGGCGGCATGGTGCTGGTGCTCGACGACATGCATAACGGCGACGAGGTGACGACCACAGGCATCTGCACCGAGATGATCGACCGGATGGCCAAGGTCGGCGCCTGCGTGTTTCCGCCGCCCGAGGAGCGTGGCCAGAGCCACGAGCTCTACCGCAAATGGGCGCGCTGGGGCGCTTTCGACTTCCGCGCCCAGACCAAGCCCGCACCGATCGTCATGGCCGCCTCGTTCGATCCGGACGGCTGGAAGCGCGTCGCAAACGAGATGATCGCCGAGGCCGGCGTCGACGTCCGGCTGCATTCCTGGTTCTCGCGCGCCGTCATGGACGGCAACCGGATCAAGGGCGTCGTCTGCGAGACCAAGGCCGGCCGTCAGGCGATCATGGGCGACGTGGTGATCGACGCGACGGGCGATCTCGACGTGGCCGCCGCCGCGGGCGCGAATTTCGTCCATGGCTCCTACATCCTCACCACCGTGTTCCGCCTCGGCGGCGTCGACACCGAAGCGGCCGAGCGCTTTCGTTTCGAGGAGCCGGAGAAATATGCCCTGGTCGATCGCCAGGCCAAGCGCACCATGGGCGGCTCCTGGGACCTGTGGTGGCTGAAGACGCCGCTGCCCGGCGTCGTCTGGTGCAATTGCCCGCACATGACCGGTCTCGACGGCCTGACGGTCGAGGACATCACCAAGGCCGATTTCGAGGGCCGCAAGCGGATCTATGCGCTGGTCGATTTCGTTCGCGCCAGCATGCCCGGCTTCGAGAACTGCTTCGTGGTCGACGTCGCGCCGCAGCTCGGCGTGCGCCAGACCCGCCTGCTCGAGGGCGACTATGTCGTCACCAAGGAGGATGTGATGGACCGCGTCCATTTCCCCGACACGGTGGCGCGCGGCCGCGACTACTACACCCCCTACAGCGCCATGCTGCCTGGAGGCGTCGACGGCATGATCGTTGCCGGCCGGCATTATTCCGCGACGGAATCGGCCCAGAAAATGTCGCGCGAGATCCCGCCCTGCATGTCCATGGGCCAGTCCGCCGGCGTCGCGGCGGCCCTCGCCGTCTCCGCCGGCATCCAGCCGCGGGCGGTGACGCCGCAAGCCATCTGCGCCCGTGTGCGCGCCCAGGGCGGCGATCCCGGCGATCGCCCCTCCGCCAACGCAAAACTTCTGGAGAAGGCCGCGTGACCGCTCTCAGCACCCAGCCGCAAGGCATTTCGCAAGACCTGCCGCTGTCCGGCGTCAAGGTGATCGATTTCACCCAGGTGATGATGGGGCCCGTCGCCACCCAGATGCTGGCCGACTATGGCGCCGACGTCATCAAGATCGAAAAGCCGGGCACCGGCGACCTCTCGCGCACCGCCTTTCCGAACGACCCGGCAGGCCTCACCGGACCGGTATTCTGCTCGCTCAACCGCAACAAGCGCTCGGTCGTGCTCGATCTGCGCAAGCAGGAGGACCGCGATTTCGTCATCGCGCTCGCCCGCACCGCCGACGTGGTGGTCAACAATTTCCGCGCCGGCGTGATGGAGCGGCTGGGCTTCGGCTACGAGGACCTGGCCAAGGTCAATCCGCGCCTGATCTATGCGGTCGGCACAGGCTTCGGCCTCGAAGGCCCCTATGCCCACAAGGGCGGCCAGGACGTGCTGGCGCAGGCGCTCAGCGGCGTGATGTATCGCCGCTCCAACGAGGACCAGCCGCTGGCGGTGCATGCCACGACCTTCGCCGATTATTCGGCGGGCATGCACATGGTCCAGGGCGTGCTGCTGGCCTTGTTGCAGCGTCAGAAGACCGGGCGCGGCCAGCGCATCGCCGTGTCGCTCTACAATTCCATGCTGGCCGCCCAGACCCAGGAGGCCGCGGCCCAGTTGATGCGCGGGCGCGAGGTGAACTGGGGCGCCATGCCGCTCTCCGGCGTGTTCGAGACATCAGATGGCGCGCTCGTCATGGTCGGCGCCTTCAAGGCCGATCCGCTCGGCGACATCTCCACCGCGCTCGGCATCGATCACCTCGGCAAGGACCCGCGCTTCGCCACCTTCGCCGACCAGGTCGCCAACAAGCAGGCCCTGCAGGGCATCTTCCGCGCGCATTTCAAATCCGGCAGCACGGCCCATTGGCTGGCGCGCCTGGAAGCACAGGACCTGCTCTGCGCGCCGGTCAAGTCGCTGGCCGAAGCGCTGGCCGACGAGCAGACCCTGGTCAATGCCATGATCATCGAGGCCGATGGCGAGGTCGAGCGGATCAGGGTGGTCGGCTCGCCGATCGCCATGACCGACGCGCCGGTGACCATTCGCTCGGCGCCGCCGTCACTCGGCCGCGACACCGAACAGGTCAGGGCCGAGCTCGCCGGCCTGACGATCCGGGCGGCCGAGTGATGGCGGTCCGTTTCACCCTCGCCGATCACGTCGCCCGCGTCACCATCGACCGCCCGGAGGTGATGAACGCCGTCGACCAGGCGACCGAGCAGGAATTGCAGGCGATCTGGGCGCGTATCGAGGCCGATCGCTCGGTGCGCGTGGTGGTGCTGACCGGTGCAGGCGAACGGGCTTTTTCGACCGGCGCCGACATGAAAGGCGGCAGCGGCGGCTCCGGGCTCGACTATTGGGCCATGCCGCGCCCGGGCGGTTTCGGCGGCATCGCGCTGCGCCAGACATTGGATGTGCCGGTCATTGCCCGGGTCAACGGCCACGCGGTCGGCGGCGGCTTCGAGATGATGCTCGGCTGCGACCTGGTGGTGGCCGCCGATCACGCGACCTTCGGACTGCCCGAGGCACGCGTCGGCCGCATGCCGCTCGACGGCGGCATGACCTTGCTGCAGCGGCAGATCCCGCACCGCGCCGCCATGGGCATGCTGCTGACCGGGCGACGGATCAAGGCGGCGGAAGCGCTCGGCTTCGGGCTGATCAACGAGGTGGTGCCATTGGCCGACCTCGACCAGGCGGTCGACCGCTGGGTCGGCGAGGTGCTGGCCTGCGCGCCCCTGTCGATCCGGGCGACCAAGCAGGTGGTGCGCCGCACCGCCCATCTCACCGCGATCGAAGCCCAGGCGCTGCGCCTGCCGGCCCTGGTCGAGGCGCTGAACGCGGAGGATTCGAACGAAGGCGTGCGCGCCTTCATCGAGAAGCGCAAGCCGGTCTGGCAAGGACGGTAGCCCGCCATGCCCTATGTCATCACCGACGCCTGTATCGATGTGAAGGACCGGGCCTGCCTCGACGCCTGCCCGGTCGATTGCATCTATGAAGGTGGCCGAACCCTCTATATCCATCCGGACGAGTGCATCGATTGCGGCCTGTGCGAGACCATCTGCCCAGTCGCCGCGATCTTCGCCGACGACCGTTTGCCGGAGGACATGATGAGCTGGGTGGCGGTGAACCGGGACTATTTCGGGCCTGAGGTGAGCGGCCTCGGCTCACCTGGCGGCGCCGACGCCAAGACCACCACGGCCAAAGACCATCCGACCGTCGCCGCCTGGACGCCCCGGGAGCACTGACCGCCATGCATGCCGCAGCGCTCGCCTATTTCCGCGAGACCGCCCGGCTCGGCTCGATCCGCAAGGCGGCCCAGAGGCTGAATGTCGCGGCCAGCGCGATCAACCGGCATATCCTGAAGCTCGAGGACGAATTCGGCACACCGCTGTTCGACCGCCTGTCGAACGGCATGCGCCTGACCGCGGCCGGGGACCTCCTGCTCGCCCATATCACCACGACGCTGCACGACTACGACCGGCTGCGCGCCGAGGTCGACGATCTCAAGGCGGCCCGTTCCGGCCATGTCTCGCTGGTCGCGGTCGATTCCCTGCTGGTCGATTTCCTGCCGCGCTCGCTGGAACGCTTCCGCGCGAGCTTTCCGGCCGTGACCTTTTCGGTGATGGCGGTGGCGCCGGCCGACGTGCAGCAACTGGTTGCCGACGGCGATGCCGATATCGGGTTCACCTTCGTCAGCCAGATGCCCAAGACCGTGAGCTTCCTGGCCGAGATATCCGCGCCGATCGGCGTGGTCATGCCCGCCGACCATCCGCTCGCCCACCGCCGCGCCGTGACCTTCGACGAGGTCGCCACCTATCCCTTTCTCGCCCAGGCCGGCCCCTTGCCGCGCTCGGCCGATATCGACCCGGATTTCGCCCGGTTCCGCGAGGCGCTGAAGCCCCGGCTGGTGTCCAATTCGATCCAGATGGTCAAGCGCGCCATCCGGCTCGGCATGGGCCTCGCCTATTTCACCAGGCTCGGCTTTCTCGAGGAGATCGAGCAGGGCGAACTCGTCTGGCGGCCATTCGCCTCGCCGCCGATCAATACGCTGCGCATCGGGCTCCTGGCCGCCACCGGCCGCTCGGTCAGCCCGCCCGCCAGGCAGTTGATGCGCTGGCTCGCCGATGACATCGAGCGGCTGCGGATTGCCTGATGTCCGGGCGGTTCGACAGATCCATCACGCCGCGACATGCGTAGACTGGAGATCTGGACATCCACTGCCGTGGATCTCCCGTGACCTCAACTGGCCCGCTCCGGCAATGGAGCGGGCCGTTTTGTTTGTTCTCCGTCCCAAGGAACAATGCGCCGCGCCCGCCGTTACCGGGATAACCCCGAGACAAATCTCGGGATTGCCCCGAGGAGATTCGGCATGAAAAAACTCATTCTCGCGACGCTCGCCGCTGCGGCCCTTTGCGGCGCGACCGTTGCCGCCTCCGCCCAGGATATGCGCATTCGCTCCGGCGAAGGCGGCGTCACCATCCGGACCGACCGCGACCATCGTCACGGCGGCTGGGATCGTCGCGATGGGCGCCGTCACGTCGAAGAGCGCGTGATCCGGCGCGACCGGCGGGTCACCGTCATGCAGGGCGAGCGCTGCCGCGTCGTGTCCGTGCGCAGCGTGCGGCCAAATGGCGACGTGGTCATCCGCCGTTCGCGCCAGTGCCGTTGAGCTGAGGCCCCCGCCACCGACCCATGGATCGGCGCCGGGCCGCTAAAAATCAGCCGTGAAGCCACGCCCGCCTTGGCCGCCAAGGCGGGCGGTCGTTTGTCCAGCCTCGGCTCAGCCGCGCGTCATCAGCCACGCGTGACATGGGCCGAGACGGCGAGCCAACGGCCCTGCCGGCGCGCCCAGACATCGGTATAGCGGCCGCGCGCCAGCCGGCCATCGGCCGTCGTGTAACGCGTCTCGGCGTGGATGATGGCGACGTCGCCGATGATCCGGATCTTGACGTCATGGGCGGTGAGGCCGGTGATCGTCACCCGCTGCGCCGTCTGCACAAGGAACTGCGCGCGGTCGATCAGGCTTCCGTCCGGATTGCTGCACAGGAAGTCGTCGGCGAGGATTTCGTCGAAGCGCGCGACGTCGCCGTTCTGCACCGAATTGATGTAATCGAGATTGAGCCGGGTCAGAGCCTCCAGATCGGAGTTCCAAGCGCCATCGCTCGTCGTCGCCACGGCCTGCATCGCCTCGCCTCCCCTGTCGTCGCCGTCCCGCAGCTTTGGCGGGCTTCGGCCGTACGGGCGAACGGCACCGCCCCTCGGAGCGGCCCGGATCGCCGGAGGCGAAGGTTAATCAGGGATCCGGCCGAACGCCACGACCGATCCTCGCGCGGGCGCAAGACCACTTGCCCGCGGCAGGCGACCGGCTACTCCGCCGCCTCCGGCAGGTCGCGCACCTCGATGCGGGCGGCGAGCGCGTCGCCGAGCCCGGTCGTCGGCTTGGCCGCGGGACGGCGGAAGGTGCCGACCGTCGCCTTGCGGGGATTGAGCGCCACCAGCGCCTCGGCCTGTTTCACGGCGGCTGCGATCGGATCGACCAGCGGCACCGGAACCTGGTCGCGCACCTTGGCGGCAAGGCCGGCGAGCGGCGCGCCCGCCAGGATGACGACATCGGCGTCATCCTCCTTCACGGCCTGATTGGCGAGCGCCACCAGCATCGCCTCCTTCTCGACCTGGACGTCGGACACCGAACCGAAGCTTTCTCCGAGGGAACGGATACCGGCGCAGCGGCCCCACAGCCCGTGCATGTCGACGCAGTCGCGGTACCAGCTGCCCAGCGCCGTGGCGAAGGTGACGATGCTGAAGCGCTGGCCGAGCATGCAGGCGGTGAGCATGGCGGCTTCCGACATGCCGATGACCGGGATGTCGAACAATTCGCGCGCGGCGAACAGGCCCGGGTCGCCAAAGGCGGCGATGATGGCGGCGTCGACCTCGGAATGCTGCTCGGCCAGGGTCTCCAGGGCAATGGCGCCACCGATCAGCGCTTCGCCGCGGGTCGAGATATAGGGCACGCCGCGCGGCGCCGTGGTCGCGACGATCCGGGTCTGGGGGCCGGCCACCGGGCGGGCCGCGGCGACCAGGAGGTCGGTGACGCCGGCCGTGGTATTGGGATTGAGGATCAGAATACGCAAGATAGCCTCCAGGTCAGGCCGCGACGCCGGCAAGCGTCGGATGATCGGCCAGGATCTGCACGACCTCGCGGCCGGTATGCTGGACATGTTCGGCGATCAGCCGGCCGGCGGTTTCGGCCTGCCTGGCTTCCAGCGCGGTGAGAATGGCGCGGTGCTCGCCAATCGACTCTTCCCAGCGCCTGAGCGAGCTCAGCGCGAAGAAGCGGGCACGTTCGGCGCGCGCCAGCAGCCATTCATGGGTCTCGCGCAGCGTGACATTGCCCGCGCCGGCGACGATCGCCGAATGGATCTGCTGATTGATGGTGAAATAGCCGTCCATGTCGCCGGCTGCCCCATGACGTTCCATGTCGTCCTGCAGGCGGCGCAATTCGGCGAGATCGGCTTCGGTCATGCGCCCCGCGGCCAGTTCGGCGGTCAGCCGCTCGAGCCCACCCATCGCCTCGAACAGGTCCTCGATGGTGTCGATGCGCATCGGGGCGATGCGGGCGCTGCGGTTCTGCCGCAGCTCCACCAGCCCCTGCGCCGCCAGGAGCTTCAGCGCCTCGCGCAGCGGCGTCCGCGAGACGCCGAGCATGTCGCAAAGGTCGGTCTCGACCAGCACCGTTTCGGGAGCGAGCTTGCCGCGCACGATCATGGTGCGCAGCCGGTCGAAGGCGCGCTCGTGCAGCGCAGCCCGGCTCAGCCGGAATTGCCCGGGGGCCTTTGCCGAGACCTCCTTGCGCGGTCGGCCGCGCTTGCGCGGCACAGGTTCAACGGTCATGCCCTGGTCCTCGATCGGCCGATGGCCCGCGGCGTCGACGGGCCATCATCATTGTATGCAAAATTCCAAAAATTTCCCGCGACCGTTGCGCAGCATCTTGCCGCACGCCGTCCGGTTCGTCGAAGGGGCCCGGCATCGCGCTCAAACCCGCGAATTCATGCGGTAGAACGGCTCGTGCCTGGATGTGTCGACATAATCGGCATAGAAGGCGCGGATGAACGACAGGATCGCCTTGGACAGGCCGCGCCGCTCCAGCTCAGCCTCGCTCAACGGCTTCTGCAGCCCCTCATGCAGGCGCCTGAGCGCGTCCTTCCGGTCGACGCGGGTGAATTCGCCGTCGCGATAGAGCACCTCGCCGTCGCACATGGTCAGCCTGACACCTTCGGTCTTGGCGCGCTGGATCACCGCATCGATCAGCGGCGTGTCCTCGTCGAGATAGGGAAAAGCGATCTGGTGCCAGTCGATCAGCACGAGATCGGCGGCCTTGCCGACCTCCAACGTCCCGATGGTGTCGCCGAAGGGCGTCGTCCGTGCGCCCCCCTGTGTCGCCATACGCAGGACCTGCGCCATGGTCGGCACATCCGCTTCCACCATGCCCGGCACGCGGTGGGCACGCAGCACCAGGCGCATTTCCTGCAGCATGTCGCGGTCGTCGTTGATGCCGGCCTCGTCCATGCCGATCGCGGTATTGATGCCGCGCGCCTCGAAGCGGTTGAGCGGCGCGATGCCGGAGCGCAGCCGGAAATTCGACGAGCAATTGTGGCAGATGCAGACGCCCGTCTCGGCGACCTTGTCGATATCGCGCTCGGACAGCCAGACGCCATGGCCGAGCGTCAGGCGCGAATTCAGGAGATCGAAGCGGTCGAGATAATCCAGCGCCGTGCCGCCGCCGCGCTTGGCCGCATAGGCCTTCTGATAAGCGGTTTCGACCAGATGCATGTGGATCGGCGCGTCATATTTGCGCGACAGGTCGGAAAAGGCGGTTAGTGCCGCGTCCGAGCACCAATGCAGATTGGCCGGCGCTAGTTGGACCTTCACCCGCCGCTTGGCATTGTGGCTCTCGTGCAGCCTGACGAACAGGTCCATGCTTTCGTCGAGACCGATCTTGAAGCGGCCGAACCAGTTGCGCATCCGGCCCTGCAGCTCGCCCGGCAGGCTGGCGATCAGGTCGTCGTCGGTCTGATACATCAGCCGGTTCTGGTCGCGCACGGCGTAACAATAGGACGCCCGCATGCCGACATCCTGATAGGCGCGGATCACCTGGTTCGACTTCGCCTCGACCTCCTCCAGCGTACCCGGCACCCAGCCGTGCAGGTGCTGCACCGTGGTGACGCCCGAGGCGATCATCTCGAAGGCCGAATAGAGCGTGTCGAGATAGAGATCGAGGTCGCGGATCACCATGCGGGTGATCCACCAGAGCTCCAGCGGCATGTCGGGCGAGCCGAGCTGCACCGGGGTCAGGCCGACATGGTGGTGGGCATTGACGAAGCCCGGCAGCATGATTTCGTTGCCGCTGCCGATGACCGGGACGTCCGGATGCTGCTGCTTCAGCGCATCGAAGCCGCCGATGGCGGTGATCACGCCGTCTTCCTGCAGCAGCGCACCGTCGGCGATCTCCTCGACCGAATGGCGGTCGAGCGCGCGTGTGATCATGGACCGGCTGCGAATGATCGATCTGGCCAAGACTGTCCCCTGAAACGTTGATCCGACCTTTTGTCGCGCGAGCTTAACCGGTGACGCGCGCCGGCGGCTCTACCCAATGCTTCCAGCCGCGCCGGACCGCCTCGCATTCGGCGACACGCACCCCGTCGACCACCACGAGCGCGCTGCAGGTCATGTCGATCAGCTTCTCGACCGAATAATTGCCGTAGTCGATGCGCCGCATGCCGGCATGGCGGGCGCCGAGAACGATGCGGCCGATCTTCGCCTCCTTGATCGCCCAGCAGCACATCGGACAGGGCTCCATGGCGGAATAGAGCGTGGCGCCGGAGAGATCGCCGGTGCCCATATTGCGCGCGGCGTCGCGGATCGCCTCGACCTCGGCATGGGCGGTCGGGTCGCCGCCGGTCGCCACCCGGTTTGATCCACGGCCGATCACCTGGCCGTCGCGGACAATGATCGAGGCGACCGGGCAGTCGCCACGGGCATCGGCCTCGCCACAGAGTTCGAGCACCTGCCCCATGAACAGGTCGCGTTCGGCACTCTCGTTATCGCTCATATCGGTTCATCCCTGGCAATGGTCGGAAACGAGATCCCGGGCCGCATGGGTCCGGGATCCTGCTTGCGTCCGGCATCGGCTCACGCGGCGTCGGCCTTCGGCTGGCGCATGGTGACGATGGCGCCGACGATCAGCAGCGCCGCGACCAGCCAGAGCGCGATCGTCACCTGGCCGGTGGCGTCCTTGACCACGCCCATCAGGAAGGGCGCGCCGAAGCCGCCGAGATTGCCGATCGAATTGATCAGCGCGATGCCGGCCGCCGCTGCCGTGCCGACTAGGATCTTGTTGGGCAATTGCCAGAAGACCGGGATCGAGCAGAGGATGCCGGGAAGGGCTATCCACAGCGCCAGGATCGCCCATTGCGAGCCCTGCAGCACGAAGAGGCCGAGCAGCGCGCAACCGATGCCGCCGGTCAGGATGCCCAGGCCGCAGTGGAAGCGCACCTCCTTCATCCGGTCGGAATGGATGCCGTTGAGCACGGTGGCGACCACCCCGATGAAGAAGGCGACCGAGACGATGGCGCCGATGGTCGAGGTGTTGGTGAAGCCGAGATCCTTGACGATGGTCGGGGCCCAGAAGATCAGTGCCGACTGGCCCATGATGATGCAGAAATAGATGAAGATGAAGGTCCAGACGCGGCTGTCCTTCAAGGCGCGGCCGAGCGAGTGCTCGCGTGCGCCGATCATGGCGCGATCACGTGCGAGATCCTCGGTCAGCAGGCGGCGCTCTTCCTCGGTCAGCCAGCGCGCCTCATTCGGCTTGTCGCTCAGGACCCAGAAGGCGGCGATGCCGAGCAGCACCGACGGAATGCCCTCGACCAGGAACACCCATTGCCAGCCGGCCCAGGCATTCAGGCCGTGCATATTCTCCATAATGAAGCCGGCGATCGGGCCGCTGACCACGCCCGAAGTCGAGGTCGCGCAGCCGAGCAGCGCGAAGACTTTCGAGCAGCGGGTCGTCGGGAACCAATAGGTCAGATAAAGGATGACGCCGGGCCAGAAGCCGGCCTCGCAGGCGCCCAGCACGAAGCGGATGATGTAGAAACCCGCAGGCGTCGTGACGAACATCATGGCGATGCAGGCGAGCCCCCAGCCGATCGCGATGCGCGAAATGGTCTTGCGTGCGCCGAAGCGCTGCAAAGCCAGGTTGCTCGGCACCTCGAAGAAGAAATAGCCGATGAAGAACAGGCCGGCGCCAAGGCCATAGACCGTCTCGCTGAAGCCGAGATGGGCATTCATCTGCAGCTTGGTGAAGCCGACATTGACCCGGTCGAGCCAGGCCATCAGCCAGACGATGAACAGGAAGGGGATGAGCCTGAGCGTGACCTTCCTGTAGATGGCGTCGAGCTTTGCGCTGTCGTTCGCCGCGGATAGGGCGCCGGCGCGCGCCGCCGTGTCGATGGTGTCTACCGAACTCATCCGGTCCTCCCCGTATCGTTTCCGTCTGTGCGTTTCGTCCTGGCCGGCGGCGACGCGACGAGCGCGCGCTCCGGCATGCTTTGTTGCGAATTATTTTTTCGCATGTTGCATACAATCTAATATTAAATCGGATCTGTCCAGATGGGAGTGAGGCCTGTGGATGGACGAGCCGTGTCGCGGGCCGCCGGAACGCCCTCGCCGGCGGCCCGCGGTGCGGCACGGGCACGCCGATCGTCCACGCCCGACCCCAGTCCATCCGGCGAACGCCACCCGATCATCCGCATCCAAAGCCGCGCGCCGGGTGTAGCCAGCCTGATGGAAATCAACGGAAAGCTGGCGATGTCGCAGCAGAAACGGCGCCTCGCCTGGGTGACCGGCGCGGGCAAGGGCATTGGCCGCGCGGTCGCGCTCAGGCTTGCGGGCCAAGGCTGGATCGTCGCGGCCAGCGCACGGACCGAGGCCGATCTCACTGCGCTCGCCGCCGCGGTGCCGGCCAATGCCGGCCAGGTGGCCTGCTATCCGCTCGACATGACGGACGCGGCTGCGGTCGCCGGCACGGTCGCCAGGATCGAGGCCGAACTCGGCCCGATCGAACTGGCTCTGCTCAATGCCGGAACCCACCGGCCGATCAGCGCCGGCGGTTTCGATCTCGCGGCCTTGCGCGAACTGGTCGAGGTCAACCTGATGGGAACGGCCCATGGCCTCGCCGCCCTGATGCCACGCTTTATGACGCGCCGGGCCGGCCAGATCGCCGTGGTCGCCTCGGTGGCCGGCTATCGCGGCCTGCCGACCGCCGCCGGCTATGGCGCGACCAAGGCGGCCTTGATCAATATGTGCGAGGCGCTGAAGCCCGAGCTGGAGGCGGCGGGCGTCGATCTGAAGCTCATCTCTCCGGGCTTCGTCGCGACGCCCCTCACCGCTCGCAACCGTTTTCCCATGCCGTTCCTGATCACCGCCGAACAGTCGGCCGATCATATCCTCGCCGGCCTGGGGGCCGGCCGCTTCGAAATCGCCTTTCCCTGGCGCATGGCGCTGGCGATGCGGCTGCTGCGCCTGCTGCCGGACCGCCTGTTCTTCGCGATCAGCAGGCGCATGGTTTCACCCGCCCCGCCCGATCAATCCGAGGATTGAACGATCCGGCGAGCGAGCCGCCGGCGGATGGCCTCGTGCCGGCGCGCGGTGATCGGAAAGCCCCAGAGCAGCGCGACCGTGGCGAGCTTCAGGCTGACAGGCAGAACCGCGTAGAAAACCGTCAGCGCCATCACCCCCTGTGGGCTCGGCCGCGCCGGATCAAATCCCGCAAGGCTCGCTCCGATCAGGCCGAGGCCCGCCGACAGCGCCATGGCGAGCTTGGTGGCTGCATGCCACAAGGCGAAATAGAGCCCGGTGCGCTCCTCGCCGTGGCGAAGCCGGTCGAAGTCGACGACATCGGCTTGCAAGGCCGGCGGCAGGACGAGATCGGCGCCGAGCGCCAGGCCGGTGACGATGCAGACGGCGAAAAACCAGGCGAACTGGCCAGGCGCCAGAAATGGCACCAGGCCGAAAGCGAGGCAGGCCGCACCCATGGCGCAGCACCAGGCGCGATGCTTGCCGAGCTTCAGGCTGAGGCGATACCAGAGCGGCAAGCCGATCATGGCGCTGACGAAATAGGCCAGGATGAACAGCGGCTGCCGCTCCGGCGCGGCCCCGAGGCCGTGGGTCAGGTAGAGCAGGAACAGCGCCGCCGGCAGGCCATTGGCAAGGCCGTTGACGAACCAGGCGGTGATCAGCCTGACGAAGGGACCATTGCGGGCGGCATCGCCGAGAGCGGCCCTGAGACCGCTCGAAACCGGCGCTCGGCCGGGCCGGCTCGCATCGGCCGGCCTGTCCGGCACCAGCAGTCCCAGGCTTGCCAGGCCGGCCGCGCCGAGCCCGATGGCCGCCAGCGCCAGCATGCCCAATTGCGCGACGGCGCCACCGCCGGCGAGCGCCGGCACCAGGCTCGCGAAAACGATTCCGGCGAGACCCGCGCCCTCACGTGCCGCGGTCACCCGCACGCGTTCGGCATAGCCGGGCGTCAGTTCGGCGCCCCAGGCCGTGTAGGGCACCACGACCGCGGTCCAGCCGATATAGAGCACGACCAGCCAGAGGGTGAGATAGCCGGCTCCCACGCCGTCGGGCGGAAACGCGATGCGGGCAAAGCCGAGGGCGGCCGCCAGTGCCCCCGCCATGATCCAGGGCTTGCGCCGGCCGAACCGCGATCGGGTGCGGTCGCTGAGCAGGCCTATCAGCGGATCGCTCAGCGTGTCGAGACAACGGCTGATCAGCAGGGCGGTGCCGGTGGCGGCAAGCCCGAGGCCAAGCGTATCGGCATAGACCGAGGGCAACAGGACATAGACCGGAATGGTCGGGATGGCGAAGGCGAAGGCCGGGGCGGCATAGGCGGCGAGCCTGCCGGGGGCAAGCCGAGGGATGTCGTCCCGGGAGGTCGCCAATGTCGTTGCTCAGCGCCGGCCGGGACGGACGATGGTCTCGCCGACCGCTTTCGCCGCCTTGGCATGGGCGATCAGCGGCACGCCTTTCCACCAGAGTTTCAACGCCTCCCAATGGATGCCGGCGACCACTTTCAGCGTCATCAGCGGATAGGTGAGGAACATGCGCGCCAGCATGGCGTCGGTCAGCTCGCGCCGCAGGCCGGAAAAGACGGCGGTCAGCAGCGGCCCTTCGCCATCGTTCTCGACGATCGAGATCACCGCCCGCCGGTCCGGCACGGCCGTGCGGAAATGGTAGCGGCAGTTCATCGCCACGAAGGGCGAGACGAAGAATGCCTTGTCGCAATGCTGCCGGATCCGACCGTCGTCACCGGGTTCGGCCGGGATCACATAGGTATGGCGCTCGCCGAAGGTGTTGTGCACCTCGTAGAGCACCGCCCGCAGCAGGCCGTCCTTGCCGTGGCAATAGTAGATGGTGAGCGGGTTGAAGACATGGCCGAGAATGCGCGGATAGCACAGCACCAGCACCTGGCCGCCGTCCGGCGCGAGGCCCGCGCGCCACAGGCGCTGGTCGATCCAGGCGCGCAAGGCGCCGGGCTCGCCGCTACCATGGTCACGGTCCTGGAAACTGAACAGCGCCCGGCGATTATGCCCGAACAGGCGCAGCCGCCGGTCGAGTGCCGGCAATTCGTCGAGATCGATCAGCAGCGAGAAGACGCGATAGCGCAGACGGTGCCGCCGTGGCCTGAACCGCTCGTGCATCACCTCGCCGGCATAGAGACCCGATATCGTGCTCATTCGGCCGCCACCAGGTTGGCCGGGCCATGAAGCGGCGGCATCGACAACACCCGGGCGGATTCGGCCTCCACCTGCCAGGGCCGGCGGACCCCGCCCAGCGCCTCGGCCGCGGCGAGCCCGGCCTGCAGCGCATCCTCGTGAAAGCCGTAGCCGAAATAGCTGCCGCAGAACCAGGTGTTGCGGCGCCCCTGCAGCGACCAGAGATCGCGCTGGGCCCTGAGGGCCGCCTGGTCGAACAGCGGATGGCTGTAGTTGAACATGCGCCGGATCGAGCCGACCCTCGGCTCGCGGATCGGATTGAGCGTGACGAAGAGTTGCTGCTCGGCCGGCAGCCCTTGCAGCCGGTTCATCCAGTAGCTCACGCAGAGCGGCTGGTCTTCGTCCTGCGGGTCGCCACCGATATAGTTCCAGCTGGCCCAGACGCGCCGGCGCTTCGGCATGAGGCCCGGATCGTCGTGCAGCACCGCGAGATTGTCGGTGTAGCGGAAGGCGCCCAGCAGGCGCCGCTCCTCGCGGTCCGGGTCGGCCAGGAGCGCCAGGGCCTCGTCGGCATGGGCACCGATCACCACATCGTCGAAGCTCTCGCGCCGGCCGGTATAATCCTCCACCGTGACCTGTCCGTCGGTCCGGATGATCCGTCTGACCCCGGTCGCGATACGGACCGGGTTTTCGAATGAAGCCCGAAGCCGCCGGACATATTCGCGGCTGCCGCCGGCCACCGTGCGCCAGTCCGGCGCCTGGGCGAGGTCGAGCAGGCCGTGGCTCGAGAAGAACCGCAGGAACGAACGCAGCGGATAGTCGCGGATGCGGGTGGCGGTGGTCGACCAGATGGCCGCGCACATGGGCAGGACGTGATCTTCGACCAGGCCCGCCGAATAGCCTTCGCGCGCCAGGAACTCGCCGAGGCTGACGCCGTCGGCCGAGGGGCAGTCGACCAGCGTCCTGGCCTTGGCATAGAAGCGCACGATGTCGCGCAGCATGAACCAGAAGCGCGGCCGGATGATATTGCCGCGCTGGCCGAGAAGGCTGTTGAGATCGGCGGATGAATATTCGAACCGGCCGCGATCGGCGGAGGCCGCGAACGACATGACGGTCGGCTTGTGGGCGACGCCGAGATGATCGAACAGGGCCACCAGGTTCGGATAATTGCGCGGGTTGTAGCAGATGAAGCCGGTATCGACCGCCACCGGGCCGGCCGGCCCCTCGACATCGACCGTATTGGCATGGCCGCCGAGCCAGTCGGCCTTCTCGTAGAGCGTCACCTGGTGGGACCTGCTCAACAGCCAGGCGGCCGACAAACCGGCGATACCACTGCCGACAACGGCAATCCGCCGCACGGGCGCCGTCGGGCCGCCGGTACGGGCATCAAACGCATTTCTGTTCATGAACAAGCCGTGCCCTGGTTTTC
This sequence comes from Hyphomicrobiales bacterium, assembly GCA_017304475.1. Taxonomy (GTDB): domain Bacteria; phylum Pseudomonadota; class Alphaproteobacteria; order Rhizobiales; family Phreatobacteraceae; genus Phreatobacter. The sequence continues at coordinate 3,037 of JAFKKV010000030.1, read as the reverse complement.
GCATCACCAGCGGCAACACCCGAGCCCCGGGCTTTGGATGAGTCCCGCGGCGGATTCTTTTTCGCCGGCCGCGCACGGATGCGTGATCGCGCCCGGCGATCGGCCGGCTGGCGCCTCCACGAGCGCCGCCGCCTTGCATCCATCGGCCCGGCGCCGGTGTATTCAGCCTGTTCCGCGCCCGGAAACAGGGGAATGACATGCATCGTTTCGCGATCGCCTATGGCGCCTCGGCCGTGGTGCTGCTGGCACTCGACGCCGTCTGGCTCGGCTTTGCGACCCGCCTTCTCTATCGGCCTCAGCTCGGGGCGCTGCTCCTGGAGGATCCCAAGCTGACGATCGCCGCGCTGTTCTACCTCGTCTATGTCGTCGGCATCGTGGTCTTCGCCGTCTTGCCGGGCGCCGAGGCACGCTCCCTGCCCATGGCGCTCGGGCTCGGTGCCCTGCTCGGCCTGGTCGCCTATGGCACCTATGACATCACCAATCTGGCGACGCTGAAGGGCTGGACCGTCATGGTCGCCGTCGCCGACATGGCCTGGGGAATGGTGGTCTCGGCCCTGTCGGCCACGGCGGGATGCCTGGCCCTGCGGCTGTTCGCGCCGGGCTGACGGGCCGTCTCCCGGTTCACGCTTTCGTGAGGCTGCAACCGCAACCGCGCGTCGCGAGTAAACCCGACAACCGAGATGGAGCAGCCGGGATGCGAGAACTCCGCATGGTCGCCGCATGGATCGTGGTCGCGGCATCGGGCATTGCCTCGGCGGCGCAGGCCGATCCGATGACGTCGGACGAGATCCGCCAGGACATTATCGGGCGCAACATCTTCCTGGCGGCACCGCTCGGCGGGGAATTCCCGCTGAACTACCGCCGCAGCGGGCGGGTCGACGGCAACGGCCAGGCCCTGGGGCTAGGCCGTGTCATGCAGCCGCGCGACAGCGGCCGGTGGTGGATCGCCAATAACCGGCTCTGCCAGCAGTTCCACACCTGGTATGACGGAACGCCCATGTGTTTCGCACTGACCCGCACCGGCGGCAGCTCGCTGAAATGGCTGCGAGACAATGGCGAAAGCGGCACCGCCCGCATCGGCGCGCCGATCGGCGATTGACGCCGGCTCGGCTCAGCCGAAACGTCCGAAGAAGCCGGTCACATCCGCGAGAACCGGCGCCTGTCCGCGAAAAGGCGAGGCCAGCGCCACCACGGTGCCCGCATGATCGACCCCGGGATAGATCCTGACCGAGACCACGGCCCCTGCCCGCCTGAGCCGCGCGGCCAGGGCTTCGGTATTGCGCGGATAGACGGTGGTATCGGCCGACCCGGTGACGAGCAGCATGGGCGGCGCGCCGCGCCGGGCAAAGTTGACCGGCTGCGTCGCCGCGAGATCGCGCGCCATGCCGAAGGCCGCCACCGAGGCCAGCTGGTCGAGCGGCAGGAAATCATAGGGTCCGGAGAGGCCGGCAACCGCCTTGATCGTGCCGGATCCAAGCCCGGCTCGCGCCAGGAAGCGCGGGTCGAGCGCCAGCATGGCCGCGTTATAGGCGCCGGCGGAATGACCAACGAGATGGATGCGGTTGCGGTCGCCGCCATAGCGGCCGATCTGGTCGCGGATCAGCGCCAGGGCACGCGCGCCATCGTCGATGAAATCGGGAAAGCGGACCTCCGGCACCAGCCGGTAGTCGGCGATGACGGTGACGAAACCGCGCGCGGCAAAGGCCCTGCCGACAAAGGCGTAGTCAGCCTTGCCGCCGGTGTTCCAGGCGCCGCCATAGATGAACAGGATGACCGGCCGCCGCGAGCCCGATGATGCCGGGGCATAGATGTCCAGGCGCTGGCGCGGATGCGGGCCGAAGGCGACATCGCGTGCCACCTGGCTTGCACCCGGCTCGGCCGGCGACACGGCGTTGAGCAGGCCGGCGCCGGAACAGCCGGCAAGCCCGACCGACGATCCGACGAGCGACAGCATAGTGCGACGGGTGGCTGAGGTCATGGCGGCCGCGTCCTGTTTGACGATCGGGCCTGGAATGCCAAACCCCGCCGCGGATAACCGCGACGGGGTGCTTTGGTTGCGCAGCGTCTGGAAAAAAGGCCGGCAACCGCCGGCCTGCCCGGCGTCAGAGCTTCAGTGCCTGGACGCGGCGATTGGCGGCGCGGCCGGCCTCGGTCGCGTTGTCGGCGATCGGTTCGGCGCGGCCGCGGCCGTCGACGGTCAGCCGGCTGGCGGCGATGCCCTGCTGGACCAGCCAGCGCCCGACAGCCTCGGCACGACGGTAGGACAGGGAGCGATTGTAATCGGCCGTGCCCACCGAATCCGTATGGCCGATCAGCCCGAGCCTGATATTCGCATCCTCGGCCAGGACATTGCGCAGTTCGCGCAAGGTGTCGGCGGCCGAGAGATCCAGCTCCGCCGAATTGAAGCGGAACTGGACATAGAGGTCGACCTGACCACGCTCGCGCAGGCTCTGCGTGATGTTCTGCTGGACCGGCGCCGCGGCCAGCTTGGCCGGCGCCGGCGCGGCCGCGCCCTGGCGCTGGGGGAACCGGAAGCTGCCGTCATAGGGCCCGTAATTCGAGGACGTGATGCCGTTGCGGGTGAGACCCGGATAGGCGTTGCGGCCAGGCTCGGGAATGACACTCACCAGCCCGCCCTGACGCGGCAGCGCCCCGGCATGGACGGCTGCCTTGCAGATCGAGGAATCGGCCGTGTAGACGTCCATGCCCCAGACAGAACCGCGCGCGACGGCGGCTGCGTCGCAGGTGCAGGCGAGCGGCTCGGCGATCTCCTGGAAAGCCACGAAATTATCCGGGCAGACCGTCGGGCCGGCAGGCGCCGGGCCGAAGCGGAAGCTTGCGGCATAGGCGCCATAATTGGAGGATGAGATGCCGTTGCGGGTCACACCGGCATAGGTCGCCTGGCCGGCCTCCGGGGTCACCGTCACCTGGCCGCCGCGCCGGTTGATCACGCCGGCATGGACCGCCGCCTTGCAGACCGAACTGTCGCCCGTATAGACGTCCATGCCCCAGACCGAGCCGCGATCGGCGGCCTGCG
>JAFKKV010000002.1 GCA_017304475.1 Hyphomicrobiales bacterium | reverse complement strand
GGGAGAGGGTGGCGCCGTCAGGCGCCGGGTGAGGGGTCGTCCATGTCCAGAGAGGGCAGCATGCGGCGCGAGCGTCGTGTCTGTTCTGAGCGGTTACGCCCCTCACCCGACAGCTGACGCTGCCACCCTCTCCCTATGGGAGAGGGTTGATTCATCAGCGCATTTCGCTTTGAAGCCGGCGGGCTTGGTGAACCCCGCCCCTCAAACCCGGGCCGAGGCCCACACCACGATGTCGCGCAGCACGTTCTGCAGCGCCCGGTCGAAAGACGCCGCGACATTGGCGGCGTCGATGCTGCCGATCGGGGCCCGGCCGCTGAACACCTGGCCGGCCAGGATCCGGCCCGAGCGGTCATTGACCAGCTTGACCGAAATCTCGACCACCGCCTCGCTGCCGGCCCCGGCCACCACCTCGAAGGAGCGGATTTCGCTCAGAAGTTGGAAATCCGAGGCCAGGCGGTCGCCCGGCCGACCGACCGAGCGCAGGTGATTGGCGTTTTCGAAAGCCCTGATGATGCGCGCCTGCAGCAGTTTCGGCAGGCGGTCGGCCCAGGCGCCGTCGCTGAGATAGGACACCGCGCCGCCGGCGCCGCGCACGGCCATGCGCTCGGTGTCGAGATTGGCGATCGCCTTGGGCTCGACCACGATGAGCTGGCCGCGCTGGGCGCCTGGCCGGGCCGGAAAAGTGGTCGGCGCCATCAGGTCATAGGTCTGCGGCGCATTCGACGACGCGCAGCCCGACAAGGCGAGCGCGACGGCGAATGCCATCCCGATCCGGAGCAGTCCGCGCCGCTTGCCCAATCCCGACCTCATTCCCTGTCCGCGCTTGGCGCGGTTGCTTGTGACCCCGGAGCATTTTCAGGCGGCCTGGACATCCGGCCACATGAAGCGAAGCGCGCGGGCAGCGTGCGATATATCCTCATAAACTAGGCTGTCCACGCGATTCCGGGAACCGCAAAGACGCCCTAGCGGCGATTATACTCCGGCACGCCGGAGCCGCCGAAGATGAAGCGTTGCGGATTGCGCTCGAGCGAGCGCAGCGTCCGTTCGAGTTCCGACAGCGTGCGCCGGCCATCCGCCGACAGCGCCTGCACATCCCGGATTGTCCGGTCGGTGAAGCCGGAAATGGATGTGGTCAGCTGGGCCGTGCGGCTGTCCAACCGTTCGGCCAGCGTCCGCACCGCCTTGGCGGTATTGGTGAACTCGGCGAACATATTGCTGGTTCCATCGCCCTGGAAACCGCGCAGCAGGCTGTCGACCCGGTCGGCCATGCCGTTCAGCTTGGCCGAGACCTCGGCGGCATTCTTCACCAGCTGGTCGACATTGGCCGAATTGTCGCCGAGCGTCTGGGTGAACCGGTCGATATTGGCGAGAGCCCGGTTGATCCGCTCGCCGTCGAGGGCGGTCAGCGTGCGGCTCACCGCGCCGGCGGCGGTGCGGGCGTCGCGCACCAGTTCGGCGAAGGAATCGGTCTGGCTCGCGAGACCCTTGGTCAGGTCATCGACATTGCGCAGGATCGCGCCGACCCGGCCGGGCTCGACCCCCTGCAGCATCACCTCGATCTGGCTGGTGACCGCGTCGAGCCGCTTGCTCAGCGCCGCGATCTGGCGGGCCGCGTCGCCGCCGTCCTTCAGCAAGGCACCGACGCTGTCGGCATTGTCGCCGAGCGCCTGGGTGAAACGTTCGATATTGCGCAGGCTGCGATCGAAGCCGCCCTGACCCGCCGCGATCGTATCGTCGAGCCGGCGCACCAGATTGTCGGCATTGGTCATGATCTGGCGCGCGCCCTGCAGCAGGTCCTGCATGGCCGAGGGATCGGCGCGCAGCACCGGCAGTTCACCCGGCGCGACCGGCGCCAAAGGCGGCGCGTCGGCCGAGCCGCCGGTCAGGGACAGGGTGGCGACACCGGACAGCATTCCGACATCCAGGCTGACCCGGGTATTGCTGCGGATCGGCGTGTCGGCGGCCACCGCGATGGTGCCGATGACCTGGCGTGGATCATCGGGGTCGACCCGGATGGTGCGCACCTCGCCGACCCGGATGCCGTTGAAGAAGACATTGGCGCCGCGGTTGAGGCCGGCCACCGGCCCCGAAAAGATCACCTTGTACTGCCAGCGGTTGGCGCTGTCGCCAGCGCGCAGGAACCACCAGAGAAACACGCCGAAAATCGCCAGCACGACCAGGGTGAAGGCGCCGATCAGCGTGGTATTGGCCTTGGTCTCCATGCGCGGCGGCGCCTCGTTGTCAGCCGGTGATCCTGGCGGCGCGCGCTCGCTCGCCGCCAAAATAGCTTTTGAGCCAGGGATGGGTCTGACGGAGCATGTCCGCCATCGTCCCCGTCACGATGACCTTGCCGTCGGCGAGAGCCGCGATTCGATCGCAGATTCGGGCCAAACTATCCAGATCATGGGTGACCATATACACGGTCAGCCCGAGAGTGTCGCGCAGCGTCTTGATCAGGGTATCGAACTCGCCGGCGCCGATCGGGTCGAGACCGGAGGTCGGCTCGTCCAGGAACACGATCTCCGGATCGAGCGCCAGCGCACGCGCCAGCGCCGCGCGCTTGATCATGCCGCCCGACAGTTCGGAAGGGTATTTCTCGGCTGCGTCCGGCCGCAGCCCGACCAGCGCGATCTTCAGCCGGGCGATCTCGTCCATCAGCGGCTCGGACAGCTTCAGGTACTCGCGCAGCGGCACCTGGATGTTTTGCTTGACCGTCAGCGACGAAAACAGCGCGCCATGCTGGAACAGGACGCCCCAGCGCCGCTCGATCGCCTTGTGCTCGGCCGCGCTCGCCTCGTCCAGATCCTCGCCGAACACGGCGATCTTGCCGCGCTGCTTGGGCACCAGCCCGATGATGCAGCGGGTGAGCACCGACTTGCCGGTGCCCGAGCCGCCGACCACGCCCAGCACCTCGCCGCGCCGGACATCGAGGTCGAGGCCGTCGATGATCAGCCGGCCGTTGAAGCCGACCGCCAGATCGCGCACCTGGATGATCGTGTCGCTGGTCATGTCACTGGTCGATCGCCGCGAAGAACATGGCGAAGACCGCGTCGACCACGATGACCAGGAAGATCCCCTTGACCACCGAGGCCGTGGTCTGGCGTCCGAGGCTTTCCGCCGAGCCCTGCACGCGCAAGCCCTCGACGCAGGCGACCAGGCCGATGATCAGCGCCATGAACGGCGCCTTGGCGAGGCCGATGAAGACGTGCCGGCGGCCGACCTCTTCCTGCATGCGGCTGAAGAACAGTTCGATCGGCAGCTGGCCATAGACCTGCGACACGATCGCCCCGCCCATCAGCGCGGAGAGGTCGCCGATAATGGTCAGGAGCGGCAGGCCGATGATCAGCGCGATCAGGCGCGGCAGCACCAGGACCTCGATGGGATTGAGCCCCATCACGCGCAGCGCGTCGATCTCCTCGCGCATCTTCATCGAGCCGATCTCGGCGGTGAAGGCCGAGCCGGTGCGGCCGGCCACCATGATCGACACGATCAGCACGCCGATTTCGCGCAGGGTCAGGATCGAGACGAGGTCGACGACATAGCTGTCGGCGCCGAAGCGGCGGAAAAAGAAGATGCCCTGCTGGGCAATGATCGCGCCGATCACGAAGGTGATCAGCATGATGATCGGCACCGCGCGAAACGCGATATGGTCGAGCTGGTTGATCACCGCCGGCAGGCGGAACCGGCCGGCGCCGGTGAACAGGCTGCCGACGGCCATCACCACTTCGCCGAGGAAGGACAAGAGCGCGACCAGGTCGTCGCGGGCGCCGAGCGCCTGTTCGCCAACCTTCTGCAAGGCCTGGGTGGTCAGCGGCGGCGGCACCGGCGGCGCGGCGATCGGCGTCGACAGGCCTTCCACCGCCTCGCCATAGATCACGGCGGCGGCATCCGACAGCCCGACCCGCTCGACCGGAATGCCTTTTGCGGCATAGGCCTGCTCGATCGTATGGGCCAGGGTGCCGCCCAGCGTATCGAGCCTTTCTACGCCCGAAAAATCGATGGTGACCGCCGCGGGCGCGGCGTTTCCGGCCAGAAGCTGCTTCGCCTCGGCCTCGAGCGCGCCCGTGGTCTCGGCGATCCAGCAGCCGGCAAGCGCGATTCTCAGCCGGTCAGCCTCGACGCTGCTGGTTAGCTCGGCGGCGGGTGCGGTGCTTGCGACTGTCACTGCTCGGTTTCGCACGGTCGATTTCGATTGAGGCGCATGCGCCGGACCGGCTTGGCACGCGCGCCACTCCTCTCCATAAAGGAGCCGCCGGGTTCCGTCGAGGCGCCCTGCCCGTCCCCAAACCGCTTCGGATCGCCGCCATGGAAATCGCCAAGCCTTATCTCCTGTTCCTGGGAGATGTTCACGACCAGCTCGCCGCGAAGACCGCGCAGGGTATCGTCGACTGGCGCCGCGACTGGTGCGTCGGCCAGCTGCGCCTGGAAGGCTGCAAGGCCGATACCGGCCTGCCCGACACGTCGATCGCGGACGCGGCCAAGGCCGGCGCCAAGACCCTGGTGGTCGGCGTGGTTAATGCCGGCGGCGTGCTGGCGCCGCACTGGATCGATTCGATCGTCGCGGCGATCGAAGCCGGCATGGATGTCGCGACCGGCCTGCATACCCGGCTCGGCGACACGCCGAAGATCGCCGCCGCCGCCAAGAAGCACGGCGCCAAGCTGTTCGACGTGCGCCATCCCACCCAGACCTTCCCGACCGGCAAGGGCAACCTTCGGTCCGGCAAGCGCCTGCTGATGGTCGGCACCGACTGCTCGGTCGGCAAGAAATACACGGCGCTCGCCATGGAAAAGGGCATGCAGGACCGCGGTTTCGACGCCGATTTCCGCGCCACCGGCCAGACCGGCATCTTCATTTCCGGGCGTGGCGTGGCGGTTGACGCGGTCGTCGCCGACTTCATCGCGGGCGCCGCCGAATGGCTGACCCCGGATGCCGATCCGCTGCACTGGGACGTGGTCGAGGGCCAGGGCTCGCTGTTCCACCCCTCTTTTGCCGGCGTCACCCTCGGCCTCCTGCACGGCGCCCAGCCGGACGCCTTCGTGGTCTGCCACGAGCCGACCCGCCGCACCATGCGCGGCGTCGACACGCCGATCCCGTCGATCGGCGAGGTGATCGACATGACCATGGCGCTCGGCAAGCTGACCAATCCGGCGATCACCTGCGTCGGCCTGTCGGTCAATACCGAACATCTCGGCGAGGATGCCGCCTTCACCGTGCTCGACCGGCTGGCGCGTGAATATGAACTGCCGGCGACCGATCCGGTGCGTTTCGGGGTCGAGCCGCTGGTCGACGCCATCGCCGAGCTCTATGGCGAGCCCGAGCCGAAGCCGAAGGCCCGCCCGACCGCCAGAAGGGCGCGCTGACATGGCTTCGCGCGATCTCGTCGTCTCCACCGAGCGCTGGCCGATCGCCGGCACTTTCACCATCTCGCGCGGCTCGCGCACCGAGGCCGTCGTGGTGGTCTGCGAGATCCGCCAGGGCGCGGCGGTCGGGCGCGGCGAATGCGTGCCCTATCCGCGCTATGGCGAGACCGTCGATGGGGTCGCCGCCGAGATCGAGGCGATGATCGAACAGGTCGATAACGGCCTCGACCGCCAGGGTCTGCTCGCGGCGATGAAGCCGGGAGCCGCGCGCAACGCCATCGATTGCGCGCTGTGGGACCTGGAAGCCAAGCTCGCGGGCAAGCGCGCCTGGGAACTCGCCGGCATTGCCGCGCCGAAACCGCTCACCACCGTCTATACGATCTCGCTCGGCTCGCCCGAGGAAATGGCCCAGTCCGCCCTGCATTGCGGCCGCAGCCATCTGAAGATCAAGCTCGGCGGCGACGGTGACGCCGACCGGCTCGCCGCCATCCGTGCCGCCGTGCCGGACGCGACCCTGGTGATCGACGCCAATGAGGCCTGGACCCCGGCCAACCTCGCCGCCAACCTGGCGGTCTGCGAGCGCTTCCGCATCGCCATGGTCGAGCAGCCGCTGCCGGCGGCCGACGACGGCGCGCTGCTTGGCGTCACGCGGCCGATCCCGATCTGCGCCGACGAAAGCGTCCACGACCGCAAGACGCTGGCCTCGCTCAAAGGCAAATATGACGCAATCAACATCAAGCTCGACAAGACCGGCGGCCTGACCGAGGCCTTTCTGCTCGCGGCCGACGCCGAAAAGCTCGGCTTCAAGATCATGACTGGCTGCATGGTCGGCACCTCGTTGTCGATGGCGCCGGCCACCCTGGTGGCGCAGCGCGCCTTCCTGGTCGATCTCGACGGCCCGCTCCTGCTGCGCGAGGACCGGCCCGAGGGCCTGCGCTACGACGGCGCCACCGTCTATCCCCCGGCCTCGTCGCTCTGGGGGTGAAGGCCGGGCTATCCGCCAGCCTCTTCGCTCCGGGGCTGCGGCTGGAAGACGGGCGCGCGTGGTGGCAGCGGCAGCGACCGCGCCACCAGCGTGATGACGAGGCCGGCGAGGCACAGCGCCGCCATGGCGAAATAGGCGCCGGCCCCGATGCGTGAATAGAAATAGCCGGCGAGCAGGGTCGAGCCGGCCATGGTCGCGCCCATGGCGATCGACACCGTGCCCTGGCCGCTGGCACGCGCATGGGGCGGCAGCCGGTCGGCGAGATAGACCATGGTGCCGAGATGCACCAGGCCGAAGCCGCCGCCATGCAGCACCTGCAGCGGCGCCAGCACGAGCAGCGGCGGATCGAGCGCCATGATCGACCAGCGCACCATGCTGGCGACCGCGCCGATGATCAGGTAGCTGGTCGGCCGCCAGCCGCGGGTGAACCGGCTGGCCAGCCAGAAGATCAGGATCTCGGCGCCGACCGCCACCGCCCAGAGCAGGCCGACGGTCGCGGCGGAATAGCCGAGATGCTCTTTCCAGTGGATCGACGAGAAGGTGTAATAGACCGCGTGGCTCGACTGCAGGGCGGCCGCCGCCGTGATGACCAGCACGAAGCGCCCGTCGAAATAGCTCGGCCCTTTCGGCCCGACCGTCGGTTCGCGCCGGTCGGCGACCAGGCCGTAGCTCGCCGCCAGCAGCAGGATGAAGCTCAGGCAGATCATCCAGACGATGTTCACCGGCGCCACGACCAGGAGCAGCATGCCGCCGGCGACATTGGCCGCCATGAAGGCGACCGAACCCCAGACCCGGATCCGGCCATAGTCGAGCGAACGCTTGGCGACGCCGGCCAGCCCATAGGCGTCCGACAGCGGCATCAGCGGGCTCCAGACGAAATGGGCGATGAGCACGCTGATCAGGATCATGGCGAAGCCATCGGCCAGGCCGACGCCGACATAGGCGACCGTCGTCGCGCTGGCGCAGATCACCACGGCGATCGACAGGACGCCGCCGCGATCGGCGAAATAGGTCACCACCGGCGTCGCCACGAGGCGGATCATCAGGGCCGAGGCGAGCACGATGCCGATCTCGCCGTCGGCCAGCCCCTTGGCCCGCAGCCAGACCGGGAAAAACGGCTGGTGCAGGCCGAATCCTACGAACAAAGCGGCGTAAAACAGCGCCAGCCGGGTCGCAAATAGCTTTGAATCGTTGGATTTTGCTTGCGGCTCTGAGCGCATTAAGCTTTCGCAGAAGATTCGCGTGTCAGCGTTCTTTCTAGACTGTCCAGGGCCATCCCGCGAGAGCGCAATCGGCATGAGTGACGTGACCAATCCACCGCCCGCCCGGCTCGACGATTACGATGCCATCGAGGCGGCCGTGATGGAGACCACCCGCGGCCGCTGGTTCCTCGCCGAATATGCCCGGCGCCACCGGGCGGCCGACACCCAGGAGGTCCTGGGTGCGATCGGCAGGCTCGAGAAGGTGATGGGCACGACCCGTCCGGCGCCCGAGATCGATCGCATCCGCATGGATATCAGGGAAATGGCCAGTGCCATCGCCCGCACCAAGGCGGAAATCGCCGCGATCAAGCCCGAGGGTGTCGAGGGCGGCCGCTTCGAGGAAGCTTCCGTCGAGCTCGACGCCATCGTTCAGGCGACCGCTGCCGCGACCGGCGACATCCTGGGCGCGGCCGAGACCATTCAGGAGATCGCCTGGACCTTGCGCGAAATGGGCGCCGAGGGCGAGGTCTGCGATCTCATCGACACCAAGACGACCGATATCTACACGGCCTGCTCGTTCCAGGACATTACCGGCCAGCGCACCCGCAAGGTGATCGGCGTGCTGCGCTTCCTGGAGGACCGCATCGATTCGATGATGGGCATCTGGGGCGATGCCGGCATTGCCACTGCCCCCCTGCCCGCCAAGGCCGCCGAGCCGTCGCTGCTGAACGGCCCTGCCCTTCCCGGCGAGGGCCTGGCCCAGAACGACGTCGACATGATGATGGAAGAGGGCCTGTTCACGGCCGAGGCGCCGGCCGCCGCGCAACCGGCGGCCCTCGCCGCCCGGCCGGCCGCCCCGATCGTTGCAGCCCCGCCCGTCGCGCGCCAGGCCGCGGCGGAGCCCGAGGCCGTGCCGGTCGCGGCACGCGCCACCGCGGCGGCCGCGCTGTCGACCTCCGATAGCCCGCTCGCCCCCGCCCCCCGCCCCGCGCGCGCCGGCAGCAGCGCGCCTGAAGGCCTGCCCTCGGTCGAGGACATCGAAAAGCTGAGCTTCATTGAAAAGGTCGCGGTGATGAGCTGAGAAGCGGCATCGCCGGCCCGCTCTACGTCACCCCCGGCGAGCGAAGCGAGGGAAGGGGGTCCAGGAGTTGCAGAGCCCCTCCGTCAACGCCGTGGAATTCCATGAATGTATGCTCCCGAGAGCGCGGCCTGTTGGCTCCTGGACCCCCTTCCCTCGCTTCGCTCGCCCCGGCAAAGCAATTGCTTTGCCTTGGGGGTGACGTAGAGAACTTGCCGGCCACCCGCCGCAAGACGTCCACCGCCCAGAGACACCCGCTATCGCCCCTCTTCCGCCCGGAGGCCGATCCTGTCACCCGCGCCCGAAACTCCTGAGCCGACGCCGATCGTCCATTTCGATCGCGGCACGGTGCGCGCGCAGGTCCATGCGCAATTGCGCCGGCTGGTCATGCTCGGCCGCTTCCGGCCGGGCCAGGCCCTGAAGCTGAACGATCTGGCGAACGCGCTGGGCACCAGCTTGCAGCCGGTGCGCGAGGCGGTGCACCAGCTGGTCTCGGAAAAGGCGCTGGAAGCCCTGCCCAACCGCAGCGCCCGGGTGCCGCGCGCCGATCTGGCCCGGCTCGACGACCTGCAGCGCGTCCGCTTCGCCATTGAAGGGCTCGCCGCCGAACTCGCCGCCGTCCGGGTGACACCCGCCGATATCGCCGCGCTCGACGCCATCGTGCAGGCCGAGGTCCGCGAACTCACGACATCGGGGATCGAAGCTTCGGTGGCGCAGAACCTCGAATTTCATTTCGCGCTCTACCGCCTGTCGGGTTCGGCCACGCTGCCGCCGATCATCGAGAGCCTCTGGCTGCAGTTCGGGCCGCATATGCGCCAGGCGGCGGACGCCTTTTATACGGCCGACGACCGGGCGACCGACCATCACCGCGCGATCATCGCGGCACTCAGGCAGCGCGACGTCACCGCGGTACGGGCCGCTCTCGAACGCGATATCGGCCGCTCCTTCGACATCGTCCGGTCGCTGCTCGACAAGGCGGGCAAGACGAAGGGTACCGCACCTAGAGTATAATGTCCTCGAAGTGACGCACTGCAGCTCGGTTGGCCGTCCTTCGAGGCTCGCTGCGCTCGCGCCTCAGGATGAGGAGCGTGGAATATTGCACTCATCGCAGTGCAGCATGCGCGACACGCTCGACGCTTCATGAGCAATGCTGTTGCAACTCTCTACACTCCTCATCCTGAGGTGCGAGCTCTTGCGAGCCTCGAAGGACGGCCGGCCGTCTTGCAACGCTCCGATCTGAAGTGATCAACCTCCACATCACCCTGCATGCTCACCAGGTCCGCCCTTGTCCGCGCTCCCCACGCAAGGCCATGCACGAAACTTGCGCTGGAAAGGCTCAACAATAAGCTTGTGTGACATCACGAACCGGTCAATCTTTGATCAAAGATTTCCATGCGCTGAGGTATGACGACGTGCGGCGGCCAGAGCGCCATAGACCGGCAGGAGCCTCTTGCCCCAGGATGACCGCCTGCCCGAGCAGCGGTCGACCGGGGGTGCGGCATGCTTGAAGTCCGTGACGTCGCCGTCACTTTCGGAGCGCTGAAGGCCGTCGACGGCGTGTCGCTGACTTTCGCCGCCGATGCCATCACCGCCCTGATCGGACCGAACGGCGCGGGCAAGACCACGCTGTTCAATCTGCTCGCCGGCACGCTGAAACCCCAGGCCGGCGAAATCCGGCTCGCCGGCGAACGGGTCGACGGCCTGCCGGCCCATGCCATGTTCCATCGCGGCCTCGCCCGCACCTTCCAGATCCCCAGGCCTTTCGGCGAATTGAGCGTGCTGGAAAACCTGCTGGTGGTGCCGGACGAACGGCCGGGCGAACGCTTCTACGACAACTGGATCGTCCCCGGCCGGGTCCGCAGGCGCGAGCAGGCCCTGCGCGAGCGTGCCCGAGAGTTGCTCGATTTCGTCACGCTGAGCCCGCTTGCCGACCAGCCGGCCCGCATCCTCTCAGGCGGCCAGCAGAAGCTGCTCGAGCTCGCCCGCGTGCTGATGGGCGCCCCGAAAATGATCCTGCTCGACGAGCCGGCGGCCGGCGTCAATCCGGCGCTGCTGCAGGTGATCGTCGAAAAGATCCAGGACATCCACCGGCGCGGCATCGGCTTCGTCATCATCGAGCACAATATCGACCTGGTGACCCGCATCTGCGATCCCGTGGTGGTGATGGCCCAGGGCCGGGTGCTCACCATGGGCGATGCCGCGGCGGTGCGCTCCGATCCACGCGTCATCGACGCCTATCTCGGTGACGCGCCATGATGCCGCACGACACCCCTTCGGGGACCGCCGGCGCGGCG
>JAFKKV010000029.1 GCA_017304475.1 Hyphomicrobiales bacterium | reverse complement strand
CCCGCCTGATCGCCAAGGGCAAGAAGCCCAAATGCGCCCTCATCGCTGTCGCCAGAAAGCTCGTCGTGCTCGCCAACACCCTCATCGCTCAGGACCGCATCTGGACCGCCCACGCCCCAAAACAGGCTTGACGCGGAACACAGATGCTCTCCCGGCCGCTGCCGCGGCCACCCTCTCCCACGAAGACATGGGCGAGGGTTGGCGCGCGAGGCGCGCGGCATCGTCCCCTTTTCGCCATTCGCCCTCTCACCACATTTCGTTAACCCTAATCGGCGGTAATGGGCTGTCTCGTTCGCGTACGGAATCGTTCGCCGATGTCGCTAAAAGGCAACCACTTCAATCGCGCGCAACTCGCCCAGGAAGCCAACCAGCGGGCCCAGGTGCCCCGGGGCTCGATCACCTTTGCCTGGCGGGGCAAGACCGGGATCCGGATCAATTCGCTGTCCTATCTCGCCTGCGGTTCGCTTGCCGGGCTGACGCTGGCCCTTGGCGTCTGGGGCGCCGCGGTGACCAGCTACCTGGTGTTCAAGGACGACATTCTCGGTGGCCTGATGAACCGCCAGGCGGCCATGCAATATGCCTATGAGGACCGCATCCGCGACTTGCGCGCCCAGCTCGACCGGTTCACCAGCCGCCAGATGGTCGACCAGAGCGAAGTCGAACGGCGGGTCGACCAGATCGCCCGCCGCCAGGCGATCCTGGAAAGCCGCCAGTCGATCGTCGCCTCCATGTCGGAGGCGGCCGGATCGCTCCGTGGCCGGACATCCGGCCAGGCCGCGCCGCCGGCTCCCCTCCCCGAAGCGAGGCCCCTGCCGGTCGGCGACACCTTGCGCCTCGCGCCGCCGCTCGAACGGCAGTCGCGGCTCGAATCCCGCGCCTTGCCGGCCCACGCCTCCGCCGATGCCCCCGGCGCCCCCTTGGCATCCCTGGCCGGCGAAGCCGCGCCCAAGGCCGAGCTGATCGCGCGGGTGGAACATTCGCTCGACCAGGTCGAACGCGCCCAGCAGACTGAATTGCAGACGCTGGAGACCCGCGCGGAACGCCAGGCCCGGCGCATTCGCGCTGTTCTCACAGACCTTGGCCTCGACCATGTCAGGCTTGCCCAAGTGGCGGTGCCGGCGCGTGGCGGCACCGGCGGCCCGTTCCTGCCGATCCCCCAGCCGGGCGCCGAGGCATCCCCGTTCGAGCGGCAGGTGTTCCGGTTGCAGAGCGTCATCCGCGACCAGGACCAGTTGAGCCGCCTGGCAGCGGCCATTCCGCTCGGCCGGCCCCATGCCGGCGAACTCGAGCAATCCTCGGGCTTCGGGCCGCGTCTCGACCCCTTCCTGCGCACCTGGGCCATGCATTCCGGCATCGACTTCCGCGCCGCGACCGGAGAAGCCGCGCGCGCGACCGCCGGCGGCAAGGTGACCCATGCCGGCACCATGGGCGGCTACGGCCTGATGGTCGAGGTCGACCACGGCAACGGCATCGCGACGCGTTATGCGCATCTGTCGCGGATCGACGTGGCGGTCGGCGACGTCGTGCGCGCCGGCCACCGGGTCGGCCGGGTCGGATCGACCGGCCGCTCGACCGGCCCGCACCTGCATTACGAAACCCGGATCAACGGCGAAGCGGTCGACCCGCTGCGTTTCCTGCGCGCCGGGATGCGGCTCGCCAGCGCCGAGTGAAAGGCCCGACCAGGCGCGCAAAGAACAAAGGCCGCCCCAAGGGCGGCCTTGTCCATTCGCGCAGGGCCGGTTCCGGCCGGCTCAGTAGCGCGCGACCACCGCACCGGGGCCGGTGCGGAACAGATAGCTGACGCCCAGCTTCACGGCATGGACATCGTTGGTGTGGCGATAGAGGCCGCCGTTCAGGTCGCTCGACGTGAACGAGCCGAAATTGCTGTAGAGATATTCCAGGCGCGCGCTCCAGTTCGGTGCGAAGGCATATTCGACGCCGCCGCCGATGGCCCAGCCGGCGCGCGTCCGGGTCACCTGGCTGGTGGCAGTCGGGTCCATCACGGTATTGCCACCGTCGAGGTCGGCGGCGATGTTGCGGATGGTGGCGACCGCCAGGCCGCCTTTGACATAGAACAGCGCGCGATCGGCAACGAAGCCGAGACGCGGACCGACAAAGGCGGTGAAGCCGTAACGGGTCGAGCCATAGACATCGCCCTGGACATTGCTGCCGATGCGGCTGCCGGTGACGCCGCTATAGCCGAGTTCAGCCTCCAGGCCGGCCAGCAGGTTGCCCGACTGCCAGTTGTAACCGAAGTGAATGCCGCCCAGCACGCCGCGGGGAGACGAGCGGATCGTCTCGCCGAGAAGGGCGCCATCGAAGGCATCGATGTTCAGGGCGACATGGCGGGTCGAACCGAAACCGTAGCCGATATGGGCGCCGAGATAGAAACCCGTCCAGTCGAAGGCCGGCGCGAGGATCGCCGCCGGCACGGCGACACGCCGCGCGCCGAGATCGGCCGCGCCAGCACTGCCGACAAGCGCGCAGGCCGCCACGCCGCCCCAAAAAATCCTCTTCATCACATGTCCCATGGTCCGCCGCCTTTTGTTTCGACCGGCTTGATGCCTGCCGTTACGGCATGACGACTTGCGATTGTCATGTTTCTGTAATGTGGCGCAGCGCCCCCGCGCGACAACGGGTCGCGCCATTGTCGCCGCCGGGACACATGGCCGAGGCATGCCGGGAGGCCGCCGGCGGCAGCTCTGAGGATCGTCGCGAGAGCCTCAGGCGACGACCGACGCCAGATCGCGATATTCGGACGGCGTGATGCCGCAGGAGCGTTTCCAGGCGTGCACCAGATGGGCCGAATCGAAAAATCCGGCGGCCTGGGCGACCGCCGTCAGGGAGCCGGCGCCGGTTCTGATGGCGTGGCCGGCCACGGTCAGGCGAACGGCCTGGCGCAAGGTGCTGAAGCTCACCCCGGCATGAGCCAGATCGCGCTGCAGCGTCCGGCGCGAACAGCCGAGCGCGGTCGTACACGCGGCGAGGCCGGCGACCGGTTCGGCATAGAGAAGGTCGACGAGATCGACCAGGGCCGCGTGCGGGCTGTCCAGCATGCGCGCATTGACCGCGAGACGCCGGTCGTCGTCGGCGCGGCGGCCGCCCGCGCTCCCGGGAGCAATGAGCGCCACGCAGGTGGCGATGACCTGGCCGCGGAACGCGCTGTCGGCCTCGGTCGAACGGACCGCGCGCCGCAGCCGGATGCCGCGATCCGCCGAGACCGAGGTATCGACGCCGAGCGGCGCGGACCGGTTGAAGCCGTTCCATCGCCGCGCGAAGGTCGCGGCATCCGGGGCGGTCCGCATCAGTTCAGCGACGGGATTGGCGTCCACCTCGATCAACGGCCTCATCCGCCGCTCCAGCCGCGGCAGGGCCGCCCGCTCGCCGGCGGCGCGCGCCGCGACCCGGTGATAGCTGGCATCGTCGATGAAGCCCTCGACCACGCGTTTGACCGACCAGGCGAACAGCCGCACCGGCTCCTGCGGCCCCGGTTCGAGCGACGCGCCAAGCAGGTGATAGCTCTTCCAGCCGGTCATGTCGGCTTGCGGCAGCGCCATTCGGATCGGTCCCGTTCGGCTTGAAGAATTAAGCGGGCTGGCACGCCCATACAAGCCGACGTCCTCTGGCGCGGGCAAGAAGGCAGCCTTTCCAATGCGAGGCTCCTTCATGGACAGACGACACTTTCTCTCACAGGCTTCGGCCATCGGCCTGGCGGCCATGGCCCTGCCCGGCCGGCTGCGTGCCGCCGCGCCCGACGATGCCTTCGCGGCACTGGACGCCACGGCACAGGCCGAACTCGTCCGGCGCGGCGAGGTGAAGCCGGCCGAACTGCTCGAAGCTGCGATCGCCCGCATCGATGCGCTCAATCCCGCGCTCAATGCCATCGTCACGCCGCTCCTCGAACGCGCCCGGCATGCGGCCGGCCAGGCACTGCCCGCCGGGCCGTTCAGCGGTGTGCCCTATGCCCTCAAGGACCTCATCGACCTCCAGGGCACGCGGCGGACCTCCGGTTCGCGGCTTCTGGCCGGCCACATCTCCGCCGAGACCGGCGACATCGCCGCACGATCGATGGCGTCCGGCCTGGTCGTCCTGGGCAAGACCAACACGCCCGAATTCGCGCTGAACGCCTCGACCGAGCCGCGGCTGTTCGGGCCGTCCCGCAACCCGTGGGCCCCCCTGCGGTCCGCGGGCGGCTCCTCCGGCGGCGCCGCGGTCGCGGTCGCTTCCGGCATGCTGGCGATCGCCCATGCCAGCGACGGCGGCGGCTCCATCCGCATTCCCGCCTCCTGCTGCGGCCTGTTCGGCCTCAAGCCCAGCCGCGGCCGGATGACTGGTTCGCGCCAGACCGATGCCGGCGTCGACCATTGCCTCAGCCGGTCGGTGCGCGACAGCGCGCGGCTGTTTCAATGGAACCAGCGCCAGGACGCAGCGGCACCGCTGCCACCCATCACCCTGGATCCGGTATCGCCAACCCGACGCCTGAGGATCGGCTTCTCGACCCAGGGCATTTTCGGCCTCGAGCCGGCGCCCGCCGTCAAGGCGGCCCTCGAACAGACAGCCAGGCTCTGCGCAAGCCTCGGCCACCAGCTTGAGCCGGCGCGCCTGCCGATCGAGGGCGATGAGTTCTTTCGGCACTTCATGGTCGCCTGGAGCGGCGGCGCGGCGCGCGCGGTGCAGATGGCCAAGGCCGAGGGCTGCGATCCCGAGACGATGCTGGAGCCGTGGACCCTGTTTCTCGCCGCGCATGCGCGTGCCCAGGCCGCCGATGCCGGCCCATTGGCGGCAGCCTATTTCACCGAGGTCGCCCGCCGGTTCGATCGCTTCTTCAGCGACTATGACGTGATGCTGACCCCGGTCGTCGATGACGAGCCACCCGCGCTCGGCTATCTCGGCCCTGATGTCGCGGGGCCGCAGATGTGGGACAGGCTGGTGAAATATGTCGCCTATACGCCGGTGCACAATGTGGCGGGAACGCCGGCCATGTCGGTGCCGCTGGGCATGAGCCCGTCGGGCCTGCCGATCGGCAGCCAGTTCGCCGCGCGGATCGGCGGCGAAAAGACGTTGTTCGATCTGGCCTTCGCGCTGGAGCAGGTCAGCCCCTGGGCGCAACGCCGCCCACCGGCCCGCTGACCGGCGACGCGCAGCCCGACACGAGATCGGCCCTGCCCCGTCGGCAGGGCCGCATGCCTCACTCGACGTCGTCGGTGTCGCCGGCCTTGGTGCCATAGGCACGCATGGCCAGCGTCGCCTCCATGAAGCCGTCGAGATCGCCGTCCAGCACATCGGACGGAACGCCCGAGGTCTTGCCGGTGCGCAGGTCCTTCACCAGCTGATAGGGCTGCAGCACGTAGGAGCGGATCTGGTGCCCCCAGCCGATATCGGTCTTGGCCGCAAAGTCGGCGGCGGCCGCCTCCTCGCGGATCTTCAACTCGCGCTCGTAGAGTTTCGCGCGCAGCATCTGCCAGGCCACCGCCCGGTTGGCGTGCTGTGAACGCGAGCCTTCGCTGACCACCATGACGCCGGTGGGATTGTGCACGAGGCGGACCGCCGACTCGGTCTTGTTGACGTGCTGGCCGCCGGCGCCGCCGGAACGCATCGTGTCGACGCGCACGTCGCTTTCGTTGATCTTGATGTCGATCTTGTCGTCGATGACCGGATAGACCGTGGCGGAGGCGAAGGAGGTGTGCCGCCGGGCATTCGAATCGAACGGCGAAATGCGCACCAGGCGGTGAACGCCAGCCTCGGTCTTCAGCCAGCCATAGGCATTGTGACCCTTGATCAGCAAGGTGGCGGATTTGATGCCGGCCTCTTCGCCCTGGCTTTCCTCCATCACCTCGACCTTGAAGCCGCGCCGCTCGGCCCAGCGCGTATACATGCGCATGAGGATAAGGGCCCAGTCCTGGCTTTCGGTGCCGCCGGCGCCGGCATGAACTTCCAGATAGGTGTCGTTCGAATCGGCTTCGCCCGAAAGCAGAGCCTCCAGCTGCAGCCGCTGCGCCCTGGCGCGGGCCTCGCCCAAGGCCTTGGCGGCCTCGTCCAACGTCGCCGTATCCCCCTCGGCCTCGGCCATTTCGGCCAATTCCAGATTGTCCGACAGCTCGCGGTTGATCTCGGTCAGCGCGCTCATGCGGCCGTCGAGCGCAGTGCGCTCCTGCATCACCTTCTGAGCCTTCTCCGGATCGTTCCAGAGATCATTGCTCTCGGCGAGGGCGTTCAGTTCGGCGAGGCGTTTCTGGGAAGCATCCCAGTCAAAGATGCCTCCTCAGGAGTCCGACCGACTCCTTGATGGCCTCGGCGGTGGCGACGATGTCGGCACGCATGGCGCTGTCCTACGGGGTTTCACGAAAGGGAGGGCGCACCCTAGTCAGGACGCGCCTCGTGTCAATGTCGCCGGCTTCACGCCGTCATGGGACGGATGAAGCAGGACATTCCATAGAACAGATCAAACCAAACGCGCCGATCGCAACCATCGCGGCCGTATTGCGTCGGATTCCGTCGAATTACCAACCGGTTCGCGTTGAAAGACACCGATCCTTAGGAAAGCGTCCTTACGGAAAAGACATTGAATGGGGGCGGCAATGTTTCGCGTGCTGACGTGCCTGGCTTTTGAACACAACTGGTGGCTTGTCGCTCTTGCCGCTATAATATGCTTTATTTCAAGTTACTCTTTCGTTTCTATTGGGCGACAAGCGCGCGATGCCAGAAATGGCCAGCGCTGGCGCTGGATCATGATTGCCGGAGCCGCCGCGGGCTTTGGTATTTGGTCGACGCATTTCGTGGCGATGCTGGCCTATGAGGCCGAAGTCGTCGTCGGATACGATATCGAGCTGACGATCCTGTCGCTCGCGGTGGCGATTGCCTTGACCGCGACGGGCCTGGCGGTGGCGCTGAACTGGAAGTCGCGCTGGTCGAGCGCGGTCGGCGGCGCGCTGGTCGGCGGCGGCGTCGCCGGCATGCACTATCTCGGCATGTGGGCCATGCAATTGCCCGGACAGATCACCTGGGCGACCGACCTGGTGGTCGCCTCGATCCTGCTCGGCGCGGCGCTCGCAGCGCTTGCCTTCATGGTCGCGCGCCGCCATCGCGGCGCCACCGGCGATCTCGCCGCCACGCTGCTGCTGACGCTGGCCATCTGCTCCCTGCACTTCACGGCCATGGGCGCGGTGACCGTCGTGCCGGATCCGGCCCGGGACGTTTCCGGCATGACGCTGGATCCCCAGACCATGGCCTATGCGGTTGCGATCGCGGCGATCGGCATCATCGGCGGCGCGCTGGTGGTGGCCCTGATCGCCCGGCACGCCCTGGCCGAACGGCATGCGAGCGAACGGCGATTCACCCTGCTGGTCAACGGCGTGTCCGACTACGCCATCTACATGCTCGACCAGGGCGGCCACGTCGCCAACTGGAATGCCGGTGCCGAGCGGGCCAAGGGCTATTCGGCCAGCGAAATCGTCGGCCAGCACTTTTCATGCTTCTACAGCCCCGCCGACAGCGCCGCCGGAGTGCCCGAGCGGGCCCTGGCGACGGCCCGCGCGGAAGGCCGCTTCGAGGCCGAAGGCTGGCGCTTCCGCAAGGACGGCACCGGTTTCTGGGCTCATGTCGTGATCGACGCGATCCATGACGACGACGGCGAATTCGTCGGCTTCGCCAAGATCACCCGCGACTGCACACGCCAGAAGGCCGATGCCGACCGGATCCGCGAGGTCAGCCGCACGCTCGACCTGGCATTGTCGCATATGAGCCAGGGGCTCGGTCTGTTCGATCCGGCCGGCCGGCTGGTGCTGGCCAACCGGCGGCTCAACGAGATCTTCGACCTCGCGCCCGATGCGGTGCCGGCCGGCACGACCTTCCAGGAATTGTTCAATCACATCGCCGCCGCGTCTGGCGGAAGCCCGCTCGAAGCCGCGCGCATGCACCAGCGTCATCGCACGCTGATCGCCGCGCGCGACGGCCGCGTGGTGGTCGAGGAGCTGAGCACCGAGCGCACGATCGCGATCACCCACCGCCCCGTCGCCGACGGCTCCTTCGTCTCCACCTTCGAGGATATTTCCGAGCGGCGGCGCTCGGAACAGAAGATCGCCCATATGGCGCGCCACGACGCGCTGACCGGCCTGCCGAACCGCGCTTATTTCAACGACTTCCTGGATCACGAACTGGATCGCACCGCCAAGACCAGCGACAAGATCGCGGTGATCGGCATCGATCTCAACCGCTTCAAGGAGATCAACGACGTTCACGGCCATGCGGCGGGCGACGAGGTTCTGCAGATCCTGTCGCAGCGCATGACGGAGACGCTCGGCGACGACGAGTTCGTCGCGCGCTTCGGCGGCGACGAATTCGCCGCGGTGAAACGCTTCACCCATCAGGCCGCCCTGGTCGACTTCCTCGAGCGGCTCGAGGCCTGCCTGTTCGCCCATGTCAAACTCGGCGAGATCGACATCGCGCCGGGCGCCAGCATCGGCGTCGCGCTCTATCCCGAGGATGCGAGCATCCGCGAGACCCTGGTCAACAATGCCGATCTCGCCATGTACCGGGCCAAGACCGGCCTGAACCAGACGATCTGCTTTTATGAGGCGCGAATGGATGAGGCCGCGCGCACCCGCCGCGCGCTCGCCAAGGATCTGTGGGCTGGCATCGAACGCAAGCAGTTCAGCCTGTTCTACCAGGTGCAGAAGTCGGTCGCGACCGGTGAGATCATCGGCTACGAGGTGCTGCTGCGCTGGCAGCACCCCGAGCGCGGCATGGTGCCGCCGAGCGAGTTCATCCCGATCGCCGAGGAATGCGGCGCCATCGTGCCGCTCGGCGAATGGGTCCTGCGCACGGCCTGCGCCGAAGCGGCACGCTGGCTGCACCCCTACAAGATCGCGGTGAATCTCTCGCCCGTGCAGATCGGCCATGTCGACCTGGTCGCCCTGGTGAGCCAGGTCCTCGCGGAGACGGGGCTCTCGCCTCACCTGCTGGAACTGGAAATCACCGAGACGACGATCATCGCCGACAAGGTGCGGGCGCTGCACATCCTGCGCCAGATCAAGGCGCTCGGCGTGACCATCGCCATCGACGATTTCGGCACCGGCTATTCGTCGCTCGACACGCTGCGCTCGTTCCCGTTCGACAAGATCAAGCTCGACCGCACCTTCATGACCGAACTCGAGACGAGCCCGCAGGCCAAGGCGATCATCCGCGCCATCCTGGCGCTCGGACGAAGCCTGAACGTGCCGGTGCTGGCCGAGGGCGTCGAAACGCAGGATCAGCTGGAATTGCTGCACCTGGAGGGTTGCGACGAGGCCCAGGGCTATCTGCTCGGCCGGCCGCGCCCGCAATCGGATATCGGCGAGCTGGCACGCCAGGCCAAGGGCCTTCAGAGCCCCAAGCTCGCCCCGGACGCACAGGAGCCGTTGCAGGCCGCGGCCGAAATCGGCGCCTGAGCCGGCCGGAATCCGCCGGCTGCGGATTTACAGCCGGCGCCGATGGCCTATCCTGTCTCCCCGAGCTCATCGCCCGAGGAGACGGACCATGCATCGCCGGTCGTTCCTGAAGCTTGGCATCACCGCGCTCGCCGCGCCCCATCTGGTCACGCGGCCCGCAACCGCCAATGAAAACGCCTTCAAGGTCACCTATTTCGACGTGCCCGCCATCAAGGGTTCGCGCGACGTGACCGATGCCGGCGACGGCCGCGTCTGGGTCTGCGGCCAGCGCAACGGCACGCTCGGCCTGTTCGATCCGCGCGACGGCAATCTGAAGGTGATCCCGCTCGGCGACGGCGCGGCCCCCCATGGCGTCATCACGGGCAAGGACGGGGCGGCCTGGGTCACCGAGGGCGGACAGAACGCCATTGCCCGGGTCGACCCGGTCTCGCTGAAGGTCGACCTGTTCCGCCTGCCGGCGGCGCGCGCCAATGCCAATCTCAACACCGCCGTGTTCGACCGCGACGGCGTCTTGTGGTTCACCGGACAGAACGGCATCTATGGCCGCTTCGAGCCGGCGACCGCCCGGATGGACGTGTACGACGCGCCGCGCGGCCGCGGGCCCTATGGCATGACCCGCACGCCGTCGGGCGAGATCTGGTATGCCTCGCTCGCCGGCAACCACATCGCCCGCATCGATACCGCGACCGCCCAGGCCAGCATCGTCGAACCGCCGACCGCCAATCAGGGCGCCCGCCGCGTCTGGTCGGACTCGCAGAACCGCGTCTGGGTGAGCGAATGGAATTCCGGCAATGTCTCGGCCTATGACACGGTGGCCAAGACGTGGCGGACCTGGAAACTGCCGGGCGACCGGCCGCGCACCTATTCGGTCTATGTCGACGACAAGGACAAGGTCTGGCTGACCGACTTTTCGGCCAATGCCATCGTTCGTTTCGACCCGCAGAGCCAGGCTTTCAGCACCTTCGCCAGCGACAGGCCCGGCGCCAATGTCCGCCAGATGGACGGCCGGCCGGGCGAGGCCTGGGGCGGGGAATCCGGCCAGAACCGGCTGGTGCGGATCCAGACCCGGGCGCCCGCCTGACCATGATCCGGCTCGGCCTCGGCCTCATGCTGGCACTCGGCGCGCCTGCCGCCGCATGGTCCGACGATGGCGCGCGCGGCCGTGCGCTGTTCGAGACCTGCACCGCCTGCCATAGCCGCACGCCCGGCCAGGCCGGCATGGCCGGCCCCAATCTCGCTGATCTCGCCGGCCGCCTGGTCGGCTCCGACCCGGATTTCGACTACTCGCCTGCCCTGAAGGCTGCGCGAGCCCGGGGCCTCGCCTGGGACGCGGCGCGGATCGAAGCCTTTCTGGCCGACCCGGACGAGATGTTTCCCGGTCTCTGGATGAGCCCGCCGGGCGTGAGGCGCGCCGAGGACCGCGCCGCCATCGCCGCCTATCTGATGGGCGCGGAGCCTTAGGTCTGATCTTTCGCAATTAAGATGCACTGCACGAAGGACAACGAACCTTCGTGCAGGATCGCCCGGCGGTTTCGATCTGAAGCAATTCGCGCCGAGGCGCCCACCACGCCCCCCCCACACGCCCCTGCCGCTCCGGCCCGTCTGTGCCCCCGCGCACAGCCCGCCCGATTGTCGTGACTTAGGGTCGGCGGTAACATCATCCCGCTCAGTGTTTATCGCCGGCCCTCGTTCATCTCATTGCAGGAGCACGGAATTGGGCAAGGAACCGCACCGCACCGATTATATGCCGTCCGCTGAATTCGCCCGGCGCGCGCTCGAACAGACGCGGCTCGGCTTCAAGCCGGTCGGCCAGACGCTGACGATCGTCGCCAGCTATGACAGCGATTTCGACCAGTTCGCCGCCAAGGTCGCCCATGAGCTGCGCCATTACGTGGTCTACCGGAGCGATGGCGGCGTGTTCGCGCGTGGCCTGGTGCGCGCCAGCCAGGACCTCAGCCTCATCCACCGGGATTACCTGGCCCAGAAGCTCGCCAATGGCACGCGTGTGACGCTTGCCGCCCGCCTCTACCGGCGCCAGCACATGCAGCCCGGCGACCGCTGGGTGATGAGCGTGCGCTTCGCCAAGGTGGCCATCCGTTTCGACAAGGACGAGGCCGAAGTCGTGCATGCCTCGCCGGCGATCGTCCAGCAATCCGAAAAGGCCTATGCCGAGAAGGTGCTGCAGCATGCGATCAACGCCGCCTACAACCCGAGCTGGAGCGGCGACCGGCAGAAACGCATCATCGACTGGGTCATCCTGGCGGCGGAGCTGGACTATCCGGCCTTTCTCGACCTCTGGTACTATAACCGGGTCGCGGTGTTCGAATATGTCAACTGGAACACCCTGGACAAACGCCGCGCCGACATGACGCGCGCCACGGGCGGCAAGCTGCCCTTTTCCGGCACCACCGGCGGCATGGGCGGCCATGGCACGTTCTCGGCGCCTCCCAATACGCCGTGGCGCGAATATCCGTTCCGCAACGCCATCAGGAAGTGCCACGGCCGCACCAATGTCGACGATTGCTACGGGCTGGTCGGCAACGAGCTGAAATTCGCCGAAAGCGAGATCTTCACCTCGATCCAGGAGATGGAAAAGCAGATCAAGCGGACCAGCATGGCGGCCAACCAGGATCCCTGGCAAAGCCCGATCGGCGCGAGCTCCGATGCCGTGGGCGCATCGGCGGCGCCCTTCTTCAAACATGTGCTGCAACTGCTGAACGATCCCAAATCGCTCTATTCGACCTATATGAAATACGGCCAGGCCTCGACCACCATCTGGGACTCCAACTGAGGCCGGCGCCCTCAGGTCGCCGTGGTCAGCACGGCGGCGAATTGCTCGAGCGCCCAATCCGCCTGGTCGCGGGTGATGACCAGCGGCGGCGCGATGCGGATCGTGTCGCGATGGGTGTCCTTGGCGAGCAGGCCGCGCTCCCGCAACATGTCGCAGAAACGATGGGCGCCGCCGGCCTCCGGGGTGAGCTCCACCGCCAGCATCAGGCCGCGGCCGCGCACCTCGCGCACCACATTGGAGCGGATATCGGCGAGCCCGGCCTGGAGATAGGCGCCCTGCTCGGCGGCGTTCTCGATCATGCCCTCCTCGACCAGCACCTTGACGGCGGCGCGGGCCACCGCGCAGGCGAGCGGATTGCCGCCGAAGGTCGAGCCGTGCTGGCCGGGCTTGAGGACGCCGAGCACGGCGGAATTGGAGAGCACCGCCGAAACCGGATAGAAGCCGCCGGACAGGGCCTTGCCGATCAGCGTGACATCGGCTTCGATCGCTTCGTGCTGCTCGGCCAGGAGCTTGCCGGTGCGACCGAGCCCGGTCTGGATCTCGTCCAGGATCAGGACCACGTCATTGCCGGTGCAGAGTTCCCGGACGCGGGCGAAATAGCCCGATGGCGGAATGATTACGCCGGCCTCGCCCTGGATCGGCTCGACCAGGAAACCGACGGTGTTCGGATTGATCGCGGCCGCCAGCGCCTGCGCGTCGCCGAAGGGCACGATCCGGAAGCCGGGCGCGAATGGACCGAAGCCGCCGCGCGCTGTCGGATCGGTGGAGAAGCCGACAATGCCGATGGTCCGGCCGTGGAAATTGTTGGAACAGACGATGATCTCGGCCATGCCCTCCGGCACGCCCTTCACCTCGTAACCCCATTTGCGCACGGCCTTGATGGCGGTCTCGACCGCCTCGGCGCCACTGTTCATCGGCAGGATCTTGTGCGAGCCGGTAAGCGCCGCGAGCTCCTCGTAGAACAGCGCGAGCTGGTCGTTGCGGAAGGCGCGCGAGGTGAGCGTGAGCCGCTGCGCCTGGTCGACCATGGCCTTCAGGATCTTCGGATGGCAGTGGCCCTGGTTGACCGCGGAATAGGCCGACAGGCAGTCGAGATACCTGACGCCGTCGACATCGAAGACATAGACCCCCTCGCCGCGCGCCAGCACCACGTCGAGCGGCTGGTAATTGTGGGCGCCGAGCCTGGCTTCGGTGGCGATCAGATCGGAGCTGGACGGCCTCATGACTGCCTCTCCCGGCGGCCCGCCCTCCGTTGGAGGCGCGCCGTCTTGCAGAGATGTGTACGATGGGCAGCCGCGGCTAGACCGCGCCGATGATCAGTCCATAGAGCACGCCGAGCGCCGAACAGGCCACGAGCACCGGGATCATGCCGATCTTGAAGCGGAACACGGCGAGCATCGCTCCCGATGTCAGGACCAGCGACGGGATATTGACGGAGCTCAAGACCGGCACCTCGACCGTCATGCCGAGCCAGCGGATCTCGTTCAGCTGGCCGAACAGCACATGCAGGGCAAACCAGACCGCCAGGTTGAGGATGACCCCGACCACCGCCGCCGTGATCGCCGACAGCGCCGCCGACAAGGCCCGGTTGCTGCGCATCGTCTCCATGAACGGCGCGCCGAGGAAGATCCAAAGGAAACAGGGCACGAAGGTCACCCAGGTGGTGAGCAGCCCGCCGAGCGTGCCGGCGACCAGCGGGTGCAGGACACCCGGCGACCGGTAGGCGCCCATGAAACCGACGAACTGGGTGACCATGATCAGCGGGCCGGGCGTCGTCTCGGCCATGCCGAGCCCGTCCAGCATCTCGCCGGGCTTCAGCCAGCCATAATGATCGACAGCCTGCTGGGCGACATAGGCGAGCACCGCATAGGCGCCGCCGAAGGTGACCATGGCCATTTTGGAAAAGAAGATGGCGATGTCGGTGAAGACATTGCCGGTTCCGAGCAGCGCCAGGAGGCCGAGCACGGGCACGAACCACAGCACGAGAAAGGCCCCGGCGATCTTCAAGGACCAACTGACCGGCGGGCGGGCATGGGCCGGCACCTCCTCGCCCAGCGCCGTATCGGCATCGGCGACCTGGTGGCCGCCGACCTTGCCATGTCCGCCGGTGGTGAGGAACGAAGCCCAGCCCGCTTTTCCGCCGGCAAAGCCGATCAGGCCCGCCGCCAGGATGACCAGCGGAAACGCCACCTGGAAGAAGAACAGCGCGACGAAGGCCGCGGCGGCGAGCCCCAGCAGCACATTGTTCTTCAGCGCACGCCGGCCGATGCGCAGGACCGCTTCCAGCACGATGGCGAGCACTGCCGCCTTCAGGCCGAAGAACAGGGCCTGGACCAGCCCGACATTGCCGAAGATCGCATAGATCCAGCTGAGCGCCATGATGGCGACGACGCCGGGCACGACGAACAGAATGCCCGCCACCAGGCCGCCCTTGGTCTTGTGCAGGAGCCAGCCGATATAGATGGCGAGCTGCTGCGCCTCGGGCCCCGGCAGCAAGGTGCAATAGTTGAGCGCGTGCAGGAAACGGGTCTCGCCGATCCAGCGTTTTTCCTCGACGATGATCCGGTGCATCACCGCGATCTGCCCAGCCGGACCGCCGAAGCTGAGGAGCGCCACCCGCGCCCAGACCCGCACGGCTTCGCCGAAGGAAATGCCGTGGCCGGGCAGACCTCCTGCGGCAAGGTCGGATGTCCCGACTGGCTTCCCGGCGACGCCCTCGGCATTGGTCATGGCCCGGTCCTCTTTCGTCAGCCGCGCTTGCCGCGAAAATACTGATGGAGATTGTCGAACACCGCGGCGCCCTGGGCGATCCGCTGGTCGTCATCCGCATGGGCCGCGGCGATGCCGGCGATCAGGCTTGCAATGCCCGACGTCTCGTCACGGCCGAACTTGCCGTCCTTGAGATCGATGTCGTGGACGATCTCGGCGATCGCCTGCAAGGCCGGGTCGACGATGCCTGCGCGGCCGAGCAGGACCTCGAAACTGCAGCGGTCACCTTCGTGGGTGATCTCGCCCTCGAACATGTCGAAGCGCAACTCGCCCGGATCAGGCACATACCCCTTGCCCGGCACGAAGCGGATGACGGCCTGCGGATCGATGAAGCGGCGGATCAGCCAA
The DNA here is from genome assembly GCA_017304475.1 of Hyphomicrobiales bacterium. Taxonomy (GTDB): domain Bacteria; phylum Pseudomonadota; class Alphaproteobacteria; order Rhizobiales; family Phreatobacteraceae; genus Phreatobacter. Next base: position 118,993 of record JAFKKV010000029.1, on the reverse strand, counting down.
CTGCAGGCAATACGGTCGACATGAATGTCGCGGCGCGTCACCCAGGTCCGGCCCTTCAGTTCCGCGGCGGGCTCGGCCGCTTTCGGCGGATTCTCGGTCATGGCCAGGTCCTCCGTAAGCCGGGCCTCGAGCCCGGCCAGCATCGCCTCGACCGCAAGGCGGCCGGTGGCGGCGAAAAAATCGATCGTCACGAGCTCGGCGAGCCGTTTGCGCAGGCGGTTGATCTGCGAGCGCGTCTCCGTGCTCTTCTCGGCCTCCGCCCTGCCCTCTGGTGCCAGCGCATCGAGCGCCTGGGCGAGGTCGCGCGCTTCCTTGGCTATCTCGGCGTAGTCGGCATCACGCGCAGCGTCGAACAGCGCCCGGACCTGGGCGTCGGACAGACCGTCGATCAGCCGTGCCTCGCACAGCATGGCTTCGCCGCCGCCCTCGACGATCTCCTTCAGGAGCCATTCGAAATCCTCCTGGGTCTCGGCATTGGCGGGCAGCGCATAAACCGTGCTCTTCACCGCCACGGCGCCGAGGCTCTGCAACCGGCGCCAGATCTTGACGCGGAAATAGGCCGGCTTGGTCGGCAATTGGTGGATCAGCAGGAGCCATCGCTGGTCCGTCCCGGGCGTCTCATCACTCATGATTTGACCGTATCATCGGACGCATCAAACGCAACATCTGTATCATATATATCCAAACATCGCGCAGGTCCGTGGGCGTGGACTCTCGCAGCCGATATGACCAACGTCCATGCACGGATACCCGAGCTATCGATAGCGTTGACGCCTTCACACGGAGACGACGCGCGCCGACGCGAGAGCCGGGACAAAGGAGAATGGCTGGACCATGGACGCCCTCATCGAGATGCACGGAGCCGACCGGCTGCGATGACGTGGCCGATGGCCCCATTGAACCCGTTGTCCTTCACGGCGCCGTGACACCCAAGCGTCCAGCCGGGCCTTGACGGACTCTCCGGTTGGCGTCGATCGATAATCGCGCGGCAACGAGACGGGCGATTTCGGCCGGCGCCTGGTCCGGGATGGCGAAGACCGAACTGACATTGATTTCGCAGAGCACATAGGTGTCCTCGCCCGACGCGGTGCGCGGCCCGTAGAGAAAGTCGGCATCCCAGATGATCGGCAAAGAGGCGGCGTCGATGTCGAGGGTCGCCATCATCTGCGGCGCCCATTCGGTTTCCATCTTGGACCTCAGCGCCTCGAACTGCTCCGCCGTGGCAGGGTGCATGATGCGTGGCCCCGGCTGCATCGCTTCGCAGTCCGGACCTTCGGGCGGTGGCGGGATCAGCGCCTTGATGAGCTGGTGGCCAAAGCCCACCACCCTATCCGCGCCCATGTAGCAGCGGATCATGCCATCCGGCAGGCGCGGCTGGAACGGCTGGTCCACGATGCAGCCGCCGGGCGTGAAATAGGCCTCGCAACGCGCCATGAAATCCGACTGCGCGAGGTCCTCGGACACACTGCCGCGTCGCGCATGCAGCACTCGGACCGCCGCAACCCCGCCAGGAAGCGGATCGATCTGTTCGACCCGCCACACGCCTTGACCGCCATTGCCGCGGTTCTGTTTCAGCACCCGCGGGCCGGTCATGCGCAATTGCGCGGGGAATGCCTCGCGGAATGCCTGGTAGGAGCCGTAGAGATGCGTGTCGGTGCCCCAGCCGAGATGCTTCGTGCGATGCAGCACCTGCTTCACACCCATTTTGAGGATCACGTCGGGATGCGCGCTGACCCAGGGGCCGCGAGCCGCGACGTCGCGTAGCAAGGCGTCGAGAACCGCGCGCGTCTTCCCCTCGTGCAACGGATCGACCCAAACGAGCACGCCGTCCGCCGCCAGGAGCTGATCGCGAACCTCGTCCGCAAACGCCTCGTCGAAAACCGCCGGCTCCGCGTGAATGCCCATCGCGGCGAGTTCCTCGAACACACGATGAAAGCGATTGTTCCGGGGTGTCGCCGCGCGCCGGACCTCACGGTCGCCGCGCCAGACCACTGCCACTTTGGGGGTCATGGCCGTCTCCTCCCGTTTCCTCATGGACCACACAGGTCGATTTCGGCGGCATCTGGCGGCGAGCGCGGCGATGCCTTGCTGCCGGCGCCGGATCTTCATCCGAAGAGCGGCCCGCCTGATCGGCAATTGCTGGACCGGTGGCAGCCATCGCCGGTCGACGAAGATGGCCGCCGTGTTCATGGGCAAACCGTATCACGAAAGCTGTCTATTGCAACACTTGTATCATTTTTGATTCGAGCGTAGCGTTCGCCTCCTCTCGGGACCACCCAAGCGAGGACGCGATGACGCATCGGATCATGCCCCTGCCCTTCAAGCCGCCACGGCTTGACGGTCTGTCCGAACGGCTCCTGGCGAGCCATTACGAAAACAATTACGGCGGCGCCGTCAGGCGCCTGAACGCCATCGAGCGCCGGCTCGGCCAAACCGACTGGGCCGCCGCGCCGGTCTTCGACGTCAACGGCCTGAAACGCGAGGAACTGGTCGCCGCCAATTCGGCGATCCTGCACGAGATCTATTTCGACGGGCTCGGCGGGTCCGGCGACGCCAAGGACGACCTCGCCGCAGCACTCGAGCGCGATTTCGGCAGCGTCGCCGCCTGGCGCGGCCAGTTCACGGCGGTCGCCAAGGCGCAGGCCGGCGGTTCCGGCTGGACCTTGCTCACCTGGTCGGAACGCCACGGCCGGCTGATGATCCAATGGGCGGCGGACCACACCAACTGTCTGGCCGGCGGCGTGCCGATCCTGGCGCTCGACATGTACGAGCACGCCTATCACATCGATTTCGGCGCCAAGGCCGGCGCTTACGTCGATGCCTTCATGAGAAACATCCATTGGGAGCGCGTCGGCATCCGCCACGGGCGTGTGATCGCACGCCGGGATGGCTGGTCCCCGGTTCCCGATCCCGTCGGCGGCGGTGTCGCGGCCGAGGACCTCAGGGCCCGTTTGGAACGAAAGGACGACATCGTGGTGCTCGATGTCTGCCTCGCGGACGACATGGCCAAGCGCCACGACATGGTGCCGGGCGCGCTGATCCGGGCGCCGGAGGCGATCGCCGACTGGGCCGGCGCGGTGCCGAAGGACAAGCCGGTCATCGTCTATTGCGTCTACGGCTTCCAGGTCAGCGGCGAGGCGGTCGCCGAACTGCGTCGGCGCGGTGTCGACGCCCACGCCCTCTCCGGTGGCATCGCCGCCTGGCACGCCCTCGGCGCCCCCACCGTCCCGCTGACGTCAGACCAGAGGAGATGAGATCATGAAATGGGTCACACGCGAACGCCCGGTCATCGACCGGATCGCCTGTCCTTGGCTGATCGCCAGGTTCATCGACAAGGAGCCCGAATTTCTGTTCACGCCACCCGACCAGGTGATGCGGGTGGCCGCCGAGACCGGCGCCACCCCCTATGACGTGCCCGGTGTCGAATACACCCATGTCGGCGAGGGCTGCAGCTTCGACACCTTCGTGTCGAAGCACGGGCTGGAGCGCGATCCCGCCATCGTCACCATCGCCGCGATCGTGCGCGGCGCCGATACCGGCCGGCACGACCTGACGCCGCAATCGGCCGGCCTGCTGGCGATCTCGATGGGCCTCCGGGACGTGACGCCCGACGACCACGAGGTGCTGAAGCACGGCTTCGTCATCTATGACGCGCTCTATGCCTGGGCTTCCGGGCGCAAGGCGGAGACCCATAATTGGCCGCCTGTCATGAAGCCGGACGCGGCCTGAGCCGGATCCGCCTCACGGCCCGCGATCGATCACATGGCGGCCGAACAGGCTCGCCACCAGGTCGACCAGCAGCAGCGCGCTCTTGCCGCGGTCGTCGAGAAAGGGATTGAGCTCGACCACGTCGAGCGAGCCGACCAGGCCCGAGTCATGCAGCAATTCCATCACCAGATGGGCTTCGCGATAGGTGGCGCCGCCCGGCACGGTGGTGCCGACGCCGGGCGCCAGCGACGGATCGAGAAAATCGACGTCGAGACTGACATGCAGCGCGCCGCCGGCCGCCTTCACCCGGTCGATGATCCGGCGGATCAGCACGGAGGCGCCAAATTCATCGAGCAGGCGCATGTCGACGACATCGATGCCGCGCGCCCTGAGCAGCGCCCGCTCGGCGCGATCGACCGATCGGATGCCGAAGAGATGCAGATTCTTCGGGTCGAGCAGCACGCGCGGCGCGTCGCCGAGCAGGCTTTCGAGCCCCGGCTCGCCGCACAGGAAGGCCGCCGACATGCCGTGCATATTGCCGGAGGGCGAGGTCTCCGGCGTGTTGAAATCGGCATGGGCGTCGAGCCAGAGCACGAAAAGCGGGCGGCCCTTGGCCTGCCAGTGGCGCGCCACGCCGCTGACCGAACCCATGGACAGCGAATGGTCGCCGCCCATGACGATCGGCAGCCTGCCGTCCGCCAGCGCGGTCTCGGTTTCCCGGGCGACGGCGCGCGACCAGGCGGCGATGCGCTTGAGGTTCTTGGCATGGCCGGCGCCGAGCGGAACCTCCGGCAGATCGGCCGGCAGGCAGAGATCGCCTTGATCCTCGACGTCGTGGCCGAGCTCGCGCAGCGCGCCGACGAGGCCGGCGGTGCGCAGGCCGGCCGGTCCCATGACCGCACCCGGCTGGCCGGCCCCCTCCTCGACCGGCGCGCCGATCAGGCTGAGCCGTCGCGCGCCTTGCTGCGATCCCATGGCATCGGGCTCCCTTGATGATGCCGCGCCGAATCCCGGGCGCGCGCCGCGCGGCCGGCTCTCATCATAGCAGAATCGGCAGCCGCACTCCTGATCCCTACATGCCGCCCCGGCATGACCGGACCGTGTCGCAGCCGGCCGCAGCGTCGGCCACGCGGGTGAAACGGCACCCGCGGTGCCGCTTTTCCGACCCGCGGCCCGCCTTTCCGGTGGATTGCGGCTTTCCCTCCCTGTTTTCCCATCCGCCGGCGCGGTTAGCTGCGCGCGGCGGGCGCGCTTCCATGAAGCCGGCCCGGTGCCAAGAGGGGGAGCACATCATGGCGGACGGCTATTTTCCCAAGTGGACCGAGAAGAGTTCCGGCACGATCATGCCGGACGAGCGGCTGCCGGCCGGCCAGACCGTCGTCGTCGGCCTGCAGCATGTGGTCGCCATGTTCGGCTCGACCGTGCTGGCGCCCATCCTGATGGGCTTCGACCCCAATCTGGCGATCCTGTTCTCCGGCATCGCCACGCTGATCTTCTTCGTGATCACCGGCGGCCGGGTGCCGAGCTATCTCGGCTCGTCCTTCGCCTTTATCGGCCCGGTTCTGGCGGCGACCGCCGCGACGGTGGCCGGCGGCCCCAACCCGAATATCGGCCTGGCGCTGGGCGGCATCATCGCCGCCGGCGCGGTCTATACGGTCATCGGCCTGATCGTCATGGGCATCGGCCATGCCTGGGTGGAAAAGGTGATGCCGCCGGTGGTGACCGGCGCGATCGTCGCCGCCATCGGCCTGGTGCTGGCGCCGATCGCCATCAGCAGCGCCTCCGGCGCCGGCCCCGGCAATCCCGACGGCTCGGGCTTTGCCCGTTTCATCGCGCTGGTGACGGTGCTGGCGGTCGGCCTGACGGCCGTGCACGCGCCCGGCCTCTGGCGCCGCCTGCCGATCCTCATCGGCGCGCTGTTCGGCTATCTCGTCTATCTCGTGCTGGCCAACGGCTTCGGCATGGGTGCGCCGGTCGATTTCTCGGCGGTCGGCCAGGCCGCGTGGATCGGCATGCCCAAATTCGCCTCGCCCGTCTTCGACGCCAAGGCCATGGTGCTGATCGCGCCGGTGGCGATCATCCTGGTCGCGGAGAATCTCGGCCACCTCAAGGGCATCGCGGCGATGACCGGCCGCAATCTCGACCCCTATATCGGCCGCGCCTTCATCGGCGACGGCATCGCCACCATGCTGTCGGGATCATCGGGCGGCACCGGCGTGACCACCTATGCGGAAAATATGGGCGTCATGGCGGTGACCAGGATCTTCTCGACCCTGATGTTCGTTGCCGCCGCCCTGATCGCCATCCTGCTCGGCTTCTCGCCGAAATTCGGTGCGCTGATCCTGACCATTCCCGGCCCGGTCCTCGGCGGCCTCGCGATCGTCGTGTTCGGCCTGATCGCCGCCACCGCCGGCCGCATCTGGGTGGAGAACAAGGTCGACTTCTCCAATGGCCGCAACCTGATCACGGTCGCGGTGGCGCTGGTGCTGGGCGCCGGCAATTTCAAGCTGACGCTGGCCGGCTTCACCCTCGACGGCATCGGCACCGCGACCTTCGGCTGCATCATCCTCTACCACCTGCTGCGCGAGCCGAAGGCGGAGTGAGAATGAAGCGGGGCGCGGCGGCGCCCCGGCCTCAGCGTCGTTCGATCAGCTCGATCCTGACCCGTTCGGGCCCCTCGACGAAGGCGATGCGCACGCCGGGCCGCGCCTGACGCGGCTCCTCGATAAAGACGACGCCGCGGGCGCGCAGAGCCGCGGCCGCGGCATCGAGATCCGCTACGCCAAGGCCAATATGTTCGATCCCCATGAAGGGCGGCGACGGAGGCGCCGGCGTATCGGCCGGCACCTGCTCGACGAACAGGGTGACGCCGCCGAGGTCGAGCATGACCCGCAGCGCGCCCTTGACGTCGACCCTGCCCGTTTCCACGGCGCCGAAAGCTTCAACGTAGAAGCGCGCCGTGGCGACCGGATCGGCGCTGCGCAGGTGCAGGTGATCCCACGAAAATGCGACCTCGGCCATGCCGGTTTCTCCTCTTGCCTCGGCACGGCGCCGTGCAATGGCACGAACCGGCGACGCCCTCGCGGCAGCAAGGCTTGTCCGGATAGCGATTGCGCCAGTGCATGGCAATGGCGGCCGAGGACAGATATCCGGCGCGGCATTGCCATGATGCGGCCGCCAACCGTCCGAGATGCAAAAAAGCGGCCCGTAGGCCGCCTTTACACGCGATCCACGCGGGTTCAACCGGTTTTCAATACAACCCGCCGGTGCCCGTCGAGATCGCCCGGTTGGTTTCCGACGAGGGTCCGCGGCGCGGGCCGCCGCCGTTCGAGGCGGCGTCGAAGGGATTGATCAGCTGATAGGAATCGGGCGGCGCGGTGCCGGGCTTGAACGCCTCGAGAATGGCATTGCCGGCGCCCGAGCCGGCGCGCATGCCGGACCGCGGGTCGATGCGGATCAGCTTGATGCCGGTCGGCACGCGGAACGGCACGGCCGGCCGGTCGGCCAGCGCGACCCGCATGAAGTCGCGGAAGATCGGCGCCGACATGACGCCGCCGGTCGAGCCGTGGCCCATCGGCTTTGGCGTGTCGAAGCCGATATAGATGCCGACGGCGAGATCGGGCGAGAAGCCGACGAACCAGGCGTCCTTCTCCTCGTTGGTGGTGCCGGTCTTGCCGGCGATCGGCTTGCCGAGCTCGCGGACCACGGCGCCGGTGCCGCGCTGGACCACGCCCTCCATCATCGAGGTGATCTGATAGGCGGTCATCGGGTCGAGCACCTGCTCGCGCCGGTCGATCAGGATCGGCTCGTCCTGATGGGTCCAGCGCTCGGCGGTGCAGCCTTGGCATTGCCGGTCGTCGTGGCGGAAGATGGTGTGGCCGGTGCGATCCTGGATGCGGTCGATCAGGGTGGCGCGGATCCGGCGGCCGCCATTGGCGAACATCGAATAGCCGGTGACCATGCGCATGAGCGTAGTTTCGCCGGCGCCGAGCGCCATGGAGAGCACCGGCTGCATGTCGTCATAGATGCCGAAACGCTTGGCATATTCGGCGATCAAGGGCATGCCGACATCGTTGGCGAGCCTGACCGTCATGACGTTGCGCGACTGCTCGATGCCGAAGCGCAGCGTCTGCGGTCCGTAGAAGCGGCCGGAATAGTTTTCCGGGCGCCAGACCGAGCCGTCCGACTGGGCGAGCTCGAAGGGCGCGTCGAGCACCACGGTCGACGGCGTGTAGCCGTTGTCGAGGGCTGCGGCATAAACGAAGGGCTTGAACGACGAGCCGGGCTGGCGGCGCGCCTGCGTCGCCCGGTTGAACTGGCTCTGGTCGAAGGAGAAGCCGCCGACCATGGCCAGCACGCGGCCGGTATAGGGGTCCATGGCGACCAGGCCGCCGGACACTTCCGGGACCTGGCGCAGGCGGAACTGGCCCTCGCGGCCGCTGATCGGCTCGACATAGACGACGTCGCCGGGATTGAGCGCGCGGTTCACCGCCCGGCGGGTCCAGCGGACGCCGTCGCCGGTGATCAGGCCGATCTGGCGGGCGGCCACCACGACGCCGGCCTGGTCGCGGCCGGGCTGCAGGCCGATGCGGGCGGTGTCGGCCTGGGTGTCGAGCACCACGGCGAGCTTCCAGCCGACATCGCTGATGGCGCGGATTTCGGCGAGCTTGATACCCCAGTCGCCACGGGTGTCCTCGATCCGGTTCACCGGGCCGCGGAAGCCGCGCGCCTCGTCATAACGGATGAGGCCGGCGCTGAGGATCTGGCGGGCCGCCACCTGCAGCTTCGGATCGAGCGTGGTGCGGATCGACAGGCCGCCTTCGAGAAGCTTCTTCTCGCCGAAGCGGTCGGCCATCTCGCGGCGCACTTCCTCGGCGAAATAGTCGGCGGCGAAGGTCTGCTGGCGCGGCGAGCGCGGATTGATGGTGAGCGGCGACTTCTTGGCGGCCTCGCCCTCCTCCGCCGACACGATGCCGTCCTCGACCATGCGGCCGATGACGTAATTGCGCCGTTCGATGGCGCGGTCGCGGTTGCGGAACGGATGGAGCTGGGTCGGGCTCTTCGGCAGGGCCGCGAGATAGGCCGCCTCGGCCAGGGTGAGCTCGTGCACCGACTTGTCGAAATAGACCAGGGCCGCCGCGGCGATGCCATAGGCGCCATAGCCGGGCATGACGAAGCCGAGATAGATCTCGTTCAGGTAGAGTTCGAGGATCTGGTCCTTGGTGAAGGCCGATTCCATGCGCATGGCGATCAGCGCCTCGCGGATCTTGCGATCCACGGTCTGTTCGCCTGAGAGCAGGAAGTTCTTCGCCACCTGCTGGGTAATGGTGGAGGCGCCCTGCGGCCGCCGGCCCGAGCCGCGATTGTTGAAATTGGTCAGGGCGGCACGCGCGATGCCCATCACGTCGATGCCGTTATGGGAATAGAAGTTCTTGTCTTCCGCCGACAGGAAGGCCTGGACCACCAGTTTCGGCACCGCCTGGATCGGCAAATAGAGCCGGCGCTCGCGGGCATATTCGGCCATCAGCTGGCCGTCCGCGGCGTGGACGCGGCTCATGATCGGCGGCTCGTAATTGCGCAGCGTATTGTAGTCGGGCAGTTCCTTGGTCACGGTGACGATGTAGACGGCAACGCCCGCGGCCCCGATCAGGAAGGCCACGGTGCCGAGGCCGAACGCCCAGCCGAAGAATCGGAGAATAAGTTTCATCCGGTCATTTCGTGCCCGACGGGCAGCGCCTCTCGTCCCCGTGGTACCGCCGCGAAGGAACCCGGGCCGGGGGCGCCCTGTCCTGACTGCCTCAAATCATACCACGTCGCCGCGCCCCTGACAGGCGCGAATGCCGCTGCGGGGCTTCCGATCGACCGATGCCCCGCGACTGTGGCGCGGATGTGACCCGGACGTGACCGCGCCTCTTTAACCCCGTGCGGCGCGGCGCGCCAGTCACGTTCATCACTGCGCGGCCGGTCCGCGCCTAAGACGCACCGCCGCGCCCAAGACTCACCGCTGCGCGGCGGGGCGCGCGACGGTCCGGCCGGCAAAGAACTGGTCGATCGCCCGGGTGACGGAATCGGCGGTGCGGTCGCGCCAGATGGCCGAGGTCAGCATTTCCACGTCCTTGGCGCTCGACACGAAGCCCAGTTCCACCAGAACCGAGGGAATGTCATGGGCGCGCAGCACCTGGAAGCCGGCCGAGCGCAAGGGCAAGCGGTGCATGCGGGTGGCATGGCGCATCTCGCCGGCAAGCGTGCGGGCGAAATTGGCCGAGAACATGCGTGTCTCGCGGCGCGTCAGGTCGATCAGGATGTCGGCGATCTCGGAAGGCTCGTCCGACAGATCGAGCCCCGCGATCGCGTCGGCCTTGTTCTCGCGCTCGGCGAGCCTGGCCGAATCGGCATCGGACGCCCGGTCCGACAGGGTATAGACGGTGACGCCGCGGGCATTGTCCTGGGCGCCACTGATCGAATCGGCGTGGATCGAGACGAACAGGGCACCGTTATGCTCGCGCGCGATGCGCACGCGGTCACCCAGCGGAATGAAGATGTCGCGGTCGCGGGTCATCACCACGCGGTAGCGGCCGGTGGCCTTCAGCTTGTCGCGCAGCACCCGGGCGAAATCGAGGATGATGGTCTTTTCCTCTTCACCGGAAGCGGCGACCGCGCCGGGATCGACGCCGCCATGGCCGGGATCGATGATCACGACCGGCGGACCATCCGGCGTCGCGCCATGGGCCGAGACGCGCGGGCCGACGCTCTGGCGATCGCCGCGGCGGGCGAGATTGGAGGTTGCCCGCTCGTTCTGGGCGCGCCGGAACCCGTCGGCATCGGTGCGGACCAGTTCGAGCACGACCTGCGGCGGCTCGCCGTCCCGGCCTTCCACCATCTGGGCGCGCTCGATCAAGGCGGGCCCGGTCAGGTCGACCACCACGCGCGACTTGCCCGGCGCGAACAGGCCGTAGCGATAGGCCTGGATCAGGCCACGGCCGCCGGTTCCCGCGGTTTGTCCCGCCGGCTGCGCGGGAGAGCGCGCGGTGCCCTGCCCCGCGGGGCCGCCAATCTGGAAATTGACCTCGTCGAGATCGACGATCACCCGATAGGGATCGGCGAGCGCGAAGGCGCGGATCTCGATATTGCGGGTGAGTTCGAAGGACAGCCGGGTGCGGCTGGCATCGCCGGTCAGGCGCGCGGCCGAGACCACGGCCGGCAGGATCGAGCGCGCCGCATTGGGCCGCGCTTCGCCGGAGCCGCCGTCGCGGGCATTGGCAGCGGCCGCGGCGATCGCTCCGGTCGATGCCGGCTCGCCCTGGTCCATGCGCTCCGCGCCACCGGCCGTCTGCGCGCGCGCGCCGCCGCCCGCGATCAGCGCCGCGGTCAACAGGATGCCGAGAAGACGGGAACCGGCCATGGCCCCTCGAGGGTCGGACGCAGCGGCGCCGGAACGACCAGCAAGGAACCGCCAGGATGGGATAACCCATAGGACCGCCGGGGTTAACTGGCCCTTAAGCATAGCGAGGCGACCGGCCGGCAAGCGTTGCCGGAAAGACACGACAAAGGCACGACAAGACCGGTCACCTTCCCTTCCAGGGAAGCCCGGCAAGCCCGCGGCCGTCCGTCTCGCGGGGCGGACGCCGACGCCGGAGCGCCCCCGCGAATGTGTGGGAATTTGGCCACAGAACCGCCACGAAGATGACCGGCGCACGCCTGTTCACGAAGTCGTGAACACAGGCCAAGCCAATGACCGCGCACGGTTAATTTCGAACGATTCACCCCGATCAAGCCGAGCGCCCAGATCATGAGCCATTCAGCAGACAATGCCGCTCCCGGCGACCAGGTCCGCGCCGAGACCGGCGCCGATGCCAGCGCAACGACAAGCGCGATGACGCGCCGCCTGTTCCTGCTGGCGGCGCCAGCGGTGCTCACCGGCTGCGTCACCGGCGGCGGCTCCGTCGGCTCTTATGCCGGGCGCCAGGACGCCGGCGTGACCTTGCCGGCCATGGACACATCGAATATCGACCCGCGCTTCCTGCGCCAGGAAGTGGCCTATGCGACGCGCGAGGCCGCCGGCACGATCGTGGTGATCCCGAGCGAGCGCCACCTCTATTACGTGCTCGGCAATGGCCGGGCGATCCGCTACGGCGTCGGCGTCGGCCGTCAGGGCGCACTCTGGCACGGCCGCGCCGCGGTCGGCCGCAAGGGCTCGTGGCCGAACTGGACGCCGACCGCCAATATGATCGCCTATGACGCGCGCAACGCGCGTTACGCCGGCGGCATGGCCGGCGGCATCGGCAACCCGCTCGGCGCCCGCGCGCTCTACCTCTATCGCGGCAACCGGGACACCATGTACCGCCTGCACGGGACCAATGTTCCCTCGTCGATCGGCCAGGCCGTGTCGTCCGGCTGCATCCGCCTGTTCAACCACGATATTATCGATCTGCACGACCGCGCCCGGATCGGGACCCCGGTGGTCGTGCTGACGTGACGGCCGGCGTCACGGATTGTATGACGGCTACGCTTGCCAAGGCCGCACTTCCGCCGCTACATAGGTCATGACACGGTCATGCGGGTATGGAGCGGCGTGGCGATCGAAGGCAGCCGAAGGTTTCATTCCGTGGCCCCGATCCGAGCGCTCCCTGACCCCCGCGCGTGGCGCCGTCTTCGGCGAGCCGCTGCCGTGTCACCCTTAGCCGCGCCCCGTCCGGGGCCGCGTCGCACTTCGAAAGGGTCTCGTCCATGTCGGGATCGACGGCACTGCCGGGCTACAGGCGGACGGGGGATCAATTGATCGCCCGGCTCTCCGCTGGCCCCGCCGTCGGCTTTGCGACCAGGCTTGCACCTTCCCCTTCCACCGCATTGACGGCCGTGCGCCGGCGCCTTCACGGCGCCGCCCTGGCACTTTCTGCAGAGCGGGGCCCGACCGGGCCGGCGCTCGCGGCCGCCGTAAACTTCAAGAGTTCATCCGATGGCCAACAAGATGCTCATCGACGCCGCCCACCCGGAAGAAACCCGGGTTGTGGTGGTCCGTGGTAATCGTGTCGAGGAATTCGATTTCGAAAGCCAGTCCCGCAAACAGCTGCGCGGCAATATCTATCTCGCCAAGGTAACACGGGTCGAACCGTCGCTGCAGGCCGCCTTCATCGAATATGGCGGCAACCGGCACGGCTTCCTGGCCTTTTCGGAAATTCATCCCGACTATTACCAGATCCCGGTCGCCGACCGCGAAGCGCTGCTGGCCGAAGAGGCCCGCTCGCATCGTGACGACGACGACGAGGAAGGCGGCCGCGGCGAACGCGGTGGCCGTGGCGGCAAGGACGGCGGCCGCGACCGCGATGGCGGCAGGCGCCGCCGGCGGCGCGGCGGACCGCGGCCGCGCAACGAGGCGGCCGACGCCAAGACCTCGGATGCCGTGACCGGAGAGGTCGACGAAGAGGCCGGCGTGACCGGTGAGCACGGCCAGGATGATCATCATGATGGTGATCACCATGACGGCGATCATCACGACGGCGATCATCACGACGGCGATCATCACGACGGCGAGCACCACGACGACGGCCATCACGACGACGAGGGCCACGGCGACGAGCACCACGACGACCAGCCGCACGGCGAAGAGGCGAACGACGCCTCCAAGGCCGACAAGCACGAGGCGCGCGAAGGCGAGGATTCCGGCGACGGCCATGTCGAGGAAGCCCCGGCGGAAGAGGACGTGGTCGAGTCGGTCGGCGCGGGCGACGCCTATGAGGATATGCCGGACCGCACCTTCCGGCCGCGCAAGCAGTACAAGATTCAGGAAGTGATCAAGCGCCGGCAGGTCATGCTGGTGCAGGTCGTCAAGGAAGAGCGTGGCAACAAGGGCGCCGCGCTGACCACCTATCTGTCGCTCGCCGGCCGCTATTCGGTGCTGATGCCGAACACCGCGCGTGGCGGCGGCATTTCCCGCAAGATCACCAATGCGGCCGACCGCAAGCGGCTGAAGTCGATCGCCGGCGACCTGGAAGTGCCCGATGGCATGGGCGTGATCCTTCGCACGGCCGGCGCCAACCGCACCAAGACCGAGGTCAAGCGCGACTTCGAATATCTCCTGCGCATGTGGGAGACGGTGCGCGAGGAGACGTTGCGGTCGAATGCACCGACGCTGGTCTATGAGGAGGGATCGCTGATCAAGCGGTCGATCCGCGACCTCTACAACAAGGACATCGAAGAGGTCCTGGTCGCCGGCGAGGACGGCTACAAGGAAGCCAAGGACTTCATGCGCATGCTCATGCCGAGCCATGCCAAGAATGTGAAACCCTATCGCGAGCCGCAGCCGCTGTTCGCCCGCTCTGGCGTCGAGGCCCAGCTCGACGCGATGTTCTCCAATACCGTGCAGCTGAAGTCCGGCGGCTATATCGTCATCAATCCGACGGAAGCGCTTGTTGCCATCGACGTGAACTCGGGCCGCTCGACGCGCGAGCACAATATCGAGGACACGGCGCTGCGCACCAATTCGGAGGCCGCCGACGAAGTGGCGCGCCAGCTCCGCTTGCGCGACCTCGCCGGCCTGATCGTCGTCGACTTCATCGACATGGACGAGAACCGCAACAACCGGGCGGTCGAGAAGCGCATGAAAGATGCGCTGAAGAACGACCGGGCGCGCATCCAGGTCGGCCGTATCTCGCATTTCGGCCTTCTTGAAATGAGCCGCCAGCGCATCCGCACCGGCGTGCTGGAGAGCTCGACCGAGGTTTGCGCCACCTGCGGCGGCACCGGCCATGTCCGCTCGGTCTCCTCCGTCGCGCTGCATCTGCTGCGCTCGGTCGAGGAGCAATTGCTGCGCTCGGCCATGTTCGACGTCATCGTGCGCACCCGTACCGCGGTGGCGCTCTATGTGCTCAACAACAAGCGCGCGCATCTGCACGAGCTGGAGAGCCGCTTCCGCGTCAGCGTCGACATCACCGCCGACGAGACGGTCAGCGGCCAGCACATGTTCGCCATCGAGAAGGGCGCGCAGGTCCATACCCATGAGACCGCCTACCGGCCGCCGGTGATCGCGCCCCTGCCGGTCGACCCCGACGACCTGATCGAGGACGAGATCGAAGAGGAAGAAGAGGCCGAAGTCGAAGCCGAGGCCGAGGCTGGCGCCGAGCCGCGCGAACAGCGCGAGCATGGTGGCGAGGCCCGCGCCGAGCGCGACGACAGCGAGAATGGCGAGAAGCGGCGCAAGCGCCGCCGCCGGCGCCGGCGCGGCCGTGGCGGCGATGGCCGCGAGGAAGGCGGGCGCGACGAGTTCGGCGCCGAGGGCCGGCAGGATGCCGGCCATGCCGCGGACGACCAGGGCGCCGACGAGGCTGACGAGGCCGACGAGGAAACCGGGGCCGAGGATCAGGCTCTGGATGACGCGACCGGTGACGATGCAAGCGCCGAAGGCCGCCGCCGCCGCCGCGGTCGCCGTGGCGGACGCCGCAACCGGCGCGAGGACGAGCAGGCCATCCGGGCCGAGGGCGAAACCGACATCGTGGTCGCCGCGGAGGTCGTGGAAACGGCCGAGGACGTCGCCCTCGTCGAGGCTCCGGCCGCCGCGGTGGAGCCGGAAGCCGAAGCCGGAGAGATCAAGCATGCCGGGCGGCGCGGTCGCGCTCCGCGCGGCAAGGCAGCCGCAGCCAAGGCCGCCGCGGCGGCAGCCGAGGAGCCGGCCGCCACGGCGGACGGAGAGGCTGCAGCCGCAGAAGCCGCTCCGGCCAAGCCGGCGCGTCGCCGCCGGCCGACCGCGGCGCAAGCGGCAGCCGAGGCAGCCGTTGCGACGGCGGATGGCGAGAGCACCCCAGCCCCGGCAGCTCCCGCCAGGCGCCGGCGCACGCCGGCGGCCGAGCCGGTGGTGGAAGCGGTGGTCGAACCGGTCGTGGAAGCAGCGGCCGCGGCTCCCGCCCCGGCCCCTGTCGCACCGCCCCCGGCCGCTCCGGTCGCCGCCCCCATCGTGCCGCCCGCACCGGCAGCCCCTGCCGTGGCCGAGGAGCCGGTCAAGCGCCGCCGCACGCCCGATCCGGAACCCGTCGAGACCGTCCAGGCAGCGGCGCCCGCGGGACCGCGCCGCGCCGGCTGGTGGAACCGCAAGGCCGAGGGCTGAACGCCCTCGCCACGTGGCAGTGAACATGAGGCGGCCGGGAGCAATCCCGGCCGTTTTCCTTTTGGCGAAAGCGCGCCACCGAGACGCGTGGACCCTCGCCCACGTCTTCGTGGGAGAGGGTGGCCGCGGAGCGGCCGGATGAGGGTGGTTGCGTCGGCGCTATCCGCGCATTCCGGGTGGAATTAACGGGCCGTAGCCCTTCAGACCCTCACCCGGCAGCTGACGCTGCCACCCTCTCCCGCAAGCGGGCGAGGGTTTGCGCGCGTCGCGGGAGGAGCCCTTTGCTTGCCGTGCCCCCCTGCCCCGCCTTGTCCCACGAACGGTCCTGTCACCTCGAATCAACAGGCAGAATCGCGGCCTGGAATCGCCCTGCCCTGCCGCGCCACGTGAGATGATTCCGTGCCGCTGCGTCAGCACGAACAAAAGGCGAAACCGGCCCTCGCCGGCATGTCACAATCCAGCCACACTTCGCCAACCGGAAGACGATGTTGGGAATATCTGCCGGGGTCGCGACGGCTCCTGTGGAGAGCCGGCGCCGGCACGGTGAATTTTTCCTTGCCGAATCCCCCCGAGATTCCCGACACTTGGCTCGCTGGCCCAGGCCTTTCCCTTAAAATTTGAACGACCATCACCATATTTAGGGGTCTGTTTACCCCTAGGCCCTACATCTTGACGACATGAAGGCATGCCGCATACCTTGGCGTTCGGTTCGGCGGGTCGGTTTCAAGTTCTCGTCGCACCAAATCCCCAGACGGTTTCCAGCCTGACGCCACGTCTCGACGCGGCGTGGCCGGAGGAGTGTCTTCGTCACCCGATGGCGCGTTCCCATTCGTGGGCAGCGCCGGCGGCCGGCGAAGTGTCGCCTCGACGCCGCCTGCGGGAACGCGCTTTGCGCGGCAGGAGTTAACCAGCGGACCAGCTCGCCCCTGTGGAGAGCGGGGATCGCAGGGCAAGGCGGCAAGGGGCCCGGCTAGAACCGGGCCAACGCGGGTTCAGGGCATGGACCGCGGGGCGGCTCGGGAGCACAATCCCGGCCATGACATGAAGGACGAGAACGATGCGCATCGAACGGCGATACACCAAGGCGGGCCAGTCGCCCTATGCAGACATCGCGTTCCGTGCGGCGACCTCCGAGATCCGTAACCCGGATGGCTCGATCGTGTTCCGTCTCGACGGCATTTCGGTTCCCGAGGCCTGGAGCCAGGTCGCGGCCGACATCCTGGCCCAGAAATATTTCCGCAAGGCCGGCGTTCCCGCCCGAATGAAGAAGGTCGAGGAGAATTCCGTCCCGTCCTGGCTTTGGCGCTCCGCTCCCGACGAGAAGGCCCTGAAGGAGCTGCCGGAGAAGGAGCGCTGGATCGGCGAGACCTCGTCGACCCAGGTGTTCGACCGGCTAGCCGGCACCTGGACCTATTGGGGCTGGAAGGGTGGCTATTTCGAAGCGGAAGCCGATGCCCAGGCTTTCTTCGACGAGCTGCGCTACATGCTGGCGCTGCAGATGGTGGCGCCCAATTCGCCGCAATGGTTCAACACCGGCCTGCACTGGGCCTATGGCATCGATGGCCCGGGCCAGGGCCACTATTACGTCGATTTCGAAACCGGCAAGCTCACCAAGTCGAAGTCGGCCTATGAGCATCCGCAGCCGCATGCCTGCTTCATCCAGTCGGTCGCCGACGACCTCGTCAACGAGGGCGGCATCATGGATCTGTGGGTGCGCGAGGCGCGCCTGTTCAAATATGGCTCCGGCACCGGCTCCAACTTCTCCTATCTGCGCGGCGAAGGCGAAAAGCTCGCCGGTGGCGGCCGCTCGTCCGGCCTGATGAGCTTCCTGAAGATCGGCGACCGCGCCGCCGGCGCGATCAAGTCGGGCGGCACCACGCGCCGCGCCGCCAAGATGGTGGTGGTCGATGCCGACCATCCCGATATCGAGGCCTATATCGACTGGAAGGTGATCGAGGAGCAGAAGGTCGCGAGCCTCGTCACCGGCTCGAAGATCAATGCCAAGCACCTCAAGGCCATCATGAAGGCCTGCGTGAACTGCGAGGGCGATGGCGATGCCTGTTTCGAGCCGACCCAGAACCCGGCCCTGAAGCGCGAGATCAAGGCCGCGCGCAAGTCGCTGGTGCCCGACAATTATATCAAGCGGGTGATCCAGTTCGCGAAGCAGGGCTACAAGGACATCGACTTCCCGACCTATGACACCGACTGGGATTCGGACGCCTATCTGACGGTGGCCGGCCAGAACTCGAACAATTCGGTCTCGCTGAAGGACGACTTCCTGCGCGCGGTGGAAACCGACGCGGACTGGAACCTGACCGCCCGCATCACCGGCAAGACCATCAAGACGCTGAAGGCGCGCGACCTCTGGGAGAAGATCGGGCACGCCGCCTGGGCGTCCGCCGACCCGGGGCTGCATTTCAACACGACGATGAACGACTGGCACACCTGCCCGGCCGCCGGCCCGATCCGCGCGTCCAACCCGTGCTCCGAATACATGTTCCTCGACGACACGGCCTGCAACCTGGCCTCCGCCAACCTGCTGCAGTTCTACGACGCCAAGGCCAAGCATTTCGACATCGACGGCTATGAGCATCTCTGCCGGCTCTGGTCGGTGGTGCTGGAAATCTCGGTGCTGATGGCGCAGTTCCCGTCGCGCCAGATCGCCGAACTGTCCTACGAGTACCGCACGCTCGGCCTCGGCTACGCCAATATCGGCGGCCTCTTGATGACCATGGGCATTCCCTATGACAGCGACAAAGGCCGCGCGCTTGCCGGCGCGCTGACCGCGGTCATGACCGGCATCGCCTACAAGACCTCGGCCGAAATGGCCGGCGAACTCGGCCCCTTCCCGGGCTTCGCGCCGAACCGCGAGCACATGCTCCGGGTCATCCGCAACCATCGCCGCGCCGCCCATGGCGAGACCGCCGGCTATGAGAGCCTCGCCGTCAATCCGGTGGCGCTCGACCAGACCAATTGCCCGGATCCGGAAATCGTCGTCCGCGCCAAGAAGGCCTGGGACGACGCGCTGGCGCTCGGCGAAAAGCACGGCTACCGCAATGCCCAGGTCTCCGTGATCGCGCCGACCGGCACGATCGGCCTGGTGATGGACTGCGACACGACCGGCATCGAGCCCGATTTCGCCCTGGTGAAGTTCAAGAAGCTCGCCGGCGGCGGCTATTTCAAGATCATCAACCAGGCGGTGCCGGAAGCCTTGCGCACACTCGGCTATTCGGAAGCCGCCATCGCCGAGATGGAAGCCTATGCGGTCGGCCACGGCACGCTGAAGCAGGCGCCCGCCATCAATACCGGGTCGCTGAAGGCCAAGGGCTTCACCGACGAGGCAATCGCCAAGGCGGAAGCGCAGCTGAAGACCGCTTTCGACATCAAGTTCGTGTTCAACAAGTGGACGCTCGGCGAAGACTTCGTGGTCAAGACGCTGGGCATCCCCGCGGATGAGGTCAACGCACCGGGCTTCGAGCTCCTGGCCCGCGTCGGCTTCTCGAAAAAGGACATCGAGGCGGCCAATGAGCATGTCTGCGGCGCCATGACGCTGGAAGGCGCGCCGCACCTGAAGCTCGAGCATTACGCCGTGTTCGACTGTGCCAATCCCTGCGGCCGCAAGGGCAAGCGCTATCTCTCGGTCGAAAGCCACATCCACATGATGGCGGCGGCGCAGCCGTTCATCTCGGGTGCCATTTCCAAGACCATCAACATGCCGAACGAGGCAACCGTCGACGACTGCAAGTCGGCTTACATGCTGTCGTGGAAGCTGGCGCTGAAGGCCAACGCGCTCTATCGCGACGGCTCCAAGCTGTCACAGCCCTTGAACTCGCAACTGATCGAGGACGAGGACGACGAGGACGGCGTCGAGGAGTTCCTGGAAAAGCCGCAGGCAGCCCGTGCCGCCGCTCTCGCCGAGCGCATCGTCGAGAAGGTGGTCGAGCGCGTTCAGGTGATCCGCGAGCGCGAGAAGATGCCGGACCGCCGCAAGGGTTACACCCAGAAGGCGGTGGTCGGCGGCCACAAGGTCTATCTGCGCACCGGCGAATATGACGACGGCCGCATCGGCGAGATCTTCATCGACATGCACAAGGAGGGCGCCGCCCTTCGCTCGCTGCTCAACAACTTCGCCATCGCCATCTCGCTCGGCCTGCAATATGGCGTGCCGCTGGACGAATATGTCGACGCCTTCACCTTCACCCGCTTCGAGCCTGCCGGCCCGGTGCAGGGCAACGACACGATCAAATACGCCACCTCGATCCTCGACTACGTGTTCCGCGAACTGGCCGTGAGCTATCTCGGCCGCTTCGACCTCGGCCATGTCGATCCGGGTGAGAGCCGCTACGACGCGCTCGGCACCGGCGCCTCGGAAGGCACCAAGAATGTGCTGTCCAAGGGCCTGGTGCGCGGCAAGACCGACAAGTTCACGCTGGTCTCGGCCAATACCGGCCCGACGCCTGCGCTGACGCCCGGCTCGCTCGCCAATGATGGCCGCACCGGCACGGTGGTGACCATGCGCACCCAGGGCGCCAACGCCCTGAAGGAAGAGGTGGCGGCCGCCGTCTCCCCTGCCCTTGGCGCATTGTTCGACCAGGCCCCGGCGCCGGCCGCCAATGCCGAACGCTCGACCGCCGACCGCAGGGCCGAAGCCAAGCTGCGCGGTTATGTCGGCGACGCCTGCCCCGAGTGCTCGAACTTCACCATGGTGCGCAACGGCACCTGCCTGAAGTGCGACACCTGCGGGTCGACGACGGGGTGTTCGTGAGCTTTGCCGACAGCTGACGAGAGACCGGAGGCTGTCCCGCAAATTCCGGGAATGTGTTCACAGTCGAACGCAAGAGGTGTCCTGCGATCCGGGCACAAAGGCAATGGAGGCGGGTCTTGGGCCCGCCTCTCTTTGCGAGTCCTGAGCGACGGGCTACCGGCAGTTGCCGGAACCGAGAGCGCTTTGCTGCAAGAGGGCTACCTTCGGCTGGACGGCGAATAGCTTGATCCGCCCCGAAGCGAATGTGGGCCCGGCCGTCTCCTTGAAACCTCAGGCCCTACGACGATCGAGCTGAACCTGGATGCCATCGAGGATGATATCCAGGCCTGCGGAAAAGCCTTCGCTTTGACGATGCTCAGCCTCGGTTTTCTCGAGCTCACCGAACAAGGCCGCGGAGAGCGGGTAATTTCCCGATCTCTTGAGCGATTCAGCATATTCGGCCTGACCGGACTCCCATTGCTCTTCGGCGAGGCCTGACTGTGCGCGAGCGGCAATGTCGGCGACTTCGGACGCGACGAAGCCACGCACATATGACGCAACCGTATCGATGATCACCAACCGCTCGGTCAGACTCAGTTTTGTGACCTCAAGCCGGGACAGCGATTGTTCGAGCGTCCGCATCCTGTTCGGCCCAAGCGTCGGCTTGCCTGCGAGCGCCGAACAAAGCCATGGGTGGTCTTTGAATCGCGACCGCAATCCTTCGGCTGCTTCTCGCATATCCGCTCGCCAATCACCGGACGACCGAGAGTCACCACCGGCGAGCGCGCCATCGACCATCAGGTTCAGCAGATCGTCTTTGCGCGCGAAATAGCGGTAAAGCGAACTCGTACCCGTACCGATCTCGGCCGCGATGCGGCGCATCGAGACGGCCGCGACGCCCTCGCGGTCGGCAATGGCGATGGCCGTTCTGGTGATCGCCTCGCGGTCACGCGAGGGCTGTGGGCCTCGGCTGCCGCGTGTCGGGCGCATCCAGATAACCGATGGAACGGCGGTCTCGGCCAATGCATGTCTCCTATTGCGAACAACGTACCCAGTATCATATAGAACTTACTGCGAACACTGTATCATAGATCCAGCCATCGAAGGCGGCGTGGCAGCCGTGGCCGACATCATCACAGTGCTGGAGGCAGCTCTCGCCGCTGGCACGGCGGTGTTGCTCGGGACCGCCGCCGGCCGCCACGGCAGGAAGCCGATGGCGTCGCGGCTGAAATCTCGTCGGGGCCGGTCCGGCGACGCGTGCGCCGTACCATGTCGTTGTCGGGCTGCTCGACGGCCCGTCCTCCACCACCCACGTCCTGCGCCCGTATCGGCGGCGCGCTCGGAGTTCAGCCATGACCCAATGGTCGATTGACCGCGCCACCTCGCGTGACGGCACCGTGATTGGCTATCGGCAGATCGGAGGCGGTCCCGGCCTCGTTCTGCTACCGGGCGCCATGCAGAGCAGTCTCAATTTCACGCGGCTCGCCACGTTTTTGGCCGGCAATTTCACGCTTTACCTGCCGGACCGGCGCGGGCGTGGCCTCAGCGGCCCGCCAGGAGCAGACTACGGCATCGATAGCGAGGTCGACGATCTCTCGGCAGTGCTGGCACAAACAGGCGCGCGCGACATATTCGCGCTGAGCTCGGGCGCCATCGCCACGCTGTGGACGGCGCTGCGCCATCCGCAGGCTTTCGACAGAATTGCGCTCTATGAGCCGCCAGTGCCGGTGGGTTCGCCATCGCCGCTCGATTTCGCGCCGCGCTACGAGGCCGATCTTGCGGCCGGCGACATCGCCGCCGCCATGGTCTCGGCGATGAAGGGGACCGGCGACCGGCGCGACTGGTTCACCAACCTGCCCCGGCCGCTGCTCACGCTGATGATGCGGATGGCCCTGCGCGGCGCCGGGGAGGAGGCGGCGCTCATCCGCGCGCTGGTGCCGACCGTCCATTACGACATACGGCTCGTCGCCGCCACCGCGGGTCAGGCGCAGCGCTTCGGCGCGATCCGCCTGCCGGTGCTGCTGATGGGCGGCGACAATTCCAATCCATATCTGGGCGTGGCGCTCGATGCGTTGCAGCGCGCGCTGCCACAGGCGGAGCGGATGGAGCTCAAGGCCATCGGTCACATGGCAGCCGACAATGTCGGCAAGCCAAGGCTGGTCGCCAACGCGCTGGGGCGTTTCTTTGCTTCACCCGGCGAGAACCTGGCCAAGCCGGATCATTTGATGGGCCGGTGATCGTGCGCACTCCTGTTCCGTCTTCACGGGCATTGCCCGGGCGTGACGAAATCCCCTTCCTCCGAGGGGTTTCGGACAGTCATGGCGACTGTGCGCATCCGGGTTTACGACGGCGTCCGGCGTCGCCGGGCCGATCGACGTCTTCACGGCCGCGAACCGGCTCTCCGGCAAGACGGCAGGCGCGGATCGGCACCCCCCATCGCCCTGCGCGGCTTTGAGAGTGGCGAGACCGCCATTCTCCGAGGCAATCGGGTCATGACTCTTGTCAGCCAAGAGTCATGACCTGTGTTTGTCGCCTTCGCCAAAGCGGCGCCGTGCGGCAAGGCCGGAATGCCTCCCGCCGGCAACCGGCCGCATCGCAGCCCGCAGTTCCGTCGCCCGGTCTCGTCCTCGCTACGCCCTCGTCATGCCTTCGACCGGCAAAGGATGCCCTCCCCTGCGCCGGGCGTTGCTTCCACCGCCTCGGCATCATCAGCGGCCGTCCCCCGTCCAAGAAACAGGAAGATGATCACGGCGGTGACGACGGTGACCGCCGTGAGCCCCAGGACCAACAGACTGAAGGCGCTGCCATAGCCCTGGACCAGCGCGGCGCGACCGGCTGCGGGCAAGGCCGAAGCGGCCCCCGCGAGGTCGCCGGTGACGAGCCGCTGCGCCGCCGAGACCGTGTTTTCCGCCACGCCGCCGCCGGGAAGATGCGCCGCGGTCAGGGCCGAGAGCACGGCGCTGACGATGGCGAGCGCCACGCCTTCGCCGGCGACGCGGGTCGTGCTGAAGATGCCCGTCGCCATGCCCGCGCGTTCCCTGGGGACGACGCTGACGGCAAGCCCGTCCATCAGTCCCCAGGGCAGGCTGATGCCGATGCCGATCACCAGCATCGGCAGCGCGATCACCCCGGTGGCCGTGCCGATCGGCATATGGCTCAGCCAGAACAGGCCACCGGCCGAGATGACCAGGCCGGTGCCGCAGATGATGGCGGGCGTGAACCAGCGTGTCAGCAGCCCTGCGGCGATCGGCAGGACGAGAAGCGGCGCCGACAAGGCGATCATCAGGCGGCCGGCGGCCACTTCGCTCATGCCGTCGATGCCGATGAAGCGCACGGGCAGCAGGATGAGCAGCACCACGAAGGCGTAGGCGGGCGCCGCCGCCAGCAACTGCACGCCGACGAAACGCGGATAGCGGAACAGCGAGAGGTCCAGCATGGGCCGGGCGACGCGGCTTTCGACGACGGCGAATGCGGCGAAGAGCGCAACCGAGGTGGCGAGAAGGCCGATGACCAGCGGATGGCCCCAGCCGCTCTCGGGCGCCTGCAGCACGCCATAGGTGAAGAGCGTCAGTGCAAGGGTGAAGCTGATGGCGCCGGGCCAGTCGAGGCCGGCTGCATCGGGATCGCGGGATTCGCGCATGTGGCGTGCACCGAGCCGGAAAGCGAGCGCGGCGAAACCGACGACGAGGATGAAGATGCCACGCCAGCCGGCGATATCGATGATCAGGCCGGATGCGATCGGCCCGAAGGCGAGGCCGACACCGAAGCTGGTCCCGACAATGCTGAAGGCTCGGATGCGCGACGGTCCGTCGAACTCCTGGGCGAGCGACGCCATTCCGCCGGAAAAGGCGGCGGCGGCGGCGACGCCCTGTGCCGCGCGCATGAGATCGAACCACAGGATGTCGGGCGCGAAGGCGAGGCCCAGCGAAAAGACGGCAAAGGCCGCGACCCCGATCAGGAAGACGCGCTTGCGGCCATAGGTGTCGGCCAGCGTTCCCGCCGCCATCAGGCTGCTGCCGAAGGTCAGCATGAAGGCGTTGGTCACCCAGTTGAGGGCGATCGGGCTGCCGCCGAGCGCCCGGCCGATCACCGGCAAGGCAACGGCCGGGCCAGTGAAGGTCAGTGGCATTGCCGCGGCAGCGAGGCACACGGCGAGAAGGACCGGCCTGTTTTCGGACGGGCTCGGGACGATCGTGCTGTCGGTCATGGGAATCGCTGTGCTCGAGGAATGCGCAACCAAGGGCCGAAGGGCCGTCGCATCGCCAAAGCAGGATAGATTTGCGGCAATCGTCGAAAAACAGACTCCCATTCCGAATATACTGGAATAGAATGATCGAATGACAGTGACGATGGATCGACTGGGCGGCTTGACGGCCTTCGTGCGAACCGCCGATCTCGGCAGTTTCGTTGCGGCCGGACGCGTGCTCGGCCTGTCCGCCTCGGCAATAGGCAAGGCCGTCACCAAGCTGGAACAGCAGCTCGGTGTGCGCTTGTTCCAGCGCTCGACCCGCAGCATCCGGCTGACCGAGGAGGGACGCCTTTTCCACGAGCGCTGCCGGCGTATCCTCGACGATCTCGACGATGCCCAGGCCGCCCTCGCCCGGACCATGGAGGCGCCACGCGGACGGCTCAGGATCAGCGCGCCCATCGTCAGCTACCACCTGCTGCTGCCGGTTCTGCCTGAATTCCTGGCCCGCTATCCGGAGATCGAGCTCGATCTCGACTTCAACGACCGCATCGTCGACCTGGTCGATGAAGGCGTGGACGTGGCGATCCGCAGCGGCGACCTGCCGGATTCTCGCTTGATGGTGCGCGCCCTGCGCCCGTTTCAGCTTCTGCTCTGCGCGGCGCCCGCCTATCTCGAACGCCACGGCGTGCCGAAATGCCCTGGCGATCTCGACCGCCATCTCGGCATCCGCTTTCGGTTCCCCAATTCCGGCAAGGTGCAGGATTGGCCGCTGACATTGCCGCCCGGCACACCGGAGCTGCGCGTGCGCTCGGTCATCACCTGCAACAATATGGAGGCCCTGCGCGGCGCCACCGTCCGCGGCATCGGCATCGGCTGCCTGCCGGATTTCCTGGCGCGCGAGCCGTTGGCGAGCGGCGCCTTACGCACGGTGCTCCAAGACCAGATCGACGGACCCGCCCAGTTCAGCCTGATCTGGCCGTCCAGCCGGCATCTGTCGCCGAAGGTCCGGGTCCTCGTCGACTTTCTCGGCGAGCGGCTTTTCGCCGCTCGTTGCGACAGCCTGCCAGGGAGCGCGGCTCTCTCGACCGCCGGCTAGGTCAGCGTTTCATGCGCCATCGAGAGGTAGAGCTCCCTCAGCCGCCGGCTCAGGCGGCCGGGCCTGCCGTCGCCGATCGTCGTGTCATCGATCCGAACGATGGGCATCACCAAGGCGGAGGCACTCGTATAAAAGGCCTCGTTCGCATTCTTGGCTTCTTCGACCGTGAACAATCGCTGATCGACAGTCAGCCCTTGCTCGCTCGCCAGCTTCAGGACGGCCAGCCGGGTGATGCTGGGGAGCAGCGCGGTCGACAACGGACGCGTCACGATGCGGTCGCCCACAACGATGAAGGCGGTCGAAGACGCGCCCTCGGTCACCGCGCCGTCCTCGCACATCCAGGCCTCGGAGGCGCCGGCGGCGACCGCCTGCTGCTTGGCGATGACCTGGGCCAGGAGGGCAACCGACTTGATATCCCGCCGCTTCCAGCGAAGGTCCGGCACCGTCACCACCGCCGCGCCGGTTTCGGCCAAAGGATTGGCCTTGATGGTTCTGACCTGCGTGAACATCATCATGGTGGGCGGCGTGTCCGCCGGGGGATGGGCAAAGTCGCGCTCGAACACGCCGCGGGTCACCTGCAGGTAGAGCAGACCTTCCGCGAGACCGTTATGCGCCACCAGTTGGGTCTGCAGCGCCTTCCATTCGACCGGGGAATGCGGGTTTCGGATGCCGATCATGCCGAGGGACCGGTCGAGCCGGGCGAGGTGCGCGTCGGCATCCACGAGCCTGCCCGACAGCACCGCCAGGACCTCATAGATGCCGTCCGCGAACAGAAAGCCCCGATCCATCACCGACACGCTCGCATCGGCATAGGGCACGAACGCGCCATTCAGGCAGACGATACGGGGCTCGGACATCAAATATTCCTCAAAATGCGTCCCTGCGGGATGTGACGAAGACCATCGCGTTCCATCGGCGCCTCAGCGACGGATCAGGACGACCGCCACGATCAGCAGCGCGACACCGAGGAGGCGCGGCAGATCAAGCGGGCGCTGAGCGAAGCCGATCCAGCCGAAATGGTCGATCGCCACCGAGGCGAGCATCTGGCCGGTGACGAGGAGCGCGATGAAGGTGGCGGCTCCCACTTGCGGCAGGAGGAGGATCGCCAAGCCGATGAAGATCGCACCGAACAGGCCTCCGCTCCACGCCCACCACGGGATGCGCGCCGCCGCGCCGATGGAAGGAAGCGGATCGCGCAGAACCAAAGCGAGCAGGCCCATGCAGATGACACCGACGAGATAGCTGATGAAGCCGGACCAGACGGCCGAGTTCAGAGCGACCCGCAGGTTCGCGTTCAGCACCTGCTGAACGACAATGCTGCCGCCGGCGATGATGGCGAGGGTCGCGGGAAATAGCGCGTAGAGCATGGGTCCCTGGGTGCACGAAGCGGTCGGCCGCGGGTCCTGGCGCCCCGGCGTGCCGGCATTGACACATCGCAAGCGCATGCCGTCAAATGCCCACAATATCGTTTTCCATGCGAATAAGGCATGATGAACCCGGCTCATATCGACCTGTTTCGCGCCGTCCGGCGTCATGGCGGGATCACCAAGGCGGCCGAGGCGCTGCGCATCGGCCAGCCCTATGTCAGCCGCGCGATTGCCCAGCTCGAGACCGATCTCGGCTTCCTGCTGTTCGTGCGCGGTCACGGCAGGGCATCGCCCACCCAGGAGGGGGAAGCCTTCGCGCGCGAGGTCGAAGCGACTTATGCCGGGCTCGATCACCTTCGTCGCGCCGGCCGCCAGATCCGCGAGCTCGGGATCGGATCGCTGCGCATCGCCTGTCAACCTTCGATGGTGTCCCGCCTGGTGCCGCGTGCGATCAGACGGTTGACGGTCGAAAGTCCGGGCACCCGGATCGCGGTCCATGTGCCGAGCCCCGACACGATCTGGTCCTGGGTATCATCCGGCCAGTGCGACATCGGTCTGGTGCGGCCGCGGGCGGGCTATGCAGGGGCGATCTCAGAACCCTTCCTCGCGGTCGACGCGGTGTGTGCCCTGCCACGGCAGCACGCACTGGCGGCCAAGCGGATCATCGCGGTTCAGGACTTGGCGGGCGAGCCCCTGATCGCGGGCTTTCCCGGCGACTTTCAACAATCGGTCGAGGAGGCCTTCGCGCAGGCCGGCATCGCCCCGCGTTTCGCCCTGACGGCCCAATACACGGCGGCGCGATGCGGCCTTGTCGCCGAAGGCCTGGGAATTGCGATCGTCGACCCGATCCCCGCACGAGAACTCACCGGGCTGCCGATCGTGCTGCGGCCTTTCGAGCCGCGCGTGCCCATCGAGACGGTGCTGATCAGATCAGCGGGACCACCGGGCAATCTCACGGAGCGCATGGTCTCTTTCCTGAAGGCCGAGCGGGACGCCCTGCCCTTGCAAGGCGCCCGTCGTCGATCTTAGTCAGCAGGCCGCACCGGCCGCTCCCAACGACGCGCGAAACCATTGATACGGGAAGAGCGCGGATCGCGCTCCTACCGCAACTGACCGATCTCCGTCTCGGCCTGCGCCAGCCAGAACCCCATGCCCAGGTCGCGGTACATGGTCCTCGCTGACGTCAGGTGGTCGCGGGCCCGACCCCATTGGTTCGAACGCAGGTACAACCTTCCGAGGCCGTGATGGCAGCGCGCCACGAGCGGGCGCATCGCGAGTTCGCCGGCCAGTGCAAGGCCTTCGCGGTAATGGCCTTCTGCCTGCTCCGCGGCCCCTGCCCGGCCAGAGGCCTCGCCGAGAAGGCGCAGGGCGGTCGCCTCGCCGGTGCGCTGGCCGCTCTCGCGCGCAAGCGCCAGTGCCCGCCTGGCGAGCGCGAGAGCGTCGGCGGTCCGTCCGGCGAGCATATAGACCTCGGCCAAGGCGGGCATGAAAAGCGACTGGGCGAACCGGTGCCCCATCTTGTCGAAGACGCCCAGCGCCTGTTCCAGCAGCTGCGGGCCATCGGCTGTTCGCCCCTGGAGCGCATAGGCGTAGCCGAGGCTGCCCGAATTGCCCGCGACCAGGAAAGGCAGGTTCCACGCGCGCGCCACCGAAAGGCCGCGCTCCAGTAGACCGATGGCACGGCTCAATTCGCCCTTGGTGACCAGCAGATCGGCGAGACACCAGCTGGCAATGCCCAGGCTGTAGGGGTGATCGACCGTCTCGGCGAGGCGGACGGCTTCCTCGCCAGTCACGATCCCCTGCTCGAACTTGCCCTGGTCGGCGTAGATGCGGGTCAGAAAGGCGCGCGCGCTGACCGCGGGAAAGCCCGCAAGGAAGAATCGCTCGAGGCTCTGCTGGCCGCGGAGCATGTCGAGGACGCGAAGGAAATGATGCTCGGCCGCCCGGTAATCCAGCGTCGAGAAACAGGCCAGGCCGAGAAAGAGCGAGGCCGCCACCTGCAGCGGAACGTCGTCGAGGGATTTGGCGAGCCCCTCCGCCTCCCGGCCGAACGCGACAGCCTCCGCGGGATTTCCGCTCAAATTGAGCGTTTGACACATATGAACGTAGAACTGACAGAGCCTGCTCTGGTCATCGAGCCGCCTGGCCAGGCCTTCGGCCTCGCGCAGATGGCCGACGATGCGCTGGAACTGCCCGAGCGGAAACAGCGAGGTCTTCAGGTCGAAGCGCAGATCGACGGCCTGTTCCAGCGCCTCGCGGGTTTCCGGCAAGGTCTCCAGGGCATGGAGCGCGCGTTCAAAAAAGCCAGCCGCCTCGCGGTTGGCCCAGCGCGCCTGCGCCAGGTGCCCTGCCTTGACCCAATAGCCGAAGGCCTCGCCGGTGAGCCCCGCCTCGGCGAAATGGTGGGCGACGATCTCCGGCTGGTTTTCGGCCAAAGCCGGGAAATGCTCGACCAGCGCCTCGGCGATGCCCTGATGCAGCTGCCGCCGCCGGCTCTTGAGCATGGAGCCATAGGCGGCATCCTGGATCAGCGCGTGCCTGAACGCGTAGTGGGCGTCCGGAGGCGTGCCTCGACGCGCGATGAGGCCGGAGGCCGCCAGCCGCGCGAGCGCGGCGTCGAGCTCCGTCGGAGGCAAGGCCGACACCGCCGCGATCAGCGCGTGGGAGAATTCCCGTCCGATCGCCGCGCCGATCACAGCGACATCCCGCGCCTCGCCGAGCGGGTCGAGGCGGGCCGCGAGGGACGCCTGCAACGTCGTCGGAATGGCGCGCGGCGGCAGTGGCCCGTCGACGGCGTAGCTGTCCGCCATTTCGCGCAGAAACCCGCTCTCGAGCAGCGTGCGCGTCAGTTCCTCGATGAACAGCGGCACCCCGTCGGTGCGCGCCAGGATCTGCTCGACGATGTCCTCGGGCAGTGCCTTGTTCCGCGCCACCCCGCCGATGATGCCGGCGCCGTCATCCTGGCCGAGGCGGCTCAAGGGCAGCATCGTCACATGCGGCTGGCCGATCCACATGGGCTGGAATTCGGGACGGGCCGTGACGATGAGCAGGACCGGCAGCCTGGCCGCCCGCGCGATCAACCGCTCGAGCAGATCCAGCGATGTCGGATCCATCCAGTGAACGTCCTCGAACACGATCAGGATCGGCCCCTGCTCCGCGGCGGTGACGAGCCGGCCGAGCAGCGCGCCGAGGACCATCTCGCGCTTCTGTTGCGGATCAACCGCCAGGGCCGGCGAGCGGCCCTCGGCCGGCAAGCCCAGCAGCTCGGCGACGAGCGCCACGTCGCGTGACAGGCTGGCCGATGTCGGGGCGAGCAATGCTTCCAGCCGGTCGCGCCTCGCGGCAGCGCTGCTGCCGGCCTCGAAGTCGGCATCCCGCTCGATATGGGCAATGAACGGATGAAGCGCGCTATGGGCATGATGGGGCGAACAGAAATAGCGAAAGCGCGCGTGAGGCCTGCGACCGAGCTCGGCCAGCAGGCTCTCGGCGATGCGCGATTTGCCGATCCCAGGCTCGCCCGAGATGACCACGACGCGGCCGGCGCCGAGCCTGGCCTGTTCCCATCGGCGCGAGAGAAGCTCGATCTCCTCCCGCCGGCCGACAAGCGGGTATGAGGCATCACCACGGCGGGCCTCGAAACGGCTCATCCCGGCTGCCTCGCCCTGCACCTGCCATGCCGCCACCGGCTGCGGCAGCCCCTTCACCGCGATGGCCGGCAGCGCGCGCAGGTCGAACATGCGCCCAACCAGCCGGCGCGTGCCGGCGGCAATGACGACTTCGCCGGGCTCGGCGCCGCCCCGCAGCCACTCCGCCAGGTCCGGCGTCTCGCCGATCGCAATGGGCTGCCGGCCATCGCCCTGTCCCGGTCTTCCGCCCACGACAACGAGCCCGGTGGCGATGCCGACACTCGCCCGCAATGTGATGCCGTGAGGCGCTTCCAGCGCACCAACCGCATCGATAATAGCAAGGCCGGCGCGGATCGCCCGCTCCGCGTCATGTTCGTCAGCGACCGGATAGCCGAAATAAACCAGGGCGCCATTGCCCTGATATTGCGCGACAAATCCGTGAAACGCGGCCGCCGCATCGGTGACCGCCCGATGGAAGGCAAGGGTTCGATCATGCAGGTCCTCGGGGTCGAGTCCTGCCTGCAAGGGCGCCGGGGCGATCACATGGCAGGCCAGGACCGTCAATTGACGCCGTTCGAGCCCTGCCGCGCCGCCCCCTGCCGGGGTCGAGGCCTCGTCCGCTCGCGCCGGGGCAATCCCGGCCTCGGTCCTCGCCTCGAACGCCCGGTTCGAACCGTGGTCGGGCTCGCCCATCGGCGGGATGCCCGGCGACCTTGCGCTGCGCAGTTCCGCCGCCAGCGCCTGGGTGGCCGCATCGGGCTCCGTGCTGAGCTCGCGCCTGAGCAGCGTGACGAGATCCTGGTAGTGCCGGAGCGCCTCGGCCTTGCGTCCCGCGGCGGCCAGGGCCTGAATGGTCAGCCGATGCGCATCCTCGCGCAGGACATTCACCGCGATGGCCCGGTTGGCGCTCTTGAGGGCGGATGCCGGACGTCCCGAACGCAATTCCTGCTGGCCGAAACCGACCAGCGCATCGACCGCCATGTCCTCCAGCCGGCTCCGCTCGGCAGCGCGCCAATCCGACCATGCGTCTTCAGCGATGTTCAGGTCGGCCAGCAATGGATCCCGGTAGAGATCGGCGGCCGCGGCGAGCGATCCCTGGCTTCCCTCGGCGAGCAAGGCCGCGAAGCGGACTGCGTCACAATCGACCACGCCGGGTGCGAGCCTGACATCATCCTCGCTATTGACCAGGGCATCCTGTCCGAGCACCCGGCGCAGCCGAAACAGCGCCTGGCGCAGGTTCTGCCGCGCCTGCGTCTCGAAATGCGACCCCCAAAGCAGGTTGGCCAGCTTCTCGCGCGGTTGAGGTTCAGGCGCCGTACAGGCCAGATAGGCCAGCAAGGCCGCAAGCTTCTTGCTCGGCAGGAGGACGGTGTCGCCGCCTGCGGTGAGCTCGAAGCGTCCAAGCAGCGAGAGACCGAATCTTGGGAACTGTCCGCTGTTCTGCACTTCGCTCACGCGCATTGCCACGATGCCGGCTTCCGGAAAGGGACACCCTACACGCATCGAGTGTCGCGCCGACAGAATTAACACCCGTGTAACGCTTGATTAACGCCGGCCAAGACGGCGGCCCGAATAGTCGCTCCCGAGGCGCCGCGTTCCCGACATCGATGGGGGGACCGGAGGGTTTTGGGGGCACATATGACGATGTCGAGGACCACCCGGGCGGGGGCGACGCGGCTGGCCGCGGCCGCGTTCGTTACCGCGATCGCCGCTGGCGTCGGCGTAGGACCGGCGCGAGCCCAGTTCGTCTGCGTCGATGGCGGCAACTCCGCGCAAGGCGCTACGGCGGTCGGCAGCGGCGCCAACTTCGCCTGCGGCAGCAATGCCAATGGCAGCGGCGCGCTCGGCAGCAACAATACCGCGATCGGCACCTCGGCCAATGCCAGCGGCGACCATAGCGGCAATACCGCCACCGGTCTTGCCAATGCCTCTGGCAGCAATTCCAGCAATTCCGCCTATGGCAACAACACCAATGCCAGCGGCGGCGGCAGCGCCAATACGGCAACCGGAGACGGGGCCAATGCCAGTGGCGCCGGCAGCCGGAACAGCGCGACCGGCTATGTCGCCAACGCCCAGGGCGACGCCAGCAACAACACCGCCTCCGGGGCCGGCGCGAATGCCAGCGGAGCCGTCAGCTCGAATGTCGCGACCGGCTTGAACGCCAATGCCAGCGGCTCGGGGAGCCGAAACATCGCGACCGGTGACGGCGCCAATGCCAGCGGTGCCGGCAGTTACAACGCCGCGACCGGTTTTCTGGCCAATGCGAGCGGCGCCAATGCCGGCAATCTCGCATCCGGGGGCTCCGCGAATGCGAGTGGCGACAACAGCGCCAATGCCGCCACCGGCGTCAACGCCATTGCCCGCGGCGACGGCAGCAACAACGTCGCCTCCGGGACCGGCGCGAATGCCAGCGGCGCCAGCAGCGCCAATATCGCCACAGGCTTGAACGCCAATGCCGGCGGCGCCGGCAGCAGAAACATCGCGACCGGTGATGGTGCCAATGCCAGTGGCGCCGCAAGCTTCAACGCCGCGACCGGCCGGAACGCCAATGCCGGCGGCAACAACAGCAACAATATCGCATCGGGGTCGGGCGCGAATGCCAGCGGTGCGGTCAGCTCCAATGTCGCGACCGGCCTGAATGCCAATGCCAGCGGCGCGGGGAGCCGCAACGTCGCGACCGGCGACGGCGCCAATGCCAGCGGCGCCGGCAGCTACAATGCCGCGAACGGCTTTCTCGCCAATGCGCGTGGCGCCAATGCCGGAAACCTCGCGAGCGGTGCCGGCGCCCAGGCCGGCGGTGACGGCAGTGCGAATGTCGCGCTGGGGCTCGACGCCAATGCGAGCGGAGACGGCGTCGCCAATACCGCCGTGGGCAATGGCGCGAACGCCACCGGTGCGAATGCGTCCGCCTTCGGCAAGGGGGCCTCGGCGACCTTCGCCAACTCCACTGCGATCGGCAACGGCGCCGCCGCGACGCGCGCCAACCAGCAGGCCTTCGGCACCGCCGCCAATACCTACACCATGGCCGGCATCACATCGGGCGCGAGCCGGGCCGCCCAGAGCGGCCCGACGCAAATCGTCACCACGGATGCCGCCGGCAATCTGGCGTCCTCGACGCTTAGCGGGCTCGGGCTGGCCGGTATCGGAGATATTGCCGCCATCAATGGCCAGATCGCGGGCATCTACAACCGCCTCAACGACCTCGACAACAGGACCAGCAAGGCGCTCAACGGCGTTTCCATGGCGCTCGCCATGTCGGGCACGCCGTGGCTGCTGCCCAACGAGACCTTCGCCATGTCGATGAACTGGGGCACGTTCCAGGGCACGAACGCTCTCGCCGTCAGCGCTTCAGTGCGGCTCGGCAGCAATGTGCAGGCCAATGGCGGTATAACCTATGGCACCAATGGCGGCGGAATGGGCGGACGCGTCGGGCTGCGCGTGGGCTGGTGATGGGTGCGCGCGACCACGCCGTGAAACCGGCATGGCCGGTCCTGATCGCGCTTGTGCTGCTGCTGTCCTGTGGTGCCGACCGAACAGCCATGGCTCAGCAGCGCTCGCCTGCCCCCGCGGCCACTCCCGCACCCTCCCCGCCCCCCGTCACGCCGGCCCAGGCGCAGTACCTGGTCCGGTCAACGCTGCTGACGCTCAACGACGCCAATCGCTCGGGCAACTACACGGTCCTGCGCGACCTGGCCGCGCCCGATTTCCAGGCCCGCAACACCGCGGCCGATCTAGGCCAGAGCTTTGTCGATCTGCGACGGCGGAATTTTGATCTCTATGGCGCCGCGCTTCTGGCGCCGCAATTCACGACGCCGCCCGCGCTCGACCAGCGCGGCATGCTGCAGCTCGCCGGCTCGATCCCGACCCGCCCCCAGGCCATCCGCTTCGACCTCTCGTTCCAGGTCGTTGCCGGACAATGGCGTCTGTTCGGCATCGCCATCGCGACGCCGGACGCGCCATGAACAGGCATCTCGACGCCATGAGGTCCGACCGGGACGCCCCTGTTCCCGCAGGCTCCGGCCCCGGGCCCCCTGTCGGGCTGTCCCGCATGACGCCGCGGCCCATCGTGCGGGGTGTCCGCCCGGTATCACGCGGCGGCAAGATCGTTTCGATCAGCAAGCAGACCGGGCCAAGGCGTGCCCATGGGATCGGCCAAGGGCTCCGGCCGGCGCGATCGAGACCACGCTCGCCACCTATCCGAAAATCCGCGCTTGCGCGGCCGGGACGGCAGGTGGCCGAAGACGCCCGAGCGCGACGAGGCGCCTCATCTAGACGCGGTGAGGCCCGGCCGGATTCAGCGCGGGCTCTCCGGCATATTCACAGTACCAGGCCACGAAGCGGTGCACGCCGTCTTCAATCGAAGTGCCTGGTGCAAAGCCGATGGCGGCGGAGAGGTCGTGGATGTCGGCAAATGTCCGCGGCAGGTCGCCAGGCTGCATCGGAAGCAGTCGGCGCAGCGCCTTGCGTCCGAGTGCGGCCTCGATCGCGGCGACGAAGCGGTCGAGCGTTACCGGATTGCGGTTTCCGACATTGTAGATCCGATAGGGCGCGGCTCCGATTGCAGGATCCGGGCGATTGGCGTCGAAATCCGGGTCTGGCCGGGCTGGCCTGTCGACGAGCGCCGCGATCGCCTCGACGACATCGTCGATATAGGTGAAATCGCGCTGCATCCTGCCTTCGTTGTAGAGCTCGATCGGCTCGCCGCGGCAGATGGCGCGGGTGAATTTGTAGTAGGCCATATCCGGACGGCCCCAGGGACCGTAGACGGTGAAGAAGCGCAGACCTGTCGACGGTACCTTGAACAGATGCGCGTAGCTGTGCGCCATCAGCTCGTTGGCCCGTTTGGTGGCGGCATAAAGCGAGACCGGATGGTCTGCCCTGTCGTGCTCCGAAAATGGCGCCTTGCCGTTCGCGCCGTAGACGGAGCTCGAAGAGGCGTAGATGAGGTGCTTCACCGGGTGGTGGCGGCAGGCCTCGAGAATGTTCAGGAAGCCGGAAAGGTTCGCCGAGACATAGGCAGAGGGGTTGTCGAGGGAGTGACGCACGCCAGGTTGGGCCGCGAGATGGATGACGGCGGTCGGGCGGAAATCCGCGACGATGTCCATCAGCTGTGGCGCATCGACGATGTCGGCCCGCCGAAACGCGAAACCCTCGGTCCGCGCAAGCAAGGCAAGGCGCGCCTGCTTCAGACCAGGGTCATAATAGTCGTTCAGATTGTCGACCCCGAAGACCTGCGCCCCGTCGTCCAGAAGCCGTCGCGCCGTGTGAAAGCCGATGAAACCGGCTGCGCCGGTGATCAGGATGCGTGCGCCCGCGCCATCCGGCGCCGATCGCGGCGACCGGGGCTCGGGCATGAGCGGGCCATCGTTCGAGGGCGTCTTCACCGGGTGGCGGCCTTCAGGTCTCGTGCTTCAGGCGAATGATCGAGTCCCGGCCGGCCGATGCCAACATAGGTGAAACCGTGTCGCCTGGCCTCGTCCGGACGATAGATGTTGCGCAGGTCGACGAGAACGAGGTGCCGCATCAGCCGGCCGAGCCGCTCCAGGTCGAGGGTGCGGAACGCATCCCACTCGGTCATGATGACGAGCACGTCTGCCCCCTCCGCGCAGGCATAGGCGTCGTCGGCGTAGTCCACGTCTGGAAGGACCAAGCGGGCCTGTGCCATTCCCTCGGGATCGTAGGCGCGCAACCGGGCACCGGCCTCCTGCAATGCGCTCACCACGGCGATCGACGGCGCCTCGCGAATGTCGTCGGTATTGGGTTTGAAGGTCAGGCCCAGGACGGCGACGCGCTTGTCGCGGACCTCTCCGCCACAGGCAGCCACGACCTTGCGCGCCATTGCCAGCCTGCGCTCGTCATTGACGGCGACCACCGTCTCGACAATCCGGCTCGCTGCGCCATGCTCCCGTGCCGTCCTGATCAAGGCCAGCGTATCCTTGGGAAAGCACGAACCGCCGTAACCCGGCCCCGCATCGAGATATCGAGCACCGATGCGATCGTCGAGCCCGATGCTGCGCGCCACGTCCTGCACGTCGGCCCCGACCCTCTCGCACAGATCCGCGATCTCGTTGATGAATGTCACCTTGGTGGCGAGGAAGGCGTTGGCTGCGTATTTGCTCAGTTCCGCCGTGCGCCGCGAGACGACCACGAGCGGCGCATGATCGTGGCAGAGCGGCCGATAAAGTTCGCGCATCACCGCCGCGGCGCGCTCGTCCTCCGTCCCGACGATGATCCGGGCAGGCCGCTTGAAATCGGAAATCGCCGCGCCTTCGCGCAGAAATTCAGGATTGGACACCACGGACATGTCGGCGTCCGGGCGCGCCTCGCGGATGATCCGCTCGACCTCGTCGCCGGTGCCGACCGGCACGGTCGATTTGGTGGCGACGACGGTGTAGCGCTCCAACGCCGCCGCGATGTCGCGCGCCGCCTGGTAGGCGAAGGAGAGGTCAGCGCCGCCTTCGCCCCGGCGCGACGGCGTGCCGACGGCAATGAAGACGACGTCGGCACCGCGAACCGCTTCGGTGAGATCGGCCGCGAAGGACAGGCGGCCCTGCCGCATATTGGCCGTCACCAGATCCTGAAGGCCCGGCTCATA
Organism: Hyphomicrobiales bacterium; assembly: GCA_017304475.1. Taxonomy (GTDB): domain Bacteria; phylum Pseudomonadota; class Alphaproteobacteria; order Rhizobiales; family Phreatobacteraceae; genus Phreatobacter. The sequence goes on along the minus strand of JAFKKV010000029.1, from coordinate 81,571 downwards.
AATCGGAATTTCGCCACGGTTCAGCGCCGCGATCCTGGCGCGGTCCTTGTCGATACATGAGACGGTGTGACCGAAGTCAGCAAGACATGCGCCGGAGACCAGGCCCACATAGCCCGCCCCAATCATCGCAACGCGCATCCGCCCCCTCCAATGACGCCGGATCAACCCTGACCTGTCGCGGCACGCAATACGCTGCCCCCCGGCGCGCAAGGTCGAGCCTGTTCTCCACGATTTCGTCGTAGTTGTCGCGGTCCCTCGCGAGCCCGACGGATCACGTATTTGTTCGGGCTACGTTGCCGCCTACAGTGCCGGGCCACGCGACCTGCCCGCTCGCTCTTGACGGCCAAGGAGCCGTTCGCCACGCGCTGCCGCAATTTCTTGGCTGTTCCAAAGCCTCGGCGTCTGAGCGACGAATGCGAGGTTTCGATCTGCGCCCTCCTACCAAACATGTGACTGCCAGTAGGGGCGGACGGACGATCATCACCGTGCCGCGGCGCGGTCGCTCGACGGGCGGCATCCGGCGCCGACCGCGCATAGAAGCCGCCATTCGGTCCCGTGCCCCTGGTAATACAGGCAATCGTGCCCTCGTTCCGGACGGATCGCTCAGGGCCTCGGCGCCGGCCGCAGAGCCAGCGTCATGCCGGCCATGGCGACCGCCATCCCCAGGATTTCCAGTCCCGAGGGCCACTCGCCGAGCAGGAGCGTGCTGGCGACCGCGGCGACCGCCGGTACGAGCGGCAGGAACAAGGCGGCCCGCGATGCGCCGAGGATAGCGTTGGCCTTGGCGTAGAGAAACAGCGACACCACGCCGACGAGAATGCCTTGATAGATCGCCTGCAGCGCCAGCGCCTGGAAGCTGGCACCGGCCATGTGCAGCGGCACCGCCGCGGCGAGTAGCGGCGCTGCGATCACCGACAGGAGGCAAATGGTGACCGTCAGTCCCAGCGCCTCGGTCTTCCAGCGCTTCGCGAGCAGGCCGAAGACCGACCACATGACCGCGGCCAGGACGAAGAGCAGATCGCCGCGCCAGGCGCCTTCGCGTGCCGGCGCTCCTGCAAGCGACTGCCAGGCGAAGATGATCACGCCGGCGATGATCAGGCCGAGACCGATCAGATGGCGCGGCGACGGCCGCTCGCCCAGCACAAGAAAGGCGAGGCCCGCCGCCAGCACCGGAATGAGACCGGGCGTGACCACGGCGGTGTGCAAGGCGGGGGCAAAAGTCGAGCCGCCGACCAGGACCAGGCTGTAGGGCGCGCCGGCCAGCAAGGTCAGGATGATCGACCGCGACCAGCCGATCGGACCGACCGGGAAGGGCCGCACGTGCTTCAGCGCGAAGGGCAGAAGCACGATGGCGGCGGCGACGAAGCGCAGCACGGTGACATCGGCGGCGCTCAGGCCGTCGGCAACCGACTGGCGCGAGACCACCGCCTGCACACCCCAGATCAGCGCCGCGCCCGTGCCGCAGGCAAGGCCGAGCCAGGCGTCGGACCGCCCGGACCGCATGGTTCCGGCGTGGCCGTCCTCTGCGCGCTGTTGCTGCGATTGCGTCACGGGCTGGCCTTTGGCGATGTCGGCTCAGGCACCGCTCGGCCGGCCGCGCCGGTGCTATGACCCATCGGCCGGATGGCTGGCAAGGCGACTTGCCGCAAGGCTGCGAACCGCATTTGGGCGCGCCGATCGTTGCAAGGCGCGGATCGGCCCGAGGCCAAGGCGCGCCGGGCCCGGCATTCACCCCATGCGACTTCAATAGTCCTGGCGGGTCGGCCGGAACAGGATCTCGTTGACGTCGACATCCTCCGGCTGGCTCATGGCGAAAGCGACCATGCTGGCAAAGGACTCCGCCGGGATCGCCCATTGCGCGTAGCGTTCGCGAACGCTCTCGGCGACATCGGGCTCGGTGATGCTGTCGGGCAATTCGGTCGCCACCGCCCCCGGCGAGATCACCGTGCTGCGGATATTGTACGGCTTGACCTCCTGCCGCAGGCCCTCGGAAATGACGCGGACGGCGTGTTTGGTCGCGGCATAGACCGCCCCGCCCGACCCGACCTTATGGCCGGCGACCGAGGAGACATTGATGACATGGCCGCTCTTCTGCACCTTCATATGCAGCAAGGCCGCGGCGATGCCGTAGAGCACGCCCTTGAGATTGACGTCGATCATGCGGTCCCAGTCGCCGATCTTGCCGCGATCGAGCGGCGAATGCGGCATCAGCCCGGCATTGTTGACGATCACGTCGATGCGGCCATGAAGGTCGACGGCCTGGTCGACCAGATGCCGGACCTCTTCGTGCCTGGTGACGTCGGTCCGGATCACCGCATTCCGGCCGAGCGAGAGTTCCCCGGCGAGCGCCTGAAGCCGGTCGAGGCGACGGGCCCCGAGGACCAGCCTAGCGCCTCCGGCAGCGAGACGGCGTGCCGCGGCTTCGCCCAGCCCGCTGCTCGCGCCGGTAATGACGACCACCTTGCCTTCGATTCCATCCGCCATGACATGCTCCCGTTCGTCGATCCCGATGGCCACGCAAGCGGGCGGCCGACCTGATGGCGGTTACCTAGTCAGCCATGGATCATGCGATTAGCCGGAGGCTCCGGCATGCCGTCATGAGCCGCACTCATCAATCCGACCGGGTGCTGCGATGGACTGCCCTGGCGTCGCCGGCTCGCCTCATGGCCGGCAGATCGGGGGCAGCCTTGATCGCCGCGGATCGCCGCCGACGGCCATTCATGCGAAATGCGGTTATGATGGCTCCAGGTCCATGATCAGGCTTCATCAATGCCCCGTGAAAACATCAATGATCTCGCGGCCTTCGTCGCCGTCGCCAGGGAGCGCAGCTTCACGCGGGCGGCGGCCAGGCTCGGGGTCTCGCAATCGGCGCTGAGCCATACGATCCGCGGGCTCGAGGAGCGGCTGGGGCTGCGGCTGTTGATGCGCACGACGCGCAGCGTCGCGCCGACCGAGGCGGGCGAGCGCCTGCTCCTGACGGTCGGCCCGCGGCTCGAGGAGATCGAGACGGAGCTGGCGGCGCTCAGCGCGTTACGCGAAAAGCCGGCGGGGACGGTGCGCATCACCGCCGGCGAGCATGCGGCGGAAGCGATCCTCTGGCCGGCCCTTATGAAATTCCTGCCCGACTATCCCGACATCAATGTCGAGATCGTCATCGATTACGGCCTGACCGACATCGTCGCCGAACGCTACGACGCCGGCGTCCGGCTGGGCGAGCAGGTGGCCAAGGACATGATCGCGCTGCGCATCGGCCCGGACATGCGCATGGCCGTCGTCGGGGCGCCCTCCTATTTCGCGAAATGGCCGGTGCCGCGGACGCCGCAGGACCTGACCGCCCATAGCTGCATCAATCTTCGCCTGCCGACCTATGGCGGCATCTATGCCTGGGAGTTCGAAAAGGACGGTCGCGAGCTGCATGTCCGGGTCGACGGCCGGTTCGTCTTCAACAATATCGCGCTCAGGCTCAATACCGCCCTGGCCGGGCTCGGGCTTGCCTATCTGCCGCAAGGCCGGGTCCAGCTCTATATCGACAGCGGAGAGCTGGAGCACGTCCTCGCCGACTGGTGCCCGCCCTTTTCCGGCTATCACCTCTACTACCCGAGCCGCCGGCAGCATTCGCCGGCCTTCGCCTTGCTGGTGGAAGCCCTGCGCTACCGGGATTGAGGCGCGCCGAGGCCGTCAGCCCCTGGTGATCGCGATCACATAGAGATCGAGCGCCGTGTTCGGCCGGATCTCCAGCGCGACGTCGGCCTCCACGTCGAGCACAACGGTGTCGCCGTCCTCGACCATGATCTCCTCCGCGCCCGCGGCGGCAGCCGCACCAAGGGCTGCGCCGGCGCCCCGGAACAGCACCAGCATCACCTCGCCCGCCCTCGGCAGCTGCGTCGGCCGATCCAGGGCGACCCGCGTCAGCACATGGCGGAAGCGGCCGCGCCGAGTCATGGCGTTGAGATCCTCGACCGGCCCGTCGACCAGGTCGGCGCCGGCCGGCACGTCGCCCGGGAAGGACAGCGGCGCGGCGTCCCGGTCAAGGCGAACAGCGCCACGCCCGGCGATCGTCAGGTCGATCCCCCTGCCCGACAGGATGCACAGGGTCCGGTCGACGGATGGAAAGGCCGAGAACGGCCCGGATGATCCGACCCGCGCCATGCTGACGCGCCAGTCGAAGTCGTCGAGTGACGCGCCGGTCGGCTGGACGATGATTTCGGTGGTCTCGCCGCCGCCGTTCTTCCACGGCATGCGGCGGTAATCTCTGCTGCGGATGACATGCATCGGCTTGACCAAGCTCAGCGGATGGGGCCGCGACGCAAACATGGCGCCGGCGGGCCTCGACGAGACCGGCATGGCCTAGCACGCCGGCCTCGGCGAACACCATCGCCGATCACAGCCGAAGAGTGTCGCGAGCGACGATCGCCCGCCCCGCCTGGTCATGCCCCTCAGGCTCGGGCCTCTCCCGTGTCGGGCCGGGTCGCATCGGCCTCGTTCCAGCTCACCGAGCCGCCCAGGAGACATCCGATCGGGCGGCCGGCGGCGAAGCCCAGCCGAACGCGGATCTCCGAGAGGCGGCCCATGGCCCGGCCCTGGCGAATGTGAATGGTCCGGTCGAGCGGTTCGACCAGGCCGTTGCCAAGCAGCCCGAACGCGAGAGCGGCGGCGGCTATCCCGGTCGCGGCATCCTCCGGATATCCGGATGATTTGGGGAATTGCCGCGCCTCGAACAGGCGCGCGCCGTGATCGTCGATGGCATAGGGGTAGAGCCCGGTCGAGCCGATCCGCGTGCAGCAGGCCTCGGTTTCCTTCATCTCCGACATCAGCGCGTCGAGGTGGCCGGTGGTCTTCATCGGGATCAGTGTTTTCACCCGCGACGTCACGGCGTTCTGAAGAGGAAGATCGAGGAGATCCGACCGCGTGATCCGCAAGGTCGCCAGGACATCCTCTTCCTCGTTGCGGCTCAGGGGAACGACCTTGCCGGCCGGCTGGGTAATCTCGACCGCGGGGTCATCAGCGTTTGCAAAATCCACATAGCCCGTCACCGGCCCGCTGCGGGTTTCGATCCGGACCTGCTCCGCCTTCAATGCGCCTGTCCTGGCCAGGGTCCAGAGCGCGCCGATCGTGGCATGGCCGCACATCTCCATTTCGTGTCGGGGAACCCAGAAGCGAAAGGCGAAGTCGTAGTCCAGGCTCGATGCCGGCAGGACGAAGCCCGATTCATGTCCGTAGTGTTGCGCGACGGCCTGCATGCCTTCCGCCGACAGCGCCGAGGCGTCGGCCACGACGGGACAAGGATTTCCGCCTTGTCCGCGATAAGTGAAGACATTGACGAGATGTGCGGCGGTCATGGGCGAGGCCGTCCTTGATCATCGGCGATGATGACATCGTCCGGCCGGACCATGGTCATCCATTGTTCCGACCGGTATTCTGATGGTCGCGCCAGGATAGGGACAGGGCCTTGCCCCTGCGCGCCCGAACGGGCCCTAGCATGTGTCGGATCGGGCCATGGCGCGGCGCACCGATGTCGGCGTAAGCCCGGTGACGCGGCGCATCGCACGCGCAAGCGCCGAGCCGGTTTCGAACCCCACCCGCCAGGCGATCTCGCCGACCGGCAAGGCGGTCTCGATCAGAAGCCTGCGCGCCTGCGCGATCCGTTCCTGCTCCTGGAAACCGGCGATCGACAGCCCCGTCTTCTCCCGGAAGAGCCGCGTCGCATGCCGTCTCGACAGGCCGAAAGTCCCGGCAATGCCGTCGAGCGAAAGATCCTCGGAGGCATTCTGCCGAATGAAGGACCTGATCTCGGAGACGAGCAGGTCGCCATGGCTTCCCGCCCCCGCCATGGACAGCGCGTCGGTCTGCTCGATCTGCGCGAGACAGCGGATGAACAATGCCGCGGCCAGGTGGCCGCGCACCGCCGGCAGGGCCCGATCGCCCGCCTCGCCCGCTTGGCACAAAGCCAGCATCGATCGCATGTCCGGAGTGGCCGCGAAAACCATGGGCATGTCGAGCTTCGTCCTCACACGCGTCAGCGACCCCAAGCGCGGCTCGATCCGCGCCAGCTGCGCATCCGTCGCGTAGATCGCCACGTGGCGATGGCCAGCCCCCGCCGCCGCTGTCTGGTGGGCGCGCATCTTCGGGACCACGACGAAGCGGTCTTCACCGAGCCAGGTTCCCGATGGTCGCGTCTCGTCGCGAAAATCAACCGCCCCCACCGCTGGCAAGAGGATCATCAGACCATCATGCCAGTGCCACGGCATGCGATAGCCGCCGCCTCCGCCCGTCAGCACGAGGCGTTCCTCGTCGCCGGCGATGAGCGCTGCCGCCGGCGCGGTTTCGCGGAGATGCTGAAGCGAACGGAGCATCCCGCGAAATTAGCGACAGGTGATCCGGCCGCCAAGTTTTTCCGCCGCGCGGACGAGCAGCCGGAGAAAACGGCGGCCGGCCTGAAAGGACCATAGCGGTCGCGCGGCACGGGTGGACCTCCGGAAGCGCAAGGAGTGGCCCTTTCCAATCGGCCTCATCCAGCGAGGCTCGGGCCCGCCGCCGGACTGGCCGGCGGGCGCGACGGGATAATCGCAGGGAGATCGCCTCGATGATCAGCACGACGACCGGGCCCTTGGCTACGCTCCCCGCTCACCAGCTCGCCGCGCTCGTTCGCGCGCGGCAGGTCTCGCCGGTCGAGATCGCCGAGGATGTGCTCGCCCGCATTGCGGCCCTGGAACCGGCGCTCAACGCCCTTGTCGCCTTGGACGAGAGCGGTGCCCGGGCCGCCGCCCGCGCGGCCGAGGCCGCCGTGATGCGCGGCGACACGCTGGGCGCACTTCACGGCGTGCCGGTCACGATCAAGGACATCCAGGCGGTGACGGGCTTGCCCACCCGCCGGGGCTCGCGGCTGTCCGACGCCGTGCCCGCCACCGGCGATGCGCCCGCCGTCGCCCGGCTGCGGGCCGCCGGCGCCATCATCCTGGGCAAGACGACCATGACCGAACAGGGATGGACGGCGGTCAGCGGCAATCCGCTTTCCGGCTTCACCCACAATCCCTGGCGATCGGGCCTGACCGCCGGCGGCTCCTCGTCCGGCGCCGCAGCACTTGCCGGCGCCGGCTGCGGCCCGCTGCATCTCGGCACCGATGGCGCGGGATCGGTGCGCCTGCCCGCCCATTTCTGCGGTGTCGTCGGGTTCAAGCCGACCTTCGGCATGGTGCCCTATGTGCCGGTGCCCAATAACGGTTCGCTCTCGCATATCGGCCCGATCACCCGCGACGCGGCCGATGCCGAGCTGATGCTGGAGGTGATGGCCGGCGCGCATCCGCAAGACCATACGACGCTGCCCGGTGGCTTTCGCCGCAGCGGGGCCAGCCCCGATCTCGCCGGCCTCAGGATCGCCTACAGCCCCGATCTCGGCCATGCCCGGGTCGATCCCGAAATCGCCCGCTGCGTGGCCGAGGCCGTGCGCGTCTTCGAGGCGCTCGGCGCGACCGTCGAGCAGGTCACGCCAGCCTGGGGGCGGCTCGGCCCGGACCTGATCCGGACGCTCTGGGGCTGCGCATTCCTGTCCCATGCACCGGCCGACAGTGCGGCGGAACGCGCGCTCGACCCCGGCCTGCTGGCCTGCCTGCGAGAGAGCGCCGACATCGCGTGGCGGGATGTCGGCGCGGCGCAGGCACGACGCCTGTCCTATGCAGCCGGCATCGGCCGCTGGTTCTCCGACGGCTGGGATCTGCTGGTCACCCCGGCGGCCTCCGTCGCGGCCTTTCCCCATGGCCGCCAGCGACCGGATCACTGGCCCCCTCACGCCTGGGACTGGCTCGTCTGGGCCGAGTTCTCCTACCCCTTCAATCTCTCGCATGCCCCAGCGGTCTCGGTGCCTTGCGGCCTCACGCCGGATGGCTTGCCGGTCGGCCTGCAGATTGCCGGCCCCCGCCTGGCCGATCCCTTGGTCATGCGCGTCGCCCGGGCTTTCCTTGCGGCTAGGCCTTTCGCTTATCCGTGAGCCGGGCAAGGCGAAATGTGCCGCCCTGCCCGGGCCCCAGATGCGACGCCGCAGCTCAGCAAGGCCTCCGCACGGGCCGCAGGCGCGCTCTCCGTGGCGCCGCTTCTCGTCTTGGCCGGGCTTGTCCCGGCCACCCACGAATGGCCTTGCCCGGGTCGAGGTCGTCGATGCCCGGCCCGCGAGCCCGCGCCTGGCTTTCCGCCTCTGCGAAGAAAAACCTATCAGCCGACAAGAAAATGCCGTTGGACGCTTCCGCCCGGCGACCCGTACCGTGCCCCATCGCTCCACAAGAACAAATAACGGACCGAGGGGAACAAGATGAAAATCACCTCCTTCAGACGCATTATTGGGTTTTTCGCAGTCCTTCCGGCAATGATGATGGCGTCCCAGGCCAAAGCGGCCGAAATTACGCTCATCGGCTACCGCTCGAGCTTCCAGGACAACTACGTCAAGACTGTCGTCGAGCCGTTTCAGGCGGCTCATCCGGATATCAAGGTCACCTATTACGGCGTCCAGAATGCCGCCTTCGCCCTCGGCCTGCTGCGCGCCCAGCGCGACGCGCCACAGGCCGATGTGGTGATCTACGACCTGTCGGTCGCCAAGATCGCCCATGACGAGGGCCTGCTCGCCCCGGTCGACCTCGCCCGCGTGCCGAACTACGCGGAGATATCCGATATCGGCAAGGATCTCGGCGCCTTCGCACCGCCGATCACCTACGACACCCTGTCGCTCATCTACAATGTCGCGGCCTTCCCGAGCGCGCCGACCAGCTGGACGGCCATGTGGGAGCGCGCGCAGGCCGGCAAGGTGGTCATCCCCGCCCAGGGCGGCGGCGACATCCAGGCCATCGCGCTGACGCTGATCGTCAATCGGATGGCTGGCCAGAACGACTACCGCAGGGGTGTGCGCCCGGGCGTCGAGCGGCTGGTCCAGCTGGCGCCCTCGGTGCAGAGCTGGGAGCCGAAACCCGACGCCTATACCGTCGTCGCCAACGGCACCGCCAATCTCGGCATCGGCTGGAACGCCCGCAGCCAGTTCTATGTCGACCAGACCGGCGGCCGGATGCAGACGGTCGCCCCCGCCGAGGGCACGGTCGCGCAGGTCAATGTGATCAGCGCGATCGCCAAGGCGCGCAACCAGGCCGCGGCCGAAATCTTCATCAATTACGCGCTCAGCGCCGAGGCGCAGAAGCGCTTCTCCGAAGCGATGTTCTACGCCCCGAGCAACCGCAACACGACCGTCGACGCCTCCGTCCGCGCCCGCATCCCGCTGCTCGATCCGGCGCAGCGCGACAAGCTCGTGCCGGTCGACTGGATCACCGTCGGCGCCCTGCGCGACACGATCCTCGGGCCCTGGCGCCGCCAGATCATCCCCGCCAGCCGCTGACCACGGCCAAGACCGCCATCAGGACGACGGCCAAGCCGTTCGTCCGCCAGTACGGGACATCCACCATGCAGGCGATCTCTCTCGAGGCCGAGGCGAGCGACACCCATGCCGCGCCGCCGGCCGCCACCGCCGAAGCCTTCCTCAAGCTCGAAGGCGTCACCAAGCGCTACGGCGCGCATGTTCCGGCGGTCTCCGACCTGTGGCTGGACCTGCCGCGCGGCAAGCTGCTCGGCCTGCTCGGGCCCTCGGGCTGCGGCAAGACCACCACCTTGCGCATGATCGCCGGCCTCCTGCCGATCACCGAGGGGCGCATCGTCGTCGACGGCGACGACATCTCGCACCGGCCGCCGCATCGGCGCGATATCGGCATGGTGTTCCAGAACTATGCGCTGTTCCCGCATATGACGGTGGCCGAGAATGTCGGCTTCGGCCTCGACATGCGCAGCGTGCCCAAGGTGGAGGCGCGCCGCCGCGTCGAAGAGGCCCTGGAAATGGTGCGGCTGCCCGGTTATGGCGAGCGCAAGCCCCGGGAAATGTCGGGCGGACAGCAGCAGCGCGTGGCGCTCGCCCGCGCCCTGGTCATCCGCCCGCGCATCCTGCTGCTCGACGAGCCGCTGTCGAACCTCGACGCCAAGCTGCGCGACGACATGCGGCTGGAAATCCGCGAGATCCAGCAACGGCTGAACATCACCACGGTGTTCGTCACCCACGACCAGGTCGAGGCGCTGACCATGTGCGACGTGGTCGGCGTCATGTCGGGCGGGCATCTCGCCCAGTTCGGCACGCCGGAGGAAATCTACGAGAAGCCGGCCTCGCTGTTCGTCGCCGAATTCGTCGGCCGGACCAATGTGCTGGACTGCGAGGTGGTCGACCACAAGCAGGTCCGCCTCGGCTCCGCGGTCTATCGCTGCGCCGGCGCCGACCCCGCGACGCGCAAGGCCAAGGCCGTGATCAGGCCGCACCGCATCAGCCTGACGCCGCGGCGCGACCAGGCCCTGGTCAGCACCGCGACCAACAGCGCGTTGGGGCGGGTGCTGCGCGCCACCTATATCGGCGACCTCCTGCAATACGACATCGACATCGGCGGCCCGGTGCTCAAGGTCGAGAGCCAGACCATGGCGCGCCACCAGAACTACGGCGTCGGCGACCAGCTGATGTGCGAATGGTCGCCGGACGACATGCTGGTCTTCGGGGGCTGAGCCATGACCGCCATTCCCGTGACCCTCGCCCCATCCCGCCAGGCCGACCGGCCGAGGCGGAGCCTGACCCTGCTGGCGGTCTGCCTGCTGGCGCCGATGGCGCTGATCAATCTCGTCGCCTTCGTGGGACCGGTGCTGCGCCTGGCGCAGATTTCCTTCCTGGAGAGCCGCAGCGGCGGCGTCCTGACCGACGTCTATACGTTCGCCAACTATCTCAACTTCCTGACCGATACCTATTATCTCAGCCTCATCCTGAACTCGCTCTGGCTCGGCCTGACGGTGACGCTCGCCACCCTCGTCTGCGCCTATCCGGTGGCGATGTTCCTGCACCGCTGCTCGCCGCGCTGGCGCAACCTGCTGTTCGTCGTCACCGTCTCGCCGCTGCTGGTCAGCAGCGTCGTGCGCACCTATGGCTGGATGGTGCTGCTCGGCGACCAGGGTCTGGTCAACAGCACGCTGCTGTCGGTCGGCGTGATCGCCAGCCCGCTGCGGCTGGTCAACAACTCGCTCGGCGTGTTCATCGGCCTCGTCGAAATTCTCATGCCCTATATGGCGCTGTCGCTGATCGCCGGTTTCGGCCGTCTCGACGTCAGCTACGAGGAGGCCGCGGCCTCGCTCGGAGCCGGTGCGGTGACCCGCTTTCGCCGCGTGGTCTTCCCGCTGACCCTGCCCGGTGTCGCGCTCGGCTGCCTGCTCTGCTTCGTGCTCGCCATCTCCTCCTTCATCACGCCCAAGCTGCTCGGCGGCGGCCGGGTCTTCCTGCTCGCCACCGAGATCTACGACCAGGCCATCATCCAGCTGGAATGGCCCATGGCCGCGACGATCTCGATCGTCGTCCTGATCGTCTTCGGCCTCGCGCTCGCGGCCTATGCCCGCGTCATCCGCCGCTTCGACTGACATCGGCAGCGCCGTCTCAAGGAAACACGTCATGGTCGGGTCGGTTACCCTCCCCTTCAGGCTTCTGGTCGCCAGCCTCTATCTGTTCCTGCTGGCGCCGATCCTCATCGTCGTGCCGCTGTCGTTCAGCAACGACACCTATCTGACCTTCCCGCCGCAGTCCTGGGGCCTGCGCTGGTATGCGGCGCTGGTCCATCACGAGGGCATCACCCGGGCCTTCTGGGTCAGTCTCGGCCTGGCGAGCCTGGTCACCGTCCTGTCGCTCTGCGCCGGCATCCCGGCCGCCTATGCGATCCGGCGGCTGACGTTCCGCGGCCGCGACGCGCTGATGAACCTGTTCACGGCGCCGCTGCTGCTGCCCTCCATCGTGCTCGGCCTCGCCATCCTCCTGGTCTTCGTCCGCCTGCAGCTGCTCGGCACCTTCTTAGGCCTGGTCATCGCCCATCTGATCGTCACGACGCCCTATGTCATCCGCATCATGACAACCGCGCTCGGCACGCTGCCGCCCTCGGTGGAGGAAGCCGCCGCCATGCTCGGCGCCTCGCCTTTCGTGGTGTTCCGCCGGATCACCTTGCCCTTGATGATGCCGGGCCTGGTGGCGAGCACCGCGCTCGCCTTCCTCCTCTCCTTCGACGAGGTGGTCATCTCGCTGTTCGTCACCGGTCCGCGCATCACCACCTTGCCGGTCGAGATCTTCAACTATGTCGAGGCCAGGACCGACCCGATGATCGCCGCGGTCTCGGTCGTTCTGGTCACCGCCACTATCGCCATCATCATGCTGATCGAACGCTCGCTCGGCCTGTCCAAAACAATCGGCAAGTAACCCCGGCCGGCAAGCAGCGCCGGTCGGCCAGCCCCACCCCTTTGTCTTCAACACGAGGCCGGCGCGCCACGCTGCCGCCCGCCCGGATCCCTGGAGGTCTCATGTCGATGAACGATGTCTCGCTGTGGATGTCGCAGCCCCATTTCAGCTATCTGGAAATCGCCCATATCTGCGGTTTCCGCTCGATGGTCGTCGAACTGGAACACGGCACGTTCGACCTGTCGACGCTCGACCAGTTCCTTGCCTTCGCCAGGGCCAAGGGCATCGCGACCATCGCCAAGGTGATCGCGCCGACCACCGAGGCGATCCAGCAGGCGCTCGACTTCGGCGCCGACGGCGTGGTCATCCCGCATATTCTCGGGGTCGACCATGCCCGCGAAGTGACGGCCGCCGCCAAATATCCGCTCACCGGCATCCGCAGCTATGCCGGCGGCCGGGTGTTCGGTTATGCGCGCCCGTCCAGCGAGACCTTCGAGGCGGAGAACCGCCGGACCAAGTGCTACGCCATGATCGAGACCGCCGAGAGCCTCGCCGATGTCGAGGCCATCGCCGCCCTCGACACGGTGGACGGGCTGTTTCCGGGCCCCTCCGACCTCGCCTTGGCGCGCGGCCGCGGCGCCTATGCCTTCACCGACGCCGACCGCGAGGACCTCACCCGCTGCGCGCGGGCAGCCCATGCCGCCGGCAAGTCCTGGATCATGCCGGCCTGGACGCCCGCGGAACGGGTCTTCGCCCGCGAACATGGCGCTGCCCAGCTGGTCGTCGCCACCCAGGGCATGACCATCCGCCAGGGCATCGTCTCGACCATCGACGCGCTGAAGCGGGAAGCCATCCTCGCCTGACATTGTCGACCGACCCCATGGCCACGCGCCATCAGGAGCTTGCGATGAAGATTTCTCTCGTCCAGACCAATCCGCAGACCGATCGTCCGGAGAATTTACGCGTCGCCCAGGCGCTGATGGAACAGGCCATCCGCACCGACGGGCCCGACCTCATCGTCCTGCCGGAATATTTCGAATATTTCGGCGGCAGCATGGCCGACAAGATCGCCGCCGCCGAGCCGGCGCCGGGCGGCGCCGCCTATGCCATGGCGCAGTCTTTCGCCAAGGCCAATCGCGTCTTCGTCCATGCCGGCAGCATGATGGAACGCATCGCCGGCGAGAACCGCATCTACAACACCACCGTCGTGTTCGACCGCGAGGGCCGCGAGGTGGCGCGCTATCGCAAGATCCACATGTTCGACATCGTCGCGCCCGACGGCACGGCCTACAAGGAATCGGCCTCGGTCAAACCGGGCGAGGACCTCGCCACCTATGAGGTCGGCGGCCTGAAGGTCGGCTGCGCCATCTGCTACGACATTCGCTTCGCCGAACTGTTCCTGGCTCTCGCCCGCGACAAGGTCGACGTCATCGTGCTGCCCGCGGCCTTCACGCTGCAGACCGGCAAGGACCATTGGGAAGTGCTGGCCCGGGCCCGCGCCATCGAGACCCAGACCTATTTCGCCGCCTGCGGCCAATGGGGCGCCCACAGCGCCAATGGCGAGCGTCGGCACACCTATGGCCACTCGCTGGTCTGCGACCCCTGGGGCCATGTGGTCGCCCGCGCCTCCGACGGCGTCGGCTTCATCACCGCCCGGGTCGACAAGCAACAGATCGACCGCGCGCGGTCGCTCATCCCGATGACCGATCACCGCCGTCTGGCTTGCGGCTGAGGAACACCATGTACACGATCAACACCATGCCGGAGCAGGTGCCGGCCGAAGATCTCGCCTTGCTCGCCGGCGCCGAGACCGCCACCATCGGACACTGGCGCCTGTTCGGCTTCATGCACCGGGAGATCCAGCCGCTGCTGCGCAATCGCCGGGTGGTCGGCACCGCAGTGACGCTGGCCATTCCGGGCGCCGATTCCACCTTGCTCCATCACGCGCTCGGCCTGCTGCGCCCCGGCGACATTCTCGTCGTCGACCGGCTCGGCGACGATCGTCATGCCTGCTGGGGTGGCGGCGTCACGGTTGCCGCCAAGGCGGCCGGCGCGGTGGCCGGCATCGTCGACGGCCCCTGCACCGATCTGGCAGAGATCGAAGCGTCGGACTTCCCGCTGTGGTCGCGCGGCCTGTCGCCCATCACCACCCGCCTCTACGACATCGGCGGCGGCCTCAACATCCCGATCTCCTGCGGTGGGGTACCGGTCATGCCGGGCGACGCGATCCTCGCCGACGAGAGCGGCGTTCTGGTCCTGCCGCCAGCCGAGGTCGCGGCCACCGCCCGGGAGGCGCTGCGCCGGCAGGATGTCGGCCAGCGGCGCGAGCAGGACGTGAAAAACGGCAGCAAGCTCGGCGAGATGACCGGCGCCAGCGCCAAGGTTCGCGCGAAGCTGCAGGCCTGAGGCTAGCTTCAGCCCTGCTTCGCAGTGCCCCTCGCCCCCGCAGCCTTGCATGGCCGCGGGGGTTATCATGAGACGTTCGGCCGCCCTCCCGGCGTCCGGCTTTGATCGAGGCGCTGAAGGAGACGACGCGTGCACGGGCCCAGGGTTGCAAATTTCACCTGCGAGAAGCTGCCCGCGACCGGCTCGCGGGGCATGGTGGTAACCAACCATCCGCGCGCCTCGGCGGTTGGCGCCGAGATCCTGCTCGCCGGCGGCAATGCCATCGACGCGGCCGTCGCGGCGCTGTTCGCGCTGACCGTGGTGGAGCCCATGATGGTGGGCGTGCTGGGCGGCGGCGTCGCCCATATCCGCCTCGCCGACGGACAGCATACGATCCTCGACGGCATCAGCACCGCGCCTGCCGCGGCGCGGGCCGACATGTACGAGCCCCTGTCGGACAAGCTGCCCGACTATCGGGAAACCCGCGGCCGGGCCAATGTGGTCGGCGCGGCCGCCGTGGCGGTGCCGGGCGCGCTCGCGGCCTGGTGCCTCGCGCTCGAGCGGTTCGGCACGCTGCCGCTCGCCGAGGTGGTGGCGCCGGCGATCCGGCTCGCCGAGGACGGCTTCATCGTCAGCCCCTATCTCGCCGATTGCGTCACCGATTGCGCGGCGGATCTCGCCCGCGATCCGGGCCTGGCCGCGCTGCTGCTGCCGGGCGGTGCGCCGATCGCCGCGGGCGCGCGGCTGCGGCAGCCGGACTATGCCGGTTCGCTCCGGCTCATCGCCGGCCAGGGGCCTGCCGCGCTCTATGCCGGTTCGCTCGGCGATGCCCTGGCGGCCTTCATGGCGCAAAGCGGCGGGCTGATCGGCAAGGCCGACCTTGCCGCCTACAAGCCGCTGGAACGGCAGGCGGTGCACGGCCGCTACCGTGGCTTCGACGTGCTCGGCCCGCCGCCGCCCTCCTCGGCCGGCGTGCATATCGTGCAGATGCTCAATATCCTGGAAGGCTATGATATCGGCCGGCTCGGCTTCGGCTCCGCCGATGCCACGCACCTGCTCGCGGAAGCGCTGAAGATCGCCTTTGCCGACCGCGCAGTGGCGACCGCCGATCCGGCCTTCGTCGAGGTTCCCGTCGAGCGCCTGACCGCCAAGTCCTATGCGGACGAGCGGCGCGCCCTGATCGCGCTCGGCCGCACGCAGGCCTGGGGGCCCGGTCTCGCCGCAGGCGAATCGGCCAATACGACCCATGTCACCGTGGCCGATGGCAGCGGCAATGTGGTGTCCTCGACCCAGACCATCAACGGGCTGTTCGGCGCCTGCGTCCAGGTTCCCGGCACGGGCATGATCGCCAACAACTACATGTATAATTTCGATCCCCATCCGGGCCACGCCTTGTCGATCGCGCCGGGCAAGCGCGTCTTCACGTCGATGGCGCCGATGATGGCGCTGCGCGACGGCAAGCTTGCCTTCGCGCTCGGGTTGCCCGGCGGCCTGCGCATCTTCCCCTCCGCGCTGCAGGCCCTGGTCAACCTGATCGACCACGGCATGTCGCTGCAGGAGGCGGTGGAAGCGCCGCGGATCTGGACCGAGGGCGGCGTCCTCGAAGTCGAAGAGGCCTTTCCCGACAGCGTCACCGAGGCGCTGGCCGGACGCGGGCACGAGATCAAGCGCGTCAAGCGCATCGCCGGCGGCATGAATGCCATCGCCTTCAACCCCGACGGCACGATGACGGGCGCCGCCTGCTGGCGCGCCGACGGCACGCCGGTCGCCATTTCCGGCGGCCTGGCGCGCGCCGGCGTGCGTTTCACCATCGCATGAACACCCCGCCCGCCCGCCTCAGTCAGGCGGACGGCCGGCCCTGGAACGGAGAGACTTGACGTGACCGAGACGATCGTTGTCCTGGACCCGCTGACCGAGGAGCGGGCGAACAAGCTGCGCGCGCTCCTGCCGCTCGGCATGGTCCTGACCCATGGCCGGACGCGCGGCGACGCGCATCTGAAAGAGATCATCGCCGAGGCGGATTATGCCATTGCCGGCCAGGTCGGGGTGAGCGGCGAGGTGCTGGGTGCGGCGCGCAAGCTCAAGCTGCTGCACAAATGGGGCGTCGGCGTCGACAATCTGGATGTCGAGGCGGCACGTGCCCGCGGCATCAAGGTGGCCCGCACCACCGGCAGCAACGCCGTGCCGGTCGCCGAATTCACCCTCGGCCTGATGCTCTCGACCCTGCGGGCCATCGGCTACGGCCATGCCGAGCTGAAGAAGGGCGAATGGCGCGGCGGGCGGCTGCCGATGGAAACCTTCCTGCTCTCGGGCAAGACCGTCGGCCTGGTCGGCTTCGGCGCGATCGGCCGCAATGTCGCGCGCCTGTTGAAGAGCTTCGGCTGCCGGATCCTCTACCATACCCGCCAGCGCATCGACGCGGCGGAGGAAGCGGCGCTCGGCGCGCACCATGTCACCTTGGCCGACCTGCTGGCGCAATCCGACGTCGTGTCGCTGCACTGTCCGCTGACGCCGGAGACGGCGGGCCTGATCGACCGGTCCGCGCTCGCCCGGATGAAACCGACGGCCGTGCTGATCAATGTCGCGCGCGGCGGCGTTGTCGTCGAAGACGACCTGGTCTCGGCGCTCCGCGACAAGGCGATCCACGGGGCGGCCATGGATGTGTTCGAGACCGAGCCCTTGCCGGCCGACAGCCCGCTGCTGCAGATCGACAATCTGCTGGTCACGCCGCATCTGGCGGCGATCGCCGCCGACAATTTCGAGAAGACCGTCAGGCAGATGTTCGGCAATATCGCCTGCGTCTCCCGGGGTGAGCCGGTTCCGGTCCAGGATGCGGTCGCCTAGACGTCCAGCCCGGCATGGCCGTCGCGGCGATCATGAGAACGGCGAAAGCATGAGAGAAACGATATCATGAGACAAGCTCGGCGGCTTTGCCCCGCGGCCTCGCGGCGACGATCGAGAGGTTCACGTGCGACATGAACATCCGTTTTCTCGAAACCGCGATCTGGCTGGCGCAACTGCGTAATTTCCGCGCCACCGCCGATCGCCTGAACATTACCTCCGCCGCGATCTCGAACCGGATCGCGGCGATGGAACAGGAGCTCGGCTTCAAGCTGTTCGAGCGCGATACGCGCGACGTCAGCCTGACCGCCGAAGGCGCCACCTTCGTCGAAGGCGCGCGCGATATCGTGGCGCGCTACAACGAGCTCGTCCGCAGCCTCGACCCGACATCGGTGATCAAGGGCTCGGTCAGGATCGGCCTGCCGCCGAGCATGGCTCTGGCCCTGCTCCCCTATATCGCCAGCACGCTCAGGCGGCAGTTTCCGAATGTCCGCTTCTCCGTGCTGACCCTGGGCGCGGGTATGCTGCGCAAGCTCGAGACCGGCGAAATCGATATCGCCCTGGTCATTTCGCCAAGCGAGGCCGGCAAGCTCAGGGTCGTCGAACTCTGCACGCTCGGCATGTTCTGGGTCGCCAGCCCAAGCCTCGTCCAACATGGCGAGGACGAGGTGCTGACGCCGGAGGACATCGCCGCCTATCCGATCATCTCCTACGAGGCGGGCGCCTATAATGACCTCCGCCTGCTCGACTACATTTCCGGCCACGGCCCGGACGAACCGATCGTCCACCGGTCCAATTCGCTGACCACCACGGTCGGCATGGCCATTGCCGGCATCGGCGTCGCGGTGCTGCCGCCGGTCACCATCCAGCGCGAATTGCGCGAGGGATCGCTGCGCGTGCTGAAGGTCAGCCCGACCTTTCCATCCACCTCCTATGCGGCCGTCTATCCGGAGGCCGCAACGTCGCGCCTGCCGGCGCTCGTCGCCTCGATCGCCTGCGATGCCGCCGCTGCCTTTTGCAGCCTTTATGACGATTCCCTCGCCTATCGGGGGTAACCGGCCGGCCGCGACGGCGGCAATCAGCCATCGGCCCGGCGCGTTCCGGATATTCGACCAACCGCCTCGGGACCGCCCAGCTGGCGCAGGCGCAAGCTCGCGAGGCCGGCCAGGACAGCCGGCACGACGAAGCTCGCCGGCACCCAGAAGGCCGCTTGCAGCATGCCCCCATCGGCAAGGTCCGCGGAGAAGCCAATGCCATTGGCAACCACGCCGGCGAGCGCCGCGCCCAGGGCGAAGCCCATCTGCTGGACGGTGGCGACCGACGAGGCCGCGACGACCTCGTCGCCAGCCTTTGCACCGCTCATGATCCGGTGCGCGACAAAGGGCCAGCATTGGCCGATGCCCATGCCCAGCGCGACAATGGCCGGCACCAAAGCGAGGGTCGGCGCGGAACTTGAAAGCAGCACGGCCAAGGCGATCAGGCCGGCGCCCATCACGGCCGGCCCGGCCAGCATCAGCCGGTCCGGCCATGCTCCGGACGCGCTGGCGGTGACCAGGGAAGCCATGGTCCATCCCAGCGAGCCACTGGCGACCATGAAGCCCGCCGCCAGCGGATCCAAGCCCCGCAGATGCTGCAGGAAGATGGGTACGTAGATCTGCAACGGGCTGAACGTGACACAGAGCAGGAAGGCCAGCCACAAGCCCAGGCCCGATGGCGTGCGCAACGAAAACGCGTCGCGCGGCAAAAGCGGGGTCACGGCGACGCGATCAAGCCGCAGCATCGCCGCCAGCGCCCCTATCGCGAAGACGATCAGGCCGGCCTTCGCCAAGGGCGCCTCGACGATCGACGCCGAGGACATTCCGGCGATCGCGACACAGATCAACGCGACACGTCCAGCCGGCACGACCACGGTTGGTCCCCGGCGCCGCGCCGGACCGGGCGGCAGGACGACAAAGGCGCTCACCGCCAAGAGGCCGGCGACGATCGCGGTCGTGACAAAGGCGCCACGCCAGTTGCCAAAGCGGGCGAACATGCCACCGGCGAGCGGCCCGAGCAGAACCGACATGCTCCAGCTCGCCGACATCAACGCAATCGCCCGGGACCATAAGGCCGCCGGGAACGTCGCCCGCACGGCCACATAGGCGGCAGCCGCCTCCAAGCCGCCGCCGAAGCCCTGGATCAATCGGCCGATGACGATCCAGCCCATGGTCGGTGCGAGCGCGCAGACCAAGGCCCCGAGGCCAAAGATCGTGACCCCTGCGCAATAGGCCGTCCGGGCGCCGACCGCGGCGGCGATCATGCCGGCACAGCTCGCGGCGACAATGGATGCCGCGAGAAACGCTGTCGTCGGCCAACTCAACATGGCGACGCCGCCGAGTTCGCCGATGATGGACGGCAGCACGGTCGTCAGCATCAGGACATTCATCGATTGCAGCAGCACGCCTCCCAGCAGGATGGCGAGCGTGGGCATCCATCGCCATTCGAGCAGCGAGCGCCATCCCTCGGGCGGTGGGGTCCGCGGCATGGCTATTGTCTCCTTCCCGAGGCGGCGGGCGCCGGGCTTGCCAGCGATCGACGCTCCGATTATTTTAGATAGTATTCGCTTTCTAAAATAACGGTGCCATGAGTCAAGACGAAGACCGCATGCGGGATCGCATCCTGTTTCACCTGAAGACGCGCGGGCCGCAGACCGCCACCGATATCGGCGCGCGCCTCGGCATGACTTCGGCCGGCGCGCGCCAGCATCTCCTCAAGCTCGAAACGGCGGGACTGGTGGAGAGCGAGGACCAACGCGAAGGGCGCGGACGGCCGAAAAAATACTGGCGGCTGACGCAACCGGGTCACGACCGGTTTCCCGACCGGCATTCCGACCTGACCCTCGACCTGTTGCGGTCCTTGCGCGATGTCTTTGGGGATCGCGGGTTGGACAAGCTGATCGAACACCGCGAGCAGGCCAGCATTGCGGATTACCTGGGGCATATCGGGGATCGACCTTCGCTGCACCAGAGACTCGTCGCTCTCGCGGAGATTCGAAGCCGCGAGGGCTATATGGCAAGCGTCACCGAAGACGCGCCGGAAAGCTTTCTGTTCGTCGAGAACCACTGTCCGATCTGCGCGGCGGCGGCAGCGTGCCAAGGTCTCTGTCGTTCCGAACTGGCGATTTTCCGCGCTGTGCTGGGGACCCACGTGAGCATCGAGCGCATCGATCATATTCTCGCCGGCGCCCGTCGCTGCTCCTACCGGATCGGCATGAGCCCACAGTCGAACGGAGGGCCGGCGAACCGGTGAGACAGGCGGGGCCGGATGAGGAAGCCGGGTCGGACATGGCGGTGGCCGTCCACCCCGTCAGCGCATGATCTGGTCGGACCGTTGCTCACGCCGAAAGCCGGCGATCTGCCAGGTCTTTGTGCCCCCTCGTCGACGCATCGGTGCCGATGGAGGTGATGAGGACCCTGCCCGCGCCGCCTCATGCCTTCGCTATCACCGCCGACCACCGCACGACACATCCATGCCGCTTCCGCTGGAAGTGGACCAGCTGGCCAAGCATAAGTGGTTCTGGATTCTCAGCCACGACCGACTCTACTGGCGCCACTTTCCTCCGAGAACGACAAGAGCCCATGCGCCAATCCTCAGCTCCCTACCTCTTCGCAGGCACGATGCTGGCCGCCGCCGGCTACGGCGCGACCTTCCTGCTCTCGGCCTATCATCGCTCCCATGGCGGCAGCGATGTCGATACGGGCCTGACGCTCGGCGCGGCCATGATCGGCACCTTTGCCGGAGTGCCGCTGGTCGGCTGGTTCTCCGGCCGTCTCGACGCGGCCCGCCTGAGCGCGATCGCGGCCTGCACCATCGCCTGCGGCTTTCTCATCCTGGCCTTGGCCGGAGGCGGCCTGGTCCTGACCCGGCTCGCCGGCTTCCTGGTCGGGGCCGGCTGGGGCATGTTCTATATCGGCGCGCCGATGGCGCTTTCGGAGCGGGTCACCGATGCCGATCGCGGCTTCTGGTTCACCCGCTTCGGCGCCTTCCAGATGGCCGGCATCGGTGGCAGCCCGGTTCTGCTCAATCTCGCCGTCGGCCAGTTCGGCCTCTCCGTCGAAACGGCGTTTCTGCTGGTGGCGATCGGCGGCTTTGCCGCCGCCCTCCTGCTGGCGGTCTTTGGCCACCAGGCCCCGCTTGCCCCCCAGGGCCCCGCGATAAGGCCATGGGTGCGCGATATCGGCCTGATCGTCCGCGGACCGGCGGTCCGGCCGGTGCTGATGGTCGGGCTCGGCGCCTGCGTCTTTTCCGGCCTGCTGAGCTTTCAGACCTCGCTGGTGGAGGGCACCGCCGCCAGCGCCAGCACATTCTTTGCCGTCTATGCGGTCACCGTCGTCGCCGGCCGGCTGACGCTCGCCCGTCTCCTGTCCCAGATGCCGCAATCCATGCTCGCCGCCGGCCTGCTGACCAGCATGGCGCTCGGCGTAGTCGCGATGTTCGGCACCGGCATCCACCCGCTGTTCCAGGTGCTCTCCGCCGTCCTGACCGGTATCGGTTACGGCCTGGTCTATCCGGTCATCCAGACCTGGGCGGTCAATCATGCCGGCCCCGACCATCGCCACGCGGCGCTGACCTGGTTCGTCATGTTCTACTTCATCGGGATTTTCGGATTTCCGGTCATTGGCGGCTGGGTGCTGGTGCATCTCGGCAAGGCGGCGCTGCTCGGAGTGCTGCTGGCCGCAGCGCTCCTGGAACTCGCGATCGCATTGGCCCCGGTGAAATCGGCGGAGGCAAGAGCCGAGGCCGCCCGATGACCTTGGCCGGCCTGGCGATGAGCCCGCAGGTCGCGATCATCGCCCTCGGCGCGATCGCCGCGGGCTTCGTCCAGGGCCTCTCGGGTTTTGCCTTCGGCCTGGTCGCCATGTCGTTCTGGGCATGGACGGTGGATCCGCGGCTGGCCGCCGCCTTGGTGGTGTTCGGCTCGCTCACCGGCCAGCTCATCGCCGCCTTTTCGGTCCGGCGCGGCTTCGACCTGAAGCGGCTCCTGCCCTTCCTGATCGGCGGCCTCGCCGGCATTCCCATCGGCGTCGCCATTCTGCCCTTGCTCGATGTCCGCCTGTTCAAGGCGGTTCTCGGCCTGCTGCTGGTGATCTGGTGCCCGGTCATGCTGTTTGCCCGGCACCTGCCGCGCGTCACCGCCGGCGGCGCCGGCGCCGACGGCGCGGTCGGCCTGATCGGCGGCGTGCTCGGCGGCATAGGCGGCTTCACCGGCGCCGTGCCGATCCTCTGGTGCACGTTGCGGCGCATGGACAAGGACACCCAGCGCGGCATCATCCAGAACTTCAACCTGGCGACGCTCGCCGCCACCATGACGGCCTATGTCGTGACGGGAACGGTGACCACGGAGATGCTACCGCTATTCGCCATCGTCGCCCCAGCCATGCTGATCCCGACCTTGCTCGGCGCCCGGCTTTATCACCGCGTCAGCGAGGCCACTTTCCGCAGGATCGTGCTGTCGCTTCTGGCGGCTTCCGGCATGGCGCTGCTGGTCTCGGCCCTGCCGTTCTCGCAGCTCGGATCCGGCTGATCCGGCGCGGCCGTCAGGCAGCAACGCGCCGCGATCTTCAACTCACGGACGGCCTGCCCGGCCGCCGCACACGCATGAGTTCCCGAGCCCCCCGTGGGAACGAATTGCTACCACGCGATGTCGGCAGTGGTGTTTTGTTCCGGCGCGGCCGACGCTGCCCCGTCGCTGTCGACGAACCATGCCGAATGGTCGCCCCGGTCCGCGCTCGATCCGGCCACCTTCGCCCATCGCTCATGGTTCGAGACGCGGTCTGTCTTTGTCCGGCGCCACGATTCGGCGGCGGGACGGTGATGACGGAGAGTTCGCACGGTGGTCGCGCCGACCGAAGAGACCGACTGTCCGGAACGATGTGCCGCCACGCGGCCCTGTCGCAGGGACACGGCCGCTCCCTCCTCTCCTCATGTCGCGCCCGCCGCAGGTTTTCATAGCCGCCCCGATCGCGCAGGCGCGTCCGGCACCGAAGGCCGCTTCGCACCGCACGCCACGCGCCACGACCCGGCCGCGCGGACCAGGCGAACTGCAAACATCACGGACAACGGAGTTCATCCATGAGGCGACGGGATTTCCTGCAGACGGCCGGCATCGCCGCGACTTCGCTCGCCTTGCCCGCGCGGCTGCGCGCAGCGGGCGAAACCACGCTGCGCTTCACCCCGCAGCAGGACCTCATCACGCTCGATCCGATCCTGACCACGGGCTACATCACCCGCAACTACGCTTATATGGTCTACGATACGCTCTACGGCATGAATTCGCGCTATCAGGCGACGCCGCAAATGGTCGATGGCCACCGCGTCGAGGATGACGGCAAGCGCTGGGACCTGACGCTGCGCGAAAACCTGTTCTGGCATGACGGCGAACGGGTGCTGGCCCGCGACTGCGTGGCGAGCATCAAGCGCTGGGCCCAGCGCGACACGTTCGGCGCCTCGCTGATGGATGCGACCGAGGAGCTGTCCGCACCCGACGACCGCACCATTCGCTTCCGGCTGAAACGCCCCTTCCCGCTGCTGCCGATCGCGCTCGGCAAGGCCTCGGTGCCGGTCTGCGCGATGATGCCGGAGCGGCTCGCCCTGACCGATGTCTCCAAGCCGGTGACGGAGATCGTCGGCAGCGGTCCGTTCCGCTTCAAGGCCGACGAGCGTGCGCCCGGCGCGCTCAACGTCTTCACCAAGTTCGACCGCTACGTGCCGCGCAAGGACGGTGAGCTCGGCTGGACCTCCGGCCCGAAGGTCGTGCATTTCGACCGTGTCGAATGGAATTCGATCCCCGACGCCTCGACCGCCACCGCCGCCCTCATGTCGGGTGCTCAGCACTGGCAGGAATATGCCTATCACGACCACCTGCCGATGCTGAAAGCCGCCCGCCAGGTGACGACCCGCGTGCTCGACCCCACCGGTTTCGTCTGCATGATGCGGATGAACCATCTGCAGCCGCCCTTCGACAATCCGGCGATCCGCCGCGCGCTCTGGGGTGCGCTGTCCCAGACCGAATATATGGAGGCCGTGGTCGGCACCGACGACCGCAGCCTCTACAATCTGCCGCTTGGATTCTTCTGTCCGGGGACCCCGATGGCCACGACGGCGGGGCTGGACATGCTCTCCGGTCCACGCCGGATCGAGCAGGTGAAGGACGAGCTCCGGACCGCCGGCTACAAGGGCGAAAAAGTGGTCATCATGGCCTCCAATGCGGGGGCGCTCGCCGCCATCGGCGCTGTGGCCGGCGAGATGCTCAAGCGGGTCGGCATGGATGTCGAAATCTATGTCGTCGAGTTCAACGCCATGCTGCAGCGGCGCAACCGCCGCGGCCCGGTGTCAGAGGGCGGCTGGAGCGCCTTCGTCACCAACTGGGCCGGCATGGACTGGCTGAACCCGGCCGTTCACATGGCGCTGCGCGCCGACGGCACCTATGCCGGCTGGTCGCAGAACGAGCGCATCAACACCTTGCGCTCCCAGTGGTTCGAGACGGCGGACGAGGCGGCCCAAGCCGCAATCTGCCGCGACATCCAGCTCGAGGCGATCAAGGACGTGCCCTATTACCCGCTCGGCCAATACCTTCAGCCGACCGCCTTCCGCAATTCGATCACCGGCGTGCTCGACGGTTTCGCGACCTTCTGGAACGTCAGGCGCGCCTGACGCGGCGCCAAGGCCACTCTCTCATCCCGACACTCGAGACGACCGGCGCACCCGTTGTGAACGGGTGCGTCGCGCAGCAGATAACGGAGACTTCGCATGACTGCATCGAACGCCATCAGGCAATCCGCGCTCGACTGGATCGGGCGCAACGAGGCACGCCTGTCCGCCTTCAACGAGCGGATCTGGGCTTTCGCCGAACCGGCCTGGCGCGAATATCGCTCGCTGGACGCCTATGTCGCCATTCTGCGCGAGGAGGGCTTCAGCGTCGAAGCGGGGTCCGGCGACATGCCCACCGCCTTCGCGGCAAGCTGGGGCAAGGGCGGGCCGGTGCTCGCCGGCTTCTCGGAATATGACGCGGTGCCCGGCAATTCGCAGCAGGTGGTGCCGCGCGAGGCGCCGCGCGAGGGGCTGCATCCCTATGCCGCCGGCCATACCGATCCGCATTCGGTGCTCGGCACGGCCTCGCTCACCGCCATGCTCGCCACCAAGGCGGCGTTCCAGCAGCACGGCGTCGACGCCACGCTGAAACTGTTCGGCGAACCGGCCGAGAAGGTCTGCGGCTCCAAGCCGATCCACGCCGCCAAGGGCTATTTCGACGGGCTCGACGCCGCCGTCGTCTGGCATCCATGGCCGAGCAACACGGTCACCGGCGACATCCATTTCGGCGCCTATTGGAGCGCCGTCATCACCTTCGAGGCCGACGATCCCGAGAACTGGGTCGATCCCTCGCTGATGCCGTCGCAGACGGCCCATGCGGTGGCCCGCGCGCCGGGCGCGCTCGACGCCATGTGCCTGATGTACACCACGACCAAATACACCAAGGAGGCGATGTTTCCGCATAGCGGCTCCTGGACGCTCAACGAATTCGTCCTGGGCGATGCCGGCGCGACCTCCGACAACCTGCCGCCGCGCTTCAGCCAGATCCAATATTCCTGGCGCTCGTCGTCGCTGGCGATCCAGGAACAGATCTGGCGCGTCCTGGCCCGCAACGCCAAATCGGCGGCCATGGCGACCGGCTGCCGGGCCTTCGTGCGCTGGGTGACCAAGACGCGCGTCGGCTTGCCGAACACCGCGCTGACCGAGCTCACCTGGGCCAACTTGCAGGCGGTCGGCGCGCCGGCCTATGACGAGACGGCGCTCGCCTTCGGCCGCGAGATCCAGAAGACTCTCGGCCTCGAACCGATGGCCAATCCCTTCATCAAGAGCGTGACCACGCTGACCACGCCGGCGGAGAACGATGCCGGATTGAAGCGGACGCTGGCCGGCTGGCAGACCCATCTGAGCGCCGACGACTATGTCGAATATTCCTGGCACTGCCCGACGGTGCGGCTGCTCGCCGCCAGGCCCCGGCTGCAACCGCCCTCGCCCGGCTATGCCTATCCGAACTGGGCCTATAACGCGCTCGGCGGCCTGCCAGCGGCGGTCGACCCCGGCATGTTCGTGGCGGCCAAGACCATGGCCCTGACCATGGTGGATCTGGCGACCAAGCCCGGCGCGCTTTCGGCGTGCAAGGCCGAATTCGACGAGCGCACCGGCGGCGGTGTCGGTGGCAAGGACTGGGTCGGCCCGCTGCTGCCGGCCGATTTCGACCCGCCGGTCGACCTGCGCTGGCCGGAATATGTCAAGACGGCGCGCGGCGAGGAGTGGACCTTCCCGACGCCGCATCGCGGCACCGGCGCCGGCGAACCGATCTGACGCCATGACGGCCGCGGGTCCGTTCGCGAACGGGCCCGCGGCAGCAACGGAGCATGCAATGCCGGACGCAAAGACGACGCTGAAATCGGAACTGTCCGAACTGATCGACGCGAACCGCTCCGAGATCATCGATCTGCTGCGCCGCTTCCTCCGGATCCGCAGCGTCAACCCGCCGGGCGATACCCGCGAGGCCGCTGATTTCGTGCGCTCCATTCTCGATCGCTTCGGCGTGCCGCATCGGACCGTCGCGCTCGACGAGACCATGCCGAATATCGTCGGGCGCTGGGATGCCGCCGGCTCCGGGCGCCATCTGGTGCTGAACGGCCATCTGGACGTGTTTCCGGTGACCAATGAAGCGCTCTGGTCGGCGGATGTCCGCGACGGCAAGATCTATGGGCGCGGCGCTTCCGACATGAAGACCGGCACGCTGGCCTCGGTCCTGGCCTATTGCTACCTCTACCAGAAGCGGCAGCAGCTTGCCGGAGCGCTGACCCTGACGGTGGTTTCGGACGAACAGTCGGGCGGGCGTTTCGGCACCCGCTATCTGTTCGAGCACATGCCCGATGAGATCAGCGGCGATTGCTGCCTGAACGGCGAGCCGAGCGGCCTCGGCACACTTCGCTTCACCGAGAAGGCGACCCTGCGTTTTTCGCTATCCTCGCGCAGCAAGGGCGGCCATGGCGGCTATCCCCACCATGCACCCAATCCGATCGAGCGGATCTGCAAGCTGACGGCGCGGATCTACGCGGATTATCACCTGAAGCTCGCAACATTGCCGGCCGACGTCGACGCGATCCTGACCTCGCCCGAGACGATCGCGGCGGCCGATGCCAATCTCGGCACCGGCGCAGGCGACATAGCACGGCGCATCACCGTCAATATCGGCATCATCAAGGGCGGCCAGAAGGCGACGCAGATCCCGACCGACTGCATCGCCCATCTCGACATCCGCATCCCCATCGGATCCGACCGCGACGCCATCCAGCGGCAGATCGACAGCCTCGCTGCCGAGCATGGCTGCGAGATGCGCGTCAACTGGGATCACAGCTATCCCGCCAGCATGACCGATCCCTTCGGCGAGATGGCCGGCATCCTCAGGGCCAATATCCGGCAATTGCTCGGATCGGATGCGCCGCCGGTATCGAGCCTCGGCGGCACCGACACCCGCTATTGGCGCTGGCGCGGCATTCCCGCCGTCATCTGCGGTCCCTCGCCGCTCAGCATGGGGACCGACGAGGAACATGTGACTATCGAAGAGGCGATCGCGGTGATCAAACTCCATGCGCTTTGCGCCGCCGACTATCTCGACCCGGCGCGACAGGGTGAAGCGCAACCGCCTGCGTGACGCGCGCGGCGCGGTCCCTTCGCTTTCCGATCGCGGCAATCGAACGATCTCGCACGACGTGTCGCCCCGTTCGGAAGGCTCCGTCGCCGATCGTTGCGTCTCGCCCGCCGGCCGGCGCCTGCCCTCTTGACCTTCCAACGGTTGGAACCTTTATGTGATGGGTCAACGCCCCAGGGAGGCTCATCGCGAGCTCCCGAGGACGCCCAGGCACAAGGAGCCGGACCATGAACATTGGCGAAGCCGCGGCGGCCTCCGGCGTCTCGGCCAAGATGATCCGCTATTACGAATCGATCGGCCTCGTCTCCACCGTGTCGCGCACGGATTCCGGCTATCGCGTCTATTCGGACAGCGATGTCCACACGCTCCGGTTCATTCGACGCGCCCGCGACCTCGGCTTCTCGGTCAAGCAGATGACCCATCTTCTCGCGCTCTGGAGCGACCGTTCGCGGGCCAGCGCCGAGGTGAAGCAGATCGCGCTCGGGCATGTGGCGGAGCTCGAACAGAAGATGCGCGAGCTTCGCGACATGGCGAAAACGCTGCGCCATCTGGCGGAACACTGCCAGGGCGACGACCGCCCGCATTGCCCGATCATCGAGGAGCTGTCCAAGGGCCATGATCCCGGCCCGCCCCGATCGTCGAAACGGCGGTCGGCGCATTGAGGCCCGGCGCGGTCGCGCGATCTGGCGAGCATCGTCCCAAGGAGGAGGCCATGACGGCGCCGCCCCGCCGAGCGGCCGCAGCTCCGTGGCGACCGCCCATCGCTTCCCCTGGCGGACCGAGAATGCAACGGCGGCCTCTCGCCGCCTCGACCTGCTCCCGGCCGAGGCGGATCTGGATCATGCCATGACGGAGGGAGCCTTCAGGAGGCGTTGCCCGTGATTTCGACCGCGTCGAAGCCGGCCGTGGCCAGTCTCTGGACAAAGATTTCGGTCGATTTCGGCGAGCGGATCTCGACGGTCCGACCGGCAATATCGGTGGCCACCTCGGCCTTGGCGTCGACCGACTGGATGGCATGCGTGACGCTGCGCGCGCAACCGCCACAGGTCATGTTCTCGATACGCAGTTTCATGGGCGACCTCCTCCTTGCTGTTGGGTCGCCAGGAGATGTAGGGCTTCCAACCATGGGAAGGTCAAGCGGCAAAAAAGACAACGGCGCGCCCTTGACCTTCCCATGATTGGAAGGTCCATCTGTGGTGGCGAGCCCGAAGACAAGCATTGGATCCAGGAGCGTTCCATGAGCCCGTCGCACGCCGCGCGCGCCGACCAGACAACCATCAGCCTCGCCATCGAAGGCATGACCTGCGCATCCTGCGTCGGGCGCGTGGAGCGCGCCCTCAAGGCGGTGCCGGGCGTCGTCCAGGCGCATGTCAACCTGGCGACCGAGCGCGCCGAGATCGCATTCGCGGGGCCGGCCGACCGCGGCGCCCTGGTCCAGGCGATCGCCGATGTCGGCTATACCGTCCCGCAGGCGGCCGCCGTGGAGCTCGCCATCGAGGGCATGACCTGCGCGTCCTGCGTCGGACGCGTGGAGCGTGCCCTCAAGGCGGTCCCGGGCGTCGTCTCGGCCTCCGTCAACCTGGCGACCGAGCGGGCGCGGATCGAGCGCGGCGCCGGCGTCGACACGGCCGCGCTGATCGCGGCCGTGAAGGGCGGCGGTTACGAGGCCAGGGTCGTCGACCAGGGCGCGAGCTCGGACGAGGCCGCCGCCGGGCGGCGCGACACCGAGACCAAGGACCTGCGCCGCGATCTCGCGATCGCCGCGCTGCTGTCCGCCCCGGTCTTCGTGCTGGAGATGGGTTCCCACCTCATTCCCGATATCCACCACTTCGTCGCGGGCAGGATCGGCATGCAGCAAAGCTGGTGGCTCCAGTTTGCCCTGACGACCGTCGTGCTGTTCGGCCCCGGCCTCCGCTTCTTCAAGAAGGGCCTGCCCGCGCTGTGGCGCCTCGCGCCCGACATGAATTCGCTGGTCGCTGTCGGCACGCTCGCGGCCTACGGCTATTCGCTCGTCGCGACATTCGCGCCCGGCCGGCTGCCTGATGGGACGGTCAACGTCTATTACGAGGCGGCCGCGGTGATCGTCACCTTGATCCTGCTCGGCCGGTTTCTCGAGGCCAAGGCCAAGGGGCGCACATCGCAAGCGATCCAGCGGCTCGTCGGCCTGCAGGCCAAGACGGCGCGCGTCCGGCGTGACGGCAAGGTCGTCGAAATTCCGGTCGGCGACGTCGTCCAGGGCGATATCGTCGAGATCCGCCCAGGCGAGCGCGTGCCGGTCGATGGCGAGGTCGTCGACGGCACCAGTTTCATCGACGAATCCATGATCACCGGCGAACCGGTGCCGGTCGAGAAGGTCGCGGGCGCCGCGGTGGTCGGCGGCACAGTCAACCAGACCGGCGCGCTCGGCATCAGGGCTACCGCCGTCGGTGGGGCGACCGTGCTGGCCCAGATCATTCGCATGGTCGAACAGGCGCAGGGCTCCAAGCTGCCGATCCAGGCCGTGGTCGACAAGGTGACGATGTGGTTCGTGCCGGCCGTGATGGGCCTGGCCGCCCTCACCTTTCTGGT
This sequence comes from Hyphomicrobiales bacterium, assembly GCA_017304475.1. GTDB lineage: Bacteria > Pseudomonadota > Alphaproteobacteria > Rhizobiales > Phreatobacteraceae > Phreatobacter. The sequence continues at coordinate 50,780 of JAFKKV010000029.1, read as the reverse complement.
CTGGCTGTTCGTCGGGCCCGAGCCCGCGCTCACCTTCGGCCTGGTCAATGCGGTGGCCGTGCTGATCATCGCCTGCCCCTGCGCCATGGGCCTCGCCACGCCGACCTCGATCATGGTCGGCACCGGCCGGGGCGCCGAGCTCGGCATTCTGTTCCGCAAGGGCGAGGCGCTGCAGCTGCTCAAGGAGGCGAAGGTCGTCGCCGTCGACAAGACCGGCACGCTGACCGAAGGCAAGCCGACATTGACCGATCTCGAACTCGCCGCCGGCTTCGACAGGGCCGATGTGCTCGCCAGGATCGCGGCCGTCGAAGCCAAGTCCGAACATCCCATCGCGCGTGCGATCGTCGCGGCCGCCGAAGCGGCCAAGCTCGCCCTTCCCGCCGTGGAGAGTTTTTCGTCCGTCACGGGCTATGGGGTCCGGGCCGAGGTCATGGGCGCGCGCATCGAGATCGGCGCCGACCGCTACATGGCGTTGCTCGGCCTGGATCCCGCCGTCTTCGCCAGGACAGCGCGCCGGCTGGGCGACGAGGGTAAGACGCCGCTCTATGCCGCCATCGACGGCAAGCTCGCCGCGATCATCGCCGTCGCCGATCCGGTCAAGGCCACGACGCCCGCGGCGATCAGGGCGCTGCACGATCTCGGCCTCAAGGTGGCGATGATCACCGGCGACAACCGGCGCACGGCGGAAGCCATTGCGCGGCGGCTCGGCATCGACGAGGTCGTGGCGGAGGTTCTGCCGGAGGGCAAGGTCGAGGCAGTGAAGCGCCTGAAGCGGGAGCATGGACGGCTGGCCTATGTCGGCGACGGCATCAACGACGCGCCCGCGCTCGCCGAAGCGGATGTCGGATTGGCCATCGGAACCGGCACGGATGTCGCGATCGAAGCCGCGGACGTCGTCCTCATGTCGGGCAGCCTCGCCGGCGTCCCCACCGCCATCGCCTTGTCGAAGGCGACGCTCGGCAATATCAGGCAGAACCTGTTCTGGGCCTTCGTCTACAACGCGGCCCTGATCCCGGTGGCCGCCGGCGCGCTCTACCCGACCCATGGCCTGCTGCTGTCACCGGTCTTCGCTGCCGGCGCGATGGCGCTGTCCTCGGTCTTCGTGCTCGGCAACGCGCTTCGCCTGAAGCGCTTCCACGCGCCGCTCGCGGGCGAAAGCACCTCCGCCGCGTCCGGGCCCGGCGCCGGCCGTGTCACGAGGCAGCTGCCCCGCGCGGCGTAAGCGAACAGGTGCCCGCGGTGACGCGGGCACTCGCTCGATCGCCTTCCAGACCAATTCGGCTAGGCCGCCAGCGCGTCGCTCGCCGACAGGAAATCCAAGGCCAGGCTCTCGGCGACCGGCTTGCTGGTGACGCGGCCGCGATGGATGTTGAGGCCGTTGCGCAGATGCGGGTCATTGACCAGGGCCTGCAGGCCGCGGGTCGCCAGCGCGAGACCGAAGGGCAGCGTCGCGTGGTTCAGCGCATGGCTGGAGGTCAGCGGCACGGCGCCCGGCATGTTGGCGACGCAATAGTGGATGACGCCGTCGACCTCATAGGTCGGCGCGTCATGGGTGGTCGGCCGCGAGGTCTCGAAACAGCCGCCCTGGTCGATGGCGACGTCGATGATGACCGCGCCGCGCTTCATCCGCGCCAGCATCTCGCGGCGCACCAGCTTGGGTGCGCTGGCGCCCGGGATCAGCACCGCGCCGACGATGACGTCGGCGGCCAGCGCCTCTTCCTCGATCGCGTCGATGGTGGAATAGCGGGTCTGCACCCGGCCGCCGAAGAGGTCGTCCAATTCGCGCAGCCGCTGCAGCGAACGGTCGATGACCGTCACCTGGGTGCCGAGGCCGGCGGCCATGCGCGCCGCATGGGTGCCGACCACGCCGCCGCCGATGACCATGACCCGCGCCGGCAGCACGCCGGGCACGCCGCCGAGCAGCAGGCCGCGACCGCCGGCATGGCGCCGCAGGCTGAAGGCAGCGGCTTCGATGGCGAGCCGGCCGGCCACTTCGCTCATCGGCGCGAGCAGCGGCAGGCCGCCCCGCGCATCGGTCACCGTCTCATAGGCAATCGCCGTGCAGCCGGACTTCATCAGCGCCTCGGCCTGTGCCCGATCGGCCGCCAGGTGCAGGTAGGTGAACAGGATCTGGCCCGGCCGCAGTTGCGCGCATTCCTGCGGCTGCGGCTCCTTGACCTTGACCACCATGTCGGCCCTGGCGAAGACCTCGGCCGCCTTGGCGACGATGCGCGCGCCGGCCTTTTCGTAATCCGCGTCGGTCGCGCCGATGCCGGCGCCCGCGCCGGTCTCGACGATCACCTCGTGCCGCGCCGCGACATATTCGCGGACCGCGGCCGGGGTCAGACCGACGCGATATTCATGGGTTTTGATTTCCTTGGGGACACCGACCAGCATGGCACCATTCCTTGACGGGGATGGGTCGCAGGTTAGGCGCGCGCCCGCGCCGCTTCCCACCGAACTTGGCCGGCACTAAAGATATCGACGCAGGATTCAAGCGCCGTGATATCATTTCGCGCAGGAATGCATCGATGACCCTCGACAAGTTCGATCTCGCGATCCTTCGCACGCTTTCAACCCATGGCCGCATCAGCCATGTCGAGCTCGGCAAGCAGGTCGGCCTGTCGTCGACCGCCTGCGCGCGCCGCCAGCAGGCCCTGGAGGAAGCCGGCGTGATCGCCGGCTACCAGGCCGAGATCGCCGCCGACAAGCTCGGGCTCACCACCACGGTGGTGGTGCGCATCACCCTGGAAAAGCAGAGCGAGGAGGCACTGGCCCGCTTCGAGGAGGCGGTGCGCAAATGCCCCTCCATCGTGCGCTGCCTGTTGATGTCCGGCAGCGACGACTACACGGTGACCGTGCTCGCTCGCGACATTGCCGACTATGAGCGCATCCACAAGATGCAGCTGTCGCGCCTGCCCGGCGTGGCGCGGCTGCAATCGAGCTTCGCGATGCGGGCGGTGATCAACCGCGCCATTCCGATCGAGGCCCTGTGAGCGCTCATATGTTTGGCGCGCCGCCGCCGGCGGAAGCGCGGCTCCGCAGCAGATAGGCGAACACGATCACGGCGGAAATAAAGACCAGCATGACCGTCGACACCGCGGCGAGAGCCGGGCTCGCCGCCATGAGCATTTCCGACCAGAGCTGCTTCGGCAGCGTCGCGGTCAGTCCGCCGGTGACGAACATGGCGATGGTCAGCTCTTCGAACGAGGTGACGAAGGCGATCAGGAAAGCCGCGGCGAGCCCCGGCCGGATCAGTGGCAGCGTGATCAGCCATACTCTTTGCCAGGTCGAGGCCCCCAGCGTGTCCGCCGCCTGGTCGAGCCGCCGATCATAGGTCGACAGGACGGCCATGAGCGCGATGACGGTGTAAGGCAGGCAGACGACCGTATGCCCGAGGATCAGGCCGAGATTGGTGCCGACCAGGCCGGTGCGGGCGAACAGATAGAACAGCGCGACGGCGATCAGGATATGCGGAATGATCATCGGCGACAGCACGAAGCCGAGCAATGCCGTCCGTCCGCGAAAGGCACCGCGGGTGAAGGCCATGGCCGCGGGCAGGCCGATGAGCACGGACAGCAAGGCCGTCGCGATACCGACCACCAGCGAGCGGATGGCGGCCCGCAGCCACTGGTCCGAGGTCAGAACCATCTCGTACCAGCGCAGCGAGAAGTTGCGCGGCGGCCACTCCATGAAGCTGCCGCCGGTGAAGGATATCGGCACCAGGAACAGTGCCGGCACGATGAGCACAGCGAGCACGGCAAGCGCAACGATCGCCAGCGCGAAATTGCCGCCTCGCCGCTGCGCCGGGCGCTGCGGCAGGAGGGCTTCGATCCTGTCGAAGGCCGAACCGAGCGTTCCGACAATGGCCCGGCCGGCCGCGCCGGAGAGACGCCCAAGGCGGGTCATCCGTGGCGCGGCGCCGCGGCCGAGCAAGGCCGATGCACCAAACAGCGCATTGAACAGGATGAACACCGCCAGGGTCACGACGAGCAGCAGCATGGCGACGGCGCCGGCAAAACCCCAGTTCAGCAATTGCTCGACCTGGTCGATGATCACCTGGGCGATCATGACTTCACGGCCCGAGCCGAGCAGCGCCGGCGTGATGAACGTGCCGAGGCTGGAGATGAACACCAGCAGCAGCGCCGCCGCTACGCCCGGCATGGAGAGCGGAAGATAGACCCGCCAGAACGATTGGGCGGCCCCCGCGCCCATGGTCGCTGCGGCGGTCTCCAGGCGGCGGTCGATCGACTGCATCGCCGAGGTCATGAGCAGCACGGCGATCGGCACATAGGCATTGACCATGCCGAGCAGGACACCCCCGGTGTGGAACAGGAACTGCACCGGCGCATCGACGATGCCGAGCTGCGTCAGCGTGCCGTTGACCGGTCCGCGCCGACCGAGCAGCACCAGCCAAGCAAAGGTGCGCAGCAGCACGCCGGACCAATAGGGAATGAGCACGCCGAGCATGAGCAGCCCGCCGATCGACAGGCGCTGCCGCGCGATGAAATAGGCCAGCGGGTAGCCGAGGCCAACCGAGAGGAGCGCCGTCCAGGTCGAGATCTTCAGCGTCGTGCCGAGGCTGTCGACATAGGATTTCGTCGCGAACAGCCGCCGGTAGTGCTCGAGCGACAGGCCGCCATCGCTCGACAGGACGCTCAGTGCGAGCAATCCGAGCACGGGGATGAGAAAGAGAAATGTCAGCAATCCCGTCGCCGGCAAAAGCGGCGCGGTCCTGCGCAACCAGGCGATCTCGGCATTCACGATGGCGCTCCTTCCGCGGCCAGCGCGACTGCAGACCGGGCATCGAAACCGAGCCGAACCGAGGTGCCCGGTGCGAGCGCGAGGCCACCCAGCCGGCTCGGTGCGACTGCCACGAGCAGGTCGCCGCGCCCGTCGCGCGCGGTGACGCGAGTCAGCGGCCCGGTCAGGACGGCGTCTTCGACGGTCGCCTCGATAATGTTTTCGGCCGGCTCGTCCGGGCCGAGAAGCTTCAGGCTCTCAGGCCGGACGACCAGGGTCGCGCGGCGCCCGGCAATAGGCACCGGCGTCCTGCAGCGCAGCGTCGCGCCATGGCGCGACACCGTGTCGGCACTCAGCGCTTCGACATCGAGCAAGTTCGACTCGCCGATGAAATTCGCGGCGAACAGGGTTTGCGGCGTGAAATAGAGATCGGAGGGCGCGCCGATCTGCTCGAGGCGTCCCTTGTTGACCAGACAGATCCGATCGCTCATGACCAGCGCCTCTTCCTGGTCGTGGGTGACATAGATCACGCTGGCGCCGACCTCGCGGGACAGCCGCCGGATCTCCCGCTGCATATGCTCGCGCAGCTTCTTGTCGAGCGCCCCCAAAGGCTCGTCCATGAGGATGATCGACGGCTGGTAGACGAAGCAACGTGCCAGAGCGACGCGCTGTTGCTGGCCGCCGGACAGTTCCGCCGGCAGGCGTTCCGAGAAGGCCTCGAGCTGAACGATCTTCAGCACATCGCCGACGGCCTGCCGGATGTCGGCTTGCGAGCGGCGTCGCATCCGCAGCGGAAAGGCGATGTTCTCGAACACGCTCAGATGCGGAAACAGCGCGTAGTTCTGGAAGACCAGCCCGAGATCGCGTGCCTTGCTCGGCACATGCGTGGCATTGCGACCGTCGATCCAGATCTCGCCGCTGCTCGGCGCGGCGAGCCCGGCGATCAGGGACAGCAAGGTGGTCTTGCCGGACCCGGAAGGCCCGAGCAGCGTGAGGAACTCGCCCTCACGCATGTCGAAGCTCGCATCCGCGAGAGCCACGAAGTTTGCGTAGCTCTTGCTCAGCGCCTTTACGCGAAGTTTGGGATGCGTCGTCAACGGGAGTGAACCTTCATTTTCAGTGGGCCGCCATCGAAGCGCTGCGTCGCGGCGGTCAGCGCGCGATCCAGGCGTTGAAGCGCTCGAGCGCCTTGTCCTTGTTGGCCGCCCAATAATCATTGTCGATCAGCAGCGCGGACTTTCGGTAGTCCGGATGCGTGCTGAGCACCGCGGCGCGGCTCGGGTCGATATGATCGTAAGCTTTCGGATTGGTCGGCCCGTAGGCCATGTGCTTGGCCAGAATGGCCTGCTGCTCCGGCCGCATGCAGAAAGCGACGAACTCGCGCGCCGGCCGCGCCTTCGGTGTGCCCTTCAGGATGCACCATCCCTCGACCCCGGCGATATTCTGGTTCCAGACCAGCTTGACCGGCGCGCCAGCGTCGATGACGCGCTGGGCGGCGCCGTTCCAGATCGCGATCATGTCGACCTCGCCGCTCTGGATCAGCTGCGAGGACTGGGCGCCCTGGCGCCACCAGACATCGACATGCTGGCGGATGCGGTCGAGGCTCTTGAACGCCCGGTCGAGATCGCAGGGGTAGACCGCGTTCGTCGCGACGCCATCGGCCATCAGGGCCTGTTCGATCGTGTCGAATGGGTTGCTGCGCAGGGATCGCCGCCCGGGAAACGTCCTGGTATTCCAGAAATCCGCCCAGGATTGCGGCGGCGTCTTCATCGTGTCGGTGCGGAAAGCGAGAACCGCGACATAGACGTCGATGCCGGCAAAGCTCGGCGTCCGGTAGCCGACCGGCAGATCGTCGAAGGCCGAGCCTTCGATCTGCAGCGGCTCCAGCAGGCTTTCGGTCATCAGCTGGTTGTGGGCGGCCAGGCTGAGCAGCGCGACATCCCAGGTATAGGACTTCGATTCCACCATCGCCTTGATCTGCGCGGTCGGCTCGTGGGACGCGGCCGCCGGCACGACCTTGATGCCGGTCTTGGCCTCGAAGGGCAGGTAGAACGCCTCGCGAAAGGCGTCGACATAGGATCCGCCGGGATCGCGGACCGTGATGGTTTCCGCGGCGTGGGCGCGGCGCCAGACCGCCGGCGCCGCCAGGGCGACGGCGGTTGCGGCGCCGGTCATCAGGAAATGGCGTTTGTTCATGGTGTTCTTCCTCCGGATTGTTCTTCCTGAACGGTCTTGGTGACAGACGCGCGCTCAGCGCGCCCGCTGCCCGGCCAGCCGGTCCTCGTAGATCGAGCCGTAGTCGAGCATGAAGTCGGCGATCACGAATTCGGCGCCGACAACGCGGCCGATCTCGAGCTCGAAGACCGGATCCATGATCGTCGAGCCGCCGAGGGCGACGGTGGCGGTTCCGCCGACGCGGCTGAGCAGCTTGGCGTCGCGCAGCTCGTTGCGGATCACCTGATCGACATCGAACCCCTCCCCGTCGGCACGCGGAATGCGCTTGACCTGAAGGCGGGGATGCAACGTCGGCTTGTCGAACTCGCCCTCGCCCGGCGTGAACCGCGCGTCGATCAGCGTGCGTCCGAGGCGCGACACGGTGGCGGTGATCGCGCCGTTCGGATGCTCGTCGAAGCCGACCTCGCCGAGCTTCTTCGGATAGCCCCAGACCTCGCGGCCGCCGGCCATCGAGTCGTCGGTCGTGACATATTCGTAGAGCACGTGTCCGCCGACGAGATCACCATAGCGCGCGGGAACGACGACGCCGCCTTCCAGATAGTTGCGGGGGCCCATCTCGGGATTGGCGACGTCATAGACCTCCGGGCAATGCATGACGAAGACTTCGACGAGATTGCCGGCGAATTCGAAGCCCTGCGGCAGTGCCTTCTCGATGCCGGCCCGCGATGCCTCGCAGATGACACTGAGCTTGCGATAGCCCTTGTAGTAACGCGGCATGGCCTTGAAGAGCGGGCTCCGATCGGGCACCGTGAACGTCGTCGACTGCATGTCAGCTCCATGTGAAAAATTGGACGTGTTTTTTCATGGATCTGAAATTGGAAGTTGGACCTTTGTCAAGGCGAAAAAGGATCGGCACTTGGAAATCACTGATGACAACGAGGGCGCATCCGCATCCTCGGGCGCGGAAACGCCACACGTCCTGGCGAATCTCGGCGAGGAGATCCGGCGGCTCAGACGCTCGCGCGGCCTTCGCGTCACCGAACTCGCCGCACGGATCGGCCGGTCGGTCGGCTTCGTCAGCCAGATCGAGCGCGGCCTGTCGAAGCCGGCCCTGAAGGACCTCTATGCGATCAGCGTCTGCCTCGGCGTGCAGGTGAGCTGGTTTCTGGCCGACCCCGCCACCGCACCGGCGCGCGAGCGCGGCCTGATCGTGCGGCGCGGTGCGAGACGGTCCTACGAGCAAGGCGGCATCGCAACGGAAGTGCTCTCGCCGCAAATGGGCGAGGAACTCGAACTGATGATCTCGACGGTCCAGCCGGGCGCCACATTCGGCAAGCGCAAGGCCGCCCATACCGGCCGCGAGGCCGGCGTCGTGCTGAAAGGCAAGCTGGAAATGTCGATCGACGGCGAAAGCTTCGTGCTCGAGGAAGGCGACAGTTACAGCTATCTCACCACCACGCCGCACCATTCCCGCAACATCGGCGACGAACCGGCGCTGCTGCTCTGGGTGGTGACGCATTTTTGACAGCGGAGATCGGCACCGGCCGGGCGGTTTTCACTTCACCGCAAATGGCCGATCGCCTAGGCTCGGGCCAGTCCTGCTTTATGGCGATCGATGATTTCGAAACTCGCAACGGTTCTGGTCCATGGCGCGCGGCGCGGCGTGGCAACGGTCTCTCGCTGTCGGCGCCAGGTTCTGGCCTCGGCCATGCTAGCCGCCGCCATCGGCCTGTCCGGCTTCACGCTCCAGCAGCAGAACGACACCATCCCCGTCTATTCCTACGAGGTGGTGCGCGCCTTTCCCCATGACCCGAACGCCTTCACCCAGGGGCTGTTCTATCGGGACGGCTATTTCTTCGAGAGCACCGGGCTCTACGGCCGTTCGACCATTCGCAAGGTGGAGCCGGAGACCGGCAAGGTCGTGCAGATCCAGCACCTGCCGGCGCAATCCTTCGGCGAGGGCATCACCGATTGGGGCGACCGCATCATCGGCCTGACCTGGCAGGAGCAACGCGGCTTCGTCTGGGACCTCAAGAGCTTCGCGCTGAGCCATGAATTCCGCTATCCTGGCGAAGGCTGGGGCCTGACCCGCAGCGCCGATGCGCTGGTGATGAGCGACGGCACCTCGGCGCTGCGCTTCCTCGATCCGGAGACCTTGACGGAGCGCAGCCGGATCACCGTGACCGCCAATGGCCGGCCGGTGGATCAGCTGAACGAGCTCGAATGGATCGACGGCGAGATCTTCGCCAATATCTGGCAGACCGACCGAATCGCCCGGATCAATCCGGCGACCGGCCACGTGGTCGGCTGGATCGATCTGCGCGGGCTGTTGACCTCGCAGGGCCCGGTCGGCGGCCGGCCCGACGTGCTGAACGGCATCGCCCATGACGGTCGCGGCCGGCTGTTCGTCACCGGCAAGCTCTGGCCCAAGCTGTTCGAGATCAGGCTGGTCCGGCGCGACAGCCCGCTGCGCCTGCCGCCCCGGTAGCGACGGCCGGGCGGGGCAACGAATGCCCCGCCGGGTGCCTGCTAAAGCGCTTTAATAAAGTCGCTGATCCCATTGAGGGTAATCTGCGTTCCCACGCAAAGCAGCAGGAAGGCGGCGATCCGGGAGAGGACCCGGGCCCTGGAATGGCCAAGCAATGTGACGAGCCGGTCGGCGAAGGCGTAGGACAGCCAGACCGCCACCGCGACGGCAAGTGCTGCCGCCGAAGCGCCGACGACGATCGGCCAGAAACCCGGCCGGTTCAGCGGCAGATTGGAGCCGAGCGCGATCGCGACGGAAATGGTGCCCGGTCCGGTGGTGAACGGCATGGTCAGCGGAAAGAAAGCGACGTCGTTGATGCCCTCGGCCTCGGAGGCCTGCTGCTGCTTGCGCTCCTCGTTGCGCTCGGGCGTCTGCAGCAGGTTCCAGGCGCTCACCGCGACCACCAGGCCGCCGGCAATGCGCAGCGCCGACAGGCTGATGCCGAAAAAGCTCAGCACATAGGCGCCGCCCCAGAGCGCGCCGAGCATGACCAGCGCCGAATAGAGGCCGATCTTGCGCGCGAGTTCGCTGCGCTCGGCCTGCGAGCGCCCCGCCGTGACCTGGCTGAAGATCAAGGCGGCGCCAATCGGATTAACGATCGAGATCAGGCCGGAAAAGGCCAGGAGAAATGTCTGAACGGCGCCGTCCATCGGCCTTCCCACTGTCAGGGCCATGACGTTGCGATGATCGTCGCAGGCGCTCGTCTCGGCCACGCCTGCCCCGATCTGCACGATGCGGCGGGACGGTCAGTATGGATGGTGAATCACCGGGCGGGAAGGCCGGGCGCGACGGATGGATCACTCCGCCCGACGCAACTCGACCCAGTCGCTGCCGGCCACCCAGACGAAATAGCGACCCTCGGGCGTCATGACATAGGTCTGGGCGGTCGCGCGGTCATGGAAGGGCGTGGACGCCGGCAGTACCGGCAAGGTCAGCGGCCGGCCGTCGGGCAGGACGAGCCGCGTCATGCCGGCGACGGCCGCACCGGGCGCATGGTAACCGAACCGGCCTCCATCGGCTTCGGGGCGACGGGGCCTCTCCGGGCCGTAGGGATCGGGCTTCCTTGTCGCGAAAGCATAGGCCTGGTCCGGATCGATGCGGCCGCCGTTGAAGCCGCCGGTGGCCAGATAAGCGAGGCCATATTGGTCGACCGTGAGGCGGCCTCCGGCGGAACGGTAGGCCTCATAGGCCTGCTGGAAGGCCGACGTCGCGGCGAGCGCGTCGACGCGCTCCTGGATCCGCGCCGCGGCCTGCTCGGTCATGGCGCGGTGCCGCTCGATCTGCGTGCGAACCATCGCCTCGAAATCGGGCGCGGCATTGCCGGCGGGCTCCTCGGCTCTCGCGGGGGCGGCCACCGTGGCAAGGACGATGCCGGCGAAAACAAGCGCGAACAGTCTGCCATAGGCCATGGCGTCGCTCCTTGAGGTCTTCCTGCTTCGAAAAAGCCCGGCGGCGGATGATCCGCGCCGGGCACCGTTTCGGCAAGAGGGCCGCGCTTGGGCGGCCATCCCGCGCCGTCAGTAGGCCGAGCGCATCGGCTGCCAGCCATTGGGCGTGTACATGAAGTACTGGCCCTGGTTGTTCATGACGAAGGCGGCGCCGGTATTGGGATCGCGCTGGATCTGGCCGGGCTGGATCGAGGGCAGAACATAGCTCTGGCCGTTCGGGCCGACATAGGTGCCGCGACCCTGCAGGCCGTAGCCGGCTTCGCGGTTGATCGCATGGCCGCCATTGATATAGCCCTGCTGCGCCTGGCCGCGATTGGCTTCCGCCTGGCGCAGGCCCAGAGCGGTATTGTGCTCGGCGCGGCCATTGGCGGTCTCGTTGCGCTGGAAAGCGGCGACGCCTTCCTGCGAGAACCCGCCGGTGGCGGCGTACATATAGGCGAATTGCTGCGGCGACATCTGGCCGCCCTGGGCGCGGTGCTGCTGGTACATGGCGGCGGCGCGCGGGTCCTGCATGACGCGGGCGATGATCTGCTGCTCCTGCTGGGCCACCTGGCCCTGCATCTGGCGGCCGCGCTCGAGCTGCTGCTCGATCATGGCGCCGTAGTTCGGACCGAGATTGTAGCCGCCATACATGACCTGGGCCCCGGCAGGGGCGACGTGGAAGGCCACAGCGGTGGCGGCGACGGCGAGAGCGGCGGCGGCGGTGCGGAGGGGGCGGAAGGCCATGTCGGTTCTCCTCGTTGGTGTCGGCCGCGTCGTGCGCCGCTGAACAAACGACTTAGAGAACCACGCCGGAATCCGGCATTGCTGGACGTTGCGACAGGTTGCGGGGGATGTGCCCGGCTTGGCCGCCAGGTCAGACCCAGCCGCCGTCGACGACATAATGCTGGCTGGTGCAGGCCGAGGCCTCATCGGAGGCGAGGAAGACCGCGAAGCGCGCGATCTCCTCGGGCTTCAGCCAGCGCTTCAGGCATTGGGCGGCGAGCATCTGCGCCTCGCCCTCCGGCGTGATCCATTTCTCCTTCTGCCGTTCAGTCAGGATCCAGCCCGGCGCGATGGCGTTGACCCTGACATTGTGCGGGCCATAGTCGCGGGCAAGCGAGCCCGTCAGCCCGAGCACGGCCGATTTGGCCGCGGTATAGATCGCCATGCCGCCGCTCCCCGACATCCAGGAGATCGAGCCGAAATTGACGATCGCGCCGGCTCCGCGCGCCACCATGTCGGGCAGCACCGCCTGGGCCGCGAAGAACTGGTGCTTGAGGTTCACCGCGATGCGCTCGTCGAAATAGGCCGGGGTCACGTCGGGCGTGGCATGACGGTCGTCGCGCGCGGCATTGTTGACGAGCACGTCGATCGGGCCGTGCCTGTCACGGATCGCCGCGATCGCCGCGCGCAGCGCATCGATATCGGTGAGATCGGCCAGTTCGAAATGGACCTGACCGCCAAGTTCGGCCGCGAGCGCCCGCGACGGCGCTTCCGCGATGTCGATGAAACCGACCTTGGCCTTCTGGCGCGCGAAGGCCCTGACGATGGCGCTGCCGATGCCGGAACCGCCGCCGGTGACGATGACCGACTTACCTTCGAGATCGGGATAGATCGCGCCGCCGCCTGCCATGACGTGAACTCCTGCCGGGCCCTGTGCGTCGGCCGTGGCCAGCCTTGGCATGCAGGCCGGCCCGGTCGGACAAGACCGAACTTGCAGCAGGAGATCCGGGGAAGTCCACCACCCCGGAAGCATTCCCCTGCCCGCTTGCCGGTGGACACCGCCGAGATCGGCTGAAACACGGGGGCCGCCGCTCGCTTTTGGCCGTTGGCGCGAGACCACCCGACAGAGTAGGTTGCCGGCCCGCCATCACGGTCATGCAAAGGCCTGCCGGCCCGCAGCGCGAAAGAGCCTCCTGCAGATGACAGCGTCGACGGACGATGTTCCGGTGCCCAGGCGACAGGAGGCGACATTGCTCGCCCATGTCTCGGCCGCCCATCTGGTCAGCCATTTCCACATCATGACGCTGCCGGCGCTGCTGCCGCTGCTGCCGGGCCATTTCGGCCTGAGCTTCATTCAGATCGGCTCGGCGCTGACCGTGTTCAACCTGGTGTCGCTGGTGGTGCAGACCCCCATGGGCTTTCTCACCGACAGGCTCGGCGCAAGGCGCATGCTGATCGGCGGCCTGCTCATGGGCGGATCCGGCCTGCTGTCGCTTGCCTTTCTCGACGGCTACGCTTGGCTGCTCGTCGCCATGGCCGCCGCCGGCCTCGCCAACGGCGTCTATCACCCCGCCGATTATGCGCTGCTGTCCGCCGGCATCGATGGCAAGCGGATGGGACGCGCCTTTTCCGTGCATACCTTCGCCGGTTTCCTCGGCACGGCGGTCGCGCCCGCCCTGCTGATGGGGATCGCGGCCCTGGCCGGCATCAAGACCGCCTTCGCGGTGTCGGGCCTTCTTGGTTTCGCCGTCGCGGCGCTGCTGCTGACCGGACCGGCGACTGCCGCCGCCGGCCCGCGCGATCGCGCCCGCACCGTCGCCAATGCCGATGCGGGCGACGCACGGCCCTCGCTGTTCACGCCGGCGGTGGTGTCGCTGACCCTGCTCTTCGTCCTGCTCAATCTCAGCACCGGCGGCATCCAGAATTTCTCCGTGGCGGCTTTCGTCGCCGGCTACGGCCTGGACCTGGCGCTGGCCAATATGGCGCTGACCGCCTTCCTGTTCGCCAGCGCCTTCGGCGTGCTGGCCGGCGGCGCGCTGGCCGACCGCACCACGCGGCATGGGCAGCTGGCGGCTGGCGCCTTCCTGGCAACCGCCGCGCTGGTGTCGGTGATCGCGCTGGTGAGCCTGCCGCCCATCGTCCTGGTGGTCCTGATGGGCGCCGCCGGCTTCCTGGCGGGTGTCATCACCCCCTCGCGCGACATGCTGGTGCGCGCCGCGGCTCCGCCCGGCGCCGAGGGACGCGTCTTCGGCATCGTTTCGACCGGCTTCAATGTCGGCGGCGCGGTCGGCCCGATCCTGTTCGCCGGCCTCCTGGACCACGGCCATCCCGCCGGCGTGTTCGGCGTGGCCGTCGTCTTCATGCTGCTGACCGTGGCGCTCACCTTGTTCCAGGAACGGGGAAAGCGCGGCAGTGCGTAGCGCCGGAAACCGACCGGCTCATTGGAACGGCGCGGCGACCGCCACCGACTGGGTCGCACCTTGCCGGATCTCCTCCCAGCGTGCCGCTTCGATGAGCTTGGCCGGCGCCAGATAGACCCCGCCGGCGGCGAAGACATTGGCGAGTTCCAGGAAGGAGCCGATGTTCCGATCGGAAATTCCGCCGGTCGGGCAGAAGCTGACATCCGGATAGAGCGGCAGCATGTGGCGCAGCCAGCCGGTGCCGCCCATCAGGTCGGCGGGGAAGAACTTCAATTCGTGGAAGCCGAGCTCCCGCGCGCGCAGCACTTCCGACGGCGTCGCGACGCCCGGCACATAGGGCAAGCCCACGGCATGGGCGGCTTCCGCCAAGGTCGGCGTCAGAGCCGGGCTGACGGCAAAGCCGGCGCCGGCGTCGCGTATCTGGGCGAACTGTTCGGGCCGCGTCAGCGTGCCCGCGCCGACCGTTGCGCTGCTGGCTGCCCGGCTCATCCGCCTGATCACCTCGAGGGCGGCGGGCGTCCGCAAGGTGACCTCGATCGCGGCGATGCCGGCGCTTTCCAGCGCGGTGAGAAGCGGCTCGGCATGATCGGCATTGTCGACCTGCAGCACCGGGATCAGCCGGGCCTTGCCGGCCAGGATCGCCGCCATGGATGACGTGCCGCGGCGGGCGGCGTGATGGTGCGGCATGGGTGCCTCCTCAACTCTCAGGGTGATCGTGCGTCGGGCAAAGGCTCGATGCCGCTCAATCGCGATGGCAGGCCGAGACGTGGCCGCCCGCGATCGGGCGCAGTTGCGGTTCTTCGGTCCGGCAGCGGTCGAAGGCCAGCGGGCAGCGCGTGTGAAACCGGCATCCGGGCGGCGGATCGATCGGGCTCGGCACGTCGCCGACCAGGGCGATCCGTTCCCGCCTGGCGTTCAGCCGGGGCACCGGCACGGCCGACAGCAAGGCGCGGGTATAGGGATGGTGCGCGCGGCTGAACAATTGGCGCCGGTCGGCGAGCTCGACGATCTTGCCGAGATACATCACCGCGACCCGGTTGGTCAGATGTTCGACGATCGCCATGTCGTGGCTGATGAAGAGAAAGGCGACGCCCAGCCGGTCCTGCAAGTCGGCCAGCAGATTGACGATCTGCGCCTTGACCGAGACGTCGAGCGCGGACACCGCCTCGTCGCAGATGATCAGGTCGGCGCCCGGGGCCAAAGCCCGCGCGATGCAGATGCGCTGGCGCTGGCCGCCGGAGAATTCGTGCGGGTAGCGGTCGGCGGCATCGGCCGGCAGGCCGACCTGGACCAGCAGTTCGCGAACCCGGTCGGTCGCCTCGGCCTGCGTGGCGACGAGCCCGAAATTATGCAGCGGCTCGGCGACGATCTCGCGCACCCGCATGCGTGGGTTCATGCTGCTATAGGGATCCTGGAACACCACCTGCAACCGCCGGCGGATCGCCTTCATATCCCCGGCATTCGCGACGCCATAGTCGCGACCGGCGAAACGCACCGTGCCCGAGGTCGCCTCGGTCAATCGCAGGATCAGCTTGCCGACGGTCGACTTGCCGCAGCCGCTTTCGCCGACAATGGACAGCGTTTCCCCCGAAGCGACTGAAAACGACACTCCGTCGACGGCGCGCACGGTCTCGCGCGACCGCGACAGAAAGCCGCCCGACAGCGGGAAGTGCTTTGTCAGCGCGGAGACTTCGAGAAGAGCGGTCATTGCAGCGCCTCCCGGTCGGCGAAATGGCAGGCCGCGGCATGGCCTGCGGCCACCTCTCGAAGCGCCGGGGCGACGCTCCGGCAGACCTCCTGGACCTCCGCGCAACGGCCGGCGAAGGGGCAGCCCGACAAGGGCGCGATGAGCGAGGGAACGGCGCCCGGGATCTCGGCGAGCCTGCCGCGAGGCCCGTCTGCCCTGTCCATGCCGCCGAGCGTCGGCACGGCCGCCAGCAGGCCACGCGTATAGGGATGGCGGGGATCGCCGAAGATGTCCTCGACCGAGCCGTCCTCGACCTTGCGGCCGGCATACATGACGACGACCCGCCGGGCCATTTCGGCGACCACGCCGAGGTCGTGGGTGATCAGGATGATCGCCGAGCCGATCCTGGCCTGCAGCGCGCGCATCAGGTCGAGGATCTGGGCCTGGATCGTCACGTCGAGCGCCGTGGTGGGTTCGTCTGCGATCAGGACCTTCGGATTGCAAGCCATTGCGATGGCGATCATCACCCGCTGACGCATGCCGCCGGAGAGCTGATAGGGATATTCGTCGACGCGCCGCTCGGGCGAGGGAATGCCGACCAGCGCCAGCATCTCGATCGCCCGTGCCCGGGCCTCTCTCCGGCCGAGCCCCTGGTGCAGGATGATCGGCTCGGCGATCAGATGGCCAACCGTCAGCAGCGGGTTCAGGCTCGTCATCGGCTCCTGGAAGATCATGCCGATAGCGTTGCCGCGCAGCCGGCGCATCGCAGCCTCGTCGAGAGAAACCAGATCGTGGCCGCCAAAGACGACGCGGCCGGCGAGCGTCGCCGGCGGTTCCTCCAGCAGGCGCAGGATCGACAGCGAGGTCACCGACTTGCCGCAACCGGACTCGCCGACAATGGCGATCGTCTCGCCGGCATTGACATCGAAAGACAGGCCATCGACGGCGCGCAGCACGCCATTGCGGGTGGCGAAATGCGTCCTGAGATTTTCAACGCTGAGAAGTGGCTGCATCAGATCCTCTTGCTGGCGCGAGGATCGAGCAGGTCCCTCAGCCCGTCCCCGAGCAGATTGACCGACAGGACGGTGAGGCAGAGGAAGATCGAGGGAAAGAAGACGATATAGGGTTTGACCTGCCAGAGCGCCCTGCCCTCGGCCATGATATTGCCCCAGCTCGGCACGGTCGGCGGCGTGCCCACCCCGATGAACGACAGAATGGCCTCGGTGATGATCGCGGAGGCGCCGATATAGGTCGCTTGAACGATGATCGGATCGATGGCGTTCGGCAGGATGTGTCGGGCCATGATCTTGCTGGTGCTCGACCCGCAGGCGATCGCCGCGCTGACATAGGGCTGCTCGCGCAGCGACAGGACGACGCCGCGGACAAGGCGGGCGACCCGGGGAAATTCGGCGAGCGCGATCGCCAGGACCACGCTCATGGTGGAACCGCTGACGACCCCGAGCAAGGCGATGGCGATCAGCACCGAGGGGATGGCCATCAGCCCGTCGATGACCCGCATGATGACCGGATCGAGCCAGCGGACGAAGCCGGAGACCACCCCGATGACGACGCCGGCCGTGGTGGCTATCGCGGCGACCACCAGGCCGACCAGGAGCGATGTCCGGGCACCATAGATCACCCGCGAATAGACGTCCCGGCCAAGGCCGTCGGTGCCGAACCAATTGGTTTCCGATGGCGCGCGGATGCGTCGCGACGGGGTGACGGCCTGGGGATCGACCGTCCCCAGCCACGGCGCCAGAAGGGCCAGAAGCGCGATGATCAGGAGCAGCGTTCCGCCGAGCAGTATGGTCGGATGACGCCGTGCGAATGTCGCGATCCGTCCCCGCGCCCGCGGCGGCGCGACGAGCACGGGAAGGTCGGGTGCCGCCTGGAAAAGCCGGCCCGCTGAAATATCGACTGCCGTATTCAATACCGGACCCTCGGATCAAGCAGCGTATAGAGAACGTCGATCGCGAGATTGACGATGATATAGGCGAAGCTGAACACCAGCACGACGCCCTGGATGATCGGATAGTCACGCCGCAACAGCGCATCGACGATCAGCCGGCCGAGCCCGGGAATGCCGAAGACGGTCTCGGTGACGACGGCGCCGCTGATCAAAGCCGCGATGCCGATGCCGACGATCGATATGATCGGCAGGGCGGCGTTCTTCAGCGCATGCAGGAACAGCACCGTGCGGCGGGTGACGCCCTTCGCCTTGGCCGCGCGGACGTAATCCTGCGCGAGCACCTCCAGCATGGTCGACCGGGTGATGCGCGTGATCAGCGCGACATAGCCGCCCGACAGCGCCAGGGCCGGAAGGACCAGGCTGCAGAGGAACGGCCCGAAACCGGCCGACGGCGGCACATAACCCTGGACCGGAAACCAGCCGAGCTGCAGCGCCAGCGTATAGGCGAGCAGATAGCCGACCACGAAGACAGGCAGGGAAAAGCCGAGCACGGCGAAGGATGAAATCGCCCGATCGATCATGCTGCCTTGGCGAGCGGCCGCGAAGACGCCCAGGGGCACGGCAACCGACACGGAAATGATCAAGGTCAGGACCATCAGCGACAATGTCGGCACGAGACGCTGGGCGATCATCGACGAGACCGATTGCCCTGAGAACAGCGAGCTGCCGAGATCGCCCTGAAGGGCGGCAAGGGCCCAGTTGGCGAAGCGGACGGCGAAAGACTGGTCGAGGCCGAGCCTCAGGCGGATGCGCTCGAGCTCGGCCGGCGTCGCCTGGTCGCCGGCGAGAACCGCCGCGGGATCCCCGGGCGCGACATAGAGCAGGCTGAAGACGAACAGTGCCACCACCGCCATGACAGGCAGGGTCAGCAGCAGCCGCCGCAGGATGAAGAACCCCATGGGGTGACCTCGCAGGACAAGCCGGGCGACGGACGCCTATTCGGCGAATGGCCGGGGATCGAGAAAGCGGCGCAGCACGTTGCCGGTCAGGCGGCTGACATTGTTGTCGTAGCCGTTGTGGGACAGCGCACAGCACCACGCGATCGACCCGGTCGAGAACACGGCCCCGCCGGCCGCCGTCTCGAAGAACACGATATCGGCGCGAACCCGGGCATTCTGATCGCCGGTCAGGCCGCGATGGGTGGTGCGGAATTCCTCCGGCGTCGGCAGTCCGCCCTGGCCGATCTGGTCGGCGGTCGCCAATATCCGAATATTGGGCGCCGAGCCGAGCGTCCGGTCGGCCCGGTCGATCTCCAGTCCGGCGGCGCCGCCGAGCCTCAATCCGAAATCGCCGATGCGCTCGTCCGCGCCGATGCCTTCGAAGGCGAAACCGACCTGCGGATCGAAACTGTCGGGCAGCCGCCGGTAGAACGACGAGCGGTCGAAGACCTGCGCATCGAAACCGACGCCGACGAGGCGCTGCGGCGGCCGGCCATTGCTACGCCAGAGCCCGCTCGGCTCGCCGGTGAAGGACAGATGGTTCTCGCCCGCCTCGCCCTCCCAGGTGCGCGTGCCGGTGTCGCCACGCCGGATCTCGATCTGGCCGATGCGGGTGGGATGGAAGGCGATGCGCCAGTAGAAGCCGTTGCCGCCGAGATACATGTGGCGACCGCCACCGTTCTGGTAGGCCTCGAAGGCGTCGAACATCGGCTTCGAAAAATATTCGGGATGCGAACCGGTGATGACGGTGCGGTAGGGCTTCAGCGCCTCCGCGCCTTGCCGGTCGATATCCTCGTCGGTCAGGACGTCATAGGGGATCTGCTGTTCCTCGAGCCAGTCGAGCAGATGGGTGTCGTTGACATAGTTGAAGGTATTGCCGCGCGGCCGCATGTTGAGGATCGGCCGGGCGCCGGAGGAATAACAGACACCGCTGCCGTCGGTATGGGTGTCATAGGTCGACAGCCCGAGCTCGCGATGTTCGCTGAGATAGACATCGTCGGCGCTGAGCGTGACCAGGCCTTCGCTGTGAACCTCGAAACCCGACTGGTCGAGCCGGGTGCCGATATTGGCATAGGCGAGAAACGTCGCCGTCGAGGCGACCACCAGCAATGGCGCCGTGGCGCGGCCCCGCGGCGCCCGCACGAAGAACGGCACATAGCTCTCGACCGGGCCGGTCGGCAGTTCGCCGGTCAGTTCGAGCGCATAGAATCCGGATGTCCAGTCGGCCGGGATCGACAGGCGGCAGGTCGGCTGCCAGCCGCTATCCTCGAAATCGTCCTCGTGGAAATGAATGGCGCCATATTGATGGGGAACCTCGGTCCAGCTGAGCGACTGCCCATCCCAATTGGCACCCGTCGCCCCGCGCATCGGCAATTGATGCAGGATACCGTCGCAGCGATTGGCCGAGAGATCGGTGACGCGATCGGTCGAGATGCCCTGGCTGAAGTCCCAGGCGGCCAGGAGATCCGGATCGGTCCCGACCGGCCGCAGCGCCTCCACCAAGGCGCGCAGTTCGGCCGGCGGCAAGGCGCGACCATGAATCCTCGGGCGATCGATCTTGCCGTTGAAGCAGGCCCCGACGGGGCTCGCGGGGTAAGGCTTGCCGGAGGCCTCGGCGGCGAGGATCAGGGGCGTATCGGCGGGCCAGGCGATCGACGACGGACCGGCAACCTTGGCAGATCCGCTGGTGTCGCGGCCGCCGTCGCGGGACAGGCTCACCTGGTGGATCTCGACCTCGCCACGGGTCATTGCAATGACACCGCCGACAAAGACCCATTCCCGGGTCAGCAGCGGTTTCGGCGCGCGCGCCACCACCCGGCCGCCTGCGGTCGCGACGACCATGCAGAGATGGCCTTGGCCGTCGATCTCCAGCTTCCAGCCGGTACCGAGCGCGGCATTCCAGCGCGAGGCAATGGTCTGGGCCCCCTCACCCACCAGGGTCGGAAAGAGATAGCAGCCGAAAGACAGATCGCGGCCCGCCTGGAAGGTCGGCCTGTCGCCGAAGCTCGCATAGGAACCGGGGTGGATCGGCTGCTCGGTGAGGCTGACAGCCCCATCGATCGCGGCCTCGACCGGCGTGGTGTGCAGGCCCGGGCCGGCCGGATCCTGGTCACCGCAGCGGACGCGCACGACGCGCAGATTGGCCTTGGTCAGCGACGGGCTGCTGAGGTGAAACGCGATGTCTTCACCGGCCGCGGCCGAGAGCGGCCAAGCGTAACCCAGGATGGACGTGGTATCGATCATTGTGCTTGGTCCTGTGAGCGGGGCGCAATGGCGCGGCCGGTAATCGCTTCCCAACGCCTGCGGAAAACCTCCCATTCGACATCGGCCAGGCTGGTGAAAATCGCCTCGGGGAATGTCTCGATGGGCTGACCACGCTTGAGTGGCAGGCGGCCGAGCATCCATTTCCGGCCGGGCTCGACGACGACGGCGCAATAGCGCCGGGCCTCGCCGCTCCAGCGCATGCGATGCAGCACCTTCTGAAGCGCGTCGCTATGCGGGCCCTTGGGCGCGCGCCGGAACTCCTCGACCAGATCCAGCCGGTCCGGATCGATCGGAAAGTGAGCGGCCAAGGGATCGATCTCATGCATCTGAAACTCCAATGCCGTTTTTCAGTCCTGCGACCGGCATGACCGGGCGCCCGACGGCCAAAAGCCGCCGGTGACCAAACTTGCCATGTCTCCAGGCCGCGGGGACGCCGACCATGCGCCCAGAGACCCATGGTCGGACGGTCCAGTGTGAAGGCTTTCGCGCGTGAACCCGACCTGCCGGTTCTAGGTCCGGCGAATATTGTAAAAGAGTGGCACGCCCTTCAACATTCCCGTCAGGTTCGACCGGAACGCGGTCGGCTGGTAATAGAAGCCGAGCGGCACATAGGGCACCTGCTCGAAGGCGATCGTCTGGATTTCCCGGCAGATCCGCTGCTGCGCCGCGAGGTCGGGCGCCTCGAACCAGTCGAGGCGAAGCTTTTCGATCTCAGGGATCGACGGCCAGCCGACAAAGGCTCTCTCGCCATTGCTTCTCAGCCAGGTATGGGCGGCCGGGTTATAGATGCCGGTGCCGGCGGTGAAATTGCAGGTGACGCTCCAGCCCCCCTTGGCGACCGGTTCCTTGGACTGCATGCGCGCCGAGATCGTGGCCCAGTCCGCGGTCTGATAGTCGACGTTCAGCCCGATCTTCTGAAGCACATCGGCGGCGATCTGGCTCATGATGTTGATGACCGGGAAATCGGCGGTCGCGATCATCACGACCCGCTCGTTCTTGTAGCCGGCCGCCAATATCTCGGCCTTGACCTTGGCGAGGTCGACCTTGGCCGGAAACTTGTCGAGCCCCGCGGTGCTGGCCATGGGCGAATCCGGATGGAAGAAGCCCATCTTGTCCCGCCACATGGCCGGATCGTCTCCGGCCGCCGCGATCATGTAGTCGGACTGGACGATGGCGCCCAGGACGGCGCGGCGGATCGCCGGATTGTCGAAGGGCGGCTGCATGTGGTTGAACCGCATCAGTCCGGTGAGCCCGGCGGGATCCTGGTTCTGCACCTTGACCACGCGGCTCAGGCGCAGCATCGGCGTCAGGTCGGAGGTCGGCTGCTCCCACCAATCGACCTCGCCGGCCTGCAGCGCGGCCGCGGCGGTCGAGGGATCGGGAAGGCTGTGCCATTCGACCCGGTCGAAATGCGCGACCTTCGGGCCCGCGAGATAGCTCGGCGTGCCGCCGCGCGGCACGTAGCCCTCGAACTTCTCATAGACATTCAGCGCGCCGGGATTTCTCTCCCTGGCGATGAACTTGAACGGGCCGCTGCCGACGATCTCGGAGAGCTGCGTGAAGGCATCGGTCTTGGCCAGGCGCTCGGGCATGATCGCCGCGACATTGGAACCGACCTTGCCGAGGACATCGGGCAATTGCCGGAACGGCCGCGACAGGCGGAACTCGACGACCCGATCGGAGACGCCGACGAGGTCGTCGACCACGCTCATCAGCGCGCCGGCATAGATGTCGCGCTTGCCCCAGCGCCGGATGCTGGCCACGACGTCGCGCGACAGAACCGGCTCGTTGTCGTGGAAACGCAGACCCTCGCGCAAGGTGAGACGCCAGGTCTTGCCGTCATTCTCGATTGTATGGCCTTCGACCATTTGCGGCTGCGGGTTCAGCTGGTCGTCGATGCCATAGAGCGTGTCGAACACCATCAGCGCATGATTGCGCGTCACATAGGCCGTGGTGCCGAGCGGATCGAGCACCGCCAGGTCCGCCTGCGGCACGAACCGGAGGGTGCGCGCCCGATCGGCCGACCGGGCGGGGC
This sequence comes from Hyphomicrobiales bacterium, assembly GCA_017304475.1. GTDB lineage: Bacteria > Pseudomonadota > Alphaproteobacteria > Rhizobiales > Phreatobacteraceae > Phreatobacter. The sequence continues at coordinate 27,868 of JAFKKV010000029.1, read as the reverse complement.
CTGCCCCGAAGGGCAACACGGCAAGGCCGAGCGCTGCCGAAGCTGTCGAAAGAAACCGGCGACGTTGCATGATGATGCTCCAGCTCTGAATGCGGTTCCTGCGCCGGCGGCCATCCGCCAGGTCCGTAACCTGGCTCTCTGCCGGCCGCCCGCGGACGCCGTCTTTTGTCAAGGATTGCAGCAGATCATATATCAAAATCGATGTCTATATCGGCGACGCCAAAATAGTCTTTTTTGATATATCATTTTGTGGCAATCAGACTCCTCAATCCTGCCGCACGGGCGAACTGTTGCCGGCCTTCGCCAAGACCGCCGCGCGGCGCGCGGCCAGCCGCTCGCGGCCGACGATCTCATTGCGCTCGACCAGCTTCCTCAGGCTGCGCGGATTGGTGCCGACGAGGCGCACGACCCGGCCACGTTCGGGCGGCATGAACACCTCGACGGTCTTCGCCTTGACGGCCTTCAGGATCACCTCGGCCACATGGTCCGGCGTCACCGACGGTCCCGCGAAAGCCAGCGACATCGCATCGTCCTCCGCCTCCTTGTCCAGCATCGGCGTTTCCGTCGATGTCGGATGAATGATCGAAAAGGCGACAGGCGCATCGCGCTCCTCCAGCGCCACGGCGTGATGAAACGCCCGCAGCGCATGTTTCGCCGCGGCATAGCTGGCGATGCCGGGAAACGGCAAGAAGGCCGTCATGCTGCAGACGGTCACGAGATGCCCGGAACCCTGCGCCTTGAAGCGCGGCAGGGCGGCGAGCATGCCGGTCAACGGCCCCATGAAATTGGTCGCCATCGTCCATTCGTGCTTCGCGACCGGAACATCCCGGGCATAACCGGTATGCACCACCGCGGCATTGTTGATGAGCACGTCGAGGCGGCCGAAACGCGCCCAGACCTCGTCCAGAACCGCGCTCCATTGCGCCTCTGCGCAGATGTCGAGATGCATCGCGGTGGCGGCGGGACCGAGCCTTGCCGCGACCGCCTTGGCGCCGGCATCGTTGATATCGGCGACCACCACCCTGTGGCCGAGCGACACCGCCAGCTTTGCGGTGGCCGCGCCAATGCCGCTCGCCGCGCCCGTGATCAGATAGACCTTGGATTTTTCGGGTTTCATGACGTTCTTTCTGAGCCGTGCTCCGGGGCCACAAGGGCCTTCCGGCGCCGGCAGGCCGCGTTGCTAGAAATAGGTCCGGATCGAGCCGGTCACCCGGTAGTCCTCGTCAACGAGGTGGATGACCCGCCACTTGTCGAAGGTCAGGCACGGATGGGATATGCCGAAGGCCACCATGTCGCCGACGGCGAGCGGCGAGTCCGCGGGAATCGCCATATGGCAATGCTGGTCGTTGAGGCGCTGAACCTCATGGCCGGCAGGCACCGGAACCGGCCGCGGCATGCCGCCACCCGGCCGAAACCAGGTCAGCGCCAGCGGCGGGTCGTCATAGGACGCGTCCCGCTTGCCGAAGCCGAGAATGGCCTTTGTCGGCTCCGGCCGGGACTGGACATAGGCCCAGACCTCGAGCGCCGGCTGGAGCCCGCCGCCGGTCGCCGCGAGATCCGGATTGCGGGCACGCAAGGCCTCGAAGGCGCGCACATACATGTGGGAATCGTGGGTGATATAGCAGCCGGAACGCAGCAGGACGACCGCCGGCCGATCGAGCTTCGCCGCCTTCAGCTTGGCGACCACGAGATCATAAAACGACGATCCGCCGGCGCTCAGGATGACCGTCTCGGACGAGAACAGCCCCTCTCCCGCGCAGCGTTCGGCAAGGATAACCAGGTCATCCAGGAAGCCGCCGACCATGGCCACCGCCTTCTCGGGCGTCTCGCCGCGCAGCAGGCCCTCGAACCCCTCGACGCCACCAAGCGCGACGCCCGCGGTCCGGCTGACGAAGGCCGCAAGCGAGACCGCCTCCTCGATCGTCCGGCAGCCCGTCCGGCCACCCGTATAGCCCAATTCCACCAGGAGATTGACCGGGCGCGCCAATCCGAGCCTCGCAGCCGCGGCCGCGATCGCCTGCGCATTCGCGGCGGAGTCGACCAGGCAATAGAACTCGAAACTGCTGTCGCTCTTCAGTTCGCCGATCACATAGTCGATGGCCGATCGACCGATGAGCTGGTTGGCGAGGAAAATGCGCCTGTAGCCGAATTTGCGGGCGACCTGGACCTGATGCGCCGTCGACAGCGTGATGCCCCAGGCGCCGTCGGCGATCTGGAGATCGAACAGCGCCGGGCTCATGGTGGTCTTGCCGTGCGGCGCGATCACCGCTCCGCCGCCAGCCAGGAAATCGCGCATCCACTCGCTGTTGTGCCGCAGAGCCGCTTCCTTGATCACCGCGACGGGAAGCGGCAGATCCTCCCGGAGCAAGCGCCAATCCTGGGCGCCGACCGCCGCGAGCGGCAGAGGACCGCTCAGGGCGGGGATGCCCTTTTCGCCCAGTTCAAGAGCCGCCTCGTTCCGAGGATCTCGAGAAACGTTCATGTCCGGCCTCCCCTTCATTCGCGACAAGCCCTTTCGGCTCGCACATCACCGTGCCGAATATCGGCATATCGTATATCAAAAATGCACGACCCAGCCGCCCGCCGGACCGAGACCTAACCGCCCTGGCCCGCCCAAGCCCCGCCGAAGCACCCCACCGGGACGCCCGGCACCTGCGATCGGAACGCGATGAGGGTGCCCGCCTCGTGACGTCCCGTCCGGCCGGAGGCCAGGGACGTGACATAGACGGTCCGCATGTCGGCCCCGCCGAAGCAGGGCATTGTCGGCGCCGAGACCGGCAGCACGATGCTGTCGACGAGACGCCCGTCCGGCGCGATCCTGTTGATCCGGCCGGACGTCACCCCGGCGCTCCAATAGAGGCCGTCGCGATCGACGGCCGCACCATCGGGAAGCCCCTGCTCCTCCGTCAGCGACAGCAGGAGACGCGCATTCGCGAGCCCGCCCGAGGCCACGTCGAAATCGAAGACCCTGACAAAGGGCCCGCGGCTGTCGGCGTGATACATCGTCCGGCCGTCCGGGCTCCATGCCAGGCCATTGGAGACCTTGATGCCATCAAGAATGCGCGTGCAGTCCCCCGCGGGCGTCACGCGATAGAGCGCGCCGGACGGCGCCCGCGGCAGGGAATCGTGCATGCTGCCGACCCAGAAGCACCCGTCCGGCCCGATCTTGCCGTCGTTCAGGCGGTTCATGCCGCGGTCGGGCTCGGGATGCACCAGGAACGCGAGCGTCCCCGAGCCCGGATCGAAGAGATGCACACCTGTGCGCAGGGCAACGACGAGCCGGCCGTCATGCGCCAGGCCGAGGCTGCCGACCGCCGCCGGCATCGGATAGGCCCGAACGCCACGGGTCGACGGCATCAGGCAAAAGACGGCCGGCGACAGCGTGTCGACGAACCAGAGGACGCCGCGCGCCGCGTCCCATACGGGGCTTTCGCCAATCTCCAGGCCGACATCGGTCAAAACCTCGAATGTCACGCCGGAGGACGGCACACTCCCCTCCTGCTCGAACGACAAACCCATTGTCCGCCCCCGCACGACGAGCCGGAAGCCCGTGCGCATCTTCGCCGCGTTGTGATTTTTGATATATCAAAAATGCAACTCATGTCGACGAAAAACTTCTGCAGAGGCCGCATGAGATTTTGATATGACGTAATCGGCGTGACTTCGCCCCGCCGAATGATGCTGTGCCCGCCGCGAATTGCAGGCCACGCAAACCGCTCATGTGGCACGCAAATGACACCTAAAATATTGTTATATCACAGATATTTTCGTACATGAGGAAGCCAACGAAACGACGCTCGATCGCCACCCCCTTAAGCGAGGCGTACGCGACGCGGATGACCGTCTGGTTTGACCCGCCAAGTATCGCGATATATCGTCGATCAAACTTCACCGTCAGCCGACAATGGCCTGATGACAGGTGCGCACACCTCGGTCACGAGCGGAGCACGCCATGCGCCAGTCCGCCTCATCGATCGCCGGACCGGGCGGCCGCTATCGATCGAGTGCCCCCCCACGCAGCAAAGCAATTCATTATCGGCAGACGCGCTATCTTCATTTAACACTCGATGCGCCGCCGGCCGAAGCAGGATCCAGCATGAGCACCACGCCAGCAGACGTCCACAGGGAGGAGCCACTCGGCGCCGTCAGGGACAGCCTGTCCGAGAAGATCTATGGACGCCTGCGCCTGGCCCTGATGACCGGCGTCTACGAATCCGGAGACCGGCTCAATATCCGCGGCCTGGCCGCGAGCTACGAGACCTCCCCGACCCCGGTGCGCGAAGCCATCATGCAGCTGGTGCGAGAGGGCGCCCTCGAGCTTCGCCTCGGCCACCAGCCGCGGGTGCCGGTGCTGACCATCCCGCAATATATCAAGATCCGCGAAGCGCGCGTGCCGCTCGAGCGGCTGGCGGCCGAGCTTGCCGCGGTCAATGTCACCGACGACGTGCTTGATAATCTGAGAGCGGCGCACCAGCGCTTCGTCCAATCCGAACAGGAGGCGAAATGGAAGGAGGCGCTGGCCGCCAACCAGGAGTTCCATTTCACCATCTACCGGACCTCGGACAACGAGGTACTGGTTCGCATCATCGAGAACCTCTGGCTGCTCGCCGGCCCCTTCGTCAACAACCAGTACCCGCAGGTGCGCCGGGCCCATTCCGAGGTGCATCCGCATCTGCTGATCATCGATGCCCTGAGCCGCAAGTCGCCGAGCGAAGCCGGCGAACTGGCCGTGCGGGATCTGCGCGAAGGCTCCTACCTGATCCTCGAAAACCTGAAAAAGGCCGCGGCCGAGGCGGCCCCCGGCCGCCGCAGGAAGCGCGAGAAACCGGCACCCACCAGCTCCGATCGCGCAGACGCCGAGGGATCGTGATGCGCGGCCGGAACCGGTCGGCCTTCAGGCCTCGACCCGGTGCCTCGCGGCCTCGCCCAGGCTGATGAAGCGGCCGCCGCAGAAGCCGAGCGGCTCGGACAGGCTGACGCCGAATTCCTGCACCTCGCCGATCAGGATCAGGTGATCGCCGGCATCGACGCGCTGATGCAGGCGGCAATCGAACCAGCTCAGGCAATCCTCGAGGATCGGCGCACCGGTCGCCACCTCGCGGCAATCGACACCGGCGAACCGGTCGGCGCCGCGCGACGCGAACACGGCTGCGACCCCGGCCTGGTCCTGGCCGAGGATATTCACGGCGAACGAAGCGGTTGCCCGAAACGCGTCGATATTGGACGAGCGCTTGCCGATGCAGACCAGTACCAGCGGCGGATCGAGCGAGACCGAGGTGAAGGAGTTTGCGGTCATGCCGCACGGCGTGCCGGCGCCGTCGCGGGTGGTCACCACGGTCACCCCGGTCAGGAAGGTGCCGAATGCACGCCTGAGATCGTCTTGACTGAAACGCGGCTGGCCCATGTCTCGAGCGCTCCGAATGATCGGCGGAGACTGGCGCAGAATGGCGTCCCCTCCTTCCTCCGTTGACGAGCAGGCGATCGCCTATGCTTCCTCCGCTTCCGGGGAGCGGCCGGCGGCATCGGGCGGCGCGATGATCTTGTGGAACTGCAGCGCGAGCTGCAGGGCAAAGCGCTGCTCGGGCGTGTCGGTCTCCAGCGCGAACAGGTCTTTCAAGCGGGCCAACCGGTAGCGCAGCGTGGTGACATGCAGGCCGAGCGCGTCGGCGCAGGGCTGGCTTCGGCAGCCATGGTCGAGAAAGGTCGAGAGGGTCTGGATATAGGCGGTCGCATGGGCGGCATCGTGCCTTGCGACGGCGCCGATCAGGTTGTCGACGAAGCCCCGCATCTCGCCGGCATCGACCGCCGACATCAGGACGAGGAAGGGGCCGAAATCGCCCGATGTCACGAGGCCCCTGCGGTCGAACCGGCGGGCGAGCTGACGCAATTGCTCGCATTCGCGCCAGGCGGTCGCGTAATCCGCGAACTGCCGGCAGATCTGGCTCTGCACGGCCACCGGCGCCTCGCCGGCGGCACTCCTGATCTCCTCGATCAGGCGCCGCGTCGATGCGGCCATGTCGGTGGTCTTGCCCCGATCGACCGGCCAGACGGCGACGATCGCCCCGGCGCGCGGCACCACCGTCGCGCGCTTGCCGAGACGCCGCATGCCGGCCTCGACGAGATGCCGGAACTCCTGCGAGCGGGCGCCGGCAAGGACATCGCCCTGCGACAGGCTGAAGGCCACGAGCCGTACGGGCTCGGCGAGATCGACACCGAGCCGGCGGGCGCGGTCGCCGATATCATGGGCAGAGCGCGACTTGCCATCGAACAGATCCGCGTAGAGATCTTCGAGGCCACGGGCGGCAGCCGCCTGGGCGACGTAGGACCGCATCATCTGAACGCTCAGGCCGAAACGGGCGCTGTCGAGCAGGAGATGATCGAGGTCGTTGAAATCGGAGGTCCGGGAGAACACGACGAGCGCGCCGACACGCTCGCCGTCGACATCGAGCGGACAGACGATCGCCGGCACCCGCACCGTGCGGCCGCCGATCGATAGATCCAGGTCGCGCGCGTCCAGCCGGCCGCCGGCAAAGCCGCGGCGCGCGAGATCGAGGAATTGCTGGCCGCCCTCGCTTTCGCTCGCCGCACGCCAGCCGGCATCGTCGATGACGGCGGGCGCCGGCGAACGCGCCGCGATCACCCGGCGCGACGTCAGGTCGACGATGACCAGCGGATTGGGCAGGAGCGACGCCACCTTGGCGGCCGCCGCCTCGACCGAGCCGTCGGCGAGCGCCTGGTCGAGCAAAAGGCCGTGCGCCGTCAGGGCACTGCGCAGGCGCTCGCCGAAAGCCTGCTCCTCGGCCAGCGACCGCGCCTTGTTCATGGCGATCTCGCCGAGATGGACGACGAATTGCAGCAGCGCGATCTCTGATGGGGTGACCGCGACGACCTCGCGTGAGCGCACCGAAAGAACCGTGCGATGGCCGGCCGGGCTGCGGTATTGCATGGGCAGGACCACCACGGTGCGGTAGCCGTGCTCGAGCGCCTCGCGCCGATAACCCGGAAATTGCCGCGACTTCCGGGCATCCTTGATGATGACCGGCTGGTTGCTGGAAAGCGCCAGCCCGCTGGGGCTTTCGGCCAGCAGCCAGCGGTCGTTCAGGCTGGCGCCGATATGGCTCGGATCGTGCCGCGCCACCACCTTGGCATAACCCTCAGTGGTATCGACGCTCATGATGCCGCCCGCCGCCCAGCGCGTCTCCCGGCACACCGCCTCGAGCAGATGCCGCAGCGTCGTGTCGAGGTCGCCGCTGGCATTGATATGGCTCGCCACGTCGCCGAGCGACCTGAAAAGGGAGGAATGATCGGAGGACGGCAGACGCGGCTCGCGAACATGTTCCATGCCGACCTCCTAGCACAGTCCGGAGGACCCTAGAGGCGCGCTCTCCTACGGACAAGAGGATGCGCCACATGCCAGTGGCGTCGATCATTCTCGCCGATCCCTGGGCTTGCCTCCCGATCGGCGCGACGAACGGACCGTCTTGTTCGCCTCGCCGCCGGGCCGCGCTCCCACGAGGCCGATGTCATCGGGAGTGCTTTCGCCATGCAGCGACGTCAGATGCATCTGGTCGCCTATCTGAAGACCGGTCCGACCGCGATGCATGTCGGCGGCTGGCGCCATCCGGACTCGACCCTCGACGACATTCTCGATCCCGGCCGCTACGAACATATCGCCCGCGTGCTGGAGGCGGCGAAATTCGACGGCTGCTTTTTCGCCGACCTGTTCGGCCTCTACGACATCCATGGCGGCAGCTTCGACGCCTATGTCCGCCGAGGCGGCCAGATCAGCTTCCTCGACCCGACCGTGGTGCTGCCGGTCATGGCCGCCGCCACCCGCAATCTCGGCCTCGGCGCGACGCTGTCGACCAGCTTCCATACGCCCTATCACCTCGCCCGCTGGCTCGGCTCGCTCGATGTGATGAGCAAGGGCCGGGTCGCCTGGAACGTGGTGACTTCAGCCACCGACCTGGAGGCGCAGAATGCGGGCTTGAGCGAATTGCCGCCGCGCGAACAGCGCTACGACCGGGCCGACGAGGTCCTGGAGGCCTGTTTCGCTCTCTGGAACAGCTGGGACGCGGATGCCTTCGTGCTCGACAAACAGGCCGGTGTGCTCGCCGACCCGGCCAAGGTGCATTACGCCAATTACGAGGGGCGCTGGATCAAGACGCGCGGCCCCCTGTCGATACCGCGCAGCCCCCAGGGCCGTCCCGTCATCATGCAGGCCGGCAGTTCCGACCGCGGCCGGGAGTTCGCGGCCCGCTGGGCCGAGGTCATCTTCACCATCCAGCGCGGCCGCGAGGAGATGCGCGAGTTCTACGAGGACGTGAAATCGCGCATGGCCGAGCGCGGCCGCAGGCCGTCCGAATGCGCGATCCTGCCGGCGGTCTCCGTCGTGCTGGGCGAGACGGAATCGATCGCCCGCGAGCGGGCCGACTATCTCAACGGCCTGATCGATCCCGAACTGAGCGTCGCCGCCTCGTCGAGCGGCCTCGGCGCCGATCTCACCAAGCTGAAACCCGATACATCGCTTGCGTCCCTGCAGGGCAACCAGGGCATGAAGGGCACGGAAGACGTCCTGCGCCAGACCATGAAGGCCGACGGGCTGACGCTCGCCCAGGCCGCGGTCAAGCGCGGCACCGGGCGCGAACTGGTGGGCACCGCGACCACCATAGCCGACTGGCTGGAGGAGACCTTCGAGACCGGCTTCTGCGACGGCTTCGTGCTGGCGCCGACCATGTTTCCCGGAATGTTCGAACAGTTCTGCCGCAGCGTCGTGCCGGAACTGCAAAGACGCGGCCTGTTCCGGACCGACTATGCCGGCCGCACCTTGCGGGAAAATCTGCAGAGCTGAGCCTATCAGCCGCCTGAAACAACAGTTGAACCGAGACGAAGCGCTTCGATCTCGCAAACTCTGAGGGGAAGAGAATGGCAGGGATCTCTCATCCGCGGCCGACGCGCCGCACGGTCTTGCGTGCCTCCGCCGGGCTCGGCGCGGTCATGGCCTTCGGCGCCGGCGGTCCGGGACGCGCCGCCGAAGACCTCAAGGGCAAGACCATCGTCTTCGCCAGCTGGGGCGGCGCCTATCAGGACGCCCAGAAGGCCAGCTATTGCGACCCCTTCGCGCAAGCGACCGGCGCCCGCGTGGTCCAGGACGGGCCGATGAACGCGGCCAAGTTCCGCGCCATGATCGAGGGCGGCGCACCCGACTGGGACGTCGCCGACGTCACCATCGACTTCCTCTATGCCGGCGTCAGCGATCGCCTGTTCGAGAAGATCGACCGGACCATCGTCGACACCAGCCGCATCGACCCGCGCTTCGTGCACGACTACGGCATCGGCTGCATCGCCTGGTCCTACAATATCGGCTACAGCACCAAGGCTTTCGCCGGCAAGGAGCCGCCGCGCACCTGGGCCGATGTCTTCGACCTCAGGCGGTTTCCGGGCAAGCGGACGCTCGGCGACAATGTCGTGGCGACCATCGAAGCGGCGCTCATGGCCGATGGCGTCGCACCCGAGCAGCTCTATCCGCTCGATGTCGAGCGCGCCCTGCGCAAGCTCGACACGATCAAGGCGCAGACGATCTTCTGGAGCACCAATTCGCAGTCTCAGCAGCTGTTCGTCGACGGCGAGGTCAATCTCGGGCTGATCCTGAACGGGCGCGCCTATGACGCGGCCAAGAAGGGCGCGGCGATCGCGATTTCCTGGGAGCAGAACATCCAGTCGGTCGACTATCTCGTGGTGCCCCGTGGCAGCCGCAACCGCGAGGCGGCGATGCGCCTGATCGACGTGATGACCCTGCCCCAGAACCAGGCGAAGCTCGCCAACATGATCGCCTATGCGCCGACCAATCCGGCCGCTTTCGCCGCCGTCGACCCGCAGATCACGCCCTGGCTGTCGACCGCGCCGGACAATCTCAAGCGCGGTTTCGTCATCAATGCCGAATATTGGCGCGACAACCTGAAGAAGCTGCAGGAACGCTGGGCCGCGTGGAAATTGGCCTAGTCTGGAGCGCGATCTGCCGTGACAATCGCCGATGCCATGACAGTTGACGATCGGGACCGACGATCGACCCATCCGGCGGCGCAAGGGCCCGCGGCCACCCGCCCTGCCCCACGCTTCGACCGGCGCGTGCTCCTGCTCGCGCCGGCGGTTCTCCTCATCGTCGTCGCCTTCATCAGCCCGGTCGGGCTGTTGCTGTCGCGCGCCTTCACCCAGCCGCAGGTCGGCGTGCAGAACTTCGTCGGCCTGTGGGAACGGCGCGGCTTCCTGCAGGTGCTGTGGAATACGGTGATGATCAGCGCGACCGCGACGCCGATCTGCGTGCTGCTCGGCTTTCCCGTCGCTCACGCCATGACCCATGGCTCGGCGCGGCTGCGCCGCTGGCTGATCTTCATCGTGCTGGTGCCGTTCTGGACCAGCCTCCTGGTGCGGACCTTCGCCAATGTCATCCTGCTGCAGCGGAACGGCCCGCTGAACGCCATGCTGGTCGGCCTCGGCTTCAGCGCCGAGCCGCTGCCGCTGCTCTACAACATGACCGGCCTCCTGTTCGGTGCCGTCCAGGTGCTGCTGCCCTTCGTCATCTTTCCCCTGCATGCGGCGATGCTGAGGATCGACCCGGCTCTCATGCAGGCCGCGCTCACCCTGGGGGCGAGCCCGATGCGCGCCTTCTGGCGGGTCTATCTGCCGCTGACCATGCCCGGCCTGCTGACAGGGGCGACCCTCGTGTTCATTTCCACGCTCGGCTATTACGTGACGCCGGCCATGCTCGGCGGTCCGCGCCAGACCATGATCGCCCAGCTGATCCAGGACCAGATCGCGCAGTTCGGCAATTGGGGCATAGCCGGCGCGCTGTCGCTGCTGCTGCTCGCGGTGTCCGGCGTTATGCTCCTGCTGCTCCAGTTCACGGTCGGCCTGAAGGCGGTGGCGCGATGAAGGGCGATGGCCTGGACCGGTGGCGCGCCTTTCGCGGCGTGATCTGCCTTGCGGTCGCGCTCTACCTGATCGCACCGCTGGTGATCGTGGTGATCATTTCCTTCAGCGCCGCGTCGTTCCTGCAGTTCCCGCCGCCCGGACTGTCGCTGCGCTGGTACCAGAACCTGTTCAATGATCCGGCCTGGACCGATGCGATCGGCGTGAGCCTCAAGATCCTGATCCCCTCGGCGAGCCTTGCCACCTTGCTCGGCACGGCGGCGGCCTTCGCGCTGGTGCGCGGCCGCATCCCCTTCGCCTCGGCGATCAGCGCCATGCTGATGCTGCCGATCATCGTGCCCGGCATCATCACCGCGGCAGCGCTGTTCGGCGTCTATCGCGGCCTTGGGCTCAACGGCACGCTGACCGGCCTGATCATCGGCCATGTCATCATCACCATGCCCTATGTGGTGGCGACCGTCAGTTCGGCGCTGCGCACCCTCGACCCCAGGCTCGAGGACGCGGCCTCGACGCTCGGCGCGCCGCCATTTGCGGCCTTCCGGCGGATCACCTTGCCGCTGCTCCTGCCGGCCATCCTGTCCGGCCTGTTGTTCGCAGCGGTCGCCTCGTTCGACGAGCTGATCGTCTCGCTGTTCGTCAGCTCGGCGCGCGTCAGGCCGGTGGCGGTGCAGATGTGGTCGAACATTCGCGGCGACATGGATCCGACCATCGCGGCGATCGCCTCGCTCTGCTTCGTCTTCGCGCTGGTGGCGCTCATCACCGAAATGATCCTCAGGCGCCGGACGGGAGTCGAGAGAACGTGACAACGACAAGCGACGACCTGGCGACACCCGTGCTGGAACTGAGCGGCGTCAAGAAGAGCTATGGCGGCTATGTCGCGGTGGAGAGCGTCGACCTCGCGCTGCGCCCCGAGGAGTTCCTGACCTTTCTCGGCCCCTCCGGCTCGGGCAAGACGACCACTTTGATGATGGTGGCGGGCCTGCAGCAGCCGGATGCCGGATCGATCCGGCTCGGCGGCCAGCCGGTCGACCGGCTGCCACCCTATCGGCGCGACATCGGCATGGTGTTCCAGAACTATGCGCTGTTCCCGCATATGAGCGTGCGCCGCAACGTCGCCTTTCCGCTGGAAATGCGCAGCACCGGGCGCGCCGAGATCGACCGGCAGGTCGCCGACGCTCTGCAACTGGTCGGCCTCGCCGACTATGGCGACCGCCTGCCGCGCCAGCTCTCGGGCGGGCAGCAGCAGCGCGTCGCGCTGGCCCGCGCCATGGTCTATCACCCCACCTTGTTGCTGATGGACGAGCCGCTCGGCGCGCTCGACAAGAAGCTGCGCGAGCAGATGCAGCGCGAAATCAAGCGCATCCATCGCGAACGTCGGATCTCCGTCCTCTATGTCACCCACGATCAGGAGGAAGCGCTGACGATGAGCGACCGCATCGCCGTGTTCAACAAGGGCCGGGTCGAGCAGATCGGCACGCCGGAAGAGCTCTACGAGCGGCCGGCGACCCGCTTCGTCGCCGACTTCCTGGGCGAGACCAATTTCCTGCCCGGACATGTCGTCGGCGCGGCCGGACCCCATTGCAGCATCGACATATCAGGCCATCAAGTGGAGGCGATGTCGCCGGCCCCGGCAGTGCCAGGTGCGCCGGTGGTGGTCGCGGTGAGGCCGGAGCGCCTCAGGCTAAGGCCGGTGGAACAGCGTGCCGGCGGCCTGACGGGCCTGCTGACCGAAATGGTCTATCTTGGCAGCGCCCGCCGCTCTATGGTTCGCCTCGCCGGCGGCGGTGATTGTTTCGCGCTCCACCATGCCAATGACGCCGAAACCGCGAGCCTCGCGCCGGGACAGGCCGTCAGCCTCTCCTGGGAAGGGCGGCATGCGACGGTCTTCCCGAACGACCGGTCCGCCACGGAGAACGAAGCACCGGCGCCGCGGCGGGCGGGATAAGGTCACCTTGGCAACCGTTTGAAAACAGGGCGGCTTGAGGCGGTCCGCGATTCAAGCTTCTGATGTGGACAGCAGCGAACCGGACCCGGATGGCCGCCGGTGTCTGGGGGCACCTCAGGCGTCCGTGGCGGGACTGGGCGGCCTCTGGAGATTGGACATATGGCTCTCAAGCGGATGGACAACGTCGGAATCGTCGTCGAAGACCTCGAAGGGACGATTGATTTCTTTCGCGAACTCGGTCTCGAGCTCGAAGGGCGGGCCACGATCGAAGGAGACTGGGCCGGACGCGTCACTGGACTGGGCGATCAGCGTGTCGAGATTGCCATGATGCGCACACCGGACGGCCACAGCCGGCTCGAGCTCTCCCGCTTCCTCACGCCGCCTGTCGTCGCAGATCACCGGAACGCCCCAGTCAATGCCCTGGGCTACCTCCGCGTCATGTTCACGGTGGACGACATCGACGAGACGCTTGAAAGGCTCCGCATACGCGGCGCGCAGCTCGTAGGCGATGTCGTCCAATATAAGGACGCGTATCGGCTCTGCTACATCCGTGGGCCTGAAGGGCTTCTCATCGGGCTCGCTCAAGAACTCCGCTGAGCGCAATACGACAGACGGCGAAGACCGCCCCATGTCGGCGAGCGCGTCCGCGGCCGCCCCGCTCTACCGCGACGCCGGATCGTCGAGCCGACCTTCGGGTGGATGACGGGTGGCGGCGCCTCGCCCGCGACGACGAGGCCCGCATCGACGTGTCAGTCGCCACGATCAATGCCGCCATGGGCGGTCTTCCGCTCCGACGCGTCAGCCCCTGGCGTTCTCAGGCGAACTCCGAGGACACAGTCTAACCATCGACCTGAGCCAGCGCCCAGCGCAGCACGCGCCGGGACAGCCTCTCGGACAGCGTCCGGGGCGCCTCCAGCCCCATGCGGCGAAGCTCCCGATCGTAGCGGCCGTTCATGCCGCCGGTCTCCAGTGCCGACAGCACCACGCTCGCTTTCGACCAGGGGTCGCTCGTGCGGTCGCGCAGCAGCGCCAAGGCCGGCAGCAACCGCTGTTCCTCGGCGGTGAAGCTGGTGCCGAAGGGATAGGCTTGGCAATGGCCATCGGCCTTGGCGGGCCGCAGGGCCTCGGAGATCCGCTCCGCCTTGTTGTCGCGGCGCGCCTCCGGCAGCCTGAAACCGGCCTCGACCTTCTTGCCGTCGCGCGCCTCCTTGGCGAGCCGGTCCTGGAACCGGCTGTCGGCGATCGACAACATGGCGGCGATACAATCGCGGTCGGACCGGCCGCGCAGGTCCGCGACGCCGTATTCGGTCACCACCATGTCGCGCAAATGGCGGGGAATGGTGGTGTGGTCGGAATTCCAGAGGAACCGGCTCTCGCTCTCGCCATGGGCCCGGCGCGCCGCGTTCAGCGTGATGATCGAGCGTGCACCGTCGAGCGCAAAGGCCTGGGCGACGAAATTGTACTGGCCGCCGACGCCCGACACGACGCGGCCGGTGCCAAGACCATCGGAGACCACGTCGCCAAGCAGCGTCACCATCATCGCGCTGTTGACGAAACGGGCGTGGACGCGGTCGCGGCGCTTGGCGGCCTCGTCGCCATAAAGCGCGTTGACGAAGGAGATCGGCCGCATCTGGAAGAGGTCGCGCTCGGCCTCGGGCAGGTCGCGCAGGAAGGCGTAGAACTCTTCGCTGCCGACGAAGAAGCCGGCATGCAGCAGGGCGCCGTCGGCCGCGCGGCGCTTGAGAATGCCCTCGCGGTAGAGCGCGGCGAAACCGTCGACGAACATTTCGCTGGTGGCATAGAGGCCCTGGTCGAACCGCCCGATCTCGCGCGGCACGGCCGAGGCGCCGCCATCGAGCCGCTGCAGGGTCTCGGCGAACAGGCCGGGATCGCGCTGGCGCATGACGAGCGCCGCCGCCACGGCATCGCCGAGCGAGCCGATGCCGATCTGCAAGGTGCCGCCATCCCTGATCAGGCTCGCCGCGTGGATTCCGATAGCGTGGTCGGCATCCGAGACCGGCTCCTTGGGCGGCGCGAACAGGCGCGGCTCCGCTCCCGGCGTGTCCAGGACGTGGCGGAATTCGCTTGCCGCCAAGGCCGCCTCCCCGCCCATGAACGGCAAGGCTGAGCTGACCTCGCCGACCAGCAGGAAGGTGCGGCCGCTCGCCCGCAGCTTCGGCAGCAGGTCGAGGGTGGTGTCGCTGTTGCAGGCGAGGCTGTAGCGGGCATCGGCGCCTTCGCCGCGCCTGGCGACGAGCTGGGCGATGCAATTGACGCCCCGGTCGAACAGATAGCCTGCCGCGTGGGTGTAATTGGCGCTGATATAGGCCTGCTGCGTCGCCGGTACGTCGAGCCAGCGGCCGGCCTGCAGGAAGAATTCGCTCACCGTCACATTGCCGGGCAAGCCGTCGCCGCGCAGCGCCCTGGCATAGGCGGGAGGATGATAGCCGCCGAACAGCCGCTGGTTCAGCGGCTCGACGAAGCGCCGCTCCATGTCGGAGGACCAGCCCGGCGGCTCCAGCGTCAGGGCGGTGAAGATATCGAGCCGGATCGACCGGTCGGCCACGGCGCGGGCATAAAGCGCGTCGGCAATGCGAACCGCCTTGCCGAGCCCGAGCGGCAGGCCGAGCATGATACGCCCCTTGAGCGTCTCGATGATGCGGTCGGCGACATCGAGCGCCTGCGAATGGATTTCCGGCTCGCTCATGCCTGGACGGGGACTTCGCCGGCCAAGGCCTGCCAGCCCTCATCGGGGCGGAACCTGGCGCCATGGCGCGCCTCCAGGCGATTGCAGGTCGCGACGATGTCGGCGATGCCGCGGTCCCTGGCATAGTGGATCGGGCCGCCCCGGAAAGGGGCAAACCCGGTGGCGAAGATCATCGCCCCGTCGAGCGTGTCGGCATCCGCCACCACGCCTTCGCGCAGCAGCCGGGCGCAAGTGTTCAGCATGGGTATGATGAGGCGGTCGGCCATATCGGGATCGGGCGCCGGCGCGTCCTTCTTCACCGGCTTGCCCTTGGCGTCGTAGTCATAGAGGCCCTTGCCGGTCTTGCGGCCGAGCTCGCCCCTTTCGACCATCTGGCGCAGCCAGTCGGGGATGGCGGGCATCGGATCCGGCAGCGCGCTCTTCAGCATTTCGGCGACGTGCAGGCCGATATCGAGGCCCACCTGGTCGGCCAGTTCGATCGGCCCCATGGGCATGCCGAAATCGACGGCCGCCTGGTCGATGGTTTCCCTTGCGATCCCCTCGTCGATCATGACGAAGGCCTCGACCAGATAGGGCGTCAAGGCACGGTTGACCAGGAAGCCCGGCGAGCTCCTGACCGGCGCCGGCAGCCGGTCGATCCGGCCGCAAAAGGCACGCGCCCGGGCAAGCGTCGCTTCGCTTGCCTGGTCATGGGCGACCACCTCGACCAGCTCCATCCGGGTCACCGGGTTGAAGAAATGAACGCCGACCAGGCGCTCGGGAAAAGGCAGGCCCTCGCGCAGGATCTCCAGTGGAATGCTCGATGTATTGGTCGCCAGGATCGCGGCCGGCTTCATGCGCGGCGCCAGGCTCGCGAAGACCTTGCGTTTGACATCCGGGTTCTCGGCGATCGCCTCGATGACGATGTCGGCCTCAGCCACACCGTCGCCGCCGAGATCGGGCACCAGCCGGTCGAGCGCGTCGCGCCGTTCGATACCTGAATAAAGCCGCTTGTCGTAGAAGGACGAGGCCCGGCCGACAGCTTTCGCCAGCGCCTTGCGATCGAGATCGGCGAGCGTGACGGTCAGCCCGCGCGCTGCGCACCAGGCCGCGATGTCGCCGCCCATGGTGCCCGCGCCAATGACATGGACGTGCTTGATGAGGTTCTCGCCCTTGCCGAGGCCTTTCAGCGCCTCGCGCAGGAAGAACACGCGGATCAGATTCTGGGCGGTCTTGCCGGCGAGCAGTTCGGAGAATGAGCGGATTTCCGCCGGCTGCATGGCCTTCTTGTCGCTGCCATGCTCCTCCCACAAGGCGATCAGCCGGTGCGGTGCCGGATAGTGCCGCTCGGGCGCCCGCTTCTCGGCCTCCGCCCGCATCCTCTTGCCGACGAAACGGCGCACCGGCGCCAGGGCGTAGGCCGCGCTGGTCCAATTGCGGCGCGCCGGTTTGAGGCTGCCTGAGATCGCCGCGCTGACCGCGCTCGCCACGTGGCGCTCCTCGACCACCGCATCGACCAGGCCGAGCCGCCGGGCCTTGGCGGCATGCACCGACGAACCGGTCAGCATCATGGTCATGGCCTCGACCGGATCGATCAGGGCGGTCAGGCGGAAGGTTCCGCCGAGGCCCGGATGCAGGCCGAGCAGCACCTCGGGAAAGCCGAGCTTCGCGCCGTCGACGGCGATGCGGTAGCGGCAGGCGAGCGCCAGTTCCAGGCCGCCACCGAGGCAATGGCCGTGAATGACCGCAACCGTCGGGATCCGCAGCGACGCCAGGCGATCGACGATCTCATGGGCCCGGCGCATCCGCGTCTCGACCGCGGCGGCATCGGTGACACCACGGAAATCCCGGATATCGGCGCCCGCGACGAAACCGCCCGGCTTTGCCGAGCGCAGGACGAGGCCACGGACGCCGAGACCGGCGATATCGGCCAGCAGGATGTCCAGTTCCTGCATCACCTCTTCCGACAGACTGTTGGCGCTCTCGCCCGCCCGGTCGATGATCAGCCAGGCGATGCCGTCGTCACCTTTGTTCAGGCGCCAATGGGTCAGGCTCTTCACGAGCGTGGCCGGCCCCATTTCCATTTCCCGATCGGCCATGACGCCGCGAACCGGCACGGACTTGTCGCGCATCATGCCACCTCCAGCAGCATGGCGCCGCCCTGCCCGCCGCCGATACATTCGGTCGCGATGCCGCGTTTTGCGCCGCGCCGCCTGAGCGTATTGGCGAGATGCAGCACGATGCGATTGCCGCTGGTGCCGACGGGATGGCCGAGGCTGATGGCGCCGCCGTCGACATTGAGCCGGTCCTGGTCGACCCGGCCGACGGGCGCGTCGAGCCCGAGCACCTCGCGACAGAACCGCTCGTCCTCCCAGGCGGCGAGACAGCCGAGCACCTGGGCGGCGAAGGCTTCGTTGAGCTCCCAGACGTCGATATCGGCCCGTCCGAGGCCATGGCGCTGCATCAGCGGCGTCGACGAGAGCACCGGCCCGAGCCCCATGATGGCGGGATCCAGCGCGGCCCATTCGCTGTCGACGATGCGGACCAGCGGTTTCAGCTTATGCTTTTCGACCGCCGCCTCGGAGGCGAGGATCACCCAGGACGCGCCGTCGGTGATCTGCGAGGAATTGCCGGCGGTGACCTTGCCATAAGGACGCTCGAACACCGGCTTCAGGGCGCCGAGCTTTTCCAGCGAGGTGTCAGGCCTGACGCCGTCATCCTTGTCGAACAGGCTGCCGTCGCGCGCCACCGCCGGGATCACCTCGCCGTCGAGCTCGCCGGCCTCCTGGGCGCGGGCGAGCCGGCGATGGCTCTCCAGCGCATAGGCATCGGCCGCCGCGCGCGAAATGCCGAAGAGGTGGCCGACCACTTCCGCCGTCTGGCCCATGTTCAGTTGGGTGATGGGATCGGTCAGGCCGCGCTCGAGCCCGATGACCGGCTTGAAGAAGCCGGGACGCAGGCCGCAGAGCGCCTGGATCTTGCGCCAGGCCGAGCGGGCGCCGGCGAACCGGCCGAACCATTCGACCGCCTCGCGCCGCAGCACCAGCGGCGCGTGGCTGAGCGCCTCGGCGCCGCCCGCCAGGATCAGGTCGGCTTTGCCCGCCTCGATAGTCCGGAAGGCGGTATCGATCGACTGCATGCCCGAGCCGCAATTGATCTGGACGGTGAAGGCGGTCATGGCCTCGCCCATGCCGAGCCGGAGCGCCGCCACCCGTGCCGGGTTCATCTCGTCGGCAATGACATTGACGCAGCCGAGGATGACGGTGTCGAAGGCATCGGGCGAAAAGGGCTGGCGCAGCAGCAGCGGCCGGCCGCATTGAACCGCAAGATCAACCGGGGTGAACGGGCCGGGCTTGCCGCGCGCCCTGAGGAACGGCGTCCGCGCGCCGTCGACCAGATAGACCGGACGGCCGCCGCCGCGCGCCGCCGGTGCCGCAACATCCGCCATGGTCATTCAGCCGCCTCGCGCCTGCCCATCGCCAAGGCGCCGGTCCCTGGAGCCTGGGGCCGGTGGTGCTGCGCCGCGAGGGGCGAGACATCGTCCATGGGAAACGCGTCGACTGCAACCACGCGATCGACCGCCTGCTTGAGGCGGGCCAATTGGTCACGCTCGCCGTCGGAGATGACACCGCGCCGGTACGCCTCTTCGGGATCCCGGATCTTCGCCTCGCGCAGCTTCTTCTCGACCGGCTCGGCCGCGACGATCAGCCGGAAGGCCTCCTCGAGATGGGCCAGCGGATGGTCGGGCCGTCCCTCCCCGCCATAGAGGCCGGGCGTCAGGCGGTCGCGTTGCGCCGAGGGCGCGAGCAGGATCTCGGCGACCTGATTGGCCAGCCGATCGGACGGCTCGCTGCGTGGCACGCCGAAGGGAAAGGCGATGAAGCCGACCAGATGGGCGGCTGCGCGGGCCGGCAGGTTGGCGAGGACGCCCTGGAACGCCGTCCCGAGACGGTCGGCACCCTGGGCCATGATGTAATCGACGATCGGCTGATCCTCCGCCATCCGTCCCTCGTCCTCGTAGCGCTTCAGCGCCGCGCCGAGCAGATAAAGCTCGGCCAGGATGTCGCCGAGCCGCGCCGACAGCATTTCCTTGCGCTTGAGGTCGCCGCCAAGCGTCAGCAGCGCGATGTCGGAGACAAGCGCGAAGGCCGCCGCATGGCGCGACAGCATTTGCCAATGATGCGGCAGCCCGACACCTGATGGCGCCGGCGCGAAACGGCCGCCGGTCCAGCCACGGCCGAAGGCCCGGAAGGCGTTCTTGACCGCATGGCCGGCATGGGCCCAGAAGCTCTCGTCGAAGGCCTCCAGCCCCTTGGCCTTGTCCGGCTCAACCAGAGCCAGCATCTCCTTCAGCATGAAGGGATGCGAGCGGATTGCGCCCTGGCCGAAGATCATCAGGTTGCGGGTCAGGATATTGGCGCCCTCGACGGTGATGCCGATCGGCACCGAGCGGTAGAGCCCGCCGAGATAATTCCTGGGCCCGTCGATGATCGCCTTGCCGCCATGGATATCCATGGCCTTCTCGACTGAACGGCGCATGCGCTCGGTGGCGTGGTATTTCATGATGGCCGAGATGACCGAGGGCTTGTGGCCCTGGTCGAGCGCGGCGACGGTCAGCCGGCGCGCGGCGTCGACCAGATAGGCATTGGCGGCGAGGTCGGCGAGTTGCAGCCGGATGCCCTCGAACAGGCCGATCGGCACGTGGAACTGGCTGCGCACACGGGCATAGGCACCGGTCGCCCGGGCGCACAGGCAGGCGCCGGCCGCCGACTGGGACGGCAGCGAAATGCCACGACCGGCGGCAAGCGCCGTCATCAGCATCTTCCAGCCCTCGCCGACGCGCTCTTCGCCGCCGAGCACCCAGTCCATCGGGATGAAGACGTTTTCGCCCCGCAGCGGCCCGTTCTGGAAATGGGTCATCTGGGGCAGATGCCGCTCGCCATGCGTAACGCCGGGCGTGGCGGTCGGCAGCAAGGCCACGGTAATGCCGAGATCCTGGCCGCGACCCAGCAGGTTCTGCGGATCCTCGAGCTTGAAGGCGAGGCCCATGACGGTCGCGATGGGCCCGAGCGTGATGTAGCGCTTGTGGAAATTCAGGCGGATGCCGAGCACCTCCCTGCCCTCGTGCAGACCATGCTCGACCACGCCGATATCGGTCATGGCGGCGGCGTCCGAACCAGCATCCGCCGAGGTCAAGCCGAAGCAGGGAATTTCCGAGCCCTCGGCAAGGCGCGGCAGCCAGTAGCCACGCTGCGCGTCGGTGCCGAAATGCATCAGGAGTTCGCCGGGGCCCAGCGAATTCGGCACCATGACGGTGACGCCGGCAACCACGCTCGCCGACGACACTGTGCGCACGACTTCCGAATGCATGGTGTTGGAAAAGCCGAGGCCGCCATAACGCTTCGGGATGATCATGCCGAAAAAGCGCTGCTCCCGCATGAAGCGCCAGACCTCGGGCGGCAGGTCGCGGTCGCGCCAGGCGATCGTCCAGTCATCGACCATGCGGCAGAGCTCGCGCACCGGCCCGTCCATGAAGGCCTGCTCCTCCTCCGTCAGCCGCGCCGGCGGCATGGCGAGCAACCTGCCCCAATCCGGATTGCCGGTGAACAATTCGCCGTCCCACCAGACCGAGCCGGCCTCGATGGCGTCCCGCTCGGTTTCCGAAATGGGCGGCATGGCGCGCGCCGCCCAATTGAAAATGGGCCGGGAGAGAAGCTTCGTCCGGATCGCGCGCAGGGCCATGGTCACCATCGTCGCATTTCGCCTGGACATGAAATGCACGATCGGCCGAAGGGTTCCCCGCGCGGCCCGCCGGCGGCCGGACGCAAAGGAAGCACTGGATCGAAACGGCCCTCGCCTGAGCGCCATCCAGGGAACGTTAACTAAACGATTTCACAGAAGCTTAGGGGCTGGACGGTAAAACGATACCCGACAATACCACTTGACGCCGCGACCGATGCAATGGAAATAAAACGGGCTTTGAAAGAGACAAAAACTTCGATATCTCGAATATTATGAGAATATAATGATCAAAATATCCAAAAATATTGTCTCAATATTCGACACCTTCTTCCGGTCAAAATCCGATGCAGCGGCCGAGGGCGGCCGAGGACAAGCAGACCACAGCCTTCATCTCAAGCTGTGGATCGGCACCGGCATTGTGACGATCTGCACGATCATCCTGGCCGCCGGCCTGCTCCTGCGGACCTATGACGACTTCATCACCGCCCGGCGCAACCTGCATGACCTCTCCGACTACCGGCTGCTCCTGGACGCCGCCAACCTGCTCTCGGCCGAGCGCGGCCCGAGCAATGACGTCCTAGGCGAACCGCCGACGATCGGCAGTGCGGCCCGGGAACGCCTCGCGCGGTTTCGCGGCGCCAGCGACGCGGCGCTCGAGCGGCTCGCCGATCATGCCGACACGGAACAGGCCGCGGAGCGCCATGTCCCGCCAGCGATCCTGCGGGGTGTCCGGCAGCAATTGATCCGCGCACGCGGCGAGATCGATCGGCTTGCCACCGTGCCGCTCGCCGAGCGCCAGGTGGCGGACATCCAGGGTGCCATCGAGGGCATGTTCGCGGTGGTCGACCAGCTCCAGCCGGGCATCAGCTGGAAGGTGCAGCGCCTCGTCGAGCGCGACGCACGCCTCGCGGGCCCCGTGATGACCGGCCAGATGCTCGGCGATCTGCGTGAATATGGCGGCCGGATCGCGTCGCAGATCATGGCGCCGATCGCCGCCCGCCAGCCGCTGGCGCTCAACAACCTCATCGATTTCAGCCGGACCCGCGGCCGCCTGCTGCAATTGTGGCAATTGATCGGGCGACAGGACGATTTCGCCACCGACGACCCGCGCCTCGCGGCCATCCGGCGCGATGCCGAGCGGCAGTTCTTCGGCGACGGGCTCACCATCCTTGTCGGCCTCGTCCAGGAGGGCCGCGGCTCGGGCAATTATTCGATGACGCCAGCCGAGCTGACGGCCCTTTTCGTGCCGACGCTGCAACCGCTGGAGAAGCTGCGCGGCGGCTTTCTCGACATGACGATCGAGCGGGTCACGACCGACCGCGACCGTGCTCTGCGCATCCTGGCGGCGGCCGCCGGCCTGACCCTGGCCATCCTGGCGATCCTGGCCGGCCTGATCGTGTCGGCGCAGCGCTTCGTGTTCAGGCCCCTGCTGCAGGCCCGGAACATGGTGATCGCGCTGGCCGACGATCGCGATGTCGCACCGTCGGCTGCCGCCTCTCGGGCGCGGGAAATGACCCGCCTGTTCGACGCGATCGCGGTTCTGCGCGGCAAACTGCGCGAGCGCGCAGCCCTCACCGAGCAACTCAAGCTGCTTGCCGAAACCGACGGCCTGACCGGGCTCCTGAACCGCGGCGCGCTCGAAAGGATCGGCGAAACCGATGCGATGCATCGGGGCCTCGCCGGCGAGGTCTGTATGATCCTCATGGACATCGACCATTTCAAGCAGGTCAACGACCAGCATGGCCACCTGGTCGGCGACCAGGTGCTCATCGCGGTCGCCGATCTCGTGCGCTCGATCGTCGGTCCGGCCGATATCGTCGCGCGCTTTGGCGGCGAGGAGATCGCGATCGTGGTTCCCGGCCACGACATCAAGGCGGCCATCGATCTGGCGAAGCGGATGCGGCTCATCCTGCAGCAGCACGAAATGATCGTCACGAACGGCAAGCGCCTGTGCGTGACCGCCAGTTTCGGCGTCGCCAGGGGTATCCGCGGCGGCCATGCCTGGCACCACCTGATCGAGGCCGCCGACGACGCCCTCTATCGCGCGAAATCGGACGGCCGCAACCGCGTCCGCTGGACGCCGCCCGTGCTGCTGGCGGCCATGCCGCAGGCGGCCGGCCTGTCGTCGCCGGCCGAGCAACCGCCGCGCGGCGCCCGCCTCTGAAGGCGCCCGTCCGCCTCGCCACGCCGCTGCTGCGGCCGGCCGTCGCTCATTCGATCGCCAGAGAATGATCGGTCTCGGCGGGCTTGGCCGGCCGGCGCAGCAGCAGCACCAGCGGCATGGCGGCCAGCGACAGGATCATCATCAGCTTGAAATCGTCGATATAGCCGATGACGGTCGCCTGCAGCGTGATGAGGCCGTCGAGCGCCGCGCGTCCGGCCGCCGTCACCGGGCTCAGCGCCTGAGCCACCGACGGCACCTGGAACAGGCGGTTATAGGGCGTCACATAGGCCGCGATATCCGCATGGTTGACCTGGACGTTCTGGACCAGCAGCGCCGAGACGATGGAGATCCCGACGCTGGAACCGACATTGCGGGAGAGGTTGTAGAGCCCGGTCGCCTCGCCGCGCTTCTCCGCCGGCAAGGTCGAAAAGGTGACCGTGGTCAGCGGCACGAACAGGAAGCCGAGGCCGGCGCCCTGGATGAACCCGGTCGAGACGATGGTCCATTGCGACACGGCAGGCGTCCAGCCGGTCATGTCATACATCGCATAGGCGGTCAGCCCGAGGCCGGTGAGCAGCAGCAGCCTGATATCGACCTTGCCGATCAACCGCCCGACGAGAAACATGCAGAGCATGGTGCCGAGCCCCCTCGGCCCCATGACCAGCCCGGCCGTCACCACCGGATAGCCCATCAGCGTCTGCAGATAGGGCGTCATCAGCGCCAGCGAGGCGAGATAGGTGATGCCGATGATGAAGATGAAGAGCATGCCGACCGAGAAATTCCGGTCGCGGAACAATGCGGGGTTCACGAAAGGCTTGTCGGCGGTGAAGGTGTGCACCAGGAAGACATAGGCCGCGGCCGCGGCCACCACGCTCTCGAGGATGATCTCGCCCGACGAGAACCAGTTGAGCTGCTCGCCGCGATCGAGCGCCAACTGGAGCGCGGCGATGCACAGGCTGAGCGCGCCGAAGCCGAGCCAGTCGAGCCTGGCGCCGAGATTGGTCTTCGTCTCGGTCACGAAGGCCGAGACGCCGGCGAGCGCCAAGGCACCGATCGGCAGGTTGATGTAGAACACCCAGCGCCAGCTGACATGGTCGGTCAGCCAGCCGCCGATGACCGGGCCGAGCACCGGGCCGACCATCACCGAGACGCCGAACAGCGCCATGGCCGAGCCGCGCTCCTCGGGGGTGTAGATGTCGAGCAGGATGGATTGCGACAGCGGCACCAGCGCCGCGCCGAAAAAGCCCTGGAGCAGCCGGAAACCGACGATCTCGACCAGCGACTGCGCCAGGCCGCAGAGGATCGAGGCGATGACGAAACCAATGATCGCGACCATCAGGATGCGCTTGCGGCCGAAGCGGGTGGCGAGATAGCCGGACGGCGGCGTCATGATCGCGGCCGCGACAATATAGGAGGTCAGCACCCAGTTGATCTGGTCGGCGCTGGCCGAGACGCTGCCCTGGATATAGGGCAGCGCGACATTGGCGATGGTGGTGTCCAGCGCCTGCATGATCACCGCCAGGATGACGCAAGCCGTGATCGCGCCGCGATTGGCGACCGTCGGCGCAGCGGCCGGCGCGTCACTCATGGCGGGTCTCGGCCTTGCCCAAGAGGCGCGCCACGGCCTCCGGCAGGCCACGCGGATGGCCGGTATCGACGTCGACGGTGACGCTCATGCCGACCCGCAGCGGCGGGCCGCCGGCCGGCGTCTCGATGCGCACGCGCATCGGAATGCGCTGGACGACCTTGACCCAGTTGCCGGTGGTGTTCTGCGCCGGCAGCAGCGAGAAGCTCGAGCCGGAAGCCGGGCTGATGCTCTCGACCGTGCCCCGCCAGACGACGCCGGGATAGGTATCGACCGAGACGGTCGCCGGCTGGCCGGGCCTGACATAGGTCAGCTCGGTCTCCTTCGGCGAGGCCTGGATCCAGACATGGTCGGTCGCGACGATGCTGAAGGCGGGCGTCGCCGCCGCCAGATATTGGCCGACCTGCAGCGACGGCACGTTGGTGACCGTGCCGGCGAAGGGCGCCTTGACGGTGGCGTGGGAGAGCTGGCGGGCGGCCTCGTCGCGGGCGGCGACCGCGTCGCGGTAGCGCGGATGCTGTTCGACGGGATCGTCGGGCGCGCCGTTGAGATTGGCGGCGATGCCGGCGAGCTGCTGCCGGAGCGACGCCAGCTTCTGCTGGGCGGTGGCGAGATTGTGATTGGCCTGGTCGAAGGTCGCCTGCGAGGCGACATTGCGCTTGGCCAGTTCCTGCTGGCGCTCGAACTCGCGCTTGTAGAAGGCGATGTCGGTCTCGCCCTGCAGGATCTGCTCCTGCATGTCGCGATAGCTCGCATGCAGCGCGGTCAGGTCGTTCCTGACGATGCCGACTTGGGCCTCGGCGCGGGTCAGCGCCAGCCGCAGCGGCAGATCGTCGAGCTGGAACAGCACGTCACCGGCGGCGACCTGCTGGTTCTCATGCACATCGATCTTCTGGACGATGCCCGACACGTCGGTGGCCACCGCCAGGATCGCGGCCTGCACATAGGCATTGTCGGTCGCCATCACCTGCCCGCCGGTGACATAGACGTAACCGCCGGCGACGAGGGCGACCGGCAGCAAGGCGAAGAGCAGCGGCCTCAACAGGCGGCGCCGGCGCCGGGGCGCGGCGATGGGACGAGCCTCGACGGGCGCGAGCGACGGCGACGGCACGGGCTGGGCGGGCTCCGTCCGGTCGGTGACCGGCGGCAGGCCAGGCGCGGCGCCCGGGCTTCTGGCACCGGGCGGATCGCTCGGCCCGGCCGCTCCGGCCGCCTCGGCGGTGGGAGCCATGCGTCCCGCACCGCCAACCAATGCGTTGGGTGTTCCATCTGCCACGGTTATAGTCCTGCTTGGTTTCCGGAGCCTGCGGGCATCGATCCGTTTGATCCTGGATCGACGGCCGCCGGCCGGTGTCTCGATCTTGACCGTGGTTTCTGGAGCCGCGCTCCCAGGAAAAATGGGCAAAAAAGCCGGAGGCGGAATAGCTTTGTTTTTGATGGTCCGTTGAGCAGAATTCAGCAATGGAACGAAGCGACGTCTCCGACCTGACCGTGTTCCTGGCGATCGCCGAGAGCCTCAGTTTCCGTGTCGCGGCCGACCGGATGGGCGTGACGGCCTCGGCCCTCAGCCATACGGTCAGGCAATTGGAGGAGCGGCTCGGCGTCCGGCTGTTCAACCGCACGACCCGCAATGTCGCGCTGACGGAGGCCGGGGCGCGGCTGCGCGAGCGGCTCCTGCCCGCCTTCGACGCGATATCCGGCGCGCTGCAGGATCTCGACGAGCGCCGCGAACGCCCGCTCGGCCTGCTGCGGCTGTTCGTGCCGCAATTCGCCTCAATGGTCGCGCTGGCGCCGGTCTGGGTGCGCTTCATGGCGACCTATCCCGACGTCCAGCTGGAACTAGCCGTCGATCCCCGGATGTCCGATATCGTGGCCGAAGGCTTCGATGCCGGGATCGCGCCGCGGGCGCGCGTCGCCGCCGACATGGTGGCGATCCGGGTCGTCGGCCCGTTGAAGCTGCTGGTCGTCGGCGCGCCGGCTTATCTGGCGGCCAATGGCACGCCCGGGCATCCGGACGACCTGCTCGGCCACGAATGTATCCGGCAGCGCCTGAGCCATGACCGCAAGATCTTCCCCTGGTCCTTCGCCAAGGACGGCTTCGCCCAGGAAATGCCGGTGACCGGACGGCTGATCAGCGACGACGCGGACATTTCGATTCGGGCCGCCCTCGATGGACTGGGGCTCGCCTATGTCTCCGAAGCGAGGGTGCTGCCGCTCCTGCAATCCGGCCAGCTGGTGCCGGTGCTCGCCGACTGGTGCCCGGATTTCGACGGCCTCTACATCTATTATCCCGGGCACCGTCATGTGCCCTCGGCCTTGAGAGCCCTGATCGACATGATCCGCGCGCCGGAACCCCGGCCGGCCTAAACCCGGGTGAGCCGACCGGCACGGCGCCAGTTCTTTTTGGAGTCGGCGAGCGAGTTTTTCCATCCTGCGAGGTTCGCGCCAGAACCACCGCCCGCACCTCTCCCCGGCGGGAAGAGGTCGACCGAGAGCGTAGCGAGCGGTCGGGAGAGGGGCGAGGCGCGAGACGAGAAGTCACCATGCGAAGCGCGCAAAGCGTCGTTCTGAAGCCGCAACTCCCCCTCTCCCGGCGCCATAGCATCGAGCGAACGCGAGATGCGTTCGCACTCGCTATTCGCGCCGACCTCTCCCCGCCGGGGAGAGGTAAGGAATGGTGGTTCCGGCGCGAGATCGAAGGGCGACGCATTCAGTCTCGCCAGAAATTGCATCAATGCACAAATGCGGCAGATGATTTGCTTCGCAACATGCATTTTCTCATTTTCGTGATTGGCAAGTGATCGGATGGGCGCCTAT
>JAFKKV010000001.1 GCA_017304475.1 Hyphomicrobiales bacterium | reverse complement strand
ACAGGTCTTTGACGGTGACGATCGCGGGCTTAGCCTCGCTTCTGGTCATGGTGGGGCTCCTTCCGGAGTGCGGTGACGTTGAACATCACCAGCCTGCCATGGCCGCCCATCGCTTCAGCGGATTTTGCAGAACTCCCAGCACATAACCCCCTTTCGGGTGGATCGCCGGCAGCCAGGCATAGGGAAGGCCGGCCTCGGCCAGGCCCCGGCCGACCCAATGGTTGCAGACCTGCAGGACCGAGAAAGTGCCGGTCGCGGCATAGAACAGGCTGGGGCCGTAAAGCCCCTGCCCTATTTCACGCGGCCGGCCCTCGGCATCGGGCGCGATCGCGGCATCGAAATAACGCGCCAGCCGGTCGAGGCCCGCCTCGGACAGCCGGACGCCCACAATATCCGCGCGACGGAACACCTGCGGCGCCGAGCGCTCGAGACCGACCACATGCAGGACGGCCGTGTTGCCGGGTTGGAACAGCGCCCGGAGCGCGCTTCTCACATTGACGTCCGCCGCCGTCGGGGTTTCCTGGTAGAAGCGCTCGTCGCCCCAGCCGATTTCCAGAACCGGAAAGGCGCCGAAGCGATCCAGCACGGCGGCTAGCTTGCCTAAGCTCTGCCGCGCGGCCGCCGCCTTCAACGCCTCACGCGACAGGGCAATGCCGGAATGCCAGCCATGGGAGACGACGTGAACGAGCGTCGACGGCTGGTCCGGCTTCGGCGGATAGAGCGCCGGATCGGCCGGGCGTGCCGAAACCAGCGCCAGCACGACGATGACGCCGACGAGACAGGCAAGGCCCAGCGCGGCCGCCTTGAGGCCGCGCCGGAGCCAGGTCATGCCGGGCTCTCCGCCGCGAAGACCACCGTCACCACTTCCGGCGGCGCGAACAGTCTCAGCGGCAGGCCGCTGCAGCCGAGGCCGGCGCTGACGATCAGGTGGCGCCGGCCGATCCGGTGATGGCCATGGGCCATGGCACGCGGGATCCGGCTCGCCGGCATATGCAGCACCGGCAGTCCGGGAATCCGGATCTGGCCGGCATGGACATGGCCGGCCAGCAGGATGCAGCCGTCGGGCAGGTCCACGATGACGCCGGGATCGTGCGAAACGACGATCTCGGGCCCGGGCTCGGCGCCGACCAGGGCAGCCTGCGGATCGCCGTGAATGTCATCGGCAAGCCCGACGATCCTGACCCCCAGGCCGTCGATGGAAATGGTCAGCGCGCGGTTTTCCAGAACAGCGATGCCGGCCGCCTCGAAGGCGCCGGCCACCGCCTCCAGGCCATATTCCCAGTCATGATTACCGAGCACCGTCGCCATCGGCGCCGACAGAACCTTCAGCGCACCGGCAATGGTCTCGGGCGGGATGCGTCCGCCGCCGAACGCCATCATGTTCATATGGTCGCCGCCGAGCAGCACCATGTCGGGGCGGCTCGCCTCGACCTCGGCGAGAATGGCGGCGAGCCGGGCGAGATCCGCCGTATGCGAACCGAGATGCAGGTCCGACAGGAAGGCCACCGAGAAGTCGCGGCCATGCCAGCCCGGCAGCGGCAGCCGGTAACGGACATGCCGATGCGCCGGCGCCCGGCTGAACGGCGCCCAGAAGCCCTTGGCGCCGGTCGGGTCGGCAAAGGGCGCCCGCGCGCCCCAGGCCGACCGTTGCACCGGACGCCGGGCCATCGTCTCAGGCCACGTCTTTCAGCCGCACCAGGGCGGCTTCCACCTTGGCCTTGCGCTCGACCGCCTCCTCGCGCTTCTCGCGCTGCTCCTCGACCACCTCTTCGGCCGCGCGTGCCATGAAGTTGGCATTGTTGAGCTTGGCGTCGCAGCGGGCGATATCGCTGTCGGCCTCCTTCAGCGCCTTGCCGAGGCGCACCGTCTCGGCCGCGACGTCGACGATGCCGGCGAGCGGCAGGGCGATGGTCTCGCCGCGCACCACCAGCTGGATCGAGCCCTTGGGCGCGGCCTCGGCCGCACTGACCTCGGAGAGCCGCGCCAGCCGGTTCAAGAGATCGCCGTAACGCTTTGCCCGGTCTTTGGTTTGATCGGACACGGCGACCAGCGCCAGCGGCACCTGGGCGCCCGGAGCCACGTTCATTTCAGCCCGCACCGAGCGGATCGCCTGGATGGTATCGACCAGCCAGCCGATCTCGGCCTCGGCCTCGCCATTCTCCAGGCCGGCGAAGTCAGGCCATTCGGCAAGCGCCAGCACGCCGTCGCGCGCCGGCCCCACTTCGCCGGTCACGCCCCACAACTCCTCGGTGATGAAGGGCATGAAGGGGTGAAGCAATTTGAGGATCTGCTCCAGCGTCCAGGCGGTCGTCGCGCGGATCTCGGCCTTGGCCTCCTCGTCCGCGCCGGTGAACACCGGCTTGGCGAATTCCAGGAACCAGTCGCAGAAGACGTTCCAGACGAAGCGATAGACCGCATTCGCGGCCTCGTTGAACTTGTAGGTCTGGATCGCGGCTTCGGTCTCGGCGACCGCCTTGGCGGTTTCGCCAACGATCCACTGGGCGAGCGTCGAGCGCACGCGCGCCGGGTCGAAACCCGCCGCCCGCTGGCACTCGTTCATCTCGCAGAAGCGCGCGGCGTTCCACAGCTTGGTCGCGAAGTTGCGATAGCCCTCGACCCGGTTGGTGGCGAGCTTGATGTCGCGCCCCTGCGCCGCCATGGCGGTCAGCGTGAAGCGCAGCGCATCGGCGCCGAACTGGTCGATCAGGTCCAGGGGGTCGATGACATTGCCCTTGGACTTCGACATCTTCGCGCCCTTTTCGTCACGGACGAGGGCGTGGATATAGACCGTGTGGAACGGCGTCTCCTTCATGAAGTGCAGGCCCTGCATCATCATTCGGGCGACCCAGAAGAAGATGATGTCGAAGCCGGTCACCAGCACGTCGGTCTGGTAGTAGCGCTTCAGCTCCTTGGTCTCGTCGGGCCAGCCGAGCGTCGAGAACGGCCAGAGCGCCGAGGAGAACCAGGTGTCGAGCACGTCCTCGTCGCGGGTCAGCGCGGTCTTGGCGCCGTAATGTTCCTGGGCCGAGGCCAGCGCTTCCTCTTCGCTGAGCTCGACGAAGACCTTGCCGTCCGGCCCGTACCAGGCCGGAATCTGATGGCCCCACCAGAGCTGGCGCGACACGCACCAGGGCTGGATGTTCTCCATCCATTCGAAAAAGGTCTTTTCCCAGTTCTTCGGCACGAAGACGGTGCGGCCGTCGCGCACCGCGGCGATCGGTTCCTTCGCCAGCGTCTTGGCGTCGACATACCACTGGTCGGTCAGGAACGGTTCCACCGGCACGCCGCCGCGATCGCCATGCGGCACGGTGTGCATATGGTCCTCGATCCTGGCGAGCAGGCCGCGCTCCTCCATCATCGCGACGATGCGCTTGCGCGCCTCGAAGCGCTCGAGACCGTCGAGGGCGAGCACCGCGTCCAGGTCCGGCCCCCCTGCCCCATCGAGGAAATCCTCGTTGCCGGACAGGGCCAGATTGGCTTCGACGCTGAAAATATTGATCTGGCGCAGATTGTGCCGCTTGCCGACCTCGAAATCGTTGAAGTCGTGCGCCGGCGTGATCTTCACCGCGCCCGAGCCTTTTTCCGGATCGGAATAGTCGTCGGCGACGATCGGAATGAGCCGGCCGACCAGCGGCAGGCGCACCATCTTGCCGATATAGGGCTTCCAGCGCTCGTCGTCGGGATGCACCGCGACCGCCGTGTCGCCGAGCATGGTCTCGGGCCGGGTGGTGGCGACCGTCACCTTGACGCCGGGATCATCGGCCAGCGGATAGTCGAAATACCAGAGCTTGCCGCGCGTTTCGGTCTGCACCACCTCCAGGTCGGAAATGGCGGTGAGCAGCTTCGGGTCCCAGTTGACCAGCCGCTTGTCCTTGTAGATCAGGCCCTGGCGGTAGAGATCGACGAACACCTTGAGCACGGCCTTGGACAGGCCTTCGTCCATGGTGAAGCGCTCGCGCGACCAGTCGCACGACGCGCCCAGCCGCTTCAGCTGGTTGACGATGGTGTCGCCGGATTCCTCTTTCCAGGCCCAGACCTCCTTCAGGAAGGCCTCGCGCCCCATGCTGCGCCGCGAGGTCCTGTTCTCGCTGGCGAGCTTGCGCTCGACCACCATCTGGGTGGCGATGCCGGCGTGGTCGGTGCCCGGCTGCCACAACACGTCCTTGCCGCGCATGCGCTCGTAGCGGCACAGCACGTCCTGCAGCGTGTTGTTGAGCGCGTGGCCCATATGCAGCGAGCCCGTCACGTTCGGCGGCGGGATGACGATGCAGAAGGGTTCGGCGCCCGCGCGCTCGGGGCGGCCGGCCCGGAAAGCCTCGGCCTTTTCCCAGGCGGCCCACATGCGGGCTTCGATATCCTTCGGCGTGTAGGTCTTCTCGAGCATGGCTTTTTCGATTGATCGCTTTGGCTTCATATGGGGAGCGCACAAAGCCGGCCGAAACGCGCTCTGTCAACATTTCTGCCATGCGCCGGTGCGACTTGCCGCAGTGCAACCGCCGGCCGCATAGCTTATGGCATGACAGTAGCGACAGCCGAAGAGGTCGAGGCGGACACGGTTCCGTGGCGCGCGCTGTTCCTGCTCGGCGCCGCGTCGTTTGCCTCCTCGGCGGCGCTGCGCTTCTGCGATCCGCTGCTGCCCACCCTTGCCCATGCCTTCGACACGACCCCCGGCAAGGCCGCCATCGTCATCACCGCCTACGCCATTTCCTATGGCGGTTTCCAGCTTCTCACCGGCCCGCTCGGCGACCGCTACGGCAAGGTCCGCATGGTCGCGCTGGGCGCCGTGCTCAGCGGCCTGTTCACCTTCGCCTGCGCCTTCACCACGAGCCTCGAGCAGATCTCGGTCCTGCGGTTCCTGGCCGGCCTCACCGGCGCGGCGATCATTCCGAACTGCATCGCCTTCATTGGCGACACCATTCCGTTTGCCCAGCGCCAGGCGGTGCTGGCGCGCTACATGATCTTCACCAGCTTCGGGGCGATCAGCGGCCAGGCGATCGGCGGCGTGCTGGCGGACGCGCTCGGCTGGCAATCGGTCTTCATCATGGCCGGCCTGTTCCTGCTCTCGGCCGGAACGGTGCTGGCGATCCAGCAGCGCACCAACCCGGTGCTGTCGCGCCGCTCGCCGGCACCGCCCGGCGGCCTCCGCGGCTCGCTCGCCCAGATGCTGGCGCTGCGCAACATTCCCTTCGCCCGTGTCGTGCTGAGCGCCGTGATGCTGGAAGCGGTGCTGTTCTACGGCACCTTCACCTTTGTCGGCGCCCATCTGCGGCACGTCTACAATATCAGCTACACCGCCATCGGCGCGATGACGGCGCTGAGCGCCGCGGGGGCCGCCGCCTATTCCTGGTCGGCGCCGTTCCTGCTCGGCCGCTTCGGCGAACGCAGCGTGCTCGGCATGGCCTCGGTGTTCCTCGCCGTCAGCTTCGGCCTGCTGGCGCTCAGCCCGCCGCTCTGGCTGGTGGCCGTCGCCATCGCCATCGGCGGCTTCGGCTTCGTCCTGCTGCACAATCCCCTGCAGACCAACGCGACCCAGATGACGCCCGACTCGCGCGGCGCCGGCATCGCCACTTTCGCCTTCTGCTTCTTCGCCGGCCAGACCGCCGGCGTCGCCCTGTGCAGCCTGATCTTCGACCGGGTCGGCGCGCCGCCGCTCTTCGCCGGCGCCGCCATCCTACTCCCGGTCCTGGTCTTCTGGTTCCGCGCCGGCCTCAGCCGCACCAAGCCCGCGTGACGCACCAAGCCCGCGTGAGCGAAGATAACCCTCTCCCAAAGGGAGAGGGTGGGTCCGTCAGGACCCGGGTGAGGGGTCGTCCATCTCCGGATAGGGCGGCATGCGACACGCGCGGCGGCTGCAGTTCGGAGCCCTTACGCCCCTCACCCGGCAGCTAACGCTGCCACCCTCTCCCTTTGGGAGAGGGTCGATTGACCGGGGCCTTTCGACCCTCGCCGCGCCTCTCAGCGCGGCGGCGTGCCGCGCGAGACACGTTCGATCTCGGCCCGCACCAGGCGCTCGACCAGCTGCGGCAAGTTGTCGTCGAGCCAGTTCTTGAGCATCGGCCGGAGCATGTCCCTGACCAGATCGTCGATGGTCCGGGAATTGTTCGACAGGATCGTGTTGGCGAGCGAGCCGAAAGCCGCCCCGACCGCGGCATGGGCCTGGGACGACAGCAAGGTGTCGGACGCGGGCGGTGCCGCCGCGACGGCTTCGAAAGACGGCGCCGGGCGCGGCGGCTCGACCATTTCCATGAACTCGACATCGCTGCGCCGGGAGATCGGCTTGATCATGCCGACGGCCTCGACGACGGCATCGTCCTTGCTGAGTTCGAGAATATCGGGCTCGGCGACCTTGACCGGCTTCACCGCCACCGGTGGCGGCGGCGGGGCCGGAGGGGGTGCTGGCGGAGCCGGCTCGGGCTCGGCTGCCTCCATCGCATCGAAGCCGGCGAGCAGGGCGTCGATATCGTCCTGCGATTTCGGCGCTTCCTCGACCTTGGCGGCCGGCGGCGGTGGTGGCGGCGGAACGGCCGCGACCTTGGGCGGTGCCGGCTTCGGCGGCTCGTCATCCGCAATGATCCGGCGGATCGACGCCAGGATCTCTTCCATTGACGGCTCGTTTGCCTTCGCTGCCTGCGACATCCCCGTCCACCCCCATTTTACTCACGCCGTGGATCAAGTCGTCTCCCTTCGGGAAGGGGAGAATCACCACGAATCAACTGGGGGAACTATGCACCGAGGCTGCAGTCAGGGCTAATCGCGCGATAGACGATCCACAACCAAGATGAGCCCAAGAAAAGACGGTGGAAAGCGCGACGTGCGCGCTCACCGTCCGTCGGGGGTACGCACGCCGAACCAGAGGTCGCGGACCTGCTGATAGTGCTGCGT
The DNA here is from genome assembly GCA_017304475.1 of Hyphomicrobiales bacterium. Classification (GTDB taxonomy): domain Bacteria; phylum Pseudomonadota; class Alphaproteobacteria; order Rhizobiales; family Phreatobacteraceae; genus Phreatobacter. Next base: position 4,411 of record JAFKKV010000001.1, on the reverse strand, counting down.
CGGGTCGAAGATCTCGGTGCGCAGGGCCAGCACCGGCGCGTTCAGGCGGCCCATGGCCGACAGCACCGAATAGGACAGCACGACCCGGTCGCGCTGGGCGCGCACAAGTGCGACCCGGGCTTCGAACAGGTTCTGCGTGGCGTTCAGCACGTCGATGATGGTGCGCTGGCCGACCTTGTACTCTTCACGAATGCCGTTGACGGCAATGGTCTGGGCGCGGACCTGCACTTCGGCGGCCTGGATCTGCGCCCGCGCGGCTTCGAGCGCCGCCCAGGACTGCACCACGGCCTGGCGCACGCTTGCCGTCGCCGATTCGACCTGGATGCGGCGCTGGCCATAGGCCTCCTTGGCGCCGCGGATGGTCGCATAGTCGCGGCCGCCATTGGCGAAGATCGGAATGGTCAGCGTCGCGCCGATGCTGGCCGAGCTCACCTGGCCGCCGGTCGACTGCTCGGCGCCCTGGAACAGGCTCGCGCTCAGGCCGACCGTCGGATAGAGCGCCGATTCGGCGATGCGCACCTGCAGGAGCGAGGAATCCGCGCCGTAGCGCGCGCCGCGAATCGCGGGATGCTCGGACTGGCCGGCAATGATCGCCGCGTCCAGCTGGCGCGGCAGAAGCCGCTCAACCGTGCGCGCGGGCGTCAGGCGGCCTGGCTGGATGCCGACCTGCTGGACATAGACCGAACGGGAATTGGCGAGATCCGACTGGGCACCGCTCTCGGTCGCGATCGCGCCCTGCAGCGCCGATTCGGCCAGCGCCACATCGGTGCGCGTCACTTCGCCGACCGCGAAGCGGTCGCGGGTCGCCCTCAGCTGCTCGCGGAACACCTCGACGGCGCGATGGCGCAGGTCGAGCACGGCCTGCTCACGCAGCACGTTCATATGCGCGGTCGAGGAAGCCAGGAGCACGGTCTGCTCGCTGTTGCGCAGCGTTTCGCGCGCCACCATGACGTTCTGGTCGGCCTGGCGCACGGAGTTCACCGTGCGGTTGCCGTCGAACAGCGGCTGCGTCGCAGTCAGCGTCGCCGAGCGCGGAAAGGTACGGGTGACGCTGTGAAACGGCGGGGTGCCGGTGCGGCCGTTCGCGCCCGAACCGGCCTCGGTATATTGGCCGCCTGCCGTGAGCGTGGCGGTTACCGACGGGCGATAGCCCGACAGCGCGGCGGGCACGCCTTCATTGGCGACCCGGACGCCGGCGCGGGCGGAATTCAGGTCGGGATTGTTCCGATAAGCCTGGATCAGCGTCTGATCGATGGATTGGGCCCGTGCGGAAACGGACGACAATAGCGGGGCGAGAATCGCGACGGTGAGGACCGCCGCAGAGCCGACACGAGTAAACGTGGCTCCGGTCATATGTAACACCTGCTTCGTGGCGTTACCCTGGACGATCCGCCAAGACCCAGGGCACCTAATGGATAAATGGATAACTGCTCCGGGACGGTGAAGAAAGCCCCGGCTTCGATATGCATCAGATTAGACAGGAAGTGGGGCCCGAATGCCACACTTCAAGCGGCTAAAAGACGAATCCACGCTCAGCCGCAAAGCCCGGCAGGGGCGGAATGGCGGCATCGAAGATCGGCCTGGCGCTGATCTCGCTGCTGATTCGCGTGTGCACGAGGCATTTCGCCGCGCGTCCGGTGCCGACCACCGCGACCAGCCGGCCGCCATCCTTCAGCTGGCTGAACAGGGCCTCGGGCACCACCTCGACGGCCCCCTCCAGCAGAATCGCGTCATAGGGCCCCTGCTGCGGCGCTCCCCCGGCGAGCGCGCCGGTGACGACGGTGACATTACCGGCCCCGGCGAGCGACTGCCGCGCGGCGGCGGCCAAGGCCTCGTCCTCTTCCAGGGCGACGACGCTTGCCGCGATCCTGGCGAGAACCGCGCTGGAATAGCCGGTAGCGACGCCGATATCGAGCACGGCGGCATCCGGCCCGATCGCCGCGGCATGCACCATCTTGGCCAGCACCATCAGCTCGATCAGATAGCGCGCGGGCTTGCCGCCCGCCGCCTCGTTCACCGCCACGTCGTCGTCGATATAAGCGAGCTCGCGGCGCGCCTCGGGCACGAAAGCCTCGCGCGGGACCGACAGGAGCGCCTCGATGATGCGCGCATCGGTCACATCGTTCACGCGAATCTGCGTGTCGACCATGGTCCGGCGAGCGCGCGCAAAATCGATCATCGCGAAATCCTCGGATTACGGCGGTTCGAGCCCGCCTCGGCCCCGTCTTTAACGGGGGAGGCGGTCGGATTGCAAGGTCAGGACGATCGCGCGCGTCCTCGTGCGCGAAGCGGCCACCAGCTCGGTTGCGGCGCCCGGATCAGCATGCTAGAGCGAGCCCACTCCGCGCCGGGTTCGCCCGGCGAGTTTCCCGGACGGCCTCGTGGCGGAGTGGTTACGCAGAGGACTGCAAATCCTTGCACCCCGGTTCGATTCCGGGCGAGGCCTCCACCTTCTTCCGATCATGTCTTGCTGATGGGCCCCACGCCACTTGGGACCAGCGCCCTGCGGGCAGCCGCGGCGCGCCCGGCGCATTGCATTCGCTGCCCCCCGAGGGGAAGATCGCGCCGGCGCCAGGCGCCCTCCTCTCGTCCCAGCACGCATCGTCGGAAGGACCGCCCCATGTGGCAGCCGAGCCAGCGCTATCCCGACCCCGCCGTCGAGATTCTCGATCCGAGCTTCGCCAGGTACCGAATCTTCAGCGCGGCGGTGGAGCGCCTCGCCACCGGATTGCGCTGGGCCGAAGGGCCGGTCTGGTTCGGCGACGGACGCTATCTGCTGTGCAGCGACATTCCGAACAACCGAATCATCCGCTGGGACGAGGAAACCGGCGCCGTCTCGGTGTTCCGCAAGCCGTCCGACTACGCCAATGGCAATACCCGCGACCGCCAGGGCCGGCTGGTCACCTGCGAGCATGGCGGCCGGCGGGTCACCCGCACCGAATATGACGGCACCGTCACCGTCCTGGTCGACCGCTACGAGGGCAAGCGGCTGAATTCGCCGAACGACGTCGTGGTGAAATCCGACGGCTCGGTCTGGTTCACCGATCCGCCCTTCGGCATTGCCGGCAATTACGAGGGTTTCCAGGCCGAACCGGAATCGCCCCAGAACGTCTACCGCTTCGATCCGACGACCGGCGAGACGCGGGCCGTGGCCACCGGCATCGCCGGCCCCAACGGCCTCTGCTTCTCGCCCGACGAGACGCGGCTCTATCTCGTCGCCTCGCGCGCCGTGCCGAACCGCCTGATTCTCGCCTATGATGTCATCGACGGCGCGACGCTCACCAACCAGCGCACCTTCATCGATGCCGGCCCGGGCACCCCCGACGGCTTCCGCTGCGATGTCGACGGCAATCTCTGGTGCGGCTGGGGCATGGGCAGCGACGAACTCGACGGCGTCCATGTGTTCAACCCGGACGGCAAGCTGATCGGCCGCATCCGCCTGCCGGAGCGCTGCGCCAATGTCTGTTTCGGCGGGCGCTCGCGCAATCGCCTGTTCATGGCGGCGAGCCAGTCGATCTATGCGCTCTACGTCAACACCCAGGGCGCGCCGGGCGGCTGAAGGCGCGTCGCGCCGGAGCTAGTTCCGCGGCCCCTTGAGCCAGGCGTTCAGCTTCGGCCAGCGCCGGCCGATGCGGATGGTCAGGCGGCGGCGCATGCGGCGGAAGAACGGGCTGTCGACCGACAGAATCGCCAGGCCCACCGGAAACATCCACGGCCCGAACACGGGCAAAGCACTGAGCACGCCGCCGGCGATGAAAGCCCAGCCCAGCGCCCGCCGGCGCCAGGCCTGCTCCGGCAGCCGGAAACGCCGGCCGAGGACCGTCAGTGTCGTCGAGGCGCGGGCGGACACATTTTTTTCCTTCGAAAAGACAGCCGAAAACCCGCGAAACCCGCTCCTGCCCTGCGGTTGGCCTGGGGACAAGTCGGAAGTCACGCTCCCGCCATCCTTTCGCGTCATCTTTGCCTCTTGGCAATCGTGACGGACCTGTGTTATTCGCGCCGCTCACTCGCGGAAGCGATGATCCTCGGTAGCTCAGCGGTAGAGCAACCGGCTGTTAACCGGTTGGTCGCTGGTTCGAATCCGGCCCGGGGAGCCAATTTAAAAGGCGGAGCGGACGAATGTCCGTTCCGCCTTTTTTATTGCGCGGAACCGGCGATGGCGGAAAGCGCTGTCACGGGGCTCCCCCGGCCGGTGCTGCGGCCAGCCACATCCTAAAACGACGCGGACGAGCGTCGAGGCGCGCAAGCCTTCGCCCGTTTGCGCCTGCGTTCACACACGTCTCGCAAATCCACGCCTCTTTGGTACCGCACGCGGCCTCTGCCGAAGCTGGAGGCCCGCGCTGGAGACCACCACTCCTTACCTCTCCCCGGCGGGGAGAGGTCGACTGCGAGCGTAGCGAGCGGTCGGGAG
>JAFKKV010000011.1 GCA_017304475.1 Hyphomicrobiales bacterium | reverse complement strand
GTGTCCGGTGAAATCCTGGAGCTGAAAGAGACCATCAACACCATGGTCGACCAGCTGAACGGCTTCGCCGGCGAGGTCACCCGCGTGGCCCGCGAGGTCGGAACCGAGGGCCGGCTCGGTGGCCAGGCCCAGGTGCCGGGCGTCGCCGGAACCTGGAAGGACCTGACGGACTCGGTGAATTCGATGGCCGGCAACCTCACCGCCCAGGTGCGAAATATTGCCGAGGTTTCCACTGCGATCGCCAATGGCGACCTCTCGCGCAAGATCACCGTGGATGTGCGTGGCGAGATCCTTCAGTTGAAGGAAACCCTCAACACGATGGTCGACCAGTTGAACCGCTTCGCGTCGGAGGTGACGCGGGTCGCGCGCGAGGTCGGCACCGAAGGCAAGCTCGGCGGCCAGGCTCAGGTTCCCGGGGTGGCGGGCACCTGGAAGGACCTCACCGAGAACGTCAATTCGATGGCCTCGAACCTGACGGGTCAGGTGCGCAATATCGCCGAGGTCACGACGGCGGTGGCGCGCGGCGACCTGTCCCGCAAGATCACTGTCGACGTGAAGGGGGAGATCCTCGAACTCAAGAACACCATCAACACCATGGTGGATCAGCTCAACGCCTTTGCCGGCGAGGTGACGCGCGTCGCGCGCGAGGTCGGCACCGAAGGCAAGCTCGGCGGCCAGGCCGAGGTCTCCGGTGTCGCCGGGACCTGGAAAGACCTCACCGACAACGTCAACTCCATGGCCGGCAACCTTACCGCCCAGGTGAGGAACATTGCCGAGGTCGCGACAGCCATCGCCAATGGCGACCTGTCGCGCAAGATCACGGTCGACGTCCGCGGCGAAATCCTGCTGCTGAAGGAAACGCTCAACACGATGGTCGACCAGCTGCGCTCGTTCGCAGGCGAGGTGACACGCGTCGCCCGCGAGGTCGGCACCGATGGCCGGCTCGGCGGCCAGGCCGTCGTGCCGGGGGTCGCCGGCACATGGAAGGACCTCACCGACAACGTCAACCTGCTCGCTGCCAACCTGACTACCCAGGTTCGCAATATCGCGGAGGTCACGACGGCGGTGGCGCGCGGCGACCTGTCCCGCAAGATCACCGTCGATGTGAAGGGAGAGATCCTCGAACTCAAGAACACCATCAACACCATGGTGGATCAACTGAATGCGTTTGCAGGCGAGGTGACGCGCGTCGCGCGCGAGGTCGGCACCGAAGGCAAGCTCGGCGGCCAGGCCCAGGTTCCGGGCGTAGCGGGCACCTGGAAAGACCTGACGGACACGGTCAATGTCATGGCCGCCAATCTGACGGAACAGGTGCGCGGCATCGTCAAGGTCGTGACCGCGGTCGCCAACGGCGATTTGAGCCTGGACCTGACGGTCGCGTCGAAGGGAGAGGTCGCGGCGCTGGCCGAGACCATCAACTATATGACCAATACCCTTGCCACTTTCGCCGACCAGGTGACCACGGTTGCGCGTGAGGTTGGCGTCGAGGGGCGCCTCGGCGGTCAGGCCAACGTGCCGGGCGCAGCCGGTACGTGGAAGGACCTGACCGGCAACGTCAATCTGCTCGCCGCCAATCTGACCACCCAGGTCCGCGCCATCGCCGAGGTGGCGACCGCCGTGACCAAGGGTGACCTTACGCGATCGATCCAGGTCGAGGCCCGTGGCGAGGTCGCCGAGCTCAAGGACAATATCAACACGATGATCGGCAATCTCAGGCTGACCACCGATCGCAACACCGAACAGGACTGGCTGAAGACCAATCTCGCCCGCTTCACCAACATGCTCCAGGGCCAGCGTGACCTAGCAACCGTGGGGCGCATGCTGCTATCCGAGTTGGCTCTGCTGGTGGAGGCACAGAACGGCGTCATCTATCAGGTGGAAACCGAAGGCTCTGTGCCGGTGCGCCTGAAGCTCCTTTCGGCCTATGCCGACGATGCTTCGGTCGGTCATCGCGAAAGCCTCCAGATCGGTGAAGGACTGATCGGCCAATGCGCCAAGGACGCGCGCCGGCTGCTGATCACCGAGATGCCCGACGACATCAGGCGCATCGGTTCGGGACTGTTCAGCGCCCTGCCCCGCAATGCCATTGTCCTGCCGGTTCAATCCGAAGGCCAGGTCAAGGCTGTCGTCGAGCTCGCTTCGATCAGCCCCTTCACCGGCCTGCAGCTGGCCTTTCTCGAACAGCTGACGACTTCGATCGGCATCGTTCTGAATTCGATCGAGGCGACCATGCAGACCGAAGGCCTGCTGAAGCAGTCGCAGCAGCTGGCGACCGAACTCCAGGTCCGACAGCGCGAGCTCCAGCAGACCAATGAGCAATTGGAGCAGAAGGCGCAGCAGCTCGCCGAGCGCAATGTCGAGGTGGAGGCCAAGAACCAAGAGATCGAGCAGGCTCGCCGGGCGCTTGAGGAAAAGGCCACCGAGCTCGCCTTGACCTCGAAATACAAGTCGGAATTCCTGGCCAATATGTCGCACGAGTTGCGCACGCCGTTGAACAGCATCCTGATTCTCGGCCAGCAGCTGGGCGACAATCCGGACGGCAACCTGTCAGGGAAGCAAGTCGAGTTCGCCCGAACGATCCACGGCGCCGGCACCGACCTGCTCAACCTGATCAGTGACATCCTCGATCTCTCGAAGATCGAATCCGGCACGGTGTCCGTCGATGCCGAGGAGATCGTCTTCGCCAATCTTCTCGACATGATGGCACGGCCGTTCAGGCATGAGGCGGATGGCCGTCGCCTGTCCTTCGACGTCGACATCGCCGCCGATCTCGACCGCAGTTTCATCACCGATTCCAAGCGCCTGCAGCAGATTCTCAAGAATCTGTTGTCGAATGCCTTCAAGTTCACCCAGAAGGGCGGCGTGAAGCTCAAGGTGGCGCCGGTCACCGGAGGCTGGAGCCCGGATCACCCGACGCTCAAGCACGCGCCCTCGGTGGTGGCCTTCGAGGTAACGGATACCGGCATAGGCATTCAGCCGGAAAAGCAGAAGATCATCTTCGAAGCGTTCCAGCAGGCCGATTCCTCGACCAGCCGCAAATATGGCGGAACCGGCCTCGGTCTCGCCATCAGCCGGGAATTGGCCAGCTTGCTGGGCGGCGAGATCCAGTTGCGCAGCGTTCCCGGCAGCGGCAGCAGCTTCACACTCTATTTGCCGGCGACCTATGTCGGCGTTGCCACGTCCAGTCCGCAGCGATTGAACCGCCTGCCCGGCAACGGCCATGCCGGCCACGGGCTCGTTCCGACGGCAGCAAGCTGGCTCGGAGACGGACCGTCCGAACAGGTCGCCGACGACCGCGATACAATAGCGGCCGGCGACAGCACCCTTCTGATCGTCGAGGACGATCCGCATTATGCGCGCGTCCTGGTCGATCTGGCCCATGACATCGGGTTCAAGGTGCTGGTCGCCATGCGTGGCGCCGACGCATTGGCCCTTGCCCGCGATTTCCGGCCGACCGCCATCTCGCTGGATGTTTTCCTGCCCGACATGCTGGGCTGGACCGTCCTCAGCCAATTGAAGCAGGATCCGAACACCCGGCATATCCCCGTACAGATCGTGACGCTGGATGAAGACCGGCAACATGGGCTTGCACGGGGCGCATTCGCCTTTCTCAACAAGCCGACGACCACGGAGGGTCTTGAAGAGGCGCTGGACCGGATCAAGGCCTATGCGCGGCCGCGTCGCAAGCGACTGCTGATCGTCGAAGACAACGCTGCCGAGCAGCTCGGCGTCGCCGATCTCCTCAGCCACGACGACATCGACATCTCGACCGTCGGGACCGGCCATGACGCTTTGGCCGCGCTTCGAGCCGCGCCCATCGACTGCGTCGTGCTCGACCTCAAGCTTCCCGACATGACCGGCTTCGACGTGCTGGAGGAGATCCGCGACGATGCCAAACTTTCGGGCATTCCCGTCGTCGTGTTCACCGGCCGCGAGCTCTCGGTGGAAGAGGATAATCTGTTGCGCACCATGGCGCGCAGTGTGGTGGTGAAAGGCGTGGAATCGCCGGAACGATTGCTCGACGAGACCGCCTTGTTCCTGCATCGGATCGTCTCGGACCTGCCGATCGAGAAGCAGCGCATGCTGGAGCGGCTACACGGCTCGGACGACGATCTGATCGGTCGCAGAGTCCTCGTGGTCGACGACGACGCGCGCAACATCTTCGCCTTGTCGAGCGTATTGGAGCGCCGCGGCATGATGGTCGAAAGCGCGACGAATGGCACCGAAGCGGTCTCGGTGATCGAGTCCCAGCGGGATGTCGCGATCGTCCTGATGGATATCATGATGCCGGGCATGGACGGTTACGAGACGATCCAGGTCATCAGGGCCAATCCCGCCTTCCGCCGCCTGCCGATCATCGCATTGACGGCGAAAGCGATGAAAGGCGATCGCGAGAAATGCCTCGAGGCTGGAGCGTCGGACTACCTGGCCAAACCGGTGAACACCGAGCAACTTCTGTCGGCCTTGCGCATGTGGCTTCACCGGTGAAGGAGCTGCTGGCAATGGAACCCGACGAACAGGTGAACATTCTGCTGGTCGATGACCAGCCCGCAAAGTTGATGAGCTACGAGGTCGTGCTCGCCAGTCTCGGCGAGAACCTCATGACGGCGAATTCGGCCAGGGAAGCGCTGGAGCAGCTCCTGAAGAATGAGATCGCCGTCCTTCTCGTCGACGTCTGCATGCCCGAGCTCGACGGCTTCGAACTGGTGACAATGATCCGCGAGCATCCGCGGTTTCAGAGAACGGCGATCATCTTCGTCTCCGCGGTCATGGCATCGGAGCCGGATCGCCTACGCGGCTACGCGGTCGGGGCCGTCGACTTCGTTCAGGTGCCGGTTGTACCCGAGCTGCTGCGCGCCAAGGTGAAGGTCTTCGCCGAACTCTATCGCAAGACCCGGCAGCTGGAGCGGTTGAACGCCGAGCTGGAACAGCGGGTCGACGACAGGACGGCGGCCCTGGCGCTTGTCGCGTCCAAACTCCGTGAGAGTGAACAGCGTCGCAACGCCGCGCTGGCGGCTGGCCGCATGGGCTCCTGGGACTGGGATATCGCCAGTGGCAATCACCACTGGGACGAGGGGCAGCACGCGATCTTCGGCAGCGCGCCCGACGATGGAGTATCGATCCCGGAGCGGATCGAGGATCTGATCCACCCCGGCGACAAGGCGAGTTTGCGGACCAAGGTCTTTCACGCGCTGAAGAGCGGGCTCCCCTTTGAGGCGGAGTTTCGCATCACGCTCCGCGGCGGCGACACGCGCTGGTGCGTGGCCCACGGCGCAGCCAGCCGTGACGCGCTGGGCAAGCCGGTTCGGCTGAGCGGCGTGACTCAAGACATCACCGCCAAGAAGCAGGCCGAAATGGCGTTGTCCCTGCTGAACGAGCAGCTGGAGCACCGCGTGGAGGAACGCACGCGCGAGCGCGAGGAGGCGTTGGCTCAGCTCTTCGAGGCCCAGAAGCTCGATACGATCGGCCAATTGACCGGAGGCGTCGCCCACGACTTCAACAACCTCCTCATGGCCATTCTCGGAAGCCTCGAAGTTCTCCGAAAGCGGCTCACCGATACCCCGCGAGACCTCAGGCTGGTCGACAACGCGATCGAAGGTGCTAAGCGTGGCGCCGCCCTTACGCAGCGCCTCCTCGCCTTCGCTCGGCGACAAGAGCTGAAACCCGAAATCGTCGACATTCCCGAACTCGTCGATGGCATGGCCAACTTGCTGGAGCGGGCTTGCGGTCCCACGATTGAAATCCGGAATGAACTGCCACCGGCACTTCCATCCGTCCGCGTCGATCGCAACCAGTTCGAGCTGGCGCTTCTGAACCTCGTGGTGAACGCGCGCGATGCGATGCCCTTCGGTGGCACGATCACGCTGACCGGCTCCGCGGCGTCCGGCGCCGTCGATGGCGCCGTGCCCGAGCCGCTGGTCGCCGTGGGCGTAGTCGACACCGGCATGGGCATGGACGAAGACACGATCTCCCATGCGGCCGAGCCGTTCTTTACCACCAAGGGAATCGGCAAGGGCACCGGGCTCGGCTTGTCCATGGTCCACGGCTTCGTGGTCCAATCGGGAGGTAAGCTGACGATCACCAGCGTTGTCGGCTCGGGAACGACCATCGAAATGCGACTGCCGGCAGTCGTGGGCGAGCGGGCGGCCCAGTCGCTCCCGGCCCCGCCAACCGATGACGGAGTTGACCCGGTCAGACCGCATGCTTCGACCATCCTGGTCGTTGATGATGACGGGCTCGTCCGGATGGGAACCGTCGCCATGCTGGAAGATCTTGGTCACACGGTGCTCGAAGCATCATCCGGTGCCGAGGCCTTGGAAATCCTACAGGTGAACACGGCCATCGAAGTCGTGGTGACCGACCATGCGATGCCGGGAATGAGCGGAGTTCAACTGATCGACAAGCTGCAGAGAACAAAGCCGGGCGTAAAAACGATCCTGGCAACGGGATATGCCGACATCGCCAACGCAGGCGACATTCTCACCAACATCCCCCGCCTCTCGAAGCCCTTCACCCAGGATAGCTTGATCGAAGCGCTTGCGGCGCTCGCATAGCATCTGGAGAGTGGCACGCGGCCAGTTGGGCTCGATGCGCACAGACCGCCTCCTTGCCGCCAAAGTTGGCCGTGAGGTCCGCGGTCGGCATGAGACAGGCGATCGGGAAGCCGCCTTGATCGAGCTTCGTCCGATTGATCCAAAGACTCGGTGCGGGAACAAAGGCAGAAGCAGAGCCGTTGCGAATAACTGGAGCTGATTGGCAAGGGAGGCATCAAGATGGCCCCGCACTCGTTCTGGAAAGGCTATCTGAAATTGTCGCTTGTGACCTGTCCGGTCGCGATGACCCCGGCTATCTCCGAGAGCGAGAAAGTCCGCTTCCATATCCTCAATCGCAAGACCGGCAATCGCGCCGTCAGCCAAGATGTCGACGCCATCACGGAAAAGCCCGTCGACGAAGATCACGAGGTCAAGGGCTATCAACGTGGCGAAGATGACTATGTCATGCTTGAGGACGACGAGATCGAAGCGGTTGCGCTTGAGAGCACCAGGACCATCGATATTGAGATGTTCGTTCCGGCCCACAGTATCGAGTGGATCTGGCTCGACAAGCCGCACTACCTGACGCCGGACGGGGCAGTTGGGGAAGAGGCCTTCTCGGTCATTCGCGACGCGATGGCTTCCACCGACACCGTCGGGATCTCCAGGCTCGTGATGTACCGAAGGGAACGCGCCGTCATGCTGAAGCCGCGTGACAAAGGTATCGTTCTCTGGACGTTGCATTACGGTGATGAAGTCCGTGACCAGGACGAATATTTCGGAGAGATCCAGGAAACCAAACTCGATGCGCCCCTCATGAGGCTCGTCAAAAAACTGATCGATGAGCGCACCAAGCCATGGAAGCCGCACATGGTCCACGACCCGGTCCAAGATCGCCTTCTCGACATCATCGCTTCGAAAAAGAAGGGCAGGAACAAGCCTGACAAAACGAAGAGCGTTGCCCGGACGCCCGGCAATGTCGTCAACATCATGGATGCTTTGCGCAAGAGCATCTCGTCGGAAAAGAAATCGGAGAAGCGCCGTTAGGCCACACTCCCATCTCTCGTTTCGGTCGTTCGAAGGAAGTGGCCGATTTGCAGAGGCCCTCCCCCGGATCGGACGAAATGCGGGGAGACGTGCGCACGGGCTCCGGCGCTCAATTCATCCCGTCTCAATGGCATCGTTTCCCCGGCGCGCGGGCGCAGTCGAGTCGATCCTTCAGCTCGCCTTGCGGCGGGCAACCGTCGTGCCCTTCTTAGCGACGCCCGTTGCTTTCGAGGTCCCTGGTGACCTCTTCGCAGGCCTCTTCGTTTCCGCGCCCGCACTCTGCCGGAGCGCGGCCATGAGATCGACGACCTTCTCGCGCTTGGGCGCCTTGCTCACCTTGATGGCCTTGCCCTCGAGCTTCGCCTGCACGAGATCTGCCAGCGAGGCCTCGTAACGATCATCATATTCGGAAGGCTCGAACTTGCCCTTTTTCGTCCTGATGATGTGCTCGGCAAGCTCCAGCATTTCACCCTTGATCTTCATATCCGGGATGTCGCTGAACGCCTCCTTCGACGACCGGACCTCATAGTCAAAATTGAGGGTGATCGCCATCAGGCCTGGTCCGTGCACCCGGACGAGCAGTGTACGCACGCGCCGAAACAGAACCGTTTGTGCCAGGGCGGCGACTTGGAGAGCCCGCATGCCCTCGCGAATGAGCGCATAGGCCTCACTGGCATGACGGCCGTCCGGGGCGAGATAATAGGGCCTGTCAAAATAGACATCGTCGATGTCGCCGCAGCCGATGAAGGCCATCGTGGACAGGGTCTTGTCGCTATCGGGAACCGCCGACGCAACTTCATCGGGCTCAAGGACGACATACTCGTCCGTGCCAATTTCATAACCTCTGACCTGGTCCTCCCGATCAACGGGCTTGCCCGTTTCACTGTCGATGAACTGGCGGCGGATCCGATGGCCGGTGGCGCGATTCAAGGTATGGAACGCGATCCGCTCCGAGGTCGACACCGCCGTATAGAGAGCCACCGGACAGGTGACCTCGGCAACCTTCAGAAAGCCCTTCCAATTTGCACGGGGCGCCACGTTACCTGCCTCAAGCTCGAATGCGGTCCGGCGGACGTCTTGTTCCAACGAGCACGGCGATGGTCCGTCGGAAACACCGCTCACGCTGAACGCCATGTCCCGCATCGAGTTCCACGAAAGGTAGGGTAGTCGGAAGTTTGTCGTACGGCCGCCGCACTGGCGACTGCGGATTTCGATCCCCTCCCTTGAGAGGTGCACCTCGCCTCCCTCTGGGGTGATCGCCCGGTGGCTGGTTGGGCTCCGCTTCACCGAGATCGATGCGCGCGGTCGAATGCCCGGCCGCCAAGGCCTCGCACCTACTGCAGTGTGAATTCAGCAGGCCCCGGAACTTCATATTCTAGCGCGCGTTCAATGGTTTATCAGCGCATGAGATGGCTGGCAGCGCAGCCCGCCACTTCCATAAAATTGGAGGAAACAATGTTGAACAAACTCTTGATGACGACCGCCGTCGCATTGGCTTTGGCTGCAGGCGTCAATGCCCAAGCGCAGACGCCCGCGCCGGCCCCTGCCCCGCAAACTGCTCCGTCCATGTTGCCCGCCCCCGCGACCCGCACTCAGGCCCAAGCGACGACGTTGGGCCCGACCGAGGTTAGCGTCAAAAGCATGATGGGCGTGAAGATCTATGCGCCGAAGCCGGGAACAGCGGCCGCCAATGCGACAACGCGGGCCAGTGAAGCTCCGGCGACCACGGGCTCGACCCGTGGAATGCCGCCGACAATCTCTGATGCCGACTGGAACGCCATGCGCGAGAACCACGACAATATTGGCGACGTCGCCAATATCGTCGTGAACAATGAGGGACGCATTCATCAAATCGTTTTGGGCGTCGGCGGCTTCCTCGGCATAGGGGAAAAGCTAGTTGCGGTTGATTGGGCCGATGTTCATTGGATGCGGGATTCCAATGGCAAGCTGTTCGGCATCGTTCATCGCACGAAGCAACAGCTTGAAGCCGCACCGCGCTTCGTGGATCGCACCTAGCGGCCCGTCTGATCCGCGACCTTCGGTCTGCCGTGCCGCGAGGACCGCGAAGCCAGGCACACGCGATCTCATGGAATTGCGGCCCGTAGGCCGCGAGCGAACTGGCAGTAGACATCGGTTCGCGCGCGGCCAACGACTCGCGCCAGCAATCCCGCCGTGAAAACGCCCCGTTCCCCGAGGCAGTGTCGGTGAGCGACAAAAAGCATGATGCGTTCAATGTCGTCATCGGGATGCCGCGCGAACGGTGAACGCGTCGAGCTAAATCACCGACATATCGCGTTGCTCGTCAGGGACCTCCTCGATCGTTACCCTGCGCGGGTCGAATGCTCCGTGCCGCCAAACCTCGGGGACGGTGTCCTCCGAGCCTGAAAAGCTCCACATGACGGCCTCTTCGGCCCGTCCCGCCGCAGTGACGTCGAAGAGGTCGACATCACTATCCTTGCGCGCCGATGGTGTGAGGAATTCGAAATAAATGTCGCTGAAGGGAATGAAGAAAATCGGATCGCCATTCTCGGCGTCGCCATCGACAACGAGTGCATCTCGCGTCGATGCGAGTATGGCATCGAGAAAGCGCACGTTGATGGTTCCCTCATAGGGCCGAACAACAAACCTTCGATGCTGCGACGCCAGCCATGCGGGATGTTCGATTGCGGGCATGATTGCCTCTCCTCGCAAAGGCTCGCAACCAGCCTGGTGCCGAGCCCGTCTCGGTCCGAGGATGTGACCTCGGCAGCGTGAAAGCCAATCACCTAACGCCGCAAGGAGAGCGCCTGTTCCGCTGACGGCCACGAAGGTACTGTGTCGGCCGAAGGTGCGCCGCGCGGCCGCGGCTATTTCCGGTTTTTTGGCGCCGCCCGGGGCGCCTCGCCATTCCCTCCAGGCGCGGGCTCCCAGCCGAACACGCTGCGGCCGCCATAGGAATGGGATTGTCCGCGTTCGTGTTCAATGAAGTCACGCACGGACGGCGCTTCAGCCTGTCGCTCAAGACGCCTGGCCTGATCATCAAGTCGCTGAAGCGCGGCCAGCTCTTCGTCGCGACCCAGCCGCGCGTTCTGAACAGCCGACTTGAGCACACGGATCGTTTGATCATAGACCTTCAGAGGGACCGGAAAGGGGTGCCGATCCTTGCCGCCATGAGCCAAGGAAAAGCGCGCGGGATCGCTGAAGCGGAATGGTGCTCCATGCACGACTTCCGCGACCATCGCCAACGCGCGCACGGTCCGGGCGCCAACACCAGGAACAAGGAGCAGTTCCGCGAAGTCCGTTGGCCCGCGGTCCGCCGCGGCAGCGAGGTTGCCATGGAGACGATGAGCGAGGACATCGCTCGGCCGAACGTCGTGACGGGCCGGCATAACCAAATGCGGCAGAAGCAGTTGCTGCGAGGCCGCCGGCGCAGCCGAGGGTGCCGATCGTCTTTCCAGCGTGGCCAATTCTCCAATGATCCGGTCCGGCCCCATCGACTGCAGAAGATCGAGTTGGCCCCGGCGGGATGCGTCCGCGCGGCGATCGGTCAGATTAATGATTTCTCCTTGCTCTATGCCGTCGATGGCGGCATGCGGCTCGTCGACAAAGCTTTTCAGGCCCTCGGACAGCCAATGATAGCGGCGGGCCTGCCGCCGCTCCCCGTTCATGCCTTGCTGAACGACCACCCATCGGCCGTCATCGGTGACGATGAAGCCGTGAAGATAAAGATCGAAACCATCCTGCACCGCGGCGCTGTCAACTTTGGCGACCATTCGGCTCGTGGTCGCGAGCGCAGCGCCGTCAAATCCAACACGATCGCCAATGGAAGCGAGCTCCTGGGGTGTCTGTCGGGAATGACTGCCGCGGCCGCCGCACACATGAATGCCAAGCTCACCCGAGAGGGGTGTCAGCCCCCGCTTCAGCGCGCCCATGACACTGGTAGTGATACCGGAAGAATGCCAGTCCATCCCCATCACTGCCCCAAACGATTGGAACCAGAAGGGATGAGCAAGGCGGCGCAGCAACTCGTCGCGGCCATAGTGATGGACGATCGCCTGGCTCATGACGGCGCCCAGACGTGTCATGCGATCCGCAAGCCATTTCGGCACCCGGCCGCCATGCAATGGAAGATCGGCGCTACCTGCTCTGCGAACCATTGAGCGTTCCACGCCTCGCTTGATAGGTCGAAAATCGACCGTCCGGACCAAATGGCCGATCTTGGGCCAATGTCAAAGGACATCGACATCGAGCCGCCAAGACCCGCACGGTGTCACACTGGAACTTGCTGCATCAGAGGACGTTCCTTCCAAAGGCCAGACGTTTGACCAAGACCCGATCGGACCGTCTGGATGGCAGGAGAGTTCGATGGGCAAAATAATCGCAACACGTGTCGATGGGATCAGCGAGGTAGTGGTCTCGCCGGATGGCAAGCATGCGGTTTTCAGGATTCGCGTCGGCGAAGACGAAATTGTCCTGGCCTGGCCGGATTACCTTCTGAACGGATTAATTCAGTGCGCCGTCAATGCCGCCGCCCAAAGCCAGAAATCCGCGCATGGCGAGCACGGCGAGATGATGCCGATCATCGCTCAGGATTGGGAAATCGGGCGCGCGGAGGACCAGGACAGTGTCCTCATCCGCTTTTATCTGACCAGCGACATGACCATGTCGTACCAATTGCTCCGGGATCAGATAACGCCGATCCGAGCCACGCTTGAGGCGCTCGAGCGCGGCTCCGCCATGGTTAAGCCCGCCACGACCCGGCCCAATTGAACCGCCTGGCCTTTGCCGCGCTCGCGGGCATGTGCGCTGCGGGCGGCTGCCGAACAGGACAATCGTGAGGATGAATATGAAACAATTCGATGTTGGCGATCTGGCGACGGTGAAGGCCACAGGCGAATGCGTCGCGATCCAGGAGGTCCATTGCGCGAGTGGCTCTGAGCTGTCGATGTTTTGCCGGAGCATTCTGCACCCTGAGAGGTCAGCCGAGCTTCTCTTGGCGCGTGATCTCATATTGCGTGCCACGGCTCAGGGGTGATTGATGATGGCATCGGTTCGGAGGTCGAGCCGATGCCAATTTCGGGGCCAACTCAAAAGCGCCCGATAGCGGCCCAAGGGCGAGGGCGGCTCCAGCCGCAAGTCATGACTTCGCCGAGGGCCCGGGAGGGCTCCAGAGTTGCCCCTCCTTGGCAAGGTCGCCGTGGGCGCCAGCAGACCTAGGTGAAGCGCTTCCGCAAGCAGGAAAGGCACGCCAGCTCCGTCCGAGAGACTATTGGTCGCGACGGCCAGGTTTTCGATCAGGGACTAGGCATGGCGGAACTGCTGAGACCTCACGGCGTTGGTCACTCGTTTGAAAGAGTGTCGCTCTGGGGCGGCGCCTTGCCGATGGTCGATCGCGAGGCATTTCCGATGACTGTCATTCCGGAATTTTCCAATCGCGGCAACTTCACGAGCGTCGAGATCGCAACCATGCAGCTTGTCCATCTGACGGTCTGCGCCAACCATCTGATAGCGCCAGAGGACTCGGCCGCACGTTCGGCAATTGCATTGGCCATTTTGACCGAGTTCGAGCTCAGCCAACACGACGTTGATGCCGCCAAGGCGGCAGCGATCATTGCGGCGAAGGAAGTCATGCACGCCGGTAGACAAATTGAGATGCCGGAGGCTCCTCCGCATTAGGAAGCGCCGCGGCCGGCGATATTTTGATTTGTATTGCTCCGCCTTAGTGATCGCTTTTCGTGCCTCTGCTTGGCGACGGGCGCTGAATCTGCCTTCCGGGCAGGCCGCCCGCCCTCGTGTTCAGGAACCAATTGTCGTCTCAGTGGTTCAAGTCCTGCCGGAATATTGCCGGCTCAAGATCTGGAGGCGAACATGATGGATCGGCGCAGAGTGCTTGGGGTGATTTTCGGCGGCTCAGCCCTGGTGGCCTTGTCGCAAATCGGAGCGGCGGAGGCCTCGGAACTGATCGAGATGCAGGGAGGCACTCAAGGCACCCCGCCACCGAGCCCCCGGTCTCCTGGCCTCGGCGATGGCGGCATGACGCCGAGCGGCGCCACCCAGCCCGGCATGGCCGGCTCCAACGCGGGTTCCACCATTGCGCCCCGGCGGCGGCGGCGCGCCTCGCGTCGGTCCCGACGCAGAACGCGCTCCGCGACCTGACAAAGCTGGGCCCGCTGCTCAACAGCGGGCCTTCTTTTTTCCGACGAACATCTCTTTCCGGCAACCGGGCCGTTTCCTGCCGCATCGAACGGCTTTGACGGTCACAGGCTATCATCGCCTTGATCGAGCTTCTCCCGACAGAACGTATTCAGTTCGGGGACAGCGCCCATTCTTCCCGGGCCTTCGCCGCGGCGGGTGTGTCGGGGAACGCGATCTGCCAGCCGTTCTTGATGTAGTGCCGCGCCGTCATCTCGTTGCCGCTCAGGCCGAGATAGATCGAGATCATCAGGTTGAAGAGCGCCATGATGAAGCCGATCGCGCGCCACGGCTCATGGTCATCACCGAGAACCGAGACGAGCATGAATGCGCCTGCATAGATCAGGAATGCTGTCGCGAGGCCGTTCAGGCCGCGCATGAATAGCGGGATCCCGAACAATGTGGAGAACAGGAAGAGAGTCCAGGACCAGCCGATCTTGACGTTCCGGAGCTGGCCGGTTGCGGGATTTACGAATGCGACTTCGGTGGCCATTGGACATGTCCTTGGCTTGAATAGAATGGTTTGGTGATGGCAGGGGTGGCCGTCGCGCCGGCACGACGAGGACGCAGCGCTGCGCTATCGCAGATCGCGCCGATCGATGACGGTTCCGGCATTGGTGGGTGAGCGCACGCTCAACGAAAAGAGCGTGGATGTGGTCTCGGCACTGTCCGCGTTCGGATGATAGCGCCCGCCGCAATCGGCCGAGAGAAACCTGTCGGAGCGATTCAGGCGAATGGCGCACCCGCCGTCGGCCCGATATTCCCCTCTCAGCCCGCTGATCGATGTCTCGATCCGGCCAAGGGCAAACATGACGACGTCATTTGCGGTCGTGCTGGCCGACACCATGTGCAGGTGGATGGTGAAAATACTGCCGTCCCTGCCCGCGGTAAAAGTCACCCTGCGATGATCGTCGCTCCAGTCCCACGAAAACCCGCTGCAAGGCCATTTCCCGTCCCCGATCTTGATCTCGCAATTGGCGATATCGCGTGGAATGGCGCGCGTCTGGGCCCAAGCCGGAAATGTGCCGGATGCCAGCATGAAGACGACGCCGAGCAGGGGCAGGATAGGTTTGCTGCGCGCTGGTCGGCGAGCGACGCATGTAGGGCAAGAGCTTCTCGATGCACTCATCTTGATCTCCGTTTTGTAGCATAAACGCTGTAGTCATAAACACACCAAGACTGTGTCGTCGCGCCCGTGAAGCGCGATCGATCAAGTCCTGTCCGCGAGGTGGTGGCGAGGAATGTCCGCAGGCTACGTGCCGAGCGGCAACTCAGCCAGGAGGAGCTTGCCGATAGGGCAGAGATCCACCGCACCAACATCTCAAAGATCGAGCGGGGACTGCACGCCGTGTCGGTGGACAACCTGCATTGGATCGCCAGGGCGTTGGGCGTCGAAGCGTCCGACCTGTTGAAGTCCGAATGAACTCGCCTGGCGGGGCGCGATCGCCCACGAGATCCTTCGTGGCGATAGACGCAGCCTCTTGATGTCCCGACTGCTCGCCGGCGCCCGGCTCGTGCTGTGCTCCTTCAAAGCCTGATTTTAGGTGCCCGGAGAACCTCATGTTTCTGGGCTTCGAATTCGTCACGGGTAATGGCGCCGCTGTCGCGCAGGCGCTGCAGCCGTTCGAGCATGTCGACGGTCGAGCTGTGGGGCGGAGAGATGGGTGCCTGGGGCTCCTGGAGGGCGCCATAGCCCCTCCGGCGGCCGAACTCGGCCTCGCCGATGAGATCGCCAACATTGCGATCCCGGAAGCCTGTCGCTGAGCCGACCAAGGGATCGACAAGCATTCTGCCTCGCGGGAATACCGACCAGACAAGCGCCACGCCCCACATGACGATTGTCCAGCCACCGAGGATGTTGAGAGCGAGGATCACCCAGCGATAGTCGTGGCCACGAGCAAAGGCGATGAAGGTCGGCACCAGGTAGATGACGAGCAGGCAAAGCAGGAAGATCAGGATATCCACCGCACACCACCCCATATTCTCCTGCCGAAGGCCGCTGCGGCAGCCGGCAGCGCGACTTTCTGTAGCATAAACACATCATTCCGAATGACGTCAACGCGTGGCAGACGCAACGGAAGGCAAGGGACGCAGACACACCCGCTCGTCGCTCGCTGAAGTCGATCGTAGGGTTGTCGTGGCCGCCGTCTCTCCGCAGAACGGGCCGGCCAAAGAAGCTTCGTGGCAATGGGGGGCGCCGGTTTTCGCTGGCGCACCATGCATGGCGACGTGGGAGATGACCGAGGGGGCTTGGGCTGCATCTCATCACCGCCTCACCATTCGCTCATCAGCATGATGGTGAGGACCCGGCGCGTGACCGTCGGGTCGGCGGGATTGTCGGAACCATAGGTCAGGGACGGATCGTAGTAGTCGATCTTCCAGCCGATACGCTCATTCCCATGCTCGAACGAGCCGAAGTCGTGTTCGCCATAGGGATCGTTGTCAGTGCAAAAAGCTTCAAAAGCCCTGACCTTCTCCAAGACCTGGCGTTGAGCCTCACCACCGAGAGCCAAAATGCCTTGCGTCAGCATGACTTGGCCACCCGTGAAGGTCGTCCTGAACGTGTCATTCAGACATGCGATGACGGTTGCACGCGCAGCCTCGGCAAGGGTGACCGGGTTGCACGCTTCGATATCGGAGGCTGTATTTTTGCGCTTTTTGTTCATGATATGTTCCTTTACGATTTCTGCCCAAGAGCAAGATTGAAGCGACGGATCAGGGCGACGGGACTGCCGTCCTCACCCGTTAGGGTGAAGCCGTCATCAGGAATGAGGGCATGCAGGGGCCGACGCGGACCGAGCTCGAGGTGGCTCAATGGGACATCCTTCGCCGCCAGGACGCTGCGATTGACCGACCGAGGCAGGGCCTTATTGAAATGCGCGGCTCCGATAATGGGGATACCGACAAGGGCGGCCGAGGCGCCGGCGATGCCATGGCGCTGCCAGTAGCCATCCATTCCGGGGCGGACGAAGCCATGGATCGCAACAAGACCAAGATCCGGTGGATGGCGCCTCAGGAGGTTGGTCCAGCGCGAGACCCATTCACGGCGAATGGCATGCGTTGGCCGAACAAACTTGCCGTCACCGTCGCGAATCAATCGGATGGCGGCCAAGTCCACATGCCGCTCGCCTGCCGGGGCCCGGCCTCCGAAAGCGTCATAGCAGCCGAGCAGTAAGCACCTGGCTCCGCTTGCAAGCGTCACGAACCGCCGCTTGGTGGCGAAGTCCTTCTTGTAGACCGGATAGACCGGGCCCGATCCATTGGTGTCGCCATCGGCGGGGAAAGTCTTGCGCGCCAAAGTCACGAGTTCGCCATCCCGCCAAGCCGCGACAAGTTGATCTCCTCCGATGCGCCGGCTTGCAGGCTTGATATCGATACCGACGACGAGGACGGCACCTGGATGCGCATGATCGAGCAGATGAGAGCTCAGTGCGCAGTGCTCAGCCGCCCGATGAGCCGAAAGCCGGGTTCGCCGGTCATGGTCACTCAGGTGGCCGATTGGGTTGGCTATGCGGAAGAAACCACCGGGCAACAACACCACCTCGACGGAGGCCCAATCGTCCCGAGCATTGATTGCCTTGACGATGCTCCTCAGAAGCGCGCCGCGTAGGCCGACGTCTGGCGTGGGCTTGCGGTGATAGCCCAGAATGCAAACGCTAACGGCACGAATTGATGCTTGTCTCTCTGCACCTTCGCTGTGGTCCTGCGCATCAGGCACAGGTTCTCGATCATGATCGTCGATCATGTTTTCTCCAGGTGGGTTGTCGGGGATGCGATTGCCGAGCGCGCGACAGGAGCGCCGCCGCCGGATGTTCGTTGTCAGATCAGACCGACGAGCTTGCGCTGGGCGTCGCTGTCGCCGTCGATATAGCCCTGCGTCGTCTCGATCGACCGATGTCCGGCGAGGAGTTGAACGTCCCGCAGGCTGGCGCCGGCGCGATGAGCCTGTCGTGCCGCATTGGTGATGAAGGTGCGTCGGCCCGAATGTGATGAACATCCCTGCAGATCGAGCGACTGGTAGAGGGTGACGAACCAGTTGACGATCGAGTTCGGCTTCATGGCCTGCCCCCTTGCGGAGACGATCACCGGTCGATCCGGCTCAAGGTCCCAGGTCAGCGCTTGCCGCTTCAGGGCGATCAGCGCGCGCCGGAGATCCGGGTGGAGCGGAACCCTACGGCCGGAGCCTTTCTTGGCTATCGAGGATCGCACCGAGATACCCTGGCCGACGCCGCCGCGAGCGTCGAGAACCATGCCCCAGGTGAGGCCGGCAATCTCTCCCGCGCGCAGACCTGAGCGGACCGACAGCAGGACCATCACGCGATCGCGGACCGGGAATGTGTGAGTACGCACTCTCGTCAGCACGCGCGCCAGCGCGGCAGGCGAGAGCGTCTTGGCTTGGCGTCCAAGCATGAGAGGCTCCAACGTTGAGAGAAGAAATCGACGCGCGTCTTCGGCCGCCGAAGGCAGAGGCCAATGGCGTTGGGCAAGAGGATCACGCGTCAGGGGGAGAACTAGGTCGCAGCTCGTCGCCCGCGCTCAACTAAGGGCGCAAAACCTAGCTCATTTCAAGCATAGCACGACGAGCAGGAAATGTCAAATTATACCATAAAATCAATATTTTAGGCATGTTTTTGGCAAAGATACGTACCGTAGAGGCATGCCGCCAAAATGGATCGTATCTGCCTCCGACACCTGCTAAATTCGTCGCCTGCTCGGCGCATAATTTACGAAGTCTCAATCAGACATTTGCCGAATACGGAACCACAATGCATAAGCGTGAGATAATGTTCTGACAGGGGCGAATAATGAGCGACCAGATACAGCTGAACACTGACGAACGCGTCGAGCTCACGGCGCAAATCGTGTCAGCCTATGTCGGCAGCAACAAGGTCGGCCTCGATGCGCTCGCCGACCTGATCAGCAGCGTCGACGCGACCTTGAAGGCGCTGGCGCTGCCGACCCAAGCGGCCGCGCCGGTCGAATTGGTGCCGGCGATATCTATTAAGAAGTCGATCACATCGGATTTCATCGTCTGCCTGGAAGACGGCAAGAGGTTCAAATCGCTGAAGCGCCATCTGCGCACCGCCCATGGCCTCAGCCCGGATCAATACCGGACAAAATGGGGCCTGCCGGCCGACTACCCGATGGTCGCGCCGAATTATGCCGCGGCGCGCTCTGCCTTGGCGAAATCCTCGGGCTTAGGTCAGCAGCGCAGGAAGGCGACCGCTACCGTCGCGAAGGCACCGAAGGCGGTGGCACCCGCCAAGCCCGCCGCGAAGGGCCGAAAAGCCAAGGCCTGAATAGCGGGGCCGCAGAAAGGCCGAATGTGACTCTGAGAGATATCCCGGCTTGTCCTCCCGCATCCGAATTCGGTGGACAGCATGTGGACAGCAACGGAAGCGGGCGCCGGTGATGGCGATATCGCCTATCCGCTAAGCCCTTGAGAAATTTGGTGGGTGATGAAGGACTCGAACCTTCGACCCGCTGATTAAGAGTCAGCTGCTCTACCAACTGAGCTAATCACCCATCCGCCCGCCGCGGCCACGACCGTTGCGGGAGCGCGGTGACTAGCAGAGACGAATACGCATGTCCAGAACACCCGCGCAGGAATTTTCACAAGAGGTGTGGATGGAGCGGGACAAGGTGAATCGCTGGCCCCGCCGGCGGGGCCGGGCGAGCCTCAGGATGCCGGCGGCCAGAGCCAGGCGGCGCCGCGCACGCCGGAGGAATCGCCGTGGAGCGGCCTGGCGACCGGCGTGGTCACCACATCGGAGAAGACATGGGCGCGCATGGCCTGGCCGAGATCGGCATAAAGCCGGTCGACATTTCCCATGCCGCCGCCGAGCAGGATGATGTCCGGATCGAGAATATTGATCACATGGGCCAGCGCCCGCCCGAGCCGGTCGACGTAACGCCGATAGGCCTCGGTCGCGGCCGCCTCGCCCCGGTCCGCCGCCGCCACGATCTCCGGCGCCGACAGCCTTTGCCCGGAGGCGCGGCCGAAATCGGCGGCGAACCCGGGGCCGGAGAGCCAGGTCTCGATGCAGCCGCGCTTGCCGCAATAGCAGCCGGGCGCGTTCACCACCTCCTCGACCGAGGGCCAGGGCAAGGGGTTGTGGCCCCATTCGCCGGCGATCAGATGGCGGCCGCGCAAGATGCGGCGGCCGATCGCGATGCCGGCGCCGACGCCGGTGCCGAGAATGACGCCGAACACCGCATGGGCGTCGCGGCCGGCGCCGTCGACCGCCTCGGACAGCGCGAAGCAATTGGCGTCGTTCTCGATCCGCACCTCGCGGCCGAGCAGCACGCCCAAGTCCTTGTCGAGCGCCTGGCCGATCAGCACGACCGAATTGGCGTTCTTGACCAGGCCGGTCGCCGGCGAGACGGCGCCGGGAATGCCGACGCCCACCGTGCCGGTCGCGCCGAGTTCGGCCTCGACGCCGCCCACCAGATCGGCGATGGCGCGCAGCGTCGCGCCATAGTCGCCCTGGGGCGTCGCCACGCGGCGGCGCACGAGTTCCCGGCCCCCGTCATCGAGGGCCAGGATCTCGATCTTGGTACCGCCGAGATCGATGCCGATGCGCATGGCGCAGCGCTTATTCGGCCGCCTCGATGGCGCGCTGGGGATGCAGCCGCTCCTGCTTGGCGATCATCTTGTTGAGCGCCGAGAGATAGGCCTTGGCCGAGGAGACAAGGGTATCGGGATCGGCGCCCTTGCCGGTGAAGCTCTGGCCCTCGGCCTGCAGGCGCACCGAGACCTCCGCCTGAGCGTCGGTGCCGGCGGTGACGGCATGAACCTGGTAGAGCTCGAGGATCGCCTCATGCGGCACGATCGCCTTGATGGCGTTGAATACCGCGTCGACCGGGCCGTTGCCGGTCGCCTGGACGGTGCGATGCGTGCCGTCGAGATCGAGCGTCAGGGTCGCCGCCTGCGGGCCCATCGTGCCGGCCACGACCAGCAGCGACATGACCTTCATGCGGTCCTGGGAATTGGCCAGCTTCTCGTCGACCAGCGCCTCGATATCCTCGTCGTAAATGACCTTCTTGCGGTCGGCGAGGTCCTTGAAGCGGACGAAGGCGTCCTCCAGCTGGTTGTCCGACAGGCTGTAGCCGAGATGTTTCAGCTTGTCCTTGAAGGCATTGCGGCCGGAATGCTTGCCCATCACCAGCGAGGTCGATTTCACGCCGACCGAGTCGGGCGTCATGATCTCGTAGGTCTGGGTGTTCTTCAGCATGCCGTCCTGGTGGATGCCGCTCTCATGGGCAAAGGCGTTCCGGCCGACGATCGCCTTGTTGTACTGCACCGGGAAGGAGGTGACGGTGGCCACCAGCTTGGAGGCCCGGGTGAGCATCTTGGTCTCGATGCCGCAGTCGTAGCGGAAGATGTCGTTGCGCGTCTTGATCGCCATGACGATCTCTTCGAGCGCGGCATTGCCGGCGCGCTCGCCGATGCCGTTGATGGTGCATTCGATCTGGCGGGCGCCGCCCTCGACGCCGGCCAGCGAATTGGCCACGGCCATACCGAGATCGTTGTGGCAATGCACGGAGAAGATGGCCTTGTCGGCATTGGGCACGCGCGAGCGGACCATCTCGAACAGCGCCTTGTATTCGTGCGGCGCGGTGTAGCCGACCGTGTCGGGGATGTTGATGGTGGTGGCGCCGGCCTTGATCGCCGCCTCGACGCAGCGGCAGAGGAAATCGTGCTCGGTGCGGGTGCCGTCCTCGGCCGACCATTCGACGTCGGGAACCAGATTGCGGGCGCGCGCCACCGAGGCGATGACCATGTCGAGGACCTGGTCGGGCTCCTTCTGCAGCTTGTGCTTCATATGCACCGGCGAGGTCGACAGGAAGGTATGGATGCGCGGCTTGACCGCATGGCGCACCGCTTCGCCGGCGCGGTCGATATCGGCCATGCCGGCGCGGGCGAGACCGGTGACGGTGGCGTGCTTGATCCGCCCGGCAATCGCCTGGACGGCCTCGAAATCGCCGTTCGAGGCGATGGGGAAGCCGGCCTCGATAATGTCGACGCCCATCTCGTCGAGCAGGTCGGCGACCTGCAGTTTCTCTTCCAGCGTCATGGTCGCGCCGGGGCACTGCTCGCCGTCGCGCAGCGTGGTGTCGAAGATCAGAACGCGGTCCTTGGACGAGGTGGTCATGGCTTGGTCCTTCCTAGAGGCGGGCCGGCGGCTGCGCTCTCAGGCGCAGGACATCGCGAGCCCGATGGTTCGGGTGCGTGGCATTTCCCCTGAGCGCCAAGGCCGGACGGCCCTGTCGGTGCTCAGGGGCCAATAAGCAGAAGGAGCGAAAGCGAGGGGGTGGCGCAGAATGCGCGAATGCGGACCGGTGCTGGAGCACGCGCGATCGGCACGAAAACCATCCTCGACAGATGCGGGCAAAGCCGCAGTTGGCTTCCTGCCTAACCGATCAAGGGGGACCCGCGCAAGAGGCAAGGCGGCAGGGCCGCGCGATCGGGCCGCCGCGGACCCGAGCACCGGCGGCCTCACGTGCGGGCGCGCGATTCAGCGTAGATGTTGATGAGCACGCCGGAGATGACGATGGCCGCGCCGATCAGCACGGCAAGCTCCGGCTGCTCGGCATAGACGAGCCAGCCGATCAGGCCGATCATCGGCACGCGCAGGAAATCGATCGGGATCACCACGATGGCGTCGCCATGGCGGAAGGCGTTGGTCAGGCAGTAATGCGCGGTGAGGCCGCAGACGCAGATGCCGGTGACCGGCAGCCAGAAGCTTGGATCGAGCTTGGCCAGGAAAAACAGCGGCTGGCCGATCGCGAGGTCGGCGCCGACATTCAGCGGCAATTGCATCAGGTTCATCCAGAACAGGATGGTCCAGGTCGAATTCGAGCTGGTGAGGAATTTGGTGGTGGCGATCTGGATGCCGAAACAGACCGCCGCCAGCGCCACCAGCAGCGCCTCGGGACGGAAGCTGTCCATGCCCGGCCGCAGAATGACCAGGACCCCGGCAAAGCCGAGGACGAGCGCGATCAGCCGGGGCACGCTCATCCGCTCCCCCAGGAACAGGACGGCGAACAGCGCCACCCAGGCCGGCGTGGTGAACTCGATGGCGAAGACCGTGGTCAGCGGCAGCACGGTGAGGCCATAGGCCCAGAGCCCCTGCCCGGCGAAATGCGGCACGTTGCGCAGGACGTGGATCCAGGGCTTGGCCGGCCTGAGCCGCATGCCGGGCTCCCGGGCGACGAGCACCATGGCGCCGAGAATGAGCAGGCCGCCGATATTGCGCAGCGCCAGGATCTCGAACACGGTCAGCCGCAGGCTGAGCGCCCGCACCGAGACGGCCACGGCGCAGAAGGACAGGAGCGATCCGGCCATCCAGAAGACGACCATGCCGAAATTGCGGGAGGACGATAAAGCCATCGGGTCTCGTCATGCGCCTTTGCGGCCGAACCTGCCGGGCTCTCCTTCTAGAGGGGCCGCCACCGGCGGTCTTCCGCGATTTTCGCAGGGCCGGCCCGTTTGCTGTTGACGGCGGGGGGCCCGTTGCGTATAGACCGCGCTCCGTGGCGGCCTCGTGCCGCCGCTCTCATTTTCTTCGGGCGGCGACCTCGTCGTCGCCAGCCACCGGGACAGGAAACCCATGGCCAACACCGCCTCTGCCAAGAAGGCCACCCGCGTCATCGCGCGGCGCACCGCAGTCAACCAGTCGCGCCGTTCGCGCATGCGCACCTTCCTGCGCAAGCTCGACGAGGCGATCGCCAGCGGCGACAAGGTCGCCGCGGCCGCCGCCCTCAAGGTCGCGGAGCCGGAAATCATGCGCGCTGCCCAGAAGGGTGTTCTTCATAAGAATACCGCTTCGCGCAAGGTTTCGCGCCTGGCTCACCAGATCGCCAAGATCGGCGCCTGACGCCTCTATCTCTGCAACCATTGCAGGACTACCGAACCCGGCCTCGCGGCCGGGTTTTTGTTGTCCGGCCGGCGTCGCCGGGACCTGCCGTAAGGGCTTCCCCTAGGGAGCCGTTGCGGGCTTGCCACAGCACCGAGAGAAGCAATGCAACCTAAATTTTTAGTTTCCCCCAGGCTCGGCCAACCTTGACCCGGCTCATAATCTCTCAGAAAAACGCAAGCAAAATCAAATGATTACAGAGGGGACAGTTCGTATCGCATCCGCAACGAACCATCCGGAGGTACCCCAAAACCTCTGTTCGGGGCGAAATTTTGTCCCGGCGGCGGCCAGGAAACCCCAGACGGGATTCGGATTTCAACGATTCGTCAGTGGGTTGAAAGCCGGCTTATCGCGTGCCGAAAACGCGTAGCCTGTCAAGGCCGCGCCGTTTACCATTTCTTAATTGAAATCCGTTGCCCAGGCCGAGGCCGCTGTGTATCGTTCAAAGCACTCGGGGGGGCCACTTCGAGTTTCACGAAACATCTGAAGTAACAGCCCGTCGCAAGGCGGGAATGGAGAGCTTGTCCCTATCCACGGGATAATTAATCCAGGTAAAACTTTAGAAGAATTGTTGGAACTTCGTGGTTCAATCGCTGCAGCGGCACCAAGACTAGGCGGCGATCGAGCACTTGAACAAGAACGAACCATTTGAATTGAGGCATGCGCGCGCAACGACGTTCGCATGGGGGTCACATGTCGTCTTTGAATGATGCCGGTTATGCCGGCGATGCTGGACCGCGAGCCTGCCTGGAAGCGCTGATGCAGGATGCATCGGCCCAGCTGGTCGACGTACGCACGACGGCGGAGTGGGCCTATGTCGGCCTGCCCGACCTGAAGGCGGCGGGCAAGGAACCGGTCCGCGCGGAATGGCAAGTGTTTCCTGCCATGAAGATCGACGCCGATTTCGTCGCCAAGCTGGATGCCGCGCTGGCTGAGCGCGGTGTCGGCAAGGAGGCGCCGCTCTATTTTCTGTGCCGCTCGGGCGTTCGCTCGAAGGCGGCGGCCATCGCCATGACCGCAGCCGGGCATGCCAGCTGTTTCAATGTGGCCGGAGGCTTCGAAGGCCCTCCCGACCCCGACGGCCATCGCGGCCGGGTGGCGGGGTGGAAGGTCGACGGGCTGCCCTGGACCCAGACCTGATTTTCACAGCGCCCACCTCTAAGCCGTTTCGATCCTTCACCGGGATCACCTGCGTTTCGCCCTGTTAATTGCCGCATTCCGACGATGGAGAATCTCGTGTTCGCCACCCCCGAACTTGTCCGTGACCTGACCGAAGACAAGACCGAGACGATGAACGACGCCATGCGGGCGGGCGCTGTCTGGGAGAGGGTGCGCCGTCGCCTGCGCGCCGAATTCGGCGAGGACGTGTTCAACAGCTGGTTCAAGAGCATCGAGATCGACCAGGCCGCCGATGATGCCGTGCGCCTGTCGGTGCCCACGCGCTTCCTCAAGAGCTGGATCGACAACCACTATCGCGACCGCATCATCGCCCGCTGGACCGAAGAGGCCGCGCAGGCGGTCCGCATCGACATCACCGTGCGCACCGCGGTCACCAATCGCGCGCCGCTGAAGCCGAAGGTGCTGCCGGAAGCCGTCCGCCCGATCATCCCGTCCA
Source organism: Hyphomicrobiales bacterium (assembly GCA_017304475.1). Classification (GTDB taxonomy): domain Bacteria; phylum Pseudomonadota; class Alphaproteobacteria; order Rhizobiales; family Phreatobacteraceae; genus Phreatobacter. The sequence goes on along the minus strand of JAFKKV010000011.1, from coordinate 533,070 downwards.
GCGCGCCGCGGACCCCCGACCAGGCTCCCGCCGCCAATGGCCACAGCGACACGCTGGGCGGCTCGCCGCTCGATCCGCGGCTGACCTTCGACAGCTTCGTGCAGGGCCGCTCCAACACGCTCGCCCGCGCCGCGGCGCTGCAGGTCGCCCAGTCGCGCGCCACCGACAGCGTGCTGTTCAACCCGCTCTACATCCATGCCGGCGTCGGCCTCGGCAAGACCCACCTGCTGCAGGCCATTGCCGGCACCGCCCAGGCCGCCGGCCGGCGCATCCTCTATCTCACCGCCGAGAAGTTCACCTTCGGCTTCGTCGCCTCGCTGAAGAACCAGACCGCGATCGCCTTCAAAGAGGCGCTGCGCAATATCGACCTCCTGATCATCGACGACCTGCAATTCCTCCAGGGCAAGCAGACCCAGGCCGAGTTCTGCCATACGCTGAACGCGCTGATCGATGCCGGCCGGCAGGTCGTGGTCGCCGGCGACCGGCCGCCGTCCGACCTGGAGAACCTCGACGAGCGGGTGCGCTCGCGGCTCGCCGGCGGCCTGACCGTCGAGATCGGGACGCTGGACGAGAACCTCCGCCTCGACATTCTCAAGCAGAAACTCAACCAGGCACGGACCCAGCATCAGGGTTTCGACGTGCCGCTGGCGGTTCTGGGCTATGTCGCCAAACATGTGACGCAGAACGGCCGCGACCTCGACGGCGCGTTCAATCGGCTGCTCGCGTCCAACCGCCTGACCAATCAGCCGGTGACGGTCGAGATGGCGGAGCGCTCGATCCGCGACCTCGTGCGGGTCGCCGAGCCGAAGCGCGTCAAGATCGAGGAGATCCAGAAGATCGTCGCGCAGCACTATAATGTGAGCCGATCGGACATCCTGTCGTCGCGGCGCACCGCGACCGTGGTGCGGCCGCGCCAGATCGCCATGTATCTGGCCAAGACCATGACGCTCAGGTCGCTGCCGGAAATCGGCCGCCGCTTCGGCGGACGCGATCACACCACCGTCCTGCATGCGGTGCGCAAGATCGAGGGCCTGGTCGGCCAGGACCCGGCGCTGAACGAGGAAGTGGAAGTGCTGAAGCGCCGGCTCAACGACTGAAACCGGCAGTCTGCGGCGTCGCGGGGAAATGGCCCCGCGACATCAGCCCTTGCAGATCGAGGGGCGAAGTCGTTTCGGAGGCGAAAGCCCGAAAGCGCGAAAGCCCTAGAGACAATCGGCCGGGCTGCGCCGGAAGGGCGCGGCATCGCGCTGGGCAAATTCCAGGCCGTGCAGGGCGTCCTGCTCGGTCCGGGCACTCGCCAGGGCATTTTCATAAGCCGTCACGCCGAGGCTGGCCATGACGCCGGAATTGAAGCGCACCCGATAGAGCCGCTGGTTGAGCCTGGGATCGTAACCGACCGCCTCGACCGCCCGGACGCAGAAGGCGCCGACCGGCACGGTGCGGACCGAGACGGTGACCCGGTCGCGCGGATCGTCGCCCTGCAGGCGATCGCCGCCGGGACCGCCGAACCGGTTGGCGGATGCGGGCAGCGCCAGCAGCGGAGCAAGCGACGCCGCGGCCACCAGCGCCAGCAGGCCGCCACGCAGCCAGGGCGAATGCCGTTCAAGCCGTTCTTTGGACATGACGTCCTCCCTCCACCATCGGGTGGCATGCATGATCGCCCCGATTCTTCTCCCTTTCGATGGCCAATTCAAGGCCCAAGCCCCCTCGCCCCCGGACACAACCTGCTGATTTCAGTCAAAAAAGCGCCGGGAATGGCGGCTTGCGCCAGGCGGCGCTTGCGCAATCCGCCAAACCGGGCTTGAAAGCTGTTCGCAGTGCAGCGTGCGCCCTTGAAACATGCGCGCCCGCAGGCTTGACTGTCGTCCCTTGTTTTTCGGCGGCTGCCCGATCGCACGCCCCGGCCATGTCTTGGAGCAGCGTTGATGAAGGTGACCGTCGAGCGGGCCCAGCTCCTGAAATCCCTCGGACACGTGCATCGCGTCGTCGAGCGGCGCAATACGATTCCGGTCCTGTCCAACGTGCTGATGCGCGCCGACGGCGCCTCGCTGCGCCTGAAGGCGACCGATCTCGACATCGAGGTGGTCGAGAGCCTGGCAGCCGAAGTCGGCCAGTCCGGCGGCACCACGGTCCCCGCCCACATGATCTATGACATCGTGCGCAAGCTGCCCGATGGCTCGCAGGTGGTGATCGAGACGGTCGGCGACAAAGGCACGCTGGCGGTGCGCGCGGGCCGCTCGCGCTTCACCCTGCAGACCATCCCGGAAAGCGATTTCCCCGACATCGCGGCCGGCGAGATGAGCCACAGCTTCGAGGTCGCGGCGAAGAACCTGAAGCGGCTGATCGACAAGACGCAGTTCGCGATCTCGACCGAAGAGACGCGTTATTACCTGAACGGCATCTATATCCACACCGTCGAAAAGGCCGGCGTCAGCCTGCTCCGGGCGGTCGCGACCGACGGCCACCGGCTCGCCCAGGTCGAGTTCGAGGCGCCCCAGGGCGCCGTCGGCATGCCTGGCGTCATCGTGCCGCGCAAGACGGTCGCCGAGGTTCAGCGCCTGGCCGACGATCCCGAGGCGGCGGTCACCGTCGAGCTCTCGACCGCCAAGATCCGCTTCCGCTTCGGCGAGACCGTGCTGACCTCGAAACTGATCGACGGCACCTTCCCCGATTATGCCCGGGTCATTCCGCTCGGCAATGACAAGATCCTGACCGTCGAAAAGTCCGAATTCGCCGCCGCGGTCGACCGCGTGTCGACGGTGTCGTCGGAGCGCGGCCGGGCGGTCAAGCTGTCGGCCGCCGACGGCAAGCTGACGCTTTCGGTGACCAATCCGGATTCGGGCAGCGCGACCGAGGAGGTTGAGGTGTCCTACGAGGCCGATGCCATCGATATCGGCTTCAACTCGCGCTACCTGCTGGACATTACCGGCCAGGTCGACGGCGATACGGTCGAGCTGAAGCTCGCCGATCCCGGTTCGCCGACGCTGATCCAGGATCCGGCCGGCCCGGGCGCGCTCTACGTGCTCATGCCGATGCGGGTCTGACCGCCATGACCGCCGCGATCATCGACGGCAAGGCGGTCGCCCAGACCGTGCTGGCCAAGGCGCGGGCCGCGGCCGCCGCCTTCGCCGCCAAGGCCGGCCGGCCGCCGGGGCTGGCCGTGGTGCTGGTCGGCGAAGATCCGGCAAGCCAGGTCTATGTCCGCAACAAGGGCCGCGAGGCCGATGCGGCAGGCTTCCGCTCGGAACAGCACAACCTGCCCGCCGCCACGACCGAGGCCGAGCTCCTGGCCCTGGTCGCCCGCCTCAACGCCGATGCCGGTATCGACGGCATCCTGGTGCAATTGCCCCTGCCCAAGGCGATCGACACCGACCGGGTCTTGATGGCGATCGATCCGGCCAAGGATGTCGACGGCTTCCACCCGGTCAATGTGGGCCTGCTCGGCAGCGGCGCGACCGCACGCGCGCTGGTGCCCTGCACGCCGGCCGGCGCGCTGATCCTGATCGAGAGCGTGCTCGGCGCCTCGCTCGCCGGCAAGACCGCGGTGGTCGTCGGCCGGTCGAACATCGTCGGCAAGCCGATCGCCCAATTGCTGCTGCAGCGCGACGCGACCGTCACCATCGCCCATTCCAGGACCGCCGAGCTTGCCGCCGTCTGCCGCAGCGCCGATGTCCTGGTGGCGGCCGTCGGCCGCCCCGAAATGATCCGCGGCTCCTGGGTCAAGCCCGGCGCTGTTGTCATCGATGTCGGCATCAACCGGATCCCGGCGCCCGAGCGTGGCGAGGGCAAGACCCGTCTGGTCGGCGACGTGGCGACCGCCGAGGCGGCCGAAGTCGCCCGGGCGATCACGCCGGTGCCGGGCGGCGTCGGACCGATGACCATCGCCCTGCTGATGGCCAATACGGTGACCGCCGCGCATCTGCGCGAAGGTCTGCCCCGCCCGTCTTTCGGGACGACCTGATCGGAGGGCGACCGGCAATGACAGCCCGTTTCGTCATTGTCGGTGCCGGCGCCATCGGCTGTCACATCGGCGGCCGGCTCGCCACCGCAGGCAACGCGGTCGTGTTCGTCGCCAGGCCGCGGATCGCGGCCGCCCTGGAAAGCCAGGGCCTCGCCGTCAGCGATCTCGACGGCTTTCGCGCCGTGCTGCCGCCGACATCGCTGGTGGTGGGCAACGTCGCCGAGGCCGCCGCGGGTGCGGCGCCCAGCCTCGTCCTGCTCTGCACCAAGGGGGGCGCGACGGCCGAGGCGGCCGCCGCAATCGGTCGGGCCTTCCCGTCCGGCACCCCGGTGCTGTCGCTGCAGAACGGCATCGACAATGTCGCCCGCATCAGGACCGCGGCGCCCGGGCTCGCGGCGCTTGCCGGCATGGTGCCGTTCAACGTGGTGCTGGGACCCGACGACAACGGGCTCCTGACCGCCCATCGGGCGACCTCGGGCGAGCTCCATGCCGAGGACCATCCGGCCTGCCGCGCCGTCGCCGACGTCTTCGCGCGCGCCGGGCTGCCTTTGCGCCTGGTCGCCGACATGGCCTCTGTGCAATGGGGCAAGCTCCTGTTCAATCTCAACAATCCGGTCAATGCCCTGGCCGGCCTGCCCCTGCGCGAGGAATTGCTCGATGCACGCTACCGGCAGGCGCTGGCAGCCCTTCAGGCGGAGGCGCTCGCAGTGATGGCCAAGGCCGGTATCAGGCCCGCCCGGATCGGCCCCGCGCCGCCGCGCCTCGTGCCGGCGATCCTGCGGCTGCCGACCTGGGCCTTCCGGCGCATCGCCGCCGGCATGCTGAAGATCGATCCGGCGGCCCGATCGTCGATGTGGGACGACCTCCAGGCCGGGCGACCGACCGAGATCGACGATCTCTGCGGCGCGATCGTGCGCCTGGCCGCGGCCGAGGGCCTGCCGGCGCCGAAAAATGCGGCGATGATCGAACTGGTGAAACAGGCCGGGGGATCCCCGCGTTATTCAGGCGCGGAGCTGCTGCACCAGCTCGGCATCCGGTGAACGAGGCCTGCCCCGCGCATCGCCAACCTTGATTTCCGGCGCGCAAGGCTCGATATCGGGCCCAACCCCTTTGTCCGCAATCAGCGAGCTTCCATGAACAACCCGAATAAAGCGCACGAGTTCGCGCCTCTCGACGATGCCCCTGCCCACGAGAACCCGCCCGGCGCCGACCCGGCCCAGGATGTGCCCAAGCACGAGGAGCCCGAGGGCGAGACCGCCGATCCGCGCGAGGCGGAGCTCGCTGCGGCGCGCGCCGAGGCCCGCGACATGAAGGACCGCCTGCTGCGCACGCTCGCCGAGATGGAAAACCTGCGGAAGCGCACCGAGCGCGAGGTCGCCGACGCCAAGGTCTATGGCGTGACGTCCTTTGCCCGCGACATGCTGAGCGTCGCCGACAATATGCGCCGCGCCTTCGAAAGCGCGCCCGCCGAAGCCCAGGCCGAGGACGGCCCGCTGAAGGCTTTCGTCGACGGCATCAGCCTGACCGAGCGCGAACTGCTCAAGACCCTGGAGAAGCACGGCGTCAAGAAGATCGAGCCGAATGGCCAGAAATTCGACCCGAACCTGCACCAGGCCATGTTCGAGCTGCCGAACCCCGAATTGCCCAATGGCACGGTGGTGCAGACCGTACAGGCCGGCTTCGTGATCGGCGAACGCGTGCTGCGGCCGGCCCTCGTCGGCGTTTCCAAGGGCGGCCCGAAGACGGCCCCGGCCACGGCGCCCTCCGAAGGCGCGTGAGGCCGTGCTGGGGGTCCAGCAAGCCATCGAACTGATGGGTGTGGGCGTCTTCGCCCTCACCGGCGCGCTGGTCGCGGCGCGCAAGTCCATGGACCCCTTCGGCTTCATCATGCTCGGCACCGTCACGGGGATCGGCGGCGGCACGCTGCGCGACCTGCTGATCGGCGCCACCCCGATCAGCTGGATCTTCGATCCGACGGCGGTGCTGGTCTGCGCCGCCGTCTCGCTCACCGCCTTCTTCACCGCGCATCTGTTCGAATCGGCAAGCCGCACGCGCATCCTGCTCTGGGCCGACGCGGTCGGCCTCGCCCTGTTCGCCGTCAGCGGCACGGAACGCGGCTTTGCGGCCGGGGCCCCGGCGGTCTCGGCGGTGCTGCTCGGGGTCGTCACCGCGACCTTCGGTGGCATTATCAGGGACGTCATGGCCGGCGACGTGCCACTGGTGCTGAAACGCGACATCTATGTCACGGCCGCGCTCGCCGGCGCCGTCGTCTTCGCCCTGACCGCGGCAGTGGTGCCGCCGCCGCTGCCGGCCTTGTTCGGCTTCGCGGTCGCCTTCGTGACGCGCGGGCTGGCGATCAGCCACGGCTTGTCCATGCCGCAATATGGCGCCAGGCGCGACGAATAGCGGCTCGCGCCGGTCCTATTCGACCCGCTCGAGCATGCGGCGCGGAGCGCAGCGCAGGCCGGCCTCGCCGGCACAGCTCGCGAACGAATAGAGGATCGCGTCGGCGCGACCGATCAGGTTTTCCACCGGCACGAAACCCATCGACGAGAAACGGCTGTCGGCGGAATTGTCCCGGTTGTCACCGAGCATGAACAGGCGGCCTTCCGGCACCACCGCTTCGGCCATGTCGCTCATCGGGCTGCGCCGGTCGCGCAGCAGAATGGTGTGCGGCTCGGCGCCCGGCAGCGTTTCGCGAAAGGCGGTGACGGCGACGATCGCACCCGACGGGTCGCGATAGGTCCAATGGGCGGATTCGGCGAGCGGCACAGGGATGCCGTTCAGCCAGACACGGCCCTCGCGGATCGCGACCCGGTCGCCGGGCAGGCCGACCACCCGCTTGATGAAATCCTCGCCCGAGAACGGATGGCGGAACACCGTGACATCGCCGCGCGCCGGCATGGCCGCCGGGATCCGGCCGGTCTCGCCGGGGAAGCGCGGCAGATATTCGCCGCCGACCAGCGAGAAGCGGCTGTAGCCGAAGGGGAATTTCACCGCCGCGACCCGGTCGCCGACCTCCAGCGTCGGCACCATGCTCTCGCTCGGAATATGATAGGTGGCGAAAGCAAAGGAGCGCAGAACCAGGACGATGGCCAGCGCGCCGATGATGGTATTGGCGAGGTCGCGAATTTTCGACATGTCATGAGGTCCGAACGGGAGCCGCCCGACCATCCCTGTCGAATGCGGCCAGGATGCGGCGATCTTCAGCCCTGGTTCAGCAGGTTCCGGATCGCCTCGACCAGGCCGGCGCGCGGCGCGGCGAACTGGGCCGGCCGGGCGGCCCGCCATTCGGCATTGTCGGTGATCGACTTCGCCGCCTCGGCGCCGGCGACCAGGTCCTTGATCATGACCTCGCCGGCCGCCAGCTCGTTCGAGCCCTGGATGATCACCGCAGGCGCCCCGCGCCGGTCGGCATATTTCATCTGCGCCTTCATGCCCGAGGAGCCGAGATAGATCTCGGCGCGAATGCCGGCCCGGCGCAGTTCGGCGACCATGGCCTGGTAGTCGGCGACCCGGTCCTTGTCCATGACCAGCACGACGACCGGGCCGGCAATGGCCGTGGCGCCGAGCTTGCCGAGCGATTTCAGCGCGGCGGCGAGCCTGGAGACGCCGATCGAGAAGCCGGTCGCCGGCACCTCTTCGCCGCGGAAGCGTGCCACCAGGCCGTCATAGCGGCCGCCACCGGCAACCGAGCCGAAGCGCACAACCTGCCCCTCGTCATTGGTCACCGGGAAGGTGAGTTCGACCTCGAAGACAGGGCCGGTATAATATTCGAGGCCGCGTACCACCGACGGATCGATGGCGATGCGGTCCTCGGCATAGCCGCCGGCGGCGAACAGGCCGGCCATGACGTTCAGTTCGGCAACGCCGGCCTGGGCCCGCTCGGAGCCGGCCACCACCACATCGAGATTGGCGAGCGTGGCCTGCGCATCCCGGCCCTTGGCGGCGGTGAAGGCCAGCACCCGGCTGATCGCCGCCTCGTCCAGTCCGGCGCCCTTGGTGAAGTCGCCGCTCTCGTCCTTGCGGCCGGGGCCGAGCAGCAGCCTGACGCCCTCCGGGCCGAACTTGTCGAGCTTGTCGATCGCCCGCAGCACGGTCAGCCGCTTGCCGGCATTGTCCTCGCCGCCGAGCCCGATCGCGTCCAGCACGCCGTCGAGCACCTTGCGGTTGTTGATCTTGACCACATAGTCGCCGCGCTGGATGCCGAGCGCCTCCATGGTGTCGGCGGCCATCATGCAGATCTCGGCATCCGCCGCAGGCGTCGCCGAACCGACCGTGTCGGCGTCGAACTGCATGAACTGGCGGAAGCGGCCCGGGCCCGGCTTCTCGTTGCGGAAGACGTAACCGACCCGATAGCTGCGATAGGGCTTGGGCAGCGCGTCGAAATTCTCCGCGACATAACGCGCCAGCGGCGCGGTGAGGTCATAACGCAGCGACAGCCATTGCTCGTCGTCGTCCTGCAGCGAGAAGACGCCTTCGTTCGGCCGGTCCTGGTCGGGCAGGAACTTGCCCAGCGCATCGGTGAATTCGAAGGCGGGCGTCTCCACCGCCTCGAAACCATAGAGCTCGAAAGCACGGCGAATGGTCTCGATCATGGCATTGGTGGCGGCGATCTCGGCCGCCCCGCGATCGGCGAAGCCACGCGGCAGGCGGGCCAGGGGGCCGGATTTCTTTTTCGGATTCTCGGACATGATGCGGCCTTTTGGCGCGAAACTTCAGGCCCGCTTGCTAGCGCACCCTCGGATCGATGTCGACCGCAGGCCTTGGCGGGCTAGGGCTTGACCGTGAAGGACAGGTCGAACGAGGTCTGCTTGCTGCCGGCCCGGTCGCGCACCGTCGTGCGCACCACATAGTCGCCGGGCTCGACGCCCGAGAAGGAATAGGTGAGGTAGACGAAGAACTCGCGATTGCGCCGCCGGCTGGCGGTGGCGATGGTGTTGAAGGCTTGCTGGGCGACCAGCGCCTGGCCGTCCTTGGTGCGCAATTCGAAGTCGAGCACCAGGTCGGTGCGGAACAGGTCGCCGGACCGGCGCCATCCCTGACCATTCAGCTCGACATAGACCAGCAGCGGCTGGCCGGCTTCGAAGCTGGAGGAATCGCGCGGGTTGAACACGCCATAGCCCTGCGGCTCCTCGGCGACGAAGGTCGCGCGGCGCACCGTCAGCGGCATGCGCTCCCAGATCTGCACCGCCGCCTCGTCGAGGGCATCGAGGGCTTCGGTCGCGCGGCCGGCGCCCGCGGCCTCCTGGGCGCGCCTGGCGGCTGCCGAAATGTCGACGGCGGACGGGCCGATGGGCGCCGGCAAGACCGTATCGGGCGCCTGCTGCACCGGCGGCACGGCCTGCTGCACCGGGGCCGGCGTGGCCGCCGGAGCCGGGGTCTGCGCTTCGGCGACGGACGCCATGGCGACCAGACCCGCGGCGAGGCCTGACGTCAGCGCGTGGCGGAGCAGAGCGGTCGAATGCATTGGCGGGACGGGCCTCCGGTCGAATCGCTTGAGGTCAGGATACCATGCCGGACCGCCGGACGAGATGACCGCGGCCGGCCGGGCAGGACCGGCCATCCAGCCGCTTCGCGGGGCTGCATTGTGTTTGCCGGATGGCAGCACTATGACCGGACCTCTTTCGAAATGGTCGCGTCATCGTTATCTCCCCGGACTATCCCGCCTCCGCGGTGCCGTGGTTTGTTGCCCGGCCCGTAATCGCCTCCCGCTCAGGACATGCCGATGGCTCGTGATACCGTCGACCTCACGCCGATCGAATCTCGCGACGAACTGGTCGCATGGATCGAGAAAGGCGTGAAACCCAGGGATCGTTTCCGGGTCGGGACCGAGCATGAGAAATTCGGCTTCTACCGGGCCGATCATCAGCCGGTGCCCTATGGCGGCCCGCGCGGCATCGCCAAGATCCTCCAGGGCATGGAGGGATTGCTCGGCTGGGAGCCGATCCTCGATGACGACAACATTATCGGGCTGGCCGACGTCACCGGCGGCGGCGCGATCTCGCTGGAGCCGGGCGGCCAGTTCGAGCTGTCGGGCGCGCCGCTCGAGACGCTGCACCAGACCTGCATGGAGGCGCATGCCCATTTCGCCCAGGTGCGCGAGATCGCCGATCCGCTCGGCATCGGCTTCCTCGGCCTCGGCATGAGCCCGAAATGGTCGCGCGCCGAGACGCCGGTCATGCCGAAATCGCGCTACCAGATCATGACCCGCTACATGCCCCAGGTCGGCAGCCTCGGCCTCGACATGATGTACCGGACCTCGACGGTGCAGGCCAATCTCGACTTCGGGTCCGAAGCCGACATGGTCAAGAAGCTCAGGGTTTCGCTCGCCTGGCAGCCGGTCGCCACGGCCATCTTCGCCAATTCGCCGTTCACCGAAGGCAAGCTCAACGGCTATCTGTCGTTCCGCTCGGCGGTCTGGCTCGATACCGACAACAACCGCGCGGGAATGCTGCCTTTCGCCTTCGAGGACGGCATGAGCTTCGAGCGCTATGTCGACTATGCGCTCGACGTGCCCATGTATTTCGTCAAGCGCGGCGATACCTATCACGACGTCGCCGGCGCCTCCTTCCGCGACCTCATGGCCGGCCGGCTGAATTCCCTGCCCGGCGAGCGCGCGGTGCTGTCGGACTGGGTCAACCACCTCGGCACGATCTTCCCCGAGGTGCGGCTCAAGCGTTACCTGGAAATGCGCGGCGCCGATTCCGGTCCGCTGTCGCGCATCGTGGCCATGCCGGCGCTGTTCGTCGGCCTGCTCTATGACGACGGCGCGCTGGACGCGGCCTGGGATATCGTCAAGCACTGGACCGCCGAGGAGCGCCAGAAGCTGCGCGAGGATGTGCCGAAGCTCGGCTTCAAGGCGGAAATCCGCGGCATCACCGTGCAGGAGCTGGCGCGCCAGATGCTGACGCTGGCGCGCGCCGGCCTGCGCCGCCGCGACCGGCTCGACATCAACGGCTGCGACGAGACCCGCTATCTCGACCCGATCCAGTCGATCGTCGACGACGGCCGCACCGCCGCCGAAGCGCTGATCGAGAAATATCTCGGCCCCTGGCAGGGCCAGATCGATCCGGTTTTCGACGAACTCGCCTATTGACCGGAGCCCGGCCGCCTATCGCGGCCGCGATCGAAACGGCCGTGCCGGCCGGTGCTCAGGCCGAGGGCTCGCGCGGCCCCGGCCATTCGTCCCGCGCCGCCGGATCGACCACGGTCATGCCGATGCCTTCGGTGGCGCGCACCGGCAGGCCGGATCGGTCGAAACCGTCGAGGCAGAAGATGTTGACGCCGTAATGGTCCGGCGCGGCGCGCTTGCGGTGAAACGTGTAGATGCCGCATTTCGCGCAGGAATAATGCCTGGCGCGGCGCGTGTTCCACTCATAGAGCGTCAGGACCTCGGCACCGGACAGAATGGTCAGCTGGCTCTCATGGACCTTGGTCATGAGCGCGTTCCGCTTGACGCAGAGCGAACAGTCGCAGGTCGTCAGCTCGACAATGTCGGCATCGAGCCGGAACGTCACCGCGCCGCAATGGCATGAGCCGAAATGGCGGCCCATCCGATTATTCGGCGGCTTGCGCGTGTTCGCTCAGGTTGTCGAGACCCGAGACCACGTGGTCGGCCAGCGCATCGGCCAGCGCCGACATTTCATGCGGGTTGCGCAGCAGCGCGATACGCACGCTGGGCAAGGCCGGGAAGCCGTCGGCCGCCTGCAGGACCCGCATGCCGGGCCTGAGCGCCGATTCCGGCAGGACCGAGACGGCAAGGCCGGCCATGACCGCGGCGCCGACCGCGGTCGAGTTCCAGCTGGCATAGAGGATGCGGTAGGCGCGCCCGGCGCTTTCCAGCCGCTCGGTGGCGGCACGGCGCCAGTCGCAGGTCGGCCGGCCGACGGCCAGCGGGATCGGATCGTCGCAATGGACCGACGAGCGGGCCGACGCCACCCACAGGAGCTGCTCGCGCCGGAACACCAGGGCCGGCCCCTTTTCCGGCCGGTGCGTGATGATGGCGATGTCGAGATCATTGGCCTGGATGCGCTCGGCCAGCATGGACGAGGGCTCGCAGACCACCGTCACCTCGGCGCGCGGATTCGAGCGCGAGAAGCGCGCCAGGATTTCCGGCAAATAGCGATCGGCATAGTCGTCGGGCACGCCGAGCCGGACCCGGCCGGTCAGTTCGGCACCGGAAAAGGCCGAGACGGCCTCCATGTTCAGCTTGACGATGCGCCGGGCATAGTCGAGCAGCCGCTCGCCGTCCTCGGTCAGCCGCGAGGCGCGGCCATCGCGTTCGAACAGCGGCTTGCCGACCCGCTCCTCCAGCCGCTTCATCTGCATCGACACGGCCGACTGGGTCTTGAACACCACGTCGGCGGCGCGCGTGAAGCTGCCGGTATCGGCGATCGCCATGAAAGTTCGCAATTGATCGATGTCGAGAAGAACGGCCATCGGAGTGCCCACAAGGTTCGCATCAGCGTCTCTGATGAGAGACATTAAAAACATTCGCTTCAATGATCAATCTGAATATGAGATCGTCTGGTCATCGGAAAGCGACCAACCGCACGGGTGATTCCCGGCCGCGCGTGCCACCCGGCACGGGCGTCAGGTGCTGCTTGTCCGCATGATGTCTGAAAGGAGACACCTCATGGCTATGATCACCGCTACCCTCGCTTCCGCCTTCTTCTCGGTGGTCGCCGTCGCGCGTCGTCAGGTCCAGGCTGTCAATTCCTGGCGTCAGGCGCGACAGGACTATGCCGCCCTGTGCGAGATGGACGACAAAACGCTCGCCGATCTCGGCCTGTCGCGAGGCGATCTTCGAGACGCCACCGCCGCCGGCTATTTCGGCGATCCGACTGTGATCGTCGCGACGCGTGCCGCCGAACGCGGCCACGGCCGCCGGCCGCAGGTCAGCGTCACCGGCCCCTCGCTCGTTCCGGACGTCGCCGCCAATCTGTCGCGCGCCGCGGCCTGGAATTGATCGCCTGCTCCGTTCCACGGGACGGAGCAGCCCGGCCAGCCCGCCGCCGATTTTCTTCAAGCCCGCCGATCCAGGCCCGGCTTGAACTCGCTCTTGCGCGGAGAGCCCTTCCCCGCGCTCCGCACAGCCTGTCCCGAGGGCCGGTCGTCCCCTCGCCCGCCGCTCGGGACAACCTCAAGCCGTCGTGGTCCGCCACGGCGGCTTTTTTTCGCCCCTGCCGCCATGGCCCCGGCCCGGACGCCCGGCGATCACGGCTGCGAATGGCCTATGCATGGTTGCATCGCTCCCGATGATCTATCGCGCGGTGCGCGACACGGATAGCAATCGCTGATGACCCTCGCGGCCCTGCCCACCGACCCGACCTTCTACGCCGTGGGCATCACCGCGACCTTCCTGATGGGGCTCGGCAAGGGCGCTTTCGGCGGCGGCCTCGCGATCCTCGGCATCCCCTTGCTCGCCCTCGTCATGGACCCGATCCAGGCCTCGATCGTCACCGCGCTGCTCGTCGCCTTCATGGACATCTTCGCGCTCGGCAGCTTTCCGCGCAGCGCCTGGTCGAAGCCCGATCTCGCCTGGCTGCTGCCGGGCCTGGTCGCGGGCACCTTCGTCGGCTTCCTGGTGTTCGAATTCGTCGACCGGCGCATCGTCGCCCTTGTCATCGCGCTGATCACGCTCGCCTTCACCGGCCGCTATTTCCTGAAACCGGCCTCGGCCGAAGCGAGCCTGCCGGTGTCGCCGGGCCTCGCGCTGACCGCCAGCGCCGGTGCCGGCTTCACCACCTATGTCGCCCATGCCGGCGGCCCGCCGCTCGCCATGTATCTCCTGCGCCGCGACCTGACCAAGTCGGCCTATGCCGCCACCACCATTGTCGTGTTCACGCTCGGCAACCTGATCAAGCTGCCGGGTTATGTCTATTCCGGGCTCGACGAGCCAGCTGTCTTCGCCAAGGCCCTGGCGCTTGCGCCGGTCGTTCCGGTCGGCGTGCTGATCGGCCGGCGCCTGCATGACAGTTTGTCGCGCGAAAAGCTCTACGGGCTCTGCTATGGGCTGGTCGGGATCGCCGGTGCCAAACTGCTCTGGGACGCGGTGCGCGCATTGTGGCCGGTATGACGACAGAAACCTCCGACACCGACAGAACCGCCAAGACCCGGGCGGTCCATGCCCTGCGCATGCCGTTCCTGGTCGCGGCCTTCGGCATTTTCCTGCTGTCGCTGATGGATGCCCTGATCAAGGGCGCGGCGTCCTATCCGACCGCCCAGATCGTGTTCATGCGGTTCGCCTGCGGCATGCCCTGGGCATTGCTGGCGCTCGCCGTGCTCAGGCCGGCGCCGCCGAACGCCGCCATGGTGCGGGCGCATCTGCTGCGCGGCGCGCTCGTGATGGTCACCGCCTCGCTGTTCTTCTACGCGCTCGCCAATCTGGAGCTCGCCGAGGCGATCACGCTCGCCTTCCTGTCGCCCCTGTTCCTGGCCGTGCTGGCCGCCCTGATCCTCAAGGAGCCGATCCCGCCGGCTGTCATGATCGCCATCGTCGTCGGTTTCGTCGGCATGGCGGTGATCGTCGCGGGCAAGGTCGGCGGCGGCGAGTTCGACCTCGCCCGCATTCTCGGCATCGCCGCGGCGATCTTGAGCGCCCTGTTCTATGCGGCCAACCTCGTTCTGCTCAGGAAACGCGCCCAGACCGACGCGCTCGGCCTCATCGTGCTGTTCCAGAACCTGTTCCCGATGATCCTGATCGCGCCCTTCGCCTTCATGGTCTGGCAGACGCCCGAAGCCTCGTCCTGGCTCCTGTTCGCCGGCATCGGGCTGCTCGGTCTCTGCGGCCATCTGTGCATGGCCTGGGCCTTCGCCCGCGCCAATGCCGGGCCGCTCGGGGTGCTCGAATATACCGCGCTGGTCTGGAGCTCGGGGCTCGGCTATCTCGCCTTCGGCGAAGTGCCGAGCTGGACCACCTGGGCCGGCGCCGCGCTGATCGTCGCCGCCTGCCTGGCGGTCACCCGGCGCTGACCGGGCGGCCGGATCAGGCGGCCGGCGGGCGGGCCTCGAAGATCATGCAGGTCTCGGTGCCATGGGCGATCAGCCGCCCCTTGGCGTCGACCAGGCGCGCTTCCGACGTGGCGATGCGGCTGCCGGCGTGAATGACCTTGCCCTCGCAGCGCAGCAGTCCGGCGTCGGGCTGCAGCGCACGCACATAGTTCACCTTCATCTCGACGGTGGTGTAGCCCTGGCCCGCCTTGATCAGGGTGTGAACCGAACAGCCGAGCGCGGAATCCAGGATCGTGGCGTGCCAGCCGCCATGAATGGTGGCCAGCGGATTGTAGAAATCCGCCGTCGGCGAACCCTCGAACACCGCCCTGCCCGGCTCGACCTCGGTCAGGAGGAAACCCATGGTCCTGGCGATCGGCGGCGCCGGATGGCGCCCGGCCAGCATGTCGCGGAGGAAGTCGATGCCATCCTGGGCGGTGGCTTGGGCGGGCGGAACAACGCCGTAATGAATCGTCATCTGTCACCTATCGTGTAACAGCACGTTAAAAAGGCCGCGGCCGCCCGTCAAGCGCCGCCGCCGGGCGGCGGCAGGCTAGGCCTCGCGCGCCTTCAGGGTCTTGCGGATGGCGCGCAGGCCTTCCCGGGTGTCGTGCCACAGGGCCGCGCCGACGGCGCCTTCCATCCGCGCATGTTCGGCTTCCCAGAGCGGAATGGCGGTGGACAGGAGGCCGATGCCCGTCTCGGTCAATTCCGGCTTCACCGCCCGGCCGGGGCCGTTGGACACGCAGACCAGGCCGGAACTCTCCAGCCGTTTCAGGTTGCGGGTCATGGTGGTGCGGTCGAGCGCCAGCGCATCGGACAGCTGGGTCACCGATGCCGTCTGCCCGGCGGCCAGGGCCGCCAGGATGTTGAACTGGGTCACCTCCAGGCCGAGCGGGGCGAGCACCCGGTTATAGGCGCGGGTGACCGCATGGGCGGTCATCCGGGTCTGGAAACAGATGCAGGAACGCGCAATCCGCGTCAGCGTGGCTGGATCAGGGGCCGTCTTCATGATGTCACGATCCGGCGGGACAAGAGCCACGTCAAGTTTCCGTTGTTGTCCGGGCGCGCCGGCAAGGGTCCTGGGCGGCGCGGCTTCGGCGGCCGCCGGAGAATTTTCGGCCCTCCCGGGGGCCTCCAGCGTTAACCGTATTCCGGCCCGTTCTTGACTCTTTCCAGGCATGCGCCTATCTCCCCGACCAGCTGTTAGCAGTCACGCCATGTGAGTGCCAACGGTTCGGCCGATCTCGGCCGCCACGACATTTCGCGGCCGTCGCGCCGCTCATTTCAGGGACCATCAACCCATGAAGTTCCGTCCGCTGCACGATCGCGTGGTCGTTCGTCGTCTGGAGTCCGAGGAAAAGACCAAGGGTGGCATCATCATCCCGGACACCGCCAAGGAAAAGCCGCAGGAAGGCGAAGTGATCGCCGTCGGCGCCGGTGCCCGTGACGAGGCCGGCAAGCTGGTTCCGCTCGACGTGAAGAAGGGCGACAAGGTGCTCTTCGGCAAGTGGTCGGGCACGGAAGTGAAGATCGACGGTGTCGACCTCCTGATCATGAAGGAGAGCGACATCATGGGTGTGATCGCGAAGTAATTTCGCTCCACCCGACATCCCCTTTAGTTTTTGCCGACAGGAGTAAGCCAGATGGCTGCCAAGGACGTGAAATTCGCCCAGGACGCGCGCGAGAAAATGCTGCGCGGCGTCGACATCCTCGCCGAAGCCGTGAAGGTCACGCTGGGCCCGAAGGGCCGCAACGTCGTGATCGAGAAGTCGTTCGGCGCCCCGCGGATCACCAAGGACGGCGTCACCGTCGCCAAGGAGATCGAGCTCGCCGACAAGTTCGAGAACATGGGCGCCCAGATGGTGCGCGAAGTGGCCTCGAAGACCAACGACCTCGGCGGCGACGGCACCACCACCGCCACCGTTCTCGCCCAGGCCATCGTCCGTGAAGGCGCCAAGTTCGTCGCCGCCGGCATGAACCCGATGGATCTGAAGCGCGGCGTCGACCAGGCCGTTCTCGAAGTCGTCAAGACGCTCGAGAAGTCGGCCAAGAAGGTCAAGTCCTCGGCTGAAGTCGCCCAGGTCGGCACCATCTCGGCGAACGGCGACAAGCTGATCGGCGACATGATCGCCAACGCCATGCAGAAGGTCGGCAACGAGGGCGTCATCACGGTGGAAGAGGCCAAGAGCCTCGATACCGAAGTCGACATCGTCGAAGGCATGCAGTTCGACCGCGGCTACCTGTCGCCCTACTTCATCACCAATGCCGACAAGATGATCGCGGATCTCGAGGATGCCTATATCCTCATCCACGAGAAGAAGCTGACCGGCCTGCAGGCCATGCTGCCGGTGCTCGAGTCGGTCGTCCAGACCGGCAAGCCGCTGATCATCGTCGCCGAAGACGTCGAGGGCGAGGCTCTGGCCACCCTCGTGGTCAACAAGCTGCGCGGCGGCCTGAAGGTCGCAGCCGTGAAGGCTCCGGGCTTCGGCGATCGCCGCAAGGCGATGCTCGAGGACATCGCGATCCTCACCGGCGGCCAGGTCATCTCCGAAGACCTGGGCATCAAGCTCGAGAACGTCACGCTCCAGATGCTCGGCCGCGCCAAGAAGGTGCTGATCGAGAAGGAAAAGACGACGGTCGTCGACGGCGCCGGCAAGAAGAAGGACATCGAGGCCCGCATCGGCCAGATCAAGGCGCAGATCGAGGAAACCACCTCGGACTACGACCGCGAGAAGCTGCAGGAGCGTCTGGCCAAGCTCGCCGGCGGTGTTGCGGTGATCAAGGTCGGCGGCGCCACCGAAGTCGAGGTCAAGGAGAAGAAGGACCGCGTTGACGACGCGCTCAACGCCACCCGCGCGGCCGTGCTGGAAGGCATCGTCCCCGGCGGCGGCGTCGCTCTGCTCCGCGCCAAGGCCAATGTCCAGAAGCTGAAGTCCGAGAATGCCGACGTTCAGGCCGGCATCAACATCGTGCTGAAGGCCATCGAAGCGCCGATCCGTCAGATCGTCGAGAACGCCGGCGTCGAAGGTTCGATCGTGGTCAACAAGATCATGGAGAACAAGTCGGCGACCTACGGCTTCAACGCCCAGACGGAAGAATATGTCGACATGTTCGATGCCGGCATCGTCGACCCGGTGAAGGTGGTTCGCACCGCCCTTCAGAACGCCGCCTCGGTTTCCTCGCTGCTCATCACCACGGGCGCGATGATTGCCGAAGCGCCGAAGAAGGAAAGCGCTGCTCCGGCCATGCCGGGCGGCGGCGGCATGGGCGGCATGGATTTCTGATCCAGCCTATCCATCGTCACGCATACGGAAGGGGCGCCTCGCGGCGCCCCTTTTCGTTTGGGCCGCCGGCTCAGGTGATCGCGCAAGGCTGTTCAGCCATTGGCAGCAGCTTTGCGGCATGGGAGGTTGCCGGCCAAATCGGCGCGCCTCCCCGAGGCCGCCGGACCGCCCTCCGAAGACGCATTGAAATGGAGATCGACATGCGACGCCGTAGCTTCCTGACCGGCGCCCTGGCCGCGGCCGCCCTGCCGCGATCGACGCTCGCCCAGACCACCGCGCGCGCCAGCGTGCTGAAATATGTGCCGCAGGCCGACCTGACCATGCTCGACCCGATCGGCACCACGGCCTATGTCACGCGCCACCATGCGCTGCTGGTCTATGACCAGCTCTACGGCCTGGACAGCCAGTTGAAGCCGCAGCCGCAAATGGTCGAGGGCCATACGGTGGAGGACGACGGCAAGCGCTGGACCTTCAAGCTGCGCGACAGCCTGCGTTTCCATGACGGCGAGCCGGTGCGCGGCCGCGACTGCGTCGCCTCGATCAAACGCTGGGCGGCGCGCGACGCGCTGGGCCAGGCGCTGATGCTGCGGGTGGCCGAAATCTCGGCGCCCGACGACAAGAGCTTCGTCATCCGCCTGACCAAGCCGTTCGGCGCGCTGCTCGACGCGCTCGCCAAGGTCGGCCCGCCGGCGCTGGTCATCCTGCCCGAGCGTTTCGCCAATACCGACCCGTTCAAGCCGATCACCGAGGCGATCGGCTCCGGTCCGTTCAAATGGGTGCCGGGCGAGCGCCTGGTCGGCGCGCGCGCGGTCTATGAGCGTTTCGACGGCTATCGCCCGCGCGAGGGCGGCACGCCCGACTGGCTGTCCGGCCCGAAGGTGGCTCATTTCGACCGGGTGGAATGGCTGGTCATGCCGGATCCGGCGACCGCGTCCGCCGCCCTGCAGAGCGGTGAGGCCGACTGGTGGGAGAACCCGCCGAACGACCTGCTGGCGCCCTTGGAGCGCAATCGCAACGTGGTGACCGAGCAGCTCAATCCGCTCGGCATCATGGGCACCGGCATTTTCAACTGCCTGCATCCGCCTTTCGACAAGCCGGCTGTGCGCCGGGTCGTGCTGGAGGCCATGTCGCAGGCCGATTTCATGACCTCTGTCGCCGGCACCGACCAGACCATGTGGCGCGAAGGCGTCGGCATCTTCCCGCCGGGCACGCCGATGGCGAGCGATGCCGGCCTCGACGTGATCACGCGCAAGCGCGACATGCCGGCGCTGCGCGAGAAACTGAAACAGGCCGGCTATAACGGCGAACGGGTCGTGCTGATGTCGGCGAGCGACCAATCGTCGCTCGCAGCCATTGGCGAGGTCGGCAACGACCTGCTGCGCCAGCTCGGCATGAATGTCGATTTCGCCGTGTCCGACTGGGGCACGGTGGTGCAGCGCCGCGGCAAGAAGGAGCCGCCGGCCCAGGGCGGCTGGAACATGTTCCACACCACCTGGATCGGCCTCGACGTGGTCAATCCGGCGGTGATGCAACCGCTCAGAGCCAATGGCGCCAAGGCCTGGTTCGGCTGGCCCGACCTGCCGGACCTGCAGCGCCTGCAGGATGCCTGGCTCGACGCGCCGGACACAGAGACCCAGAAGCGCATCGCCGCCGATATCCAGAAGGTGACGCTCGAGCAGGTGCCGTTCCTGCCGACCGGCCAGTATTTCTCGAAATCGGCCTATCGGCGCAATGTCACCGGCATTCTCAAGGGCCAGATCGTGTTCTGGAACGCGCGCCGCGCCTGACCGCAGAACCACGATGGTGCGCCGGCGACGCCGGCGCACCCGCCGCGGATCAGCCGCAACCGGCGCTGCGCACGATATTGCGGCCGTCGAGCCCGAAGGTCAGGCGGTTCGGCCGGTAATCGCGCGTGCACATCTGGCAATAGCGGACGACGAGATGGGCCGGCGGGCGGAAGCGCGCGCGCACCAGCCGCTCCGGCCGCCCGACGAAGCGGCGCGCGACCGGCAAGGCCCGGCGGCAGGCCGCCTCGCCCTGGGCGAAGCCCGGCATGGCGGGCTGGGCTTCGACCGGCGAGGCCAAAGGCACGGCGACCAGGCCGGTCAATATCAACACGGCACCCAGAGCTTTCATCACGATCTCCTCGTCTGCGGCGCCCCCGGCGCGCGGCGCGCCGGGCAAGCCCGCTGCAACCTATCCGATCACGACCATGTGATGAACAGGGCCGCCTTTTGCGCGTGCCGGGCGGTGGCGATGGATGGTCGCGGCTAGCTGCGACAATTTGTCCAATCTACCGTGTAACCAGCGAATCCAGCATCGGCGTCGAGCCGGGTCGGACCCGATCTCGGCCTTGCATGCAAGGGCTCGGCTGCGGAGCGGCGGCCGCCACGGCAGCTCTCCGGCAACGACAAGAAAACGAAAACCGTGGCGAGGCAACGCGGCGGGGAGGTCTCACGCCATGTGGAACCAAGTCTACAATCCGTTCAACAACGTGGTGCTGTCGACGGCCGTCGCGGCCATTCCGGTGGTGACGCTGCTGGTGCTGATCGCCAGCGGCAAGGTCAAGGCCCATATCGCGGCGATCATCGCGCTGGTGCTCGCCAATCTGGTGGCGATCTTCCTGTTCACCATGCCGGCCAGCATGTCGATCCGGGCCTCGATCCTGGGGGTCGTCACCGGCTTCTTCCCGATCGGCTGGATCGTGCTCAACGTCATCTTTCTCTACCAGGTGACGGTCAAGACAGGGCGGTTCGAACTGCTGCAGCGGGCCATCGGCAACGTCACGCCGGACCGGCGGCTGCAATTGCTGCTGATCGCCTTTTCGTTCGGCGCCTTCTTCGAGGGCGCCTCGGGCTTCGGCACGCCGGTGGCGGTCACCGGCGCCATCCTCATCGGCCTCGGCTTCTCGCCGCTGGCGGCCTCCGGCCTGTCGCTGATCGCCAATACCGCGCCGGTCGCCTATGGCGCGCTCGGCACGCCGATCGCCGGCCTCGCCCAGGTCACCGGCTTCGACCCCTATATCCTGGGCGCCATGGTGGGCCGGCAATTGCCGTTCTTTTCGCTGATCGTTCCGTTCTGGCTGATCTGGGCCTTTGCCGGCTGGCGCGGCATGAAGGAGATCTGGCCGGCCATCCTGGTCACCGGCGTGTCGTTCGCCGTGCCGCAATTCCTGATCTCCAACTATATCAATCCCTGGATCGTCGATATCGGCGCCTCGCTGATCTCGATGGCCTGCCTCATCGGTTTCCTGAGGATCTGGCAGCCCGGGCAATTGTGGCTGTCGCCGGCGCTGCGCAGCCGCGACGATTCCGCCGACACGATGGCCGCGGCACCGGCGCTCGACAAGACGCCGCTCACCCAGCCCCAGCTGTGGAGCGCGCTGATGCCGTGGATCATCGTCTGCATCGTCATGCTGATCTGGGGCACCGGCTGGTTCAAGAACGCGGTGAACCCGATCTTCACCTGGAACTATCCGGTTCCCGAACTGCACAACATGATCAACAAGGTGGCGCCGGTGGCCGCCCGGCCGACGCCGGAGACCGCGGTCTTCGCCTTCACCTATCTGTCGTTCACCGGCTCCGGCATGCTGATCGCCGCGATCATATCGGGCTTCATCATGGGCTTCTCGCCGGTCCGGATGATCGTCGAATATGGCCGGACCATCAGGCTCTGCGCCTATTCGCTGATCACCATCTCGGCGATGCTGGCGATCGGTACCCTGACCCGGCTCTCCGGCCTCGACGCGACGCTCGGCCTCGCCTTCGCCGCCACCGGCATCCTCTATCCCTTCTTCGGCACCCTGCTCGGCTGGCTGGGCGTGGCGCTGACCGGCTCGGACACGGCCTCCAACGTGCTGTTCGGCAATCTGCAGAAGATCACCTCGGAGCAATTGGGCATTTCGCCGATCCTGATGAGTGCTGCAAATTCGTCCGGCGGCGTCATGGGCAAGATGATCGACGCCCAGTCGATCGTCGTCGCCTCCACCGTGACCAACTGGGTCGGGCACGAGGGCACGATCCTGCGCTACGTGTTCTGGCACTCGATCGTGCTGGCCTGCCTGGTCGGCGGCCTGGTCATGCTGCAGGCCTATGTCTGGCCGTTCAGCGCCATGGTGCTGCAATAGACCCGGCGCCGCGGAGCCCCGCGCCGGCTCCGCGGCGACATTCTGCCGCAGGCCGTGGGTCCCCGCGCGGCAGCGGCGACTCACGCGGTTCATGACAGAGTTTTACAGACAGGGCGCGGGAAGTCGCTCGCAGGCCACGGGGATCAGCATGTTCGACAATCTCTTCGACAATCCGGCGCTCAACAATGCCGCCAAACTCGCCGCCCGCATTCTGCTCGCGGCGATCTTCATCCAGGCCGGCTTCGGCAAGATCACCGGCTATGCCGGGGCGACCGCCTATATGGCATCCGCCGGCGTACCGGGCATCCTGCTGCCGCTGGTCATCATCGTCGAACTGATCGGCGGCATCATGATCCTGGTCGGCTACCAGGCCCGGCTCGCGGCGCTGCTGCTCGCCGGCTTCACCTTGCTGGCGGCGTTTCTTTTCCACCTGCAGCCCGGCAATGCCGCGCAGATGGGCCAGTTCATGAAGAACCTGGCGATCGCCGGCGGCTTCCTGCAGCTATTCGCCACCGGCCCCGGCCTGTGGTCGCTGGATGCGCGCAACCGCGGCCGATGACGGAAGGGGGTCAGCGGACCCCCATCTCCTCGCGGATGCGGGCGCGCAGCGCATCGATCGGCGAGAGCCGGCCATTGTCGTTGACGTGCCAGAAGGTCCAGCCGTTGCAGGCCTGGGCGCCCTGCACCAGGGCGCCGATCTTGTGGATCGAGCCGACCTGCGGGCCGCTCATCAGCGACCCGTCGGGGCGAACGGTGGCGACATAGCGGCGCTTGTCGTCGGTCAGCACGGTTCCAGCCGTCACCAGGCCGCGTTCGACCAGTGACGAGAAGGCGACCCGGGGCGCTTCGCGCGCCGTGGTGAAGCTTGCGAGCGAGGCTTCAGGCAAGGGGTCGATCGAGGCAATACGCGCCTCGGCCGCTGCGGCATAGGCGGGATCGCGTTCGATCCCGATGAACCGCCGGCCGAGGCGCTTTGCGACGGCCCCGGTCGTACCGGAGCCGAAGAATGGGTCGAGAACGACATCGCCGGGTTTCGACGATGACAACAGCACCCGGGCGATGAGCGCCTCGGGCTTCTGGGTCGGATGCAGCTTGCGGCCGGCGCCGTCCTTCAGCCGCTCGTCGCCGGTGCAGAGCGGAATGAACCAGTCGGAACGAACCTGGACATCCTCATTGCCGGCCTTCAGGGCTTCGTAATTGAAGGTATAGCGCGCCTTGGCGTCACGCGAGGCCCAGATCAGGGTCTCATGGGCATTGGTGAACCGGCGGCCGCGAAAATTCGGCATCGGGTTCGCCTTGCGCCAGATCACGTCGTTGAGAACCCAGAAGCCGAGGTCCTGCAGCGCCGTGCCGACACGGAAGATGTTGTGATAGGAGCCGATCACCCACAACGCGCCGTCGGGCTTCAGCACACGCTTGGCAGCCTTCAGCCAGGCGCGGGTGAAGGCGTCATAGGCGGCGAAGCTCTCGAACTGGTCCCAGTCGTCGTCGACCGCGTCGACCAGGCTGTCATCCGGACGATGCAAGGCGCCCTGCAGCTGCAGGTTATAGGGAGGATCGGCAAAGATCAGATCGACGGAGGCAGCCGGCAAGGCCTCCAGCGCCTCGATGCAATCGCCGAGCACGATCCGGCTGCCGAAGCCGAGGCCGGAGCTCTCGCTCGGCACGAGGGAAGGTGAACGGACCGCCCGTACGCGGTCACCTGATCGGGCAGTTCCGTTCAAACTCAAACGCATGAAGGCGACACTCGGTACGCTGAACAAATGTGACGCTGCACACGAGGGGAGATTGGCTCGACAGGGTAAAAGGATACTTAAGTCGACCAATGAATTTGGTTTTTATTCTGTCACCAAAAGGTAAACCTAAATTCTTTGTAAAACTTAAGGCGCAGTAAATCCTTGTTTCATCCTGGGAGTTGCGCGCGCCGGCCTCCGGCTGCATGATCTGGCCGACCCAAGGGGACGGACCATGCGTTACGATGATTTCCGGCGCTCGGAGAATGTCGAGGACAGGCGCGGCGGTGGCGGCGGTGGCGGCGGTATTCCGGGCGGGCCCGCGGGCCTCGGCATCGGCGGCATGATCGTCATCGGCCTGATCTCCTATGTCACCGGCATCAATCCCGCGATCCTGATCGGCGGCTATGACGCGGTGACCGGCGGCGGCCAGCGCCAGGTGCAGCAGCAACAGCAACCGGGCCAGCAGGGCCGCCCCGGCGACCAGATGGGGGATTTCGTCGCCGCCGTGCTCGGCTCGACCGAGGATGCCTGGACCAAGATCTTCCAGGAGGCGGGCCGGCGCTATGAAAACCCCGGTTTGGTCATGTTCACCCGCGCCACGCGCTCGGGCTGCGGCACGGCGCAATCGGCCATGGGGCCGTTCTATTGCCCGAACGACCGCAAGGTCTATCTCGACACGGCATTCTTCCAGGAACTGACGACCCGTTTCCGCGGCTGCAGCGGCGAGGCGCAGGCCTGCCAGTTTTCCTATGCCTATGTCGTGGCCCACGAGGTCGGCCATCACGTGCAGAACCTGATGGGACTGCTCGACCGCGTCCACCAGGCCCAGCAGAGCGCCGGCAACGAGACCCAGAGCAATGCGCTGCAGGTGCGCGTCGAGCTGCAGGCCGACTGTTTCGCCGGCGTCTGGGCGTTCCACACCCAGCAGCGCGCCCGTTTCATCGACGAGAACGACGTGCGCGCCGCCATGCAGACGGCCGCCGCCATCGGCGACGACATGCTGCAGAAGCGCGCCCAGGGTTATGTCGTGCCCGACAGCTTCACCCATGGCACGTCCGAGCAGCGCCAGCGCTGGTTCATGACCGGCCTGAGAAGCGGCCAGATCAGCGCCTGCAATACGTTTCAGGCGCAGCAGCTCTGAGCTTGCCCGCGGGCTCGCCGTCTCTCCCGGCGCGCCGCGATGGGGCGCGGCGAAGGCAGGTCTTTCGCGCGCGCCCCTGTCGTTCATGGCCGCGGGTTCAACACCTGACGGCTGCATGACAGCCGGCATGGCAGGCCGGGACGACATGACGGCCGGAGCTTGCTATCTGCGATGTCCTGGTCCGTGGACACCGCAATGACCCGAGCATGAAGCGCCCCTTCGCCGTCGCTCTCGCCGATGACCACGCGATCGTGCGGGAAGGGCTGAAACTGTTGTTCTCGACACTCGACGACGTGGTCGTGGTGGGGGAGGCAGCCGACGGCGAAAGCGTGCGCAGCCTGCTCAGGCACAATGCCACCGACCTGCTGGTGCTCGATCTCGGCATGCCCGGCGTCACCGGGCTGCAATTCATCCGCTCGCTGCGCGACAGCTTCCCGCGCCTGAAGATCCTCGTCCTCACCGCCAATCTCGAGCCGCGCACGGTGCGCGCGGCGCTCGATGCAGGCGCCGACGGCTATCTCACCAAACATGACGACCCGGCCGAACTTGCCGTCGCGGTCGACGCGATCCGACAGGGTGGATCCTATCTTGCCGCCGCGGTGCGCCTGGCCGCGGATGGCCGGAGCGTGGCGGAACCGACCGCCGGGACGATCTCGCCGATCCCGCTGACCCGCCGCGAATTGCAGATCCTGGCGCTGGTCGCCCATGGCGCGACCGCGCGCGACATGGCCGAACGGCTCGGCATCAGCCCGCTGACGGCGCGCAAGCATCGCGAGAACCTGATGCGAAAGCTCGACCTGCACAGCGCCGCCGAACTGACGGCCTATGCGGTTCGCCTCGGCCTTCCCGCCGGCTGAGACGACCTCCCGGCCCGCTTCCGCGAAGGCCGCTCATCGCGTCAGCATTCCGCTAACCCTGGCACCGTGGCCGCCCCTTCGGCCGCCTCGGCCGGCGCCGAAATACGCCAGCGGGCGTATACGCCTCGACTCCCCCTTGGGCTTAGTCCTGCTCCCGACCGCCCCTCGCGATGTCGAATCGCCAGGCGTCGTGTCCCATCGATGCCGCCGGGCAAGAGGCGGTGCGTTCGTATCGGGAGACAAGCGAAAATGCCGTCGCCGGAATACTGGATTCCATTCGCGCTCGCGACGCTGGCCTTCGCCGCGATGCCCGGCCCCGCAATGCTCTACATGACCGCTCAGACCTTGGCCCACGGCCCGAAGGCGGGGCTGAGGGCGGCGCTCGGCGTCCATCTCGGCTGCTATGTCCATATTGCCGCCGCAGCACTCGGGCTCGCCGCGATCCTGCATCACGCGCCGCTTGCCTATGCCGCCGTCAAGCTCGCCGGCGCGGCCTATCTGGTCTGGCTCGGCGCCGCGATGATCCTGACCCGCCCCGGCATGAGCGAAGGCCCCGCCGTGGCGGAGCCCGGCACGTTCCGCGCCAGTGTCGTGGTCGAGGTCCTCAATCCGAAGACGGCGGTGTTCTTCCTGACCTTCCTGCCGCAATTCGTCGAACCCGGAGCAGCCTGGCCGGCCTGGCTGCAACTCCTGCTGCTCGGCGTGATCGTCAACGCCGTGCTGTCCGCTGCCGATGTCGCAGCCGTCGCCATCGCCTGGGCGACACTCGGCCGGTTTGCCCGGGCCATGCCCCGGCAGCTCGTGGCGCGGGCGAGCGGCGCGACGCTGATCGGGCTCGGCGCAATGCTCGCTCACCAGGCCTGACCGGACCGGCGCGAGGCGACATGGCGGCTTCCGGAGATCTCCTGGCGCTGCCACCCCGCCTCGCCGCTCATCCCGGGCCACGCCGGCCATGGCCGAGCGCAGGTGACGCCTACGCGGCGGACAGCCCACGGCCAAAACCTTTCCCCCAGACCTCATGGAGACACCGATGAAAACGATCCTGCCCGGCCTCGCTCTCGCTTTTGGCCTGACGGCACCGGCACTGGCCGCTGACGCGCCCCTGCGGGCGCCGGCCCCGTTCGGCAGCACGGCCTCGGCCTCTATGTGGACCGGCTTCTATGCGGGCATCAGCGGCGGCTATGGCAGAGGCAGTGCCCACCAGGGCACGACGACGGCCGCCTATCAGGGCCTCGGCATCTACTATAGCGACGTGAACGAGAGCCTGCCGGCCAATGGCGGACTGATCGGCGCGACGGTCGGCTACAATCACCAGTTCGGCCAGGTCGTGGCCGGCCTCGAGGCGGACTTCTCGCTGACCGGCATGAAGAGCCATGGCCAGGCGCCCGACGGCAATATCTGGCTTCCCGGCGATCGCGCGAACCAGACCTGGTCGACCACGGTGAACTGGCTCTCGACGCTGCGCGGCCGCGTCGGCTTCACCTTCGACCGCTTTCTCGTCTATGCGACCGGCGGCCTTGCGCTCGGCGGGGTGAGCGACCGTACCCGGTTCGATTACGACGACGGCGCCGGCGGCGGTTTTTCAACCTCGGACCGGAGCAGCAAGACTCATGTCGGCTGGACGCTGGGCGCCGGCGTCGAGGCAGCCCTCACCGACAGGCTGACCGCCAAGCTGGAAT
The DNA here is from genome assembly GCA_017304475.1 of Hyphomicrobiales bacterium. Lineage (GTDB taxonomy): Bacteria > Pseudomonadota > Alphaproteobacteria > Rhizobiales > Phreatobacteraceae > Phreatobacter. The sequence goes on along the minus strand of JAFKKV010000011.1, from coordinate 505,288 downwards.
ATCTTCACGTCGATCTCGGCACCCAGACCTACCGGACCGATCTTGGCCGGATCCTGATCCACGCCGACGCCAGGATAACCGCCGACATGGTGCGCGCCGGCCTGAACTACCGCTTCTGACCTCCCGGGCGAAAACCGCCCCTTCACCGGCGGCGGGCGAGACAGTCGTCCCGCCGCCGGCTTCGCAAGGCCCCGTCATCAACACCGGAGATGCGAACATCACCGGATTCCGTTTGGCGAAGCCCGGTCAGGACGGCAGTCTGGAGCGATGAAACCGCTCGACGTCGCGCTTGCTTTGCTCGTCACGCTGGTCTGGGGCTTCGCTTTCGTCCTGACCAAGGTCGCACTCGAGACCTTGTCGCCGCCGCTCCTCATGGCGGTGCGTTTTCTGATCGCCGCCCTGCCGGTGCTTGTCGTCGCGCGTCCGGGCCTGCCCTGGCCATGGCTCGTCGGCCTCGGGCTGACGCTGTTCGTCGGGCAGTTCCTGTTCCAGTTCATCGGCATCGCGCAGGGCGTGCCGCCGGGCCTCGCCTCGGTCATCGTGCAGAGCCAGGCGCTGTTCACCGTCGCCTTCGCGGCGGCCTTGCTCGGCCAGCATCCGACGCGTCGCCAGATCGCCGCGCTCGCCATCGCATCCTCAGGCCTCGTCTGCATCGCCGGCACCGTCGGCCAGGATTTCGACGCCCGCGCGCTTCTGCTGATCCTGGTGTCGCCGGTGAGCTTCGCGCTCGGCAATGTCCTGCTGAAACGCGTCGGCGACATCGACATGTTCAGCCTGATGGCGTGGCTGAGCCTGGTGCCGCCGCTGCCGGGCCTGGCGCTCGCCGCGGCGATCGACGGTCCAGCCTCGGTCTGGCGCGCGGTGCTGGAGACCTCCCTGCCAGGCTGGCTCTCGGCGATCTATCTCGGCCTCGCCGCCACGACCTTCGGTTATGCGGTCTGGGGCCGGCTGATCCGGCGCTATTCGACCGCGACCGTCGCGCCCTTTGCCCTGCTGGTGCCCTTTGTCGGCGCGGCGGCCTCCTCGCTCGTCTTCGGCGAGACCTTCGGCCCCTTGCGCCTGACCGGCATGGCACTGGTGCTGGCCGGCCTCGCCATCCTGCTGAAGCCGGCCGCCGCACGGCCGGCGGCCTGACCATCTCAGCCGTTCAGCGCCTGGCCCGGCCAGCCCTCGGCGGCGATCTTCGAGGCGGCGATGACCGCCTGGGTCCGGCTGTCGACGCCGAGCTTGGTCAGGATCGCCGAGACATGCGCCTTGACGGTCGCCTCCGAGACGGTCAGCTCATAAGCGATCTGCTTGTTGAGCAGGCCCTCCGACAGCATCATCAGCACGCGCACCTGTTGCGGCGTCAGGCTGGCGAGACGCGCCACCAGCTTGGCGCTTTCGGAATCGCGGCCGCCGGCGAGATCGATATCGGGCGGCACATAGGTGCCGCCGTCCAGCACCATGCGCACCGCCTCGCGCATCGCCTCGGTTCCGAGCGTCTTGGGGATGAAGCCGGACGCGCCGAATTCGAAGCAGCGGCGGATGACGTCGGCATCCTCGGTGGCCGAGACGATCACCACCGGCACGCCGGGATATTGAGCGCGCAGATACATCAGGCCGGAAAAGCCCTTCACGCCGGGCATGGCGAGATCGAGCAGCACCAGGTCGACATCCGGATCCGCTCCGATCAGGTCGGACATCTCGGCGAAGGACCCGGCCTCGGTAATGACCAGCTTGACACCCAGCCCCGTCACCGCCTCGCGCAGCGCGCCGCGGAACAGCGGGTGGTCGTCAGCAATGACGATCCGATAAAGCGCGGTCGCCGCATCCAACATCTGCTACCCCCATGGCCGTCTCCCCGATGACCTTCTCACGGATCATTGGCCGTAATTTTCTCAATTCATGCAAGGGAATACAAGTGCTGTCCGGCAAATGCCGGCATCGCCGGACGGCGGGCCCGCGAAGCGACGCGATACGCCGGCAAAGGCAGACCGGAATGGCGCCGCCCGCGTGGTCGCGGCGACCGGCGACGCGCCGGAAACGGCCCGCAGGCCGCGGCCGGAACCACCGGATTTGCCCCGCTTGGCCGGCTGTCGATCTGCCCTAAGGGAACCCGTTCCGCGACCTGATGACCTCATCAGACTGTCACAGAGTTATGGGACTGCCCGATTGACAGGTCGCTCCAAGGGAGGTCTGTTAACTCCTGTGAGGTCCGGGTTGGCGGCTCTGCCCGGCTCAGAGCGCGAGGTATCCCGTGGCGCGTCATATCGGTTGGATTGCTGCAGTGGTCGGCTTGCTGGCGGCCATGCCGTCGGCGGAAGCGGTGATGCGGGGCGAACCCGCCCGGGATCCCAACGGTACCAGACGGTCGACGGTTCTGATCGAGACGCCGGAAGGCGTCTGCACCGGCGCCCTGATCGGTCCGGATCTCGTGTTGACCGCGGGCCATTGCGTCTCGGCGCGCGGCCGCTACCGGGTGCGCTATCTCGACCGTTCGTTCCGGCGCGCCACCGCCGCCGTGGCGCGGGTGCAGGCCCATCCCGGCTTCGACGCCCGCCATGGTTTCGCGTCCGACGATGTCGGGCTGATCCAGCTCGCCCGGCCGATCGGCGCCGATGCCCGCGCCGCCGCCCTGCCCGGCGGCTGGGGCTCCAGCGGCCGCGGCGAAGAAATGATCATTGCCGGCTTCGGCTCGACCGAGAGGGCGCGCGCCCGTGACGGCGTCCTGCGCGAAGCCCTGATGCGGACCGCGCAGCCGAGCGTGCAGGGCCGCGGCTTCGCCGGCCTTTCGGGCGAGGACCGAACCCATCGCTCCGGCATGTGCGTCGGCGATTCCGGCGGGCCGGTCTATCGCCGCGCCGGCGGCACCTTCACCATTGTCGGCATCCTGAAGGGCGGCACCACCGATCCCGGCCGCGAATGCACCTCGACGCCGATCTATATCCCGGTGCGCGACTATGTCGGCTGGATCCGCGGCCAGGCCGCCCAGTGGAGCGCGTCGATCGGGTCTGCGACTGGCGGCACCGTGGAGATGCGGCACTAAGGCGGCGGTTCAGTCGACCAAGGCCTGGTTGGCCTCCGTTGGCCATTCCAAGTGGAATGCGACGCATGCGGCGGTATGCGTCATGAACGCCTTTGGCAGTTGCATGTCCGGCTGAAGTCGTGGATGGCCGGGACAAGCCCGGCCAAGACGAAAGGCCGGCCTCTGGAGCAAACGCTCAATCGGCCCCACGCGGGCGCACGCAATAGCCAGGCTCGCTGTGAGATCGACGCATCGTCTTGCCCGGGCTTGGCCCGGGCATCCACGACTTTCTTCCGCAGAACTCAACCCGGCATGACAACGGCGCGGCGCCACTAGGACCGCATCCCGTCATCACCATCAGCCCGCCTTGGCGAGCCCGCGCTTGACCAGTAGGGCCTGGGGGTCGGGCTCGCGGCCGCGGAAGGCGATATAGGCCTCCAGGGGGTCGCGGATATTGCCGGCGGAATAGACGAAGTCGCCGAGCCGCCGCGCCAGCGCCTTGTCGAAGACGTCGCCCTTTTCCTCGAAAGCGGCGAAGCCGTCGGCATCCAGCACTTCCGACCACATGTAGCTGTAATAGCCGGCCGAATAGCCGTCGCCCGAAAAGACATGGGCGAAATGCGGCGTGCGGTGGCGCATCACCATGCCCTCGGGCATGCCGATGCGGGCGAGTTCCTCACGCTCGAAGGCGATCGGATCGAGGCCGGCCGCATCCTCGAGCGAATGGAAGGCCATGTCGACCAGCGCCGAAGAGGTATATTCCACCGTGGCAAAGCCCTGGTTGAAATTGCGGGCGGCGATCAGCCGGTCGATCAGCTCCTGCGGCATGGCCGCGCCGGTCTCGGCATGGACCGCGAAGCGCGACAGCACTTCCGGCCGTGCCAGCCAGTGTTCGTAGAGCTGCGAGGGGAACTCGACGAAATCACGCGCCACCGAGGTGCCCGAGAGCAAGGGATAGGTCACGTCGGACAGGAGGCCGTGCAGCCCGTGGCCGAATTCGTGGAACAAGGTGCGGGCATCGTCGAAGGACAGGAGCGCCGGCTTGCCTTCCGGCGGCTTGGCGAAATTCATCACATTGACGATGATCGGATGGATGTCGCCGGCGAGCTTCTCCTGGCTGCGGAAGGCGCTCATCCAGGCGCCCGAGCGCTTGGTCGGCCGGGCGAAATAGTCGCCCAGGAACAGCCCCACCGGCTTGCCGTCGCGCGACACTTCATAGGCGCGCACATCGGGGTGATAGACCGGCACGTCGAGGCGGCGCTCGAAGGTGACGCCGAACAGGCGGGTGGCGACGTCGAAAGCCGCCTCGATCATCCGGTCGAGCTGGAAATAGGGCTTCAGCGCGGCCTCATCGAGCGCATGGCGCTGCTGGCGCACCTTCTCGGCGTAGAAGCGCCAGTCCCAGGGCTCGATCCGCTCGTTCATGCCCTCGGCGCGCGCCACCTCGGCGAGCGCCTCGCGCTCCTCGCCGGCGCGCTGCTTAGCCGGGCCCCAGACCCGGTCGAGCAGTGCGCGCACCGAAGCCGGCGTCTTGGCCATGGTGTCGTCGAGCTTGAAGGCGGCAAAGGTCGGATAGCCGAGCAGCCTGGCGCGTTCGATGCGCAGTTGAACGGTCTCCGCGACGATCGCGGTATTGTCGCTCGCCCCGCCCATTTCGCCACGCCTGACCCAGGCCTTGAACACGGTCTCGCGCAGGTCACGCCGTGGCGAGACGGTGAGGAAGGGCTCGACCATCGAGCGACCGAGCGTCATCACCGCGCCGTCCAGCCCGCGATCGCTGGCGGCCTGATGCAGGGCGGAAACCAGATAATCCGGCAGCCCGTCGAGATCGGCCTCGGTCAGCTGCAGCGTCCAGGTCGCCTCGTCCTTCAGCACATTCTGGGAGAACTGGGTGCCGAGCGTGGCGAGCCGCTCGGTGACGGCGCGCATGCGCTCCTTGGCCGGTTCATCGAGCTCGGCACCGGAGCGGACGAAGTTCTTATAGGTCTTTTCCAGCACGCGCCGCTGTTCGGCGCTCAGAGCGAGGCTGTCGCGCGCATCGTGGAGCGCCTTGACCCGGGCGAACAGCCTGGTGTCGAGGCTGATCGCATTGCCGTGCTGCGCCAGGATCGGCGCCATGTCGCGCTGGATCGCCTGGATCGCCTCGTCGGCATCGGAGGAGGCGATGTTGAAGAACACGCCGCAGAGCCGGTCGAGCGCATGGCCGCCCTTTTCCAGGGCGTCGATCGTGTTGGCGAAGGTCGGCGCTTCCGCCTGGGTCGCGATCGCCTCGATCTCGGCGCGGTGCTCGGCGAGCGCGCGGTCGAAAGCCGGGCGATAATCCGCGATGGCGATCTCACCGAAAGGCGCGATGCCGAAAGGCGTGGTCCAGGAGCGGAAGAAGGGATTGGCGGAGGCAGGCTGGCTTGGCTGGGTCATGCGGCCAATGTGGCGGCCCGGGATTGATTGCTCAAGACCCCCGATCGCCCTTGGGCACGGCGGGTGGCGGTCCCCGTGGCTTGGGGGCCGCCGCTCCAGTCCGCGCGATCGGGCGCGGGATCAGAGAATTTTCGCGCCGAAATTGGTCGCCGGATCCATGTCCGGGGTCAGTTTGCCGGTCGGCTCGGCGGCCCAGCCGCCGGTCCGCTTCAGCCATTTGCCCGAACCGGCTTTCGCCGCAAGCGCGCCGCCGGCCACCACGTCGCGGCCGCGCACCAGCACATGGTCCGGCCAGCCCTTCACGGTGCGGCCGGCAAAGGGCGTGAAGCCGGTCTTGTCGTGCATCAGCTCGTCGGTAATGGTCACCGACTTCTCGGGGTCCCAGAGGACGATGTCGGCATCCATGCCCGGCGCGATCGCCCCCTTGTTCGGCAGGTTGTAGATCGAGGCCGGCGCCGTGGCGGTCAGGTTGACGAAGGCCTCCAGCCCCTTGCCCTCGAATTCCGGCCGGCCTTTGGAAACCATGGCGTCGAACATCAGCGGCAGGCGCACCTCCAGGCCCGGCAGGCCGTTGGCGATCTGCTTGAAATTCGGGTTCGGCCCGGCCGACAGCTTGCCCGTCTCGTCGAACCGGTAGGGTGCGTGATCGGAGGTGACCGTCTGGATGTCGCCGAGCGCGAGCGCGCGCCACAGGGCCTCCTGGTCGGCCGCGTCGCGCGGCGGCGGCGAGCACATCCACTTGGCGCCCTCCAGGCCGGGCTTGTCGAGGTCGTGCCTGGTCATGAACAGATATTGCGGACAGGTCTCGGCGAAGACCTTCAGGCCCTGGCCGCGCGCCTGGCGGACGACCTCGGCGCCTTCGGCGGTGGACACGTGGAAGATCATGATCGGCTGGTCGATCAGGGCGGCGGCCGTGATCAGCCGCGTGAAGGCCTCGGCCTCGGAGCCGCGCGGATGGCTGATCGCATGATATTTCGGCGCGGTATAGCCCTTGGCGACCAGCCGCTTGCCCATCCAGGAGATCATGCCGTGGTTCTCGGCATGGACGCAGACCATGGCGCGGTTCTCGCGCGCGGCCAAGAGCACGTCGAGCAGCGGCTCGTCGTCGACCTTGATCAGGTCATAGGTCATGAACACCTTGACCGAGGCGTGGCCCTCCTTGATCAGCGCCGGCAGGTCGGTCTCGATGGTCTTCCGGTCGGGATTGGCGACGATCATGTGGAAGGCGTAGTCGATCAGCGCGCCGCGTTCGGCCAGCACGGAATAGTCGTCGACCACCTTTCGCAGATCCAACCCGCGGTGCTGGGCGGCAAAGGAGATCACCGTGGTGTTGCCGCCGAAAGCCGCCGAGGTCGTGGCGCTCTCGAAGGTGTCGGCATTGAGCAGGCCGCCCGCCGAGACCTGTTCGATATGGGTGTGGGTGTCGATGCCGCCGGGCAGGACAAGCTTGCCGGTGGCGTCGATCTCGCGCGCTCCTGCGGGCAGATCCAGGCCGAGAGCGACGATGGTTTCGCCCTTGACCGCCACATCGGCCTTGAAGCGGCCGGTCGCGGTGGCGACGGTGCCGCCGCGAATGACGAGGTCATAGAGGGAAGCGGGCATGTCTTTCTCCGACTGGACGGGGTTCCGGTTCGGCCCGACAATAGACACGCGATCAGCCCGAGCGGAACTCCATGACACGCAGACCCCGTATCCTCGTCATCAATCCCAATTCCAACGAGGCCGTCACCGAGGGCCTGCGCCAGGCGGTGAAGCCGCTGAGCTATGCCGAGGGCCCCGAGATCGTCTGCACGACGCTCGCCGAGGGGCCGTTCGGCATCGAGACGCAGGAACATGTCGACAGCATCGCCATCCCGCTCCGGCGCAAGATCGAGGCGACCAATGACGCCGACGCCTTCGTCATCGCCTGCTATTCCGATCCCGGCATCCATGTGGCGCGCGAAGGCACCAGCCGGCCGGTCTTCGGCATTGCCGAAAGCGGCGTGCTGGCGGCCTTGTCGCGGGCCGAGCGCTTCGGCGTGATCGCGATCAAGAGCCGGTCGATCCCGCGGCACCTGCGCTATCTTCGCCAGATGGCGCTGATGGACCGGCTGGCCGGCGAGCGGGCGCTGGAAATGTCGGTCGCCGAGACAGCCACCGGCGACAAGACGCTGGACCGGATGATCGAGGTCGGGCGTCAATTGAAGGACCTGGACGGCGCCGGCGTGATCGTCATGGGCTGCGCCGGCATGGCCCGGCACCGCAAGCCGCTGGAGGAGGCGCTCGGCATTCCCGTGATCGATCCGACCCAGGCCGCCGTCACCATGGCGATCGGCACGCTGGCGGTGGGCTGAGGCCGCGTCAGCCGGTAAAGTCGCTGGCCTTCAGGATGATGCCGCTGGTGCGCGCCGACGACCGCACGGCGCGCTCGGTGACCAGGGTCTCGACAAAGGCCTGATAGGACTTGTGGTCGGCCTCGCCGAGGTCGCGCCAGCCCTTCAGATAGGGCTGGGGCACCAGCCCGGCCTGATTGGCGGTCACCGCCGTGCAGCTCGCCAGGAGCGGCCGGTATTTGTCGAAATCGGTCTCGACCAGCCGGGTCGCCTCATCCAGCACATCGACGACGCGGCGGGCGACCCGCGGCCGCTCGCGGACGAATGAGGTGCTGAGCAACGACACGCCGCCAAAGAACGGATCGGCGATCGTGGTCGCGCAGAGATTGGTCATCACGCGCTTGGCCGTGCCGCCGGCGACCGCGAGCGAAACGGTCGGCTCGACCGAGAGGACCGCCTCCACCGTTCCCGCGGCGAGCGCCTGGGCGTGCAGATTGGCCGCCAGCTCGACGAAACGCACGTCGCGATCCGGATCGAGCCCGGCACGGCGGATCATGTGGCGGGCAATGGTGCGCCAGGACGCGCCGGGCAAATGCCCGAACGACCGGTCGCGCATGTCCTTGAGCGACGCGATCGGCGAATTGCCGAGCGTGATCAGGCCATCGGCGATGCGGTTCAAGGCATTGCTGCCGCCTTGCAGGCCGGACAGCTTGAGACTGCCGGGCGTATGGGCTTCCGCAATGGTCGAAAGGCCGGCGGAGGCACCCGGCGCGCTGCAATCGGCACGGCCGGCGACCAGGGTCTCGACCAGATGGGCCTGGGCCTGCAGGCGGATCACCTCGATATCAAGGCCGGCCTTGTCGAACAGGCCCTCCCGATCGGCGACGACATAGGGCATGGACTGAAGCAGTGGCATCCAGGCGAGCGTCACCCGGTCGCGCGCGACCTGGCCGAGCGCCGGCGCGGGCAAGGCGGCAGCGAGCGTCAGCAGGCCAGCGCCCTTCAGGAAATCGCGACGTCCGGACTGCTTGTTCAAGACTTTGCCCCTCATACGCGGCACATCGACACCGCCATGAGCGGCCCGATAACAGAGCAACCATTGCAGCAGCATGAATGGGCCAGTGGCGACGCCCTGGCTCGACCGGCGGTGATGCTAGCAGACCCGCCTTGCAGGAGGCTGATAGAGCCCCCCTCGCACGTCCCGCCGCCGGTTCTCAGGACGCCGGCAGATGATCCGCGACGGCGCCGCGCACGGCCCGCAACACGTCCAGGGCGTTCGGCGTGTCGGAATGGATACAGATCGAATCGGCCCTGACGGCGATATCCTTGCCGCCCTCGGAGGCGACCTTGCCCTCGGTGACGGCACGCAACGACCGCGCCGCCGCGCGCGCCGGATCGATCGCGCCGCGCGAGCGCACGATCACCAGATGGCCGCTGTCGGCATAGTCGAGGTCGGCATAGAACTCCGAAACGAGCCGATGCCCGCGGCTCCGGTAGACGGTCTCGTGCAGGGTTCCCGCCATGCCCAGCAAGGGCACCGGGAAGACATCCGCCGCGTCCGAAATCGCCTGGGCGACATGCTCCTGCGTCGCCGCCATGCCGTAGAGCGCGCCATGCGGCTTGATATGGTTGAGCTTCATGCCCTCGGCGTCGAGGAAGCCCTTGAGCGCGCCGATCTGGTAGATGAGGCAGTTGGCCAGTTCCTCCCGGCTCATTTTCATCTCGCGCCGGCCGAAGCCCTGCAGGTCGGGCAAGGAGGGATGGGCGCCGACGCGAATGCCGTGCCGGCGCGCCAATTGAACGGTGCGGCGCATGTGGTTGAAATCCGAGGCGTGAAAGCCGCAGGCGACATTGGCCACCGAAATCAGCGGCATCAACGCCGCGTCGTCGCCCATGCTGTAGAGACCGAAACCTTCGCCCATGTCGCAATTGATCTCGGTCATGCCCTGGCTCCGCCGGCTTGAATTCCGCTTCCCGGCCCTGGCCGCCTGAAACAGCCTGAACCGGCACGAAACCCAGGATCGCGCGGCACGGGGTCGATGTGAAATGCTAAAACCCTCTCATTGCCGCTCATTTGCGGATATTGAGCAGGTCCCCGGACGATCGAAAATCACCGTTCCGTGTCGTTCGGCCACGGTTCGCCCCATTGACGCCGGACTCCGGGCGTCCGAGTCTCGCCCCATGCTGACCTACATCGTCCGCCGCATCCTCCTGATGATCCCGACCCTGCTCGGGATCATGCTCGTCTCCTTCCTGGTCATCCAGTTCGCGCCCGGCGGACCGGTCGAGCGGGTCATCGCCCAGCTCACCGGCAATGACGTCTCGGCATCCCAGCGCATATCGGGCGGCGGCGCCGACGCGGCGCGCCAGGCGGCCTCGACCGCGGCGGAGGCCGCGGCCAGCCGCTATCGCGGCGCCCAGGGCCTCGATCCGCAATTCATCGCCCAGCTGGAAAAGCAGTTCGGCTTCGACAAGCCGGCGCATGAGCGCTTCTTCCTGATGCTGAAGAATTACGCCACCTTCGATTTCGGCAAGAGCTATTTCCGCGACGTCTCGGTGATCAGCCTGATAAAGGAGAAGCTGCCGGTCTCGATCTCGCTCGGGCTCTGGCTGACGCTATTGACCTATGTCATTTCGATCCCGCTCGGCATTCGCAAGGCGATCTCCGATGGCTCGCGTTTCGATGTCTGGACCTCGGCCGTGATCATCGTCGGCTATGCCATTCCGGGCTTCCTGTTCGCGATCCTGCTGATCGTGCTGTTCGCCGGCGGCTCGTTTCTCGACTGGTTCCCGCTGCGCGGCCTGCATTCCGACAATTACGCCGAGATGAGCCTGGCCTGGAAGGCGATCGACTATGCCTGGCACCTGGCGCTGCCGCTGACCGCCATGGCGCTCGGCGCTTTCGCCACCATGACGCTGCTGACCAAGAACTCGTTCCTCGACGAGATCCGCAAGCAATATGTGATGACCGCCCGGGCCAAGGGACTGGACGACCGCCAGGTGCTCTACGGCCACGTCTTCCGCAACGCCATGCTGATCATCATCGCGGGCTTTCCCGGCGCCTTCGTCCACGCCTTCTTCACCGGATCGCTGCTGATCGAGACGATCTTCTCGCTCGACGGCCTGGGCCTGCTCGGCTTCGAAAGCGTGCTCAACCGCGACTATCCGGTGGTCTTCGCCACCCTGTTCATCTTCTCGCTGGTCGGACTGGTGGTGAACCTGATCTCCGATCTCATGTATACCTGGGTCGATCCGCGCATCGACTTCGAGGCGCGCGAGGTCTGATGATGGACGCGATCGCCAGGACCGCCGAGACGCCGCCCGAGGCCCGGCCGAAGACCGGCCGGCTGTCGCCGCTGAACCAGCGGCGCCTCGCCAATTTCAAGTCCAACGGCCGTGGATTCTGGAGTTTCCGGATCTTCATGGTGCTGTTCGTGGTGACGCTGTTCGCCGAAGTCATCGCCAATGACCGGCCGATCTATGTGAACCTCGAGGGCCAGCATTTCTTCCCGGTCCTGTTCGACTATTCGGAGAAGGCGCTGGGCGGCGAATTCGAGACGCCGGCCGACTACAAGGACGCCTTCCTGCTTGACCATTTCGAGGAGAAGAAGGCCTTCCTGATCTGGCCGCTGGTGCGCAACAACGCCTCCTCGACGGTCAAGGACCCGGTCACGCCCTTCCCCTCGGCGCCGACCTGGATGCAGCGCGACAAGCTGCCGGACTGCGCGGCCGCCGAGCGCCTGCCGCGCGGCCAGCGGCCGGCCGGGTCGAGCTATTGCGCGCTCGGCAACTGGAATTGGCTCGGCACCGACGACCAGGGCCGCGACGTGGTCGCCCGGGTCATCTACGGCTTCCGCATTTCCGTGCTGTTCGGCCTGACGCTGACCATCATCTCCTCGCTGGTCGGCGTCGCCGCCGGCGCGGTCCAGGGTTATTTCGGCGGCTGGACCGACCTCTTGTTCCAGCGCTTCATCGAGATCTGGACGGCGATCCCCTCGCTCTACCTGCTGCTGATCATCTCTTCCGTGCTGGCGCCGAGCTTCTTCGTCCTGCTCGGCATCCTCCTGCTGTTCTCCTGGGTCTCGCTGGTCGGCGTGGTCAGGGCCGAATTCCTGCGCGCGCGCAATTTCGAATATGTCAACGCGGCGCGCGCGCTCGGCGTCTCCTCGCGCACCATCATGACGCGCCATCTGCTGCCGAATGCCATGGTCGCAACCGTCACCTTCCTGCCCTTCGTCCTGTCGGGCAGCGTGATGACGCTGACCGCCCTCGACTTCCTCGGCTTCGGCCTGCCGGTCGGTTCGCCCTCGCTCGGCGAATTGCTGCAGCAGGGAAAATCCAACCTGCAGGCGCCCTGGCTGGCGCTGACCGCTTTCGTCACGGTCGCGATCATGCTGTCGCTCCTGATCTTCGTCGGCGAGGCGGTGCGCGACGCCTTCGATCCGCGCAAGACCTTCACATGAGCGGCGAGCGGGATCAGCCGATGAGCGCGGAGATCAGGAAGACCGTGTCGGTGCGGGATCTGCCGGAAGTCCCGCGCGACCGCTTCGATCCGCATCCGCCGGTCGAACCGATCCAGGCCGAGGCACCGGCCCGGTCCGCTTCGGAGCGGCTGCGCGCCAGGATGGCCGGGCTCGATTTCAGGCGCCTGCGCTCGCCGGCCGAGGCGGTCGAGCGGGTCAGGCGCATTCGCGACGGCGGGCCGATCTGACGTGGCGCCATCGGTCTATCTCGACGCGAATTTCTTCATCCGGCTGCTCGAAAGCGCAACCGAGGGCATATCGGCCCATGACCGGCTCTGGGACATCATCGAAACCGGCCGGGTCCGGGCGGTGACGAGCTGGCTGAGTTATGGCGAAGTGCTGGTCCAGCCGCTGCGCGATGCGAGCGAGGGCCTGGTGCTGGCCTATGAGGACCTGTTCGCCGGCCGCATGCTGCCGCTCGCCTGCGTCGGCGTGTCCGAACAAATCCTTCGCGCCGCGGCCGTGCTGCGTGCACGATGGCCGGCCTTGAAACTGCCCGACACGATCCATCTGGCCAGCGCCGAAAACGCCGGCTGCACCGCCTTCGTGACCGGTGACAGAAAGCTTGGAGTGCTTGACCACGTGCGTTTCATCGACCCGGACTCCCGCCATGACCTCGACCGCTTTCTGACGGCGCTGCCATGACCGATCACCCGTCCGACCATCCGCCCGCCCCGGCGCCCGATATGCCGCTGCTGTCGGTGCGCGACCTCTCGGTGGCCTTTCGCCAGATGGGCAAGGAAACGCTCGCCGTCGATCGCGTGTCCTTCGACCTGCGCAAGGGCGAAACCGTCGCCCTGGTCGGCGAGTCCGGTTCGGGCAAGTCAGTCTCGGCATTGTCGGTGATGAAGCTGCTGCCCTATCCGGCCGCATCCCATCCCTCCGGCCAGATCCTGTTCCGTGGCACAGACCTGCTCGCCGTCGACGAGCCGGCCATGCGCGCGGTGCGTGGCAACGACATCACCATCGTGTTCCAGGAACCGATGACCTCGCTCAACCCGCTGCATACGGTCGGCAAGCAGGTCGCCGAGGTGCTGATCCTGCACAAGGGCTATTCCGAGCGGGCGGCGCGCGCCCGCGCCGTCGAGCTTCTGGGCAAGGTCGGTATTCCCGATCCGGAAGACCGGCTGGAAAGCTACCCGCACCAGCTTTCCGGCGGCCAGCGCCAGCGCGTCATGATCGCCATGGCGCTCGCCAACGAACCCGACCTCTTGATCGCCGACGAGCCGACCACCGCGCTCGACGTCACCGTGCAGGCGCAGATCCTGGCGCTCCTCAAGGACCTGCAGCGCGAGCAGGGCATGGCGATCCTGTTCATCACCCACGACCTCGGCATTGTCCGCAAGATCGCCGACCGGGTCTGCGTCATGCGCCACGGCAAGATCGTCGAGCAGGGGGCGGTCGCCGATATCTTCGAGCGGGCGCAGCACCCCTATACCCGCGCCCTGATGGCCGCCGAGCCGAAGCCGATGGAGCGCACCGACAAGGGTGACGGGCCGATGATCATGGAAGCCAGCGACCTGAAGGTCTGGTTTCCGATCAAGCGCGGCCTGCTGCGCAGGACGGTCGGCCACGTCAAGGCGGTCGACGGCATTTCCATCGCGGTCCGGCAGGGCCGCACGCTCGGCATTGTCGGGGAATCCGGATCGGGCAAGACGACGCTCGGCCTGGCGCTGCTCCGGCTGATCTCGTCCGACGGACCCATCGTGTTCATGGGCAAGCCGGTGCAGGGACTGGGCTTCAAGGCCATGCGGCCGAACCGCCGGCAAATGCAGGTGGTGTTCCAGGATCCCTATGGTTCACTGTCGCCGCGCATGTCGGTGAGCGAGATCGTCGCCGAAGGCCTGAGCGTGCATCACCCGCAGCTCGCCCCCGCCGAGCGCGAGCGGCGGGTCGTCGCCGCGCTGACCGATGTCGGCCTCGATGCCGAGACGCGCCACCGCTATCCGCACGAATTTTCCGGTGGCCAGCGCCAGCGCATCGCGATCGCCCGCGCCATGGTGCTGGAGCCGTCCTTCGTGCTGCTCGACGAGCCGACCTCGGCGCTCGACCGCATCGTCCAGGCGCAGATCGTCGACCTGCTGCGCGACCTGCAGGCGCGGCGCAACCTGACCTATCTGTTCATCTCGCACGACCTGAAGGTGGTGGCGGCGCTGGCCGACGACATCATCGTCATGAAGAGTGGCAAGGTGGTGGAATCAGGCCCCGCGGACCGGGTGTTCAAGACGCCCGAGAACGATTACACCAAGGCGCTTTTCGCTGCCGCCTTCGATCTCGAAACCGCCGGATATGGAAGTCTCGCACCGTGAATAATCTGCTGCTCGGCATCACCGCATGGGACCCGGAACCCTGGCGCGCCCGTTTCCAGAAGGCCCTGCCGGGCTGGAACGTCGTCCTTCACACCGAAAGCTACGATCCCGCAACGATCGCCTATAGCGCGGCCTGGAAGCAGCCCGAGGGCGCCTTTGCCGGCTTGCCGAACCTCAAGGCGATCTTCTCGCTGGGCGCCGGCGTCGACCATCTGTTCAAGGACCACAAGCTTCCCGCCGGCGTGCCGGTGGTGCGCGTCGTCGACCCGGACCTGACCACGCGCATGTCGGAATATGTGGTCATGCACTGCCTGATGGCGCTCAGGCGAGTGCGCATCTATGACGGCTTCCAGCGCGAGTCCTCATGGACCGACCTGCGCGACCAGCCGCAGGCGAGCGACATTCGCGTCGGCCTGCTCGGCATGGGCAAGCTCGGCCAGGACGCAGCCCGCAAGCTCGGCGTGATGGGCTTCAAGGTCGCCGGCTGGAGCCGCCGGCCCAAGGCGGTCGCCGGCGTCGACATGTTCGACGGCGATGACGGTCTCGCCGCGATCACCGCGTCATCCGACATCCTGGTGGCGATCCTGCCGCTGACCCCCGATACCGCCGGCTTCCTCAATGCCCGGGTGTTCGCCCGCATGCCGAAGGCCGAGGCCATTGGCGGTCCCGTGCTGATCAATGTCGGGCGCGGCGGATTGCAGGTCGAGGCGGACATCCTGGCGGCGCTCGATTCCGGCCAGCTCGGCGCCGCCGTGCTCGACGTGTTCGAAACCGAGCCGCTGCCGGTGGCAAGCCCGCTCTGGCTCCATCCGAAGGTGACGGTGACGCCGCATAATTCGGCGATTTCCTCGCCCCCGGCGATCGCGGCCTATGTGGCGCAGCAGATCCTGGCGCACGAAAAGGGCGAGGCGCTGGTCAATCTGGTCGACCCGAGCCACGGCTACTGAGGCGAGGCTCGACCTGCCCTTGCGGCAGCACCAAAATACCAGCCCGAATATGGCAAATTGCCTTATTTCTTAGCTGTTCGTTTACGCAGTCCATCGAAATTGCGGCTCCAGGAAAGACCTGTCTCCTGGAGCCGCTGAATGTTGAATCGCCTGTCGGTGAATGCGCTGCTCAAGGCGGTGATATCGATCCTCGTCCTGAGCGTGGTCGTTCTCGTCGCCGCCGGCGCCTGGACCTCGTGGAAGCAGCTGCGCACCGCCAGCCGGATCGCCACGGTCAGCGAGGCGACCGCCCATCTGTTCACCGCCCTGCACAACCTGCGCGTCGATCGCTCGACCACCAATCGCGACCTCATTGGCGAAGCGCGCCTGACCGCGCCGAACCCGCAAACCCAGCAGAATCGCGACGCCGAGATACCGGCGCTGAAGGCAGCCCTCGTCGCGCTGCGCGGGCTCGACTTTCCGGCGGGCGCGCAGCTCGTCGCCAATCTCGACCAGTCGGTGACCAGGCTTTCCGCCCTGCATGCCGAAGCAGCCCAGGCGGTGCAGCAGCCCAAGGCCGAGCGGCGGGCAGGCCTCGCCCAGGAGTTCTTCACCCACACATCGGGCATGATCGAATCGATCGAGAAGCTGTCGGGGCAGATGACCAATCTGGTCAAGCTGGACGACGCCTTCATCGACCAGTTGATGCAATTGAAGCAGCTCGCCTGGGTCGCCCGCGAGGCCGCGGGCGACGCCTCGGTGTTCATCTCCAATCCCCTGGCCGGCCAGCCGCTGCCGGCCGATCCGCTGGTGAAATATACCGTGATCAACACCCGGCTGGAGACCGCCTGGGCCGAGCTCGAAAAGCTCGCCGCCGGCCTGCCGCTGCCGCCGCAATTCGCGGAAGCCGCCGCCGCCGCCAAGAAGGGCTATCTCGATCCCGACTATGTCGCCTATCGCCTCAAGGTCCTGACCGCGCTTGCCGCCGGCCAGCCGCCCGGCGTGACGGCGGCGCAATGGACACCGGCCGCGGTCACCAGGCTCGCGACCCTGCTGGGCGTCGCAGATGCGGCGCTGGACGCGGCCAAGAGCCATGCCGCCCGGCAGCAGGCCGCCGCGACCTCCAAGCTCTATGTCGAGCTCGGCCTTCTGGCCGCGGTGATCGTTGCCGCCGCCGCCATGACCATCATGGTGTCGCGCCGCGTCACCGGCCCGCTCAAGGTCATGCAGGCGGCCATGCTGAAACTCGCCGGCGGCGACCTGACCGTCGAGACGGCCTATGCCGACCGGCGTGACGAGATCGGTGCGCTCGGCGGCGCCATGCAGACCTTCAAGGACAGCATGATCGAGGCCGACCGGCTGCGCGGCGAACAGAAGGCCATCGAGCTGCGCTCGGCGAGTGAACGCAAGCAGCAGATGGCCCGGCTCGCCGACGAATTCCAGTCGGCGGTCGGCAATATCGTCGCGGCGGTGTCCAGAGCCTCGGGCGAGCTCGAAACGGCCGCCGGTCAATTGACCCGCACCGCCGAGAGCACCCAGCAGCTCGCCGGCGTGGTCGCCGGCGCCTCCGACGATGCCTCGAGCAACGTCCAGTCGGTGGCGAGCGCCGCCGAGGAGATGAGCAGCTCGGTCGCCGAGATCGGCCGGCAGGTCGAGGAATCCAGCAAGATCGCCTTCGAGGCGGTGAAACAGGCGGAGCTGACTGACACCCGCATCGCCGAGCTGTCGCTCGCCGCCAGCCGGATCGGGGATGTGGTCAAGCTGATCACCGCGATTGCCCAGCAGACCAATCTCCTCGCCCTCAACGCCACGATCGAGGCGGCGCGCGCCGGCGAATCCGGCCGCGGCTTCGCGGTCGTCGCCCAGGAGGTCAAGGCGCTGGCGACCCAGACCGCCAAGGCCACCGACGAGATCGGCACGCAGATCGCCACCATGCAGACCGCGACGCAGGATTCGGTGCTCGCCATCAAGGAGATCGGCGGGACCATCGGCCGGCTGTCGGAGATCGCCTCGGCCATCGCCGCGGCGGTGGAGCAGCAGGGCGCGGCGACCCAGGAAATCTCCCGCAACGTCCAGGAGGCGGCCCAGGGCACGACCCAGGTCGCGGCCAATATTTCCGACGTCAGCCGGGGTGCCGCCGAGACCGGTTCGGCCTCGGCCCAGGTTCTGGGCTCCGCCCAGGACCTGTCGCGCGAAAGCAATCATCTGCGCGACGAGGTGGAGAAGTTCGTCACGACGGTCAGGGCCGCCTGAGGTGACCATCGCGGCGTCGTCACGCAGGCGTGACTTGCCTGGCGCGGCGCCGCGGCCATGGTGCCGCCATCTGGCCAGACAATGATGTTGCGATGATCCTGACCCGCCGCCGCCTGCTCGTCACCGCCGCCTTGTCCTCAGCCGTCCCCGCGCTGCTGTCATCGGCGGTCGCCGACGAGGCGTGGTTTCCGATCCGTGGCCCGGACGGGCGCGAGGTGTCGAATTTCCGCGTGCCGGTCGAGCTGGAGACCGAGATCGCCGAGCTCGACAACGGCTTTTCCATCGGCTCCGACGATGCCGACATCACGCTGACCGAGATCTACGATTCCAATTGCGGCTATTGCCGGCGCGCGGCCAATGACGTGAAGGCCATGGCGGAAGCCGATCCGGACCTGCGCATCCGTTTCGTCAACGCGCCGAGCCTCGGCCTGCCGTCGTTCCAGGCCGCGCGTGTCGAATATGCGGTGAAGCTGATCGGCGGCGAGGCCAAGGCGCGCCAGTTCTTCGACATCTCGATGGCGGCGCGCGGCGTGTTCGACGGCCTGCGCGCGCTCGATGCCGCCAAGGATCTGGGGCTCAATGTCGACGAGGTCGAGACCGTCGCCGACAAGCAGGAAACTGGCCAGGTGCTGGCTCAGGCGGTTCGGCTGGCCAATGCCACCAATCTCGCGGCGACACCGTCCTGGCTGATCGCGGGCGTCGCCGTCATCGGCTGGCCGGGGCGCGGCACGATCGAATCGGCGGTACGCGCGGTGCGCGAGTGCGACAAGCCGGTCTGCAGCTGACGCGGGTTGCGCGCGGCCTGGCCGCGCGGGACAAAGACCCGGGCGGGGCAAATCGCGGACGGAGAATCGGAATGACCAAGACGGCTCTCGTGCTGGCATCGCTGCTGGCCCTGACCACCGCGGCCGCGGCCGCGGAACGCCTGCCCACCCTGAGCCAGGGCACACCCTATGCGAGCGTCCGCAACATCCTGCTGGCAACGGGCTGGCGCCCGGTGACCCTGCCCGACGCGGATCGCTGCTCTGCTCGTGACACGCGCTGCAAGGACCGGCCGGAAATGCTGTCCTGCGCTGGTACCGGCATGGCCAACTGCCTGTTCACCTGGCAGCGCAACAATACCGTCATCGGGGTCTCGACGATCGGCGAAGAGGCCTCCTTCGACGGCCTGCAATGCCGCTCCGGCTGCCGCTGAGATCGGCCATCCGGGACGCCGGCGGGACGGTCAATCCGTGACGCCGCCGGCCAATCGCCGCACGCTGGTCACCGCGCCGAAGGATTTGTCGGCAATGCGCCTGACCGCTTCCTCCACCGGCTCGCGCGCCACCGCCATGTGATGGCCATTGGCGTGGATGAGTTCGGTGCGGCTGGTCATGATGGCGACATGGCCCTTCCAGAACACGAGATCGCCGCGCCGGAGGTTCGACAGGTCGGGTGCCGGCACGAAGGCTTCGCCGAGCTGCTTTTCCTGCATGTCGGAATCGCGCGGTGCTTGCACGCCGGCAGCCTCCAGCGCGGTCTGGACCAGGCCAGAACAGTCGAGCCCGAGACTGGTGCGCCCGCCCCAGAGATAGGGCGTGCCGAGATAGCGCTCGGCGACCGCGACGAAGTCCGGCTCATGCGTGGCGAGGCCGGCAAGGTGGCGGGCGAAAACATGAGCGCCGCTGTCGGTGACGGCGAAGTCGCCGGCGAGGTTCGCCACGGTAACCAGCGCGTTCATCGGGATCAGGCCGAGAACCGGCAATTTGATGCTGGGGCCGGGATAGAGAAAGGTCCGCAGCGCCGCCACCCGATGGGTCGCGGGGCCGGCCGCGGCCATGAAGGCGCCGGCCGGCGCGTAGCCGACATAGCCGTCACGGGCCGACTGCAGATAGGCCCAGCCGTCGCGCTCGTCATAGATCGAGACCGGCTCGCCATAGGTCAGTTCGGTGTCGAGCCCGGCATCGGCGCGCGGCACGGCGCGCAGCGGCACGACCGGCAGGGCGACCCGGGCTGCGCGGCCCTCGACGAAGCGTGCGGCCTCGACCAGCCCTTTCAGGCTGGCGGCGGCGAGGTCGGGGCGAGCGGGGGTCAGGCGGCGATCCATGGCGGTCATGTCCGTCCTCTAGCACGGGCGGCGTTAACGTCTCACGGCGGCAGGGAGCGCGCCTGCTCGACGATCAGGTCGCCGATCCGCTCGACCGCCAGCGCGCCCTTGACGGTCCGCTGAATGATGACGTCGCGCCGATCGCGCTCGTCGCGGCGGCGCGAGACGAGTTCGAGCTTGCCCATGCTGTCGAGCGCGCGGGTGATCACCGGCTTGGTGACCTTCAGCCGGGCGGCGAGGTCACGCACATGATGGGGCGGCGGCTCGAGATAGATGGTCAGCAGGATGGCGAGCTGACGGGCGCTGAGGTCCGGCTCGCCGTCGTGCACCAGGGCCAGCGACAGGTCGTGCATCAGCTTGATCGCCTGGGCGGGACGCAACTGAACGGCCATCGACGCGCACCAACTCGTTACGGAGCCGTATTAAACGGCGGTGGAAGCCCCTGTGCAAGAGGGACCCGAAATGGCAAGAGAGCGCGCCGCCCACCGGCCGGGCAGCCCGCGCCGCCGGCCAGCAGGCAAGATCGCCCCCGCCGGACGGAGCCCCCCTTGATCGCCGACGTCGCCACCCTGTCCACCATGGCCTTTGCGGCCTTCTCGGCCGCGACACTGCTGCCGGGTGGATCGGAACTGGTTTTCGTCGGGTTTCTCGCGGCCGGCTATCAGCACCCACTGGCGCTGTTTCTGGTCGCGACCGCAGCCAATACCGCCGGCGGCCTTACCAATTGGTGGATCGGCACGCTGATCGCGCGCGGCGCCGACAGCCAGACCGGCCATGCCTGGCTCGCCCGGTTCAAATTGCCGCCCGACATGACCGCCCGGGTCGAGCGGCTGTTCGGCCGCTTCGGCTGGGCCGCCCTGCTGCTCTGCTGGATGCCTGTCGTCGGCGACCCCATCACCGTCGTCGCGGGCATGGCCCGTTATCCGCTGCTGCCGACGGCGCTGCTGACCGGCCTCGCCCGGACCTTGCGTTATGCCCTGATCTGGCTCGCCGCCGCAGGGCTGCTCGGCACCGTCGTCGGCTAGGCCCGCCTCGACACCCCGGTGCCGGGCGCGTAGAGCCTGCGCGATCGCCGGAACCTGCCGATGCCCCTGCGCCCCGATACCTTCGCCCTGACCGCCCTGCTGGCGGTGCTGATCGGGCTTGGGCCGATGTCGACCGACATGTATCTGCCCTCGCTGCCGGATATCGGCCGGCTGCTGGGTGCGACCACCGCCCAGGTGCAGATGACCTTGTCGGCCTTTCTCGCCGGCTTCGCGGTGGGCCAGATCTTCTACGGCCCGATCTCCGACAAATATGGCCGCAAGCCCGTGCTGGTCGGCGCCCTGCTGCTCTACGGCATCGGCACCGCGGTCTGCGCGGCCGCGACATCGATCGAGATGCTGACCGCCGCGCGCTTCCTCCAGGCGCTCGGCGCCGGCGGGCCGATCGTGGTGGCACGCGCCATGGTGCGCGACCTCTATGAGGGCCGCCGGGCGGCGCGGGAGCTGGCCGTGATGGGCACGATCATGAGCGTGGTGCCGGCCCTCGCACCGATCGCCGGCGGTGTCCTGCACGTCACCTTCGGCTGGCGCTCGACCTTTTTCGCGGCGCTCGCCTTCGGGCTCGGGTCGCTCGCCCTGGTCCTGTTCAGCCTGCCGGAAACCCTGAAGCAGCGCTCGCCGGCGCCGATTTCGCCGATCGGCATTCTCAGGACCTTCGGCCAGATCATCGCCAACCGCACCTTCCTCGCCAATACCGCGATCTTCGCGGCGGGCTATTCCGGCCTGTTCTCGTTCATTTCCGCCTCGTCCTTCGTGCTGCAGGGCGTCTATGGCCTCGATCCCGTGGCGGCAGGCGCGGCCTTCGCCAGCTGCGTCATCGGCTTCGTCTCGGGCAGCCTCGGCGGCACCCGGCTGGTCATGCGCAAGGGCGAAGGCTGGACGATCCGCGCCGGCGTCTCGCTGCTGGCGCTGGGCGGGCTCTCCATGGCGGCGGCGCTCACCGTCGGCCATCTCGGCCCGGCCGGCATCCTGGTGCCGATGGCGATCTATACCTGCGGTTTCGGCCTGACCATGCCGCAGGCGCTGGCTGGCGCCATGAAACCCTTTCCCGACAAGGCGGGCGCCGCCTCCTCGCTTGCCGGCTTCATCCAGATGGCGTCGGGCGCGACCACCGGCATCCTGGTCGGCCACGGTCTCGGCAACAGCGCCTGGCCGCTGGCGATCGCGGTCAATGCCACCGCGCTGATCGCCCTCACGGTCTTCCTCATCTCCGGCAGCGCCCGGCGCAGCCCGGGCACCTGAACCGCCCGCCCGCGCCGCGGGCCCGGGCCGATCGGCATCCGGCCATGCCGAGGTCGCTCTGTACGGCTGTTTGGAAATGGACTAATCACCCGGCATTCGATGCGATTGCAAAGGGGCACGAGATGCAGACCTTCGACCGGCTCGTGACGGTTTACGGCGGTTCGGGTTTCATCGGACGGCATGTGGTCCGGGCGCTCGCCCGGCGCGGCTTCCGCATCCGCGTGGCGGTGCGCCGGCCGGATCTCGCCGGCCATTTGCAGCCGCTCGGCGCGGTTGGCCAGATCAACGCGGTGCAGGCCAATCTGCGCTACCCCGACTCGGTGCGCCATGCCGCCGAAGGCGCCGAGGTGGTCGTGAACTGCGTCGGCATCATGCATGAATCCGGCCGGCAGAAATTCGACGCCGTGCAGGCGCGCGGCGCCGAGACCGTCGCCCGCGCGGCGGCCGATGCCGGCGCGCGCATGGTGCACCTTTCGGCGATCGGCGCCGATGCCGAGGCCGAAGCGCTCTATGCCCGCACCAAGGCCGCCGGTGAGGCCGGCGTGCTGCGCCACCGGCCCGACGCGGTGATCCTGCGTCCCTCGGTCGTGTTCGGCCCCGAGGACGATTTCTTCAACCGTTTCGCCGGCATGGCCCGCATGCTGCCGGTGCTGCCGCTGATCGGCGGCGGCGAGACCCGTTTCCAGCCGGTGTTCGCCGGCGACATCGCCGACGCCGTCATGGCCGCCATCGACGGCAAGACCAAGCCCGGCGCGGTCTATGAGCTCGGCGGCCCGGCGGTGAAGAGCTTCAAGGACCTGATCGAATTCATCCTGGAAACGACCGGGCGCAAGCGGCTCCTGATGACGCTGCCCTTCGGGCTCGCCGAATTCCAGGCGAAGTTCCTGCAATATGTGCCGGGCGCGCCGCTGACCCCCGACCAGGTGAAGTTCCTGAAGTCGGACAATGTGGTGAGCGCCGGCGCCAGCGCCGACGGCCGCACGCTCGAGGGCCTGGGCATCCGGCCGAAATCGGTGGAAGCCATCGTGCCGAGCTATCTCTGGCGCTTCCGCAAGCACGGCCAGTTCACCGAACAGGCCCAGTGAGGCGATCGCCCGCGCGCGCCCATCGGCCCGCGCGGACCGGGGCTCAGTGGAACACGAAGAGCCCGATCAGGCCGAGCGTGCCGACGATGATCCGCCACCAGGCGAACAGCGCGAAGCCGTGCCGGCTGACATAGTCGAGCAGGAAGCGAACGACGAACAGGCCCGCGATGAAGGCGGCCACGAAGCCGACGCCGATGGTCGTGACATCGGCGAAATCGAGCAGCTTGTAGTTCTTGTAGAGGTCGTAGGCGAAGGCGCCGGCCATGGTCGGCATGGCGAGAAAGAACGAGAACTCGGCCGCCGCGCGCTTGGTGGTGCCGAGCAGGAGCGCGCCGACAATGGTGGCGCCCGACCGCGACACGCCGGGAAACAGCGCCGCGCACTGGCAAAGCCCGATCTTCAAGGCCAGCATGGGCGAGAAGCGGAAGGCATTGTCCTCGGTCGGCTCGAGCTTGAGCCGGTCGACGAAGAGCAGCACCACGCCACCGAGGATCAGCGCCACGCAGACCAGGTCCGGGCGCTCGAACAGCGACTTGATGGTGCCGTGCAGCGCCGCCCCGAGCACGGCCGCCGGCAGGAAGGCGACCAGCACCGAAATGACGAAGCGGCGCGCCCAGGCATCGGTCGGCAGGCACAGGACGACGCCGAGCAGCCGGGTGAAATAGACCAGCAGGATGGCCAGGATGGCGCCGAGCTGGATCAGCACCTCGAAGGTCTTGCCGGTGGACTGGAAGCCGAGGAAATGACCGAGCAGAATCAGATGGCCGGTGGACGAGACCGGGATGAACTCGGTTCCACCCTCGACCACGCCGAGGATCAGCGCCTTGACGAGATTGGCGATGTCCATGGTTCTCTCCGAATGAGCTCAGCCGGTATCGGCGGTGTCATAGCGCAACCACCTTCATGAACGGTTAAGCATGACACGGCGTTAAACTCGACATGCAAATCCCGAGGTTGTTTCGCCGGCGCGGGGAGGCTATTGACCCGACTTCCGAACCACATGTCATCGAAAAACCACATCGGGTCCGTCGATTGCGGGCCGTCCAGGTTTGATCGTATGCAATTGCACCATCGATTCTTCTGTCCTCATTCCCGCTTCGTCAGGCTGATTCTGGCCGAGCGCGGGGTCGAGGTGGAACTCATCGAGGAAAGGCCCTGGGAGCGGCGCGAAGATTTCCTTCGGCTCAATCCCGAGGGTACCACGCCGATCCTCACGGTCGGGAGCGGGCTTGCGATCCCGGGCTCCGAGATCATCGCTGCCTATTTCGATGAGCTCGACCAGCCCGAGACCGATCGCCGCCTGATGCCGCAGGGCGCGCTTGCGCGCGTCGAAGTGCGGCGGCTGATGCATTGGTTCAACGTCAAATTCTTCGAGGAAGTCTCGGGACCGCTGGTCGCCGAGCGAATCGACAAGCGATTCATGGCGCCCGAACATGGCGGCGGCGCGCCCGACACCAATGCGCTGCGCGCCGCGCGGGCCAATATCCGCTATCATATTCGTTATATCGGCTGGCTCGCCGCACGGAACGACTGGCTTGCCGGGCCCGAATTGAGCTACGCCGATCTCGTCGCGGCCGCCCACCTGTCGGTCGTCGACTATCTGGGCGATGTGCCGTGGAACGACGACGAGACAGCCAAGGATTGGTATGCGCGGGTGAAGTCGCGCCCGTCCTTCCGCCCGCTCCTGGCGGACCGGGTGGTCGGAACGCCCGCGAGCGCGACCTACGCCGATCTCGACTTCTGAGCGATCCGACGGCGCTGCGCCAGGCGATCGTCGACGAGGCCCGCGCCCAGGGCTTCACAGCCATCGGCTTCACCACGCCCGACGCCATCCCGCAGGCCGCGCCAAGGCTCGCCGAGGCGATCGCCGACGGCTTTCACGGCGCCATGGCCTGGATGGAGGAGACCGTCGAACGTCGCGCCGATCCGGGCGTGCTCTGGCCGGCGGCGCGCAGCGTCATCATGCTCGGCCTGAATTACGGGCCGGACGAGAACCCTCTCGACGGGCTCGCCGACCGGTCGGCCGGGCTACTGTCGGTCTATGCCCGCGGCGACGACTATCACGATCTCGTCAAGTCACGGCTGAAGGCGCTCGGCCGCTGGCTCGCCGAACAGACCGGCTGCGAGCTGAAGGTCTTCGTCGACACGGCGCCTTTGATGGAAAAGCCGCTGGCCGCCGCCGCCGGCCTCGGCTGGCAGGGCAAGCACACCAACCTGGTCTCGCGCGAATTCGGCTCCTGGCTGTTCCTCGGCTCGGTGATGACGACGCTGGAGCTTGCCGCCGACCGGCCGGAGACCGACCGCTGCGGCTCCTGCCGGGCCTGCCTCGATGCTTGCCCGACCGCGGCCTTTCCGGCCCCCTACAGGCTGGATGCCCGGCGCTGCATCAGCTACCTGACCATCGAGCACAAGGGCCCGATTCCGAGCGAATTCCGCAAGGCGATGGGCAACCGGATCTATGGCTGCGACGATTGCCTGGCCGTCTGCCCGTGGAACAAATTCGCCCGGCTGGGTCAGGAAATGAAGCTCGCCGCGCGCGACGGCCTGCGCCGGCCGGCGCTCGCCGATCTCGCCAGGCTCGACGATCCGGCCTTTCGCGCGCTGTTCTCGAAAAGCCCGGTCAAGCGGATTGGCCGCGACCGCTTCATCCGCAACGTGCTCATCGCCATCGGCAATAGCGGCGACAAGCCGCTGGCGGCCGAGGCCGAGCGCCTGATGACCGATAGCTCGGCCCTGGTGCGCGGCGCCGCCGTCTGGGCGCTGCGCCAGCTTGCCCCCGAAAGGCTCGCCGATTTCGACCGGCGCGCCGAGACCGATCCCGACGTGCTGCAGGAATGGATTTGATGACGACGCTTCTGATCTTCGGGCTGGGTTATTCCTCGGTCGCCACGGTACGTGCCGCCAACGGGCGCTACCAGCGCATCGTCGCGACCGTACGGTCGCCGGAGCGCGCGGCCGCCCTCACCGCCCAGGGGATCGAGGGCCAGCCGGTGACGGTCCTGCCGTTCGACGGCACCAGCCTTTCGCCGGAGCTCGCCGCGGCCATCGCGGAGGCCGGCCACGTCCTGGTGTCGGCCCCGCCGGATGAAACCGGTGACCCGGTGCTCAAGACGTGCCGGACGGCGCTTACGGCACGGAAGCCGGACGCGATCGCCTATCTCTCGACCGTCGGCGTCTATGGCGACCATCAGGGCGGCTGGGTCGACGAGACGACGCCACCGAAACCGGTCAGCCCGCGCAGCGTCGAGCGGCTGGAGGCCGAAGCCGCCTGGACCGCGCTCGGCAAGGCCACGGGCGTGCCGGTCGCCCTGCTCCGGCTGTCTGGCATTTACGGCCCAGGCAACAATGCCCTGGTCAATCTGAGGCGCGGCACGGCGCGGCGCATCATCAAGCCGGGCCAGGTGTTCAACCGCATCCATGTCGACGACATCGCGGCTGCGGTGCTCGCCGCCTTCGACAAGCGTTATGACGGCGTGGTCAATGTCACCGACGACGAACCCTCGCCGGCCCAGGACGTCGTCAGCTATGCCGCCGGGCTGCTCGGCGTGCCGGTGCCGCCGGATATTCCGATCGACCAGGCCGGGCTGTCGCCCATGGGCCTGAGCTTCTATGGCGAGTGCAAGAGGGTGTCGAACGAGCGCCTGAAAGGTGAACTGTCTGTTAAGCTGTTACATCCAAACTTCAGGATGGCGCTCCGGGCCTTGGCCGCCGGGGGCGACGGGCAAGCGCATCGGTAGGCATCGCAATGTCGCATTGCAGCAGATCGAAAGCATTATTGCTGCAACGCACAAATCACGAGACCATACCCCTGTCGTAAGCCGCAGCAGACCCCGACGGCCGAAGCCGCGGATGACGACCGTCACCCGAGCCTTCAGGGGTTTGTCATGATCGAACTTGCCTTTGCCGATCTCGCCATCGTCGCCATCGGCCTTGCAGTCGGCGCGGCGCTGGCCGTGTTCGTCGTCGATACGGCGAAACAGATGAACCTGCGCACCGATCCCTGACGGCGCGGCTAATCCGCGTCGCCGGTCACGGTCAGCCGGCCGTTCGGGACCCTGAGCGCGTCCCACAGCAGGCGCGCCGCCGCGCGGCAGGTCGGCGCCAGGGTGAACGGCGCATTGACGGTGACGAGACCCGCGCCCGACAGGCGCTCGCCGTCAACGGCGCGCCAGGTCGCCTCGATCGCCTGGCATTTCGGCAGAGCGAGATCGGCGATCATCCGGTGAAAGCGCCTGACTTCGGCGGCGTCCTTGACCGGATACCACAGGATGAACACGCCACCCGCCCAGCGCTTGTGGCCGAGGCTCAGCGCCTCGACCAGCCGGTCATAGTCGGCCCGCTCCTCGAAAGGCGGGTCGATCAATATCAGCCCGCGCTTCTCCTTCGGCGGCAGGAAAGCCTTGGGCGCCAGCCAGCCGTCGAGATTGATCACCTTGATGCGCTTCTCGCGGCCATAGAGCCCGGCGAGCGAAGCGCCATCGTCGGGATGCAGCTCGCAGCAGGTGATGCCGTCGGTCGGCCGGGTCATCAGCCGGGCGATCTCGGGGCTGCCGGGATAGAAGCGCAGCCGGCCGTCGGGATTGAGCCTTGCGACCAGGTCGAGATAGGGGCCGAGAAAGGCCTCCAGGTCGTCGGGAATGGCCTGGCCCCAAAGCCGGCCGATGCCTTCGACCCATTCGCCGGTGCGCTCGGCGGCATCCGAGGTCAGGTCATAACGGCCGATGCCGGCATGGGTGTCGATGACCCGGATCGGTGCAGGCTTCTGCAGGAGATAGTCGATCACGAAGGCCAGCACGGCGTGCTTGATCACATCGGCCGGGTTTCCGGCATGATAGGCGTGGCGATAATTCATGGCGCGATGCTGTGGCCCCGGCGAGGGCGCACGTCAATCGCGGAGACGTTCATCCTGGCCCACGCGCGGCACGTCAGGCCCGCCGTTCGGCCACGACGACCAGGCCCGGAACCGGCAGCGTGCCCTCCAGCCGGGTAGAAACCTCCGCGCAGATCACCAGATCGAACGGCAAGCCGGCCATGGTTTCGCGCAGATAAGCCTGCGTATGGGCATAACGCAGCCCCGCGCCGAGCACGATGCCCTCGCCGCCATGGGTCTCGACCGTGAAGGCGAGCAGCCCCCCCGGCCGCAGCGCCCGCGCGCTTTCGGCGAAGATGGGAGCAAGATCGGCGCAATAGACGAAGACGTCGGCGGCGACGATCAGGTCGGCGCCGGCCGCCGGCTGGCGGCCGAGATAGTCCTGGAGCTCGCCGGCCTCGACCGTGCCATAGAGGCCCTTGGCCGCGGCGATCTCGACCATCTTGCGCGACAGGTCGACGCCGTCGATGGCCGCGGCATGGGATCGGAAGGCCTCGGCGGCGAGCCCGGTGCCGCAACCGAGATCGAGCATGCGCGCGAACCGCGCCGGCCGGCCGCCGAGCCGGCAGGCCTCAGCGACCGCCTCGACCAGGATTTCCGGGCCGCGATAGCCGAGCCCCTGGCGCAGGGCCTGATCGAAACGGCCCGCATATTGATCGAACAGGGTCTCGACATAAGCGGCCGACATGGCGGTGGCGCTGTCGGCCGCCCCGAGCCGCGCCAGCATGAGGCCGGCGCCGAGCGCATCGGCGGGATCGCGTTCGCGCGCGGCGCGGAACGCCGCGATCGCCTGGCCGGTCAGCCCCTGCGCCTGCTCGACTTCGCCGAGCGCGAACCAGGCCGCCGCCCAGGCGGGCGCGATGTCGAGCGCCTGGCGCAGCAGATCGGCACTGGCGACCAGATCACCGTCGTCCTTCGACGCCATGGCATAATCGTAACGGCGGTCGGCGAGAAGATCGCCAGAAGAGCGGAAGATCGGGCTGGCCATGGCGTCAGTCGTCGGCCGGGAGCGGACCGGTTGGCCGCGCCAGCGCATCGAAATGGCCACGCGCCTGCAGCCACCAGAGCAGCAGGAAGCTCGGAATGGCGGTGAGGCAGGACAGCACGAAGAACCAGAACCAGCCGGTCTGGCCGGCGAGCCAGCCGGCCGGCGCCGACAGATAGGTGCGCCCGACCGCGGCCAGCGCAGCGAGCAGCGCATATTGGGTGGCGGTGTGGAGCGGCGAATTGCACAGCGACGAGAGATAGGCGACGAAGATCACGGTGCCGATGGCGCCGGTGAAATTCTCTACGACGATGACGAAGGCCAGCATGCCGTAGCTGATGCCGGCCTGGGCCTGCAGCGCGAAGACCAGGTTCGAGGCCATCTGCAGGAAACCGGCGAGCCACAGGCTGGTCCTGAGATCCAGCGCACGGGCGACGAAACCACCGGCGAAACCGCCGCCAAGCGTCGCCACCAGCCCGACACCCTTGACGATGGCCGCATATTCCTCGCGGCTATAGCCCATGCCGCGAATGACGAAGGGGCCGGTCATGGCGCCGACAAAGGCGTCGCAGAACTTGAACAGCACGACGAAGGCCAGCACCACGAAGGCCATGTCGCGGGTCAGGAACTCCGAGAAGGCGCCGACCGCGGCGGACGCCACACGCTTCATCGGATTGCCTTCGGCGCGCGCGCTCTCGACCGCCTCGGCCGAGCGCGCCGGCTCGCGGGCGATCAAGGTGGTGACCATGCCGACCAGCACGAAGCCGGCCATGACGCAATAGCCGAGCGACCAGGAGGTCGCCTTGGGGAAACCCTGGATCTTCTCGAAATAGGAGACGATCAGGAGCGCGCCGGCGGTGGAGACCAGCATGCCGATGCGATAGGCGGCGACATAGGAGCCCATGCCGGCGGCCTGTTCGGAGGTGTCGAGCTTTTCGACGCGATAGGCGTCGATGACGGTGTCCTGGGTGGCGGAAGCGGTCGCCACCAGCACGGCGCCGACCGCGATCATGAACGGCGAGACGTCGGGGTTCTGCAGGCCGAGGAAGACGATGGCCGCCATCAGCAGGATCTGGCTGAAGATCAGCCAGCCGCGGCGGCGGCCGAGCCAGGTCGAGAGGATGGGGATGTCGAGGGCGTCGACGACAGGGGCCCAGAGGAACTTGATCGTATAAGGCGTGCCGACCAGGGCGAACAGGCCGATCGTGGTCAGGTTGACCGAACTCTCGGCCATCCAGACCAGCAGGGTCGAGCCGGACAAGGCCAACGGCAAGCCGGCGGAAAAGCCGAGGAACAGCACCACCAGCACGTCGCGCCGGAAATAGACGGCGGCAGCCTCGCGCCAGCCGGCCTTGTCCGGGACCGTGACGGTCTCGCTGACGCTCATGAGGCCTCTCCTGGCTCGGGTCCACATGCGAGGTGACCCCGTTATGGTTAAAGAAAATTGAAGACGCGGTCACCGGCGCCCGATACCGGCCCGTGCGCCCCGCCCTGCCCAAGCGTCATCTGCTCGAAATAACCGCAGCACGGGCCTGTGCCGCAATATTATGCAAAAAAGGCCGATGAATTATTAGGCAGGCGCTTTGCATTGCAGCAACGGCGACCCCCGCATTTTCCCGTAAGCCCGCCCGGGCCCGCTGCGAATTCGGCAGATCCGTCAATGCCTTCTGCCCGCTGGCCGGGGCTGGCACAGCGGTTGCGAGACAAAGCTGCTGACCGGCGGTCCACAGGCCTTCCAGAGCCGACGGCAAACACGAGAAACGGGAAACCTCCATGTTGAACCTCAAGTCAAAAGTGCTGGGCCTGGCGGCCAGCGTAGCACTTGCGGCAGGCCTATTCGCCGCGCCGGCCAAGGCGCAGGAAACGATCAAGGTCGGCATCCTGCATTCGCTCTCTGGAACCATGGCGATCAGCGAGTCGACGCTGAAAGACGTCATGCTCATGCTGATCGACGAGCAGAACAAGCGCGGCGGCCTGCTCGGCAAGAAACTCGAGGCGGTGGTGGTCGATCCCGCCTCGAACTGGCCGCTCTTCGCCGAAAAGGCACGCGAGTTGATCACCCGCAACCGCGTCGCGGTGACCTTCGGCTGCTGGACCTCGGTGTCGCGCAAATCCGTGCTGCCGGTGTTCGAGGAACTGAACTCGATCCTGTTCTACCCCGTGCAATATGAGGGCGAGGAATCCTCGCCGAACATCTTCTATACTGGCGCTGCGCCGAACCAGCAGGCCATTCCCGCGGTCGACTACCTGCTCGCCGAAGGTGTCCAGCGCTTCGTGCTCGAAGGCACCGACTACGTCTATCCGCGCACCACCAACAAGATCCTGGAAGCCTATCTGCTGTCCAAGGGCATCAAGCCCGAGGACATCTCGGTCAACTACACGCCGTTCGGCCATTCCGACTGGCAGACCCGGGTCGCCGCGATCAAGCGCTTCGGCGCCGCCGGCAAGAAGACCGCGGTCATCTCGACGGTCAATGGCGACGCCAACGTGCCGTTCTACAAGGAGCTGGGCAACCAGGGCGTCAAGGCCACCGACATTCCGGTCATCGCCTTCTCGGTGGGCGAAGAGGAACTCGCCGGCTTCGACACCAAGCCGCTGGTCGGCCATCTCGCCGCCTGGAACTATTTCCAGTCGGTGGACAACCCGGTCAATCGCGACTTCATCGCGCGCTGGCGCGCCTTTAAGAACAACCCGCGCGCCGTCACCAACGATCCCATGGAAGCCCATGTGATCGGTTTCGCCATGTGGGTGAAGGCGGTGGAAGCGGCCGGCACGACCGACCCGACCGCGGTCCGCGACGCCATGATCGGCATTGCCGTGCCCAATCTCTCGGGCGGCGTTTCCACCATGATGCCGAACCATCACATCACCAAGCCCGTGCTGATCGGCGAGATCCAGGAGAACGGCCAGTTCTCGACGGTCTGGCAGACCCCCGGCACGGTGGTCGCCCAGGAATGGTCGCCGCATCTGGAAGGGTCGCGCGACCTGATCGCCGATCACCGCGCGCCGATGCGCTGCGGCAATTTCAACGTCAGGACCGGACGTTGCGGCGGCGCGGCCCAGCGCTGATCGCAGGGTTTTCGACCAAGACGGGGCGCGCCGGCCAGCGGCGCGCCCCTCATGCGCGGCGACCGCCCAGCGCTGACGGCGAGGCCGGTTCTCGCCCCCTCATTCGGGATCGTTCATGCGACGCTTGTCATTCCTCGCGACCATCCTGGCGACCATCGTGACCCTGGCGGCCCTGGTCGTCGCCGGCCCCCGCATGGCCGCCGCCCAGGACAGCCAGACGCTGGTCCAGCGCTTCGCCACCGAGAATTTCAACGATATCGCCGGCGCCGTCGCAGCCCTTGCCGGCTCCGGTTCGCCGCAGGCCGCGTCGGTCATCGAGGCGCTGCGCGACGGCCGCCTGGTCTATCGCCCGGCCGATCGCAGCGTGTTCATCCGCCAGCCCGACGGCAGCTTCACGGCCGCCGCCACCGGCAATGCCGAACCCGCGCCCGCAGCGGCCCGCCCCGTCCGGCTCAACAACAATGTCCGGCGCGCCATCGAGGCCGCCATGGGCGCGCTCAGCCTGATGCATCCAGATCCCGCCCGCCGCATGGCCGCCGCCGAAGCCGTGTTCAAATCGCGCGACGCGGCCGCCCTCACAGCCCTCTCCCAGGCATTGCCCGCCGAGCGCGACGCACGGGTGCGCAAGTTGATGGAGGAAGCGCGCGCGGCGATCCTGGTGGCCGACAATACGGCCCGCGACGCCGACCGCATCGAGGCCATCGGCGTCATCCAGCGGCGCGGCGACCAGGACGCGCTCGCCATGCTGGGCTCGCTGCCGGCCGATACCGCGCCGCTGGTCCGGCAGGCCGCCGACGGCGCCATCACCGCGGTGCGCCGGTCGCTGGCCATATGGGAGGCCGGCCAGAACGTCTGGTACGGCCTGTCGCTCGGCTCGGTGCTGCTGCTGGCCGCCATCGGGCTCGCCATCACCTTCGGAGTCATGGGCATCATCAACATGGCCCATGGCGAGATGGTGATGATCGGCGCCTATACCACCTTCGTGGTGCAGCAGGCGATCCGCACCTCGGCCCCGGCCTTGTTCGACGTCTCGCTGTTCATCGCGCTGCCGCTCGCCTTCCTGGTCGCCGGCGCCGTCGGCGTGCTCATCGAGCGGCTGATCATCCGCCACCTCTATGGCCGGCCGCTGGAGACGCTGCTCGCCACCTGGGGCGTCAGCCTGATCCTGCAGCAGGCGGTGCGCTCCTGGTTCGGCCCGACCAATCGCGAGGTCGGCACGCCGTCCTGGATGTCCGGCTCGTTCGAAATCGGCAATCTCGCCATCACCACCAACCGGCTCGCCATCATCATCTTCGCCGGGCTCGTCTTCACCACCTTGCTGCTGGTGCTGAAGCGCACGCCGTTCGGCCTGCAGACTCGCGCAGTGACGCAGAACCGGCGCATGGCGGGCGCCATGGGCATCCGCACCAACTGGGTCGACGCCTTCACCTTCGGGCTCGGCTCGGGCATCGCCGGGCTTGCCGGCGTGGCGCTCAGCCAGATCGACAATGTCAGCCCCAATCTCGGCCAGGGCTACATCATCGACAGCTTCATGGTCGTGGTGTTCGGCGGCGTCGGCAATCTCTGGGGCACGCTGGTCGGCGCGCTGACGCTGGGCATCGCCAACAAATTCCTCGAGCCCTATGCCGGCGCCGTGCTGGGCAAGATCCTGCTGCTCGTCTTCATCATCCTGTTCATCCAGAAGCGTCCGCGGGGCCTGTTCGCCCTCAAGGGACGGGCGGTGGAATGATGTTCACTCGCTTCTTCTTCGAAAAGATCGACCGCGCCGGCTGGATCTTCCTTGGTCTCCTGGCCGTCACGGCGGTGCTGGTGCCGATCCTCAACCTCGCGGTGCCGCCGAGCTCGGCGTTCCACGTCTCGAACACCGCCATGGGGCTCTGGGGCAAATACATGACCTATGCCCTGCTGGCGGTCGCGGTCGACCTGGTCTGGGGCTATTGCGGCATCCTGTCGCTCGGCCACGGCGCCTTCTTCGCCCTCGGCGGCTATGCCATGGGCATGTATCTGATGCGCCAGATCGGACCGCGCGGCGTCTATGCCAATCCGATCCTGCCCGACTTCATGGTGTTCCTGAACTGGAAGGAACTGCCGGTCACATGGTGGGGCTTTTCCTCCCTGCCCTATGCCCTGCTGATGGTCTGCCTGGTGCCGGGCGTGCTCGCCTTCGTGTTCGGCTGGTTCGCCTTCCGCTCGCGCGTCACCGGCGTCTATCTGTCGATCATCACGCAGGCGCTGACCTATGCGCTGCTGCTCGCCTTTTTCCGCAACGACATGGGCTTCGGCGGCAATAACGGCCTGACCGATTTCAAGGACATTCTGGGCTTCAACATCCAGGCCCAGCCGACCCGGGCGGTGCTGTTCTCGCTTTCCGTGGCGGCTCTGATGCTCGGCTATCTCGCGGCCCGTGCCATCGTCACTTCCAAGGCCGGCAAGATCCTGGTCGCGATCCGCGACGCGGAAGCCCGCACCCGCTTCCTCGGCTACCGG
Source organism: Hyphomicrobiales bacterium (assembly GCA_017304475.1). Taxonomy (GTDB): domain Bacteria; phylum Pseudomonadota; class Alphaproteobacteria; order Rhizobiales; family Phreatobacteraceae; genus Phreatobacter. Next base: position 470,673 of record JAFKKV010000011.1, on the reverse strand, counting down.
GTCGAGCATTTCAAGCTGTTCGTCTGGACCGTCTCGGCGGTCATGGCCGGCATTGCCGGCGCGCTCTACGTGCCCCAGGTCGGCATCATCAACCCCTCCGAATTCCAGCCGGCCAATTCGATCGAGACGATCATCTGGGTGGCGGTCGGCGGGCGCGGCACGCTGGTCGGCGCGGCGCTCGGCGCGGGCATCGTCAATTTCGCCAAGAGCTGGTTCACCGGCGCCTTTCCGCAAGGCTGGCTGTTCGCGCTCGGCGGCCTGTTCGTGTTGGTCACGCTGTTCCTGCCCAAGGGCGTGCTCGGCACCTTCACCGACTGGTGGGGCAGCCGCCGGACGGCGCCGAAACCGCCGGCGAGCACCGCCACCCAGGCCGCCCAATAGGGAGTACCGAGATGTTGCTGGATCCCGTGGCCGGCGCGCCGCAACTCGGGCCGGTTCAGGCGATGAACCGGCCGCAGGTGATCACCCAGTCGCTGCTTTATGTCGACGGCGTCTCGGTCACCTTCGACGGCTTCCGCGCGCTCAACAAATTGAGCTTCATCATCGCGCCCGGCGAGATGCGCGCGATCATCGGCCCGAACGGCGCCGGCAAGACCACCATGATGGATGTCATTACCGGCAAGACCAGGCCGGACACCGGCGACGTGATCTTCGCCGGCGCGACCGACCTGACCGAGCTCGACGAAACGGCCATCGCCAATCTCGGCATCGGCCGCAAGTTCCAGAAACCCACCGTGTTCGAAAGCCATACGGTGGAAGACAATGTCCTGATGGCGGTGAAGGCCGACCGCACCGTGTTCGGCACGCTGTTCGCGCGCCATTCCCGCACGATCATGGCGCGGGTCGACGAGATCCTCGGCGTCATCAGGCTCGGCGACCACCGCGCCCGCATGGCCTCCGAACTGTCGCACGGCCAGAAGCAGTGGCTGGAGATCGGCATGCTGCTCGCCCAGGATCCGAAGCTCCTGCTGGTCGACGAGCCCGCCGCCGGCATGACGGACGCGGAAACGGCCGCCACCGCCGAACTGCTCAAGGACATCGCCCGAAGCCATTCGGTGGTGGTGGTCGAGCACGACATGGGTTTCATCCGCGAGCTCGGCGTCAAGGTCACCTGCCTGCACGAGGGCTCGGTGCTGGCCGAAGGCACGCTCGACCAGGTCAGCGCCGACGAGCGCGTCATCGAAGTCTATCTCGGACGGTAAACGCCATGCTCGAAGTCAGGAATGTCGACCTGCATTACGGTGCCGCCCAGGCGCTGCGCGACGTCTCGCTGGAAGTGGTGCCCGGCGCGGTGACCTGCGTGCTCGGCCGCAACGGCGTCGGCAAGAGCTCGCTGATGCGCGCCATTATCGGCCATCAGCCGATCTCGGCCGGCGAGATCCTGTGGGAGGGCCGCGACATCACCCGCATGCCGCCGTTCGAGCGGGCGCGGCGCGGCATCGCCTATGTGCCGCAGGGCCGGGAGATCTTCCCGCTGCTGACCGTGAAGGAGAACCTGGAAACCGGCTTCGCGCCGCTCCGGCGCACCGACCGGACCATTCCCGACGACATCTTTTCGCTGTTCCCCGTGCTGAACGACATGCTCGGACGGCGCGGCGGCGATCTCTCCGGCGGTCAGCAGCAGCAACTCGCCATCGGCAGGGCCCTGGTCACCCGGCCGCGCCTGCTGGTGCTGGACGAGCCGACCGAAGGCATCCAGCCTTCGATCATCAAGGATGTCGGCCGGGCCATCGTCTATCTCCGCCGGAAGGGCGACATCGCGATCCTGCTGGTCGAGCAATATCTGGATTTCGCCGAGGAGCTCGGCGACCGCTTCGCCGTCATGGAGCGCGGCCGGGTCGTGCTGTCGGGCGCCAAGGGCGAGGTTTCGCGGGAGGCGCTCGGCCGCTCGATGGCGCTTTGACCATGGCGCGGAGGGCCGCGCACCGGGATCGCCCCGACAGCAGGATTGCGTAAGGGTTTGCACTGGCGCTACGAGGGTTCGCCGAGGCAGCGCCACTCCGCTATCCTCGGTCAGCATTCGAGGGATCATTCCTGATGTCGCAAGGCCCATTCTCGCGCGGTGTCGTCGCAGCCCCTCATTCGGCGGCGGCCGAGGCCGGACGCCAGATTCTCGCCGAAGGCGGCAATGCGATCGAGGCGATGATCGCCGCGGCCGCGGCCATCGCGGCGGTCTATCCGCATATGACCCATGTCGGCGGCGACGGCTTCTGGCTGATTCACCAGCCGAACGGCCGGGTGCACGGCATCGAGGCCTGCGGCTTCGCCGGCGAGGGCGCGACCATGCGCTCCTACTGGGATCGCGGCCATTACGAGATCCCGACACGCGGGCCGCAGGCAGCGCTCACCGTGCCCGGCGCGATCGGCGGCTGGCGCATGGCCAATGCCATGGCGAAGGCCGCCGGCGGCCGGCTGCCCCGCGCCGTCCTGCTCGAGCCGGCGATCCGCGCGGCGCGCGAGGGCTATGCGGTGACGCGGTCGCAGGCCCGGCTGACCGTCGACAAGCTGTTCGAGCTGAAGGATTGCCCGGGTTTCGCCGACACTTTCCTGGTCGACGGCCGGCCGCCGGCCGAAGGCACCGTGATGAAGCAGCAGGCGCTGGCGGCGTCCTTCGAGCACATGGCGCGCGCCGGTTTCGAGGACACCTATCGCGGCGACATCGCGCGCGAGCTGGCAAATGACCTGGACAAGATGGGGTCGCCGGTCACCCGGGCCGACCTGCAGGCCTATTACGCCGTCGAGCGGGCGCCGCTGACGCTCGACCATTCGCTCGGCCAGATCTTCAACATGCCGCCGCCGACCCAGGGGCTGGCATCGCTGATGATCCTCGGCATCGTCGACCAGCTGGAAGCGATGTACGGCCCGGTGACGCCGGAAACGGTCGGCTTCGTGCATCGCCTGGTCGAGGCGACCAAGCGCGCCTTCCTGGTGCGCGACCGCTTCGTCACCGATTTCGACCGGCTCGCCGGCGACCCGCAGGCCTTCCTGACCAGTGACGCGCTCGGCCGCGAGGCGCAGGCGATCAAGACCGGCCAGGCCTTGCCGTGGCCGCAGCGGGCGGCCCCCGGCGACACCATCTGGATGGGCGCCGCGGATGCCGATGGCCGCGTCGTCTCCTATATCCAGTCGATCTATTGGGAATTCGGCTCCGGCTGCATCTCGGCCTCGACCGGCTTCCTGATGCAGAACCGCGGCGCCAGCTTCGCGCTCGACCCGAAGGCGCTGAACCCGCTGGAGCCGGGCCGCCGGCCGTTCCACACGCTCAATCCGGCGCTGGCGCGGCTCAAGGACGGCCGGGTGTTTTCTTATGGCACGATGGGCGGCGAGGGCCAGCCGCAGACCCAGGCCATGGTGTTCGAGCGCCATGTCCGCCACGGCGTGCCGCTCGAGGAGAGCCTGGACCGGCCGCGCTGGCTGCTCGGCCGCACCTGGGGCTCGGCGGTCACCGGCCTGCGCCTGGAAAACCGCTTCGACGACAGCCTGGTCAGCGCGCTGCAGCGCATGGGCCATGCCGCGGAGACCATTCCCGAGGCCTATTCCGACACGATGGGCCATGCCGGCGGCGTCACCTGGTTCCCCGACCGGTCGATGCTGGGCGCCCATGACCCGCGCGCCGATGGCGGTGCCGCGGGCCTTTAGACCGACTATCTTGGCGATATCGCGCGGCCCATGCGAAACGCGTATGGTTCCGGGCCTCGCACGCGACCGTGAGAACCGATGGATCAGACGACCCTCGAAGTCAGCCCGCGACGGCAGCCCGCAAACCATGCGCCCCTGGTCGATCCCGCCGATATCGCGCGGGAGATCGGCGCCGTGCGCGTTCATGCCGGCAACAGCCGCGAGGCCCGCGCCGAGGTCGTCCAGATCCTCAAGCGCTGGCTCGCCGAAGCGCGCCGGACCGCCGAGCAGCGGCTGATCGCCGATGCCGACGGGCGCAGCTGCGCCGAGGCGCTGTCGCATTTCCAGGACGATGCCATCCGCGTCGTCTATGACTGGATCGTCACCCGGCTCTACCCCTCCGACAATCCCTCGTCGGGCGAGCGCATGACCGTGGTGGCGACCGGCGGCTATGGCCGCGGCATGCTGGCGCCGGGCTCCGATATCGATCTTCTGTTCCTGCTGCCCTACAAGCAGACCGCCTGGGGCGAGAGCGTCGCCGAGGCCATCCTCTACTGCCTGTGGGACATGGGCCTGAAGGTCGGCCATGCGACGCGCTCGGTCGACGAATGCATCCGCCAGGCGCGCGCCGACCAGACCATCCGCACGGCCATCCTGGAGGCGCGCCATATCCTCGGCGACATGGCGCTGTTCCACGAGCTCGAACAGCGTTTCGACGCCGAGGTGGTGCGCGGCACGGTGCCGCAATTCGTCGCCGCCAAGCTCGCCGAACGCGACGAGCGGCACCGCAAGACCGGCCAGTCGCGCTACCTGGTCGAGCCCAATGTGAAGGACGGCAAGGGCGGGCTTCGCGACCTGCACACGCTGTTCTGGATCGCCCGCTATGCCTATCGGGTGAAGACCGACGAGGAACTGGCCAAGAAAGGCGTGTTCACCCGGCGCGAAGCCCAGACCTTCCGGCGCTGCGAAAAGTTCCTCTGGACCGTGCGCTGCCACCTGCATTTCCTGACCGGACGCGCCGAGGAGCGGCTGTCCTTCGACCTGCAGCGGGAGCTTGCGCCGCGGCTCGGCTATCGCGGCCATTCCGGCCTCGTCGACGTCGAGCGCTTCATGAAGCACTACTTCCTGGTCGCCAAGGATGTCGGCGATCTCACCGCCATCCTGTGCGCCGAGCTGGAGGAACGGCACGAAAAGCCGGCCCCCGTGCTCGACCGGTTCATCGCCCGGCTCCGGCCGAAATCGCACCGCGGCTTCAAGGAGAGCCCGGATTTCCAGATCGACCACGACCGGATCACCGTGTCGGACGACCAGGCTTTCGCACGCGATCCGGTCAATCTGATCCGCATCTTCGCGCTGGCCGACCGCTACAACCTGGCGCTCCATCCCGACGCCATGCGGCTTCTGACGCGGTCCTTGAAGCTGGTCGACGAGAAGCTGCGCCACGACCCGACCGCCAACCAGCTGTTCGTCGCCATCCTGACGTCGTCGAACACCGCCGAGGTGGTGCTGCGACGGATGAACGAAGCCGGCCTGCTCGGCCGTTTCGTGCCGGATTTCGGCCGCGTCGTCGCGATGATGCAGTTCAACATGTACCACCACTATACGGTGGACGAGCATCTGTTGCGCTGCATCGGCACGCTGCAGCAGATCGAGCGCGGCGGCGATCCGAATCTGGGGCTCGCCGCCGACCTGATCAAGACGATCCAGCCACGCAACCGCGACCTGCTCTATATCACCCTGTTCCTGCACGACATCTCGAAGGGCCGACCGGAGGACCACTCGATCGCCGGCGCCCGGGTGGCGCGCCGGCTCGGGCCGCGTTTCGGGCTGACCAAGGCAGAGACCGAGACCGTCGCCTGGCTGGTCGAGAACCATCTGGTCATGTCGACGATCGCCCAGTCGCGCGACCTCAGCGACCGCAAGACCATCGAGACCTTCGCCGGCGTGGTGCAGTCGCTCGAGCGCATGAAGATGCTGCTGATCCTGACCACCGCCGACATCATCGCGGTCGGGCCCGGGGTCTGGAACGGCTGGAAGAGCCAGCTCCTGCGCACGCTCTATTACGAAACCGAGCCGGTGGTCACCGGCGGCTTCTCGGAAGTGAACCGCACGCGCCGGGTCGAGATCGCCCAGGAGGAGTTCAGGCGGACGGTTCCGGACGCCCTGCCCGGTCTCTCGGGCACCGGCCTGGAGGCCTATATCGGCCGCCACTATGCCGCCTATTGGCTGAAGGTCGATCTCGCCACCAAGATCGAGCATGCCCGCTTCCTGCTCGCCGCAGAAGCCGCCGGCCAGTCGCTGGCGACCCGTGTCGACCTGGTCGCCGGCCAGGGCGTCACTCACCTGACCGTGCTCGCGCCCGACCACCCCAGGCTCCTGTCGATCATCGCCGGAGCCTGTGCCGCGGCGGGAGCCAATATCGTCGGCGCGCAGATCTATACGACCACCGACGGCCTGGCGCTGGACACCATTTCGATCACCCGCGGCTTCGACCGCGACGAGGACGAGGAACGGCGCGCCAAGCGCATCGCCGACGGTATCGAGAAGGCGCTGCGCGGCGAGATCAAGGTGGGCGAGGCGGTCGCCGCCGCGCATCGCAAATCGCCGGCCCGGCAGCGTTCGCGCACCTTCCGGATCGCGCCGGAGGTGGCCATCAACAACACCTGGTCGAACCGCTATACGGTGATCGAGGTCTCCGGCCTCGACCGCCCCGGCCTGCTGCACGACCTCACCGCCGCCCTGTCGCGCCACAGCCTGAACATCGGCTCAGCCTATGTCGCGACCTTCGGCGAAAAGGCGGTGGACGTGTTCTACGTCACCGACCTGATGGGCGCGAAGATCCAGACCGCCCAGCGCCAGGCGGCGATCCGCAAGGTGCTGACCAGCGTGCTGGAGGATGACGGCAGCCGTTAGCGCGCGTCGGCCGAGCTGGCGTCGGACGACGCGGATCGATCTAAACCGATGCGAGCAAGTCGTGGATGCCCGGGACAAGCCCGGGCAAGACGACGTGGTGCGAATAAAAAGGAAACGGTGCCAAGCCACCGCACGCCGCCCCGTGAAGAACGCACCGGAACCACCTCGTCCTGGCCGGGCTCGTCCCGGCCACCCACGACTTCAACCCGATCGTTCACAGAGAACGGTCCACAAGAGGTCGTGGCGAGGAATGTCGCGATGGATGGGGCGACCATCGATCACTTGAGACCGATCAGTCGAGACCGATCAGAGCCGATCAATCGAGATAGACGACGTCCACCGCATCGTCGCCGGGCGGCCGGCGGCGCGCCTCGAGTTCCGCCTCGATCCGTTCCAGGCGGCCATGCAGCACGGCCGCGTCGGATGACGGCACGAGGCCGCCCTCCTCGGTCTCGAGCAGCACCCGCATGGTGCGCACCCGGGCGAGCAGCGCGGCTGACAGGGCTTCCGCGATGATGGTCGCGGACAATGTGTCGCCGGCTTCGGGCGGCTCGCCGGCTGGACATGACGACATCGACTTCAGGACTCCAAGGGAGACGATGTAGCCGCCCGAATGTTTCATGTTTCCTGTCAAAGCCCCTACAAAACGGTAAATGTCCCTTTACCTTGACCAACAATGAAGGCGTGACGCGATATCGCCTTAACGGCCCCTTCATTGCGCCCCGATTATTGCGAAGAAGCAGGGAAAGGGTGTGGCCCATCGGGGGCCCGGGTGGTGATTTCTCAGGCGATGGCAAGGGGACGCGGCGGCAACGATCGGATCGAGCCGAGCTTCGGAACGGCGCGCGGCGGCATGGACCTTCGCGCGATGCCCGAGGACCGTCCCTCCGTGCGCGTCGTCAGCCCCCAGAAACCCCAGAAACGCCGCCCCGATCCGGCCGAGATCCAGGAGCCCGAACCGCGCCCCATGCCACGCAAGCAGCCGAAACGCCGGGCCTCCAAGGATGAGCCGCCGCCGAAGCGCCGCAAGCGGCGTGGCATTTTCGGCCGGCTGATGATCTGGGGCCTGACCGCTTCGGTCTGGGGCCTGATCATCTGCGCGGGCGTCGTCGCCTGGTATGCCGCGCGCCTGCCGCCGACCCACACGCTGGAAGTGCCCAGGCGGCCGCCGAACATCGCGATCGTCGCGGCCGACGGCACCGAACTCGCCAATCGTGGCGACACGGGCGGCGCGGCGGTGCAGCTGAAAAGCCTGCCGCGACACGTGCCGCAGGCCCTGATCTCGATCGAGGATCGGCGCTTCTATTCGCATTTCGGCCTCGACATGATCGGGCTCGCGCGCGCCATCGTGACCAATATCACCAATCGCGGCGTGTCGCAGGGCGGCTCGACGCTCAGCCAGCAATTGGCCAAGAACCTGTTCCTGACCCCGGACCGCACCATGGGGCGCAAGATCCAGGAGGCGATCCTGGCGCTGTGGCTGGAGACCAATTACTCCAAGGACCAGATTCTCGAACTCTATCTGAACCGGGTCTATTTCGGCGCCGGCGCCTATGGCATCGAAGCCGCCGCCCGGCGTTATTACGACAAGCCGACCACCGCACTCACCTTGCAGGAAGCCGCCACCATTGCCGGGCTGGTCAAGGCGCCGTCGCGGCTGGCGCCGACGCGCAATCCGGAAGCAGCCGAAGCCCGCGCCCAGCTGGTGCTGATGGCCATGGCCGAGCAGGGCTACATCACCGAGGCCCAGGCCAAGGCGGCCATCGCCAACCCGGCCGAGACCAGCCGCACCGCCGCCAGCGGCTCGATCAACTATGTCGCCGACTGGGTCATGGACCTGCTCGACGACTATGTCGGCAAGGTCGAGACCGACCTGGTGGTCGAGACGACCATCGTCGCGCCGTTGCAGGTCGCCGCCGAAACCGCGCTGAACGAGGTCTTGGCGCGCAGCGGCAGCCGTTATGACGTGCGCCAGGGCGCGGTCGTGGTGCTCGACACCGATGGCGCGGTGCGCGCGCTGGTCGGCGGCCGCGACTATGCCCAGAGCCAGTTCAACCGGGCGGTTGCAGCCCGGCGCCAGCCGGGCTCGGCGTTCAAGGCCTTCGTCTATCTGACCGCGCTGGAGCGCGGCCTGACGCCCGACACGATTCGCCCCGACGCGCCGGTCGCCATCGCCGGCTGGCGGCCCGAGAACTATACCCGTGACTATCGCGGCGACGTGACGCTGACGACGGCCCTGTCCGCCTCGCTCAACACGGTCGCCGTCCGGCTCACCAACGAGGTTGGCCCGCGCGCGGTGGTGCGCACCGCTCAGAAACTCGGCATCGGCTCGCCGCTGCAGGCCAATCCGTCGATCGCGCTCGGCACGTCGGAAGTGACCCTGCTGGAATTGACCGGCGCCTATGTGCCCTTCGCCAATGGCGGCAATGGCGTGATGCCGCATGTCATCACCCGCATCCGCACCACCAATGGCCGCGTGCTGTTCCGGCGCACGCCGGTCAATCCGGGCCGGGTCATCGAGCCGCAGCAATCGGCGATGATGAACGCCATGATGCATGAGACGACCGTCTCCGGCTCGGCGCGCTCGCTGCGGCTGCCCGGTTGGACCGCGGCCGGCAAGACCGGCACCAGCCAGGATTTCCGCGACGCCTGGTTCCTCGGCTATACCGGCCGCTACGTCGCCGGCGTCTGGCTCGGCAATGATGACGGCCAGCCGACCAAGCGGCTGTCCGGCGGCAGCCTGCCGGTCGAGATCTGGAACCGCGTCATGGCGGAGGCCCATCGCGGCCAGCAGGTGGTCGACCTGCCCGGCAATTGGCGCGCCTTCGGCGTGCCCTCGCGCGGCCTGCCCGGCGGCGAGGTGATCGACCAGCCGATGATCATGTCGCGCACCGACCAGGGGCCGCGGCGGGTCGCCGGCCGGCCCGGCGAGCCGGACAATCGGGGCGACGTGATCCGCCCGCAACCGGGCGCCGGCTTCTTCGATCGCTTCTTCCGCTGAGGCCGGCCGGCCCGCGGCGACCTTGCGTCCGCCGATCGGCGCCCCACATCGTATCCGGCCCGGCTTTCCATGCGGGCCGGCAGGGCGAACCGGGAGGAAACTCCGCAAATGCGCAAATTCATCTGGTGGGGCACGGGGATTGCGGTCGCGCTCTGGTCGATCGTCGCTTTCGTCGCCTATTCGCTGGTCGACCTGTTCGGCTCGAGCGCGGCCGGATTGAGCACGGTGCCCGGCTTCACCCCGGATTCCTATTCGGTCGGCTGGTTTGCCGACGCACTGCACAACCTGGGGCTGTCGGTCGTGTTCCTGGTCTGGCTGGTCGGCGCGCTCGGCCTGCTGGCCGGCGCCGGCATCGGCCATGCCCTGACGGGCGGCCGGCGCGACACCTTGCCGGAACGGCGCAGCTGGGGCTCCTCGATCCCCTCGGGGCCGCCATCCGCCGCCGGTCGGCCCGATCACGGCCGCCGCCGCTGAGCCATTACTCGGCGTCCGGCTGCGCCTCCGGACGCGCATCGGCGAAAGCCTGAAGCTTCAGGCAGGCCTCGGTGATCGCGAGCAGCCGCGGGAAGTCGTCGAGCGGCACCTTGAAGCGCCGGGCGTTGAACATTTGCGGGACGATGCAGAGATCGGCCAGCGTCACCTCGGCGCCGAAGGCGTAGGGGCCGGGCTGGACCATCTGTTCCAGCGGCGCGAAGCCGTCGCGCACGAAATGGCTGTACCACTGGCTGATCGCTTCCGACGACTGGCCCATGACGGTCTTGAGATAACCGGTCGTGCCCGGATTGTTCAAAGGGTGGATGTCGCAGGCGATGAGCTGAGCGGCGGCGCGCGTTCGCGCCCGGGCGATCGGATCCGCCGGCAGGAGCGGCGGCTCGGGCGCGATTTCGTCGAGATATTCGATGATGGCGAGCGATTGCGTCAGCACCGTCTCGCCGGACGGCCCGTCGACCACCAGGGCCGGCAGGCGGCCCTGCGGATTGATCGCACGATAGCCCGGCTTTTTCTGCTCGCCGCCGTCACGCAGCAGATGGATCGGGATCGATTCGTAGCTCAGCCCCTTCAGATTGAGGGCGATCCGGACGCGAAACGCGGCCGACGAACGGAAATAGGTATAGAGTTTCATGGATGCCTCCCGTCGCGAGCCTAGGCCCAGGCCGGCGTCGCGTCACCGGCGTTCAGTCACGAGCATTCCGTCATGGGCATTCCGTCATGCGCTCGGGTCAGCAGGCTCAGCCCTCGTCGCCGAGCCCGGCGGCATGCTCGCTCAGCAATGTCAGCCCGCGCTTCATCAGCTTGGCGAGCAGCGCCTCCAGCTCCGCCCGTTCCGACCGGGACAGGCCCTCGGTCAAGTCGGCGGCGAAGGTGAGCGCCACCGGCACCAGGTCGTCGTAAACGGCACGGCCGGCATCGGTCAGCGACAGGAAGGCCTCGCGCAGATCCTGGCGGTTGGCCCGGCGCTGCACCATCTGGCGCTTTTCCAGGATGGCCACGGCGCGCGACACCTTGGTCTTGTGCATGTGGCTGTGGCCGCCAATGTCCTTGGCGGTCATCGCGCCGAACTGGCCGAGCGTCGCCATCACCCGCCATTCGGGAACACCGATGCCGTAGCGCTTGGCATAGATGCCGGAGAGCCCCTGGCTGACAATGCTCGCCAGCACGTTCAACCGATAGGGCAGGAAGGTTTCCAGCTCCAGCTTTGCGGCTGATCGTCCATCCCCTTCCATCGCGCGGCCGTTCATCGGGTCCTTTCCATCCGGAATTCAGCGATCCGGCTCATCAAATCTAGGATGGGGCGGTTTGCTTCGCAACGCAGGCGCGCCTGCCGGCCGAGGCTGTCGGTTTCGCGGTGAAGCCCCTGGCCAATCCGCCTCCGACAGGCTTTGATGGCTCCCCGGCCGATGACGTCCGGATCGTGCTTCGATAGCCGCCGAGGTTCGCCTACATGAAACTTGCTTCGCTCAAACACGGACGTGACGGACGCCTCGTGATCGTGTCCAGGGATCTCACCCGCGCGACCGATGCCTTTCCAGTGGTGGCGACGCTGCAGGCGGCCCTCGACGACTGGGCGCGGCTGGGGCCGCGGCTGAGCGATCTCGCCGACCAGCTCGAAATCGGCTCGGTGCCGTCGTTCCGCTTCCATGAACATGATTGCGCGAGCCCGCTGCCGCGCGCCTATCAATGGGCCGACGGTTCGGCCTATGTGAATCACGTGGCGCTGGTCCGCCAGGCCCGCGGCGTCGAGATGCCGCCGTCGTTCTGGACCGACCCGCTGATGTATCAAGGCGGATCGGATGCCTTTCTCGGGCCGCGCGATCCGATCACCTTGCCGGACGAGGCCCATGGCATCGACTTCGAAGGCGAGGTCGCCGTCATCACCGACGACGTGCCGATGGGCGTGACGCCGGCGGAGGCCCGCGGGCTGATCCGGCTGGTCATGATCGCCAATGACGTCAGCCTGAGAAACCTGATCCCCGGTGAACTCGGCAAGGGCTTCGGCTTCTTCCAGTCGAAACCCTCGAGCGCCTTCTCGCCCGTCGCGGTGACGCCCGACGAACTCGGCGCGGCCTGGCAGGACGGCAAGCTGCATCGCCCGTTGCTCGCCTTCTTCAACGGCGAGCCGTTCGGCAAGCCGGATGCCGGCGTCGACATGACCTTCGATTTCGGCACGCTGATCGCCCATGCCGCCAGGACCCGGCCACTCGGCGCCGGCACGATCATCGGCTCCGGCACCGTGTCGAACCGCGATGCCGATGGCGGCCCGGGAAAGACGATCGCCGAGGGCGGCCTCGGTTATGTCTGCATCGCCGAACTGCGCACGGTGGAAACCATCCGCCACGGCGAGGCGAAGACGCCGTTCATGCGCTTCGGTGATGCGATCCGCATCGAGATGAAGGACGCCAAAGGCCATTCGATCTTCGGCGCCATCGATCAGATCGTCAGGAAGCACCACCCGTGACGACCGACACGGCCGGCCTGGCTCCGGTTCCGTCCGCCGAGGCCGCGGCGCGCTTCGACCTGCGCGCGCCGCCCGATGGCTTCGTCGACGACCCGTTCCCGATCTACCGCGCGCTGCGCGAGCATGAGCCGGTGAGGCGCATGCCCGACGGCTCGATCTTTCTGACCCGCCATGCCGACCTGGAAGCAGTCTACAAGGACACCGCAACGTTTTCGTCCGACAAACGGGTCGAATTCGCGCCGAAATACGGCGACAGCCCGCTGTTCCGCCATCACACGACCAGCCTGGTGTTCAACGACCCGCCGCTGCACACCCGGGTCCGCAAGATCCTGGCCGGTGCGCTCAACCCGCGCGCCGTTTCGGCGCTGGAGGCCGATGTCGAGGCCCTGGTCGACCGGCTCATCACCGCCATGACCGGGCGCGGCCAGGTCGACCTGATCGAGGATTTCGCCGCGGCCATTCCGGTCGAGGTGATCGGCAACCTGCTCGCCATTCCCCATGACGAGCGGGAGCCGCTGCGCGACTGGTCGCTGGCCATTCTCGGCGCCCTGGAGCCGGTGCTCAGCCCTGAGCAGATGGAGCGCGGCAACCGGGCGGTGAGCGATTTCCTGGCTTTTCTGGAAACCCTGGTGGCGCGACGGCGCCGCGCGCCCGGCGACCCCGACAGGGATGTGCTGACCCGGCTCATCCAGGGCGAGGCCGACGGCGACCGCCTGTCGGAGGCCGAGCTCCTGCAGAACTGCATCTTCATCCTCAATGCCGGCCACGAAACCACCACCAATCTGATCGGCAACGCGCTCTGGCTGATCGACCGCTGGCCCGCCGAGCGCGCGCGGCTGCTCGCCGATCCCGGCCTGGCGCGGACAGCGGTCGAAGAGGCGCTCAGGCTGGAGAGCTCGAACCAGCTCGGCAACCGCATCACCACCGCACCGACCGCGATCGGCGGCATCGCGCTCGACACCGGCACCCGGGTGACCCTGTGCATCGGCGCCGCCAACCGCGACCCCGCCGTGTTCGCCGATCCGGACCGCTTCGACGTCGGGCGCCAGCCGAACCGGCATCTCGGTTATGCCTCGGGTCCGCATCAATGCGTCGGCATGGCGGTCGCGCGCCTGGAAGGGCGCATCGCCTTGAGCCGTTTCCTTCGCCGCTTTCCGTGCTATCGGCTGACCGGAACCGCCATCCGAACCGGGCGCCTGCGCTTTCGCGGGTTCCAGTCGCTGCCCGCCATTCTGGAGTGATCTCTGTGAGCAAGGCTTTCGCGTCCACCGCCGATCTCGGCCCGAAAAAGATCTCGTTCGACCAGCTCGGCGAGGGGCTTTATGCCTATACGGCCGAGGGCGACCCGAATTCCGGCATCATCGTCGGCGACGACGGCTGCATGGTGATCGATGCCCAGGCGACGCCGGCCATGGCGACCGATGTCATCGCCAAGGTCCGTACCGTCACCGACAAGCCGATCAAATATGTCGTGCTGTCGCATTATCACGCGGTGCGCGTGCTTGGCGCCTCGGCCTATGAGGGTGCCACGATCCTCGCCTCGGATGCGACGCGTGGATTGATCGTCGAGCGCGGTGAACAGGACAAGGCCAGCGAGATCGGCCGCTTTCCCCGGTTGTTTCCGGGCGCTGAATCGATCCCCGACGGCCTGACCTGGCCGCATGCCACCTTCGCCCGCGAGATGAGCGTGTGGCTCGGCAAACGCGAAGTGAAGCTGATGCATCTCGGCCGCGGCCACACCGCCGGCGACATCGTCGCGCTGGTGCCGGACGCCGAGGTCGCCTTTACCGGCGACCTCGTCGAATATCACTCGGCCTGCTATTGCGGCGACGCCCATTTCAAGGACTGGCCGGCGACGCTGGATGCGATCTCCGCCCTGAACGCCAAGGCGGTCGTGCCCGGGCGCGGCGCGGCGCTGACCAATACCACCATGGTCAAGGACGGCATCGCGCTGACCCGCGACTTCCTGTCGACGCTTTACGCCTCGGTTGCCGACAGCGTCGCCAGGAAGCGCTCGCTGAAGGAAGCCTTCGACGCGGCGCGCGTCTCGATGGATCCGAAATTCGCGTCCTTCGCGATCTACGAACACTGCCTGCCGTTCAACGTCTCGCGCGCCTATGACGAGGCGAGCGGCATCGACTGGCCTGACATCTGGACCGATATCCGCGACCGCGAATTGTGGGCCAAGCTGCAGGGCTGAAGGGGCGGTTTCCAGCCATTATGGCCCGGTTCAGATGATTTCAGGCATTCTCGCGGGCCTCGCCGCCGGCGCGCTCTGGGGCATGACCTTCGTCGCGCCGCTGATGGTCGCCCCGTTCAAGCCGATGGACCTGGTGATCCTGCGCACGCTGGTCTTCGGCCTGGTGTCGCTGGCGATCCTGGCCTGGCGCGGCTTTCGCGACTGGCGCGACCTGCCGGCCGGCATGGGCTGGACCCTGGTCCTGCTCGGCGCCGCCGGCTTCAACGTCTATTTCGGCCTGATCGCGCTCGCCGTGCCGCTGGTCGGCACGGCGATCGTCGCGCTGATCATCGGGGCCCTGCCGGTGGCCATGGCGCTCGGCGGCAATAGCGGCGCCGACCGGCTGCCGCTCGGGCGCCTGCTGCCGCCGCTCGCCGCCATCGGCCTCGGCCTTGCCGTCGTCAACGGCGCGGCGCTCGGCGACGCGCCGGAGGCCGGCAGGCTCGGCATCCTCGCCGGCATCGCGCTGACCATCGGCGGCTTCGCGAGCTGGTACTGGTACGGCATGCGCAATGCCGCCGTGCTGCGTCGCGGCGGCATCAAGAGCGATGCCGTCGGCTGGACCGCGCTGACCGGCGTGGCGACGCTGGCCAGCCTGCCCCTGCTCGCGGCCCTTGCCTGGGCCGCGGACCTTTCGGCCGTGCCGACGATCGGCCTGCCCGCGAGCCAGGTCGGGCCGCTGGCCGTCTGGGGGCTGCTGGTCGGGCTCGCCTCGTCCTTCGTCGCGACCTGGCTCTGGTCGATCGCCTCGAAACGGCTGCCGGTGTCGCTGGCGGCCCAGCTGATCGTCTCGGAGACGCTGTTCGGCTTGGCCTATGGGTTCATCCATGCCGGACGCTGGCCGAGCCTTGCCGAGGCCATCGCCACGGCTCTCATGGTCGGCGGCGTCGTCGGCGCCATCCGCGCGTTCACGCGCCGGCCGGCCGGCGCCGATCCTTCATGACCGGTCCGGCCGCGCGGCGTCAGCGCGCCGTGCGTTCCCAGAGATTGCGGGTGACCTGGACGAAGGCCGTGGAGCGCAGCCCCGGATCCTTCATCTCCGCCGCGATCCGGGTCATCAGCACCGGATCGCCCGAGGCGATGGCGACATCCAGCATGATCGCCCATTCGTCGTCGGCGGGCTCTTCGCCCTTGTTGCCGGCGGCGATCTCACGCATGCGCGTGGTGAGCCTCTCGACGCGGCCGATATAGTCCTTGGCGCCGGCCGAGGTGATGCGTGCGGCCAGCGCGTCGACGGTCTCCTTCGGTCCGCGGCCGACGATGGCGCGCCACAGCGTCTCGAACACCACGCCGATGCGTTCCTGGTCGAAGGTGACGCGGTTGAGCTCATCGAGCCGGCCGGCACTGACGAAGAGGTCGCGGGCTTCGGCGATGGCGCCGCGCCCGACCAGCATTTCCACGGCCGTGTCGACCACGGCGCCGCGCGCCGAGCCGGTCGCTTCGGCCGCGGCCGCGACGCCGATCAGCTTGTCGACCGGCAGGGCGCGCATCGCGCCGATATCCTCGTCGACCGAGACGCTCTCGCCGGCCGGCAGCTTGAGCGCCGGGCCGAGCACGCGGATCCAATCGGCGCGGCCCTCGCGCATCAGCACACGCAAAAGCTTGCTGGCGCCCTCGGCGTCGGCCGCCGTGTCGAAGGCCGGCCGGCCGGCTATGCCGATCCGGAAGGCCTCGAGATTGTTGGCGGCGACGGCGCCGCGCAAAAAGGTATCCCAGCTGTCGCGGCGCGCCGTATCGGCGTCGTCGAAGGGTGCGGTCTGGTTGGCCCGCACGCCGCGAACCCATTCATCGATCGAGCGGCCGATGGCCTGGTCGCCGCGGGCGCCGGCCTGCAGGGCCTGGGCGAGCCGGCGCGAGAACCGGTCCTTGATGCTGGCCGCGACCGCGTCGGCATCGGCCGGCGCCCGGGCCAGGGCGATCTCCAGGATCTCCAGGCGCAGGTCGTCGCGGCTGTCGCTTTCGACCAGCCGGTCGACCCTGGACAGCGTATCGCGGATCCGGCCCGCGCGCGCCTCGTCGAGGATCAGCACCGAGGGTTCGGCCAGCGCGTCGGGCTGGGCCCGGTCCAGGCCGAGCTCGCGATAGGCGCCGGCGAAATCGCCCTTGCGCGCCAGGTGCTCGGCCCGCACCGGAATGATCCGTTCCTTGATGCCGTCGACGGTGGCGACCGCCGCCCAGGCTTCGTAGCGCTGCATCCAGCGATCGCGCACGGCAAGATCCGGGTCGGCCGAGATGAAGGCCTCGAAGGCGGCGGTCACGGCCCAGCCCTCGACCTCGTCGCGGGCCGCCAGCAGCGCCAGCTCGGCGGTGCAGGTGGGATGCGGCTGGGCGAGGCAGGCCGCCTGGTCGACCGTGACGCTGAGGGTGGGGCCAGGCGCCTGGGCAAGGACCGGCGCGGCCAGACCGAGGGCCGTCGAAGCGACGGCAGCGAACAGGACAGAGCGCAGGGCGCGGGTCATTTCAAAGCCTCGAGATCGTCGCTGGAAGCGCGTACAAGAGAGAACGGAAGAACGCAATGCGTGGTTCCCGTGAGGAAACCCGGCGCCGATCTCAGACACTCGCCGGAACCGTCGGGGTCGTGTATAAGCCGCGATCCTGATCGTACCTTGTCCGTGGTGACGGGGTGACAATCACATTTTCGCGTCAAGACGCTAAGGAGGATGTCATGGGCGAGCGTTGGAGCCCGTCGAGCTGGCGGTCGAAGCCGATCCTGCAGGTGCCGGTCTATAAGGACCAGGCTGCGCTTGCGGACGTCGAGAAGCGCCTTGCGGGCTTTCCTCCGCTCGTTTTTGCGGGTGAGGCGCGAAATCTCAAGAAGCACCTCGCGAAAGTCGCAAAAGGCGAGGCCTTCCTGCTCCAGGGCGGTGACTGTGCGGAGAGCTTCGCCGAGCACGGCGCCGACAATATCCGCGACTTCTTCCGCGCCTTCCTGCAGATGGCGGTCGTGCTGACCTATGCCGGCCGCATGCCGGTGGTGAAGGTCGGCCGCGTCGCGGGCCAGTTCGCCAAGCCGCGTTCGACCGATACCGAGACCATCGATGGCCTGACGCTGCCGTCCTATCGCGGCGACATCATCAACGACATCAACTTCACCCCGGAAGCGCGCGAGCCCGACCCGCAGCGCCAGGCCATGGCCTATCGCCAGTCCGCGGCGACGCTCAACCTGATCCGGGCCTTCGCCTATGGCGGCTACGCCAATCTCGACAATGCGATGAAGTGGATGCTGGGCTTCGTCAAGGACAGCCCGGCGACCGACAAATACCTGCATCTGGCCGAGCGCATCCAGGAAGCGCTCGACTTCATGCGGGCTTGCGGCATCGATCCGGAAGCCCATCCGGAAATGCGCACGACCGAGGTGTTCACCAGCCACGAGGCGCTGCTGCTCGGCTACGAGGAGGCGCTGACCCGCGTCGATTCGACCAGCGGCGACTGGTACGCGACATCTGGCCACATGCTGTGGATCGGCGACCGTACGCGCCAGCCCGACCATGCCCATGTCGAGTATTTCCGCGGCGTGCAGAACCCGATCGCGTTCAAATGCGGGCCGAGCCTCGAGCCGGACAGCATGCTGCGCCTGCTCGACGTGCTGAACCCCGAGGATAAGGCCGGCCGGATCACGCTGATCTGCCGGTTCGGCGCCGACAAGGTGGAAAAACACCTGCCGGCGCTGATCCGCGCGGTGGCCCGGGAAGGCCGCACGGTCGTCTGGTCGTGCGATCCCATGCACGGCAATACGATCAAGTCGGCCAACGGCTACAAGACCCGTCCCTTCGACCTGGTCATGGGCGAGATCGAGCGGTTCTTCGCCATTCACGAGGCCGAGGGCACCTATGCCGGCGGCATCCACCTGGAAATGACCGGCAAGAACGTCACCGAATGCACCGGCGGGCGCGCGGCGATCACCGACACCGACCTGTCGGACCGCTACCACACCCATTGCGACCCGCGCCTCAATGCCGAACAGGCGCTGGAAGTGTCGTTCAAGGTGGCGGAAATGCTGAAGCGCCAGCGGATCAGCCGCGGCCCGGGCGTGCGCGAAGCGGCTGAATAAGCGGGCTGCAGCGACGACATGAAAAAGGCCCGCGCCGGGTGACCGGCGCGGGCCTCTTCAATTCGAGCGCCGATCGCTAGAAGCGCAGGCCCGCGCCAACACGCGCTGTGTGGATCGTCACCGGGCCGGACCCAAATTTGGAGAAGGATACCCCCTGATACTCCGCACGCAGCAGGAGATAGCGCGCGAGGCGAATGTCCACGCCCGCGCCATAGGCAAGGCCCGCCGCCGTCACCGTGCGCTGCCACGGCAGGCTGGCGACCGTCGGTGACCCGCAGCCAGGCGTCGACCCCGGGCAGACCAGCGCGGTGTATTGATTGCTTTCGGTACCTCGGCCGATCGCAACGCCCGCGGTCGCAAACGGCATGAAGTAGCCGAGATCCCAACCGGCGCGGGCCCGGAATGTCATGTAGTCCGAGACCTGCACCCTGGCCGTGGCCACCTGCTGGCCGATATAATAGGTACCTGGTGGCCCGTATATCGACGGAGAATTCGTCGTACCTGTGGAATCAGGTGTCCGAAGCGAATCGCTCCTCGCCGCATTCTGCCGCGTATAGTCGGCTTCGATACCGACGACGACGTCTTCAAACTGAATATTGTAGCCGACGAAAGCCCCGAAGGCGTGGCCTGTGACCGAACCGCTTGACGCGGCGGCCTGCAGTGCCGTGACCGTCGAAGGCGGCAAGGTCATCGACTGCGCGGCAGCAAAGGTGGCCTGGGTCGGTCCGGTGTTGATCGCCGTGTTGGAGTAGCCGTAAAAGCCGCCGATATAGAAGCCGCCCCAATCGGCGACAGGTGCGGTGTCGTAGCTCGGAAGGGAGCCCCGGAGCGGCATGTCGGCTGCCTGCGCGCCGCCGGCGGCAGCCAAGGCCAGCGCCATCGCCCCGAGAGCCGTCCTGATACGCCTCGTCATGACTCATCCCCCGCGCGGCAACGACTCGTGCCGCCGATGTCGAACGCGTCCATTCATGAATCATCAAGGTTACTGCTGCGTTAAAGAAAGACACCCGACAAGCACTTGGCATTTCTGCATTTTTACCTTTCGTTCAGAAAGTTCGAGCCGCCGGTTCGACGCCGATCGAGCCATGCAGCGGCGCAAAGCCGGCCCGACATTGAGAACCGTCACGCGGCGCGTTACATCTTGGCCATGTCCCAGCCGCCCTCATCGCTCCGCCTCGCCATCGCCCAGCTCAACCCGGTCATGGGCGATGTATCAGGCAATCTCGCCAAGGCCCGTGCGGCCCGCGCCGACGCCGCGGCCCGCCAGGCCGACCTCATCGTCTTTTCCGAGTTGTTCCTGTCCGGCTATCCGCCGGAGGACCTGGTGCTGAAGCCGGCCTTCCAGGCGGCCTGCCGGCAGGCGGTCGAGCAGCTGGCGCGCGACACCGCCGACGGCGGTCCGGCCATGGTGGTGACCACGCCCTGGGCCGACGGCGGCAAGGTCTACAATGCCGCGGTTTATTGCGATGCCGGGCTGATCCAGGCCGTGCGCTACAAGGTCGACCTGCCGAATTATTCGGTGTTCGACGAGAAGCGGGTGTTTGCGCCCGGCCCCCTGCCCGGCCCGATCAATGTGCGCGGCGTGCGCATCGGCTTTCCGATCTGCGAGGACATCTGGAGCACCGAGGTCGTCGAGACCCTGTCGGAGACGGGCGCTGAGTTCTTCGTCGTGCCCAATGGCTCGCCCTATCGCGAAACGGTCTATGACGAGCGGATGAACACCATCATCGCCCGCATCACCGAATCCGGTCTGCCGATGGTCTATGTCAACCAGATCGGCGGCCAGGACGAACTGGTGTTCGACGGCGCTTCGCTGGCGGTCAATGCCGATCACCGGCTGGCCATGCAATTGCCGGCCTTCGTCGAGACGCTCGCCTTTGTCGAGGCGCGCAAGGCCGAGGGCGCCTGGAGCTTTTCCGGCCCGATCCACGCCCATGCCACCGGCGACGAGGCCGATTACCAGGCCTGCGTGCTGGGCCTGCGCGACTATGTCGAGAAGAACCGCTTTCCGGGCGTCGTGCTCGGCCTGTCCGGCGGCATCGATTCGGCGATCTGCGCGGCCATGGCGGTCGATGCGCTCGGCCCTGATCGGGTCCATTGCGTCATGCTGCCCTATATCTTCACGTCCGAGGAATCGCTGAAGGACGCCTTCGCCTGCGCCCGCGCGCTCGGCGTGCGTTATGACGTGGTGCCGATCTCGGGCGCGGTGGAAGGGCTGGAATCATCGCTCGCGCCACTGTTCAAGGGCAGCAACCGCGACATCACCGAGGAAAACCTGCAGAGCCGGGCGCGCGGCACGATCCTGATGTCGATCTCCAACAAGTTCGGCGCGATGGTGGTGACCACGGGCAACAAGAGCGAGATGTCGGTCGGCTACGCCACCATCTATGGCGACATGAACGGCGGCTACAATCCGATCAAGGACATCTACAAGACCGAGGTGTTCCGGCTGTCGGCCCTGCGCAACCGCTGGAAGCCCCCCGGCGCGCTCGGCCCCGACGGCGAGGTGATCCCGCCCAATATCATCACCAAGCCGCCCTCGGCCGAGCTGCGCGAGAACCAGAAAGACCAGGATTCGCTGCCGCCCTATGACGTGCTCGACGCCATCCTGGAGCGGCTGGTCGAGCGGGAGGCTTCCGTCGCCTCCATCGTCGCCGAGGGTTACGACCGGGATACGGTCAAGAAGGTCGAGCGGCTGCTGGCGATCGCCGAATATAAGCGCCGCCAGGCGGCGCCCGGCGTGAAGGTGACCGCGCGCAATTTCGGCCGCGACCGGCGCTATCCGATCGTCAACCGGTTCCGCGACAGCGGCGATCCGGTGCCGGAGCCGAATCTCGAGGTGATCAGCCCGAGCGCCGTGCCGCGCATGGACGTCGTGGATTTCTAAGCGGGCGAGGCTGGGCACGGTGGTGTCCGGCACGGCCGGCGGCGTCAAGGCCATTCTTGTCACGGCCGTGACGAATGGAGCGGTGGAGTCGCGCGCAAGGCGGATCCGGCGGAGGCGGGCGAAAATCTCTGCCGCGATGCCTGTCCTGACCCCGTAAAAAACCCTAAAGGACTGGACCTCGCCGCCCGGCCGCGCTATCCGCCCTCCAGTTTCACGTTGGAACCTTTCGCATGAGCGATCCCGAGGCCCTGAAGCGCGACGCCGCCGCCAAGGCGCTGTCCTTTGTCGAGGACGGCATGCGGCTCGGGCTCGGCACCGGCTCGACCGCCAAGCATTTCGTCGACCTGCTCGCGGAACGGGTCGCCGGCGGCCTCAAGGTGGTCGGCGTGCCGACCTCCGAGGTGACGCGCGCCCAGGCGGAGCGGCTGAAAGTGCCGCTGACCACGCTTGACGAGACGCCGGAGCTCGATCTGACCATTGACGGCGCCGACGAGATCGACCCGGCGCTCAACCTGATCAAGGGCGGCGGCGGTGCGCTGCTCAGGGAAAAGATCGTGGCCGCCGCCTCGGCGCGGATGATCGTGATTGCCGACGCCTCCAAGCAGGTGCCGGCGCTCGGCCGCTTCCCCCTGCCGATCGAAGTCAACATGTTCGGCCTGGAGGCGACCCGCCGCGCGATCGCCGGCGTGCTCGCGGCAGCCGGCTGCCCGGCCGCCCTGACGGTGCGCAACAAGCCGGACGGCCATGTTTTCGTCACGGACGGCGGTCACATCATCCTTGACGCAGCCTGTGGGCGGATCGCCGATCCGGCCGCGCTTGCGGCCCGCCTCCACGCCGTGCCCGGTGTCGTTGAGCACGGATTGTTCATTGGCCTAGCCAGTTTCGCGATCATTGCTTCCCCTGGGGGCGCGGAGGTCGTAGGACGTGTTTGATATTGACGCCGCCGCGGGATTCTTCGGCCGCTCGCTGTCTCGAGGAGTTTCTCTGATGCTCGCCCGTTCGTTCGCCGCCGCCGCGCTGGCTGCTGCCGCTTTGGCCGTGCCGCACGCTGCCTTCGCGCAGAATGCGCCTGCGCAGCGCCCCGGTTCCTCGCTGGCCCAGGCCGCCCCCGCGCCGCAGCCGGCCGCTCCCACCGTCGCGCCCGAGCAGATCGCGCTGGCCCGCCAGGTGGTCGAACTGTCGGGCGCCTCCGCCTCGTTCGAAAACGTCATTCCGGCCTTCATCGAGCAGGCCAAGGCCATGTTCCTGCCGACCAACCCGGATCTCGGGCGCCAGTTCAACGAAGTCGGCGAGCTGCTCAAGACCGAGTTCCAGCCGCGCGTCAACGAGCTGATCCAGTCGATTTCGGTCGCCTACGCCCAGCGTTTCACCATGGACGAACTGAAGCGCATCCAGGCGTTCTACCAGTCGGCCGAAGGCCAGAAGCTGGTGCGCACGGTGCCCTCGATCATGGAAGAGACCTTCGCCCGCTCGCAGCAGTGGAGCCAGGTCGTGACCCGCGATCTCGTCCAGCGCTTCCGCGAAGAGTTCCAGAAGCGCGGCATCCGGCTCTGACGGCCGGATCGCGGCCGGGCGACCAAGCCCGGCTGCGACCAGCGTGTTTCCGCTTAAAGGACGTTTCAGTCCTCGTCCGACTTCATCGACCAGCCGAGCCTTGCCCAGAGCATCGGCCCGAACAGCGCGAGCACGGCGACGACCAGCAGCGTCGCCGAGATCGGGCTGCTCAGCAGCACCATCGGATCGCCGTTGGAGATCTGCAGCGCCCGGCGCAGCTGGGTTTCCGCCATCGGCCCGAGGATCATGCCGACGATGACCGGCGCGATCGGATAATCGAAGCGGCGCATGCCGAAGGCCAGCAGGCCGAGCAGCAGAACCAGGGTCAGCTCGACCAGGGACGATTTGGCCGCGAGAACGCCGACGGTCGCAAAGACCAGGATGCCGCCATAGAGCCAAGGCCTGGGGATCATCAGGAGCCGGACCCAGACGCCGACGAGCGGCAGGTTCAGCACGATCAGCATGAAATTCGCGATGAACAGCGAAGCGATCAGGCCCCAGACCACATCCGCCGAGGTGACGAACAGCAGCGGGCCGGGCTGAAGGTTATATTGCTGGAAGCCGGCGAGCATGATGGCGGCGGTCGCCGAGGTCGGAATGCCGAGCGTCAGGAGCGGCACCAGCGTGCCGGCGGCCGAGGCGTTGTTGGCGGCCTCCGGGCCGGCGACCCCCTCGATGGCGCCCTTGCCGAACTCCTCCGGATGCTTGCTGATCCGCTTCTCTGTCGCATAGGAGAGAAAGGTCGGGATCTCCGCGCCGCCGGCCGGCAGGGCCCCGATCGGAAAGCCGAAGGCGGTTCCGCGCAGCCACGGTCCCCAGGACCGGCGCCAGTCCGCCCTGGTCATCCAGAGCGAGCCCCTGATCGCCTCCACCACTTCGTCGCCGGCCCGGGCGCGGGCAGCGGCCACCGCCATGGCTTCGCCGACCGCGAACATGGCGACCGCCACGGTTGTCACCTCCAGGCCGTCGAGCAGGTCGGGAATGCCGAAGTCGAGCCGCGACTGGCCGGTGATCTTCTCGATGCCGACCAGTCCGAGCGTCAGGCCGACGGCCAGCGATGTCAGGCCGCGCAGGCGCGACGAGCCGAAGGTCGCCGAGACCGTGACGAAGGCGACCAGCATCAGCGCGAAATAGTCTTCAGGCCCGAAGGCGATGGCGAGCTCGGCGAGCGTCGGCGCCAGGACCGTCAGCAGGGCCGTGGCGATCGTGCCCGCGACGAAGGAGCCGATCGCGGCCGTGGCGAGCGCCGGGCCGCCGCGCCCGGCGCGGGCCATCTTGTTGCCCTCCAGGGCAGTGACGATGGAGGCGCTCTCGCCCGGCGTATTGAGCAGGATCGAGGTGGTCGAGCCGCCATACATGGCGCCGTAATAGATGCCGGCGAACATGATCAGCGAGCCGCCGGGATCCATCTTGAAGGTGATGGGCAGGAGCAGCGCGACCGTCATCGCGGGGCCGATGCCGGGCAGCACGCCGACCGCCGTGCCGAGCGTCACGCCGACCAGCGCGAACAGGAGATTGCCCGGCTGGATCGCGATGGTCAGGCCGTTCATAAGGGCAGAGAGGGTTTCCATCGGGGCCGCTCAGAACAGGGTTTCGAAAAGGCCCGAAGGCAGCGAGAGGCCGAGGACACGGACGAAGAACAGATAGACGACAAGGGCGATGACCGCGCCGAGCGTCAGGTCGACCAGGGCGCGCGTCGAGCCGAAGGCACGCGCCGTGGCGGCGAACAGGATGGCGGTTCCCGGCACGAAGCCCGCCCGCGGGATCAGGCAGATCATCACGGCGAGGCCGCCGGCGATCCAGATGATCGCGGACCAGTCCTCGCTGTCGCGTGCCGGCGCCGCGCCGCGCAGCCCTTCCCGGATGGTCAGGACGCCGAACAGGGCCAGCAGGCCGCTGACCAGAAGCGGCATCATCTGCGGGCCGATCGCCTGATTGCCGAAGCTCGCCCTCAGGCCCCAGGACTGCCACAGCACGACGGCGGCGACCACCAGAAGAGCGGCGCCGATCGCCATGACCGGACGATCGGCAACGACACGGCTTTCATCCGCCATTACGCCCTCACCAGCCCGAGATCGCGCAGCACGCCGTCGACCCGCTTGATCTCCTCGGCGACGAAGCTCGCGAAGGCGGGGCCGTCGAGATAGGTGTCCTGCCAGCCCTTCTGGCCGATCTGGTCGATCCAGGCCTTGGACTTGGCCATGTCATTGGCCAGCTTGGTGAGACTGGCGCGCTGCTCGTCATTGATGCCGGCGGCGGCGAACAGGCCGCGCCAGTTCTGCAGCTCGAGGTCGAAACCCTGGTCGGCGAGCGTCGGCCCCGGCAGGTCGGGCGTGCCCTTCGGGGCGGTGAAACCGAGCCAGCGCAAACGCCGGCCCTTGACATGCTGCTCGAACTCGCTGCCGCCGCTGACCCCGACCGTCACCCGGCCGGACAGGATGGCGGCGAGCGCCTCGCCGCCGCCGGCATGGGCGATGTAATTGACCTTCGAACCGTCGGCTCCGGCCTTGCCGGCGAACATCGCCGCGGTGATGTGATCGACGCCGCCGGCCGAGCCGCCGCCCCAGCTCACCTTGGTGACGTCGGCCTTCAGCGCATTGATCAGGTCCTGCACCGACTTGATCGGCGAATTCTGGGCAACCACCAGCGCCTGCCATTCGCCGGTCAGCCTGGCGATCGGAGTGACCTCGGCGAGCGTCACCGGCGACTTGTTCATCAAGATGGCGCCGACCATGACGAAACCCGAGACCATCAGGCCGGACGGATCCCCGCGGAAGCCGTTGATGAACTGGGCAAGCCCGATCGTGCCGCCGGCGCCAGGCACATTGTTGACCTGCGCCGAGCGCACCAGGCGCTGGGTCGTCAAGACGCCCTGCATCACCCGCGCCGTCTGGTCCCAGCCGCCGCCGGGGGCCGCCGGCACCATCAGCTTCAGTTCGGGCAGGGCCTGAGCGCGCAAGGGCGTGCCGTAGAGGGTTGCCAGCGCGGCCGCCGAACAGGCGACGGCTTCACGGCGCGTCAAGACGCTCATTATTTCCTCCCCAAATCGTTTGGCCGACTTTCGCCGCCCCGGCCCATGCCGGCCATAGAGGGAAAACCCTGATTTCAGCGGATCTGCCCTGTGATCGATGCCACCTGTCGCTTCGAGCCGATAATCCCTATCTTGGCAACCGAAATTCGAGAGGAAACGGGCATGGCCTACGACGTCGATCTGTTCGTCATTGGAGCCGGTTCGGGCGGCGTGAGAGCCGCCCGCATCGCGGCGACCCATGGCGCCAAGGTGAAAGTGGCCGAGGAATACCGGGTCGGCGGCACCTGCGTCATCAGGGGCTGCGTGCCCAAGAAGCTCCTGGTCTATGCCTCGCAATATCACGAGCATATCGAGGACGCCCGCGGCTATGGCTGGACCGTCGGGCCGGCCGCGTTCGACTGGCCGACCCTGATCGCCAACAAGGACAAGGAAATCGACCGGCTGGAGGCGGCCTATCGGGCCAATCTCGACCGCGCCGGCGTCGAGATCGTCGCTCAGCGCGCCGTCGTCACCGGCCCCCACAGCGTCAGGCTCGCCGACGGCACGACCGTCACGGCGCGCTATATCCTGGTCGCGACCGGCGCCCATCCGACCACCGACGAGACCCTGCGCGGGCGCGAGCACATGATCTCGTCGAACGAGGTGTTTCACCTGGCCGAGCTGCCGAAGCGCATCGTCATCGCCGGCGGCGGCTATATCGCGGTCGAATTCGCCGGCGTCTTCGCCGGCCTCGGCTCGCAGGTCACCCTGGTCTATCGCGGCGAGAAGATCCTGCGCGGCTTCGACGACGACCTGCGCGACCATCTGATGGCCGAATATGCCAAGAAGGGCATCACGCTCGTCATGGGCGACGTGTTCACCGGCATCGACAAGACGGCGACCGGCCTCACCGTCCATTTCAAGAACGGCCACGCGCCCGTCGAGGCCGACCAGGTGCTGGCGGCGATCGGCCGCAAGCCGAACACAACGGGCCTCGGCCTCGAGGCGGCGGGCGTTGCGATCGACGAAGCCGGCGCCGTCAAGGTCGACGGCCGCAGCCGTTCGTCGGTGCCCTCGATCTTCGCGGTGGGCGACGTCACCAACCGGGTCAACCTGACGCCCGTGGCGATCCGCGAGGGCCACGCCTTCGCCGACACGATCTTCGGCGGCAAGCCCTGGTCGGCCGACCATTCGACCATTCCGACCGCGGTCTTCTCCGAGCCCGAGATCGGCACGGTGGGGCTGACCGAGCAGGAGGCCCGCGCGCGCGGCCATGCGGTCGACATCTATCGCGCCGTGTTCAGGCCGATGAAGCACACCCTGTCCGGCCGCGACACCCGCACCCTGATGAAGCTGGTCGTCGACGGCGAGACCGACAAGGTCCTCGGCGTGCATATTTGCGGGGCGGATGCCGGCGAGATGATCCAGATGGCTGGTATCGCGGTGAAGATGGGTGCGACGAAAGAGGATTTCGACGCCACCATGGCGGTGCATCCGACCGCCGCGGAAGAGCTGGTGACGATGCGGACGCCAAGTGCCAGACACGCCAAGGCGGCCTGAACCGGCCTAGCCGGCCGCCTTCAAGGCCTCGATCATCGCCTTCAGCGCCCGCCCCAGCGGCTTGTCGCGCCGGATCACCAGAACAAGCTGGCGCGACAGCCGGGGCGCCAGCGAGCGCACAACGAGACCGGGCGGCCGGCCGGGCTCCGGCACCGACATGCGCGGCAGGATGGCGGCGCCGAGGCCTGCCGCCACCAATTGCTTGATCGCCTCGACGCTGCCAAGCGACATGACCGGCTTGAGGCGGACATTGGCGCGCGCGAACCATTCATCGGCGATCCGCCGGGTATTGGCCCCCGGTTCGTAGAGCAGCAACGGCAGGCGCGACAGCGCTTCGGCGCTGACCCGCTCCGGCAAGGCCGGTCCCTCGCTCGACTGGATCGCGACGAATTCGTCCTCCATGACCGGGATGATCTCAAGCATGCGCCCGGACACCGGCATGGTGACCAGGCCGATATCCAGCGTGTTGTCTTCCACGGCCTTGACCACATCGGCGGTATTGCCGGTGCTGACCGTGATCTCGATGGAGGGCAGCCGCTGGCGCAGGCCGCGCAGGATCGGCGGCAGGAGATAGATGCAGGCGGTGGCACCGGTGCCGAGCCTGACCCGTCCGACGGCGCCGGAGGCATGGCGCGCCATGCTGTCGAAGATCGCCGCGACGACATCGTCGAGCTGGGCGATATGGACCAGCAGCTCGCTGCCGGCCGCGGTCGGTGTCGCCCGCCGGCCGACCCTCTCGATCAGGCGGCTGCCGAGCCGGCTTTCGAGCTGCCGAATCTGCAGGCTGACCGCCGGCTGGGTGATGCCGGCGCGCTCGGCCGCAGCCGAGAAGCTGCCGAGTTCGGCAATATCGGCAAATGCCCTGAGATGGTCGAGATTGAGGCCGCGCATCGCATAGATTTCCTTATGCTCCGCATAATTCGCAGAAACTTCCATTATGAATGGCGTCGCCGCAAGATCCAGGGGCCGGCGCATCAGCGTCGGGTCAAGTCGACTGGCGGGCCATGGTGTTGCGGTATATTTCAGGGCGCGAGCTGCTGACGGAGATCGCGCGCTACCTCGTCGCCTCGCCGCATTCACGGCTGGTCCAGCGGCGGGCGCTCCGCGAACTCGACGATCGGCTGCTGGCCGATATCGGCCTGACCCGCGCGGCGATCGCGGTCAGCAGGCCTGCGGGCTTGCACGACATGATACACAGCCAAAGCGGCGCGCAGGCCGGAGGAGATCGGATGGGCAGGCAAGACAAGGCGGGGATGAGCCAGGTGGCGGGCGATGTCGTGGTGCGCGACGCGACCGCCGCGGACATGGCCGCGGTGCAGGAGATCTATTCGCACCACGTGCTGCATGGGCTGGCGACCTTCGAGGAAAGCCCGCCTTCGGTGGAGGAGATGCTCGCCCGCCGGGCGGCGGTTCTCGGCGCGGGCCTGCCTTATCTCGCCGCCGAGCAGGGCGGGCGCATTGTCGGCTACAGCTATGCCACCGCTTACCGGCCGCGCCCGGCCTATCGCCACGCGATCGAGGACTCGGTCTATGTCGCGGACGGCCTGGCCGGCCAGGGCATCGGCACGCATCTGCTCGCCGGCCTGATCGCGCGCTGCGAGGCCGGCCCCTGGCGGCAAATGCTGGCGGTGATCGGCGACAGCGGCAATCAGGGCTCGATCGCGCTCCATCGCAGCCTGGGCTTCGAGCCGGCCGGCACCCTGAAATCGGTCGGTTTCAAGCTCGGGCGCTGGGTCGACACCGTGTTGATGCAGCGGCCGCTGGGCGATGGCGCCGCCACGCTGCCGCATCCGGCGGGACGCCCCGGCTGAGGTCCGGCCGCGACGGGGCGGGCGGAGGCGCGCCTGATCGACCGGCCCGGCGGCGATCGTCACCACAGCCTGACGAAGCTCGCTCCAAACGGCGCGGAAGGTCTTGCCATTTGTTAACGCGGCCATGGGATCGTCGCGCCAATGGTCAGCCCATGTTGTCTGCGTCACGCCCTGTCTCGATGTCCCTGAAACGACACCTGCCCGGGATCGCCGCCGCGTTCGTCGTGCTCGTCTGCGGCGCCATTCTGGCCATGGGGGCGCTGCGCGAATGGTCGGCGCGCGAAGGCGAGCTGCGATCGGCCGAAACCGACACGGCCAATCTCGTGCGCTCGCTGCTGCAGCATGCCGAAGACAGTATCGAGCTGGTCGACAATGCGATCGTCGGCGTCGTCCACCGGCTGGAAACGGAAGGCGCGACACCCGCCGCGCTCGCGCGTCTGCAGAGCTTTCTCACCCTGCGCAAGACGACCATGCCGCGGTTGCGCGGCCTGTTCGTCTATGGTGCCGACGGCGCCTGGCTCGTGACATCCGAGCAGGTCGACCTCGCCGGCCTGAACAATAGCGACCGCGACTACTTCATTCACCACCGGACCTCGGCGGAGCGCGGCGTGTTCATCGGCCGGCCGGTCAGGAGCCGCTCCGGCGGTCAGTGGATCATTCCGGTCTCCCGCCGCTTCCAGACCCCCGACGGCGGGTTCGCCGGCGTGGTGCTGGCCACCGTCGACGTCGCCTATTTCGAGAAATTCTACAGCCAGTTCGCCATGGGCCCCCGCGGCTCGCTGGCCCTGGTCGGGAGCAACGGCGTCCTGATGGCCCGGTTTCCCGCCGATGACAGTTTCGTCGGCCGCGATATATCCGCCTCGCCCGTGATCGCCCAGGCTCGTCGCGCCGCCTCGGGCTCCTTGTCGTTCACCTCGGGGCTCGACGGCATGGAACGGCTGAGCGCCTATCGGCGCAGCGACCGGCTGCCGCTGATCCTGCTCGCGTCCAGGGGACGCGACGACGTCCTCGCGGAATGGCGCGGCGCCGCCGCCGAGCGCATGGGCTTCGTCTCCGGACTGACCCTGCTGATCGCCACGCTCGGCCTGTTCCTGGTGCGGCAGAT
Organism: Hyphomicrobiales bacterium; assembly: GCA_017304475.1. Lineage (GTDB taxonomy): Bacteria > Pseudomonadota > Alphaproteobacteria > Rhizobiales > Phreatobacteraceae > Phreatobacter. Next base: position 439,968 of record JAFKKV010000011.1, on the reverse strand, counting down.
GTTCGAACGGCAGCGCATGACCCATGTGGTCGAGGCGCGCGAGGCCGATTTTCGCCTGCTCGCGGAGGCCTCCAGCGATCTTGTCTCGCGCATCGGCCTCGACGGCCGGCTGATCTATGTTTCGCCATCGGCGTCCCGGGTGGTCGGCTGGAGCGCCGCCGAGCTGACGGGAACGCAGGCGCTCAGCGGCATCAGGCCCGAGGACAAGCCGCTGGTCGACGCGACCGTCGAGGCACTCAGGCGCGGGGAGCGCGCCGAAGCCAAACTGACCTATCGCACGCGGCACCGCACCAAGGGCGAGATCTGGGTCGAATCCTCGCTCAACGTCACCCGCGACCCCGAGACCGGCGAGATCGACGGCGTGGTCGCGGTGTCGCGCGACATGACCGAGCACAAGGAGCTGCAGACCCAGCTCGCCGCGCTGGCGACCCGCGACGGCCTGACCGGCATCGCCAACCGGCGCTGTTTCGACGAGACCTTCGAGACGGAATGGCTGCGCTGCCAGCGCGACGGCGAACCGGTCTCCCTGCTCCTGATCGATGTCGATCATTTCAAGAAATTCAATGACGGCTACGGTCACCAGTCCGGCGATGAGTGCCTGCGCCGCGTCGCGGCAGCGATCGCCTTGGTGGCGCGCCGCCCCGCCGATATCGCCGCGCGCTATGGCGGTGAGGAATTCGCCCTGCTCATGCCCAAGACCGACCCGGCAGGCTGCGAACGCATGGGGGAACGGGCGCGCCTCGCCATCCAGGAGCTCGGCTTGGCGCACCGGGGCAATCCGCCGCGCAACGTGGTGACCGTCAGCATCGGTTGCGCGACGGTCTATCCAAGCCCGGCGACGCCGGACCGGAGCACATTGATCGAGGCCGCCGACATGGCGCTCTATGCCGCCAAGGGCGCCGGCCGAAACACGGTCAGGCCGGCGCCGGTCGTCCACAGGCTCGCCCCGACGGCGCGCAGGAGCGCCTGAGATCCGCATCCGGCCGCAAGCCCCGGGCGGTCGCCGGCCCCGCCTTCACAGCGGGAGCGCGGCACCGTTCACTGCAACCTTTCCTAGAATCGCCGGCAAGGAAAATCATTCAAAGCTGCAATTCCCGCAAAAATATCGAGAAATAACGCGATGCAACCGGAATAATCGCGGGATGCCCGCCATGTCCGGCGCAAAAGGCAATAATCTCGAAAGATTCAGGTTCGTATTATTATACCGCCATTTTTCGCCATTCTGAATCAGCACTACACAACCTGCAAAAAGCATCGATCCACTTTCTAAAATGGAAGCAGAGAATGCCGTCGAGATGGGCTTTGTCTTTCGCAGCCAGTGCATTCCTCAGCCTGCCCCCCGGAAGTGCCGAAGCCGGTCCGAAGGAAGAGGCCTCCGCCGCCCTGCAGCAGTGGGAGGCGGCCTTCAATTCAAGCGATATCAATGCGGTGGCGCCGATCTACCTGTCGGACGCGACGGTCCACGGACTGGTCAGCTCGACGCTGATCGTCGGCGAGGCGGCGCTGCGCGCCTATCTCAGGGCGCCGCTCATGGCGAGAGCCCAGGTCAGGCTCGGCGACGCCACGGCCCAGCAACTGTCCGACGAGACGGTGGTGCTCACCGGTTATGACGAATATTCCGCCACGCTGCCCGACGGCCGGTCGATTGCGATCCCCGGCCGCTACAGCTTCGTGATGGTGCGGCGCGACGGCCAGTGGAAGATCGCCCACCAGCATTCCTCCTCGCGCTTCAGGCCGCAATAGCCCGTCGGCGTGCACGTCATCGCCAGGCACACCTGGCGTGATACACACCTCCTCCTCGGACAGGATTCGGGAGGAAAACATACCATGACGCAGGACTTGATCACGCTGTTCCATTCACCGCAGACGCGCTCCACGGGAACGCGCATCCTGCTGGAAGAACTGGGCGTGCCCTACAAGCTGCACGCCATCAACATGAAGGCCGGCGAGCAGCGCGGCAGCGAACATCTGGCGGTCAATCCGCTCGGCAAGGTGCCGGCGATCCGGCACGGCGAAGCGCTGGTGACCGAGCAGGTCGCGATCTATCTCTATCTCGCCGACCTGTTCCCGGAGGCCGGCCTTGCGCCTGCCCTGACCGATGCTCGGCGTGGCCCCTATCTGCGCTGGCTGGTCTATTACGGCTCCTGCTACGAACCCGCCATCGTCGACCGGGCGATGAAGCGCGATCCCGCGCCGCCGGCCATATCGCCCTATGGCGATTTCGACACGATGTTCGAAACCCTCGTCGAGCACCTGTCGCGCAATGCCTATATGCTCGGTCCGGACTTCTCCGCCGCCGACATATTGTGGGGCACGGCCTTGAAGTGGACGAGCGGCTTCAAGCTGATACCCGAGCGGCCCGTGCTCGTGGACTATGTCAACCGGATCAATGCGCGGCCGGCTTTCGAAAAGGTCGACAGGCTGGACGCGGAGCTCGCGGCTGAACATCAGGCGGCCGTGGAGGCGGCCAAATCGGCGGACAATACGGCCGCCGGATAGCCCCGAGGCTAGCGCGGCCGGATCGTCAAGGTGCCGATGGCACCACGCTCGATGTCGGCGCGCCGGGTGCGCATGGGGATATAGTCCACGCGCGCCCAGCGCTCCGCGAAACTGCGGTAGAGCGGCGACGACGGCAGGCCGGACTGGCCGGTCGAGTGAATGAACAGCGAGCGCTCGGGGTCGGAGAGATCATAAAGCGCCCTGAGGCTCGCGGCGTGGCGCGACACGAAGGGCTCGGCCGCGTTGCTTATGGTGTGCCGGTTGACGTTGACCGTATAGGTGTCGCCGGGCACCGGCACCCGGATATCGAAGAAGCGGGCGAGCTGGGCGACGCGGGTGAAAGGCCGATGCTCGGAGCGCGCGTCGTGCGCCACGCCCCAGCGCCAGGCATTGCGATCGGCGCCGTAACGTTTCTCGAGGTCGTCGAGCGCCAGCACCAGCGCCCGGGTGACGAGGCTCTCGCAGGTGGTCGGCTCGGCCGCGCCGCGCCGGTTGCACCAGGCGCCCTGGCCGCCCTGATCGGACAGCACCGACACCATGAAAACCTGCCGCTGGTCCCAGTAATCCTTGAACAGCGCCGGTCCCAGTTCGTCGGCATAAACGAGCCGGGTCAATTCGCGCATCCAGGCGGTGACGACAAGTGGCTCGATGCGATCGGCCGCCATGGTGCCGTCGAAACTGCGCAGCCGATCGATGATCTGGCGCTCACGCTCGCCGGCCGGCGGCGCGGCCAGCAGGAGCGGCAGGATCTCGCGCACGGCATTGGAGCGGTGATCGGCCTGAATCGCCTTGAAGCTGTCCAGCGTGTGCTTGTCGCGCGCCGCCAGCAATTCGCGGATTCGGTCGGCGCGGTATGGGGACGTCCATTCATAGGTGATGAAATGCGGATAGCCGGCATCGACGATCCGCTCGTTGGCGGTCGCCCGATAGCCGCGCGCGGGGTTGAATTCCTGCGGCAATTGCTCGAAGGGAATGAAGCCGGCCCAGTCGTAGCGGGCATCCCATCCAGGCGCCGGGAACAGGCCGCGCAGGTCGTTTTCCGGCTTGCGCACGGGCACGCGGCCGGCGGCGACGAAGCCGATATTGCCGTCGGTATCGGCATAGACGATGTTTTGCTGCGGCGAATGGAAATGCCGCGTGGCCGCCAGGAACTCGTCCCAGTTCTTCGCCGCATTGAGCCGGCGCGCGGCCTGGATGGTCAGATTGTCGGCGCTCAAGGCAGTCCATTGCAGCGCCAGCGCATAACCGCGCGGCGCGCCCGAGGTGGCGCTGCGCGAGGCTCCGTCCGAAATCACCGGCCCGTGCCGGGATATGCGCACGGTCACCACCTGGTCGGCGCCGCCACGCACCCGGATGCGCTCCTCGACCGTCTCGAAGCGACGCCAGCCCTCGGGCGCCTGGTAGACCGCGGGATCGCGCGGGTCGAGCCGCTCGATATAGAGGTCCTGCACGTCGGGCCCGGTATTGGTGAAACCCCAGGCGATGCGCTCGTTGCGGCCGAGCACGACACCGGGCGTGCCGGGCAAGGTGGCGCCGATCACGGTGCCGGACGGCGAGGTCATGCGCGCGAAATACCAGAGCGCCGGGGCCGAGAGGCCGAGATGGGGATCATTGGCGAGCAGCGGCCGGCCGGTCTCGCTGCGCGCGCCGGAAACCACCCAATTGTTCGAACCGACACCTTCGAGGCCGAGATCCAGGCCGCGGATGGCCGCCGCGGCGCGCCGCGTCTCCGGCGCCAGGCCCTGATAGAGCGCGGTATAGTCGGCAAGCTGCGGCCAAGCCTCGCCCGGATAGGGCGGCAGGATCTGGCCGATCCGCTCCATCGGCATGCCGGCCTGGGCCAGCCTGAGCCGCATGATCTCGGATGACATGTTACCACCGAGATCGAGCGCCATCATCAAGGACCAGCCGATCGAATCGACTGGCGACCAGGGTTCGGGCGCCGGCGCGCGCAGGATGTAGAATTCCGGCGGCAGCGGCGCGTTGCTGGTTTCGATGAAGGCATTGACGCCGCGCGAATAGGCCAGGAGCTGGGCGCGGGTCTCGGCATCGACATTGCGATAGATCGCTTCCGCCGTGCGGCGAATGCCAATGGTGCGCAGGAAACGATCGGTATCGAGCCCGGGCGGCCCGACGATCTCGGACAGCCGCCCGGAGGCGATGCGCCGGTTCATCTCGAGCTGCCACAGGCGATCCTGGGCATGGACGAAACCGAGCGCCGCTGCGGCATCGGCATCGGTTTCGGCAAAGATATGGGCGACGCCTTCCTTGTCCCTGACGATCTCCACCGGCTTGTCGAAACCCGGCAAGGTGATCGTCCCGGCGACGCGCGGCTCGACCGCGTACCAGTACCAGAGGCCGGTGACGATCCCGGCGAGAAGAGCCAGCGCAACGACGAGCCCGGACCATTTGGCGACCCGATAGGCAATGCGCATCATCTTGTCTCTCCGCAGGAAGCGGAGTTGACCATTGGCCTCAGGCCGGAGCAAGTCGGGCCGGGCTGCCCCGCCCGATCATTTTTGCATCGTCCGATGACGTCCGCATGGTCCGGTTGCGTCGGCAGGGTCCGGTTACTTCTGCATGGTCCGGTTACTTCTGCATCGTCAAAGTGACCCAGCCCTCGATCTCCTGGCGCGAGACGAGGCGCAACCCGCGCGTCCGGTAGGCCGAGATCACCATATTGGCATGCGGCGGGATGATGCCGGACAGCACGACCGTGCCGCCGGGCGCGATCAGCCGGACCAGATCGGTGGCAAGCCCGACCAGCGGGCGCGGCAGGATATTGGCCAGCACCAGGTCATAGGGCGCGCCGTTGCGGAAACGGGCGTCCTTCAGGCCGGCGGCATGGATCGCCCGGACATAGGTGCGCGCCTTGTTGAGCGCGGCGTTTTCGCGGGCGGCGACCACCGAGACCTGATCGATGTCGGAGGCGAGCACGGCAACCCGGTGGCGCAGGCCGGCGGCGATCGCCAGCACGCCGGTGCCGGTGCCGACATCGAGCGGGCGGAAGGCGCGGCGGCGCTTGGCCAGCGCGTCGATGGCGCGCAGGCAGCCGAGCGTCGTGCCGTGATGGCCGGTGCCGAAGGCGAGCGCCGCTTCGATCTCGATCGGAATGGCATTGGCCGCGACCTGGTCGCGGTCATGCGAACCGTAAACGGTGAACCGGCCGGCGACGACGGGCTTCAGCCCGTCGAGCGAGGTGCGCACCCAGTCCTTGCTCTCGATGGCATGGAAGGTCAGGCAGGCGGCGACCGCATCGCCCGCCGCGACCCGCACGAGCTCGCGCACATTGGTCTCGTCGGGCGGTTCGCGGAAGAACACTTCGACCAGCCAGATCTTGCCGTCGGGCGCCTCGAAGGCGGCAACCGCCGTCTCGGCCGGGTCGAAGGTCTCCGACACGATATCGGCGACGCGACGGGCGGCGCGCTCGGAGGTTTCCAAGCGCATCAGATGGGTGGGCGAGGTCGGGTGCAGGCCTTCGAGCATGGCGCTTATTAATCGCCTACGCCCGGCATGTCACGCCGCCGCCGGCGCGAAAGCGATCACGCCGCCTCGACGAAGCTGTCGACCACCTTCTTCTCGCCGGCCTTGTCGAACTGCACGGTCAGCTTGTTGCCGTCGGCGGCGATCACTTCGCCATAACCGAACTTGAGGTGGAACACCCGGTCGCCGACCTTGTGGCGCGAGGGCTCGCCGGTCGATTTGGCGACGAGTTCGCCATCGATCGTGCGGCCGCTGCCGGAACGATCGGTGAGCCGTCCCTGGAAACCGCCGCGGCCCTCCGCGAAGGTCGAGCCGAAGGCCTGGCTGCCGGAGCGGCCGGTGAAGCGCCCCTGGGCATCGGCCAGCGACTTCTGCGCCTGGGCCCGCTGCCAGCCGGGCGTGGCATAGATCGATGAAAAGGCGCCCGCCTTGTCGAAGCGGCTTTCGCCGAAACCGCCGCGGCCCATGCCGCCATAGCCCGCCGTGCCGAGGCCTTCGGCAATCGTCACATGGCCCTCCGGCAGCTCGTTGACGAAGCGGCTCGGAACCGTCGATTGCCAGAGGCCGTGAATGCGCCGGTTCCCGGCAAAATAGATCCGCGCATTGCGCCGGGCGCGGGTGATGCCGACATAGGCGAGCCGGCGCTCCTCCTCGAGGCCGGCACGGCCGCTCTCGTCGAGCGCGCGCTGATGCGGGAACAGGCCCTCTTCCCAGCCGGGCAGGAAGACCGAGTCGAATTCCAATCCCTTGGCCGAATGCAGCGTCATGATCGACACCGCATCGTCGCTCTCGCCTTCGCCGCGGGCATCGGTGACCAGCGCGATATGTTCGAGGAAGCCGGGCAGGTTTTCGAACTCCTCCATCGAGCGGACGAGTTCCTTCAGGTTTTCCAGCCGGCCGGCGGCTTCCGCCGTACGGTCCTTCTGCCACATCTCGGTATAGCCGCTCTCGTCGAGGATCAGCTCGGCCAGTTCCTGATGCGGCAGCACGTCGAGCTTGGCGGTCCAGCCGTCGAAGGCCTCGATCAGCGTCCTGAGCGTATTACGCGCCTTGGGCTTTAGCTCCTCGGTCTCGACCATGACCTTGGCGGCCTGCATGAGCGGCACATTGCCGGCGCGGGCATGGTCGTGCAGCAATTGCAGCGTGGCGTCGCCCAGTCCGCGCTTCGGCGTGTTGACGATGCGCTCGAAGGCCAGGTCGTCGGCCGGCTGCGCGACGCAGCGCAGATAGGCGAGCGCGTCGCGGATCTCCAGCCGCTCATAGAAGCGCGGGCCGCCAATGACCCGATAGGGCATGCCGATGGTGATGAAGCGGTCCTCGAACTCGCGCATCTGGAACGAGGCGCGCACCAGGATGGCGATCTCGTTCAGGCTATGTCCCTGGCGCTGCAACTGCTCGATTTCTTCGCCGATCGAACGCGCCTCTTCCTCCGAATCCCAGACCGAGGTCAAAGTCGGCCGGTCGCCGTCATCGCCATCGGTGAACAGCGTCTTGCCGAGGCGGCCCTCGTTATGGGCGATGAGATGGGAGGCGGCGGCCAGGATATGGCCGGTCGAGCGGTAATTGCGCTCGAGCCGGATGACGGTGGCGCCGGGGAAATCCTTGTCGAAGCGCAGGATATTGTCGACCTCGGCGCCGCGCCAGCCATAGATCGACTGGTCGTCGTCGCCGACGCAGCAAATGTTCTGCGCCCGGCCCTCCTGGCGCTGGGCCAGCAGGCGCAGCCACAGATATTGGGCGACATTGGTGTCCTGGTATTCGTCGACCAGGATGAATTTGAACCGCTGCTGGTAGAGCGCCAGCACGTCGGCATTTTCACGGAACAGGCGGATCGTCTCCAGCAGAAGGTCGCCGAAATCGACGGCGTTCAGCACCTTCAGCCGATCCTGGTAATCCTTGTAGAGCTTGACCCCGAGGCCATTGGCATAGGCGCTGCCTTCGCCCGCCGGCACCTTGTCGGGGGTCAGCGCCCGGTTCTTCCAGCCGTCGATGGCGCCGGCGAGGACCCGGGCGGGCCAGCGCTTTTCGTCGATATTTTCGGCCTGGATCAACTGCCGGAGCAGGCGGATCTGGTCGTCGGTGTCGAGAATGCTGAAACCCGGCTTCAGCCCGACCAGCTCGGCATGGCGGCGCAGCATCTTGACGCCGGTGGCGTGGAAGGTGCCGAGCCAGGGCATGCCCTCGACCGCCTCGCCGACCAGGTGACCGATGCGCTCCTTCATCTCGCGCGCGGCCTTGTTGGTGAAGGTCACCGCCAGGATCTCGCCGGGAAAGGCCCGCCGGCTCGCCAGGATATGGGCAATACGGGTGGTCAAAACGCGGGTCTTGCCAGTGCCGGCGCCGGCCAGCACCAGCACCGGGCCATCGATCGTCTCGACGGCGGCCCGCTGCTCGGGATTGAGATTGGCGAGATAGCCGACCGCGGCCGTGTCCGCGCGTGCGGCCATCGCCCGTTCGGCAAGGCTCGGCTGGCGGTTGGTCACGGGGTCGGCCATGGGACTTGAAGCTTCCGATTCGGTCAGCCCCCAAAATGGGACTTTTGGCGCGGGAATCAAATGCGCGACCGCCAGGGCTCAAAAAGCAAAGGCCGGCGCTGCCGCCGGCCCTTGCCTCAACAGGTTGATCGCGGCCAGGCTCAGCGGGTGACGACGACCCGGGTGCCGACCCGAACGCGGGCATAGAGGTCCATCACGTCCTCATTGGTCATGCGGAAGCAGCCCGACGAGACGGCGGTGCCGATGGTATGCGGCTCGTTGGAGCCATGGATGCGGTAGAGCGACGAGCCGAGATACATGGCGCGGGCGCCGAGCGGGTTCTGCGGGCCGCCGGCCATGAAGCGCGGCAGGTCGGGGCGGCGGCGCAGCATCTGCGCCGGCGGACGCCAATCCGGCCATTCCGCCTTGCGGCTGATGGTCTTGACGCCGGCCCAGGAGAAGCCGGGGCGGCCGACACCGACGCCATAACGCAGGGCCGTGCCGCCGGCCTGAACCAGATAAAGCCGGCGCTCCTGGGTGGAAATGACGATCGTGCCCGGCGCATGGCCGCCCGAATAGGCCACCGTTTCGCGCGGGATCGCGCTCGCGCCGACGCGCGGACCGCCGTCTGTGCGCGGCATCTGGCGCATCGGCTGGCCGGTGGCCGGGTCGATCATCACCTGCTGGGAGTTCTGATTTCCGAAGAACAGGAACTGCGCCTGCGCGGCGGACGCCGTCAGCAGCAGCGTCACTGTGGTGGCGAGGATTGGCAGAATGCGCCGCATGGAGGCACCTTGACCTGTTGAAACAGCGAAACGGGCGGAGCCGGCCCGGCTAGGCCAGTTTTGGGAAACACCGCTGGAGGTATGAAAGCGGCAAGCTTGGTTGCATTGCAACGGGGTGCAGGCCCTCCCGCGACAGGGAAGGCCACTTTTCCGCCATCACTGTGACCGTCCGGACACGACTTTTTATCGCCTGCAAACCCGCGAGCCGACTGAATTCTTCTAATGTAGCCCGGTCTCACGGGAACGTGATTGTGGCGGGCCCGCGGCAAGCCCGCCGGGGACGTCCGGGCACCAGTTCGCGGCCTGCCGCGAATCAGCTGCGAGCCATGCGCGCGGCTCGTGTCAAAGCCTCTCGCAATCCGTGGCGGCTGCCGCCATATAGCGCCTCATGTCCATGATCCCCGACCTCACCCACGGCGCCGACGATATCGTTGTGCCCTTCCATGTCGACGAGCTCGACCTGCGCGGCCGCGTCGCGCGGCTCGGCCCGGCCGCGACCACCATCATCGACCGCCACGGCTATCCGCCGGAGGTGTCGCGCCTGCTCGCCGAAGCCACCGCGCTCACCGTGCTGCTCGGCTCCGGCCTCAAATTCGACGGCCGCCTGATCCTGCAGACGCAGACCGACGGTCCGGTCCGCATGGTGGTGGTCGACGTCACCACGCCCGACAAGGTCAGGGCGCTCGCCCGTTTCGACGCCGACAAGGTGGCCGAGGCGGCTGCCGCCGGCCGCGCCGATCCGGCGAGCCTGCTCGGCACCGGCCAACTGGTCATGACCATCGACCAGGGCATCGAAATGCAGCGCTACCAGGGCATCGTCTCGCTCGACGGCCAGGGCCTGGAGCAGGCCGCCGACCAATATTTCCGCCAGTCGGAACAGATCGAAACCCGGGTGCGGCTGGCGGCGGCCGAAGAGCTGGTGCCGGGCGAGAACGGCCCGAGCCGAGCCTGGCGTGCCGGCGGCATGCTGGTCCAGCACGTACCGAAAGCCGGCGGTACCACGACGCGCGACCTGGCGCCGGGCGACGCTCCGGAGGGCACCGCCTTGCCCGAGCCGGACGAAGCCTGGGCCGAGGCCCGCGCGCTGACCGACACGATCGGCGACGACGAACTGGTCGACCGGACCCTGTCGCCGGAGCGGCTGCTCTATCGACTGTTCCACGAACGGGGCGTGCGGGTCTTCGACGCCCAGGGCGTGTCGGACCACTGCACCTGCTCGCGCGACAAGATCGAGAACATCGTGCGCAGCTTCACGCCGCAGGAACGCCAAGACATGGTCGAGCATGGCGCGATCACCGTGACGTGCGAATATTGCTCGACCAGCTACAAATTCGCGCCGGCCGAGTTCGACCCGGCCGAGTGACCGCGACGGGGCGGCGGAATGGCCGCCTCAGGCCTTGGGCAGCCGCCGCTTGAAGGTGCCGGTCGCCTCGGCGATCAGCCGGCCGGCCGCGTCGACCACATCGGCGCGGGCGAAAACGATGCTCTTGCCGCCGCCGGTGCGCCGGCCGGTCACCGTCAGCTCGCCTTCGCTGGCGGTGCCGAGATAATTGATGGTGAAGGACAGCGTCACCCCGCCGAGCCGCGGTTCGGCAGGGTCGGCCGGCGGCGCGCCGAAGGCGGCGTGGCCGGCGACCGAATCCAGCAAAGTGGCGATCAGGCCGCCATGCAGGATGCCGCTGCGGTTCATGAAGTCCTGCCGGATCTCGCAGGTGATCACGGCATAGCCCTCCTCCCAGACCTTGACCTTCCAGCCGATCAGCTTCTGAAAGTCGCTGATCTGGCGGGCGGTCTCGGGCAATCCGGACAAGGGCGCTTCCACCATCGTCACGCCTCCGCGGTGGTCAGCTTGAGACCGAGGCTCGCCCGGCGGCGCAGCCACGGGCTCGGCCGGTAGCGCGGATCACCGGAGAGATTGCCGAGAGCGGCGAGGATGGCGGCGATGCGGTCGGCGCCAATGGCGTCGCCGAAGGCCAGCGGCCCTTGCGGGTAGCCGAGGCCGAGACGCACGGCGTCATCGATATCGGCCGGCGAGGCGATGCGCTGCTGCGCCATGTCGCTGGCGATATTGACGATGGTCGCCACCACCCGCTGGGCGATGAAGCCTGCACTGTCGTGAATGCGGGTGACCGGCGTGCCGTCGGCGGCGAACAGGGCATGGGCCGCCTCGACGAAGGCCGGATCGGCGCCGGGAGGCGCCATGATCACCCGGCGCTTGCCGAGCCCGAACAGAGCGTCGATGGCGACGAGCCGGTTCGCCGGCACCTGCAGCCCCTCGGCGGCCGCCGTCGCGTCGTGGCCGAGGGGGGCGACCACGATCAGCGCATCGTCCGGCGGCTGCGGGCCGCTCACCACCGGCCAGCCGGCGGCCTTGACGATGGCGACGATCTCGTCGCGCCAGGCCGGCTCCACCGCCGCCACCCAGACCGGCCGCGGATCGGCCTTCGGCACGGGCTGTTCCGGCAGTTTTTCCTGGCCCTCCGGGCCGTGGGCGTAAAAGCCCCGGCCGGCCTTGCGGCCGAGCAGGCCAGCATCCAGGCGCTGCTTCAGGAGCCAGGACGGCCGGAACCGCGGCTCGCCGTAGAACTGCCGGTACATGCTTTCGCCGACCGGCTGGGACACGTCGAGCGCGGTCAGGTCGAGGAGCTCGAACGGCCCGAGCCGGAAACCGGCCTGGTCGCGCAGGGCGCGGTCGACATCGGCATAGCTTGCAGCACCTTCGGCGACGACGATCTGCAAGGCTTCGGTGCCGAAGCCGCGGCCGGCATGATTGACCACGAAGCCGGGCGAATCGATGCAGGTGATCGGCCGGTGGCCATAATCGCGGGCGAAGGCCGCGAGCCGCCCGGAAATGCCGGGCGCGGTGCGCGCGCCGTCGATCACCTCGACGACCTTCATCAGCGGCACCGGATTGAAGAAGTGATAGCCGGCGACCCGCTCGGGCCTGGCGCAGGCCGCGGCGATGGCGGTCACCGACAGCGACGAGGTGTTGGAGGCGAGCACGCAATCCGGGCCGACCACCGCCTCGAGCGCGACGAAAGTCTGCCGCTTGACCTCCAGATCCTCGACGATCGCCTCGATCACCAGATCGCAGCCGGCGAGATCGGCGAGGGATGCCGCCGGCGTCAGCCGCGCCTTGGCAGCGGCGACGGCCTCCGCGGTCATGCGGCCCTTGGCGGCGAGCCCGTCCCAGGTCGTGCCGAGCCGGTCGACCGCCGCCTGGGCGCCGCCGGGACGAGCATCGAACAGCACCACGTCGGCACCGGCCTGTGCCGCCATCTGGACGATGCCGCCGCCCATGGCGCCGACACCGACAACTCCGACTTTTGAAAACTGCGGCATCACTTATCGTCCCTTGAAGTCAGGCGAGCGCTTGTCGAGGAAGGCACCCATGCCCTCCTTCTGGTCCTCGGTCGAAAACAGCAGCTGAAAGGCCTTGCGCTCCAGCGCCAGGGCGGCGGCCAGAGGCAGGTCCTCGCCGGTCAGCGCCACTTCCTTGATCTCGGCGAGCGCCACCGGCGGCAGGCCGGCGATCTCGACGGCCAGCGCCCTGGCGCGCTCCATCAGCTCGGCATCCGGCACCACCTCGGTGACCAGGCCGATACGGTCGGCCTCGCGCGCATCGATGATCGCGCCGGTGAGCATGAGTTTCATCGCCTTGAACTTGCCGACCGCGCGGATCAGCCGCTGGGTGCCGCCGGCGCCGGGCATGATGCCGATCTTGATTTCCGGCTGGCCGAATTTCGCGCTCTCCGCGGCGATGATGATATCGGCATGCATGGCGAGTTCGCAGCCGCCGCCGAGCGCGAAGCCGTTGACCGCGGCGATCAGCGGCTTCGGGAACTGGGCGATCACCTGCCATTGCAAATGGGTCCGGCGCGCCATCATGTCGGGCGGCGTGCGGCTGGCCATGTCCTTGATGTCGGCACCGGCGACGAAGGCCTTGCCGCTGCCGGTCAGCACCACGACGCGCACGTCTGGATCGGCGCCGAGCCGCAGGAAGGCCTCGACCAGGGCCGCGCGGGTTTCGGCGTTCAGCGCGTTGCGGGCCTCGGGGCGGTCGATCCTGACCAGCGCCACATGCGGCGCCAGATCCTCGACGACGACAACAGGCTTGGCGGTCTCGGTCATCCACCCTCTCCCCGGATCATCAGGGCACAAGCCCTTGTGGCAGAAATTCTTTTCGAGCGCCGCGCAAGGGCCGGCGGATGTCCCGCCGGCGCCGGGAAGCGCCGTGTCGGGCCGGCTTTTGTTACCCCGCGACGTGGCGAAAGCAACCGGCAATTCGGCCACCATCACCGATCGTCCGGACAAGGCTCCCCGCCGGCCACGACTAGGCTATAAGGACGGAGGTCGATCCGCCGGCCACACCAGATCCGAGCCGCGCCATGACGCTCAACGCCATTCTTGCCCTCGCGATGACCACGACGCTTGCCGTCGTCGCGGCGGCCCGCGCGCAGCAGGCCCCGGTTCCGGCGCCACGCCCGGCCGATACCGCGCCGCAGGTGGTCATTCCGAACTATTGGGATCCGCGCCGGCGCAGCGAGCGGGTCGACATGACACGCGTGCCGCAGATCCGCTTTCTCACCGAGGACGACTATCCGCCGTTCAATTTCGCCGGGCCCGACGGCCAGCCGGTCGGCTTCAACATCGATCTCGCCCGCGCGCTCTGCGAGGAGCTGCGCGTGCCCTGCACCGTCCAGGTGCGGCGCTGGGACACGCTGCTGGAAAGCCTCGACCGCAACAATGGCGATGCCATCATCGCGGCCCAGGCGATCACGCCCGATATCCGCCGGCGCTACGAGGTGTCGGACCGCTATCTCGAAACCCCGGCCCGCTTCGTCATGCAGAAGGACACGACGCTGACGGAAGCGACACCCGAGGGGCTTGCCGGACGCTCCATCGCGGTCGTCACCGGCACGGCGCACGAGGCCTATATCCAGGCCTTCTTCCGCGGTTCGGCGATCCGTCGTTACGCGACACTGGCCGAGGCGCGCAAGGCGCTGAGCGGCCGGGAGGTCGACGTGCTGTTCGGCGATGGCGTCAGCCATGCCTTCTGGCTGAACGGCCAGGCCTCCGCCAATTGCTGCCGCTTCCTCGGCCAAGCCTATACCGAGAACCGCTATTTCGGCGAAGGCCTCGCCATCGTCATGCGCCGCGGCAACGACCCGCTCAGGCTGGCCATCAACCACGCGCTGCAGCGCCTGTGGGAAAAGGGCGTCTATACCGACCTCTACCTGAAAGCCTTCCCGGTCGGGATCTATTAGGTCGCTGCACAGCGCATCATGACCGGTTGATTTTCGCCCAGACAAGCCGTGGATCTCAGGGACAAGCCCGGGCAAGACGATGTTTTTCGCCTCACATTGTGCAAGGCCACGGCGCGCACTCAGCGTCCGTCTCCACGGGGCAACCCTCGTCCTGGCCGGGCTTGTCCCGGCCATCCACGACTTCGGCCCCATTGCTCATGGCGAACGGTCCACGGTTCCGCCACAGAGATCGGGCTTGGTCCGCGCCGATCGAGGAGCGATGTCATGATCAAGACCCTGTTCGCCGCGCTGCTGGCGCTGGTCGCCTGCGGGGCGCTGGAAACCGATGCGCGGGCGCAGGGCGCGGATGCCGCCGACATCGTCCGGCGGCATGCCGGCGCCGGGACGTTCGCCCAGGGCGAAGCCGAACTGACGGGCGCGCCGCAGAATTCCCAGACCGTCGCCGCGCTCGGCATGATCAAATTCGCCCGCGCCGTCGAAACGCTCGGCCAGGGGCTGTATCGTCACGGCCTCAGGCCGCCGCGCAGCGGCAGCATGCCGATCCTGCGGTTGCCCGTGCCGGAAAATCCCCATCCGGAACCGCTCAGCTATGACAAGCTCCGGGCGATCTATGTCCGCTTTCTCGCCGACCTGACCGAAGCCGAGGCGGTGCTCGCCCGCCTGCCCGCCGGGCCGGTCCATCTGGAGATCGATCTCAACACGGTCAGGCTCGACTTCAGGGGCGACAGCAAGGCAGGTCCCGACGAAGCGCTCGGGCGGATCATCGCCCGGGTCGCGACGATCGGCCGGGCGCGCAGCGAGCCGGACAGCCCGCCCTGGGATGTCGGCTTCGACCGCGCCGACATGACCTGGCTGCGCGGCTATTCGCGGCTCCTGTCCAGCTTCCTCGAATTCGCCCTCGCCTATGACTGGCACGAAACCTATGACGGCGCGGCTCACCTGTTCTTCCAGGGCGCGGCCGATCCCTCAGGTCAGCGGGCCGCGACCGAGCCCCAGCGCGATCCGATCATCGGTGGCGATGCCGGCCAGATGGCCGATCTGGTCGCGCTCATCCATCTCATTCGCTGGCCGCTCGCCGAGCCGGAGCGGCTCGTCAAGGCGCGCGAACACCTGAAGGCCGTCATCGCCCTCAGCCGGCAAACCTGGAAGGAAGTGCTGGCGGAGACCGACGACGACCATGAATGGCTGCCGGGGCCCGGCCAGCACAGCACGGCCTTCCCAGGCCTGGAGGTGACCAAGGAGCGGCTCGACGGCTGGCATGCGGCGCTCAACGAATTCGAGGCGGTGCTGGACGGCAAGCTGCTGGTGCCGCACTGGCGCTACCAGCACGGCATCGACCTGAAGGCCTTTTTCGAACAGCCGCGGCCTTTCGACCTCGTGCTCTGGGGCACGGGCCACGCTGCCCTGCCCTATCTGAAGGACGGCCCGCAGATCTCCAGGCAGAGCTGGGGGCAGTGGCAGCGCGTGTTTTCCGGCCAGTTCCTGACCTACGCGATCTGGTTCAACTGAGGGGTCAGGCGGCCTGCCGGCCGCTCTTTTCCAGCGTCCGTTTCATGATCGCCATGCCCTCGGCCATGATGGCGCCGATCGGCGGCGCCAGATCATGCGGCAGGATGTCGGTGATCCAGACCAGCCGGCAGGCGCGCTCTCCCTCGGCGAAGACCTGCAATGACCCATTGTGATGGGTCGCCCGCCCCTCGATCGCCGCCCAGACGAGGCGGCACGCCTGATCGTCGACATCGACGATCAGTTCGCGCAGCACCATGCCGCTGGCGAACGTGACGATCCTGAGGTCGCCTTCGAGCCTGGTATCGGTGACATAACCCGGCACCAGCCGCGTATGGACCTGGCCATAGTCGCGCACCGCCGCCCAGACATGGTCCGGACGGGCTTCGATCAGGATATCCTTGCGGATCGACGCCATGGCGCGATCTCCTTGTTTTGGCCTACGACATCCCGACGGCTCGCGGGGCAGGAGCGAGCGCAGCGGCAATAGACCGTCCGGCTATCGGTATTCTCTACGTCACCCCCGGCGAGCGAAGCGAGGGAAGGGGGTCCAGGAGTTGCAGAGCTGATTTCCTCGACGCTGCGAGATCCCGCTGACGCATGCTCTGATCGCGCAGCCTGTCGACTCCTGGACCCCCTTCCCTCGCTTCGCTCGCCGGGGGTGACGTCGAGCCCTCAGATTGCGTTGTTCTGATTTAATAACCATCTGCAATTTATTATGTTTTGTCCTCTTCCCTACTTGGTGCAGACCGCTTCGACATTGTTGCCGTCGGGGTCGATCAGGAAGGCCGCGTAATAAGTCGGGCTGTAATCGGCGCGGATGCCGGGCGCGCCATTATCCCTGGCCCCGGCCTTCAGGCCGGCCGCATGGAAATTGTCGACCGAGGCGCGGCTCGGCGCCCGGAAGGCGACATGGCAACCGGAACCGGTGCGGTTCTTCTCCGGATGCAGCCAGAAGGCGGGGGCATCGGCCGGGCCGAAACCGGCATAACTTTCCTCGCGCGGCCCGAGCACGTGGCCGAGCGGCGTCAGAACGGCGTCGTAGAAGCGCACGCTCGCATCCATATCGCGAACGCGCAGGCCGAAATGATCGTACATGGACATGGTGACCTCCTGTTGTGAGAGGCCAGGCCGGGGCGCAGGCGCCCCGCGGTGACCTCCGCTGAAGAGGAGGTCAGGCTAGCGCCAGGGCATTCAGGCGTTCTTGGAATATCTTGCGGTCGCCCTTTGCCGCCTTGCGGAAACCGCGCGGCGAGACGCCGGCGGCGCGATGGAAGCTGCGGACGAAATTGGACAGGTCGCCGAAACCCACGTCATAGGCGATATCGGTGATCGCCATCTCGTCATCGGCCAGAAGCCGCGCGGCATGGCGCAGCCGCGACTGGACGAGATATTGATGCGGCGTCACGCCCAATATCCGCGTGAACAGCCGGAGGAAATGAAACGGACTGAGGCCGGCCTGGCGGGCCGCGTCCTCGAGCCCGATGGGGCGATGGGAATAGGCATCGATCCAGAAGGCGGCCTCGACCGCCCGGCGGCGATCGCGCTCCACGGCCGCCGCGGGCCTGGCCTTGCGCCCCGAGGCGACATCGATGAAACGGGCGGCGAGCAGGTGTCCGATCTCGTCCAGCCCGACATCGCTCCGGCCGTCGGCCGCGGCCTGGCCGAGTTCACCGAGCACCGTGAGTTCGGGCAGCGGCGGCATGGCGCCGACACGCCAGAGCTCGGCCCTGGGCCCGACGGCATCGGCCAGCTCGGCGGACAGCTGGAACGACAGGCATTCGTCGCCGCAGACATGGTGATCGTGGCTGCAGACATAATCGTCGCCGCGATGGCCGACGAGGATGGAGCCGGCCACCAGCTCGAAGGAGCGGCCGCGGCTGGCGACGCCGAAACTGCCGCGCCGGACATAGGACAGCGAGAAGCGGTCATGCTGTTCGGTGAAGGGCTTGTCGTCGGGCCCGGCGGTGCAGCGATAGTCCATCACGACCATCGACGCGCAATCGCAGAGCGTGACCGCCGCCATGGTCAACCGCTCCGCGATTTCACGCGCGGCGGCGCGGCGAAACCGAAAGCGCTGTCGCCGTCGAACAGGGTCGGCTCGGCACTGGTACGCGCACGCTCGATGGTGAGCAGGCGGAACTTGGTCTCGACGCCGCCATTGGCCGAGAAGCCGCCGGTTTTGCCGCCGGCCGCCAGCACGCGGTGGCAGGGAATGATGATCGGGAACGGGTTCTTGCCCAACGCCTGGCCGACCGCCTGGGAGGCGCCGGGCTCGCCGATACGCTTGGCGACCTCGCCATAGGTCAGGGTTTCGCCGGGCAGGATGGCGCGCGCCACCTGGTAGACCTTCTGGTGGAAATCCGGCACGCCGGCCATGTCGAGCCGGATGGAGTGGAGGTCGCGCGGCTCGCCGGCGATCAGCGCGACGATTTCGTCGATCGCCTGGCCGATGATGGCCGGCGGCGGCATTTCACAGGCTTCGGGAAAGCGCCGGGCAAGCCTGGCGCGCGACCGCGCGGCATCGCCCTCGGGCAGCTGCGCGCCAATAACCCCGCGCTCGCCCCAGGCGATAGCGCAGATGCCGATGGCGGTCTCGAACAGCGTGTAGCCAGGCCCTGTCATGACGGTTCCGATCATAGCACCGGCGTCTCTCGCCGCACTTGGAAAATCTTGCTCACGGCGATCCGGCCGGCTCGCCCCGGCGCCGCCGGCCGACCAGGAAGGCCACAATCGCCAGCCCCTGCACGACGGCGGCCGCCGCGAAGAACAGCGGGGCAACCCCCGGCGCGGCCTGCGTGAGGTCACGGACCAGGCCGAAGGCCGCCGGTGCGAAGGCATAGGTCGCCTGTGCGATCGCCACGATCAGGGCGACCACGCGCGGCACATCCTCCCGGGTGAATTCGACCTGGGCGATCAGCGGCGGCAGCGAGGTGGCATTGCCGATGCCCGAACCGAACAGCGCCACGCCGAGCAGCAGCAGCACGACGTTCTCGCCGCCGGCCAGGATGAACACCAGGGAGCCGGCGATCTGCACGGCATAGGCGAGGCAGCCGACCAGCCGCCGGTCGGCATTGGCCGGCATCAGCCAGCCGACCAGCGTGCGCCCGGCAATGGCGCAGATGGTGGCGAAGCCCATGGTGAGGCCGGCATATTGCGCGCCGAGCGCCGGCACCAGCAGCGAGAACAGGTGGGCGATGAGGCCGATCTGAGCGAACAGGCCAAGCGCCATGCCGGCCGACAAGGTGATGAAGCCGCGGTCGCGCCACAACGCCGATCCGGCGAGCGGCCGGGCATGGGGCGAGGTCATCGCGGCACGCGCGGCGCCAACGGCGTCACCGTCCGGCGCGACCCCCAGGCTCTCCGGGGTCTGGCGGAACAGGAGGTCGGCGAGCACCCACATCACCGCCACCGTGACGAGGCCGATCAACGCCGCGGCCATCGGAAAGCCGAGGCTCGAAATGGCGACGACCCAGAGCGGCGAGAACAGCACGCCGCCAATGCTCGCGCCGTTATAGGCCATGGAGAGCGCGGCCGGCCGGTCGCGCATGAACCAGGGCGAGACGATGGCATTGACCGCGGCAGCTCCCATCGCCACCCAGCCGGCGCCGCTGAAGGCGGTCGCGACCATCAGTTGCCAGGGTTCGGCGGCGAGTGCCCAGCCCAGGATGCCCGCGGCCAGGGACAGTGCCCCGGCCTTGGTCACCAGCGGCACGCCGAAGCGCCGATAGAGCGCCGGCAGATTGGCGACCACCAGCGCGCCGACGAGGAAATGCGCGGTGACGGCGATCGAAACCAGGGTCAGCGGCCAGCCGCGCGCCTCGCGCACCGCATGCAGGAAGACCGGCGGCCCGTAAAAGCCGAGGCCCCAGCCGAAAATGGCCAGGACGAAGGCGCCTCCGACCACGCGCCAGCCGAAAAATGGAGCCCGAACAGCCTGAGCGGTCATCTGAAATCCCCTGATCACGATGGCCGACAATGCCGGATCCGGCTCAGCCGACGTTTCGGCGCCAACCGAAGCGTCGCGGCCCCGACGGCCTCCTGGCCTTCCGGTCAGTCCGGCACATGGATCGTCGCGGTCATGAAGGTCGTCGCCTGACCGGTCAACAGCACCCGGTCGCCGGCCAATTCGCACAAGAGATGACCGCCGCGCTTCGAGCATTGCAGGGCCGAAAACCTGACCTTACCGAGCTTGCCGGCCCAATAGGGCACCAGGGTCGCATGGATCGAGCCGGTCACCGGATCCTCGGGGATGCCCTCGGCCGGCGCGAAATAACGCGAGACGAAATCGTGGCTATCGCCTTTGGCCGTGACCACCAGGCCGGGCGGGACCAGCGTCGCGATGGTCATCAGGTCGGGGACGAAGGCGCGCAGGGCGGCCTCGTCGGCGAGTTCGACGAACAGGTTCTCGAAATTGCGGAAGGTCGCGCGGCGCCGGTCGCCGAAAATCGCGGCAAGCGCCGGCGGCTCGTCGCCGATCGGCTCCGGCGGCAGGCAAGGCAGGTCGAGCACATAGGCTCCGTCGCGGCGCATGACGCGCAATTCGCCGACCCTGGTGGCAAAGACGAAATCGCCCGACATCTTCAATTCGGCCGCCAGGACATGCGCGGTGGCAAGCGTCGCATGGCCGCAGAAATTCACCTCGGTGGTCGGGGTGAACCAGCGCAGATCCCAGCCGCCGGCATTGGGCCGCGCAAAGGCGGTCTCGGCCAGGTTGTTCTCCTCGGCGATCGCCTGCATGGTGTCCCCCGCCAGCCAGTCGTCGAGGATGAGCACGGCCGCCGGATTGCCGCCGAACACCCGGCTGGCGAAGGCATCGACCTGGTACATCGTATAAGCCGGCACGCGGAAGCCTTCCTGTCTGAAGCGGAGGTCCGGCGGACTATTCCGGCGGCCGCGACGCTTTGAAAGCGCCAATTTGTGATGCGTCCGTGCACGGATAGAAATCGGTCAAAGCCTCGCTTTCATTGACGCCCCCGCCGCCTCGCCCTATTGCATCGCACCCTTGTCCCGCCCGATCCGTCCGGAACCCGCCCATGCCCGCCGCCGCGCTGACGCTGACGCCCGCTTTGCTGGAGGCCGCTAAGGTCTCGACCGCCTGGCCGTTCGAGGAAGCGAAGAAACTCGTCGCCCGGCTCGCCAAGGCGCCGAAGGCCGGCCCGGTCATATTCGAGACCGGCTACGGCCCCTCGGGCCTGCCGCATATCGGCACTTTCGGCGAAGTGGCGCGCACCACCATGGTGCGTACCGCCTTCCGCGTCCTGACCGAGGACAAGGTGCCGACCCGGCTGATCGCCTTTTCCGACGATCTCGACGGGTTGCGCAAGGTCCCGGACAATGTGCCGAACAAGCAGTTGCTGACCCAGCATCTCGGCCGGTCGCTGACCGCAGTGCCGGATCCCTTCGGCACCCATGCTTCGTTCGGCGAGCACAACAATGCCCGCCTGATGGGCTTTCTCGACCAGTTCGGCTTCGATTACGAATTCGTCTCGTCGACTGAGATGTATCGCTCCGGCGCCTTCGACCAGACGCTGATGACCGCACTGGAGCGCTTCGACGCCATCCAGGCGATCATGCTGCCGACGCTCGGCGAGGAGCGCCGCGCCACCTATTCGCCGTTCCTGCCGATCCATCCGGAATCGGGTGTGGTGATGCAGGTGCCGATCGAGGAGCGCCATGTCGACAAGGGCACCATCGTCTGGCGCGATCCGGTCTCCGGCACGCGCTACGAGACGCCGGTGACCGGCGGCCATGCCAAGCTGCAATGGAAGCCGGACTGGGCGATGCGCTGGACCGCGCTCGGCATCGACTATGAAATGGCCGGCAAGGACCTGATCGACTCGGTCACCCAATCGAGCAAGATCTGCCGGGCGCTCGGCGGCACGCCGCCGGAGGGGTTCAATTACGAACTGTTCCTCGACGAGAACGGCCAGAAGATCTCCAAGTCCAAGGGCAATGGCCTGACCATCGAGGACTGGCTGGCCTATGCCTCGCCCGAGAGCCTGTCGCTGTTCATGTACCAGCAGCCGAAGAGCGCCAAGCGGCTGTTCTTCGACGTCATCCCGCGCAATGCCGACGACTATCTGACCTTCGTCGAGAAGTACCCGGCGCAGGACGACAAGACGCGGCTTTTGAACCCGGCCTGGCACATCCATTCGGGCAATCCGCCCAAGGTCGACGTGCCGATCTCGTTCTCGATGCTGATGAACCTGGTCTCGGTGTCGAATGCCCACGAGCCGCAGGTGCTATGGGGCTTCATTCGCCGCTACGCGCTGGATGCGAGCCCGGAGAAGAATCCCAAGCTCGACGAGCTCGCCGGCTACGCGGTGCGCTATTTCCACGATTTCGTGAAGCCGACCAAGGTTTACAAGGCCGCCGACGATGTCGAACGCCAGGCGCTTCGGGCGCTCTCGGCGGCGCTCGCCGCCTTGCCCGCCGATGTCAGCGCCGAGGATGTCCAGGCCACGGCCTATGACGTCGGCCGCGCCATTCCACGCTACCAGGACCTGAAGGCCAAGGGCGCCACGCCGGAAAAGCCGGGTGTGTCGTCGGAATGGTTCGCCACCATCTACAAGGTGCTGCTCGGCCAGGAGCGCGGCCCGCGCTTCGGTTCCTTCGCGGTGCTCTATGGCCTCGCCGAAACCCGCGCCCTGATCGCCAAGGCGCTGGCCGGCGAGTTCCTGAAGGCCGAGGCCTGAGCTCCGGCCCTACTGGCTGACCCACATGATGCGGGCCATCCAGGCAATCTCGCCGACTGCGAAGACGCGGTCGGCATGGTCGGGGTTCAGCGAGGCGAGCTCGACCGTCTTGTTGGTCTGGCGCTTCAGCTCCTTGGCCATGATCTCGCCTTCGCGGGTCTGCACCACGACCCGGTCGCCGCGCCGGACCGGCGCCGAGGGCGAGACCACGATGCGGTCGCCGTCGCGATAGGCCGGCAGCATGGAATCGCCCTGGATCTCCAGCGCGAAGACGGTGTCTTCGCCGAGATCCGGGAAACTGACCTCGTCCCAGCCCTGGCCCGAGGGAAAGCCGTTGGCGTCGAAAAAGCCGCCGGCACCCGCCTGGGCCAGGCCGAGGATCGGCAGCACCCTGGCCCGCGAGCCGGATCTGCCGACCAGCGCGACGAAGTCGCCGAACAGCGTATTGGTCGCATTCAGCACCTTGGCGACCGATTCGGTGGACGGCCAGCGCTCCCGGCCGTCGCTCATCACCCGCTTCGACTTGTTGAACGTGGTCGCGTCGAGCCCGGCCCGCTTGGCCAGCCCGGACGGGCTGAGCCCATGGCTCTCCGCCAGCTTGTCGATCGCAGCCCAGATCTCGGCATGCGAGAACATTTGCCTCTCCCACTCACGCGCCTGGCCCGGCGAGACGAAAATCAACGCCCCGAAGGAAGACCGTCCGTCAATAGGACTGTTCGCCTGCCGCCCGTCAATGGAGCCCGGCGATATTCGGCTCTTGCCACCGACCCTTGCCACCGGCCCTTGCTCTTGGCCGCCGGGCGCGCCATGAGCACGGTCAGCCGCGACAGGGGAGCCCGGACGATGACCACGACCATCTACAAGATCGCGCACCGTGCCGCCTGGGACGAGGCCTGCGTCGCCGGCCGTTTCACCGGTGCACCGGTCGACCTGAAGGACGGCTATATCCATTTCTCCACCGCCGCGCAGGTGGCCGAAACGGCGGCCAGACACTTTGCCGGCGAGTCCGACCTGGTGCTCGTGGCGATCGATGCCGAGGCGCTTGGGACGGCGCTGAAATGGGAACCGTCGCGCGGCGGACTGCTTTTCCCGCACCTTTATGCCGCACTCGACATGGCCGCGGTGAAATGGACCAGGTCCTTGCCGCTCGACGCCGATGGCCGGCATCGGTTCCCGCCGCTCGAACCCTGAACCGGAATGGCGCCATGCCATCGCACCGTTCCGGGCGGGTCCGGTGGCGGCGCGCCGGCCCTGTCCTGAGCTTGGCCGTTGACAGCACCGCTTTGCTCCGCACACTTGACGCGGCCTGGACCTCTCGCGCGTGCCAAATGGCCCATGCGGGACGCCCGGCCCGGGAACGAGGTCTCCCGCTCCTTTGTCGAGGGCTCCCATGTATCGCGCGCTCACGCGTGGCATCCAGATCACGGTCACGCCCCAATACGTGCCGGAGCGGTCGTCGCCGGAGGATGACCGCTATTTCTGGGCCTATCGGATCGAGATCCTCAATCTGTCCGCGGATCGGGTGCAATTGCGCACGCGCTATTGGCACATTACCGACGAGACCGGCCAGGTACAGGAGGTGCGCGGTTCCGGCGTGATCGGCGAGCAGCCGGTGATCGAGCCCGGCGGCGCCTTCGAATATACCTCCGGCTGCCCGCTCAACACACCGACCGGCATCATGGTCGGCCATTACGTGATGGTGACCGACCGGGAGGAGAGCTTCCAGGCCGAGATCCCGGCCTTCTCGCTCGACAGTCCCAATGCCCGGCGGGTGATGAATTAGGACCGCCACGGAGCAACGATCATCAGGGATCGATGGCGATGGCGTTTGATGCATAACCCTTCGGCTATGCCAAATTCGAGCCCCGCTCGTTCCAGATTGCCAATTCTGTGCCTATCGACGCCCTGTAAACGTCGCGCTTGACTAACGCATAGCTCTCCGGTTATGCGACAATCAATAACCCGAGAGTTATTGATCCGATGACGAACGCCCACGATGTGCTGTTCAGAACGCTTGCCGACCCGACCCGGCGGGCCATTTTCGAGCGACTGTGCCGCGACGGGGAGCAGACGGTCGGGGCCCTGACCGCGCAGGCCGGGGTCTCGCAGCCCGCCGTCTCGAAACATCTCGGCGTTCTCAAGCAGGCCGGGCTGGTGCGCGACCGGGCGGAAGGCCGCCAGACCCATTACAGCGCGCAGCTCGGCGCGCTTTCCCCATTGGTCGACTGGACAAGCCGCATGGCGGGTTTCTGGCAAAGCCGGTTCGACGACCTCGAAGATCTGCTGAAAAGGATGGATCAATGACCATTGCCGCGACCGAAATACGTTCCGTCATCGTCGAACGCGACATCGCTTTTCCGCCGGAGAAGATCTGGCGCGCGCTCACCCAGCCGCACCTGATCGAGGAATGGCTGATGAAGAACGATTTCAAGCCGGAGGTCGACCACCGCTTCAATCTCCGGGCGGATTGGGGCGCCGTCGATTGCCAGGTCATGGCGATCGAGCCGAACAGGACGCTGTCCTATAGCTGGGCGGCCTATGGCCTGGAGAGCGTGGTGACCTGGACGCTCACTCCGACCAAGACGGGGACCCATCTGCGCATGGAGCAGTCGGGCTTCCGGCCGGATCAGCAGCAGGCCTATCAGGGCGCCCAATTCGGGTGGCGGAAGTTCTTCGCCGGGCTGGAACAGACCTTGGCCCGGATCGACTGAAAGCGACCGGAACGATTCAGACCAGGCGCCGTTGAAACGGCGTCAGCCCATGCGAGGCCCGAACCCCCATGACCCCATCGGAACGAATTGACCAGTTGATCGCGGGCCTCCCGGACTGGCGCGGCGAGACGCTTGCCAGGGTCCGCAAGGTCATCCTCGCGGCGGCCCCCGACATCATCGAGGAATGGAAGTGGATGGGCAGCCCGGTCTGGTCCCGCGACGGGATCATCGTCGTCGGCAACGCCCACAAGACCAAGGTGAAGCTGACCTTTTCGCACGGCGCCAGCCTCGCCGACCCCGACAAGATCTTCAATGCCGGCCTCGACGGCAAGGTCTGGCGTGCGATCGATCTGGGCGAAGCCGACACGATCGACGAGCAGGCGCTCAAGACCCTCGTCCGCGCCGCGATCGACCACAATCAGCTCAAGAAGGCGAAGAAGGCCCCCGGCGGGGCGCGGCCGAAAGCGCCCAAGAGCCAGAAGACGTGAGGCGGGCGGCCGCCGGCGCTGGCGCGGGCGCTGAACGCCCAGCCGGATCTCGCCCGGCGTCCCGCCGACGCGCGCGGCCGTCAGGCGGCCGGCGGCGCCTGATGCGGCCTGAACAGGCGACCGCGCTCGGCGATCAGCACCATGACCAGGGCGGCGAGGCCGCAGACGGCGAAGCCGAGCGTGTTGGGCACCGCCGTGCCGTCGAAATGCTGGCCGATGAAAAAGCCGAGCAGCGCGCCGCCGACCGTGGTGACGAAGCCCTGAACCGATGAGGCGGTGCCGGCGACATGGCCGAGCGGATCCATCGCCATGGCGCCGAAATTGGAGGCCACCAGGCCGAAGCAGAACATGGTGCAGGCCTGCAGCGCGGCGAAGGTCCAGAGCGTCTCGTGACGGGTCATGGCGACGCCGGCATGGATCACCGCCAGCGTGATGAAGGCGAGCAGGGCCGCGTGCGACACCCGTCGCATGCCGAGCCGGCCGACGATCCGCGAATTGAGAAAGGAGGCGAGCGCCATGAAGCCGGCGATGACCGCGAAGACCAGCGGAAACAGGGTCGGCGCCTCGAAGACGTCGACGAACAATTGCTGGGCCGCGTTGATGAAGCCGAACAGGCCGCCCAGGATGCAGGTCATGGCCAGCATGTAGCCCACCGCGAGCCGGTTGGTCAGGCTCTCGGCAAAGGCATGGGCGATCGGCTTCAGCGCGATCGCGACCCGGTCTTCCGGATGCAGCGTCTCGGGCAGGCGCCAGGCCGCCCAGGCCAGGACGACGATGCCGAACAAGGCGAGGCCGGCAAAGATCCAGCGCCAGACGCCGAACAGGATGATCACCTGGCCGATGGAGGGTGCCAGGATCGGCACGGTCAGGAAGACGATGAAGGTGAGTGACATGACCCGCGCCATCTGGCGACCGGAATAGCAATCGCGCACAATCGAGACCGCGAGCACGCGGGTGCCGGCGGCGCCGACGCCCTGCAGCACCCGCGCGACCATCATGGTGTCGAACGTGCCGGCCAGTGTCGCCATCAGGCTCGCGGCGACATAGATGCCGAGCCCGACCAGCAGCACGACCCGCCGCCCGAACCGGTCGGCCAGGGTGCCGTAGACGATCTGGGCCGCGCCGAAGCCGAGCAGGTAGGAGGTGACGATCCACTGGCGCTCGTTGGGCGTGGTGATTCCCAAGGCATCGCCGATCTCGGGCAGTGCCGGCAGCATGGAATCGATGGCCAGCGCATTGGTCGCCATCAGCGCGGCCATGAGCCCGACGAATTGCGCGAAGCTCAGGCCGGCATGGCGGCTCGGCTCCGGGGATGTGGGTCCTGACATGATGGAAACGCCTGCATTGCCGCCAGGAAGGCCCGGCCGGCCGAGAGTGCGGAATGTCGTCGAAGCCGCCAGGAATAGGAAAACCGGCGCGGATTGGCCACCCGGCTTTGCGCGGGGCTGATGGCGGAATTAGGGAGGAGGAGCGGGATGACGCTCGCCGCGTAGAGCGAAAGGCGCCGATGAATAAGCCCTCTCCCAAAGGGAGAGGGTGGCATCGGCAGAAGCAATTGCTTCTGCCTGACGTCAGCTGCCGGGTGAGGGGCGTGAGCGTGGAGAACTTGAGTGGTCGATGACGCGCGTCGAGGCACCGAACGGCTAATATATCGGCTCACCCGGAGATGGACGACCCCTCACCCGGCGCCTGACGGCGCCACCCTCTCCCTTTGGGAGAGGGTTTATTCAGTGCGCCCATTTTGCAACGTGGTCGTCCTTTGAGTTGTCCCTGCCCATTCACTCATCGCAATCCATGTCGATCGCCGGCAGGGAGCCGCGGCTGCGGCGGGCGGCGTCAAGGACGGCGTCGAGCAGGCCGGGAAAGCGCCGGTCGAGATCGTCCCGGCGCAGGCGGATGAAACGCGAAGTGCCCTGCAGCCGGACGCGGGTGATACCGGCATCGCGCAGCCGGGTGAAGTGATAGGTCAGGTTCGACGGCGTGCCGAGCTCCTGGAAGCTGCCGCAGCGCGCCTCCAGCTCCTCGTTGTCGGCAAGGCTGAGGCAGATGGCGAGCCGGGTCGGTTCGCTGAGCGCGGCAAACACCGTCGCGGCATCGATCGCTTCGATATCGGGGTGAGGCACGGTCTTGATCATCCACGAGATGTAGCGCCCGGGCGGCGCGCCCGCAATCTTCAACGATCATTGAAATTCGTTTGACATTCCTCTTTATCTTCGTAATTTCAATAATTATTGAATTAAGGAAATCGACATGCCCCAGCTCATCTGGCTTGCCCTTGGCGCCTTCGCCATCGGCACCGAGGGTTTCATGATCGCCGGTATCCTGCCGGCCATTTCGACCGATCTCGGCACCACGGTCGAACGCAGCGGCCATCTCGTTACCGCCTTTGCCGCCGCCTATGCGATCAGTTCGCCGATCCTGTCCTCGCTGCTGGCGCAGGTCTCGCGCAAGCGGCTGCTGCTCGCCGCCCTCGCCGTCTTCGCGCTCGGCAACCTGGCTGCGGCCGCGACCTCGAGCCTGCCGGTGCTGATGGCCGCCCGGATCGCCATCGGCATGGCCGCCGGCACGTTCATGCCGGCCGCCAATGCGGTGGCGATCAGCCTGGTCGGTCCGGAACGGCGCGGCCGCGCCATCGCCGTGGTCACCGGTGGCCTGACGCTCGCCACCGCGCTCGGCGTGCCGATCGGCACGCTGGTGGCGGCGCTCGGCAATTGGCGCCTGTCTTTCGTCATGGTCGCGGCGCTCGCGGTACTCGGTTTCCTCGGACTCGCCTTCGGCCTGCCGAAAGAGCTGCCGCTCGGCTCCAGCACGCTCGCCGAACGCCTGGCGGTGGCGCGCCAGCCGCGCGTGCTGCTGGCGCTCGCCTCGACGCTGGTCTGGATCACCGGCGCCATGACCATCTACACCTATATCGCACCGTTCCTGGCGGCCCATGCCGGCATTACCGGGCCCGCTCTGAGCGCTGCCCTGGTCGTCTTCGGCGTCGGCGCCGCGATCGGCAACGGGCTCGGCGGCGGACTGTCCGATCGTTTCGGTCCGATGCGCACGGTCCGGCTCGCGGTCACCGGCCTCTTCGCGATCTTCATCGTCACCACGATCGTCGCCATGACCGTCCCGGCCGGCCCGGTCGCGGCATCGCTCTTCTTTGTCCTGATCGCGGTGTGGGGCGCGGTCGGCTGGGGCGGATATCCCGCCCAGTCGGCGCGGCTCATCGGCCTCGCGCCCCAGGCGGCCATGGTGACGCTGTCGCTGAATGCCTCGGCGCTCTATTTCGGCATCGCGCTCGGCGCGGCGCTGGGTTCACTGGTGCTGAGCTATGGCTCGTTGCCGCTGCTCGGGGTTGCCGGCGCGGCCTGCGAAGCATTGGCCCTGGTTCTGATCGTGATCGCGGCGCGCCTGGACAAGCGCGACCGGCCGGCTGCGCCCCTCGGCCAGCCAGGCGCGGCGCCTGTCTCGCGGCAGGCGGCGTGAGATTTGCGGCCAGGCTTCGGGCGCGCCGGCGCGCCCGAAGCGGCAAGGTTCAGATCGCCGTCAGGCCGCCGTCGACGACCAGGGCATGGCCGGTCATGAACGAGTTTTCCGGCGAGCAGATCCACAGCATGGCCTGGACGATCTCGTCCGCGGTTCCCGGCCGGCGCATCGGCATGGTCTGGACCAGCTTGGCAATGGTCTCGGCCTTCGAGGCGTCCTTCTGAACCAGCGAGTCGGTCAGCATCGGCGTCTCGGCGAAGGCCGGACAAATGGCGTTGATGCGCAAACCCTTGCGGGCGGTCTCGGCGGCCGCCGTCTTGGTCAGGCCGATCACCGCGTGCTTGGCCGCCGCATAGGCGCCGAGCAGGGGCGCACCGGTGACGCCGGCGACCGAAGCGGTGTTCAGGATGACGCCCGCGCCCTGTTTCTCCATGACCGGGATCTGCGCCTTCAGGCCGTGGAACACGCCCATCACATTGACGTCGAGCATCCTGCGCATCAGCGCTTCGTCGGTGTCCTGGATCTTCACCGTGCCATGGGCGACGCCGGCATTGTTGAGCGCGATGTCGAGCCGGCCGAAGGTCTCCGTCGCGGCGCGGACGAGCGCATCGACCGCGCTCGCGCTGGTGACATTGGTGATGCGCGTCACCACCTCGGCGCCGGCCCGGCGCGCCATCGTGGCGGTCTCCTCCAGCGCGTGATCCTGGATATCGCCGAGCACGAGGCTCGCTCCTTCGCCGGCAAACCGTTCCGCCGCGCGACGGCCGAAACCGCTCGCCGCGCCGGTGATCAGGACGATCTTGCCCTGGAAACGCTTGGCGTCGGTCATCATGCTTCCTTTTCGATCACGTCCAGCGCCATGCGGGCGAGAACTGGAACGTTCTTGCGCGCCTTCATGGCCCGCTCGGGGTTCGACGCATTGCCCGACAGCGCGCGCTTCAGCACGCCCTGCAGGATGGCTCCGAGGCGGAAGAAGGCGAAGGCGAGGTGGAACGACCAGTCCGGAATCGCGCCGATGCCGGTGCGCCGGCCGTAGAGCGCGACATAGTCGGCTTCCGTCGGAATGCCCGAGGTGGTGCGGTCGACACCGTCGAGGCCGCGGAAGCTGCCGGCATTGGGCAAGCGCCATTGCATGCATTGATAGGCGAGGTCGGCGAAGGGATGGCCGACGGTCGACAGCTCCCAGTCGACAATGGCGAGCAGGTGCGGCGCATCATGGGCGAACAGCATGTTGTCGATGCGATAGTCGCCATGGACAAGGCTGGCGCGGCCGTCATCGGCCGGCAGCGCCTGCTGCAGCCAGGCGATCAGCCGGTCCATCTCAGGGATCGTCTCGGTCTCGGAAGCCCGGTAGTTTTCGGTCCAGCGGGCGAGCTGGCGGGCAAAGTAGTTACCCGGCTTACCAAAATCCGACAGGCCGACCTTGGCGATATCGACCATATGCAGCGCGGCGAGCGCCGCGTTCATCGCGTCATAGACGCCGGCCCGGTCGGCCGGCGTCGCCTCCGGCATGGCCGGGTCCCAGATCACCCGGCCCTCGACATATTCCATGACGAAGAAGGCGGTGCCGATGACCGCGTCGTCCTCGCACAGCACATACATGTCCGGCACCGGCACGTCGGTCGGACCGAGCGCCTTCATCACGCGATATTCACGATCGACCGCATGCGCCGACTTCAGGAGCTGGCCCGGCGGCTTCTTGCGCAGCACCGCCTTGCCACCAGCATGGGTCAGAAGGAAGGTCGGGTTCGACTGGCCACCGGCGAATTTCTCAGCCGTGACCGGGCCCTTGAAGCCCGGCCAATGCGCCTCGAGATAGGCCGCCAGTGACGGTTCGTCGATGGTCATGACCGGGGCGGTCAAGGCTCAGGCCCCCCGGTTGACGTAACGCTTCAGCTCGGTGCGGGCGACCTGCCGGCGATGCACCGCGTCCGGACCGTCAGCGAAGCGCAGCGTCCGCAGGCCGGTCCACATCTTGGCCAGCGGCGTGTCCTGGCTGACGCCGGCGCCACCATGCATCTGCATGGATTCGTCGACCACCTTCAGCGCCATGCGCGGCGCCACCACCTTGATCTGCGAGATCCAGTGCGCGGCCTCGACCTTGGAGACATTGTCCATCATCCAGGCCGCCTTGAGGCACAGGAGCCGTGCCATCTCGATCTCCATGCGGCATTCCGCGATGATGTCGAAATTGGCGCCGAGATCCATCAGCTTCTTGCCGAAGGCCTCGCGGGTGGCGGCGCGCCGGCACATCAGCTCGAGCGCCCGCTCGGCTTGGCCGATGGCGCGCATGCAGTGGTGGATGCGGCCCGGCCCGAGCCGGCCCTGGGCCACCTCGAAACCGCGGCCGCGGCCGAGGATCAGGTTCTCCTTGGGCACCCGGACATTCTCGAAGCGGATATGCATGTGGCCATGCGGCGCATCGTCGTTGCCGAACACCTGCATGGGCCGGAGAATGGTGACGCCCTTGGTGCCGGCGGGCACGAAGATCTGCGAGTGGCGCTTGTGCTTGTCGGCGTCCGGGTCGGTGACGCACATGGTGATGTAGATCTTGCAGCGCGGATCGCCGGCGCCCGAGGCCCACCACTTCTCGCCGTTCATCACCCATTCGTCGCCGTCGAGGACCGCCGAAAGCGAGACATTGGTGGCGTCGGAGGACGCGACCGACGGCTCGGTCATCAGATAGGCCGAACGGATCTCGCCGGCGAGCAGCGGCTTCAGCCACTTGTCCTTCTGCGCCTGGGTGCCGTAGCGCTCGATCACCTCCATGTTGCCGGTGTCGGGCGCCGAGCAGTTGAAGGTCTCGGCGGCCAGGTGCGAGCGGCCCATTTCCTCGGCGAGATAGGCATATTCGACCGTGGTCAGGCCATAGCCCTGGTCCGAGCCGGTCAGCCAGAAATTCCACAGCTTCTTGGCCCTGGCCTTGGCCTTCAGCCCTTCGAGGATCTCGATCTGGCGCTTGGTCAGGACGAAACGGTCGCCGGCCTTGCCGATCTCGGACTCATATTCGTGCTCCAGCGGAATGACCTCGTCGCGGATCATGGCGCGGACTTCCTCGACGAGCGGCTTCACACGATCGGACATACCGAGGAACATGAGCTTTCTCCTTACACTTCTGGACAATCGGGTGGCGTGAATCCCTGGGGGTTCACACCTCGAGCCATTCCTTGCGCACGGCCTCATTGGCCTTGAGATCGGCGGGCGTGCCTTCGAAGACGATCCGCCCGTGGCCCATGACATAGACGCGATGCGAGATATCCAGCGCGATCGACAGCTTCTGCTCGACCAGCAGAATGGCGACCCCGCGCCGGGCGATCTCGACGATCAGCTCGCCGACCTGGCGGACGATGAGCGGCGCCAGCCCCTCGGTCGGCTCGTCGATCATGACCAGGTCCGGGTCGCCCATCATGGTCCGGCACATGGTGAGCATCTGCTTCTCGCCGCCCGACAGCACGCCGGCCGGCGCATCGGCACGGGCGGCGAGATTGGGGAACATGTCGAGCGAGCCCTGAATGGTCCAGCGCCCCTCGGCGTTGGCGTTCTTCATGCCGAGCATCAGGTTCTGGCGCACGGTCAGGTCGGGAAAGATGTCGCGGTGCTCGGGCACGTAGCCGATGCCGAGCCGGGCGATGCGATGGCTCGGCAGGCCGGCGATTTCCTGGCCCTTGAACCGGATCGAGCCTCGGGGCGCGACCTCGCCCATGATCGCCTTGACCGTGGTCGAGCGGCCGACGCCGTTGCGGCCGAGCAGGCTGACCACCTCGCCGCCGCCAATGGCGATGTCGACCCCCTGCAGGATATGGCTCTTGCCGTAGAAGGCGTGAAGACGGGAGACCTCGAGCATCAGGCGGCCTCCTCGCCGAGATAGGCTTCCTTGACCTTTTTGTCGGCGCGGATCTCGTCGGGGGGGCCCGACGCGATGATCTGGCCGTAGACCAGCACCGAAATCCGGTCGGCGAGGCCGAAGACCACGCTCATGTCGTGCTCGACGATGAGCAAAGTGCGCCCTTCCGTCACCTTGCGGATCAGGTCGACCGCCCGCTCGGTCTCGTGCGCGCTCATGCCGGCGGTCGGCTCGTCCAGCAGGATGACCTTGGCGCCGCCGGCAATGGTCACACCGATCTCGAGCGCCCGCTGGTCGGCATAGGACAGGAGCCCGGCCGGCGAGTTGCGCACCGGCCCGAGCCCGATCAGGTCGAGGATTTCCTCCGAACGCTCGGCGACGTCGCGCAGGCCGGCGATCGAGCGCCAGAAGACATAGCGATGGCCGAGCGCCCAGAGCGCCGCGCAGCGCAGGTTCTCGTAGACGCTCATATTGTGGAAGATATTGGTGACCTGGAACGAGCGCGACAGGCCACGCCGGTTGATCTCGAAGGGCGGCGCGCCGGCGACCGGCTGGCCGTCGACCAGGATCTCGCCCGAGGAGGGCGGGAAGGCCCCCGAGATCAGGTTGAACAGGGTCGACTTGCCGGCGCCGTTCGGCCCGATAATGGCGTGGCGTTCGCCGGCCGGAACATCCAGATCGACCGAGCGGATGATCTGCGCGGCACCGAAATTCTTGGTCACCTTGCTGAGAGACAAGGCCGTCCGGGACATGGCGCTCATGGTGCGATCTCCCTCAGCCGCAGCGCCGCGCCCAGCGAGCCGCGCCGTCGCCATCGAACCGCGACCACGAGGATGGCGATACCGAGCGCGATCAGGCCGGCGGCGATGACCCAGCTCGTCAGGGCGGTGTGCGGGAAGGCCATGCCGAAGGCGCTGAAGGGACGGCCGCCCTCGCGGATCCGGTAGGCCATCTCGATCGCCATGATGGCGCCGCCGAAAGTGACCACGGCGCCGAGCGTGCCGAGCAGCCAGCCGGGCAGCTTCTCGGCCAGTTCGCCCTTGCGGATGGCGTTGAGCACCTGCGCCACCATGCCGCCGATGCCATAGGGGGCGAACATCACGACGACGACGAAGAGCAGGCCGAGATAGAGCTGCCAGACCTTGGTGAAATCCGACAGCATGGACTGCATCAGCGAGATCAGCACCGCGCCGATGATCGGCCCGAAGAACACCGCGGCGCCGCCGATATAGGCCATCAGCAGCACGGCACCGGAATTCAGCGCGCCGAGCTTTTCCGGCGTGATGATCTCGAAATTCACCGCCGAGAGCGAGCCGGCGAGCCCCGCGAAGCCGCCGGAGATCAGGAACACCAGGTAGCGCACGCGCTGCGGGTCGTAACCGATGAAGGCGACACGGTCGGGATTGTCGCGCACCGCATTGGCGAGCCGGCCGAGCGGCGTCTTGGTGAAGGCCCACATGGCGAGCGCCGCCACGAAGACCCAGAAGGCGATGAAATAGTAGACGTTGATCTGCGGTCCGAGCGAGAAGCCGAACCATTCCGGCCCGGCGGAGCGGTCGCCGGAGACGCCCTCCTCGCCGCCGAAGACCGAAACGAACATCAGTCCCGAGGCGGCGATGAGCTCGCCGACGCCGAGCGAGATCATGGCGAAGGGCGTGCCGGAGCGCCGGCAGGAGAACCAGCCGATGACGGCGCCCGCCGCCATGCCGGCCATGAAGCCGACCAGCGGCAGGGCCGCGACGGGAATGCCGAGGCGCTGCGACTTGATCGCCGCCATCATGTGGATCGCGGCATAACCGCCGAGGCCGAAATAGACGGCATGGCCGAAGGACAGCATGCCGGACTGGCCGAGCAGCATGTTGTAGGCGAGCGCGAAGACCACCCACACGCCGATGATGTTCATCAGGGTGAGCGAGGTGCGCGAGGCGAAGATCATCGGCAGGACGATCAGCAGCAGGGCGAAGCCGAGCCAGATCAGGAGGGTCTTGAGGGTCGAGGTGCCGGTCATGACTCGCGAGCTCCCATGAGGCCGCGTGGCCGGAAAATGAGCACCAGAACCAGGATCAGGAAGGGCAGCATCGGTGCCACCTGGGCAAGCGTGATGCGGCCGAGATCGGAGCGGTTGGACACCAGGATACCGAAGCGCGCCAGGAGATCGGAGAGGGAAGCGTCGACGCCGACCGCGAAGGTCTGGATCAGCCCGATCAGGATGGAGGCGACGAAGGCACCGCCGAGCGAGCCCATGCCGCCGACCACCACCACGACGAAGACGATCGGCCCGAGCGTCAGGGCCATGGCCGGATCGGTGACCAGGAGCGCTCCGCCGATGACGCCGGCGAGCGCGGCCATGGCGCAGCCGACCGCGAAGACGCCCATGAAGACCAGCGGCACATTGTGCCCGAGATGGCCGACCATATGGGGATTGGACAGGGAGGCCTGGACGATCAGGCCGACACGGGTGCGTTTCAAAAGCGCCCACAAGGCCACGAACATGGCGATGGCGACAACCATCATGAAGATGCGAAACGCCGGATAATGGGTGCCCCACAGGGTGAACAGGGGCTGCTGGAGGATCGCCGGCGGCGTATAGGGCAAGGGATTCTTGCCCCAGACCAGCTTGACGATCTCCTCGATGAGATAGGCGATGCCGAAGGTGAACAGCAGTTCGGCGACATGGCCGTTCTTGTGCACATGGCGCAGGCCGAAGCGCTCGACGAAAGCGCCGAACAGTCCGACCAGCAGAGGCGCCAGCACGAGCGCGACCCAGAAGCCGGTGACCGAACCGAGCGTGAAGGCGACATAGGCGCCGAGCATGTAGAAGCTGGCATGGGCGAAATTGAGCACGCCCATCATCGAGAAGATGAGCGTCAAGCCGCTCGCGAGCATGAAAAGCAGAAGACCGTAGAGCACGCCGTTGAGCGTGGAGAAGACGATTGTCTCCATGCGGAGAGCCTCCGGAACCGGCCAGGGACGGGGCGCGACGGGCCGGACCAGACCGGCCCGTCGCGATGGTTCCGATCAGGCGCCGGGGCGGCGCATCTGGCAGGTCGACGCCATGGAGGTCGCCGGCCCCTCGATCTTGATGTCGGTCTTGAAGCCGAGCCCGGTATTGTCGACGTCGAACTTGACGTTCTCCGACAGGGTCGAGATGTAGAGCGGCTGGATCAACTGGTGGTTGTCCTTGCGCATCGAGGCCATGCCGGTCTCGATCTTGATCTCCATGCCCTCGAGCGCCATCGCCACGTCGCGCGGTTCGACCGACTTGGTGTCGTTCATCGCCTTGGCGAGCATGTCGAACATCACCTTGACCCGGTAATAATAATAATCGAGGTCGCGGTGCTTGGCCTTGAAGCTGCGGACGATGTCGTCCATGCCGATATCGGGGATGTTGGAGTGCCATTCGGTGATCTGGCGCACGAGGCCGACCGCCGACTTGCCCATGCCGGCGACCGCGCCGAGGCCCCCGCCGTAATAGGTGAAATAGGGCACGTTGAAGCCGGCATCGGACGAGGCCTTGATGAGCAACTGCATGTCGTTGCCCCAGTTGCCGGTAATGACGGCCTGGGCGCCGGCCGCCCGCATCTTGGTGATATAAGGCGAGAAGTCGCGCACCCGGGCGAGCGGATGCAGTTCATTGCCGACGATCTGGATATCCGGGCGCTTGACCGCCAGCATCTTGACCGCCGCGTCGGCGACCGCCTTGCCGTGGGAATAGTCCTGCCCGATGATGTAGATGCGCTTCAGGTCCGGCAGGCCCTTGATGTAGTCGGTCAGCGCCGACATCTTCATGTCGGAATCGGCGTCGAAACGGAAATGCCAGAACGAGCATTTGTCGTTGGTGAAGACCGGATCGACCGCGGCATAGTTCAGATACATCACGGCCTGGCGCGGATTGCGCGCATTGTGCTTCTCGATCGCGTCGACGAGAGCCGAGGCGACCGACGAGCCGTTGCCCTGGGCGATGTAGCGAATGCCCTGGTCGATCGCCTTTTCGAGCTGGACGATCGATTCCTGCGGATTGAGCTTGTTGTCGAGGCCGAGCACTTCGAGCTTGCGGCCGCCGGCGACGCCGCCCGCGGCGTTGATCCGCTCGCATTCGAACTCGAACTGCTTGAGGCCGCCATCGCCGACCGGGGCCATGAAGCCGGACAGCGGATCGATATAGGCGATGCGCACCGGGCCGGCCTGGGCGGAGGCCGGCAGGCTGGTGAGCGCGGCGGCGGCAAGGCCCGAGCCGACGACCTGGCGGCGGGTGAGATGAGACATGGTTTTCCTCCTCTTGGCGCGGCCCTTTTTGGCCGCCATCGGCGGCTCGACGCCGCAACGTTTCCTCTGGTCCCGCGGCCGCTTGGCGCGGCTCTCGTTAAGGTTGCGAAAGGCGGCCGCCGGCCGCCTTTCCGGCTAGTCAATCAGGTCAGGCGACCTCGAACAACCCTGCGGCCCCCATGCCGCCGCCGATGCACATGGTGACCACCACATGCTTGGCGTTGCGGCGCTTGCCCTCGATCAGCGCGTGGCCGACCAGGCGGGCGCCGGAGACGCCGTAGGGGTGGCCGACCGCAATGGCGCCGCCGTTCACATTCAGCCGGTCATAGGGAATGCCGAGCTGGTCGCGGCAATAGAGCACCTGCACGGCAAAGGCCTCGTTGAGCTCCCAGAGATCGATGTCCTCGACCTTCAGGCCATGGCGCTTCAACAGTTTCGGCACGGCGAAGACCGGGCCGATGCCCATCTCGTCCGGCTCGCAGCCGGCCACCGCGAAACCCTTGAAAATGCCGAGCGGGTTGATATTGCGCTGCTCGGCCATCTTGCCGTCCATGACGATGGCCATGGAAGCGCCGTCGGAGAACTGGCTGGCATTGCCGGCCGAGATGACGCCGCCCTCGATCGCCGGGCGGATCTTCGACACGCCTTCATAGGTGGTGTCGGCGCGAATGCCCTCATCCTCGCTCAGCGTCACCTCCTGCTGCCAGGTGCGCACGACCTCCTTCTTGTCGTTCATTTCCGCCATGGTCATGGAGGTGGTGAACGGCACGATCTCGTCGTCGAACTTGCGGCCCTGGCGGGCGGCGGCGGCGCGACGCTGGCTCTCGACGCCATATTCGTCCTGAAGGTGACGCGAGATGTTGTAGCGCTTGGCCACCGTCTCGGCGGTCTGCAGCATCGGCCAGTAGATTTCCGGCTTGTGCTCCTTCAGCCAGGGATCGATCAGGTTCGACCGGTTGGCCTGGTTCTGCACCAGCGAAATGGATTCGACGCCGCCTGCGGCGAAGATCTCGCCCTCGCCGGCGATCACCCGCTGGGCGGCGGTGGCGATCGTCTGCAGGCCCGAGGAGCAGAAGCGGTTGACGGTCACGCCCGAGACGGTCACCGGGCAGCCGGCCGACAGCGCGATCTGGCGAGCGATGTTGGAACCGGTGGCGCCTTCCGGATTGGCGCAGCCGACAATGACGTCCTCGACCTCGCCGGGCTCGATCTTGGCGCGCTGGATGGCGTGCCGGGTGGCATGGCCGCCCATGGCCGCGCCATGGGTGTTGTTGAGCGCGCCCTTCCAGGATTTGGCAAGGCCCGTGCGGGCGGTGGAGACGATGACGGCTTCACGCATGGCTCTCTCCTCGTGTGTCGCGTCAACCGCGCGGCGGCAGGGTGACACCCTTGGCCGCGGCGGCTTTCATGGCGAATTTGGTGGTCTGCTCGAAGGCCCCCTGCAGCGCCTTCTGGCCGGCGGGGTTGGAGATGTCGTCGAAGCGGGCGGCGATGGTCTCGGGCGTGCGCTCGGCCTCGTCGAGATAGATGCCGTCCGTTTCGTAGATGATGGTGCGGGCATAGGCGCCGGCGCCGGCGCACAGGATGACGCGCGAAGGCGCCTTGTCGCTCACCAGGAACAGCACGCCGGGCGTGATCGATTCCGGCGTCAGCAGGGCCAGGGCCTCGGCCGACATGAGATCCGAGGTCATGCGGGTCGCCGCGGTCGGCGCCAGCGTGTTGACCCGGATGTCGTTCTTGGCGCCTTCCATGTGCAGCACGTTCATCAGCCCGACCATGGCCGCCTTGGCGGCGCCGTAGTTGGACTGGCCGAAATTGCCGTAGAGGCCCGATGACGACGAGGTGAAGACGATGCGGCCGTAATTCTGCGTGCGCATGATCTCCCAGACCGCCTTGGTGCAATTGACCGTGCCCATGACATGGACGGCCATGACGGCCTCGAAATCGGCCAGTTCCATCTTGGCGAAGGTCTTGTCGCGCAGGATGCCGGCATTGTTGACGAGGATGTCGATGCGGCCCCAGCGGGCCATGGTCTTGGCGACCATGTCCTGAACCTGGGCGAAGTCGGCGACATTGGCGCCGTGGGCCATGGCCTCGCCGCCGGCGGCGACGATCTCGGCAACCACCTTCTCGGCGGCTTCCGACGAGCCCCCGGTGCCGTCGCGGGCGCCGCCGAAATCGACGATGACGACCTTGGCGCCGCGCGCCGCAAGACCCAGGGCATGGGAACGGCCGAGGCCGTTGCCGGCCCCGGTGACGATGGCGACGCGCCCGTCGAAACGAATGGTCATGGAAATATCCTCACATCAGATAAGCGAGCGTGACCCAGTCGGCGACGACAGCCGGCCGGTCGCTGCCCTCGATCTCGACGGTCACGCCATAGGTCAGCTGGTGCTGCTTGGGGTTCTTCGATTCGAGCGCCTTCAGGACGAAACGGCCGCGCACCTTGGCGCCGGCCTTGACCGGCGAGATCATGCGCAGCTTGTCGAAGCCGTAATTGACGCCCATGGCACGGCCGGCAATGCCGGGAAGCGCGTCGATCGCGAAAGCCGACAGCATGGAGACGGTCAGGAAGCCATGGGCGATGGTGCCGCCGAACGGCGTCATCTTGGCCTTGGCCGGATCGATATGGATGAACTGGTGATCGTGGGTCAGGTCGGCGAAGGCGTCGATCGTCGACTGCGGGATGTCGAACCACTTGGACAGGCCGATCTCCTGGCCGATCTGGCCCTTCAGTTCGTCAATGGTCACTTCATCAGCCATGTCAGTCATTCTCCTCCGAACAGCTTATGTCCGCTATCGACGCTGATGCCGCCGTCGACGGGCAGGATCGCACCGGTGGTATAGGCGCCGCCGCGCCCGCACAGAAACAGGAGGCAGCCCATGATATCGCTCGGCCGGCCGATGCGGCCCATGGGACTGTCTTCCGCTGCGCGAGCCTGACCCGTCTCACTGCCGAGCGCAAAGGCGGTCATTCGGCTGATGAAGGGCCCCGGCGCCAGGGCGTTCACGGTGATCTGCTTGTGCGCCAGTTCATGCGCCAGGATCTTGGTCAGATGATGCACGGCAGCCTTTGAGGCGGCATAGGAATAGGCCCCCGCGCCGATCGGCTGGGTGCCCATGACCGAGCCGACATTGACCACCCGCGACGGATCGTCCGGCGTCGCCGCCTTTTCCAGAAGCGGCAGGAGGTCGCGGGTCAAGGTGAACAGGCCGGCGACATTGACCGACATGACGCCGTCCCAGGCCTTGAAGGGAAAGCTCGCCAGGGGCTCGCCCCAGGTCTTGCCGGCATTGTTCCAGAGAATGTCGAGGCTGTCGGTGCGGGCACGCACCGCGGCGGCGAGATCGCGCACGCCCTGCTCGGTGCCGACATCGCCGGCAAAACCCTCGGCCGAACCGGTGCCGCCAAGCTCGTTCAGCTCGGCGGCGACCGCCTCGCAGGCATCGCCCTTGCGCGAGGCGATGAGCACCCTGGCACCGGCCATGACGAGAGCCTCGGCGCCCATCCGGCCGATGCCGGAGGCGCCGCCGGTGACCAGCGCGGTCTTGCCCTTGAGGCCGAAGAGATCGTCGAGAAAGGCCATGGCGACACCTTGAGATCCTGATCGTCTCGTCCGGCCACGCCCGAAGGCGCGAACCGGCCGCAAAAAAGCTCGCCGCGTCAGAAGCCGCGCGCCAGCGCTACCCGGTCGGCGTGGAAATCGGCGTCGCCATAGAGCTCGGCCGAGACCTGCATGCGCTTGGCGAACAGGCCGATATCGATGGCGTCGGTCATGCCGATGCCACCATGCATCTGGATCGCCTCCTGGGCGGCGAGGCGGGCGACGGCGGCCGCCTTGGCCTTGGCGAGCGACACCGCGAGCCCGGCATCCGCCGGGTCGCGGTCGAGCGCCTGAAGGGCTGCGAGCACCGCCGAACGGGCGATCTCGATCTCGCAGAACAGATGGGCCGCGCGGTGCTGCAACGCCTGGAAGGCGCCGATGGTGCGGCCGAACTGCTTGCGTTCGCGCAGATAGGCGACGGTGCGCCCGAAGGTCTCCTGGGCATTGCCGGCGAGCTCGGCGGCAAGGCCGGCGCGGCCGGCGCCGAGCACGATCTCGACCAAGCCGTGCCCCTGGTCGACCTCGCCGACGAGATCGGCGCCGGTCACCTGCACGTCGTCGAAGGTCAGGCGCGCCGCGCCGCGGGAATCGAGCGTGGCGACGCGCTCGGCGGCAAGCCCCTTGGCCTTGGCATCGACCAGGAACAGGCTGATGCCCGCCGCCTCGCCGGCCGCGCCGGCGGTGCGCGCGGCGACCAAGACGGCATCGGCGACATGGCCGTCGGCGACCTGGATCTTCTCGCCCGACAGCCGGAAGCCGTTGCCCGAGGCTTCGGCCTTCAGGGCGGTCTTCGCCGGGTCGTGCTTGCGGCCCTCGTCGACGGCGGTGGCGATGATCGCCTCGCCGGCGACGATCGCCGGCAGCCAGCGCTGCTTCTGTGCTTCGGTGCCAGCCCGCGACAGCGCGGTCGCGGCCATGACGGCGGTCGACAGGAAGGGAGAAGCGGCGAGCGTGCGGCCCATTTCCTCGCAGATCAGGCCCGCCCCGACAAAACCGAAACCGAGGCCGCCGGCCTCTTCCGGCACCAGGATGCCGGTCCAGCCCATCTCGGCCATGTCGCGCCAGAGCGTCCGGTCGAAGCCGTCGGCGACACGCTCGTCGCGCAGCCTGCGCAAGGCGGCGACGGGAGATTTCTCCTGGACGAAACCGCGGGCGGCGTCCTGGAGCATGCGCTGGTCTTCACTCAGAACAAGCATGGCGAACCCAAACCCTCAAGCCGACGGCAGATCGAGCAGGCGCTTGGCGACGATGTCGAGCATCACCTCCGACGTGCCGCCCTCGATGGAATTGGCCTTGGTGCGCAGCCAGGCGCGCGGCAGCTCGCCATTGTTCGAGCGCGCGCCTTCCCATTCCAGGCCGTCATGGCCGGCGAGCCGCATCATCAGCTCGTAGCGGCGCTTGTTCAGCTCGGTGCCGTAATATTTGAGCACCGAGGACTTGTCGCCGACGCCGCGGCCGCCCGAGGCCGCCTCGTCCTTGTAGCGCGCCATGGTGAGCGCGAAGGCAAGCGCGTCGACCTCGGCGCGCGCCGCATCGGTGCGCAGGAAAGCGTCGTCGAGCCGGCCATGGGCGTCGACACCGATTTCGGTCGCCGCGAGCTGGCCGGGCGAACGGCCCCCCAGAAGCCCGCCGGCGCCGCCGCCGATCATCTCGCGCTCATGGGTGAGC
This sequence comes from Hyphomicrobiales bacterium, assembly GCA_017304475.1. Lineage (GTDB taxonomy): Bacteria > Pseudomonadota > Alphaproteobacteria > Rhizobiales > Phreatobacteraceae > Phreatobacter. The sequence goes on along the minus strand of JAFKKV010000011.1, from coordinate 397,203 downwards.
AGATATTTGGCGATGTCCCAGCCGCGGTTGAGCGTGCCGACCAGATTGGCCTTGGGCACTTTCACGCCGTCGAAAAAGGTCTCGCAGAACGGCGACTTGCCGGAGATCAGCGTGATCGGCCGGGTCGTGACGCCAGGCCAGGTCATGTCGAACAGGATGAAGGAAATGCCGAGATGCTTGGGCGCCGCGGTGTCGGTGCGCACCAGGCAGAAGATCATGTCCGCCTTGTCGGCATAACTCGTCCAGATCTTCGAGCCGGTGACGATGAAATGGTCGCCGCCGTCCTCCGCCTTGGTCTGCAGGGAGGCCAGGTCCGAACCGGCATTGGGCTCGGAATAGCCCTGGCACCAGCGGATCTCGCCGCGCGCGATCGGCGGCAGATATTGCCTCTTCTGCTCCTCGCTGCCGAAGGCGAGCAGCGCCGGGCCGAGCATCCAGATGCCGAAGCTTTCCAGCGGCGAACGCGCCCGGATCGCCGCCATCTCTTCCTTCAGGACCTTGACCTCTTCATGGCTCAGGCCGCCGCCGCCATAGGCCTTGGGCCAGGCCGGCACGGTCCAGCCGCGCGCCGCCATGCGCTCCATCCAGAGGCGCTGGGCATCGGATTGGAAGGTCCAGTTGCGGCCGCCCCAGCAGATATCCTCGTCGCCACGCACCGGCGAGCGCATCTCCTGAGGGCAATTGGCCTCGAGCCAGGCACGCGTGTCCCGCCGGAAGGTCTCCAGCGCATCCATCGGCGTTCTCCCTGTGGCCGGCCTTTTTTGCGGCCGACACCGCTTTCGTTCATTGACGGCCCCGCCGAGGCAGGGACATACTCAAGAGTATGTTCGGGCTGAAATGGCTTGTCGAGGGGTTTCGTGCTGCACCTGCGAAACTTTTTGTCGCGCCCTTCGACCGGGGATGAAAACGCCCGAAGGGCGAATTAAGACTTGATCAAGCGTCCACCAAGGACGCGATCCACAGGGAGGATGCCGCATGCTGCGCGGTTTGATGATGGACACGCCGTTGAACGTTTCCGCGGCCATCGAATATGGCGCCGAGATGCATCCCGACGCAGCGATCGTGTCGGCGACCATCGAAGGCGGAATGCATCGCACGACCTATGGCGAGACCCTGCCGCGGGTGGCCCAGCTCGCCCATGCCCTGAAGGCGCTGGGCGTGCAGGAAGGCGACCGGGTCGCGACGCTCGCCTGGAACGGCTACCGGCATTTCGAGCTTTATTACGCCATTGGCGGCATCGGCGCGGTCACCCATACGATCAATCCGCGGCTGTTTCCCGAGCAGCTCGTCTATATCGTCAATCACGCCAAGGACCGGGTGCTGTTCTTCGACATCAACCTGGCGCCGCTGGTCGCCAAGATGCGCGCCCATTGGCCGAAGGACCTCATCTACGTCGCGATGACCGATGCCGCCCACAAGCCCGTGGGTGAAGGGCTCGACGGCATCCTCGTCTATGAGGACCTCCTCGCCGGCCAGCCGACGAGCTTCGCCTGGCCGCGGATCGACGAGAATGCCGGCTGCTCGCTCTGCTACACCTCCGGCACCACGGGCGAACCGAAAGGCGCGCTCTACAGCCAGCGCTCGGTCATGCTGCACGGCCTGTTCACGCTCACCTCGGGCATGTCGAGCCTGGGTTCGGGCTCGACCATCCTGCCTGTCGTGCCGCTGTTCCACGTCAATGCCTGGGGCTTGCCCTATACCGCGCCGATCGTCGGCATCAACCTGGTCATGCCGGGCGTCAAGCTCGACGGGCCGAACCTCTACGACCTCCTGGAAAGCGAGAAGGTCACCTCGTCCTGGGGCGTGCCGACGGTCTGGATGGGGCTGCTCGCCGAAATCCAGAAGCGCGGCGGAAAGCCAAGCCATCTCAACGAGGTGATCATCGGCGGCTCGGCGGCGCCGCGCGCCATGATCGAGGCCTTCGAGACCATGGGGGTGGGCATCGTCCATGGCTGGGGCATGACCGAGATGAGCCCGGTCGGCACGCTCGGCGTGCTGGCCATGAAGGACCGCGCCAGGCCGCTGCAGGAGCGCATCGACCTGAAGGCGCGCCAGGGCCGGCGCATGTTCGGCGTCGAGTTGAAGATCGTCGACGAGGAGGGCCGTCGCCTGCCCCATGACGGCGAAGCCTCGGGCGAATTGTTCGTGCGCGGCCCGGGCATCATCTCGGGCTATTACGAAAATGCCGAGGCCAGCGCCAAGGCCTTCGACAAGGAAGGCTGGTTCGGCACCGGCGACGTCGCCAAGATCACCCCGGACGGCTATCTCGTCATCGTCGACCGCACCAAGGACCTGGTGAAGTCGGGCGGCGAGTGGATTTCCTCGATCGACGTCGAGAACGCCGCCATGGGCCATCCCGGCATCGCGGCCTGCGCCGTCATCGGCGTGCCGCACCCGAAATGGCAGGAGCGGCCGCTGATGGTGGTGGTCAAGGCGGCCGGCGCCGATCCGAAAAAGGAAGAGATCATCGCGACGCTGGAAAAGGCCATCGCGAAATGGCAAATGCCCGACGACGTCGTGTTCGTCGAGCAATTGCCGCTGACCGCCACCGGCAAGGTATCGAAGCTGACATTGCGCAAGCAGTTCGCCGCGCATCCGCTGCCGGATGCCGGCTGACGCCGCCGCCATCCAGGACCACTCTCGGCCAAGATCACGATGCCCGCTTCCGCCCAAGACATCGCGTCGTCCGGTATCGCTCCGCCCGATACGGCTCCGCAGGACCGCCGCGAGGAAGTGCTCGCGGCGGCGGCCGAGTGCTTCATGCGCCGGGGCTACGAGCAGACCTCGATGGACCATGTGGCGGAAGCGCTCGGCGCCACCAAGGGGCGGGTCTATCACCACTTCCGCTCCAAGCCGGAACTGTTCTTCCAGGTCTACCGGCGCGCCATGGACATCCTGATGCAGGCCTGCGAGCCGGTCGCCGCCGGGGGCGGCACCGGCGAGCAGCGGCTGAGCGGCATGGCCAAAGCCCATACGCTTTGCATGATGGAGACGCGCACCTTCCAGCGCACGCTGACCATGGGCGTCGATCTCTACCGCTTCGGCGGCACCGGCCCGGAGCACAAGGCGGCGCTCGAGGAGCTGATGGGCCTGCGCTTCGTTTATGAAGACCTGTTCCGCCACACTTTCGCGGCCGGCATCGCCGACGGCACGCTCGCCGTGCCCGATCCCTCGCTTGCCATGCGCACCTTGCTCGGTGCGCTCAACTGGGTCGCGGTCTGGTATTCGCCGCGCCCGGGCGAAACCCGCCAGCACCGCGAAAGGCTCGCCGAGGAAATCGTCGAGACCGTGCTCGGCGGCTACCGGGCCAAGGCGTAAGATTTGAGGCTCGACCGGTTCGATCCGGGCGCTTGCATGGCACTGATCGCAGGCACGTCACGCCCTCTGACGAAAAGCAAAGCCGGTCGCATGAGATCGTGTGGATGTTTCCCACTGCCGGCGCGGCATGCGGCACTCGGCTTGCTGCTCGGCCCGCGGAGACGAGCGAAGCGAGGCCACTGCAGGATGCAGGCGCTGCGGATAATCGCATTTGGCCTGCTTCAGGACGCATAGCGCGTCCTCAGGTTCGTAGAGGCTTGCAAATAAGAAGCCCCGCGCAGGCCGAGCCCTCGCTTCGCAACGAACGACAGATCAGAATCTATAGCTTATCCGAGCCGTCACCATGTCGGCGGAAGCCTTTGTCCGATAAAATTCCGGATTCACACCAATGACGCCGTCGTCGCGGATATTGTTACCGGTGCCGGTCTTCGCGCCAAGCTGAATATGGGCGTAATCCAACCCGAAAATCCAGTTATTCGTAAAGGCATAATCGAATCCGGCGCCGAGAACGTAACCGTACTGCCGATTATTTTGCGTGTACGTAAAGAGAGCCTGATTATCCCGGGCGCGGAAACCGACCTCGCCGCTGGCAAAGCCGCCCTTGGCATAGATCAGAAAGCGGTCGAAGGCGAAGCCAACACGTCCGACGATTTGCAGAACATCGCGAAGCCTCCCGGTCTCGATGTCGCTCGCCGGGAAGTAGGGGCTGACGATCGTCTGCCTGACGTCAGTCCAAGTCCAGCTAGCCTCGACGCCGACGACAAATTGCTGCCATTGGTACTGTGCGCCCGCATGACCGCCAGCGGCAAGTGACGTCCTGCCAAAGCCGAAGCCTTCCGTACCCGCCGGAACGAGGTCGGTGTAGAAGCCGCCATTGGGCTGCCGCACGTCGAGAGCATTGATGCGGCCGTGGGCCGCGCCGGCATGCAGGCCGGCATAGAACCCAGTCCAGCTAAAGGGCGCGGCGGGAATTGGAGCCATCAAAGGCTCATTGCGGCTCAGCAGATCAGCCGCGATGGCGGTGGACAGGCCAAAACCGAAAAAAACAGCGACAGCCGCAACGGCATTTCTCATGTGCTCCCCCATGCGAATGCCCTCTCGAAGCTATCGCTTACTCAAGGAAATGCTTTTCTAAAATGGAATATCGATAAGGATGCATGCGTCAATCAGCACAAATACCAAGTCACCGATGACTGCGATTTCGGTCGATGCCGCCAACCGAACTTTCGCATCAAGTCACCAACGACAATTCGTCCAATACCTTCTACATAGATCGGATAATCGATTGAGACCAACGGAATATCGTGGCCACTTTTCTTGAATATTCTGAGTATTACTGAGAATTGGAATCTCCGTCCACACGTAGATCGGCATATCCTCCCGCATCCATGTTGCGCTCTGAGGCCGCGACGATCATTGGGGCTTCGGATCGGTGATTGGCCATCATAGCGCGGCGCACGCCCCCCGATCCTCACTTCGAACCCGCAGCGTTCCCGATCATTTGCAGGTGCTGCGGAGGACCGGGGACACCGACAGGCATCGCCGACACGCGCAGGAAACCGTCAAAGGCTCCCTTTATCAGGTCAGCCGGCCGCCGCCCGCTGCGCCCTCGCCAATCCATGCGCGATCAGGCGGTCGATGACATCGGGATAGGCGATGCCGCTCGCGGCCAAGGCCTTGGAATACATGCTGATATCGGTGAAGCCGGGAATGGTGTTGACCTCGTTGACCACCGCGCTCATGTCCGGCCGCAGAAAGAAGTCGACGCGCGCCATGGCGTCACAGCCGAGCGCCTGAAAGGCCTGCCGCGCCAGGATCCTGAGCTGCGCCGTGACCGCCTCCGGCAGTTCCGCGGGGATGCCGAGGCGGGCGCCGTCCGCATCGATATATTTGGCCTCGTAGGTGTAGAAGCCGTGATGGTCCGCCGGCATGATTTCGCCTGGGACGGACACCACGATCTCGCCATCGGCATGTTCGAGAACGCTGAATTCGATCTCGCGGCCCCGAATGAATTCCTCGACCAGCACCTTGCGATCGTGCCGGAACCCTTCCGCCAGCGCCGCCTGAAACGCCTCGGCGCTCGAAGCCTTGCTGACGCCGACCGATGAACCCTGGCGCGCCGGCTTGACGAAGACCGGCGTGCCGAGCTGGCTTGCCACCTCGTCGAAGGACGGCGCCTCCCCGTGCCGCACCGTGATCGACCGCGCCACCGGCAAGCCCGCCTCTCTCAGCAGACGCTTGGCGATGTCCTTGTCGATCGCGGTTGCCGAGCCGAGGATTCCGCAGCCGGCTAACGGCACGCCCGCGACCTCGGCGAGCCCCTGGATGGAGCCGTCCTCGCCATGCGGCCCATGCAGGACCGGGAACAGGATATCGATCGCCGGCAATTCACTGAAGGCGCCGGCCCCGGCCAGGCCGACAAGCCGGCCGCGGCCACCGGGCAGCAGGCAGATCTCGGTCCCGGCCGTGGGGAGCGGATCCGGCAAGACACCGTTCTCGAGCTCGAGCAGAAGCCATCGGCCATCGCGGGTGACGAGGATGGGCACGACATCGTAGCGCGCCGCATCCATCGCCTTGACCGCGTTGCTGGCCGAGAGGATGGAGACATCATGCTCGGCCGACCGGCCGCCCAGGAGCACAGCAACCCGCAATCTGCTCGTCATCGATCGTCTTTCTCGTTCCAGGGACCTCGGGCCGGCCAATAGCAGCGCCGCGTGAAGAATTGGGCGAAAGATCGCGGAATTTTTGCGACGGGATTGAAGCCGGAGCGACATTTCGATCCTGCCGGAAGGCCGCGGCGCGGAATGATCCGAAATCGGATCGGGACCCGCGGTCCCGCCGGGCCGGCAACGGCGGCGCCTGCCCGGGAATCATGGCCTTCCCCGAACGGCCTAGGGCGGCGAACCGATGCCGACCACGGCCAACACCGCCGGGGACCCTTGCAGCAATCGCCCGACGCCGCCGATCGGCGCCACGCTAAGATGGCGCCGTGCCGGGAGGGGCTGCTCACAAAAACCCTCGGACGCCTTCGGCAAGCAGGACTGATCGATGCGATTGAGCAAGTACGATGCATGGGCCCTGGCCCATCGGGCGGCTGTCGGCGCCGGAGCGGCCGAGGCTGTTGCCCGATCGTTGGCGGATGCGACCATCGCCGCCGAACGCGCCGGCCGCGGCGCGGTGGGTTTTGCCCATCTCGTCGACTATCTCGCCGGATTTGCCGCAGGCCGCATTCCCGGAACGGTCGAGCCCGTCATCACCTTTCCTGCGGCCGCGCTCATCCGCGCCGACGCCAAGGGCGGCATCGCCCAGCGCGGTTTCGACTTGGCCTTCGCCGAATTGCGCAGCCGGACCGCCGCCTATGGCATCACCGCCTTCGCCCAGGAGAACAGCTATACGGCCGGCGAGCTCGGCTATTACACCCGGCGCCTCGCCGAAGCCGGGCTGGTGGCGCTTGCCGCCTCCAACGGACCGGCCCTGGTGACGGTCGCCGGCGCAAGCACGGCGGTCTACGGCACCAATCCCGTGGCCTTCGCCGCCCCGGTTCAGGGCGGCGCTCCGCTGGTGATCGATCAGGCGTCGAGCGCCACGGCTTTCGTGAACATCCGCAAGGCCGCCGAGACCGGCGAGACCATTCCCGAGGGCTGGGCCGTCGATGCGGCGGGCGAGCCGACCACCGATGCGCGCGCGGCGGTCAAGGGGGCGCTGCTCGCCTTTGGCGGGGCACGCGGCGCCAATATCGCGCTGATGGTGGAGATCCTCGCGGCCGGCCTCACCGGCGCCAACTGGTCGCTCGATGCGCCCTCCTTCGCCGATGGCGACCGGTCGCCGGGGATCGGCCTGTTCGTCGTCGCGCTGAAACCCGATCTGCTGGCGCCGGCTTTTCCGGCCCGGCTGGCCGCTCAGCTCGAGCGATTGGCGGCGAGCGGCATCCATGTCCCGGGGAGCCGTCCCGCGGTGGAGACGATCGAACTCGCCCCGTCGCTGATGGCGGCGATCGAAGCCTATTGCGCCCTACCGCCTGGCGGAAGGCCCGGGGATCCCGCCCGACAGGCCACCCAGCTCCAGGAGCCTCCGCCATGACCGGACATGGAGACGCTTCGACGCGCACGTCGCGCGTCATCCGGGCCCGGCCCGAAGACCTCTACCAGGCCTTCATCGATCCGGCCGTCCTCGTCACCTGGCTGCCGCCGGCCAACATGACCGGCCAGATCCACCAATTCGACGCGCGTGTCGGCGGCGGTTACCGGATGTCGCTGTTCTATTCCGCGGACGAGCCGGGCTTCGGCAAGACCGCGGATGGGGAAGACATGGTCGAGGTCCGCTTCGTCGAGCTGACACCGCCGCTGCGGATCGTCGAAGCGATCCGTTTCGTCACGGCCGATCCGGCCCTGCTCGGCGAGATGACCATGACCGTGACTTTCGAGGCCGCGTCAGGCGAAACCGAGGTCACCTTGCTGTTCGACAACCTGCCGCCGGGCCTCAGGCCGGAAGACAACGACACCGGCGCGCGGCTGAGCCTGGAGCAACTGGCCCGCCGCTTCGAAGGGGCCTGAAGAGACATTTCGGCCTCGGCGCCGGCCTCAGCCGGCCCGGCCCCGCGCCTCGCGCACCATCTGGACCAGCGTCTTGTGCAGACTCTCGCCCGTCGTTACGCGATGGGGAAACAGCACCCGGGCGGTGCGGTCATTCGCGGCGAGGTCAAAACCCTCGGGGTCGGCCCCGGTCATCCGCCAGGGCCCCGCCTCTTCGCCGGCGAGAACCGTCGCATAGATCGAGACCGCATCGGCGTGGTCCTCGTTCATATGGGCGATGGCACCGGCTTCCGATCCGATCAGGCCTTCGGCGTCGCCGATATCGCTCATGAGATCCTTGCCCGCCAGATCGGCGGCGCGGGCAAAGCCGCCATTGAGATGACCGGCCGCGACCTCGAGCCGCCACAGGCTGAAATCCGGAAAGTCGGCATAGAGCGACGATTTCGGATTGCGCGCGACGAAACGGGCCTTGGCACGGGCCCGCAGGGCCTCGTCCTCGATACGCACAAACCGGCCGAGCACGGTCAGGCGCGGATGCGCCAGGGGATCGCCCTTGCCGCCACGGGCGAGCAGGACGGAGGCGCGCGGGTCGGCCTTCAGATTGGCCGTGTGGCTGGACAGGTTGGAGATCATGATCAGCGGTGCGCCGTCGAAATCGGTCGCCACCGTCACCAGCGTGGTCACGGGGTGGCCGGTATTGCGGTCGAGCGTGCCGAGCGCCGCGACACGGATCGAACGCAGGAGATCCTTCGCCCATTCGACCGGCTTGAAGTCGGCCGGCTGCGGCGCATTTTCCGGGATATTGCCGGGCATGGCGCCGGGCTGCGTCTTGATGTCCATGGCGATTCTCCTCAAGCGCGGGACCATGACCACAGCCGGCCTTCCAGGCAAGCCTCCGCGCCCGCCGCGCGGGCATGCCCGCGCGCCATGGACTTGACGCCCGCCGGCCGCTCCCGCATGGCTCCAGACCTTGAGGATCTCGCCATGCCGCTCCGTCTTTCGACCCGCTCCGCCGATTTCGCCGCCCGCTTCGCCGACCTGCTCGCGATGAAGCGGGAGGTTTCCGAAGAGGTCTCCCAGATCGTCAGGACGATCGGCGACGATGTGATCGCGCGTGGCGACGCGGCGGTCATCGAACTAACCGCGCGGTTCGACAAGCTGACCCTCATGCCCGCCACCCTGCGCGTCTCGGCCGCAGAGATCGCCCAGGCGATCACTGCCTGCGATGTCAGGACGCTCGATGCGCTGAAGCTCGCCGCCGAGCGGATCCGCAGCTATCATGCGCGCCAGAAGCCCAAGGACGACCGGTTCACCGACGCGCTCGGCGTCGAGCTCGGTTACCGCTGGACCGCCATCGAGGCGGTCGGCCTCTATGTGCCCGGGGGCACGGCGGCCTATCCCTCCTCGGTGCTGATGAACGCCATTCCGGCCAAGGTCGCCGGTTGCCCGCGCATCGTCATGGTGGTGCCGGCGCCCGGCGGCGTGCTCAACCCGCTGGTGCTGGCGGCCGCCGATCTCGCCGGCGTCGACGAAGTCTATCGCATCGGCGGCGCCCAGGCTGTGTTCGCGCTCGCCCATGGCACGGCGACGATCAAGCCGGTCGCCAAGATCATGGGGCCGGGCAATGCCTTCGTCGCCGCCGCCAAGCGCCAGGTCTTCGGCACGGTCGGCATCGACATGATCGCCGGCCCCTCCGAAGTGCTGGTCATCGCCGACAAGACGGCCAATCCGGACTGGATCGCCGCCGACCTGCTGGCCCAGGCCGAACATGACACGGCGGCCCAATCGCTGCTGATCACCGATGATCCGACGCTCGGCGACGCGGTGGTCGCGGCGGTCGAACGGCAATTGACCACTTTGCCGCGCGCCGAGATCGCCGGAGCCAGTTGGCGCGACTATGGCGCGGTGATCGAGGTGGCGAACCTCGACGAGGCCGTGCCGCTGGCCGACCGGATCGCCGCCGAACATCTCGAAATCATCACCGAGGATGCCGAGAGCCTGGCCGCCAGGATCCGCAATGCCGGCGCGATCTTCCTCGGCGGCCACACGCCGGAGGCCATTGGCGACTATGTCGGCGGCTCCAACCACGTGCTGCCGACCGCCCGCTCGGCGCGCTTCTCCTCCGGCCTCGGCGTGCTCGACTTCATGAAGCGCACCTCGCTGTTGAAATGCGGACCGGAACAGTTGCGGGCACTGGGACCGGCAGCCATCGCGCTGGGCGAAGCCGAAGGCCTCGACGCCCATGCCCGCTCGGTGGCCATTCGGATGAACCTCGACTAGTCGACAGACGCGACCCCGCCCGCCATTGTTGCCGGACCAAGGCCGACGGCCGCCGCCGGCCGCCAGGATCTGAAGAGGGATGTCGTGACCGATCCGAAGCCCATGCGCCGCCTGGTGGCGGTGACGCTGGACGAAGCCTCGATCGGGCGTTCCTCGCCGGATATCGAGCACGAGCGCGCCATCGCCATCTATGACCTGCTGGAAGAAAACTCCTTCGGTCCGGCCGGCGTCGACGGCGGCCCCTATGCGCTCGCCGTCTCGCTCGCCGAAGGCAAGCTGGTGTTCGACGTCAAGCACGAGGACGGCAGCCAGGTGGTCACCCACGTGCTGTCGATGACGCCGTTCCGGCGGATCGTGAAGGACTATTTCATGATCTGCGACAGCTATTACGACGCCATCCGCCACGCCACGCCGTCGCATATCGAGACCATCGACATGGCCCGGCGCGGGCTGCACAACGAGGGCTCGGAGACATTGCGCGAGCGGCTGAAGGACAAGCTCGACTTCGATTTCGACACCGCGCGACGCCTGTTCACGCTGATCTCAGTCCTGCACTGGAAGGGCTGACCTCTTGTCGGTTCGCCGCCGCAATCCCCAGGCCGTCCTGTTCGCCTGCGGCATGAACCAGGTGCGTTCGCCCATGGCGGCGGCGATCATGAAACATTTCTTCGGCAAGACGATTTTCGTCGAGAGCGCCGGCGTCCGCAAAGGCGAGCACGATCCCTTCGTCGACGCCGTCATGGACGAGCTCGGTATCGATACCCAGAAGTCGCGGCCGAAGACCATCGAAGAGTTGGAGGAATGGGAAGGGCTGAATTTCGACCTCGTGGTGACGCTGGCGCCGGAGGCCCATCACCGGGCACTCGACCTGACCCGCACCAACGACATGGAGGTGGAATATTGGCCGACGCCCGATCCGACGCTGGCCCAGGGCTCGCGCGAGCAGCGGCTCGACGCCTATCGGCAGGTGCGCGACATGCTGCTGACCCGCATCCGCCAGCGCTTCAGCCGCAGCACCGGCAATGAGTGAGTGGTGGGGGGCCGGCGAAAGACGATGAGAACGGACGGAACGACGGCCGGAATGCCTCGACGTCATCCCCGGCCGAGCGAAGCGAGGGGAAGGGGATCCAGGGGCCGACAGGCCGCGCCTTCAGTGCATGAGCTTGGCGATTCGGCGCTACGTTTCGGTGGTTTCGCTGCGTTCGGCTTGTTTGCCCTGCAACCCCTGGATCCCCTTCCCCTCGGCTTCGCCTCGGCCGGGGATGACGTGGCGTATCCTCGGCTGCCCTCGGTCCCTCATGCCGTCACCGCCCCGGCGCTAGCGAAGCTGGCCGATCCGTTCGGCGGTCTCGGCCATGAGCCGGCGGGTCAGCTCGGCTGCCGGCATGGGGCGCCCGAGCGCTGCGGCCTGGCCCGACCAGAGCGACGAGAAATCGCCTGAGCCAGCGGCCTCAGCCTTGGCTTTCAGCGGCGCCAGCGCGCCACCGGCGGTCGGGAAGGCAGGTGCGGCGGTCGAGAGTGGTCCCACCTCGCGCATCAGCCGGTTGACGATGCCGCGGGCGGGCCGGCCGGTGAACAGATTGGTCAGCGCCGTGTGATCGTCCTTGGCATTGGCCAGCGCCTGGCGATGCATGGGGGTGATCGTCGCTTCCGGGCAGAATAGGTAGGCGGTGCCGACCTGGGCGGCCGAGGCACCCAGCGCGAAGGCCGCGGCAATGCCGCGCCCGTCGGCGATGCCGCCGGCCGCGATGACCGGCAGGCTGACCGCGTCGACCACCTGCGGCAGCAGCGCCATGAGGCCTGCCTGGTTGGCGATCGCATCGGTCAGGAAGATGCCGCGATGACCGCCGGCCTCATAGCCCTGGGCGATGATGGCGTCGCAGCCGTGATCCTCGAGCCAGCGCGCCTCGTCGGCCGAGGTCGCCGAGGAAACGATGCTCGCGCCGGTGGCGCGGACGCGATCGAGCAGCGGCCTTGCCGGCAGGCCGAAATGGAAACTGACTACTTCCGGCTTGAACTCCTCCATGACCGTGCAGAAGGCGTCGTCGAAGGGCGCGCGAATGCCCGCCGGCGTCGGCATGGCCGGATCGAGGCCGAATTCGCGATAATAGGTCTCAAGGCGCTGCTTCCAGCCGGCCTCGCGCGCCGCGTCCGGCACCGGCGGCGTGTGGCAGAAGAAATTGACATTGATCGGCTTGGCCGTGCGCTGGCGGATGATGCCGAGCTCGCGACGCATCTGCTCGACGGTCAGGAGCGCGCCGGGCAGCGATCCGAGGCCGCCCGCCTCGGAGACCGCGATCACCATTTCCGCCCCCTGCGCCCCCGCCATCGGCGCCTGAATGAGCGGAAGCTCGATACCGAAGAGATCCTGGATACGCCGATCGACAGCCATGATGCGCGCCTTCCCTTGATGCCGGGGGCGGCACAATACTCCAAGGCGCAGGCGGCGAAAGCCACCTGATCGGCCGATACAGCCATCCGCTTTCGTTCAGGGCCGCCAGCCGGTCTCCACCGGCTCGATGACGTCGTCCGGCTTGACCGGCTTCGGCTCGGCGGCCCGCGCCGCGTCGATGACCTTGAGCAATGCGGTGAGCGCCTCGTCGACGCCCTCGCCGGAGGCTGCCGAAAGCGCCAGGGGCGCCTTTTTGGCCGCGCGCTTCAGCCGGGCCATCTGCTCCTTGCGGGTCGCCGGATCGAGCGCGTCGACCTTGGACAGCGCGACGATTTCCGGCTTGTCGGCAAGGCCGGCGCCATAGGCCTCGATCTCGCTGCGCACCAGCTTGTAGGCCTTGCCGGCATGCTCGCAGGTGCCGTCGATGAGATGCAGCAGCACGCGGCAACGCTCGACATGGCCGAGGAACCGGTCGCCCAGGCCGTGGCCGTCATGGGCGCCCTCGATCAGGCCGGGAATATCGGCGAGCACGAATTCGCGACCGATGGCGCGCACCACGCCGAGGCCCGGATGCAGCGTCGTGAAGGGATAGTCGGCGATCTTCGGCTTGGCGGCGGTGGTCGCCGCCAGGAAGGTCGACTTGCCGGCATTGGGCATGCCGACCAGGCCGGCATCGGCGATCAGCTTCAGCCGCAGGATGATCCAGGCTTCCTTGGCCGGCTGGCCCGGATTGGCGTGGCGCGGGGCCTGGTTGGTGGCGCTCTTGAAATGGGCGTTGCCGAAGCCGCCATTGCCGCCTTCGAACAGCACGAAGCGCTGGCCGACGGTGGTGATGTCGGCGATCAGCGTCTCGCCTTCCTCGTCGAAGACCTGGGTCCCGGCCGGCACCTTCAGCACGACGTCGGCGCCGCGCGCGCCGGCGCGGTTGCGGCCCATGCCGTGGACGCCGATCTTGGCCTTGAAATGCTGCTGGTAACGATAATCGATGAGCGTGTTGAGGCCCTCGACGCATTCGATCACGACATCGCCGCCGCGGCCGCCGTCGCCGCCGTCAGGTCCACCGAATTCGATGAACTTGGCACGGTAGAACGACACGCAGCCGGCGCCGCCGGCGCCGGATTTCACAAAGACCTTGGCCTGATCGAGAAACTTCATAATCGCCCACTGTCCGCCAAAAGGGGCGGGACGGGTCTCTACATCAGAACATGCGGCAAAAACAAGGAAAAGCCCGAAGAAAGGCCATTTCGCCGAAGTTAGCCGCGTGCCGCATGGGCGACAAGCCTGGCGATGAAGGCATCGGCCTTGGCCAGTTCGGCCCGCTCGATGAATTCGTCGGGCTTGTGCGCCTGCTCGATCGAGCCGGGGCCGACGACGACGGTGGGAATGCCGATTTCCTGGAACAGGCCCGCTTCCGTGCCATAAGCGACCTTGGCGTGGTCGTTGCGGCCGGCCAGCGCCTTGGCGAGCACCGTGACCGGCGCATCCGCCGCGGTATCGAGGCCCGGCACCAGCGACAATTCCTCGAAGGTGAAGCCGGCGGCGGCGTCGATCGCCTTCATCGGCGGCTCCAGCACGTCGCGGGCATAGGCCTCGATCTCGGCGACGATGGCATAGGGGTCGTCGCCCGGCACGCAGCGCAGGTCGAAATCGACCACGCATTCCCCGGCGACGATATTGCGCACCGTGCCGCCCCTGATGACGCCGACGCTGGTGGTCGAGAACGGCACCGAGAACAGCATGTCGAGATCGGTCCGCCGGGCCAGCCTCTGGCCGATCTCGTTGATCCTGACGATCAGCTTGGCGGCCTCCTCGATGGCGCTGACGCCATAGGGCCTGAGCGAGGAATGGGCCTCCTTGCCGCGCACCGTGCAGCGCATCGGCCGGCCGGTCTTGTGGGCGGTGACCACCTGCATGTTGGTCGGCTCGCCGACGAAACAGGCCTCGGGCTTCAGCGGTCGGTCGTTCAGCACGGCGAGCAGGGTCCGCACGCCGCGGCAGCCGACCTCCTCGTCATAGGAAATCGCCAGATGGATCGGTTTGGCGAGCGGAGCGGCGACCATGGCCGGCACGGCGGCAAGCGCCGCCGCGACGAAGCCCTTCATGTCGCAGGTGCCGCGGCCATAGAGACGGTCGTCCTTGGCCGTCAGCTTGAACGGGTCGCTCGCCCAGTTCTGGCCGTCGACCGGCACGACGTCGACATGGCCCGACAGCACATAGCCGGCCACGTCCTTCGGCCCGATGGTCACCCAGAGATTGGCCTTGCTGCCGGTCGCGTCATAGACGCGCTCGCCTTTGACGCCGTAGCGGCCGAGATAATCCTCGACCCAGTCGATCAGCGGCAGGTTGGAATTGCGGCTCGTCGTATCGAAACCGACAAGCGCGGCGAGAACATCTGACGTGGCGAGGGTGGACATCGCGGCCTCTTCAGGGAATGGCGGTGGAATAGGTGTCGTCGATGGGCTGGGCGCGGGCGAAATCGGCGAGCCGGCGTGCGGCGGGACTGACCGGGCCGTCCGCCGGGAAAATGAAGGCCGTCTCGTAGAGGACCTGCGGGTCGAAAGGCCGGAACACCACGCCATCGGTCGGGCGCAGGGCGACGGGAAAGGGATTGAAGACCGAGAGGCCAAGACCGGCCCGGACCAGTTCCAGCGCCGACACCACGGTTGCCGTCTCGCAGCGCACCTTGGGCCGGGCGCCGGCTTCGGCGAAAGTCCGGTCGAGGGTCGCGCGGATGGCCAGCCGCCGGGCGAAGGAAATGAAGTTCTCGCCGTCGAGATCGCCGGCGCTGACGCGCGCCTGCGCCGCCAGCCGATGGCCCTCCGGCAGGGCGCAGACCGCCGATGACCCGCGGAACGGCTCGCGCAGCAGCGCCGGATGGGCCACGAAGGAATCGGAAATGCCGATATCGGCCTTGCGGTCGGCGATGGCGGCGAAGACATCCGGAGAGGTGGTGATTTCCAGCGTGACGGTCTCCTCGCCATGGACGGCGAGATAGCCGGCGATCAGCCATTGCAGATAGTGATGGGCCAGGGTGGCGGGCGCGACCACCCGCAGCGGCTCGTGCGACAGGCTCGTCCAGGAAAACCGGTCGAGACGGGCGAGCGCGTCGAAAATCGGCGTGGTCTCGGCAAACAGCGCCAGGGCATCGGCCGTCGGCGTCAGGCGGCCGCCCTCGCGGCGGAACAGGGTGCGCCCCGAGCGTTCCTCCAGCATGGCGATGGTGCGGCTGACGGCCGGCTGCGATATGCCGAGCTGCATGGCGGCGGCGGTCATCTTGCGCGCCACCACCAGCGCCCGCAGCACTTCAAGGTCGCGCAGCGAGGCAAATCCGCGCACCCCCTCGACGAGAGAGGCGGCTTCGACTGGAGAAGCGGGGCGCGCTATGGCCACTATAACCTGATGTTATGCTGTTTCAATTGACGATAATCTGTCCGAAAAAGAAGCTGTTGTGAAGAGTATTGCGGCAGGGGCTGCCCAAGCGGGTCCGGCGCGCTATGTCCTATCCGGGTTGCCGAACGGGACTAGCGAGGATTGCCGTTTCGGGGTCTGCTGTAGGCAAAGGCGGCGACAAGCCCGCCACCGCGATCGATCGAAGCAGGGGAACGACATGCGTCGAATTGGACATTTTCTGGTAGCCGGCGCCACGGTGCTGGCCCTCACGCTGCCCGCCGCCGCGCAGGAACTGCGCATCGGACTGTCGGCCGAACCGAGTTCGGTCGACCCGCATTTCCACAATCTGACGCCGAACCATCAGCTGCGCTCGCATGTCTTCGAGGGCCTGATGGACCAGGACAAGAACCAGCAGCCGATCCCCAAGCTCGCCGAGAGCGTGCGCGCCGTCGACCCGACGACCTGGGAGTTCAAGCTGCGCCGGGGCGTCAAGTTCACCGACGGCACGGAATTCACCGCGCGTGACGTGATCTTCTCCTATTGCCGCGTGCCGAAGGTGGAGAACTCGCCGTCGTCGCTGGTGGTCAGCATGCGCGCGATCGCCACCATGACCGCGCCCGATCCCTATACGGTGATCGTCACCACCACCGCACCGCACCCGATCCTCGGCAGCGAATTGTCGAATATCGGCATCATCTCGGCCAAGGCCGCCGGCGCCCCGGAAAACCTCGCCTTCAACCGCGCCGGCTGCACCGGCGTCGATGCCTGGCCGAAGACCGAGGATTTCAACAACCTGAAGCTCGCCGTCGGCACCGGTCCGTTCCGCTTCGTGACCTTTACCCGCGGCGATCGCATCGTGCTCGAGCGCAACGAGACCTATTGGGGTGAGAAGCCGGTCTGGCAGCGCGTGACCTTCCGTCCGATCACCCAGGCCGCCTCGCGCGTCGCGGCGCTGCTGGCCGGCGATGTCGACTTCATCGAAAACCCGCCGATCCAGGATCTGCCGCGGATCAAGCAGAACCCGAACTTCACCACGGCCGAGGCCCTGTCGAGCCGGATCATCTACCTGCATTTCAACTATCTGACCGAGACCGCACCTCCCGGCGTGACCGATACCGGCGGCAAGAATCCGTTCCGCGACCGGCGCGTGCGCGAGGCGATCAGCCTGGCGATCGACCGCGACGCCATCGTCGCGCGGATCATGGGCGGCGTCGGCGTCGCCGCCGCCGAGCTGCTGCCGAACCCGCTGCCCGGCACCAATGCCGGCATCAAGCCGGAGCGGGCGAATATCGAACGCGCCAAGAAGCTGCTGGCCGAGGCGGGCTACCCGAATGGTTTCGGACTGGTGATGGGCACCCCGAACGACCGCTATATCAATGACGGCCAGATCGCCCAGGCGATCGCCCAGATGCTGACCCGCATCGGCATCAAGACGCAGATCGACGCGATGACCGCCTCGACCTTCTTCGCCCGGCGCAACCGTGCCGAATTCGGCTTCTGGCTGTCCGGCTGGGCCGCCGACACCGCCGAGATGTCGAACCCGCTCCGGGCGCTGGCCGCCACCCCCGACCGCAATCGCGGCATGGGCACGACCAATCCGGGCGGCTATTCCAACCCCGACATGGACGCCAAGCTGTTCGAGGCGCTGACCATCGTCGACGATGCCAAGCGCAACGCCCTGCTGGCGGAGGCCTCGCGCATGGTGATGGCCGATTTCGGCCTGATCCCGCTGCATTTCGAAGTGTCGGTCTGGGCTTTCAAGCGCGGCCTGACCTATACGGCGCAGATGAACCAATATACCCGCGCCGAAATGATCCTGCCGGCCGCCGCGTCACGCTGACGCGAAAGGCCCGTCCGGCCCCCGGCCGGTCCAATGGTGTCGAACGGCCGCCCGGCCGTTCGCACCTGACAGCGCATTCCAGACCCTCTTCTCGCGCGCGCGGAACCTGTCAGCGATGCTCGTCTTCATCCTCCGACGTCTCGGCCAGAGCGCCTTCGTGGTCGCCGCCATGGCGGTGCTGGTCTTTCTCGGCGTCTATGCCATCGGCAATCCGATCGACATCCTGCTGGCCCCCGATGCCGACCAGGCCGAACGCGACGCCGCGGTCGCCCGGCTCGGCCTGGACAAGCCCGTCTACGTCCAGTTCGCGGTGTTCGTCTGGAACCTGCTGCATGGCGATTTCGGCAAAAGCTTCGTCCATGGCGTCGACGCGCTCGGACTGATCGTCTCGCGCATGCCGGCGACCCTGGAGCTGGCCGTCGTGGCGCTCGGCATGACCGCCCTGATCGGCGTGCCGCTCGGCGTCATCGCCGGCCTGAAACATGACAGCGTCGTCGGCCGGACCATCATGACCGGCTCGGTGGTCGGCTTCTCCCTGCCGAATTTCTGGTTCGGCATCATGCTGATCCTGTTCTTCGCGGTGACCCTGCAATGGCTGCCGGCCGGCGGCCGCGGGCCGACCGGCACCCTGTTCGGCGTCGAGCTGTCGCTGCTCAACCCCGCCGGCTGGCCCAACCTGATCATGCCGGCGCTGACGCTCGCCATCTACAAGACCTCGCTGGTGATCCGGCTGGCTTATGCCGGCACGCGCGAGGCCATGCTGCAGGACTATGTGCGCTTCGCCCGCGCCAAGGGCCTGTCGCCGGCCCGCAT
The DNA here is from genome assembly GCA_017304475.1 of Hyphomicrobiales bacterium. GTDB lineage: Bacteria > Pseudomonadota > Alphaproteobacteria > Rhizobiales > Phreatobacteraceae > Phreatobacter. The sequence goes on along the minus strand of JAFKKV010000011.1, from coordinate 378,638 downwards.
CATCGGCGTGCATCTCCTGAAGAACATCCTGATCCCCGTGGTCACCGTGCTCGGCCTGGAGCTCGGCGCGATGATCGCCTTCGCCGTGGTCACCGAGCAGGTGTTCTCCTGGCCGGGCATGGGCAAGCTTCTGATCGACAGCATCTACCGGCTCGATCGGCCGGTCATCGTCGCCTATCTGATGATCGTCGTGGTGATGTTCGTGACCATCAACCTGGTGGTCGACATCCTCTATTCCATTCTCGACCCGCGGGTACGCCTGCAGGACATCGAGAGCTGAGCGGGAGGCCCCAGACATGACCGATGCCGCCCTTCCCGCCCCGGCCGCGACCGCCGAACGCGTCGAGACGCCGTTCCGCCGTTTCGTCTCGGAATTCTGCGAAAGCAAGATCGCCGTCGGCGCGCTGATCCTGGTGATCGCCTTGGCGCTGTTGTCGATCTTCGCGCCCTGGATCACGCCGCAGAACCCCTATGACATGACCCAGATCTCGATCCTGGACAACATGCTGGCACCCGGCGAGCGCTCGCTCGACGGCCGGCTCTATTTGCTCGGCACCGACGACCAGGGCCGCGACATGCTCTCGGCGATGATCTACGGGCTCAGGCTGTCGCTGTTCGTCGCGGCTTCCGCCACCGTCATCGCGCTCGCGGTGGGCCTCAGCATCGGCGTTGCCGCCGCCTATTTCGGCGGCCGCATCGACAGCCTGATCATGCGTGTCGTCGACCTGCAGCTGTCCTTCCCGGCCATCCTCATCGCGCTGATCCTGCTCGCCTTGCTCGGCACCGGCATCGACAAGGTGATCATCGCGCTGGTCACCACCCAATGGGCCTATTACGCCCGCACCGTGCGCGGCGGCGCGCTGGTCGAGCGGCGGCGCGAATATATCGAGGCCGCCCATTGCCTCGCCCTGCCGAAATACCGGATCATCTTCCGCCATCTCCTGCCGAACTGCCTGCCGCCGCTGATCGTGGTGGCGACCGTCCAGGTCGCCCATGCCATCTCGCTGGAAGCGGTGCTGTCCTATCTGGGCGTCGGCGTGCCGATCACCGAGCCTTCGCTCGGGCTTCTGATTTCCAACGGCTACAAATATATCCTGTCGGGCAAATATTGGGTCAGCGTCTTCCCCGGCGTGGCCCTGCTGATCACAATCCTGCTCATCAACCTGGTCGGCGATCACCTGCGCGACCAGCTGAACCCGCGGCTGAAGAAATGAGCGGCGGTATCATCATGTTGAGTTCGACGACCGCGACCCGCAATTGGCTTGATCTTCATATGGACCAAGGAATGTGGGGAGCGCTTTACGTCACCCCCGGCCGAGCGCAGCGAGGGGAAGGGGGTCCAGGGGTTGCAGGTCGGAACCGTCACGCCGCGTCCGCTCCGGAACGATGTTCACGCACAGACGGCGCGGCCTATCGGCTCCTGGATCCCCTTCCCTCGCCCTGCTCGGCAGAAGCGAAGCTTCTGCCTGGGCTCGCCGGGGATGACGTAGAGCTGACGACGACGATCACGAGGTCCCGGTCATGACCGCTGTGCTCGAAGTCACCGACCTGAAGACCCAGTTCTTCACCCGCGCCGGCGCGGTGAAGGCGGTCGACGGCGTATCGTTCAAGGTCGCGCGCGGCGAGGTCATGGGCCTGGTCGGCGAGTCCGGCTCGGGCAAGTCGATCACCGGCTTTTCCATTCTCGGACTGATCGACCCGCCGGGCCGGATCGTCTCGGGCTCGATCAAGCTGATGGGCCAGGAGCTGGTAGGCCTCGGTGAAAAGGCCTGGCGGGAAATCCGCGGCCGGCGGATCGCCATGATCTTCCAGGACCCGATGATGACGCTCAATCCGGTCCTGCGCGTCGACACCCAGATGATCGAGACACTGAAGGCCCATGTCGACATCTCCACCGAGGCCGCCCGCGAGCGCTGCCGCGAGGCCCTGGTGCAGGTCGGCATCGCTTCGCCCGATCAACGGCTGGAAAGCTATCCGCACCAGTTCTCGGGCGGCATGCGCCAGCGCGTGGCGATCGCCATCGCGCTGCTGCACAAGCCGGCCGTGATCATCGCCGACGAGCCGACCACGGCGCTCGACGTCACGATCCAGGCCCAGATCCTCGCCGAGGTGCAGAAGCTCGCCGCCGATACCGGCACGGCGCTGGTCTGGATCACCCATGATCTCGCCATCGTCTCCGGGCTCGCCGACCGGGTGGCGGTCATGTATGCCGGCCGGGTGGTCGAGGAGGGGCCGACCCAGGACGTGCTGGCACGGCCCTGCCATCCCTATACGCGTGGCCTCCTGGAAAGCCTGCCGAGCCGCAATCCGCGCGGCCGGCCGCTCGCCCAGATCCCCGGCATGACGCCGAACCTGCTGCGCCTGCCGCCCGGCTGTCCCTTCGCGCCGCGCTGCCCGGCGGCGCAGGCCGACTGCCAGGTCGCGCCGCCGCCCGAAACCCGACCGCTCGCCGACCGGCGCCTGCGCTGTTTCCACCCCGCCCTCGACGAGGTCGCCGCATGACCACGCCGATCATCGAAGTGCAAGGCATCTCCAAGCGTTTCTCCAAGGAGCCGGACCTCGCCGCCAAACTCGCCGGCCTGGTCGGCGCCGGCCCGAAACGCGAGGTCGTTCACGCCCTCGACCATGTCGACCTGGCGGTCCGGCCCGGCGAGGTGCTGGGCCTGGTCGGCGAGTCCGGTTCGGGCAAGTCGACGCTCGGCCGCATCGTCTCGGGCATCTGGTCGCAATCGGAAGGATCGGTGAAGTTCGAGGGCCGCGACCGTTCGAAACTCGCCGGCGCCGAGCGGCGCGCCGCCGAACTCGCCGTGCAGATGGTGTTCCAGGATCCCATGTCCTCGCTCAATCCGCGCATGCGGGTGGAGGACATCATCGCCGAGGCGCCGGTCTATCACGGCATCGTCGACAAGGCCCAGGCGGAGGCCTATCTCGCCGACCTGATGCGCAAGGTCGGGCTCGATCCGGCCTATGCCAAGCGCTATCCGCACCAGTTCTCCGGCGGCCAGCGGGCGCGCATCGGCATTGCCCGGGCGCTGGCGGTGAAGCCGAAAATGATCGTGGCGGACGAAAGCGTCGCGGCCTTGGACGTGTCGATCCAGGCCCAGGTCCTGAACCTGTTCATGCAGCTGCGCGCCGATTTCGGGCTGACCTATCTGTTCATCAGCCATGATCTCGGCGTGGTGCGCCATGTCGCCGACCGGGTGGCGATCCTCTATCTCGGCCGGATCGTCGAACTGGCGCCGGCGGAGGAATTGTTCGCCGAGCCGAACCACCCCTATACCCAGGCGCTGCTCGCCGAGGTGCCGCGGGTCGATACCGGAAAGCGCCAGTTCAAGCCGATCGAGGGCGAGATCCCGTCGCCGCTCAATCCGCCGCCCGGCTGCCATTTCCACCCGCGCTGCCCCTTCGCCATGGCGCGCTGCAAGACCGACGTGCCGGCCCTGCGGGAGGTCGCACCCGGCCGGCTGTCGGCCTGCCACCTCAACGGCTGAGACGGCATTGCATTGAGGTCGGCCGTCCTTCGAGGCTCGCGCAAGGGCGCGAGCCTCGAAGGACGGCAAACCCTGGTGCAGATCGCTTCGACCCGAAACGATCTGCACTCAATGTCTTATCAGCCCTTGGCCCGGGCCTTCTCGCGGATCTGGTCGATCGTGGTGGTCGGGGTGATCGCCTGCTGGTCCAGGAACAGATGCAGGATCGCGGGCTTGCCCGAGGCCACCGCCCGCTCGAAGGCGGCGGCGAATTCGGCGGTCTCGTGCACCGTCTCGCCATGGCCGCCATAGGCGCGCGCCAGCGCCGCGAAATCCGGGTTCTTCAGCGTGGTCGCCGAGACGCGGCCGGGATAGTCGCGTTCCTGGTGCATGCGAATGGTGCCGTACATGCCGTTGTCGACGATGACCACGATGATCGGCAGGTCGTATTGGCAGGCGGTAGCGAATTCCTGGCCGTTCATCATGAAACAGCCGTCGCCGGCAAAGGCCACCACCATCTTGTCCGGATGCATGCGCTTGGCGCCGACCGCCGCCGGCGTGCCGTAGCCCATCGAGCCGGAGGTCGGGGCGAGCTGCGTGCCGTAGCGCTTGAAGCGCAGGAAGCGATGCACCCAGATGGCATAATTGCCGGCGCCGTTGCAGACGATGGCGTCATCGGGCAGCCGATCGCGCAGCCAGCTCATGACCTCGCCATATTGCAGCTTGCCGGGCAGGCGCGCCGGATTGCCGGTCCAGGCCAGATAGCTCTCATGCGCCTTGGCGGCAGCACCCGCCCAGGCGATGGATTGCGGCGGCTGCAGGCCCTCGACCGCAGCGGCGAAGGCCGTCGGGCTCGCCTGGATCGGCAAATGCGCCTGATAGACGCGGCCGAGCTCCTCCGGCCCCGGATGGATGTGGACGAAGGTCTGGCTCGGCTGGGGAATGTCGATCAGCGTGTAGCTCTGCGAGGCGATTTCGGAGAGCCGGCCGCCCAGCGCGATGATCAGGTCGCTGTCCTTGATCAGCTTCAGCATGGCGGGATTGCCGCCGAGGCCGAGGTCGCCGGCATAATTGGCGTGCTCATGGTCGAACAGCATCTGCCGACGGAACTGGCAGATCACCGGCAGCTCGAAGCGCTCGGCGAAACGGGTGACCGCGTCGACCGCCTTTTCCGACCAGCGCGAGCCGCCGAGCAGCAGCACCGGCTTCTTCGCGGCCCAGAGCAGCTTCTGCAGCTTGACCATGTCGTTGTTGCCGGGCCAGGTCTCGGCCGCTTCGACCCGCGGCGCATCGGGCACCTCGGCCGTCTCGGTCAGCATGTCCTCGGGCAGGACCAGCACCACCGGTCCGGGACGGCCCTGCATGGCGGTGGCATAGGCGCGCGCCACCATTTCCGGCACGCGGTCGGCATCGTCGATCTCGGCGACCCATTTGCAGATGCCGCCGAACAGCTTGCCGTAATCGACCTCCTGGAAAGCGTCGCGGCCGCGCATGCCGCGCTCGATCTGGCCGACGAACAGGATCATCGGCGTCGAATCCTGCTGGGCGATATGAACGCCGGGCGAGGCATTGGTGGCCCCCGGTCCGCGCGTCACCATGCAGATGCCCGGCCGTCCGGTGAGCTTGCCATAGGCCTCCGCCATCATGGCGGCGCCGCCTTCCTGCCGGCAGATGGTGACCTTGGTATCGGCATCGTGCAGCGCGTCGAGCACGGCCAGATAGCTTTCACCGGGCACGCAGAAGACGTGGTCGGCGCCTTGCACGATCAGCTGATCGACCAGGATCTGTCCGCCGGTGCGGCTTGCGTGTTGGGTGGTCATGCTCGGGCTTCCTCGTCTTGCTGGAACGGATCGGGCCGCGGTCACTGCCGCAGCGTCTCGCGGGCGATGATGAGGCGCTGGACCTCGCTCGTGCCTTCGTAAATACGGGTGATACGGGCGTCGCGGAAATGCCGCTCCACCGGGAAATCGGCGCAATAGCCGGCGCCGCCATGCAATTGCAGCGCGGTGTCGGTGGCGCGCAGCGCGGCTTCCGAAGCGAACAGCTTGGCCATCGAGGCCTCCCGCCCGAACGGTTCGCCACGATCCTTCTTATGCGCGGCGCTCAGGATGAGCAGGCGCGCCGCCTCCAGATCGGTCTCGCGATCGGCGATCATCCACTGGATGCCCTGGAACTCGCTGATCGCCTGGCCGAATTGCTGCCGGTCCCTGGCATAGGCCTTGGCGGCGTCCATGGCGGCGCGCGCGATGCCGAGCGACAGCGCGGCAATGCCGATGCGGCCGCCGGCGAGCTCGCCGACCGCGATGCGGAAACCGTCGTCGAGCTTGCCCATCAGCGCCGAGCCGGGCACCAGGCAGCCGTCGAAATGCACGACATTGGTGGCCGAGCCATGCTGGCCGAGCTTCCTTTCGGCCTTGCCGATGGTCAGTCCCGGCGTGCCCGCCTCGACCAGGAAGCAGGAAATGCCCTTGCCTTTCCGGGCCTCGGGATCGGTCACCGCCCAGACCACGAACAGGCCGGCATATTCGCCGGAGGTGATGTAGAGCTTCTGGCCGTCGAGCACGAAATCGTCGCCCTCGCGCCGGGCGCGGGTCTTCATGCCGGCCGGATCCGAACCGGCGCCGGCTTCGGTCAGGCAGAAGGCGCCGGCCGGATAGGTGCCGTCGGCAAGGCGCGGGATATAGAGCCGCTTTTGCGCATCGGAACCGACGGCCTGGATCACCTCGGCGACCATATTGGTCACCGAAGCGGTGACGCCGGTCGACGCGCAGGCATAACCCAGTTCCTCGACGGTCAGCGCGAAGGCGACCGAACCCGCTTCCGTGCCGCCGAACTCGGAACGGATATTGACCGCCATGAAACCCGATTCCGCCAGCGCCTTCAGATTGGCCAGGAATTCGGCGCGGCCGCCGCCGCGGTCGAGCGTTTCGGCCAGCGGCTGAACCCGGTCCGCGGCGATCTTGCGCGCGGTGTCGCGGATCAGCACTTCTTCTTCGGTGAGTTCGAACAGCATGGGAGCTCTCGGGCGGCCAGGTGCCTGACCAGGACCCTGGATCAAGGCGGCTGGATCAGTCCATTGCTTCTAGGAGAGCCGGGGCCGGGCGGCAATCCGTCGGAAATGCATGCCTTGCGGTCCGAGTTCTAGCGCCAGGCGAACAATGGCTGCTCCAGATCGGCCACCCGGGTGCTCCGGCCCGCCAGAACCTCACGGAACTGATAGATCAGCGCCGCGGTCGGCGCGTGGATGATGTCGCCCGCGATCGCCATGCGGATCACCTGCCGGCGGCTTTCCGGAATGGTGGTGAAGTCGACCACGTCAGGCGCCATGATCGCGGCCAGCGGAATGCGATGGGCCGAGGCGACCTCCTGCGGATTGGGCTCGATGTGCTGGTTCTCGCCGGCCCAGACCACCACAGGCGTCACCAGATAGCCCGAGCGCGTCGGGTAGTCGTCGAGCACCCCCAGGACGTTACCTTCATCGAGCCTGAGGCCTATCTCCTCATGGGCCTCGCGCAGCGCCGCTTCGACCGGCGTCTCGCCCTTGTCGCAGCGCCCGCCCGGCAGCGCCCACTGGCCGCCATGGGAGCGCAGCCCCGCGGCGCGCCGGGTGAGCACGAAGGCTGTTTCGCCCGACGGCTCGGCCGCGGCCATCAGCACGATCGCCACGGCAGCCCGTTTCAAGCCGCGGGTGGCCTCGTCTTCGGGCAAGCGGCGAAAGGCGGCGCAGCGGGCCGCCACCACGACCCGACCAGCTTGATCGAACGGATAATCCATCGTCATGCCATAGGGCATGCCTCGATCCCCGGCTAGGATGCTGCGGAATGGCAGCGCCGCAGCATTTCCCGCCCTTGCCGCGGCGCCTGCGACCTGCTTGTTTGACGGCCCCGTTTCGACAGGCTCGCCCGTGACCGATCTTTCAGACCCCCGCGCCTTCCTGATCTCGCTCGGCCATGCCGCCATCGCGGCCGCGCTGCCCGACCGGATCGCAGAGCACCTGCCGCCGGTGCCGACCGGCCGCACGGTGGTGGTCGGCGCCGGCAAGGCCGCCGCCGCCATGGCCGCGGCTTTCGAAAAGGTCTGGCCGGCGCCGCTCACCGGCACAGTGGTGACCCGCTACGGCCATGCCGTGCCCTGCACCCGCATCGAGGTCCTCGAGGCGGCCCATCCGGTGCCCGACGATGCCGGCCTCGCCGCCAGCGACCGCATCCTGCAGCGGCTCGCCGGCCTTGCCGCCGACGACCTCGTCGTCGCCCTGATCTCGGGCGGCGGCTCGGCCCTGCTGGCGGCGCCCGCCGGCGAGCTGACGCTGGACGACCTCAAGGCGGTGAATGCCGCCCTGCTCGCCTCGGGCGCCGATATCGGCGCGATGAATTGCGTGCGCAAACATGTCTCGGCCATTGCCGGCGGACGGCTCGCCGCTGCCGCCTATCCAGCGAAAGTCGTGACCATCGCGATTTCCGACGTGCCCGGCGACGACCCCGCAGTGATCGCCTCCGGCCCGACGGTGCCGGACCCGACGACACGCAAGGACGCGCTCGCCATCGTCGAGCGCTACCGGATGGACCTGCCGGCCAGCGTCATGCGCCATCTGCAGGATCAGGCCAGCGAGAGCCCGAAGCCCGACCATCCGGCCTTCGCGGGCGGCATCGATATCAGGCTGATCGCCCGGCCGGTCGAGAGCCTGCGCGCGGCCGCCAGGATCGCGGCGGATGCCGGCGTGCCGACCCTGGTGCTCGGCGATACGATCGAAGGCGAGGCGCGCGACGTCGCCCAGGTCCATGCCGCGCTGGCGCGCTCGATCCTGGAGCACGGCCTGCCGGTGAAGCCGCCTTTGCTCATTCTCTCCGGCGGCGAAACGACCGTGACGCTGCCCAAGGACCGGTCGACCGGCCGCGGCGGCCGGAATTCCGAATTCGCCCTGGCGCTGGTGGTGGCCCTCCAGGGCTTTGCGCCCGACCATCGCGGCCGGGTCCACGCGCTGGCCATCGATACCGACGGCATAGACGGGATCGAGGCCAATGCCGGCGCGGTGGTGACGCCCGCCCTGATCGCGGCGGCCGGCGAGCGCGGGCTCAATCCCAGGACCTTCCTCGACCGCCATGACGGCTTCGGCTTTTTCGCCGCTCTCGACGGCCTGGTCGTCACCGGCCCGACCCATACCAATGTCAATGATTTCCGGGCGATCCTGGTCACCTGACGCCGCGCCCGGACCGTTTCACGTTCGGTTCACGCGGGTCATGGCCGTCTCGCCCGGCTATGATCGAACGCGGCGCCGGCCTGCCGCCCGGAAAGGACATGTCATGGGGTTGTCGCGCCGGCTCGCCGGGCTCTGTCTCGGTGCGGCCCTGCTGATCGGCGGATGGACCGACGTCCAGGCGCAGCCCCGCACGCGGGTGATGATCTATACGGCGAGCGAAGCCGAAGAGCTCACCGCGCTGAAAGCCGCCATCGAGACCGACCTGCCCGATATCGAAGTTCAATGGGTGCGCGATTCGACCGGCGTGATCACCGCCCGCTTGATGGCCGAACGCGACAGTCCGCGCGCCGACATGGTGTTCGGCTTGGTCGCGTCGAGCCTCCTGCTGCTCGAGCGGATGAACCTGCTCGAAAGCTATCGCCCGCAGGGGGCCGACGGCCTCAAGCCGGCCTTTCAGGACAGCAGCGAACCCTATAGCTGGACCGGTCTCGACGCCTTCGTCGTCGCCCTCTGCTTCAATACGGAAGAGGCCGGCAAGGCCAATATCCCCAAGCCGGAAAGCTGGGGCGACCTGACCCATCCGAGCCTGCGCAACCGGCTGGTCATGCCGCATCCCGCCTCATCGGGAACCGGCTTCCTGATCGTCTCGAGCTGGATCCAGATCATGGGCGAGGAGGCCGCCTGGCGCTACATGGAGGCGCTGCACCAGAACGTCGCGCTCTATACCCATTCCGGCAGCGCGCCCTGCGTGCAGGCCGCCCGCGGCGAACGGGTGCTCGGCATCAGCTTCGACATGCGTGCGGCGCGCGAACGCACGCTCGGCGCGCCGATCGACATCATCGTGCCGCGCGACGGGGTCGGCTGGGAAATGGGGGCGCTCGCCATCATGCGCGGCCGTGCGGCGCCGCAGGCCGCCGCCGCCCGGCGGATCGCCGACTGGGCCACCGGCCGCAGCGCGCAGGAATTGTTCGCCCGCTTCTACGGCATTGTCGGGCGGCCGGGCGTGATCAATGTGCCACCCAATTACCCCGCCGACGCTGAAAGCCGGATGATCCGGCTCGACTATACCTGGATGGCCGACAACCGGGACCGCATCCTGGCCGAATGGTCGAAGCGTTTCGACAGCGGCACGCCGCAGGGGAAATAGGCCAAGGCGAGCCGAAGGCCGACCGGGGCTTTGCCGCCGGCGCATTGTTCCGCGCCGGGCGCGGACCGGATGCCTCGGCTCCGGATGCACCCTGGCCCCGCCTGCCGGCCTCACTTCAGGCTGTCGAGCACCAGCGGGTAGAGCGACAGGACGAGCAGGGCCGCCATCGCCACGTTGAAAATGCGCACCGAACGGGGGCCGGTCAGCAGCCGGCGCAGCATGACGCCGAACCCGGCCCAGGCGGCGATGCACGGCGCGTTGATGATGGCGAAGACCGCGGTCACGATGGCGATGTTGAGAAAGAAGCCGTTCTGCGGGGTATAGGTCGCCACCGCCCCGATCGCCATGATCCAGGCCTTGGGATTGACCCACTGGAACGCCGCTGCCTGCATGAAGCTCATGGGCCGGGCCGAAGCCGCACCATCGGACATCGTGCCCGAACCAGCGATCTTCCAGGCGAGATAGACGAGATAGAGCGCGCCGACATAACGCAGCACGTCGTGCAGCACGGGCAAGGCGGAGAACACGCCGCCGAGCCCCAGCCCGACCGCGAGCACCATGGCGGAAAAGCCGAGATTGATCCCCAGGAGATGCGGGATCGTGCGTCGGAATCCGAAGTTCAGGCCGGAGGCCAGCACCATGGCATTGTTCGGCCCGGGCGTGATCGAGGTCACGAAGGCATAGGTCGCAAAGGTCAGCAGCAGGCTTGGGGTCATCACGAGGCACCGCGATCGATCGGTCGATGCGGCTGCAATAGACATGTGACACTTTGGGCGATACTATAATAGTGTCACATGACACTATTATTGGAATCACCATGCGTCTCGCATCACCTTGGCAGCCGCGACTCTGCGAGACCAAGGACCAGCCCTATGAACGGCTGGTCGGCGCGCTGACGGAAGATATCGCGGCCGGAACGGTCCTTGCCGGCGCCCGCCTGCCGCCGCATCGCGACCTCGCCTTTCGGCTCGGCATCGGGCTCGGCACCGTCACCAAGGCCTATGCCGTGCTCGAACGGCGCGGGCTGGTGCAAAGCGTGCGCGGACGGGGCATGTTCGTGGCGGATGCGATCCTCCATGCCCGGGACATGGTCGATCTCAGCGTCAACACGCCGCCGCAGGTGCTGGGCGACCGGCTGGTCGCGGCAACGCTGGCGACGCTCGCGAAGCGCCTCAGCGCCGAGAGCTTCGGACGTTATTGTCCCGCCGCCGGCCGGGACGACCACCGCATGCTGATGGCACGATGGCTGAGCAGCCACCGCTTCGCGGTCTCGCCGGACCGCCTGATGCTGACCAATGGCGCGCAGCACGCGCTGTCCATCGCCTTCGCCTTGGCCTGCCGGCCCGGCGGCCTGCTGCTCGCGGAAGCGGCGACCTATCCGGGCGCGATCGCCATCGCGCGCCATGCCGGCTACCGGATGACGGCGCTCGACATGGATGGCGAAGGCGTGACGCCCGAGGCGCTGGACCGGGCCCTGCGCGACCGGGGCGGCGCCGCTCCGGCCGCGCTCTATTTGACGCCGACCCTGCAAAATCCGACGGCCGCAACCATGGGCCCGGCACGCCGCCAGGATATCGTGCGGCTCTGCCGGCAGCATGACGTCACCATCGTCGAGGACGACGTCTATTCGGTGTTCACGCCGCCCGGCCTGTCGGCGCTGGCCGCGCTTGCGCCCGAGCGCACGCTTTACGTCAACGGCTTCTCGAAAAATCTCAGCCCGGGCCTGCGCATCGGTGTCCTCGCCACGCCCGCCGACCGGATCGGTCACGCGCTCGCCGTGCTCCAGACGACCAGCACCATGGCCTCGCCGCTCTGCTGCCTGGTCATGGAGCAATGGCTGACCGACGGAACCGCCGCCTCGGTCGGCATGTCGGTGCGGTCCGAGGCGGCCAAGCGCATGGCGATGGCCCGCGCGGCGCTGCCGGATCGTTTGCAGGCGCCGGAAACCGAGGGGTTCCACGCCTGGCTGCCCATGCCCGCCGCGGCGGCCCAGCGGCTCGCCGAGGCGGCCGGCGCGCTCGGCGTGATGGTCACGCCGCCTTCGGCGCTGGCGGTCGACCCGGCAAGGGATCCAGGCGGGGTCCGCCTCTGCCTGGGCGCCCCGCCGCCCGACGAACTCGCCCGTGGCCTGGCGGTCATCGGCAGGCTGCTGGCGCCGGCAACGGCCGGCCTCGACCGCATGCCCGCCGTCATCTGACGGCCGCGGAGCGCGAGCGATCTCGTGCCCGTTTCCGGCACCGTGATTCCGCCGCCGTCACCGATCATCCAGCCTTTCGGGAGATGCCCGCTCATGTCTGACAACCCGAAACACGGACCGGACCGCTTCTTCGTCGTCACCGGCGGCCCCGGCTCGGGCAAGACCACCTTGATCGAAACGCTGAAGGCCGCGGGTATCAGGACCTCGGAAGAGGTCGGGCGGCGCCTCATCAGGGATCAGCAGGCGATCGGCGGGCGCGCGCTGCCCTGGCTCGACCGCGCGCTGTTCGCCGAGATGATGCTGTGTCTCGAGATGCGCAACCATGACGTGGCGACGGCGCAGCCCGGCACCATCCTGTTCGATCGCGGCGTGCCCGATGTCATCGGCTATCTCAATCTCATCGGACTGCCGGTGCCGCACCATATGACGGTCGCCGCCAGGACACTGCGCTACAACCGGCGTGTCTTCATCGCGCCGCCCTGGCCGGAGATCTATCGCACCGACGGCGAGCGCAGGCAGGACCTGGACGAGGCCGAACGGACCTATACGGCGATGGTCCGGACCTATCGCCAATACGGCTATGACCTGGTCGAGCTGCCGCGCGTGCCGGTCGGGGAGCGCGCTGATTTCGTCATGGCGGTCATCCGCGCGGAGGCCTGAGCCTCAACGACAACGCCCGGCACGAGGCCGGGCGTCGGTATGGCGGGGTCGCGAGATCGGCGGTCAGTTGGTCGCGGTGACGCCGGCCGCCTTGATCACCGGCGTCCACTTGGCGATCTCCGCCTCGAGGAAGCTCTGCAGCCCGGCCGGGGTGGCCTGGACATCGCTCGGCAGGTCGGCGCCGAGCTCGGCGAGACGCGCCCGGACATTGGCATCGGCGAGCGCCGCACGCATGGCCTCGTTGAGCTTGGTGACGATCGGCGCCGGCGTGCCTTTGGGCGCCAGCATGGCATTCCAGACCACCACCTGATAGGCGGGCAGGCCGGCCTCGGTGGTCGTCGGCACGTTGGGCAGGGCCGGATTGCGGGCCTGCTGGGCGACCGCGAAGGCCTTGATCGTGCCGGCGCGCACCTGCGGCGCGACATTGACCACCTGGTCGCAGAGATAATCGACCTGGCCGGCGATCAGATCGTTCATCGCCGGGCCTGTGCCGCGATAGGGCACGGTCTGCGGATTGACGCCCATGATCGAATTGAGCAGCAGGCAGGTGGTGTGGCTGACCGAACCGATGCCGGCATGGGCATTGTTGGCGGTCCGCTCATTGGCCTTCACCCAGGCGACGAACTCGGTGAGGTTGTTGGCCGGCAGGCTATTCTTGGCGGTGATCAGGATCGCATTGGTGTTGACCAAGCCGATCGGCGCGAAATCCGTCGCCGGATTGTAGCGCAGGTTCGGGTAGAGCGCGACGGAAGCCGCGTGCGTGCCGGTATGGCCGATCATGATCGTGTAGCCGTCGGCGGCCTGGGTTGTCAGGCGGGTCGAGCCGGTGGTGCCGCCCGCGCCCGAGACGTTCTCGATCACCACGGCCTGGCCGAGCGAGCGGCTCATGCTCTCGGCGACGATGCGCGCGACCACGTCGGTCGGGCCGCCGGCGGCGAAGGGGATGATCATGGTGATCGGCCGCGACGGATAGGTTTGCGCGGCGGCCGGCATGGCGCCGGCGACGAAAGCCGCCGCGGCGGCGGCGAGCAAATGACGTTTGTTCATGTCCATCCTCCGGTGATGACCCGCGTTCTGTCGAATTCGAGGGTTCGTATTGTTGCCATACCTAATGCAGAGCGTGTTGGATACAAGCCCGTCCGGTTATCCCGAACACGAAGCGGGCGACCCGGCGCCGCGAAGGACGCACGCATGATCACCGAGCTGCCGGTCGCCGATCAGATGTTTCCAGGTTTCCGCCTGCTCGATGTCGCGACGTCGGGCACGACGATCCGCCTGCGCACCGGCGGCTCCGGGCCGCCCTTGCTGCTGCTGCACGGTTATCCGCAGACCCATGCCCTGTGGCACAAGATCGCGCCGCGGCTCAGCCGGCGCTTCACCGTGGTGGCCGCCGACCTGCGCGGCTATGGCGACAGCGGCAAGCCCGAGACCACGCACGACCACGCGCCCTATTCCAAGCGCGCCATGGCCCAGGACATGGCGGAAGCGATGAGCCTGCTCGGCCATGACAGGTTTCTCGTCTGCGGCCACGATCGCGGCGCGCGCGTGGCGCATCGCCTCGCCCTCGATCACGCCAGCCGCGTCGACAAGCTCGCCGTGCTCGACATCGCACCGACCCGGGAAATGTACCGGGACACCACCGACCGCTTCGCCCGGGCCTATTGGCACTGGTTCTTCCTGATCACGCCGGCGCCCTTCCCGGAGCGCATGATCGGCGCCGATCCCGATGACTACTGGCTGAAGAAATGCGGCGCGGGCGCCGCCGGCCTGAAGCCGTTCAGCCCCGAGGCGCTGTCCGACTATCTCAGATGTTTCCGCGACCCGCGCATGATCCATGCGAGCTGCGAGGACTATCGTGCCGCCGCGACCATCGACATCGCCCATGACGATGCCGATGGCGCGCGGAAACTCGCTTGTCCGCTGCTGGTGCTGTGGGGCAAGAACGGCGTCATCGAGAGCTGCTTCGATGCGCTGGCGCTCTGGCGGGAAAGGGCCACGGATGTCCGCGGCCATGCCCTGCCCGGCGGCCACTATCTCGCCGAGGAGGTGCCCAAGCTGGTCGCCGACGCGCTGGAGCAGTTTTTCTGACGGCGGCGACGGCCTCGGACAGAGCTTCGCGATCGGATGGTGCGACCGGCCCGTTCATGAAGCGATGAACGGGCCGGCTATCGCCATGGTTCAATTGCCGGCGGTGACACCGGCCGCCTTGATCACCGGGGTCCATTTGTCGACCTCGGCGCGGACATGGGCGCCCAGCGCCTCGGCCGTCTGGCCGGCGGCATCCGGGATCTCGCAACCGAGTTCGAGCAGGCGCTTGCGCACGCTCTCGTCGGCGAGCGCGGCGCGGCCGGCGGCATTGAGCCGGTCGATGACGTCGCGAGGCGTGCCCTTGGGCGCGAACATGGCGTTCCAGCCGACCACCTGGAAGGCCGGCAGGCCGGCTTGCGCCGAGGTCGGCACGTCGGGGGCGGCGGGCGACCGCGCCGGAGTGGCGATCACATAGGTGTTCAGGCCGGTCAGTTGCGGGATGATGGTGACCGTCTGGTCGCAGACATAGTCGAGCTGCTTGCCGAGCAAGGCCGCGAGCGCCGGCCCCGAGCCGCGGAACGGCACATGCTGCACGGGCGCGCCGATGAGGTGATGGAAGAACACGCAGGTCAGGTGCGAGGTCGAGCCGACGCCGCCATGACCGTAATTGTAGCGTGACGGATCGGCCTTCACGAGGGCGATCATCTCGGCCAGCGTCTTGGCCGGGAAGTCCTTGTGCGCGGCGATCATCATCGGCGTGCCCGCGGCATTCATCACCGGCTCGAAATCGGTGCGCGGGTCATAGGCGAGATTGGGATAGAGCCCGACCGAGGCCGAATGGGTGCCCATATTGCCCATGATCAGCGTGTAGCCGTCGGGCGTCGCACGGGCGACCCTGAGCGAGCCGGTGGTACCGCCGGCGCCGGCGACATTCTCCACAACGATCGACTGGCCGAGCGTGCGCGACATGTGCTCGGACATGATCCGCGCGATGATGTCGGTGGTGCCGCCGGCGGCGAAGGGCACGACCATGGTGATCGGCCGGCTCGGATAGGGCTGGGCCAAGGCCCGCCCCGACAGGATGGCGAGGCCGGCCGCCAGGGCGATAAAAAGTCGTCGCATCATTTCCTCCTACGGTTTCGTGTCCTGTCGCGTTGCCCGCGATCTCCAAGTCGCGTCTCCCGCGATCTTGCGGAGCCGCGTTTTCGCGGTCTCCCTTTGCCGGCGGCCTGGCCGCCGGATCAGAGGTGCTTCAGCCCGAAATCCGCCAGCAGCGGCAGCAATTCGTCGCGCGCGTGGCTGCGGTGCTGCCGGGCCGCGGCATAGGCGGCGGCCGCATCGCCCCGGCGGATCGCATCGACGATCGCCCGATGCTCGGCAACGGAGGCCGGCAATTGCCTGCGCAGCTTCAAGGTCAGCATGCGTGCCCGGTGCGACTGGTCCTTGACGGTCTGGATGATGCGCTCGATGCGCCGGTTGCCGCAGCGCTCGACCAGGATCCGGTGGAAAGCCTCGTCGGCCTTGCCCCAGTCCTGCAGGCGGCCGGCGGCATGGGCCTCGTCCATCCGCGCCGTCGCCTCGGCGAGTTCGCCTGCGACGGCCGAACGCTCGGCCTCGGGCAGCCCGGCGACCAGTTCGGCCGCGGCCGCCTCGATCGCGATGATCACCTCGTAGATCTCCCTGAGATCGTCGGGCGCCAGCGCGCAGATGAGAATGCCGCGTTTCGGCACGATGCGGACCAGCCCCTCCTCCTGCAGCCGGATCGACGCTTCGTGGACCGGCGTGCGGCTCATGCCGAGGCGTAGCGCGATCTCCTGCTCGGAGGCCTGATAGCCGGGGGCGAAGGTGCTCTCGCGGATGGCCTCCTTCATCGCGGCATAGGCGTCGTCGACCAGCGACGGGCGCCGTTCGGCGGCACCGGCCATTGCCTTGACGGTCCTCGACATCGGCGTCCTCCCGGGTTCGCAATCTGAATATCATCTTCCATGGAAGCTGCAATGGATTATTGACAGAGCGGCCGATTCAAGGCCAATGCAGGGATCCCGAGCCGGCCGGCGAGAGCGCCGCGGCAGCCGCATGCGAGGACCCCGAAGATGAAAAGCTACAGGATCGCCGCCATTCCCGGCGATGGCATCGGCAAGGAGGTCATCGCCGCCGGCATCGAGGTGCTGCAGGCGCTCGCCCGTCGCGAGGGCGGTTTCGCCCTGACCTTCGATCATTTCGACTGGGGCTCGGACTATTACAAAACCCATGGCGTGATGATGCCAGAGGACGGCCGCGACCGGATCCGCCACCACGACGCGATCTTTTTCGGCGCCGTCGGCGCGCCCGACGTGCCCGACCACATCTCGCTCTGGGGCCTGCGACTGGCGATCTGCCAGCCGTTCGACCAATATGCCAATGTCCGGCCGACCCGCGTGCTGCCGGGCATTACCAGCCCGCTGCGCCATGTCTCCGGCCCCGAGCTCGACTGGGTGATCGTGCGCGAGAATTCCGAGGGCGAATATGCCGGCGTCGGCGGCCGGGTGCATCGCGGATTGCCCGAGGAGGTCGCCACCGACGTCTCGATGATGACCCGCACCGGCGTCGCCAGGATCATCCGCTTCGCCTTCGACATGGCGCGCTCACGCCCGCGCAAGCTGCTGACCGTGGTGACCAAGTCGAATGCCCAGCGCCATGCCATGGTGATGTGGGACGAGATCGCCGCGGAGGTCGCCCGCGACTATCCCGACGTCACCTGGGACAAGATGCTGGTCGACGCCATGACCATGCGCATGACCATGAAGCCCGAGACGATCGACACGGTGGTGGCGACCAACCTGCACGCCGACATCCTGTCGGACCTGGCGGCGGCGCTGGCCGGCTCGCTCGGCATCGCGCCGACCGCCAACCTCAATCCCGAGCGCCGCTTTCCCTCAATGTTCGAACCGATCCACGGCTCGGCCTTCGACATTACCGGCAAGGGCATCGCCAATCCGGTCGGCACCTTCTGGACCGCCACCATGATGCTGGAACATCTCGGCGAGAAATCCGGGGCGGACCGGCTGATGCGGGCGATCGAGCGGGTCACCGCCGATCCGAACCTGCATACGCCCGATCTCGGCGGCAAAGCCACGACCCGCGCGGTCACCGACGCGGTCATCGCCTCGATCCTGGCCGACAACGCCTAGGACGCCTTGCCCGGAGCTCATGGACGGCATGCCGTCGGACACGGTTGTCGGCCATGCCGCTCAGGGCCTATCCCAGACACAGCCTGATCAGAGGAGACCATCCATGGCCCGCTCGAACACCTACAAGCTCGCCGTCATTCCCGGCGACGGCATCGGCAAGGAGGTCATGCCGGAAGGCGTGCGCGTGCTCGAGGCGGTCGCCAAGAAATACAAGTTCTCGGTCGATCTCGATCATTTCGACTTCTCGTCCTACGACTATTACGAGAAGCACGGCCGGATGATGCCGGAGGACTGGAAGACCCGGATCGGCGGCCATGACGCGATCTTCTTCGGCGCCGTCGGCCTGCCGGAGAAGATTCCGGACCATATCTCGCTGTGGGGCTCGCTGCTGCTGATGCGCCGCGAGTTCGACCAATATGTCAATTTGCGTCCGGTCAAGCTGATGCCCGGCGTGCCGGCGCCGCTGGCCAATCGCAAGCCCGGCGACATCGACTTCTTCGTGGTGCGCGAAAATACCGAGGGCGAATATTCCTCGATCGGCGGGCGCATGTTCCCCGGCACCGAGCGCGAATTCGTGGTGCAGGAAACCGTCATGACGCGCATCGGCGTCGACCGGATCCTGAAATATGCCTTTGACCTCGCCATGCGCCGGCCGCGCAAGAAGCTGACCAGCGCGACCAAGTCCAACGGCATCGCGATCACCATGCCCTATTGGGACGAGCGGGTGGCCGAGATGAAGAAGGCCTATCCGGCCGTGACCGTCGACCAGTACCATATCGACATCCTGACGGCCCATTTCGTGCTCAACCCGGACAAGTTCGACGTGGTCGTCGCCTCCAACCTGTTCGGCGACATCCTGTCGGATCTCGGCCCGGCCTGCACCGGCACCATCGGCATCGCGCCCTCAGGCAATATCAATCCGGATCGCAAATTCCCCTCGCTGTTCGAGCCGGTGCACGGTTCGGCACCCGACATCGCCGGCCGGGGCATCGCCAATCCGGTCGGACAGATCTGGTCGGCGGCCATGATGCTCGATCATCTCGGCGAAGCCGAAGCGGCGGCGGCCATCGTGCGCGCCATCGAAGAGGTGTTGGCCAAGGCCGAATACCGCACCGGCGATCTCGGCGGCAAAGCCAATACGGTGGCCTGCGGACAGGCAATCGCCGACGCCATCGGCTGAGCGGCCGGGGACGACGGCCGCGAGCCGGCCGTCGTCCTATGAGAAACTACGGATATTACGCAAAACCACTAATATCGGCACAAAGCCGCGAACCTTAGGGTGCGCGCCGAAATTCCCGTCAAAATCGCTCCCAAAAACACTCCCAAAGCAAACCCAAGGGCCGCACCGCGATGGACTTCAGCTCGCTGAGCCTTGTCGGCATCATCCAGGTCATCTGGATCAACATCATTCTGTCCGGTGACAATGCCGTGGTGATCGCGCTGGCCTGCCGGGCGCTGCCGGAGCGCCAGCGGCTGATCGGCATGGTGTTGGGTGCGGGCGTCGCCATCCTCTTGCGCGTGGTCTTCACGCTGTTCGTCGCCAGCCTGCTCGACATGCCGTTCCTGCGCCTGATCGGCGGGGTGCTGCTCCTGTGGATCGCGGTGAAGCTGATCACCGACGACGGCCATGGCGACGACGAGATCCAGGCCTCCGACCAGCTCTGGTACGCGGTCCGGACGGTCGCCATCGCCGACGCGGTGATGAGCCTCGACAACGTGCTGGCGATCGCCGCCGTGGCCAAGGACAATACGACCATGCTGATCCTCGGCCTGGTCATCTCGATCCCGCTGATCGTCGCGGGCGCCTCGATCATCATGAAGCTTCTGGAAAAGCTGCCGATCCTGATCTGGGCCGGCGCCGCGCTGCTCGGCTGGCTCGCCGGCGACATGATCCTGCACGATCCCATGACCATCAAGTTCCTGGGCAGCGAGTTCGCCCATCGCCTCGAATTGCCGGCGGAGATCGTCGGCGCGGTCCTGGTGGTCGCCATCGCCTATCTGATGAAGCGTCGGGAGGCTCAGGCTGCGGCCTGAGCGCCACGCCCGACAAAAATCGACATGCCCCCCTGGCGTAAGTCCAACTACGTACTATGTCGCCGTTTCAATTGGTGCGCTGCATGATGAGCAGCGCCGGTAGAAACGGGACCCGCAATGGACAGCAATTTCTGGATCGGCCTTCTCCAGATCATCTGGATCGACCTCCTTCTGTCCGGCGACAATGCCGTCGTGATCGCCCTCGCCTGCCGGGGCCTGCCTGAAAAGCAGCGCAAGATGGGCATCCTGCTGGGTGCCGGCGCGGCGGTCGGCCTGCGCATCCTGTTCGCGCTGATCATCACCTATCTCCTGGCCATCCCGCTGTTGAAGCTGGTCGGCGGCGTCCTGCTGCTCTGGGTCGCGATCAAGCTCGCCTCCGATGACGGCAGCGGCGCCCATGGCGAGGTCGAGGAGACCGACAATCTCTGGAAGGCGGTCCGCACCGTCGCCATCGCCGACGCGGTGATGAGCCTCGACAACGTGCTGGCCATCGCCGCCGCCTCGCATGGCAATGTCTGGCTGTTCGTCTTCGGCCTCGCCCTGACCATTCCGCTGATCATCGCGGGCTCGGGCATGGTGCTGGCGATCATCGAGCGCTTCCCGATCGTCGTCTGGGCCGGTGCCGCCCTGCTCGGCTGGATCGCCGGCGACATGATGGTCAACGACCCGCTGGTGCTCAAGCAGCTCGCCGCCTGGGGGCCGAATCTGGTCCAGCTCGATCCGAACCCGGCGATCGGCCTCAAGGCCAGCGGCCTGCCGCACTATATCGCGGCGATCGGCGGCGCGGTCGGCGTGGTTCTGCTCGCCGCCTTCCTGCGCCGGCCGAAAGCCGGCGCCAAGGCGGCCTGAGGCTGACGCCGGGCCGTTCGAAGGCTCACGCCCGGGGCGTTCGGAAGGCTCACGCCCGGGCGATCGTCCCGGGCGTTACGGCGAACAGGTCGGCGCGGCTCCGCAAGGCTTCGAAAGCCGCCGGGTCCGCGCCGGTCATCCAGACCTGGGCCCCGAGCGTCTCGAGCCCGTCATAGAGCGCCGCCCGCCGTTCGGGATCGAGATGGGCGGCCACTTCGTCGAGCAGCACGATCGGCGTGAAGCCCGCCATCTCGGCGACCAGGCGGGCATGGGCCAGCACCAGCCCGACGAGAAGCGCCTTCTGCTGGCCGGTCGAACAGCGCTCGGCCGGCGCGCCGGACGGGCCGTGAACCGCCAGCAGATCGGTCAGATGCGGCCCCTGGGTGGTGCGCCCGGCGGCGCGGTCGCGCGACCTGATATCGCGCAGCACCATGCGATAATCATCCTCGACCTCGACGGCCGGACGGGTGAGGACGGCTGCTTCGAGCGCACCGTCCAGCGCCAGCCCCGCCCAAGGGAAGGGCGAGGCCGGATCCTTGGTCGCCTCGATGAGGCCAGCGAGCCGGTGCACCGTCTCGGCGCGCGCGGCGGCCACCGCCACCGCCAGCTCGGCGGTCTCATGCTCCACCGCGTCGAGCCAGGCCGGATCCGGCGCCATGTCCTCGAGCAGGCGGTTGCGCGCGCGCAGCGACCGTTCCAGCGCATTGACGCGGCTGCCATGTTCGGCGTCGACCGCCAGGACGAGCCGGTCGAGGAAGCGGCGGCGCTCGCCGCCCGACCCGAGAAACAGGCCGTCCATGGCCGGCGTCAGCCAGACCACGCGGACATGTTCGGCGAAGGCCGCGGCCGAACCGACCGGCACGCGGTCGATGCGGCAGAGCCGCGACCGGGCCTCGACGTCGCCCGCCTCGATGCCGGTGCCCAGCACCGCTTCGCCATAGGCGCCCTCGACGGTCGCATTGATTGCCCAGCCGCCGTCGCCCTGGTCGAAAGCGATCTCGCCGAGCGTCGCCCGCCGCAAACCCCGGCCCGGGGTCAAGAGCGACAGGGCCTCCAGCACATTGGTCTTGCCGGCGCCGTTCGGCCCGACCAGGCCGACCAGCGCCGCATCGGGGGCGATCTGGGCCGCCGCATAGCTGCGGAAACGCGACAGCCCGACCCGCGTCACGCGGCCCTGGACCGGCGCGGATTGATCGGCGAAACGGGGAATCGCGGCTGGCATGCGCTCCTTATAGCGGCTCGATCGCGTCTTGGCGCGGGCGGCGGCGTCGGAGTAAATTTCTGCGGGGCACGGACGGTCCGTAGCACCCGATTCTCCGGCGCCTGGTTTCCCGGGCCCCCGGTCTTCTAGGGACATCACTCATGGCCACCGCGCTCTCCGACCTGTCCGTGCCGATCTTCGTGCAGATGCTGACCAGCCTGTCCGGCCTGCTCGACAAGGCGGTCGCCTTCGCCGAGGCGAAAAAGGTCGATCCGAAAGTGCTGCTCGACAGCCGGCTGGCGCCCGACATGTTCCCGCTCGTCCGCCAGGTCCAGCTCGCCACCGATTTCGCCAAGGGCCCGTGCTCGCGGCTCGTCGGCATCGAGCCGCCGAAATTCCCGGATGTCGAGACCAGCGTTTCCGAGCTGAAGGAACGGATCTCCAAGACCATCGGCTTCGTCAGCGGGCTCGACAAGGCGGAGATCGACGCGGCCGCCGACAAGGACCTGACGATCACCATCGCCGGCCAGCCGATGACCTTCAAGGGCAAGGCCTATCTCGCCCATATGGCGCTGCCGAACTTCTATTTCCACGTCACCATGGCCTACGCCATCCTGCGCGAGAACGGCGTGGAGATCGGCAAGCGCGACTATGTCGGCAAGCTGCCGGCGTGATCAGCCGGGCTTGTTGCCCTCGTAGCGGAAGCGGAAATCGCAGTGGCTGGCGCCCTGCATGATGGTCTGGCTGCGGTCGAGCTTCAGCTTCTTGTCATAGCCTTCGCAGAAGGTGCCGTCGCGCTGGCATGACAAGAGGTGGCCGATCTCACCCAGCCCCATGTCCTTGTACATTTCCGAATAGCGGCAGCGCGTGACGTTGAAGGAATAGGTGTCGGGCGTCTGCCCGACGACCTCGATCTCCAGCGCCCCGCCCTGGGTCCACAAGGCCTGCATGTCGATGAAGGCCTGCAGCGAGGTGCCCTCCGGCGACTGGGCGGCGAAACGCTCCGCCTGTTCCACCGCCGAGCGGCGGACAGCCTCGCCAATGGTGCGCTTGGCCACCTCGACGCCCTGGCTCGCCGTCAGCTCGTCATAGACATGCTTGAGGATTTCCGCCTCGATCCGGCGCTTCTCGATCATCGAGAGCCCCTGGGGATGGGCGGCGGCCTTGGTGTCGGCGGGCTTGGTATCGGCCATGACGGCATTCCTTAGAACGACTATAAAGTCGAAGGAAAGCATGTTCTCGGGCCGGAGCAAAGCCCGGCCGTGCATGCGGGCCGCGCGACACGGTCGCGGCTCGCGCGAGGACCATCGTACACTGATCACGACGGGCTGATTGTGATGGAGACACGTCGTGGATGCCCGGGGCAAGCCCGGGCAGGACGATGTGTGAGCTCACCGCGTGAGGGCCATCCGGACCGTTCTCTGGCGCATCTCCTGCACCCCGTCGACCCGGCGCCCATCGCTCCAAGGCAATGCTCGTCTTGGCCGGGCTTGTCCCGGCCATCCACGACTTCGGCCCGACGGCTCATGAAAGCGGTCCAGCCGGAGCCGGGCGGGTCGGGATCCGCGCCGATCCAATCAAACGCCCACGGCAGCGGCGCAGCGGCGATAGCCCGGATCTCTCACAAGGGCTCGGCAATTGCCTCAGGCGCTGTTGGCGGCTTCCGGCATCTTGCGGATCCGCAGCCGCGGCTCGACCACCAGCTTGCGGGGCTCCGGTCCATAATAGCCGTCGAGATGGACCATCGGCCGCGGCCGGGCGATGATCGAGACGATGCGCTCGAGCAGAGCCCTGCCGGAAATGGGCTTGGCGACGAATTCGTGCACGCCGAGCCGGTTGGCCTCGACCACACGCCAGCGCTCGAGATGCGAGGTCAGCATGATGATCGGCACGTCGGGCATCGGGAAGGTCGCCGGATTGCGCACGATGCGCAACATCTCGGCGCCGTTCAGCATCGGCATTTCCCAATCGAGAATGACGATGTCGGGCGCATGGAGGCGAATATATTCCAGCCCCGCCAGCCCATCGGCCGCCTCGTGGACGGTCTTGATGCCGATATTGTTGAGGATGTTGCGCACCACCTTGCGCATGAACTGGTTGTCATCGACCACCAGGACATCGACGCTCGACAAGAGCTGCTCGACCTTTTTCGACATCAGACCGTTCATCCCGCGTGCCCCAATGCTTGCACTCAGCGAGGGCACCATAGGCAGGCAACTTTGAACGCCGTTTAAACGGATAGAATCAATTTGAATGATTGCCGTTGCGCGCCCGGATCGCCGTGGAGGAGAGCGGCGACTTCAGCCCGTGCAGGAAAATCCAGGCCGGGGGACGCGCGAAGGGCAAGAGCAGACCGTCGGTCTCGTTCATCCGGTAGCGGCCAAGCGCGGTGGCGGCGACGCCTGCCGCCGCGCGCAGGCCGGCGCCCGGCCGGTCGACCACCGCGATCGGCAGCAGGCCGGCAATGCCGCGCCAGTTCTGCCAGCGGTGAAACTGGCTGAGATTGTCGGCGCCCATGATCCAGACGAACCGGACCGCGGGACAGCGGGCCTTCAGCGCGGCGATCGTATCGAAGGTGAAACGGGTGCCCAGCCCGGCCTCGATGCCGCTGACATGGATTGCCGGATGCGCCGCCAGCTGCCGGGCCGCCGCCATGCGTTCGTCCAGCGGCGCCAGCCCATTGCGGGCCTTGAGCGGATTTCCCGGCGTCACCAGCCACCAGACCGCGTCCAGTCCCAGCCGCTTCAGGGCCGTCAGCGCGACCAGGCGATGCGCCTCGTGCGGCGGATTGAACGAACCGCCGAACAGGCCGATGCGCATGCCGGCCGCGTGCGGCGGCAGGACGAGGCGTGCGTCGCCGCGCCTGAGGCGCGGCGCGATGCGGGCCCCCAGTGGCCTCACGGACGCAGCTGTCCGCTGCCGCGCACGCGATATTTGAACGAGGTCAGCTGCTCGACGCCGACCGGGCCGCGCGCGTGCATCTTGCCGGTGGCAATGCCGATCTCCGCGCCGAAGCCGAATTCGCCGCCATCGGCGAACTGGGTCGAGGCGTTGTGCAGCACGATGGCGCTGTCGACCTCCGCCATGAACCGTTCGGCGGCGGCGGCATCGGCGGTGACGATGGCGTCGGTATGGTGCGAGCCGTAGCGCGCGATATGGGCGATCGCGTCATCGAGGCCGGCGACGACCTTGACGGCGATGATCGCGTCGAGAAATTCGGTGCCCCAGTCCTCTTCCGATGCGGCGGTGACGCGCGGATCGACCAGCCGGGTCAGGCTGTCGCCGCGCACGGCGCAACCGGCGTCAAGAAGCGCGGTCACCAGCGGCTTCAGGTGGCTGCCAGCCACGGCCTCGTCGACCAGCAGCGTCTCGGCCGCGCCGCAGACGCCGGTGCGGCGCATCTTGGCATTGACCAGGATCGCCTCGGCCATGGCGAGATCGGCGCCTGCATGGACATAGACATGACAATTGCCGTCGAGATGGGCAAAGACCGGCACACGCGCCTCGGCCTGGACGCGCGCGACCAGGCTCTTGCCGCCGCGCGGCACGATAACGTCGACGGTTCCGCCCAGGCCCTGCAACATCATACCCACGGCCGAACGGTCACGGGTCGGCACGAGCGAGACGGCCGCGGCCGGCAGGCCGGAGGCCTCCAGGCCGGCGACGATCGCGGCATGAATGGCGCGCGACGAGCGGAAACTGTCCGAGCCGCCGCGCAGGATCACCGCATTGCCGGCCTTCAGGCAGAGCACGCCGGCATCGACCGTGACGTTCGGCCGGCTCTCATAGATCACGCCGATGACGCCGAGAGGCGCCCGGACACGCTCGAAATGCAGGCCGTTCGGCCGGTCCCATTCGGCGATCACCGCGCCCACGGGGTCGGCGAGGTCGCGGACCACCCCGACGCCGACAGCCATGGCCTCGATGCGGGCGGGCGTCAGGGTCAAGCGGTCGATGAAGGAGGCGGCCAGCCCCTCGCGGCGCGCATCGGCGAGGTCGTCGGCATTGGCTGCGAGAATCTGCCCCGCCTGCGCGCGGATCGCCTTGGCGATGGCGTCCAGCGCGGCATTCTTGCGTTCGGCCGAGGCCAGCGCCAGCAGCCGCGCGGCGGCCTTCGCCTCGGCGCCGATCGCCAGCATCAGCTGGTCGATGCCCGGGACGGCATCGGTGGCGTTCAGCGCGGGAGAAGTCTCGTTCGGCAAGGTGTGGATCGACGACATCTGGATCGGCACTTGGGACAGTCTCCGGGGGCGCCTTGCCTAGCACGGCCGAGGCCTTGCGCAAAATCTCGCCGGCGGGATGCGACCCGCGCGCATTGAGCGCCTTTGGTTAACCGACGCTTAAGAGTTCCGGCCCGATGAAGATGTGGCGGCGACCCGTTTCCCGCAAGCCGGCGCGCCATGACAGATGACCTCAATGCCCCGCTCGGGGTCGAGACCAAAACTGAAACCCGACGGCGGCGGTTGCCGCCGCTGATGCCGGTGGCCGCGGGCCTCGTCGGCGCGGCGGTGCTCGCCATTGCCGGCACGATGCTGTTCATCCGCAATCCGCTGGGCGGTGAACCGCGCGCGGTCGCCGCCATCGCCACACCGGTGCCGCGCACCGCCGAACGCACCGAAGCGCAGCCGGCGCCGACCCCGCCGGCCGCATCGGACGAGACGGCGGCCGACGGCGGCACCACCATCAACATCATCGACGGCATGTCGGGCGCCAAGCGCGAAGTGCGGGTCGCCGCGGCGCCGGCGACCGACCGCACCGCCGGCCTCGATCCGCGCCTCAGCGAGCGTGGCGCCCAGGGCCCGCTGCCGCGCATCGCCCCCGACGGACGCAAGCCCTCGGAGGCCTATGCCCGCAGCTTCCGGGTGCCGAGCGGCCAGCAATCCGCGCTGCCGCGGGTGGCGATCCTGATCGGCGGGCTCGGCATCGGCCAGAACAGCACCGCCGAGGCGATCAGCAAATTGCCCGGCGCCATATCGCTCGCCTTCGCCCCTTACGGCGCCGATCTCGAGCGCGTGGTGATGCGGGCCCGCTCCGAGGGCCACGAGGTGTTCCTCCAGGTGCCGATGGAGCCGTTCGACTTTCCCGACAACGATCCCGGCCCGCAGACGCTCCTGACCACGCTGTCGGCCGAACGCAACACCGAGCGGCTGCATTGGGCGATGAGCCGTTTCCAGGGTTATGCCGGCATCGTCAACTATATGGGCGCCAAGTTCACCGCCTCCGAAGCGGCCCTGGCGCCGATCCTGCGGGAGACCGCCAAACGCGGCCTGATGGCGATCGATGACGGCACCAGCCCGCGCAGCCTGATGCAGCAGCTCGCCGGTCCGCTGCAGCAGCCGACGCTGCGCGGCGACGTCCATCTCGATCGCGTGCCGACGCCGGCCGAACTCGACGCGCAGTTGGCGCGGCTGGAAGCGCGGGCGCGCGAGCGCGGCTTCGCGCTCGGCGTCGGCTCGGCGCTGCCCGTCACCATCGACCGCGTGACCCAATGGGCACGCGCCCTGGAAAGCCGCGGCCTTCTGCTGGTTCCGGTCACAGCGGGCGTGGCGCGCCGGCCGCCGGCTGGTTAATATTCCGCCAACGCCTCGCCCGGACCGCATCATGACCCGCTTCGAAGACCTGCCCTACCGCCCCTGTGTCGGGGTGGTTCTGATCAACCGCGACGGCCTCGTCTTCGCCGGCAAACGGAAGGGGCCCGCGCCCGAGCATGTCGACGGCAGCCATTCCTGGCAAATGCCGCAAGGCGGCATCGATCCGGGCGAGGAACCGCTGGCCGCGGCCCGGCGCGAGCTCTACGAGGAAACCAATGTGCGGTCGGCGACCTTGCTCGCCGAGGCGCCGGAATGGTTCGCCTATGACCTGCCGCAGGTGGTCGCCGGCCAGGCCTGGCGCGGCCGCTATCGCGGCCAGACCCAGAAGTGGTTCGCCTTCCGCTTCGACGGCCCGGACGGCGAGATCGACGTCGCCCATCCCGGCGGCGGCCACAAGCCGGAATTCGAGGCCTGGCGCTGGGAGCGCCTGACCGCCATGCCGGAGCTGATCATTCCGTTCAAGCGCGGCGTCTACGAGCGCGTGGTGCAGACCTTCGCGCCGTTCACGCGCTGAACCGGAGGGCCTCGCCGCGGGCCGACCGCCGCGCGCGCGCTTCCGCCGGGCGCGCGGCCGTAGCCGTCACTGCCCGAGATAGGCGGCCTGGACCTTGGCATCGCCGAGCAGGTCCGCGGCCGCCCCCTGCAGGACGATCTCGCCCTGCTGGAGCACATAGGCGTAGTCGACCGAGCGCAGGCTGAGCTGAATGTTCTGCTCGACCAGCAGCAGGCTCATGCCGGTTCCGGTCAGGCTGCCGAGCACCTCGAAGATCTCGGCGACGACCCGCGGTGCCAGCCCGATCGAGGGTTCGTCGAGGATCAGGAGACGCGGCCGCGTCATCAGCGCGCGGCCGATGGCGACCATCTGCTGCTCGCCGCCCGACAGGGTGCCGGCCTGCTGGGCTGCGCGCTCCTTGAGGCGCGGAAACAGCGCGAACACCTTGTCGAGGCTCTGCTCGCGATGGGCCTTGGCGTCGCCATAGCTCGTCGCCGCGCAGAGATTTTCGAGCACCGTGCAGGTCGGAAACAGCAGCCGTCCCTCCGGCACCGTCGCAATCCCCGCCCGGGTGCGGTGCGAGGCGCGCATCGTGCCGATCGGGCTGCCGTCCCATGCGATACTGCCACCGCCGAGCGGCAGCAGGCCGTTGATCGCCTTGACGATCGTGCTCTTGCCGGCACCGTTCGAGCCGACCAGCGCGATCCGCCGGCCCGCCGCGATCTCGAGGTCGATGCCCCTGATGACCTTGACCTTGCCGTAGCCGGCCGAGACCTTCTCCACCGACAGCGTGCTCATGCTTCCGCCTTGCCGAGATAGGCTTCCTGGACCCTGGGATCGGCGATCACCTGGCGCGTCGGGCCTTCGACCAGAACCTCGCCGAAGGTGATGACCACCGCCCGGCCGCACAGGCTGCTGACCACGGGAATAGAGTGCTCGACGACGATCACCGCGATGCCCTGTTCCGGCAGCCGGCGAATGATGTCGCACATCACCACCGTCTCCGTGGCGGTGAGGCCGGCGAGCGCCTCGTCCAGCAGCAGCATTTTCGGCTCGGTCGCGAGCGCCCGGGCGATCTCGAGCCGGCGCAATTGCGCGACATTGAGTTCGTCGGCATCGACATCGGCGAGGTCGGCCATGTCCAGCCGGTCGATCACACCGCGGGCGAGCGCCTCGGCGGCGCGCGCCGAGGGGTGGCGGGCAAAGGCCGCCACCTTGACGTTTTCCAGAACCGTCATGCCGCGAAACGGCTTGACGATCTGGAAGGTGCGGACGAGGCCGAGGCTGCAGATCTCGTGCGGCCGCCGGCCGTCGATGCGCCGGCCGGCGAAGTGGATCGTGCCCGAGGAGGGCGGGATCGCGCCGGCGATGCAGTTGAACAGGGTGGTCTTGCCGGCGCCGTTCGGGCCGATGATCGCGAAGATCTCGCCGGCCTCGACGCTGAAGCCGACATCGTGCAAGGCCTTGAGGCCACCGAAGGACTTGCTGACCCCCTCGAGGGTGAGGAGCGCGGTCATGATCCCGCCTCCGGCGCGGGCCCGGCGAGGCTGACGCCGGGGCGCGCGGCCTTGCGGCGCTGCGCCCGCGCGCGGCGCCAGCGGCCGGCGAACCAGCCGGCAATGCCCTGCGGCAGGACCAGCGCCAGCACGATCAGCAGGATGGCGTAGACGATGATGTCGCTGCCCTGGATGGAGGTGAAGCCGCGCAGAAAGATGCTGAACGGCACCAGGAGGGCGGCGCCGACCAGCGGTCCCCAAAGAAGCGACATGCCGCCGATGATCGAATAGACCAGCATCTGGATCGACAGGTCGATGCCGAGCACCGAGCGCGGATCAACGAAGGCGACGTAATTGGCGTAGAAGGCGCCGCAGAGGCCGGAAATGCCGGCGCTGATCATGAAGCAGCGCAGCTTCAGGGTCCGCGCATTGATGCCGAGGGCCTCGGCCGCCTCCTCATTGTCGCGCAGCGCCCGCCAGTAATAGCCGGTGCGCGACTTCATCAGCAGTTCGCCCGCTATCAGCGTCGCGATCAGCACAGTGCCGATGATCAGCCCATAGGGCCATTTCTCGAAGAATTGCAGCCGGGCGAGCGAGTCGTCGGAGGAGATCGGCAGGATGATGCCGTCGGAACGGCCGAGCGTGATGCTGCCCGAGACCATGAAGAAGGCGACCTCGTTGAAGGCGAGCGTCGCGATGGCGAAGAAATAGCCGCGCAATCCATACCGGAAACAGAGCAGGCCGATGACCGCGGCGGCGGCGACCGACAGCGCGATGCCGAGCGGCCATGTCACGATCGGCGGCCAGCCGTGAACCGAGGCGCCCCAGGCGACGCTATAGGCGCCGATGCCGACGAACAGCGCATGGCCGAGCGACATCAGCCCGGTCAGGCCGGCCATCAGGTTCCACGACACGGCGAGCGTGCCGTAGAAACAGGTGAGGATGAAGATGTCCATGTAATAGCGATCGCCGCTGGCGGCGAAAAAGGCGGCCGCGACCAGGCCGGTAATGACCAGGATGTTGCGCAGGCTGGCCATTAGCGGGCACTCCGGAACATCAGGCCCTCGGGGCGCACCAGCAGGATCAGGATCAGGATCGCGAAGGGCACCGCGGCGGCGACGGATGCCGAGAACCAGGCTCCGGCTATGCCTTCGGCGAGCCCCACCACCATCGCGCCGACCAGCGCCCCGCCGAAACTGCCGAGGCCGCCGACAATGACGATGACGAAGGCCTTCAGGGTGAACAGCGCGCCGACATGGGGATTGGCGTAGAGGATGGAGACCAGCAGCGGGCCGGTGACGCCGAGCGTGCCGACACCGACCGCCATGGCCCATTTATAGACGGCCGCGATGTCGATACCCGACAATGCGGCGCCATCACGCGATTGCGACACGGCGCGCATGACCAGGCCGAAATCGGTCTTCTTCATGAACAGGTAGAGCAGCCCCAGCAAAGTCAGCGAAGCGCCGCAGGCGATCAGCTGGTTGATCTGCACGACGACCGGCCCCATCACGATACCGGCGGTCGAGCGCGGCTGCGTCACCAGCATGTTGTCGCCGGTGAACAGCACCAGCGCCAGGTGCTGGAGCAAAAGCGACAGGCCGAGCGTCACCGCCATCTGGTTGATCTCCGGCACGTTCAACGCGAAGCGCACCAGCGTGCCGTAGAGCAGCACGCCGGCCAGCATCAGCGCCGGCGTGACGATCAGGATGGACAGGAGCGGATCGATGCCCAGGAGGGCCCAGCTGAAATAACCGGCATACATGGCGATCATCAGGAATTCGCCATGGGCGAAATTGATGATCCGCATGACACCGAAGACGAGCGTGAGACCAACCGCGATCAAGGCGTAGATCGCGCCATTGGCGAGGCCGCTGACGACGGCTTGCAGGAATATCCCGAAGGACATGGGCATCTTTCCAGGCTGGAGCGGCCGGGCCCGGCCGCACTGTCGTGCGGCCTGAGCTTCGGAAGCGATCACGACGTCGGGATGCGGTCAGCGCGCAGGCAGCTTGATCGGCTGGCTGGCGACGGCTTCCGGCCAGACGGTGACGAACTGGCCGCCGATCACCTGCGACATGACGTTGCCGACGATGTTCTGGCCGTTCTCGTCGAAAGCCAGGGCATCGTTGGGCAGCAGCGCCGCGGGGCCGTCCGAAAGCCGGAGCTTGCGCAGGGCATCGCGGATCGCGATGGGGTTGCGGTTTCCTGCGGCATTCGCCGCCAGAGCCAGGGCCCAGGTCGAGGCATAGGCCTGCGCCGAATTGCTCAACGGTGCCTCGTTGTTATAGGCGGCGCGATAGGCCTTCACGAAGGCTTCGCTCGCCGCCTTCTTGATATCCGGCATCCACTCGACGATGCCGAAAGCGCCTTCGACGAGCGGGCCGAGCTGGAGCAAAGTCGGGTGGACATGGCCGCCGCCATAACCGAGCACCAGCGGCTTGTACTGCTGGGCGGCGAGGGCCCTGAGCAGCACGGTTTCGTCGTCGACATAGCAGACGATGAGCACGAGGTCGGCGCCGCTCGCCTTCAGCTTGGCGGCCTGGGTCGACAGGTCGGCCGATCCGGTCCGGAAGGTTTCCTCGGCGACGAACTGGATGCCCTGTTCCGGCAGATAGGTCTTGTATCCCTTCGAGACAGTCTGGCCGAAGGGTCCGTCCTCATAGGCCAGCGCGACCTTGTTGACCGGCGCCCCCTTGGCACGCAGGTGGATAATGAAGTTCGCCACGTCCTTGGCCGCCCAGCTCCCCTTGGGGGATACGCGGAAGACGAATTGCAGCTTCTGCTCGGTGATCGAATCGGTGACCGCGCTGGTCACGATGAAAGGCGTGCGATAGCGCTCGGCCACCTGCATCGACGGGATGGTCACGGCGGACGCCCAGGCACCCAGCAAGGCGCTGACGCCGTTGCGCGAGATCAGGCGCTCGGCCTCGCTGCGACCGACCTCGGGCCTCGATTGGGTATCCCCGACGATCAGTTCGATCTTGGCGCCACCGAGCCCGGCAAGCCCGCTGGCATTGATCTCCTTGGCGGCGAGTTCATGGGCCTTCAGCATGCGGGCGCCGTCGGAGGCGGTCGCCCCGGTCAGCGGCACCAGGACGCCGAGCTTGAGCGGATCGGCCGCCTGCGCCGAGGTGGCGCCGACCGCGACCGCGGTCGCGGTGAGCTGCAGCAGCGTGCGTTTGCTGACGGTGGTCATGTGAAGTCCCTCCCGAGGATCATTCGACGTCTTGACGTGGATGTGCCGGCCTCTCGCGGGCCGCTTTTCAGATCAGCGTGCGGTAAAGCCGCCATCGACCGGCAGCGCGACGCCGGTGACGAAGGAGGCGTCGTCGGAGGCGAGCCAGAGCACGGCGTGGGCGACCTCCTCGGGCCGGCAGACCCGGCCCATCGGGACCAGGGTCAGCAGGCGCTCCTGGTTCGCCGCGGCTTCGACCGGATCTCCCGAACGCGCGGTGAAGCCCATCTTCATCGGCGTCTCGGTCAGCCCGGGACAGACGACATTGACGCGCACGCCATCCGCCGCGAAGCGCTGGGCGAGCGACTTGGTCAGGCCGACAATGGCGAATTTGCCCGCCGAATAGACCGGGCTGAACATCGAGCCGACCAGGCCGGACACCGAGGCGGTGAAGATCAGCGAGCCGCCGCCGCGCTTGCGCATATGGGCGACCACCTCACCGGCGGCGAGCACGGCCGAGGTGACGTTCAGCGCCATCGCCTTTTCATATTGCGCCAGATCGAGGTTCTCGACGCCGGCCGGGCCGGGAATGCCGGCATGGGCCCAGAGCACGTCGATGCCGCCGAGCCTGGCCGCCGCCTCGTTGATCGATTGCCGGGCCGCCTCGGACTGCGACAGATCGGCCTGAACCGTCTCGATCGCATGGCCCTTGGCCTTCATGTCGGCGGCCAGGCGCTCGAGCGCCTGGGCGTCGATATCGACGGCGGCGACCCTGGCGCCTTCCCTCAGGAAGAGCTCGACACCGGCCCGGCCCATTCCCGACGCGGCGGCCGTGACGACCGCGAGTTTGCCCGCAAGACGCATAAGCTTCATGTCCTTCGCTTGATGATCATTGAGCGTAGATGTCGGGGAACTGCCCCGACGTGCTGACGATGGTGGTGCGGGTGTCGAGATAGCTGTCGAGCGCCTCGACGCCGTTCTCGCGACCCCAGCCGCTGGCCTTCATGCCGCCATAGGGCGTCGACCAGCGGATGTAGCGATAGGTGTTGACCCAGACCATGCCGGCATCGATGCGGGCCGCGACCCGGTGGGCGCGGGCACTGTCGCGGCTCCACAAGCCTGCGGTCAGGCCGTAGCGGGTGTCATTGGCAATGGCGACCGCCTCGTCCTCGTCTTCGAAGGGAATGAGCGCGGCGACCGGTCCGAAGATCTCTTCCCGCGCGATGCGCATGCGGTTGTCGACGCCGGCGAAGACGGTCGGCTGGACGAAGAAGCCGGCGCCGAACTCGCCGGTCTCGATGCGCTTGCCGCCGGTCACCAGTTCGGCGCCTTCGGCCTGGCCGATCGCGACATAGGACAGCGTCTTGGCGAGCTGCTCGCCATGCGCCTGCGGGCCCATATGGGTCGTCTCGTCGAGCGGCATGCCGACGCGGACGCGTGCCGCCCGGCGCCTGAATTCCTCGACCACCCGGTCATAAATCGAGCGCTGGACCAGGACGCGCGAGCCGAGCGCGCAGCTCTGACCGCAGACCACCCAGGCCGACGAGGTCGCGGCGTTCAGCGCCTGCTCGATATCGGCATCCTCGAAGATGATATGCGGCGACTTGCCGCCGAGTTCGAAAGAGAAGCGCTTCAGCGTCGCGGCACCGGCGCGCAGGATATCCTGGGCGGTGCGGCCTTCGCCGGTAAAGCCGATCTTGTCGACGCCGGGATGGGCCACCAGATGGGCGCCGACCGTGTGGCCATATCCCGGCACGACATTGAGCACGCCGGGCGGCAGGCCGGCGGCCTCCGCGATCGCCGCCAGCTCATAGGCCGTCACCGGCGTATGTTCAGCCGGCTTCAGCACCACCGTGCAGCCGGCCGCCAGCGCCGGCCCGACCTTCCAGGCGGTGGTGAGCATCGGCGCGTTCCACGGGGTGATCGCGCCGACGACGCCGACCGGCCGCCGTTCGGTATAGGCGTGCACCGCCGGCTCCATGGGAATGGTGCGGCCGTCGAGCTTGTCGGCAAGCGACGCAAACCAGTGGTACCAACGGTGATGGGCGCCGAGATCCGGCCGCGTCTCGCGGATCGGGCGGCCGGTATCGCGCGATTCCAGCACCGCCATCTCGGCCGCGCGCTGTTCGTAGAGATCGGCGAAGCGGCGCAGCAGCACCGCGCGCTCATAACCCGGCATGCGCCGCCAGGGTCCCTCGAAGGCCTCGCGCGCCGCCGCGACGGCGCGGTCCATGTCCTTGATGCCGCCAAAGGCGACCCGCGCCCAGGGCTTGCCGGTGGAAGGATCGATGGTCTCGACGATCTCGCCGTCGAGAGGCGCCACCCACTGCCCGCCGATGAACAGTTTCCCGTATTCCGCCAACGCCACGGCCGCCCCCGATCATGCACTGCCGCGCCCAACGGGCGGCATCAATAATTCACATACTGGAATTATTGATGCCCATACCTGCATAACCCTGTCAACGCATTGCTCGCACGCGCCGGCCGCAGACGCCGCCGCCCGATCCGGCTTATGTGCGCTGCCAACACACCATTGGCTTTATTGCTCAATGCGATACCGCAGTGCACGCGTCGGCGGCGCAGGTCTCGACCATCATCCGAACGGAGGATGGTCCGAGATATGGCTCAATTATTCATGATCATGGACAATGTTGATTGCCAATGTGAATTGACTTAAGCCCATGGCGACGATGTCGGGATCGACCCGATCACGCCGTCTCAACACGGGAAGAATGCGAATGGGTCCGATCGCCGGGCTGAAGATCGTCGACATGACCTCGGTCCTGATGGGCCCCTATGCCAGCCAGATGCTGGCGGACATGGGCGCCGACGTGATCAAGGTCGAGGCGCCGGAAGGCGACGTCACGCGCCAGATCGGCCCGTCGCGCAATCCGGGCATGGGACCGATCTATCTCAATGCCAACAGGAACAAGCGCAGCGTCTGCCTCGACCTGAAACATCCCGAAGGGCTGGAAGCCCTGAAGCGCCTGATCAGCGGCGCCGACGTGCTGATGTACAATGTCCGCCCCAAGGCGATGGCCCGGCTGGGGCTCGACTACGACTCGGTCGCGGCGGTCAATCCGCGCATCGTCTATGCCGGCGTCTTCGGTTTCGGCCAGGACGGCCCCTATGCCGACGACCCCGCCTATGACGATCTGATCCAGGGCGGCTCGACCATGTCCTCGCTGATCGCGCTCTCGGGCGACGGTACGCCGCGCTATGTGCCGAGCGCCATGGCCGACCGCATTGTCGGCCTGACGGCGGTCGGTGCCATCTGCGCGACGCTGGTGCATCGCGAGCGCAGCGGGCGCGGCCAGAAGGTCGACATCCCCATGTTCGAGACCATGGTCGGCTTCGTGCTGGGCGATCATCTGGGCGGGCTGACCTTCGATCCGCCGCTCGACCGGGGCGGCTATTCGCGCCAGCTCTCGCCGCAGCGCCGCCCCTACAAGACGCGCGACGGCTATGTCTGCGCGCTGGTCTATAACGACAAGCACTGGAAGAACTTCCTGGCCGAGATCGGCATGTCGGACCTGCCGGAGCGCGACCCGCGCTTCGCCGGCTTCGCCAACCGGATGACCCATATCGATTTCGTCTATGGCGAGCTGGCCCAGCTGTTCGAGACCCGGACGACGGCGGAATGGCTCGCGCTGCTGAAGCGCGCCGACGTGCCGGCCATGCCGATGCACGACTTCGAGAGCGTGCTCGGCGACCCCCATCTCGTCGCCACCGACTTCTTCCAGATGATCGATCATCCGACCGAGGGCCGCGTGCGCTCCATGCGGATGCCCGCGCAATGGTCGGAGACGCCGGCGGAGATCCGCAGCCTCGCCCCGCGCCAGGGCGAGCACGGCGCCGAGATCCTCGCCGAGGCCGGTTACGACGAAGCGACCATCGCCCGGATGATCGCCGACGGCGTCGTCACGACGCCAGCCCCTGTTTCATTCCCCAAGACCTGCCCCAAGACCTGACGGGCCAGGACCAAACGGAGATTTCCCCGATGGATTTCGCGCTCTCGCGCGAGCAGCAGGCGATTCGCGATGCGGTCGCCGGCATCTGCTCCCGGTTCAACGACGACTACTGGCTGAAGCTCGACAAGCAGGGCGGCTTCCCCAACGACTTCTTCCAGGCGCTGGCGGCCGACGGCTGGCTCGGCATCTGCATTCCCGAAGCCTATGGCGGCTCGGGCCTGGGCATCGCCGAGGCCGCTGTCATGATGCAGGCCATCGCCGAATCGGGCGCCGGCATGTCCGGCGCCTCCGCCGTGCACATCAACGTCTTCGGCCTGAACCCGGTGGTGGTGTTCGGCACCGAGGAGCAGAAGCGGCGCATCCTGCCGCCCATGGTGCAGGGCAAGGAAAAGACCTGTTTCGCGGTGACCGAGCCGAATACCGGCCTCAACACCACCCAGCTCAAGACCCGCGCGGTGCGCAAGGGCGACCGCTATGTCGTCGACGGCCAGAAAGTCTGGATCTCGACCGCCCAGGTCGCCGACCGCATGCTGCTGCTCGCCCGCACCACGCCGCTCGACGAAGTGACCAAGCCGACGCTTGGCCTGTCGCTGTTCTGCACGACCTTCGACCGGTCGAAGATCAGGGTGCATGAGATCGACAAGATGGGCCGTAAGGCCATCGATTCCAACGAGCTGTTCATCGAGGGGCTGGAAGTGCCGGTCGAGGACCGCATCGGCGAGGAAGGCCGCGGCTTCGAATATATCCTGCACGGCATGAACCCCGAGCGCATCCTGATCGCCGCCGAGGCGGTGGGCCTGGGCCGCCTCGCTCTGGAGCGGGCGACCGCCTATGCCAAGGAGCGCATCGTCTTCAACCGGCCGATCGGCCAGAACCAGGCGATCCAGCACCCGCTCGCCAAGAACTGGATGGAGCTGGAGGCGGCCCGCCTGATGATCATGAAGGCGGCCTGGGAATATGACACCGGGCAGCCCTGCGGCGCCTCGGCCAATGCGGCGAAATACCTTGCCGGCGAAGCAGGATTCGATGCCTGCCAGCAGGCGATCATGACCCATGGCGGTTTCGGTTACGCCAAGGAGTTTCATGTCGAGCGCTATCTGCGCGAGGTGATGATCCCGCGTATCGCGCCGATCAGCCCGCAGCTCGTGCTGAGCTTCATCGCCGAGCGGGTTCTCGGCCTGCCGAAATCCTACTGACATGAGACCGGGCGGCGTCACCGCCGCCCGCACCGGAGGAGATCCGCCGTGACTGATGGACGGGGCGGCCCGCTCGCGGGCCTGAAGATAGTCGAATTCGCCGGCATCGGTCCCTTGCCGATGTGCGCCATGATGCTGGCCGACCATGGTGCCGACGTCATTCGCATCGACCGGCCGGAACCGAGCGGCCTCGGGATCGCGAGGCCCACGCGCTACGACTTCACCAATCGCGGCCGCTCGTCGGTGGCGATTGATCTGAAGAGCCGGGCAGGAATGGCCTGCGTGCTCGACCTGATCGCCGGTGCCGACGCCCTGATCGAGGGGTTCCGCCCCGGCACGATGGAACGGCTGGGCCTTGGGCCTGAGACATGTTTTGCCGGCAATCCGCGCCTGGTCTATGGCCGGCTGAGCGGCTGGGGCCAGAGCGGGCCGCTTGCCGCCGCCGCCGGCCACGACCTCAACTATATCGCGATCGCCGGCGTGCTCGGCGCGGTCGGACGGGCGGGCGCGCCGCCGACGCCGCCGCTCAACCTGGTCGGCGATTTCGGCGGGGGCGCGATGATGCTCGCCTTCGGCGTGGTCGCGGCGCTGCTGGAAGCGCGCCGCTCCGGCCGGGGCCAGGTGGTCGACGCCGCGGTCAGCGACGGCGCGGCGACCCTGATGACCAGCCTCTACGGCCTGGCCGCGGCCGGCCTGCACGGCGCGCCGCGCGGCGGCAACCTGCTCGATTCGGGCGCGCCGCATTACGACGTCTATCAATGCGCCGATGGCGGCTGGATATCGATCGCGCCGATCGAGCCGAAATTCCGCGCCGAATTGCTCCGGCGCATCGGCCTCGACCCGGCGACCTTCCCTGATGTGACCGATCCCGGCCACTGGCCGGCGGCACGGCAACGGCTCGCCGAGACCTTCAAGACGAGGAGCCGCGACGCATGGTGCGCGCTGCTCGAGGGGACGGACGCCTGTTTCGCGCCGGTCCTGTCCATGGCGGAAGCCGAGGCCCATCCGCATAACCGCGCCCGCGACACATTCGTCAGCGTCGGCGGCATCGGCCAGCCGGCGCCCGCGCCGCGTTTCGCGCGCACCCCGGCGCCGCTGCCGACACCACCCGAGGCGCCCGGCCAGAGCAGCCGCGCAGCACTTACGCGCTGGGGCATCGCCCCTGATCGCATCGACAGCCTGGTGGGGTCGGGCGTGGTCCGCGAGGCCACCCCGACGACCGCCGACACAGCACCGCAAAGGGAGACATGAGATGGCCGGACTTTACTTCGAGCAGTTCGAGGTGGGCGCGACCTTCGATCACGCGCTGACCCGTACCGTCACCGAGATGGACAATACCCTGTTCAGCCTTTTGTCGATGAACCCGCAGCCCCTGCATATCGACGCCCATTTCTCGGCCAAGACCGAATTCGGCGAGCGGATCTTCAACTCGCTGTTCACCCTCGGCATCATGGTCGGCATGACCGTCCATGACCTGACGCTCGGCACGACGGTCGCCAATCTCGGCATGAGCGACGTCAATTTTCCGCGCCCCGTCTTCCACGGCGACACGCTGAAGGCCCACACCAAGGTGCTGTCGACGCGGCCGAGCCGATCGCGGCCGGATGTCGGCCTCGTCGAGTTCGAGCACACCTGCACCAATCAGAAGAACGAGATCGTCGCGAGCTGCCGGCGCATGGCCATGATGCACCGCCGGAAGGCGGCCGCCTGATGCGCTCGCTGCTCTTCGTTCCCGGCGACAGTGCGCGCAAATTCGCGCGGGCGCGCCAGGGCACCGCCGACGCGCTGATCATCGACCTCGAGGATTCCGTCGGCCTCGACGGCAAGGAGGCCGCGCGCGGCATCGCCCGCACCATGCTGGAGGCCGATCGCGATCGCCAGCAGCTCTATGTGCGCGTCAATGCGCTCGACACCGGCCTGACGCTTGCCGATCTCGCCTCCGTGATGCCGGCGCGGCCCGACGGCATCGTGCTGCCGAAATGCGCTTC
The DNA here is from genome assembly GCA_017304475.1 of Hyphomicrobiales bacterium. Classification (GTDB taxonomy): domain Bacteria; phylum Pseudomonadota; class Alphaproteobacteria; order Rhizobiales; family Phreatobacteraceae; genus Phreatobacter. Next base: position 338,772 of record JAFKKV010000011.1, on the reverse strand, counting down.
CGGCGACGACGTCAGGCGCCTCTCGCATTATCTCGACGCCTTCGAGGCGGCCTCCGGTCACGCCGATGGCGCCACCCGCATCCTCGGCATCGTCACCGAGACGGCGGCGTCGCTGTTCGGCCTCGGTTCCTATCGCGAGGGCTTTTCTCGGCTCGCCGGCCTGATGTGGGGCGCCGAGGATCTCGCCGCCTCGGTCGGTGCGACCGAGAACGGCGACGCGGGCGGCTATCACCCACCGTTCCAGATGGCCCGCAACCTCTGCCTGATGGCGGCGGCCGCGGCCGGCACCGTCGCGATCGACACGGTCTCGACCGATATCGGCGACATCGCGCGGGTGGAGGCCGAGGCCCGCATCGCCCGGCGCGACGGTTTCCTCGCCAAGGCGGTGATCCATCCCACCCATGTCGACGCGGTCAACGCGGCCTTCTCGCCGGGCCCGGCCGAGCTTGCCTGGGCGAAGCGGATCATCGCGGCCTTTGCCGCCGCGCCAGGCACCGGGGTACTCAGAATCGACGGAAAGATGATAGACAGGCCGCATTTGCGCGCTGCCGAGCGGCTCGTGTCGTCGGAACGGGGGCAATGATGCCGTCGGCCGTTTCCGCGTCATCGTGAAGGGCTGAGACTGCCATGTTCGTCAGACAAGCGGCCAATGTCTTGGAAATCCTGGAATATTTCGCCAAGCGAAAGAAGCCGGCGACCCTGTCCGAGATGGCCGACGAGCTCGGCTGGCCGCGGTCCAGCACGTTCAACCTTCTGGGCACCCTGACCGACAAGGGCTTTCTGTACGAGCCGGCGAGCCGCGGCCGCTATTATCCGAGCCCGCGCTGGCTGGCGCTCGCCCAGACCATCGCGGCGGCCGAACCCTTGCCGGAAGCGGTCCACACCCTGATGGCCGAGGTCGCCGCCGAGACCGGCGAGACGACCGCCATCGGGGCGCCTGCCGGCATCTCCGCCGTTTTCATCGATGTCGAGGAATCGGCCTCGCCGATCCGCTATTTCGCGACTGTCGGCCACCGGCTGCCGATCCATGCGAGTTCGACCGGGCGGGCGATCCTGGCGCAATATTCCCGCGAGGAGCGCGATCAGGTCTATCGCAAGATCGTGTTCCAGCAATATTCGCCGACCACGCCGACCAGCATCGAGGCGGTCGAGGCCGAGCTGCGGCGTTCCGCCGAGCGCGGCTGGCACCAGAGCCTCGCCGACTATAGCCCCGATCTCGCCGGCGTCGCCGTGCCGCTGCCCTTGCCGGCGCGGCGGCTGTCGCTGGTGGTCGCCGGGCCGATGTTCCGCTGCCGCGACCGCATACCCGAGATCGCCGCGATCCTGCAGAGCGCGCTGAGACGGTTCAGCGGCATCCTGCCCTTTGTCGATATCGAGCGGTCCTGAGGAACGCCCTGCCGCCCTGGCGCTGCGGCATGCCGCGGTGACTCTCAGGAAATCGATCTCGCCTAAGGGTTCCTCCGCATCGCGCTCGCGCGCGAGAGGATTAGCCTGCCCGGCTTCACCAGGCGATGCCGGGAGGCCATCATGGACAGGCCCTTCGCGATCGACCGCCGGACCGTCCTTGCCGGCGCGACGCTTCTGACGGCGGTCGGCGCCGCGCTCCCTTCGAAAGCCCAGGAGAAGCCCGTGATCGACGCTGCGACCGTACTCATCGTCGTCGATGTGCAGAACGACTTCTGTCCGGGCGGCAAGCTCGCCGTGCAAAAGGGCGACGAGGTCGTCCCCGTGATCAATGCGCTGGGACAAAGGTTCCAGAATATCGTGATGACCCAGGACTGGCACCCTGTGGGCCATTCGTCTTTTGCCTCCGCCCACCCGGGCAAGTAACCCTTCGAGCTCGTCCAGATGCCCTATGGACCGCAGGTCCTGTGGCCGGACCACTGCGTCTGGAACAGCGAAGGCGCGGAATTCCACGAAGACCTCGACCTGCCCCAGGTCCAGACGATCCTGCGCAAGGGTTATCACAAGGAGGTCGACAGCTATTCCGGCTTCGTCGAGGCCGACGGCAAGACCACGACCGGGCTCGCCGGCTACCTGAAGGAGCGTGGCATCGGCCGCGCCGTGGTGGTCGGGCTCGCCACCGACTTCTGCGTGAGCGCGACCGCCCAGGATGCCGCCAAGGCCGGGCTGCAGACCTTCGTCGTCGAGGAGGCCTGCCGGGCGATCGACCTCAACGGCTCGCTCGCCAAGGCCTGGGCCGACATGAGTGCGGCGGGCGTCAAGCGGATCAAGGCGAGCGACCTGCCCGGCTGAGATCGTCCCGCTCTTCGCCCAAAGAAAAAGGCCGCTCCGAGGAGCGGCCTTTTCCGGATCTGTCGGGTTCGACAGCCGATCAGTGGGTCGACTTCGCCGTGGCGAGCACCGCCTTGACGCTGTTCAGCTGGTCGAGTTTCTCGGCCGCCTTGGCGCGCGCGGCGTCGTCCTTGGCGTCGGTCAGGTCTTCCTGAGCTTCCTTGATCTCGGCGTCGATCTGGTCGGCGCGCAGGTCCTCGACCGCGGTCGCGGTCTCGGCCAGCACCGTCAGCGTGCCGTCGGCGACCTCGGCGAAGCCGCCGCGCACATAGAGGCGCTTCGGCTGGCCGTCGCCATGGATCGTCAGGATGCCCGGGCGCAGCGACGAGACGAAGGGCGCGTGGTTGGCCAGCACGCCGAATTCGCCGTCCGAGCCCGGCACGACGACCTGCTCGACCGCGCCGGAGAAGAGCTGCCGCTCAGGGCTGACCAGTTCGAATGTGAAGGTCGTCATGAACGCGGTTCCTCAATCGCCTGATCAGGCCGCTTCCGCGGCGAGCTTACGGCCCTTCTCGACCGCTTCTTCGATGGTGCCGACCATGTAGAAGGCGGCTTCCGGCAGGTAGTCGTACTTGCCGTCGCAGAGATCGCCGAAGCCCTTGATGGTGTCCTTCAGGTCGACGAACTTGCCCGGCGCGCCGGTGAAGACTTCGGCGACGTGGAACGGCTGCGACAGGAAGCGCTCGACCTTGCGGGCGCGGGCCACCGTCAGCTTGTCCTCTTCCGACAGCTCGTCCATGCCGAGGATGGCGATGATGTCCTGGAGCGACTTGTAGCGCTGCAGCGTCTGCTGAACCTTACGGGCGACCTGGTAGTGCTCCTCGCCGATGACGCGGGCGTCGAGCATGCGCGAGGTCGAGTCGAGCGGATCGACCGCCGGATAGATGCCCTTTTCCGCGATCGAGCGATTGAGCACGGTGGTCGCGTCGAGGTGGGCGAAGGAGGTGGCCGGCGCCGGGTCGGTCAAGTCGTCGGCCGGCACGTAGATCGCCTGCACCGAAGTGATCGAGCCCTTCTGCGTGGTGGTGATGCGCTCCTGCAACGCGCCCATGTCGGTGGCCAGCGTCGGCTGATAGCCCACCGCCGAAGGAATACGGCCGAGCAGAGCCGACACTTCCGAACCCGCCTGGGTGAAGCGGAAGATGTTGTCGACGAAGAACAGCACGTCCTGGCCCTGGTCGCGGAAGTCTTCGGCGATGGTCAGGCCGGAGAGCGCGACGCGGGCGCGGGCGCCCGGAGGCTCGTTCATCTGGCCGAACACCAGGGCGCATTTGGAGCCTTCGCCGCCGCCCTTCTTGTTGACGCCGGATTCGATGAACTCGTGATAGAGGTCGTTGCCCTCACGGGTGCGCTCGCCGACGCCGGCGAACACCGAATAGCCACCGTGGGCCTTGGCGACGTTGTTGATCAGTTCCTGGATGAGCACGGTCTTGCCCACGCCGGCGCCGCCGAACAGGCCGATCTTGCCGCCCTTGGCGTAGGGAGCCAGGAGGTCGACGACCTTGATGCCGGTGACGAGGATCTCGGCTTCGGTCGACTGCTCGGCGAAGGTCGGGGCCGGCTGGTGGATGGCGCGGGTGCGCGTGGTCTTGACCGGGCCGGCCTCGTCGATCGGCTCGCCGATGACGTTGAGAATGCGGCCGAGCGTCTCGGCGCCCACCGGCACGGCGATCGGCAGACCGGTGTCGGTCACTTCCTGGCCGCGCACCAGACCCTCGGACGTGTCCATGGCGATGCAGCGCACGGTGTTTTCACCGAGGTGCTGGGCCACTTCCAGCACCATGCGGTTGCCGTTGTTGGTGGTTTCCAGCGCGTTCAGGATCTGCGGCAGATTGTCGTCGAACTGAACGTCGACAACGGCGCCGATGACCTGGGTGATCCGGCCCACACTGCCTGCCGCCTGAGCGGCCTTCGCGCTCGTCGCTTTCTTCGCCATGATACGGTCCTCGATCTAATTGGGGCTTCAGAGCGCCTCGGCGCCCGAGATGATTTCAATGAGTTCCTTGGTGATCATCGCCTGACGCGCACGGTTGTATTTGAGCGTCTGCTTCTTGATCATTTCGCCGGCATTGCGGGTCGCGCTGTCCATGGAGGACATGCGGGCACCCTGCTCGGAGGCGGCGTTTTCCAGGATGGCCTTGAAGATCTGCACCGTGATGTTGCGCGGCAGCAGGTCGGCCAGGATCTCGCCCTCGCCCGGCTCGAACTCGTAGGGCGTCTTGGCGCCGCCGGCATCGCCCGACACCTGGGCCGGGATGATCTGGCTGGCGGTCGGGATCTGCGAGATCACCGATTTGAACTTGGAGAAGAACAGGGTGGCGACGTCGAACTCGCCGGCTTCGAACAGCTTGAGCAGCTCGCGGCCGACCTGCTCGGCCTGGGCGTAGGACAATTGCTTGATCGCGCGGAATTCGATGAAGCCGACGATCTGCTTCTCGAACTGGCGGCGGATCAGGTCGTAGCCCTTGCGGCCGACGCAGAGGAACTTGACGGTCTTGCCTTCCGCCTGCAGCGCCAGGGCCTTTTCACGGGCGAGACGCACGATCGACGAGTTGAAGGCGCCGCACAGGCCGCGCTCGGCCGTGCAGACGAGCAGCAGGTGCACGTCCGACTTGCCGGTGCCGGTCAGCAGCAGCGGCGCGTCGGCGCCGGCCACCGATCCGGTGAGGTTGGAGAGCACCGCTTCCATCTTCTCGGCATAGGGGCGGGCCGCTTCGGCCGCGTTCTGCGCACGCTTCAGCTTCGCCGCGGCCACCATCTGCATGGCCTTGGTGATCTTCTGCGTCGCCTTGACCGAGGCGATGCGGTTTCTCAGATCCTTCAAGCTCGGCATCAGCCGACGTCCCTTCTGGCTTCGATGGCCTGCTCCACCTTGCGGCGGAAGGTCAGCGGATCAGCAATTCTTTTGATGGGCGTGGCATTGATGCCCGTGCCGTGAATCGTCACGTGCCCGAAATTCAGGATGCGGCCCCAGAAGGTCTGATCGACCGAAATCGAATCGACCTTCTCGAGCCGCTGTTCGATGGTGGACCGGGCGATCAGGCCCCATTTCGCCACCACCTTGCGCGAGGTCACCGCCAGCTCCGTCGAGCGGGTCAGGATCCAGGCGCCGAGCAGCCAGATGGCTCCCAGCGCCAGGACCACCGCCCCGTAGGGCGGCAGCAGAATGGTGGCGCCGAGGCCCGCGAGCACCGTCACCCCCGGCCAGAAATAGGCGATCCAATGGATCGTGGCTTCGTGCACGATCGTCTCGCCAGGTCCCAGACTGTTGGTGATGTAGCTCATGGGCCCCTGGGATCAGGCGAAGGACGCCGCGAAACCCTCGACCAGCGCCTTCAGCTTGCCAGCCGAGTCGTCCGAGAGGTCCTTGGAGGTGCGGATCGCTTCGAGGATCGCGCCGTCGGCATGGAGCTTGGCCAGCAGGCCGTCCTCGAAAGCCTTGACGCGGTTGAGCGGCAGCTTGTCGAGATAGCCGTTGGTGCCGGCCCAGATCACGCAGACCTGCTCTTCCATCTTGAGCGGCGAATACTGGCTCTGCTTCAGCAGCTCGGTCAGACGCGCGCCGCGATTCAGGAGGCGCTGGGTGGTGGCGTCGAGGTCCGAGCCGAACTGGGCGAAGGCGGCCATTTCGCGATACTGGGCGAGCTCGCCCTTGATCTTGCCGGCGACCTTCTTCATCGCCTTGGTCTGCGCCGAGGAGCCGACGCGCGACACCGACAGACCCACGTTCACCGCCGGGCGGATGCCCTGGAAGAACAGGTCGGTCTCGAGGAAGATCTGGCCGTCGGTGATCGAGATCACGTTGGTCGGGATATAGGCCGACACGTCGTTGGCCTGGGTTTCGATGATCGGCAGCGCCGTCAGCGAGCCCTTGCCGGCATCGTCGCCCATCTTGGCGGCGCGCTCGAGCAGGCGGGAGTGGAGATAGAACACGTCGCCCGGATAGGCTTCGCGGCCCGGCGGGCGGCGCAGCAGCAGCGACATCTGGCGGTAGGACACGGCCTGCTTGGACAGATCGTCATAGATGATGACGGCGTGCATGCCGTTGTCGCGGAAGAACTCGCCCATGGCGCAGCCGGAGAACGGCGCCAGGAACTGCATCGGAGCCGGATCGGAAGCGGTGGCGGCGATGACGATCGAATATTCGAGCGCGCCGTTCTCTTCCAGAGCCTTGACGAACTGGGCAACCGTGGAGCGCTTCTGGCCGACGGCGACATAGACGCAATAGAGCTTGGCGCTCTCGTCCGTGCCCTGGTTCAGCGGCTTCTGGTTGAGGATGGTGTCGAGCGCGATCGCGGTCTTGCCGGTCTGGCGGTCGCCGATGATCAGCTCGCGCTGGCCGCGGCCGATCGGGATCAGCGCGTCGATCGACTTCAGGCCGGTCGCCATCGGCTCGTGCACCGACTTGCGCGGAATGATGCCGGGGGCCTTGACGTCGACGCGGGCGCGCTTGTCGGCGACGATCGGGCCCTTGCCATCGATCGGGTTGCCGAGCGCGTCGACGACGCGGCCGAGCAGGCCCTTGCCGACGGGAACGTCGACGATGGCGCCGGTCCGCTTGACCGTGTCGCCTTCCTTGATGTCGCGGTCGTTGCCGAACAGCACGATGCCGACATTGTCGACCTCGAGGTTCAGCGCCATGCCGCGAATGCCGTTGTCGAACTCGACCATTTCGCCGGCCTGGACGTTGTCGAGGCCGTAGACGCGGGCGATACCGTCACCGACGGACAGCACCTGGCCGACTTCGGAGACTTCCGCCTCTTGGCCGAAGTTCTTGATCTGGTCCTTGAGGATCGCAGAAATTTCAGCGGCGCGGATGTCCATCAGCCGACCTCTTTCATGGCGTTTTTAATGGTGTTGAGCTTGGTCCGAAGCGAGGTGTCGATCATCCGCGAACCGACCTTGACGATCAGCCCACCGAGAATGGCCGGGTCCACTTTCACTTCGATCTTGGGTTCTTTGCCGAGCACATCCTTGAGCGCTTCGGTGAGCGTCTTGGCATTGGCGGCGGAGAGATCTTCGGCGACCGTCACTTCGGCGGTCACTTCGCCGCGGGCCTGGGCGACCAGCGCCGAGAAGCCGCGAATGATGCCCTCGACGGCGAACAGGCGCCGGTTGGCCGCGACCACCTTGACGAGATTGCCGGCGAGACCGCCGATCTTCGCCTGGTCGAGAATGGCGGTGATGGCCTTGACCTGATCCTCGGCCGAAAAGACCGGGCTCTTGACCAGCCGGCTCAGGTCTTCCGAGCCGTCCAGGAGCGCCTTGAAACGGCCGAGATCGGCGGCGACAGCATCGATCTGACCTGCCTCGGTCGCCAGTTCAAAAAGGGCGGAGGCGTAACGCCCTGCCATGCCCGAAACGGTCTTATCTTCGACGGCCACCGCGTGTCTCTCGCGCTCGGCGTCGAGCCATTTCGTTCAGACCTTCGGCCGCACTCGCGTGTGACAGCCGCAAACCCTTGGCTCGACTGGGGAATTGATACCTGGAGAGAATGCACTGACGCGCCTGCCCCCCGAAGTCGCGTGTCCGTTAGCACACGTATTTCGCCTGTGCAACGCCATCAGGCGCATGAGGCACTGCGCCAAAGGTCGCGGGACGTGGACAACTCGGCCGATGCCGCCCGGCGGCGACCCTGCTCAGCGCTTTCCCATGGTTAAGGGCGTCGGACCGCCTCGCGAGCGGGCCGACGCGACCAGGGTCCGCGGCGGCCGAACAAAACCGTGGGGAGGCGGCACGCCGAGTGCCGCAAGCCGTTCCGCCGGCTCGCGCCCTCATCCTTGCTATTGCCGGACCAGGCGCACCTTGTCGCCCTCGGCGATCCCGTCCGGCGGGCTGTCGACCACGCGATCACCGGCGGCGATGCCCGATCCGATCTCCACCTCCCGGCCATGGTCGCGGGCAATGGTGACCGGCTTCAGGCTGACGCGCTCGTCGGCCCCGACGACGGCGATGCGCAAACCATCCTGGCCGAAGATCAGGGCGCTCGCCGGAACCGAAAGCGTCGTTTCGGGCTGCGGCAGGATGAGCCGCACATTGGCGAAGGCGCCGGTCATCAGCTCGTTGCGCGGGTTCTCGACGACGAGCTGCATGCGGGTGGTGCCGGAGGCGCCGTCGACGGACTGGCTGGAGGCCTCGACGGTCGCCGCGAAGGTGCGCCCCGGATATTCCGGCATCCTGATCTCGGCCTTGGTGCCGATCTGGATGCTGGGGACATAGTTCTGCGGCACGTTCACATAGACCCGCAGCTTCGAGGTGTCGGAGAGGACGAACAGCGCCGGGCCCGCGCCGGAACCGGCATTGATGAGCGCGCCGACATCGGTGGCACGCGCCGTGACGATGCCGTCGAACGGAGCGGTGATCTGCTTATACTTTTCCAGCACGCGCAGGCGATCGAGATTGGCCTGGGCCGAGCGCACCAGGCCTCGCCGGTTGGAGAACTCGGCTTGCCGCTGCTCGAGGGTCTGCTGCGCGACGGCGCCGGACCGGATCAGCGACTGCGCGCGCTCCAGCGTGGTGCGGGCGAGCTCGACATTGGCCTCGGCGCTGGCGAGATCGGCAACCGCCTGCATGATCTGCTGGTCGAGATCGGGGGCATCGATCTCGGCCAGCAGCTGCCCTGCCTTCACGGACGCTCCCATGTCGACATGCCGGTCCTTCAGATAGCCGCTGACGCGGGCGAAGAGCTGCGCCTGCGCATAGGCCTCCAGCCGTCCCGGCAGATCGATCGAGATGCGGCGCGCCTTTGCGTCGGGCGCAATCACCGAGACATAGGGAACCGCCTGGCTCTCGGTCCAGGCGTTCAGGCGTGCATCGGCCGTCTTGCGGGTGTTGATGCCGAGCCCGACGACCGCGGCCGCCAATCCCGCGATCAGCAGGGCGGAAAAGCGCAACATCCGCCGCGAGAGGACCGGCGTGGCGGCCTCGACCGGGGCACCGGCACCATCCGGCATGTCAGGTCGCAACATGCAAGCCTCCAACTGTGCCGGCAGGCTGCCGCCGGTCCTTTGCATGCACCATGCTGAACACCACGGGAACGAAAATGAGGGTTGCGATGGTGGCGAGAACCAGGCCGCCAATGACGGCCCGGCCGAGCGGCGCGTTCTGCTCGCCGCCGTCGCCCATGCCCAGCGCCATCGGTGCCATGCCGATGATCATGGCCAGGGCGGTCATCAGGACCGGCCGGAAGCGGACGAAGCCGGCATCCAGGGCGGCGGCCGCGGCATCCCCCAGCTCGTCGAGCCTTTCGCGCGCGAAGCTGATCACCAGCACGCTGTTGGCGGTGGCCACACCCATGCACATGATGGCGCCGGTCAGGGCCGGCACGGACAGCGTCGTCTCGGTGGCGAACAGCATCCAGACGATGCCGGCAAGGGCCGCGGGAAGCGCTGAAATGATGACGAACGGGTCGCTCCAGGATTGGAAATTGACCACGATCAGCAGGTAGATCAGCACGACCGCGCCGAGCAGCCCGAAAAGCAGGCCGGAAAAGGCGCTGTTCATGGATTTCACCTGGCCGAGCAGATAGACCTGCGCGCCGCGCGGCCGGCTCGCGGCCGTCTCGTCGATCACCTTCTGCACGTCGGCCGCCACGGCGCCGAGATCCCTGCCCTGGGTGGTCGCGAAGATCTGGATCATGGGCTGGATATTGTATTGCGACACGACCGCGGCCCGCGCGGAGCGGCTGATGTCAGCGATCGCGCCGAGCGTCTGCGGGGTGGTCACGCCCGGCGCGGTGATCGGCATGCTCCTGAGCGCATTCAGCGAATCCAGCTGGTATTGCGGCGTCTGCATCACGATCGGATAGGAGACGTTATTGTCCAGGTTGAGCCAGAAGGTCGGCGCCACCTGGCTCGATCCGGCGAGGCTGACCACCATGGAATTGGTCACGTCGCGCGTGGTCAGTCCGACATATTGCGCACGCGTGCGGTCGATATCGACGTTGAAGCTCGGTCCCGCCAGCGATTGCTGGATGCGTGCGTCGACGAGACCCGGGATGCTGCGCAACTTGCGCAGGATGTCCTGCGCATGGGCGAAATTGGCGGCGAGGTTCGGTCCGCGGACCTGGACGTCGATCGGCGCGGGCGCGCCGAAATTCAGGATCTGGCTGATGATGTCGGCGGGCAGGAAGGCAAAGGTCACGCTGGGAAAGCGCTTGGGCAATTCCTCCCGCAGGAGGCGGACATAGTCGGCGGTGGGCCGATGGCCTTCGCTGAGCTTGATCTGGATCGAGCCGTCCTGCGAGCCGATGGCCCCCGTGCTGCTATAGGCTAGGTTGATGCCCGACACCGGCAGCCCGACATTGTCGACCATGGCGGCGATCTCGGACGGCGGGATCAGCCGGCGGATCTCCTTCTGGATATCGGCGAACTGGTTGGCGCTCTCCTCGATCCGCGTGCCGACCTTGGTGCGCGCCGTCATCAGGATCTGGCCGGCATCGACGGTTGGGAAGAAGTCGCGGCCGAGATAGGGCACGAGCGCGAAAGAGCCAAGCACGAACAGCAGGAACAAGCCGACAAAGGCCTTGCGATGCGCCAGCGCGCCGACGAGCAGCTCGCGATAGCCGAGCCGGATCCGCTCGAAGCGCGCCTCGAAACCGCGCTGGAAGCGAACGAGCGGATTGCGCGAGCGCGGCAGCGGCCCGTCGCGGCCGTGCATGTCGGTATGGGGTGCATGCGGGCGCAGCAGATATTTCGCCATGGTCGGCACGAGCGTGCGGGACAGGACGAAGGAGCACACCATCGCCGAGATGACCGCCAGCGCCATGGGCACGAACAGGAAGCGCGCCACGCCTTCCAGGAAGAACATCGGCACGAAGACGATGCAGATGCACAGCAGGGAGACGAAGGCGGGGGTCACGATCTGGGCCGCGCCGTCCATGATCGCCGGCTCGACCTCCTTGCCCTGTTCGAGATGCCAGTTGATGTTCTCGATGGTGACGGTCGCATCGTCCACCAGGATGCCGATGGCGAGCGCCAGGCCGCCGAGCGTCATGATGTTGAGGGTTTCACCCAAGGCCGACAGGATCGCGATCGATCCCAGGATGGAGAGCGGGATCGACACCGCGATGATCACGGTGGAGCGCCAGCTGCCGAGAAAGATCAGGATCATCAGGCTGGTCAGGGCCGCGGCGATGATGCCTTCGTGGATCACACCGGAAATGGCGCCCTTCACGAACAGGGACTGATCGCCGATCAGGGCGATGTCCAGATTCGGGGGCAGCACCGCCCTCATCTCGGCGAGCTTGGCCTTGATGCCGTCGATGATGTCGAGCGTCGAAACGCTGCCGTTCTTCAGCACCTGCATGAGCACCGAGCGGCTGCCCTCGACATGCACGACATTCTGCTGCGGCGGATTGCCGTCGCGCACCTGGGCAACGTCGCGGACATAGACCATCGCGCCGTTGACGCTCTTGATCGGCAGGTCGCCCAGGGCCTCGAAGGCGGTCGGCGCGTTGTTCAGCTGGATCGCGTATTCGAGCCCGCCGATCTTCTGCGACCCGACGGGCGTGATCAGGTTCTGCGCGGCGAGCGCATTGGCGACGTCCTGGCCGGACAGGCCACGCGCCTGCATCGCCGACGGGTCGAGATCGATCTGGATCTGGCGCGTCTTGCCGCCATAGGGGAAGGGAATGGCGGCGCCCGGGACCGTGACCAGGGGCGTGCGGATGACATTGACGCCGAGATCGGCGAGCGCCTGTTCCGACAGGCCGCTGCCCGATAGCGCGATCTGGAGGATCGGCACGGTCGAGGCGTTGTAGACCATGACGAGAGGCGGTCCGGTGTTCGGCGGCAGCTGGCGCAGCAGCGTCTGCGAGATCGCCGTCACCTGCGCATTGGCGATGCGGATGTCGACATTGCTCTGGAAGAACACCTTGACGATGCTGAGCCCGTTATAGGAGGTCGCCTCCATGTGCTCGATATCGTTGACGGTGGTGGTGAGCGCGCGCTGGAACTGCGTCGCCACGCGGGACGACATCTGGTCGGGCGGCAGGCCGGTATAGGACCAGATCACCGCGATGACCGGGATGCGGATCTCCGGAAAGATGTCGACCGGCGTCCGCTTCGCCGCCAGAGGCCCGAGCAGCAGGATCAGCAGGGCCAGAACGACGAAGGTATAGGGCCGCCGCAGGGCGATCCTGACGATCCCGATCACGCCTTTGCTCCCCCGCAGTCGGCCGCCGTCCGGCCATTTCGAAAAAAACCCGTGCCGGAGCACGCGCCCTCATCTCGACGGCGCGCGAGACTGCCGCTTTCTGGCGATCCCGTCCACCTACAATCGATATTATCTGGGGGTTCGACGCGGCGGAGCTGCTCGGCCTCGCAACCGACGGCCAAGAATGCGCCAATCGAGCAGATGGCCGGCTGGGCGCGCAGCCAGAGCCGAACGGCGCCCGCGGCCTCGGCGACGTCGGTGTGTCCAAAAAAACGGGCGGCCCCAAGGCCGCCCGCTTTCAATGCCTGACTGAAAACCCCGGCCTCAGGCCGCGGCCTTCTTCTGCGCCATGCGGCCATAGAAGGTCTCGCCGCTCGCCGCCATCTCGCGCAGGAGCTTGTTGGGCGCGAAACGGTCGCCGAACTTGGCGGCGAGCGCGTCGCATTTGGCGACGAAGGCCTTGGTGCCGGTCATGTCGATATAGGACAGGGTGCCGCCCGACCACGGCGCGAAGCCGAAACCGAGGATGGAACCGACATCGGCCTCGCGCGGATCGGTGACCACGCCTTCCTCGACGCAGCGCGCGGCTTCCAGCGCGGTGGTCACCAGCAGCCGATCGATGACCTCCTGGCGGTCGACATCCTCCGGCGCGATCTGCTTGCCGACGAACTCCTTCAGGCCCGGCCAGATGCTCTTCTTGCCGGTATCGGGATAGTCGTAGAAGCCCTTCTTGGCCTTCTTGCCGACGCGGCCCTGGCTCTCGACCAGGAAGGTCAGGAGCTTTTCTTGGCTCGGGTCGACCGCCTGCGCGCCAACCTGGATCTTGGTGGCCTTGAGGATCTTCAGGCCGAGATCGATGGCGACCTCGTCATTGAGGGTGAGCGGCCCGACCGGCATGCCCGCCTGCTTGGCGAGATTGTCGATCATGGCGGGCGGCACGCCTTCCATCAGCAGGAGGTGGGCCTCCTTGATATAGTTGCCGACGCAGCGATTGACGTAGAAGCCGCGGGTGTCGTTGACCACGATCGGCGTCTTCTTGATCGCCTTGACGTAGTCGAGGGCGGTGGCGAGCGCCCGGTCGCCGGTCTTCTCGGCCATGATCGTCTCGACCAGCATCATCTTGTCGACTGGCGAGAAGAAGTGGATGCCGATGAACTGGTCCGGGCGGACCGAGTTCTTGGCGAGCCCGGTGATCGGCAAGGTCGAGGTGTTGGAGGCGAAGATGCAGTCCGGACGGATCGCGGCTTCGGCCTTCTTGATCACGTCTGCCTTGACCGCGGGATCCTCGAACACCGCCTCGACGATCAGGTCGCAGCCGGCGAGATCGGCATAGTCGGCGGTCGGCTTGATCTTGGCGAGCAGCGCATCGCGCGCGGCCGAGGTCGAGCGGCCCTTGTTGATCTGGTCGGTGACCAGCTTGTGCGAATGGGCCTTGCCCTTCTCGGCGCTTTCCATGTCGCGGTCGAGCAGGATGACGTCCATGCCGGCAAGCGCCGTGACATAGGCGATGCTGGCGCCCATGAAGCCGGCTCCGAGCACGCCGACCGTGCCGAGCTTGGCCGGCGGTACGCCTTGCGGCCGGCGCAGGCCTTTGCCGAGCGCGCCCATCGAGACGAACAGCGAGCGGATCATCGCCTGGGCCTGCGGCGAGCGCAGGACATGGGCGAAGTGCCGCGATTCGATGCGCAATGCCGTGTCCATCGGCACCTGCAGGCCTTCATAGACCACCTGCATGATGGCGCGGGCGCCGGGGAAATTGTCATAGGTCTCGCGCCGGTAGATGGCGTTGGCCGGCGGCCAGGTCATCATGCCCGCGGCCGAATAGACCGGGCCGGAGGGCAGGCGGAACTTGGGCTTGTCCCAGGGCTTCTGCGGGTCGACGCCGGCCTTCAGCCGGGCCTTGGCGGCCTCGACCAGGGTGGCGGCGGGCACGACATCGTCGATCAGGCCCATGGCTTTGGCCCGGTCGGCCTTCAGTTGGTCGCCCTTCAGCAGCATCTGCAGGGCGTCCTGGGTCGCGGTCATGCGCGGCACGCGCTGGGTGCCGCCGGCGCCCGGGAACAGGCCGACCTTCACTTCGGGCAGGCCGACGCGCAGCTTCGGATTGTCGGAGGCGATGCGGGCATGGCTCGCCAGCGCGATCTCGAAGGCGCCGCCGAGGCACATGCCGTTGATCGCCGCGACAAAGGGTTTGCCGCAGGTTTCCAGCTTGCGCAGGATCAGCGACAGCGAGCGGCTGTCCTCGAAGAAAGCGACCATGGCCGCCTCTTCGCCCTTGGCCTTCACATTGGCCGCATAGGCCTTGCCCGAGCGCTCGAGCATGGTGAGGTCGGCGCCGGCCGAAAACGTATCCTTGCCCGAGGTGATGACGCAGCCCTTGATCGCAGGGTCGGCGACCACGGCGTCGATGGCGGCGTTGAGGTCCTGGCCGACCGACTCGTCGATGACATTCATCGACTTGTCCTTCATGTCCCAGGTGAGGAGCGCGATGCCGTCGGCGTCGACCGACCAGGTGAAATTCTTGAGGTCCATGGTCTCAATCTCCTCTCAGACGCGCTCGATGATCGTCGCCGTGCCCATGCCGGCGCCGATGCACAGCGTCACCAGGGCGGTCGACTTGCCGGTCCGCTCGAGCTCGTCGAGCACGGTGCCGAGGATCATGGCGCCGGTGGCGCCGAGCGGGTGGCCCATGGCGATGGCGCCGCCGCAGACGTTGATCTTGTCGTGGGCGATGTCGAAATGCTGCATGTAGCGCAGCACGACGGAAGCGAAGGCCTCGTTCAGCTCGAACAGGTCGATATCGCCGATCGTCATCCCCGCCTTCTTCAGCAGCTTCTCGGTGACGTCGATCGGGCCGGTCAGCATGATCGCCGGCTCCGAGCCCATATTGGCGAAGGCGCGGATGCGGGCCCGCGGCTTCAGGCCGGCGGCGGTGCCGGCCTCCTTGCTGCCGAGCAGGATGGCGGCGGCGCCGTCGACGATGCCGGAGGAATTGCCCGCATGGTGGACGTGGGTGACGCCCTCGATTTCCGGATAGGCCTGGACCGCGACGGCGTCGAAGCCGCCGGCCTCGCCCATCATGACGAAGGAAGCGTTGAGGCTGGCCAGCGACTGCATGGTGGTCGACGGGCGCATATGCTCGTCATGGGCAAGAATGGTGATGCCGTTGATGTCCTTGACCGGAATGACCGAGTTCTTGAACCGGCCTTCTTCCCAGGACTTGGCGGCGCGCTTCTGGCTCTCCACCGCATAGGCGTCGACATCGGCGCGCGAGAAGCCGTATTTGGTGGCGATCAGGTCGGCCGAGACGCCCTGGGGCAGGAAATAGCTCTTCACTGCGATGGACGGATCGGCCGGCCAGGCGCCGCCCGAGGCGCCCATGCCGACGCGCGACATGCTCTCGACACCGCCGGCGACCGTCATCTCGTGCTGGCCGGCCATGACCTGGGCGGCGGCGAAATTGACCGCGTCGAGGCCGGAGGCGCAGAAGCGGTTGATCTGGATGCCCGGGACCTCCTGGCCGTAATCGGCCTTGAGCGCGGCGATGCGGGCGATGTCGCCGCCGGCCTCGCCGACCGGATCGACGCAGCCGAGCACGACATCGTCGACCAGGCGCCTGGTATCGAGATTGTTGCGCGTCTTGATGGCGCGCAGCGCCTGGGTCGCCAGTTCGAGCGCTGTCACCTCATGCAGGGACCCGTCGGCCTTGCCCTTGCCGCGCGGCGTGCGGACGTGGTCGTAGACGAAGACATCGGTCATGGCGGGTTCCTTTCCCGTATCGAACCTTCAGGCGCGCAACGCCTCAGAGCGTGCGCGAAATCAAGAGCTTCATGATCTCGTTGGTGCCGCCGTAGATGCGCTGGATGCGCGCGTCGCGGTACATGCGAGAGATCGGATATTCGTCCATGAAGCCGTAGCCGCCGAACAGCTGGAGGCAGCGGTCGACAATGGTGTTCTGCAGGTCGGAGAGCTTGTATTTCGCCATGGAGGCCATGGCGGTGTCGCACTTGCCTTCGATGTGCAGGCCGACGCAGTACTCGTAGAAGACCTTGGCCATGGTCGCCTGGGTCTTCATGTCGGCCAGCTCGAACTGAGTGTTCTGGAAGTCGAGGATGCGCTTGCCGAAGGCCTTGCGCTCCTTGACGTAGTCGATGGTCAGGGTCAGCGCCCGCTCGATCATGGCGACCGCGCCGCCGGCAATGGTCAGGCGCTCCTGCGGCAGCGACTGCATCATCTGGTAGAATCCCTGGTTCGGCTCCGAGCCGAGCAGCGCTTCCGCCGGCAGCTTCATGTCGTCGAAGAACAGTTCCGAGGTATCGGCCCAGTCGAGGCCGAGCTTCTTCAGCTTGCGGCCGCGGCGGAAGCCCGGCGCATTGTCGGTCTCGACCACGAACAGCGAGACGCCCTTGGCGCCCTGGCTCGGATCGGTCTTGGCCGCCACCACGATCATGTTCGCGTGCTGACCATTGGTGATGAAGGTCTTCGAGCCGTTCAGCACCCAGCCATTGCCCGAGCGCTCGGCCTTGGTGCGGATGCCCTGGACGTCGGAGCCGGCACCCGGCTCGGTCATGGCGAGCGCCGCGACCAGTTCGCCGGTCGCCATCCGGGTCAGCCAATGCTTCTTCTGCTCGTGGGTGCCGTAATGGAAAATATAGGGCGCGACGATCGGGCCATGGATCGCCCAGCCCCAGCTGTCGGCACCGGCCAGGCCGATCTCGTGGGCGATGATCGCCTCATGGCTGTAATTGCCGCCGGCCCCGCCATATTCCTCGGGAATCGAGGCCGACAGCAGGCCCGCCTCGCCCGCCTTGGTCCAGGCGTCGCGGTCCATCACGCCGGCCTCGGTCCAGCGGTCGATATTCGGCACGAATTCCCTGGCGAGGAAAGCCTTGGCGCTGTCCGCGAGCATCTGATGCTCCTCGGAGTGCCAGGCGGGTTTGGGCAGGTTGAGCGCGCTCATCGAGAAACTCCCCAGGACTTTTTTCAAGGGACGGGCTTTTTTCAAGCGACCGTCGCAATTCGAAGTGCTGTTACACCATCGAATGAGCGACGGCCTCCATTGGTCTTTTGGGAGAGCCCGCCGCTCCAGGCGAGCCCTCCGATCGCAGGCTTCAGAAGGCGTCGGCCGACAGCGCCATCATCGAATCGGCGCCGGCGGTGATGCGGGCGAGATGCGCGCCGCTCTCGGGCATCATCTGCTCGAAGAAGAAGCGGGCGACGCTGAGCTTGGCGTTCATCCGCTCCTCCGCGCCATTGGCGCCCGCGGCGAGCTTCTGGTTGGCGGCCTTGGCCATCCTCGCCCACATATAACCCATCGCGACCAGGCCGAAGAGATGCATGTAGGGCGTCGAGCCGGCGCCGGCATTGTCGGGCTTGGCGAGCGCGTTCTGCATGAACCACATGGTGGCGGCCTGCAGGTCCTTCAGGCCCTTCGACAGCGAGCCGACGAAAGCGCCGAGCGCCGGATCGTCCTTGTTCTGCGCGCAGAAGGTGCCGACCTCGTTGAAGAAGCTCATCACCGCACGGCCGCCATTGGCGCCCAGCTTGCGGCCGACCAGGTCGAGCGCCTGGATGCCGTTGGCGCCCTCGTAGATCATGGTGATGCGGGCATCGCGGACGAACTGGGCCATGCCCCATTCGTTGATATAGCCGTGGCCGCCATAGAGTTGCTGCGCCTTGACGGCATTGTCGAAGCCGAGATCGGTCAGCACGCCTTTGACCACCGGGGTCATCAGACCCATATGGTCGTCGGCCTTCTGCCGCTCGGCGGCATCCTCGGAGCGATGGTGCACGTCGGCCTGCAGCGCGGTCCACAACACCAGGGCGCGGCCGGCCTCGTTGACGGCGCGCATGGTCATCAAGGTGCGGCGCACATCCGGGTGCACGATGATCGGGTCGGCCGGCTTGTCGGGCGCCTTCGGGCCGGACAGCGAACGGCCCTGCAGGCGGTCCTTGGCATAGGTGACGGCGTTCTGATAGGCGACTTCCGACTGCGACAGGCCCTGCAGGCCGACCGACAGCCGCGCCTCGTTCATCATCACGAACATGGCCGGCAGGCCCTTGTTCTCCTGGCCGACCAGCCAGCCGGTCGCCTCGTCATAGTTCATGACGCAGGTCGAATTGCCGTGAATGCCCATCTTCTCCTCGATCTTGCCGCAGGAGACGGGATTGCGGGCGCCCGGCTCACCGGCGCCGTCGGGCAGGAATTTCGGCACGACGAACAGCGAGATGCCCTTGGTGCCGGCCGGCGCGCCTTCGATGCGGGCGAGTACCAGGTGCACGATGTTGTCGGACATGTCGTGCTCGCCGGCCGAGATGAAGATCTTCTGGCCGGAAATCTTGTAGGAACCGTCGCCCTGGGGCACCGCCTTGGTGCGCAGCAGTCCGAGATCCGTGCCGCAATGCGGCTCGGTCAGGTTCATCGTGCCGGTCCAGGCGCCCGAGGCCATCTTCGGCAGATAGGTGCGCTTGATCTCATCGTTGGCATGGACGTGCAGGGCCGCCATGGCGCCCTGGGTGAGGCCCGGATACATCGCCCAGGCGAGGTTGGACGACGACAGATATTCGCCGATCACCGCATTGATCACGACCGGCAGGCCCTGGCCGCCATATTCGGGATCGGCGGACAAAGCCAGCCAGCCGCCCTCGCGATATTGCTCATAGGCCGCCTTGAAGCCCGGCGGGGTGGTGACCGAGCCGTCGTCGTTGCGATGGCAGCCGACGGTGTCGCCGACCACATTGAGCGGCTGCAGCACCTCTTCGCAGAGCTTGGCGCCCTCGTTGATCACGGCCTCGACCAGATCGCGCGGCGCGTCCGAGAAGCCCGGCAGGTTGCCGTAATTGTCCATGTTCAGCACGTCGTAGAGAACGAACAGCGTGTCCTCGACAGGGGCCTTGTAGACCGGCATGGCTCTTCTCCCTCAAGACCTCCCGCAGCTCTTCACCGTGCGGGGGATTGGCTTGGACCGGCCCAGAGGCGGCCGGCATGACGTCAGTCGGCCGCGGGCGTCGTACCCGTGGCGGTGTTCTCGGTGGCGCTCTTGGCGGCGAGCCGCTGGTCGATGACCGTAATGGCCCGCTCGAGTTCGTTGATGGCGGCGTCGATATCGCGCTTCTGACCGCGCAACCGGGCGACCTGCTCGCGATATTTGCCGCGCGCCACCTTCATCTGTGTGACGCCGCCGTCGCCGAGGTCGTAGAGGTCGAGCATGGCCTTGACCTCTTCCAGCGAGAAGCCGACGCATTTGCCCATCAGGACCAGGCGGAGCCGGCCACGGTCGCGACGCGAATAGAGCCGGTCCTGGCCGCTGCGTATCGGCGCGACCAGCTCTTTCTCTTCATAGAAGCGCAGCGCCCTGGCGGTGACGCCGAATTCGCGGGTCATCTCGCGGATGGTCAGGAAATCCTTGGTGGCGACCGGCGAACCGTTGCCGGCCCCCGCCACGAGATCGGCGAGGGTTGCGGCCGAGCCGCGTCCCTGGGCATCAAGGATCAGCGCTTGCGTCATCCTTCGAAGGCCTCGATCGTCAGGCGCGGCAGGGTCCTGCCACGATCGGCGGTGATCTAGCGTACGTTTACGTAAACGTCAACATATTTCGTTCCGGCGCGGCCTGAGGCGCCGGCTCGCATCGCCGCCCCGTCGCGCCGGAAGCTTGCCGTATCGCCATCTTCGCGCCGCCAGGAAACGGTGCTACCTCTGGCCAAGCCGCCGCGGCACGGCGGCACTGCACCGTTCCATCCGCACCGGCCGTAACGTTTGGGCGTTCAGTCGCGAAGAAGGGCAATGGGTCCGAGGTGAGAGATCGCGACGACGAGTGGCGCGCGCTGATGCGCGCAGGCCTGGCCGGCGACGAGGCCGCCTATGGGCGGCTGCTGCGCGAGCTTGCGCCATTCTTGCGGATGATCGCCCGGAGCGGCCTTGCACGGGCCGGTCGATCGACCGCGGAAGCGGAGGATATCGTGCAGGAAGTGCTGATCGCCATTCATACCAAGCGGACCAGCTGGATCGCCACCGAACCGCTGGTGCCCTGGATCCGCGCGATCCTCCGGCACAAGCTGATCGACGCGCTGCGCCGCCGCGGCTCGACCGGCGAGGTCGATATCGATGCCCTGGCCGAGGTGATCTCGGCGCCGTCGAACGAACCGGAGATCGCGACACGCGACGTGATCAAGCTCGCCGAGAACCTGCCGGGCGGCCAGAAGGCGGTGATCCGCGCCATGTTCGTCGACGGCCACAATACCGCGGAGACCGCCAATGCGCTGTCGATGAGCGAGGGCGCGGTGCGCGTAGCCCTGCACCGGGGCCTCGGCGGCCTCGCCAAGATGTTACGCGGGAGCCTGTGACCTGAGATGAAGACCGATGACCTGATCGCCGCGCTGTCGCGCGATGCCGCACTGACCGGAGCGCCCGCCGCGCGCCGGCTGACGCTGGCGCTGGCCTTCTCGGCGGCGATCGCCTTCGCGCTGCTGATGCTGGTGGTCAAGCCGCGGCCCGACCTCGCCAGCGCCGCGACCACGATGCTGTTCGACCTGAAGATGGTCTATGTCGCCACCCTGGCGATCAGCGCCATAGCCCTGCTGCGCGCGGTGCAGCGTCCGGAAGGCGTGCTGTCGCCGCTTCTGTTGATCGTGCCCGCCGCGCTCATCCTGTTCGGCCTCGGCCATGAACTGGCGACCCAGGCGCCGGCGGCCTTTGGCCCGCGCCTGATCGGCCGCAACTGGGCGCTGTGCCTGGTCGCCATCCCCTTTCTCGGGGCCGCCCCCCTTGCCGCCATCCTGACCGCCATGACCGCCGCCGCCCCGGCCGATCCGGCGCGCGCCGGCGCCATTGCCGGGTTTGCCGCCGGCGCCATCGCCGCGGTGTTCTACGGCATGCATTGCGTCGATGATTCACCGCTCTTCGTCGCGACCTGGTACACCCTGGCGATCGGCGCGATGGCGGTCGCCGGCGCCGCCATCGGCCGGCGCGTGCTCGCCTGGTAGATGCCCCCGGTCAGTCGGCGAGGAAGCGGTCGACCAAGGGCTGGTCGACATCGAACACCCAGCAGGCGCTGAGCCGGCCATCGCGGATCGCATAGACCAGGGTGCGCTCCAGTTCGGCCCTGAGGGCGCCACGCGTGAAGGCCTCGCGGGCAATGACCACCGCCCGGTTCGGGCCGGCCATGCAATCGACGATCGCCGTCAGCTTGCGATTGGTGCGACGGCTGAATTCGGCTAGCACCTGGAGCGCAGCCGGCTTGCCGGCATGGACACCCGACAAGGGATTGGCGCCGCCGTAATACAAGGTGAAATCGTCGTGGTAGCAGTCGGCGAGCGCCTGTCTCGCCCCGGCGCGCCAGGCCGCGCAATAGTGCTCGACAACCGCCCTGTTGGCGGTGCGCAGATGGTCGTCATAAGGCTCGATCGTCGCGGACATCCCGGCTCCCCCATGTCTTCAGAAGCCGCAAACATGCCGGAGGCATGACCCCGGCGCTTTCAAAAACCGGCTACTGCCCTGCCGGCGCCTCGACGATCGTCAACCCGGCTTTGGCGAAGGCCGATGGCGTCAAGCCGAACATGGCCCGGAACGCACTGCTGAAATGGGCCGAGCTGGCAAAGCCGGCGCCCAGCGCGGCTTCCGTCAGCGCCTGCCCCCTGGCCATGGCCCGGATGGCCGCGCCCATGCGGGTCCAGAGCTTGTAGCGGCGAAAGGCAAGTCCGGTCTCGTCCTTGAACAGGTGCTGCAGGCGTGACGGCGAAAGACCGATCCCGGCGGCGAGGCCGGCAAGATCGTTCACGCCCTCGGGATCACCGACCAGCCGCCGGATGACGCCGCGAATCCGTTCATCGCCCGAACGCGCGCCCGCCAACCCCAGCACCGCCGCGATCTCGTCGCGCACATCCGGCCAGGCGGCACCGCGGCTCAAACGGGCGAGAATCGCAAGATAGGCCGCTTCGTCGCCATGGTCGCGGCTATCGGCCGCACCTTGTTGCCGCATCCCAGCGAAGAGGCAGCGGTAGTCGGCGCTTTGCGGATCGACATAGAGAAAGGCCATCGGCGCGGCGCCCGGCCTGATCCGGTGCAGGGTATTGGCCGGAATGAGCGCGGTCCGGCAGGTGATGAAGTCCGGCTCGGCCAGGCGCGGATCGCGGGCGAGGCCGAACGCGCCGCCAAGGCCCGCACACAGCACCGCCGCGGCATTGCGGTGGGCGGCGAGCCCGAAGCTCGGGCCGAGATAAAGCGCCCGCGCACCCCAGAAGAACAATCGACCGGCCACCGGCTCGACGCTCACGACCACCGCCAGCCCCCTCATCGGCCGCCTCGCGCTCCGCCGTTCAGCCTATCCCGGCCGACACACGGAACCAAGAATGACCCTTGCGCCGGGTGCGGCCACATGCTTGACTGATCGAACAGTCAGTGACGCTAACACGGCCGCTCATGTCCGAACCGCTTGCGAAAACCCGCGCCAAGCCGACGTCGAAGGAAGAGATCCTCGACGCGGCCGAGCGGCTTTTCGCCAGATGCGGTTTCGATGGCGCCAGCATGCGCGAGATCGCCCAATTGGCCGGGGTCGCCCAGGCGCTGCTGCATTATCACTTCCGGACCAAAGAAGGCCTGTTCGAGGCGATGTTCGCGCGCCGCTCCGGCGCCATCAACCGCATCCGGCTCGCCCGCCTCGACACGATGATCGCGCGCGGCGGCCTGACGGTGGAAGAGATCGTCGACTCGCTGCTGAGGCCAACCGTGGAGGCCGGCTACGACCCGACGCGCGGCGGCCACTATTTCGCAAATCTCATCCTGACCACCGGCGCCTCCAACAATCCCTGGGCCCAGGGGCTGATCGCGGCGAGCTACGATGCCATGGCCAAACGCTATATCGAGGCGCTCCGCATGGCCTTGCCCGACCTCTCGCTCGCGGACGCGACCTGGGGCTATCTCTTCATCATCGGCTCGGCGCTGACCCAGATGGCGCCGACCGGACGCGCCGACCGGCTTTCCGACGGCGCGACATCCGACCGCAACACCGAAGCCCTGCTGTCGCGCGCCGCGATTTTCGCGGCCGCCGGCCTGCGCGCTTTCGCGGCGACCCGCCCGGCCAGCCCGGAGGCCGAAACGCCGACCCCTTAACCTTCCATCGTCAACAGCAACCGGGCGACCAAGATCCGGATCCGAACACGCTCGTCTAGGAGGACATTGTCCATGACCAAACTGACCCGCCGCTCGTTCACGGGCGGCCTCGCCGCCGGCACCGCGCTCACCGGCCTTCCGGCCTACGCCCAGGCCCCGACCAAGGTGCTGCTCGGCTATACCGCGGTCGCCGATTTCACCTCCGCCTTCGTCGCCCAGGAGCAAGGCTATTTCCGCTCCCGCGGCCTCGATGTCGGCTTCCAGCTGATCGCGCTCAATTCGAACATTCCGGCCGCCATGCAGGCCGACAGCGTGCAGATCGGCGGCCCGACGCCTTCGGTCATGCTGCAGGCCAATGACGGCGGCCTCGACCTGGTGGCGGTCGCCGGCGGTTCGGTGACGTCGAAGGACGTCGCCAACTACGGCTTCGTCGAAAAGGTCGGCGCCGGCATCACCGATGCCAAATCGGCCGAAGGCAAGCGCATCGGCGTGCCCGGCCTCGGCGCCTTCCTGCACGTGCTGTTCCGCAAGTGGATGGCCGAGAAGGGCGCCGACTGGAAAAAGGTCACCTTCGTCGAAACGCCGTTCCCGCAAATGGCCGATATCCTGCGCGGCGGCTCGGTCGACGGCCTGATCACCGGCTCGCCGATCATGGAACGCATCGTCCAGGGCAATATCGGCCGCGTCGTGTCCTATTTCCACACCGAGCTTCCGGCCGGCCTGCCCGCGATCCTCTATTCGACCACGCGCGCCTGGGCGACCAAGAATCCGCAGCTGATCAAGGCGTTCCGCGACGGCCTCACCGAGGGGTCGGCTTTCGTCGCCGACAAGGCCAATGACGCCAAGGTCCGCGCCATCATCGGCAAATATATCGCGCTGCCGCCGGCGGTGCTGGCCAATGCGATCATCTCGGCCCAGAAGCCGTCGATCACGGTTGCCGAGATCGACTACTGGATCAAGATCATGCGCGAACAGGAAATGCTGCGCGGCCAGCCGGTCGCGACCAACGTCGTCCTGCCGTGAGCAAGCCGGAGATGCTTGCCCGGTCACCGGCAGACGACGCCGCCATCGCTTTCGCCGGGCTCCGTGTGGAGCTCGGCGGCAAGCCCATCCTCGAAAACGTCACGCTCGACGTGAAGCCGGGCGAGTTCATCTGCGTGATGGGCCCGTCGGGCTGCGGCAAGACCACGCTGCTGCGCGTGGTGGCGGGGCTCGTCGCCGCCACCGCCGGCAGCGTCACCTCGTTCGGCCGGCCGATCACCGGGCCGAGCCGCGCGGTTTCCGTGGTGTTCCAGGACTATGGCCGCGCGCTGCTGCCCTGGCGCGACGCCAGGGGCAATGTCGCGCTGGCGCTGGAGGCCGCCGGCATGCCGCGCGCCGAGCAGGGTCCGCTGATCGAGAGCCTGCTGGCCAAGGTCGGCCTGAAGGATCATGGCCAGAAATTCCCCTCGCAAATGTCGGGCGGCATGCAGCAGCGCCTGCAGATCGCCCGCTGCCTGGCGCAGGAGCCCAAAGTGCTCCTGATGGACGAGCCGTTCGGCGCGCTCGATGCGATGACCCGCCAGCAATTGCAGGACGAGGTGCTGGCGCTGGCCGCCGAGCGCAACACCACCGTGTTCTTCGTCACCCACGACCTGGAAGAAGCGCTCTATTTGGGCGACCGCGTGGTGGCCTTGCTGCCGCATCCCGGCCGCATCGCGCGCATCGTCGACGTGCCTCTGGCGCGCCCGCGCAACCAGCTCACCACCCGCGAGCACCCCGACTTCCTCAAGCTCCGGCGCGACCTGTTCGACATGATGCAAGAGGGCCACTGATGTCCGGCTCCTCGACACGCTGGGCCAAGGCGATCGCCCTGCCGCTGGCCGCGCTGGTGGCGGCCGAGATCTGGTTTCGCGGCCCAGGCGCCGATTCGGAAAGCCTGGCGCCGCCGACCTTGGTCGCGAAGGCCTGGCTGGAGGCGCTCGCCGACGGCACGCTGGCACTCGCCACGCTGCAGACGCTGATCGGCGCGGTCGGCGGGCTGGTGCTCGGCGCCTTTACCGGCCTCGTCCTCGGCTTCCTCATCGGCCTGTCGCGCACCGCCATCGCGCTGACCACGCCCTCGGTCGAGCTGTTCCGGCCGATCCCCTCCGTCGCGCTCATTCCGCTAGCCCTGCTGGTCTTCGGCTTCGGCTATCGCATCGAAATGGCCATTGTCGGTTTCGCCACCTTCTGGCCCTGCCTGATCCTGGCGCAGGCGGCCGCCTCGCAGATCGAACCGCGCCTGCTCGAAGTGTCCAAGGTCATCGGCCTGACACCGGCGCAGCGGCTGTGGAAGATCGTGCTGCCGGCCGCCATGCCGCGCATCTTCGTGGCGCTGCGCCTTGCCGCGGGCTTCGCCCTGGTGGTCGCCGTCACCGTCGAGATCGCCGCCAACCCGCAAGGGCTCGGCTATATGCTGATGATCGCCCAGCAGACGCTGCGGCCGGAACTGATGCTCGCCTCGCTGTTCTGGATCGGCTTCATCGGCTGGGCCGTCAATGCCGGCCTCAATGTCCTGCAGGGACGGCTGTTCCGCCATCAGCGGATCGCCGCGGAGGCCCGGACATGAAAACCCGCGATATCCTTTTGTTTGCCGGCTCGCTCGCCGTCGTCGCGGCCATCCTGTTCCTGTGGTGGCTCGCCGCCGTCACCGGCACGGTGTCGCGCGCCTTCGTGCCCAATCCGTTCGATGCCTGGGCAGCCCTGATCGACGGCTTCCGCCGCGGTGACCTGCTCAGCCAGACCATGGGCACGGTCGGCCGCATGCTGCAGGGCTGGCTGCTCGCCGGCCTGATCGGCGTGGTGCTCGGCGCGGCCATCGGCCTGTCCCGGACGGCGCGCGACTACCTGCAGCCGACGCTCGAATTCCTCCGGCCGCTGCCGGCCTCGGCGATCATTCCGGTGGCCATCGCGCTGATGGGCCTGTCGCCGGCCATGGCGCTGACGGTTGTCGCCTTCGGCTCGCTCTGGCCGACGCTGCTTGGCACCATTCACGGCTTCGCCGAGGTCGAGCCGCGCCTGAAGGAGGTCGCGCGCTGCCTGCAGATGTCGGGCCCGGCCTTTGCCTGGAAGATGGGCCTGCCCAACGCCATGCCGGACATCCTGGCCGGCATGCGCCTGTCCATGACGGTGGCGCTGATCCTGGCGATCATCTGCGAGATGCTGGCCTCGCAGGCCGGCCTCGGCACGGCGATCCTGCTCGCCGCCCGGTCGTTCCAATCGGCCGACCTGTTCGCCGGCATCGCCCTGCTCGGCGCGATCGGCCTCGTTTCCAACCTGGCTCTGCGTGCGGTCGAAAAGCACACGCTGCGCTGGCAAACACAGCACTGACGGAGGAACTATCATGGCGCGCCGGATCATCGATCTGTCCGTGTCGCTGCGAGCCGACATCGCGTCGGACCCGCCGGGCACGACCCCCTCCATCACCTATGTCGACCACAAGGCCTCGGTGCAGCAGATCCTGCAATTCTTCCCGGGCCTGACCCAGGACGACCTGCCCGGCGGCGACGGCTGGGCGGTCGAGATGCTCGCCTGCTCGACCCATAACGGCACCCATCTCGACGCACCCTACCATTTCCACTCGACCACTGACGGCGGCAAGCCGGCCTGGACCATCGACGAAATGCCGCTCGACTGGTGCCTGCAGCGCGGCGTGAAGCTCGACTTCCGCCATTTCCCCGACGGTTACGTGGCGACCGCCGCCGATGTCGAGGCCGAGCTGAAGCGTACCGGCGTGACGCTCCAGCCGCTCGACATCGTGGTGGTCAATACGGCGGCGGGGGCCCGCTACGGCCAGCCCGACTATGTCGGCCGCGGCTGCGGCATGGGCCGCGAGGCGACCCTTTACCTGACCGAGCGCGGCGTGCGGATCACCGGCACCGACGCCTGGAGCTGGGACGCGCCCTTCACCATCACCGCCAAGAAATATGCCGAGACCGGCGATGCCGGCCTGATCTGGGAAGGCCATCGCGCCGGCATGGTGCGGGCCTATGGCCATATCGAAAAGCTGACCAATCTCGACCAGCTGCCGGCCACCGGTTTCCAGATTTCCTGCTTCCCGTTCAAGATTCACAAAGCCTCGGCCGGCTTCTGCCGGGCGGTCGCGATCTTCGAGGACTGAGCGCCATGAAACTCGTCACTTTCGCCGGCGCCCGGGCCGAGCAGCGCGTTGGCGTCGTGGTCGGCGCGGCCGGTGCCGAGCGGGTGCTGGATCTCGCCGGCGCGGCCGAACGCGCGGGCAAGCCCACGCAGGCCCTCGCATCCATGCTGGCGCTGATCGAGGCCGGTCCCGCCGGGCTCGACCTGGCCCGCGGCCTGGCCGAGACGCGGGCCGGAGATGACGACCTGTCGCAGCCGCTCGCGGCCGCCAGGCTGCTGGCACCGGTCCCGGTGCCGCCGCAAATGCGCGATTTCTCGGTCTTTCCCGGCCATATCATCAATGCGCCGGTCGGCATGCGCCGGATGGTCGCGCGGATGAAGGGCGACGAGGCCGGCGCGCTGGCGGTGACGCCGGACGCCGACGTGCCGCCGGTCTATCGCGACAAGCCGATCTACTACATCACCAACCGCTTCAGCGTGGTCGGCACCGGCACCGAGGTGGTCTGGCCGGACTATAGCCGGATGATGGATTTCGAGCTCGAATTCGGCATCATCCTCGGCAAGGGCGGCAAGGACATCGCCAGGCATCAGGCCAAGGACCACATTTTCGGCTACACGATCTTCAATGACTTCTCGGCGCGCGATGCCCAGATCGCCGAAATGCAGGGCATGCTCGGCCCGACCAAGGGCAAGAGCTTCGACGCCGGCAATGCCATGGGGCCCTATCTGGTCACCGCCGACGCGGTGAAGGATCCCTATGCGCTCAAGGCGGTCGCCAAGATCAATGGCGAGACCTGGACCGACACGACGACGGCGGGAATGCTGCATTCGTTCGAGGACATGATCGCCTATGTCTCGCGCTCGGAGACGCTGCATGCCGGCGAGTTCTTCGGCTCCGGCACGGTCGGCGGCGGCTGCGGGCTCGAGCTCGAGCGCTTCCTCGAGGCCGGCGACGTGGTCGAGCTGACGGTCGAGGGGCTCGGCACGCTGACCAATCGCGTCGTCAGGAAGGACGCCTGACCGGCGGCGCCACCACGTCATTTCGAGGCGCGGGCACACGCGCGAATATTCCGAGGAAACCCATGGCGAAAAACCCGATCGACGGCTTCACGGTCGACCGCAGCCAGATCGGCTATGTCGGCGAAGGACTGCAGCGGCCCGAATGCATCCTGGCCGAGCGCGACGGCTCGCTATGGGCGGCGGATGCCCGCGGCGGCGTCGTCCATATCCGTCCCGACGGCACGCAGAACCTGATCACCCAGAGCGAGGGCAAGGCCTTTTCCGGGGCGACCGACGAAGCGACCCGCTTCACCGTCGGCACCTTGCCGAACGGCCTCGCCTTCGCCCGCAACGGCGACATCGTCATTTCCAATTTCGGTACCGACCGGCTGGAAATCATGGACCGGACGACCGGCGCGACCAAAGTGCTCGCCGATACGATCGACGGAAAGCCGATCGGCAAGGTCAATTTCGTCCTGCGCGATTCCAGGGACCGGCTCTGGCTGACCATCTCGACCCGTATCGTCAACTGGATGCAGGCCGTGTCGCCCAAGATCGCCGACGGCTTCATCGCGCTCTACGACCAGGGGCGGCTCAGGGTGGTGGCCGACAACATCGCCTTCACCAACGAGATCCGCTTCGACGCGAACGAGGAATGGCTCTATGCCGTCGAGACGTCGGGGCCGAAGATCACCCGGTTCCGCCTTCAGGACGACGGCAGCCTGACCGACCGCCAGACCTTCGGGCCGGAAGATCACGGCGCGCCGATCGACGGCATCGCCTTCGATGCCTTCGGCAATCTCTGGGGTACCCATGTGATGATGGACCGTATCTTCGCCATCACCCCGGAAGGCGAATTGCGCATCCTGCTCGACGACCATGACCCCTGGACCAGCCGGCAGTTGATGACCGCCTTCTACAAGGGCACGGCCGGCCCGGACGAGATGCTGGCCGCCGGCGGCCGCATCGCGCCATGGTTCGCCTCCGTCACCTTCGGCGGCCCGGACCTGAAGACGGTCTATATCGGCTCGCTGCGCGGCACCCGCATCCCGTTCTTCCGCTCACCGGTCGCGGGCCTGCCCATGGTGCACTGGAACGAGCGCTAATACCGCGGCACATCAGGACAGGCTCATTTTGGTGCGAGCAAGTCGTGGATGCCCGGGACAAGCCCGGGCAAGATGATGTGTTGACCGCGATGTGTTGACCTCGATGTGTCGAGTTCACGACGGGTTCGATGTCGGTGCCTATCCGGCGCGCGGTCGATCCAGTGCCCGTCGCTCCAAGGACAATTCTCGTCTTGGCCGGGCTTGTCCCGGCCATCCACGTCTTCATCCCCACTGTTCGTGGAGAACCGCCCCTTCAGGGCCGGCCTGGTCAAGGAAATGGGCGAGCCAAGGCAATTTTCGTCCGGGTCCGCCAGCCCCACGCCGACCCGACCCTGATCGGCCGGACGTCAACAACCGACGAAGTCCGCGAAAGCCGTTGCCACGCCCATGCGGTGCAACGGTATGCGTCGCCTCCTGTCATCACGCCGTGGCGGCCGGCTGCGCGGCCTGGCGTTCGGCCGCCTTGTCGAGCAGCGACTGGCGCCAGTCCTGCAGCGTCTGGCGCTCCTGGTCGGTCATGCCGACAACGGTCAGCCCGTCATCGAGCAGCAGCGCTTCGCTGCCGGGACGGCCGACCACGGCGAGCGCCTTGGTAGCCTCGGGATTGAGGAAGAAGGGCCAGGCGCCGGCCTCGAAGCGGACGGCGGTTTCCTTGCCGAGCGAGGGGCCTGCTGGCGTGTAGCGCCAGATGCGCCCCTTGTCGCCTTCGTCCTTGTAGCCGTTGATATCGGCGATGAGCGGCGTCATGACCGTATTGTGCAGCATCTTGAACGGCTTGTTGATGCCCGCCCCGCGGCTGAACGCCTGCCGGAGCAGGGCGAAGCCGCCACCGACGCACAAGACGATCATGCCGGCGGCCAGCAGGACCCGATCCCAGAGGTGATCGAGGGCGAGCGAGGTGGTGACCATGGCGGGATTGCCCTGCCTCTGCACGACATGGGTCGTGTAAGAGCCGAAATGCAAGTCGATGAAGGCGAAATGGGTCTCTTCCCTGACCGGCCCGCCGGCGGTACGCCGCTCGATCGTCGCGTCGCATAAATGCAGAATGAGCTTGCTGCGGCACTTGCCGGTGACGACGCGCGCATTGACGGCCGGCTCGTCGTTGCCGTTGATCTGGAAGTCCTGAATCAGGCCCGGCACCGAGAGATAGACGAGGCCGCCGGCCAAGGCCATCAGGACGAAAAAGAAGAAGATTGCGGCGATCTTGCTGGTGGGTTTGGGCAGCGTGACCGGCAGCGGCCTGGTCGGGAAAATCGGATTGGCCATGACATCCTCACATCCGAAGGGCCGGCAAAGCATGGGGCGAGCCGCCGCAACCAGCAGCGAATCCCCTTAGGGAAGAATTGCAATCTTGCCGCGAAATGCGTTTGTTTCAATCTTTGTCCATGGCACCCTGGTCTTCGCCTCACGCAAGGCGGCAAAACCCCGCATGATCGGGCTAGATGACCATCAGCCGCTGCGATCTGCGATGACGACATGACGCGCACGTCCTCGCCGTCCATAATGGCCCCCGACTCGTTTGAGGCTTCCCTGACCATGCACGCCGACCATCACCGCCCCGTCCGCGAAGGCGATCGCGTCTTCCTCGTCGACGCCTCGTCCTTCGTGTTCCGCTCCTATTTCCAGTCGATGAACCAGGACCGGAAATACAATTCCCGGTCGGACGGACTGCCGACCGGCGCGGTCAGGCTGTTCGCCACCAAGATCCTGCAATTCGTCCAGGACGGCGCGCTCGGCGTGAAGCCGACCCATCTCGCCATGATCCTGGACAAGAGCGAGAACTCGTTCCGCAAGGCGCTCTATCCGGCCTACAAGGGCAACCGGCCGCCGCCGCCCGAGGATCTGGTGCCGCAGTTTCCGCTGATGCGCGACGCCATCCGCGCCTTCGGCCTGCACCCGATCGAACAGGATACCTATGAGGCCGACGACCTGATCGCGACCTATGCCGAACAGGCCAAGGGCCGCGGCGCCGATGTGTTGATCATCTCCGCCGACAAGGACCTGATGCAGCTGGTCGGCCCGCGCGTCGCCTTCTACGATCCGGAAAGCGGCATCAAGGGCAAGCCCGGCTACCGGCCCGAACGCCTGCTGATCCACGAGGATCGCTTCGAGCGCTGGAACGTGCCTGTCGACAAGCTCGGCGAGGTCTCCGAATATTGGGAGGGCCAGCCGCCCGAGAAGATCGTCGACATCCAGGCGCTGGAAGGCGACACCTCCGACAACGTGCCCGGCGCGCCGGGCATCGGCCGCAAGACGGCCGCCCAGCTGATCGCCGAATTCGGCGATGTCGAGACGCTGCTCGCCCGTGCCGGGGAGATCAAGCAGCCGAAGCGGCGCGAGACCCTGACCGACCCGGAGGTGATCGAGAAGGTGCGCCTGTCGCGCAAGCTGGTCGAGCTGGTGCGCGACGTCGCGGTCGAGATCCCGCTCGACGATACTGGCCTGGAACAGCCCGACGGCAAGACCCTGGTGGCCTTCCTGAAGGCGCTGGAATTCACCACCATCACGCGCCGGGTCGCCGAGCTCTACGGCGTCGATGCCGGCCAGATCGAACCGGACCCGCGGCTCGCCGTGGTCGCTGGCGCGCCCCGGACGGCGGCCGCCGCGCCGGGGACCGCGGACGGCGCCGCTGCGACGCCGGCCACCGAGGCCGCCTCCGGCGACATCGAGGCGACGCCGCAGGCGCTCGCGGGGCGCGTCGCCCAGGCGCTCAAGGGCGCGGCGGTCGATCGCTCCGGCTATCTCTGCATCACGACGCTCGATGCCCTCGACGCCTTCATCGCCGCGGCGCGCGAGGCCGGTGTGGTGGCGCTCGACACCGAGACCACCTCGCTCGATGCCATGAGCGCCGAACTGGTCGGCTTCTCGCTGGCGACCGCCGCCGGCAAGGCCTGCTATGTGCCGCTCAACCATCGCGCCGGCAGCGAGGGCCTGTTCGATTCAGGGCTCGTGCCGGACCAGATTCCGGTCCGCGCCGCGCTTGACCGGCTGAAGGTCCTGGCCGAGGACCCGGGCGTCCTGAAGGTCGGGCAGAACCTGAAATACGACCTCTTGATCCTCGGCCGCTACGGCGTCCAGGTGGCGCCCTATGACGACACGATGCTGATTTCCTATGTGCTCGACGGCGGCCGCGGCAGCCACGGCATGGATGCGCTGTCCGAGCGCCATCTCGGCCACGAGACGATCGCCTATTCGACGGTCGCCGGCTCCGGCAAGAACGCCATCACCTTCGATCGGGTGCCGCTCGACAAGGCGACCGCCTATGCCGCCGAGGACGCGGATGTGACGCTCAGGCTCTGGCAGGTGCTGAAACCACGCCTGCCGGCGGAAGCCAAGACCAATGTCTACGAGACGCTGGAGCGGCCGCTGGCCGCCGTGCTCGCCCGCATGGAACGGCGCGGCATCCTGGTCGACCGCCAGGTGCTGGCGCGGCTCTCCGGCGACTTCGCCCAGACCGCGGCGCGCGTCGAGGCGGAGATCCAGGTTCTGGCCGGCGAGCCGCTCAATCCCGGTTCGCCCAAGCAGCTCGGCGACATCCTGTTCGGCAAAATGGGTCTCGACGGCGGCACCAAGACCAAGACCGGCGCCTGGTCGACGGCGGCCGGCGTGCTGGAGGACCTGGCCGAGCAGGGCCACGAACTGCCGCAGAAGATCCTCGACTGGCGCACGGTGTCGAAGCTGAAATCGACCTATACCGATGCGCTGCCGACCTACATGAATGCCGAGACGGGCCGCGTCCACACCTCGTTCTCGCTCGCCGCCACCACGACCGGCCGGCTGTCCTCGTCGGAGCCCAATATCCAGAACATCCCGGTGCGCACCGAGGAGGGCCGCAAGATCCGCACCGCCTTCATCGCCTCGCCCGGCATGAAGCTGGTCTCGGCCGATTACAGCCAGATCGAGCTGCGCGTGCTCGCCCACATCGCCGACATCCCGCAATTGCGGCAGGCCTTTGCCGACGGCGTCGACATCCACGCCATGACGGCGTCGGAAATGTTCGGCGTGCCGGTCAAGGGCATGGACCCGCTGGTGCGGCGGCGCGCCAAGGCGATCAATTTCGGCATCATCTACGGCATTTCGGCCTTTGGCCTGGCCAATCAGCTCGGCATCGCCCGGGAAGAGGCCGGCGCCTATATCAAGAAATATTTCGAGCGCTTTCCGGGCATCCGCGACTACATGGACACGACCAAGGCGTTCTGCCGCGAGCATGGCTATGTCGAGACGATCTTCGGCCGGCGCTGCCATTTCCCGGCGATCAAGTCGGGCAATCCCTCCGAGCGCGCCTTCGTCGAGCGCCAGGCGATCAATGCGCCGATCCAGGGATCGGCCGCCGACGTCATCCGCCGCGCCATGATCCGCATGGAGGCAGCACTTGCCGCCGCCAAGCTCGACGCGCTCATGCTGCTGCAGGTGCATGACGAACTGGTGTTCGAGGTGCCCGAGGCCGAGGTCGACCGCAGCTTGCCGGTGATCCGCCGGGTGATGGAGGAGGCGCCGTTCCCGGCGCTGCAGCTGAAAGTGCCGCTCGCCGTGGATGCCAGGGCCGCGGCGAACTGGGACGAAGCGCACTGATTGCGCACCGCCCGGCGCCGAAGGAGATCCTTCGGCGCCCGGCGGTGGATTTCATCGGCGCATGAGCAGGCGGCGGAGGTTCGGCGGCCCCTGCGGCAGCCGGTGTCTTGGCACGGTCTATTTTGCCTTGGCCAGCCGCTTCAGCGCGCTCCGGCCCATGAAGCCTGCGCTGACATAAGTGATCAGAAACGCGACGACAAAGCCTGCTGCCAGGCCAATCGCGACGATCGAAAGATCGAGCCTCGCCCGACCCAGCCCGAGCATGGCGCCAAGGTTGCCGAAGCTGACAGAGCCGAAGGCGAGATAGGCCTGGATCATCAGCGTCGCGACATTGACGAGCAGAGCGATCGCCGCCGCACTCGCCGAAAACCGCAACCTTTCACCGCCTGCCATGACCCGGCCGGTGGCGCGCGCAAACACGTCAAATGCCGGAGCGAGGGCAACCACCAGGGTAATGATCCCCATCGAGCCTGGAATGTCGAACTTCAGCAGCGCCGTGATGAGATAAATGACGGCGACGCACAGGATGAAGGCCATCGTAAATCGCACGATCGCGGGGGTAATACCGGCCTGTTCGGAAGAGGATGCGGTCATTTGAAAGCTCTCTATTTTACAAAATAAATTCGTATTTGACGGACAGGTGTCAGTGTCATGCGGGGCCTGACTCTCAGACTTGGCTGTTTCCCCGATTCCCACGCCGAGGTCCATGGCGCGACCAGCGATTCAGGTATTCAAGACGGCCCGTTCATCCGCATCGGGACCAGGCCGCACACAGTTGCAACTGTACGGTGATCGAGACGCCGGCCGCGGCAAGTCCGGGCGAAATGCACCGAGCCCGCCTTCGCACTCCCGCACGCTCTCGTAAAGGAATGTGCCGTTTTCGCGCGACCAATTCAGATTGAATAAATCATCACCACAACTTGACCTTCCGATATCGTCTGACTAACGTCTCTTCACCTTCGTCATTCAATATACCCCATGTCTACACGGCCATCCGTTTGTCCATCAAGGCAATATCGGAGGCGGCGACCTGATTTTTGCTGACCATCCGCGGGAGAAATGCGCATGGCCAAGGCCACAGGACGCAAAGCCCAGGCAAGGCGAGCAGCAAAAATAGCTCCGGAGACCGGGGCGGCCGAGGTCAAACCCGCAAAGTCCGCGGCCAAAAAACGCCAGCCCGCAAAGGCCGAGCCTGAGGACAGCAAGGCCAAACCCGGCAAGCCATCGAAACCGGCTGCTGCCGCATCGCGCGCGAAAGCCGCGGCGCGCACCGAAGCGCCGGCGGCGACCGCCCGTGCCGCGGCCGATGCGCCGGCCCCTCCGATCGATTTCGACAGGCTGAAGGAGATGCTGGCCGATCCGGCGACGCCGCGCGCGGCGCTCGCCCCCTATCTCTATGTCTGGCGGGATCCGCAAAACGGCCGGCTGACGCTGCGCATCAACGAAGAGCTGGTGCGGGATGCCAGGCCCGAGGATCTGCGCACGCGCGGCTTCGGCATGGATATCGCCAACGGCCTCGAACGCAGCCGCCGGCGGGCGCGTTTCCTCAGCCGGCTCGGCGACAAGACCAAGATCCTGCTGGCGGAAGGTGATTCCTGGTTCGAATATCCCTTCTTCCTGGACGACACGATCGACGACCTCAACCGCGACTTCAATTGCTTCTGCCTGTCGGCGGCCGGCGACACCCTGGCCAGCATGGCGGAAAGCGACGACGTCTTCTTCTATTTCCACAAGCTGGTGAAAGACGAGAATCTCACGGTGGCCGCGGTGCTGCTGTCGGGCGGCGGCAATGATCTCGTCGGCGATCAGATGCGCGCCTTTCTCAAACCCTACAAGACCGGCGCCCAGGCCAAGGACCTGATCGACCAGCGCGCATACGACGCCCTGCTCGACAAGATCGAGGGCCTCTATGTCAAACTCATCAAGGAACTCAGGACGGTGAATTCCACCATCCCGATCCTGGTTCACGGCTACGACTACGCGATCCCGCTGCCCGACCAGTCCGGCAAGGGCAGTCTTCTGCCGCTCGACGGCTGGCTCGGCGAACCGATGCGCAAGATGGGCATCGTCGATGCCACGATCCAGCGCGCGATCGTCCGGATCATGATCGACGGGCTCTATGGCCGGCTCGGCCGCTTCGCCAATGCGACAGGCACGGCTGCGCTCGCCAAGGTCTTCCTGGTCGACAATCGCGGCGTCGTCAAAGGACGCTGGCACGACGAGTTGCACCCGACCGACGCAGGCTTCGCGGCGGTGGCGGCCAATTTCGAGCAGGTCCTGCGCGTCGCCGGCGTGACGCCCTAGGGCCCACGCCTTCACCAAGGTCAATCACTCCGTCGGGATCCACACCATGGCCACGGCTTCATCGCGTCAACGCCGGCAGCGGGCCTGGACGAACCAATCGGTCGACAAGATGGTGACCGAACGCGCCAGGCTTGCGATGAACACCCAGTTCGGCGATGTCCAGGACGCCAAGGCCGAGGCGCGGGAGAGCGCCATCGGGGCCGTCACCATCAGCATGGCGAAGGCCGCCAAGACCAGGCCCGCCGCCGAGATGGTGCTGAATGTCCGGCCCGACCCGATCGATTTCCGCGACCTGTTCTACGAACCGACGCTGGTCGCGATCAAACCGCAACTCTACCCGCCACCGCTCGAGGCCCTCGGCCTGGCGGTCCGGAACCAGGGCTCCGAGGGCAGTTGCACCGGCCAGGCGCTGGCGGCCGTCATCGACCTGCAGAACGTCACGCGGGTCCAGCTGCGGGCCGACGTGCCGCGGCGGGTCAGCGCCCGCATGCTCTACGCCAATGCCCGGGCCTTCGACGAATATTCCGACGACCGGCTGCCTGGTTCGTCGATCCGCGGCGCGTTGAAGGGCTTCTTCCATCGTGGCGTCTGCGACAACCGGATGGCGCCCTATATCGACGGCGAGATCGACTTCAAGCTGACCGTGGCCATGGCCAAGGATGCGCGCCGGGTCGGCCTCGGCACCTATCTGCGGCTGCGCCATGTGCTGAACCATTATCACGCGGCCATCAACGACGCCGACGCGATCATCTGTTCGGCGGTGGTCCATGATGGCTGGCGTGCCGAGAATGTCGCCGCCCGCGGCGGCGAGATCGACTGGAGCGAGGGGCCCGGCGCGCCGAAAATCCTCGGGGCCCATGCCTTCGCGATCGTCGGCTATGACGCGGAGGGCTTCATCGTCCTGAACTCCTGGGGCTCGGAATGGGGCGGCGTCGTTCCCGGCAAGCTCTCCGGCGCCCTGCCGACGACCGACCCGAGCCATCTGGCGTCCCTGCCCGGCATGGCGCGCTGGTCCTATGCCGACTGGCGGGCCAATGTGATGGATGCCTGGGTGATGCGGCTGACGGCGCCGACAGCCCTGCCGTCCGATTTTGCCGGCGGCTATTTCACGGCCTCGCCGCGCAATGCCCGGTCGGGCGTCACGACCGTTCCCGCCGGGGCCATCGGCGGTCATTACGTCAATGTCGACGATGGCGCCTATGTCACGGCGGGGCCGTTCTGGAACAAGCGGCAGACCTTCGAGGAGACCGCGAAATTCCTGGTCGACAATGCCGCCGCGCCAGCCTCGGACCGCTATGAGCACGTGCTGTTCTACGCCCATGGCGGACTGAACGACGTCCAGGCGGCAGCCGCGCGCACCGCAGCCATGGTTCCGACCTTCAAGCGGAACGGCATCTTCCCGCTCTTCTATTTCTGGCATTCCGGCGTCGGCGAGACGGTCGGCGACATGGTCGACGGCTTCGTGAAATCCCTGCTCGCCCGCACCCGCGGGCTGTCGGATGTGACCGACATGGCGATCGAGAACCTCGCCCGGCCCATCGGCCGGGCCGTGTGGCGCGAGATGAAGGCGACCGCCGACCTCGCGGCGATCAAGCAGAAGGGCGAGAGCGAGGAGGCCGCCGGCTATGAGGCCACCAAGATCGTGATGGATGCGGTCGCCCGGCGCGCGGCCATCGGCAAGCCGATGAAGGTGCATTTTGTCGGCCACAGTGCCGGCGCCCTGCTGCTCGGCGCGCTGCTGCGCGCACTCGCCGAGCGAGGCGGCACGGTCAGCGACCTCATTGCCAGCGTCAGCCTGTTCGCGCCGGCCTGCACGACCGGTTACTTCCGCGACAATCTGCAGCCCGTCGCCGACCGGCTCGCCAAGAGAAACCCGCCCGGCGCCTTCGACATCTACAATCTCGACGACACGGCCGAACGCGCCGACACGGTCGCGCTCTACCGGAAATCGCTCCTCTATCTCGTTTCCAATGCCTTCGAGGACAATGTCGGCGTGCCGCTCGCCGGCATGACCCGCTTCTGGAGCGGCGAACAGCCCTTCGCGCCGGCCAATGTACGCCTGCTGCTGGCCGGCAAGTCGATCGGAAAGGCGCCCGGGCCCGGCGCAAAGCCATTATTCGCCAGTCTGTCCGCCACCCATGGCGGTTTCGACAACGACCCGGTGACCATGAACCATCTGCTCGCAAAGATCCTCAACCGGCCGCTCGTCACCGAAGCGACCGGGGGTTTCGGGCTCGGGCAGCTCGCCAGTGCGGATTTCTGAGGGCCGCGAAACGCGTCTCGCTCAGCGCCGGTCGGCCAGCACCTGGGCGATGGCCGCGCGGAGTTCCGGAATGCCCTGGCCCTTGCGGCTGGAGGTGGCGATGATCTCCGGAAAGGCGGCGGCGCGCTTCTTCAGCGCTTCGAGCGTCGCGGCGATCAGCGCCTTGAGCGCCGCCTCGCCGATCTGGTCCGCCTTGGTCAGCACGATCTGGTAGGACACCGCCGATTTGCCGAGCTCGTCGAGCACCTCGACATCGACCGGCTTCAGCCCATGGCGGGCATCGACCAGCACATAGACGCGTGCGAGATTCTGCCGGCCGCGCAGGTAGTCGTGGATCAGCCGGGTCCACTCCTTCACCTTGGCCTCGGGCGCCGCGGCGAAGCCGTAGCCGGGCATGTCGACAATGACCAGGTCGGTCGGCGCGCCCTGTTCCGGCGGCACGTGGAAGAAGTTCAGCTCCTGGGTGCGGCCGGGCGTGTTGGAGGTGCGCGCCAGGCTGTTCTGGTTGACCAGCGCATTGATCAGGCTGGACTTGCCGACATTCGAGCGGCCGGCAAAGGCGATCTCGGTGCCGTTCATCGGCGGCAAATGCTGCATGTTCGGCGTGCCGCGCCAGAAGTCCCATGGCCGGGCGAACAGCTTGCGGCCGGTTTCGATCAGGGTGTCGCTCACGCGCCGTCTCCGATAGGCCGATGCGCAACCGCTGCCGGCCCGCAACAAAGCCGGGCCGGCGGCGCCGGTGCGGCTTTCGCATAATAAGAGGCCCCCGCGACGGATGCCATCCGTCGCGGGGGCCCGATGAACCGTCGTCCCGACGTCAGGCCGCCGGCTTCTTGCCCGCGCCGAACATGGACTTCATGTTGTCCCAGAGCTCGAGCTTGACGCCGTAGCGGCGCATGATCACCGCCTGCTGCAGCACCGAAAGCGTGTTGTTCCAGGCCCAGTAGATCACCAGGCCGGCCGGGAAGGAGGCCAGCATGAAGGTGAACATGATCGGCATCCACTTGAAGAAGGTCGCCTGGATCGGATCGGTCGGCGCCGGATTCATCTGCATCTGAACCCACATCGTGACACCCATGATGAGCGGCCAGACGCCGATCAGCAGGAAGTGCGGCACGGTGAAGGGGAGGAGCCCGAACAGGTTGAACAGCGAGGTCGGATCGGGCGCCGAGAGGTCGTGGATCCAGCCGAAGAATGGCGCATGGCGCATTTCGATGGTGATGAACAGCACCTTGTAGAGTGCGAAGAACACCGGAATCTGGATGATGATCGGCCAGCAGCCGGCCAGCGGATTGATCTTCTCGCGCTTGTAGAGCGCCATCAGTTCCTGCTGCTGCTTCATCTTGTCGTCCGCGAAACGGTCGCGGATTTCCATCATCTCCGGCTGCACCTTCTTCATCATGGTGATGGAGGCGTAGCTCTTGTTGGCCAGCGGGAAGAACAGGCCCTTGACCAGCAGCGTGACGAGCAGGATGGCGATGCCGAAATTGCCGGTCTTGAGGAAGATCCAGTCCATCACCGTGAACAGCGGCTTGGTGATGAAATAGAACCAGCCCCAATCGATCAGCCGGTCGAAACGGTCGACATTCAGGCTGTTGGCATAGCCGTCGACGACGGCGACTTCCTTGGCGCCGGCGAACAGGCGCGTGGCGGTCTCGGCGGTCGCGCCGGGCGCGATCGTCAGAGCCGGCTTGAGATAATCGGTCTGGTAGCTCTTGAGACCGTTCGACTGGAAGAACTTGAAGCTCGCATCGGTGTCGCTGGCCTGATCCGGGATCAGGGCGGCGGCCCAATATTTGTCGGTCATGCCGAGCCAGCCGCCACGCGACTTGAAGGTCTGGGTGCGCGCCGTCTCGATGGCGGAATAACCGACCTCCTGCAGGCCCTTGTCGCCGAACACGCCGATCAGGCCTTCGTGCAGGATGTAATAACCCGAGGTCTGCGGCGTGCCGTGGCGCGAGATCAGCCCATAGGGATGCAGCGTCGCGGGGGCGGTGCCGGCATTGACCACGGCATCACGCACCGTGACCATATAGGTCGCGTCGATCTCGAAGGTGCGGCGGAAGGTCAGGCCCTGGCCATTGTCCCAGGTCAGCGTCACCGGGCTCGCAGGCGTCAGCTTGCCGCTGCCGACCTGGGTCCACGAGGTCTGGGCATTGGGCACGGCGACGGTCTGGCCGGCGCCTGCGACGAAGCCGAATTCGGCATAGAAGGGCTGGCGGTGGTTGACCGGGTCGATCGGCGAGCCCTGCGGCGACAGCAGGATGACGTTGGCGCTGCTCTTTTCGACCGTCTCGCGATAGGTCGCGAGCACGAGGTCGTCGATGCGGGCGCCGACGAGGTTGATCGAGCCGATCAGCCGTGGGGTCTCGATGGCGACCCGCGGGGTCGCCGCGATAACCTGCTCGCGCGACTGGCTGACGACGGCGGCCGGAGCCACCGTGCCGGGCGCCGCCGGAGCGGTGGCCGATCCGGGCGCGGGCGCGGCCCCGGGGGCAGGCGTTGTGCCCGGCGCCGGCTGGGCAGCCGGCTGCTGGGCCTGCTGCTGACGCTGCGCCTCGCGCTGGCGCTCCATCTGCGGCATGCCGATGAAATATTGCCAGCCGACCAGCACCAGAATGGAGAGCACGATCGCGAGAATGTAATTGCGGTTGTTGTCAGCCATCGGTCCGTCCGGGTGCGGTCGGGGGGAAATCGGTGTGATCAGCGCCCCTTGGGCGCGGCCGCGCGCCGGAGCGCCTCGGCGAGATCGGTGAGTAGCGTGTCGAAGGGACGGTCGAGGGCGGCGCGATTGAGCACCAGCACATAGTCGGACCCGGGCCGCGCGGCCTCGCGCGCGCCCAGCCGCACGGCCTCCCTGAGGCGGCGGCGCATGCGGTTGCGCTCGACGGCGCCACCGGTCTTTTTGGTGACCGTGAAGCCGAAACGCGGAGCGGCGGCATCACCGCGCTGGCGTTCCTGCAAGACAAAGGCCGCCGTTGCGACACGGCGGCCCTTGGAACAGGCGATGAAATCGGCGCGACGGACGAGGCGGCTGGGCGGTGTGAAACCGGTCATCGTCGCCCTCCCGTCAGGCGAAACGGCCGAATGATCGGCCGTGACGGGTCACGCCGACAAGCGCTTGCGGCCACGCGCGCGGCGCGCCGAAAGAACCCGCTGACCACCCTTGGTAGCCATGCGGGCGCGGAAGCCATGCCGGCGCTTGCGCACGAGCTTGGAGGGTTGGTAGGTGCGTTTCACGGGACATCTCCGCGCGGGTCTTGATCAAAGCGATCGGATGGGGTTCAGGGTGGCTCGCCAGCGGCAGTTCGTGAAACGAACGACGCCCCGGGCGCGGGCCGCTCCCAAGTCGGCCGGGTTATATGCAGGACCCCGCCGAAAAGTCAACGCATCAGACCGGGCGCCGTTGCCGCAGGCCAAAAGGCCCCGGACGCCGCCCTGCCGCGGCTCTCAGGTCAGCGGGATATCCGCGACATGCTGCCGGAATGCCGCTCGCTCCCGCATCGCGGCGTACCAGCGGTCGAGATGGGGAAGCTTCGGCCCGTCCGCGATCAGGGCATAATAGCGGAAGGCCACCACGCCGAGCGGAATGTCGGCGACCGAAAAGGTGTTGCCGACCACGTGGCTGTGCCGGCCGAGCTCGGCATCGAGAATGGTCATGGCGGCGATCGACTTGACCCGGCCGTCCTCGATGGCGGCATGGTCGCGCTTGTCGGGCGCGGTCCGCACCAGCCCCCAGAATACCGGGGTGAGCGCCGGCATGGCCTCGGTCTGCTGCCAGTCCATCCACATGTCGACCCGCGCCTTGTCGGCGAGCGCCGCCGGCATCAGCCGGCCGTGCTTGCGCGCCAGATGCCGGCACACGGCATTGGATTCCCACAACACGACGCCGTCATCCTCGACCGTCGGCACGCGCCCATTCGGGTTCTTGGCCCGGTAATGCGGCTCGTTGACCACGCCGAACTGGCGGCCCGCGTCGACGCGCTGGTGGGCGAGGCCGAGCTCGCCGATGCACCACATCACCTTCTGGACATTGGAGGAATTGGTGCGGCCCCAGATCTTCAGCATGGTCTGTCCCTATCGCTGGCAGGTCGGGCAGTAGAAGGTCGATCTGTTCGACTGCACGATGCGGCGAACAATGTTCCCGCAACCGGGCTTCGCGCAAGTCTCGCCTTCGCGGTCATAGACCTGGAATCGATGCTGGAAATAGCCGAGCTCGCCCGAGGGCTGGGCATGGTCGCGCAAGGTCGAGCCGCCGGCTTCCAGCGCCTCGGCGATGACGTCGTGAATGACCGGCACCAGGCGCTCGAGGCGGGCGCTCGGCGCGCCGGCCTTGGTCACCAGGGTTCCCGCCTTGCGGGTCGGCGCCAGGCCCGAGCGGAACAGGGCCTCGCAGACATAGATATTGCCGAGGCCGGCAATGATCGACTGGTCGAGCAGGGCCGCCTTCAGCGGCGCCTGCTTGTCCTTGAACTGGCCGGCGAGATAATCCGCCGACAGGGCATTGCCCGTCGGCTCGACGCCGAGATGGGCAAACAGCGGATGCTCCGGCAGGCGGGAGCGCTCGGCGAGCAGCATGAAGCCGAAACGCCTGGGATCGTTATAGGTCACCGTCGCGCCGGAGCTCAGATGCAGCACGACATGGTCGTGGGCGGCATTGCGCGAGCGCTCGTGATGGAAGTCGCCGGCAATCTCCTGTTCGATGCGGAACGAGCCGGACATGCCCAGATGCATGATCACCACCTCGCCGCCATCCAGGTCGGCCAGCAGATATTTGGCGCGCCGCCCCAGGCTCTCGATGCGCCGGCCGGTCAGCCGCGCGCTGAAATTCTCCGGAAAGGGGAAGCGCAGGTCCTTGCGGCGCACCTCCGCGCGGCTGATCGTCGCCCCCTCCATGACCGGGGCGAGGCCGCGGCGAACGGTTTCGACTTCAGGCAATTCGGGCATGGGCTGCTCGCCGTCTCGTTTCGCCGCGGCGGGCGGACGTCGCCCCCGCGGTCCACTCGTCATAGCGTCGGCCGGGAGGTTCCGCTATGGTCCCGCCGCACTCGAAAGGCTTCCCGATGACCGCCGCCGCCCATGACACC
The DNA here is from genome assembly GCA_017304475.1 of Hyphomicrobiales bacterium. Lineage (GTDB taxonomy): Bacteria > Pseudomonadota > Alphaproteobacteria > Rhizobiales > Phreatobacteraceae > Phreatobacter. The sequence goes on along the minus strand of JAFKKV010000011.1, from coordinate 294,765 downwards.
GATTTCGGCTTTCGCCGTGTCGATCTCGACGCCAAGCAGGGCCTGGTCGACGACGTCTTCCACAAGGTAGCCGGCCGCTACGACCTGATGAACGACCTGATGTCGGTCGGCCTGCACCGCGTCTGGAAGGACGTGATGGTGAACCGGCTCGGCATTTCCAGGACCCGGCCCTTCGCCCATCTCGACGTCGCCGGCGGCACCGGCGACGTCGCCTTCAAGGTGGTCGGCACGGGCGCGGCGGCCCATGCGACGGTCTGCGACATCAATGGCGAAATGCTCAAGGTCGGCAAGCAGCGCGCCGAGAAGCGCGGGCTCGAGACCCGCGTCGAATTCGTCCAGGGCAATGCCGAGGCGCTGCCCTTTCCGTCCGGCTCGTTCGACGGCTACACGATCGCCTTCGGCATTCGCAACGTGCCGCGCATCCAGCTGGCGCTCGACGAGGCCTACCGGGTGCTGAAACCCGGTGGCCGCCTGCTGGTGCTGGAATTCTCGCCCGAGGTGATCCCGGGGCTCGATCGCGTCTACGACTTCTATTCGTTCAACGTCATTCCGCCGCTCGGCCGGCTGGTGACGGGTGACCCCGAGCCTTACCAGTACCTGGTCGAATCGATCCGCAAGTTTCCCCGCCCCGAGGCCTTCGCCGAGATGATCCGCAAGGCCGGTTTCGGCCGCGTCGAGGTCACCGCGATGACCGGCGGCATCGTCTGCCTGCACGGCGGCTGGAAGGTCTGATCTTGCTCGGCGGACTTGTTCATATCCTGCGGCTCGGCCGCGCCGGTTTCGTCTTTGCCCGCGAGGGCGTGTTCGGACTGGTCGATCCGGAATCCCTGCCGCGGCCGGCGCGCCTCGGCCTGCGCATGGCGCGCCTGATCGAGCGGCGGCGCTCGCGCACCCGTTCCGACAAGCTGACGGCTGCCCTGACGCGGCTCGGGCCGACCTATGTCAAGCTCGGCCAGTTCCTGTCGACCCGGCCCGATGTGGTCGGCCCGGCGATCGCCAGCGACCTGGAATCACTGCAGGATCAGGTGCCGCCCTTCGACCAGGCCGAAGCCGAGCGGATCGTGGCGGAAACGCTCGGCCAGCCGATCTCCGCGCTGTTTACCGCCTTCGGCCCGGCCATTGCGGCCGCTTCGGTCGCGCAGGTCCACAGGGCCCGGACCCGGGACAACGGCGTCGAACGCGATGTCGCGGTCAAGGTCCTGCGGCCGGGCGTGGCCGACCGGTTCCGCGCCGATCTCTCCGATTATTATTTCGCCGCCCGCTTCGCCGAGCGCTTCGCGCCCGACAGCCGGCGGCTTCGCCCCATCGGCATCGTCGACACGCTCGCCCGCTCGATGGCGATCGAGCTCGACATGCGCCTGGAGGCCGCCGCCGCCTCCGAGATGGCCGAGCGGACCAAGGACGACCCCGGCTTTCGCGTGCCCGACGTCGACTGGAACCGCACCGGCAAGCTGGTGCTGACCACCGAATGGATCGACGGCCTGCGGCTGAACGACCGCGACGGACTCGCCAAGGCCGGCATCGACCCGGAGGCGCTCGGCCGCACGGTGATCCAGAGCTTCCTGCGCCATGCCCTGCGCGACGGCTTCTTCCACGCCGACATGCACCAGGGCAATCTGTTCGCCGACGCCACAGGCAAGCTGGTCGCCGTCGATTTCGGCATTATGGGCCGGATCGGCCCGAAGGAGCGCCGCTTCCTCGCCGAGATCCTGCTCGGCTTCATCACCAAGAACTATCGGCGCGTGGCGGAGGTCCATTTCGAGGCCGGCTATGTGCCGGCCCATCATTCGATCGACGAGTTCGCCCAGGCGATCCGGGCGATCGGCGAGCCGATCCATTCGCGCACCGCCGATCAGATCTCCATGGCCAAGCTGCTGTCGCTGCTGTTCGAGGTGACCGCGATCTTCGAAATGACCACCCGCACCGAGCTGATCCTGCTGCAGAAGACCATGGTGGTGGTCGAGGGCGTCGCCCGCTCGCTCGATCCGAAGCTCGACATGTGGTCGACCGCCGAGCCGGTGGTGCGCGAGTGGATCACCCGCAATCTGGGCCCGGTCGGACGGCTGCAGGAGGTCGGCGAGGGCGCGCTGACGCTCGGCAAGATCGTCGGCGACGTGCCCATGCTGCTCGCCCGCGCCGCCATGCTGTCGGAGCGGGTCGACGCATTGACCCGCGACGGCTTCGTGCTGGCGCCGCAGTCGCTGAAAGGCATCGGCGAGGCGGAAGCCCGGCGCAATCGCTGGAGCACGGTGGCGCTGTGGCTGATCGCCGGCCTGCTCGCCGCCCATCTGGTGCTCGGCTGAAGCACCACCTTCCGGTCGCAGCCCGCTGCGACTATGTTCTGTCATGGCCCAGTTGTTGACCCCCGATACCGCCGTCGATCGCCTGGAACAGCTCTATGCCGAGGCGACCGGCGCGCTGCGCGCCGCGCTGGCGCGGTTCCTGGCCGGCGGCCCGCCGCCCTCGACCGAGGAGCGCTCGCATTTCGTCTATCCCGAGCTCGCCGTCACCTATGCGCCCGACCGGGCGGCGCCACGCAATCGGCGCGCCTATGGCAAGTTTGCCCATCCCGGCCTCTACACCACGACGGTGACCCATCCGGCCGAATTCCGCCGCTACCTGCTCGACCAGTTGCGGCCGCTGGTGTCCGAATATGGCGCGGTGATCGAGGTCAGGCCGAGCACGCAGGAAATTCCCTACCCTTACGTGCTCGACGGCGGCAATGAATTCGCCGCCGGCAATGTGGCGCCGGGCGAGCTCGCCCGGTTCTTCCCCGTGCCGCTGCTGGCCCTGGTCGGCGACGAGATCGCCGACGGCACCTATGAGGGCCCGGCGGCGAGCGGCCGGCCGCTCGCGCTGTTCGATGCGGTCAGGGTCGACTATTCGCTGCGCCGCATCATCCACTATACCGGCACGGACTGGCGCGCCGTGCAGCCGTGGATCCTGCTGACCAATTACCACCGCTATGTCGACCAGTTCGTCGCCTGGGGGGTCGAGGAAATCGCCGAGGGCCGGGCCGTCAGGCTGATCGCGCCGGGCGGGCTCAGCGTCGACAAGAGCAATCTCGAGGGCGCGGTGGAGCGGATCGGCGCCTCCGCCTGGCACCGTTTCCAGATGCCGGCCTATCACCTCGAACGGACCGGCACGCCGGGGGTGACGCTGGTCAATATCGGCGTCGGCCCGTCCAACGCCAAGAACATGACCGATCACCTGGCGGTGTTGCGGCCGCATTGCTGGCTGATGGTCGGCCATTGCGGCGGCCTGCGCCAGGCCCAGGAGATCGGCGACTATGTGCTCGCCCACGCCTATCTCAGGCGCGACCGCATCCTCGATGCGCTGGTGCCGCCGGAAATTCCGATCCCCGCGCTCGCCGAGATCCAGACCGCGCTGCAGGAGGCCTGCGCGGCGGTGACCGGGGCGAGCGGCGACACGCTGAAGCACCGGCTGCGCACCGGCACCGTCGTGACCAATGACGACCGGAACTGGGAGCTGCGCTACACCCAGGAGAAGCGCCTGATCAACCTGTCGCGCGCCATCGCCGTGGACATGGAAAGCGGCACCATCGCCGCCCAGGGCTATCGGCTGCGCGTGCCCTACGGCACCCTGCTCTGCGTCTCCGACAAGCCGCTGCACGGCGAGATCAAGCTGCCCGGCGCCGCCAATGCCTTCTACGCCAATGCGGTGGCCCAGCACCTGCTGGTCGGGCTCGACGCGGTCGAGCGGCTGAAGCGCACCGGCGGCGCGATCCATTCGCGCAAGCTCAGGAGTTTCGACGAACCGCCGTTCCGCTGACCGTTCCGCCACGTCTGAAAGGCGATCTTGATCGGTTCGAACAACCGGCTAGGGTCGCGCTCCCCTCGCGACCGGGCTCATCCCATCATGCTCCAGTCCAAACGTATTCTCCTGATCATCGGCGGCGGCATCGCCGCCTACAAGTCGCTGGAACTGATCCGCCGATTGCAGGATCGCGGTGCCAGCGTGCACTGCATCCTGACCAAGGCCGGCGCCGAATTCGTCACGCCCCTGTCGGTCGGCTCGCTCAGCGGCGCCAAGGTGCATCAGGAGCTGTTCTCGCTGACCGACGAGGCCGAGATGGGCCATATCGAGCTGTCGCGCGACGCCGACCTTCTGGTGGTGGCGCCGGCCACCGCCGACCTGATGGCCAAGATGGCCCATGGGTTGGCCGGCGACCTCGCCGCGACGACGCTGCTGGCCACCGACAAGCGGGTTCTGCTGGCGCCCGCCATGAACGTGCGCATGTGGCTGCATCCGGCGACGCAGCGCAATCTCGCGACCCTGAAGTCCGACGGCGTCGAGACCGTCGGCCCCAATGACGGCGGCATGGCCTGCGGCGAGTTCGGCCCGGGCCGCATGGCCGAGCCGCATGAGATCATCGCGGCGATCGAGCGGATGATGGCGGATCCGGCGGTCAGCCGTCCGCTCCTCGGCAAACGCGTGGTGGTGACGTCCGGACCGACGCGCGAGCCGATCGATCCGGTGCGCTACATCTCCAACAATTCTTCCGGCAAGCAGGGCCATGCCATCGCCAGGGCGGCGGCCGCGGCGGGCGCCCAGGTGACCCTGGTGACCGGCCCGGTCAGCCTGCCGGACCCGGTCGGCGTCACCGTCGTGCATGTCGAAAGCGCCCGCGACATGATGACGGCGGTGGAACAGGCCCTGCCGGCGAGCATCGGCATCTTTGCCGCGGCGGTCGCCGACTGGCGCGTGGCCGAGACCGCGGGGGCCAAGCTGAAGAAAGGGCCGGCCGGACCGCCGAGCCTCGCCTTCGTTGAAAACCCGGACATTCTGGCCACGATTGCCAAGCACCCGACCAAGCGCCCGCAACTGGTCGTCGGTTTCGCCGCCGAGACCGAGGCGGTCATCGACAATGCCCGCACCAAGCTCGCCCGCAAGGGCGCCGACCTGATCGTGGCCAATGACGTGGGCACGACCACCGGCACCTTCGGCGGCGATGCCAATACGGTCCATATCGTCTCGGCCGACGGCGTGGAAACCTGGGCCAGGCAATCCAAGGACGATGTCGCACGGGCGCTCGTCGGCCTCATCGCCAAAAAACTTTAGACGCCCCTCTGAACGACACTGACGCCACGACCCCGAACCGTCCAGGCGCATGGGATCACGACCGGGGCCTCCGACGAGGCCTCGAACCGTGTCGCCAAAAAACAATCTGAACGCGAAAATTGAGACATCATGACGACGCTCCTCCCGATCCCCGTCCAACGGCTCGCCCACAGCGAAGGCCTGCCCCTGCCGGCCGCCCAGACAGCGGGCAGCGCCGGCATGGACCTGGTCGCCGCGCTGCCTGAAGCCGAGCCCGTGACGCTCACGCCGCGCGCGCGGGCGGCGGTGCCGACCGGCCTCGTCCTGGCCATTCCCGAGGGCTTTGAAGGCCAGGTCCGGCCTCGGTCCGGCCTGGCTTTGAAGCATGGGCTGACGGTTGCCAACGCGCCCGGCACGGTCGATGCCGACTATCGCGGCGAGGTCAAAGTGATCCTGATCAACCTCGGTGAGGAGCCTGTGACAATCCGCCGCGGCGAGCGGATCGCCCAGTTGGTCATCGCGCCGGTCACCCGCGCAGAACTGTATCTGACTGATACATTGAGTGAAACAGAACGCGGTGGCGGCGGCTTCGGCTCGACCGGGCGTTGAAAACGCGACCCCTGCGCTGCAATCAGAGGTCGTATGCAAAACTTCCCTATTATGAGTCGGGCGACATGTGCTCCCTTTCCGTAAAGGGAAACCAACGTTAGTCCCCGACGTTGAGGTTTGCATGCCCATCCTGTCTCGTCGCGGCCGGCTAGCGATAGCTGCCGTTCTCGATATCGCCATCCACGGCCGCCACGCGCCCGTGGCTGCGAAAGCTTTGGCCCAGCGGCACGCTTTGCCGCCGCGCCACCTGGAACCCCTGCTGCAGGGTCTCGTCCGTGCCGGCATTCTGAAAGGATTGCGCGGCCCGCGCGGCGGTTATGATATCGCCCGCGACCGGCGCAAGATCAGCTGCGGCGAGATCGTCCGCGCCGTCGCCACCCAGGGCGACGACGAGACCGAGGGCATGACCCTGTTGGTTTCGACAGTGATCGAACCGGCGATCGCCGAGGCCGAGAGCCGGTTCTATGCCGCGCTCGACCGCATCTCGATCGCCGAGCTGTGCGCTTCCGCCGAAGGGCAGTCCAGGCCGACCCTGGCGCTGGCCTGAGGCAAACCGTGACGACTCAGGGCTCCGCCGGCGCAAGCCCCCGGCGGGCCCGAAAGCGCGTGCGTGGCGAAGGCCGGGCTCAGGCCGCCCGCGACGTCACGCCGGCGAGCCGCTCCAGCGCGCCGTTGAGTGTCTCGTCCTTCTTGGCGAAGCAGAAGCGCACCACCGACGTCACCGGTGTCTCGGCATAAAAGGCCGAGACCGGAATGGCCGCGACGCCATGCTCGGTGACCAGTTGCCGGCAGAAGGCAACGTCGTCGGTAATGCCCGCCGAGGCCAGATCGATATTGATGAAATAGGTCGCGGCACTCGGCAGGACCTCGAAGCCGGCCCGGCCGAGGCCGCCGGCGAAGAGGTCGCGGGCACGCTGCAGGTCGGCGCGCATGCCGGTGAAATAGGCGTCGTCCTTGGCCAGCCCATAGGCGACGGCGGCCTGAAGATTGGGCGGCGTGGTGAAGGTCAGGAACTGATGCGCCTTGGCCAGCACTTTCATGAGCGCCGGAGCAGCCGCCACGAAGCCGACCTTCCAGCCGGTCAGCGAGAAGATCTTGCCCGCCGAACCGATCTTCACCGCGCGCTCGCGCAAGGCATCGATGGCCAGCACGGAAACATGCCGCGCGCCGTCGAAAATGACGTGTTCCCAGACCTCGTCGGACACCACGGTCGCGCCGAATCGCTCGCAGAAGCGGCCGAGCAGCTCCAGATCCTCGCGCGGGAAGACCGAGGCCGAGGGATTGAGCGGATTGTTGAACAGCACGACCTTGGTCCGGGCCGAGAAGACCGCGGCGAGATCGGCTTCGCTGAAGCGCCAATGCGGCGGCCGGAGCGTCACGAAGCGCGGCACCCCGCCGGCCCGGCGCACCAGCGGCAGATAGGCGTCATACATCGGCTGGAACAGCACCACCTCGTCGCCCGGCTCGATCAGCGCGAACAGCGCTCCGGCGATGGCCTCGGTGGCGCCGGAGGTGATCATCACCTCCTGGTCGGGATTGAGCGTCAGTCCCTGGAAACGCGCGTAATGGGTGGACACCGCCTGGCGCAGCTCGGGCAGGCCCATCATCGGCGGATACTGGTTCCAGCCCGAGACGACCGCGTCCGCGGCCTTCTGGCGAACGTCGGCGGGGCCCGGGTCATCCGGAAAGCCCTGGCCGAGATTGATCGCGCCGGTCTCGCGGGCGAGCTGCGACATGACCTCGAAAACGGTGGTGGGGAGATCGGCGAAAATCGGATTCATGACAGCACCGGAAATACGGATCGTTCGTTTCAACGAACGTGACGATCGGTATGCAGAAAGGCCGAAAAAGAGTCAATTCACGCGGGAGCGGGGGAAACCGGCGCCGGGACGGGCTGCGCGACGAAGGTCATGCGATGCGGCGTCAGGCCGAGATTGACGGGATGGCGCTCCGCCGAGAAGCCGTGATCGGCGAACAGGCCGAGCATGTCCGCCTGCGAATAGGTCGACAGGCCGAGCTCGCTGCGGATCTTGCGATAGGGCGACACCGCGGTCGCGGCAAGGCCGGCGATCGAGGCGAACAGGAAGCCCTGGCTGAAGCCGTTGCGCAAAAGCGAGCCGACATCGGAGAGAATGCCGGTATCGGGCGAAATGACGTCGGCGATCACCAATTGCCCCGACGGCTTCAGCTTGGCCTTGAAGCGATCGAGCAGCAGGCCGAGGTCCGCGCGCGTCAGGTACTGAATGAGCGAACTGACCACCACCAGGTCGGCCTCGTGATCGCCGAGCACGCCGTCCAGCTCTTCCGGCAGCACGCTCGCGACATTGGCCAGGCCGCCGAAATGGTCGCGCAGCCTGGCAACCACCGAGGGGGCGCCGTCACACAGCACGAGCCGCCCCACCGCAGCCGCGACACGGCCGGCATCCAGCGCCTCGCCGCAGGCATAGTCGAGCACCACCGCGCCGGGACCGGCATGGCTTTCCCGGACATGCCGGAGGATGCCGTCGGCGATCGCCCGGTAATGAACGGCCTTGTGCCTGGCGTTCACGTAGATCGCGTGCTCGCCGTCCCAGAAGGAGCGCCAATCGGTCATCGCGGCCGCCTCAATGCGAGGACCCCGTCAATCTGTCCGATAGCGCCAGGAACACGCCCGACACGACGAAAACGACGTGGATCAGAATGAGCCAGGTCACCTCGCGGTCGGTCATGGCGGCGATATTCATGAAGGCTTTCAGGAGGTGGATCGCGGAAATGGCGACGATCGACGCCAGGAGCTTGAGCTTCAGGGCCGAAAAATCGATCGTGCCCATCCATTCGGGCCGCTCGCTCTCGGGGATGTCGTGCATCTTGGAGATAAAGTTCTCGTAGCCCGAGAACACCACCATGACGACCAGGTTGCCGGCGAGCGACAGGTCGACCAGCGTCAGGATGCCGAGGATGACGTCGGACTCCTTGGCGCTCGGGATGATCATGACGAGATGCGCGAGTTCGCGCAGGAAGGTGATCACCAGCAGCGCCAGGCCGATGACCAGCCCGAGATAGAAGGGCGCCATCAGCCACCGGCTGGCGAACAGGAATTTCTCGACACGCCGCGCGACGAAGGTCGGAGCTGGGGGGACCGCAGATGCCTGGGCCGGGCTGGGCGACGCTTCGGTCATGACACTTTTTTACACGCGACAGACGGCCGGGCAAGAGCGTGCCGGACCGGCGCGCCGGGCTATTCGCCTTCGCCGAACCGGTCGGCGACCAGGACGGCGATGGCATCGACCGCTTCCGAGGCCTGGCGTCCGGTGGCCCGGACGGTGATCGAGGTGCCGATGCCGGCGGCCAGCATCATCAGGCCCATGATCGAGGTGCCGTCCACCGTCTCGCCGCAGCGCGACACGCTGACCGCGGCATCGAACTTGTCGGCGCAGGCGACGAATTTGGCCGAGGCGCGCGCGTGCAGGCCGCGCTTGTTGAGGATGGGCACTTCACGGACGATCTCGCCATCGGCGGCCGGTGCCTCCGGCGGACAGTCGGCTTCGTCATCCACCATGGCCAAATCCTTTGCTCCTCCGCCGGCGCCTGTCGGCGCTCTCGCCTTGTCGTTCGCGGTCGCCCGCATCGCGCTCAATGACCCGCGAGCACACGGCTCGCGATGTTGATATATTTTCGGCCCGCCTCCTGGGCGTGCAGCACGGCTTCCTGCAGCGGCTTCTCGCCGCGCACGGTGGCGAGCTTGACCAGCATGGGCAGGTTGATGCCGGCGATGACCTCGACCGCGCGGCCGTTCATGACCGAGATGGCCAGATTAGAGGGTGTGCCGCCGAACATGTCGGTGAGCACGGCCACGCCGTCGCCGGTATCGACATGGTCGACGGCCGCGATGATGTCGCGGCGGCGCTGATCCATGTCGTCGCTCGGCCCGATAGCGACCGTTTCGACCTGACGCTGCGGTCCCACCACATGTTCCATGGCGGCGCGGAACTCGACGGCGAGTTGACCATGCGTGACGATGACGAGACCGATCATCCGGCACTCCGCGCGCCACGACCTGCGCGCAAGATCACAAAAGAGGCGGATATGATCACCATGTCGCCAGCGAGCGCAAGGCCCACCCTTGCGAACGATTGCCGATTGGTGCGCCGCAGCAACACAGGCCTCATGTCAACGCCTCCCCTGCAATAGCGAGAGCACAAGCGGCAGCGGATCGCAACCCGGGGCCACCGGGAGGCGCGACACTATGACACCTTCGACCACGGTTTTCAGCGCCAGGCCGTCCGGCATGCGGGCACCGTCCGCGGCATCCAGATCGACCACCAGCCCGACCACGGCCACGGGCTCGTAGCGGCAGGCCAGGACGCCGCGCCCGCGTTCCTCGACCAGCCCGGCGATCGGCGCGGGCGTGCGGGCGAGCAGCCGGCCATGCGCCGCCTCGAGCAGGACGCGATCATCGGCCACCAGCCGGGCGAAGGACAGGCTGCCGGCACGCGCAGCCTCGAGCAGGCCGAGCACCAGCCGCGACTTGCCGGCGCCCGACGCGCCGCGGATCAGCACGGCCTTGGCTCCGACCAGGACGGCGCTCGCGTGAACCGTGCGGCCGGCGCCGTCGGCCATGGTCAGAGCGCCGGAAGCCGGACGACGAAGCGGGCTCCAAGACTGGTCGGCTCGCCTTCGTCATCGGCCGGGCCCGGCCGGTTTTCCGCCCAGATGCGGCCGCCATGGGCCTCCACGATCTGCCGCGAGATCGACAGGCCGAGCCCGGAATTCTGGCCGTAATCCTGGTGCGGGCGATCGGTGTAGAAGCGCTCGAAGATGCGCTGCAGCGCATCCGGGCGGATACCCGGCCCGTCGTCCTCGACAGTGATCTCGACGGCGCCCTTCAGCGCGCGGGCGGTGACCCGGACCTCGCCGCCCTCGGCCGAGAACGAGCGCGCATTGTCGACCAGATTGGTGACCACCTGGCTGATCCGGCTGTCATGGCCGGGCACCACGAAATCCTGCGGCCGGCCGCCTTCGAACTTCAGGGAAACCTTGACGCCGTCGGTGCGCTTCACCTCGTTGGCAATGGTCACCAGCGTGCCGAGCAGCTTGGCCAGATCGACCTTGGTCGCCTCCTGGCGCTGCAGCTCCGCATCGAGCCGGCTCGCATCCGAGATGTCGGTGATCAGCCGGTCCAGCCGCTTGACGTCGTGCTGGATGACCTCGAGCAGCCGCGCGCGCGACGTGTCCGACTTGGCCAGCGGCAGGGTTTCCACCGCCGAGCGCAGCGAGGTCAGCGGGTTCTTCAGCTCGTGGGCGACGTCGGCTGCAAAGCTCTCGATCGAGGCGATGCGGGCATAAAGCGCGTCGGTCATGTCGCGCAGCGAGCGCGAGAGATGGCCGATCTCGTCGCGCCGGTGGCTGAAATCGGGGATCTCCTCGCGCGACCTGTGGTGGCGGCGCACCTTCTCGGCGCCGCCGGCGAGCTTGCGCACCGGGCCGGCAATGGTGCGCGCCATCAGGATCGACAGGACCACCATGACGAAGGCGGCGACCAGGAAGACCCGGAGCACCTGGAAGCGCTCGGCATCGATCACCGCGTCGATCTCGCCGCCCTGGGTGTTGAGCAGGAGCACACCGAGCACGCCGCGGAAGCGCTGCACCGGGATCGCCACCGACACGATCACCTCGCCGCGGTCATTGACCCGGACCATGCTGCCCTTCTGGCCGCTGAGCGCCTGGGCGACCTCCGGATAGATCTTGCCATTGCGGAAGCCGACATCGCGATAGATCGGGAAATCGCCGCCGCCGCGCAGGAACCGGCGCACCTCGTTCCACCATTTCTCGTAGAACGGCGGCTTCTGGCCGATCGGCGGCAGGTCGAAGGTCGAGATGTCGCCACGGCCATAGAGGTTGCGGCTGTCGAGGATCAGGTTGCCTTCGCGGTCATAGATGCGCGCCTGGGTCTCGGTCGGCCCGGTCAGCCGGCGCAGCACAGGCGCGACGCGCTCCGGATTGATCGGAAATTCCAGCAGCGCGCTGGGATCGTCGACCGAGGCACCGGAGCCGCCGAGCTGCATCTCGAACAGCTTGTCGGGATCGATCGGGATGACCGAGCCGTCCACCGCGGCGGAAGCGGCGATGGCGCCGGCAATGATCTCGCCCTGCACCAGAAGGCTCTGCACGCGCGACTCGATCAGCCCGGCGCGAAACTGCGACAGCCAGAGAATGCCCGAGACCAGCGCCACCAGGCCGGCCAGGTTGAGCAGCACGATGCGCCGGGTCAGGCTCGAAAAAGACCGGTTCAGCACCGCGCGCATGCCGCGCGCCAGGACGCGGACGAAGCGTGTCCAGGGTCGGCCCGCCCGCCCGTTCAGGATCGCGGATGAGCTGTCGAGAGCGCTTGGCGGCGTCCGATCGAGCATGGGCGTTGCAGCGAGGCGGTTCGCCTCACTCCTTGAAGCGGTAGCCGACGCCGTAGAGCGTCTCGATCATCTCGAAGTCGTCGTCGACCACCTTGAACTTCTTGCGCAGGCGCTTGATGTGGCTGTCGATCGTGCGATCGTCGACATAGACTTGGTCGTCATAGGCTGCGTCCATCAGCGCGTTGCGGCTCTTGACGACGCCGGGACGCGTGGCCAGCGCCTGAAGGATCAGGAACTCGGTGACGGTGAGCGTCACCTGATGGCCGTCCCAGGTGCAGGTATGCCGCTCGGGATCCATGCGCAGTTTGCCGCGCTCGAGCACCTTGGCGTCGGTCTTCGGCTCGGCCGCGGGATCCTTGGCCTGGGCGCGGCGCAGCACCGCCTTGACGCGCTCGACCAGCAGCCGCTGCGAGAACGGCTTCCGGATGAAGTCGTCGGCGCCCATCTTCAGGCCGAACAGCTCGTCGATTTCCTCGTCCTTGGAGGTGAGGAAGATCACCGGCATGTCGGTCTTCTGGCGCAGGCGGCGCAACAGCTCCATGCCGTCCATGCGCGGCATCTTGATGTCGAGGATGGCCAGGTCCGGCGGGGATTGCTTGAATCCGTCGAGCGCGGAAGCCCCGTCATTATAGGTGACGATCCGGTAACCTTCGGCTTCGAGCGCGATCGCGACCGAGGTCAGAATGTTCCGGTCGTCGTCGACGAGTGCGATGGTCGGCATTGTTCAACCTTGAATAGGGGCAAAGACCTGCCGTTCGAACGGGCTAAGCATGGCGGAAATAGGGTTCGCCTAGGATAATGCCATGGCAGAGCGATGTCATGGGCCGATTCGGCCCGCTTCAGGCTCGAATCCACCGGCAGAAGGTGCGCCGCGAACGCCGCGCCGTCAAAGCAAAAGGCCGGGGACGTGCCCCGGCCTCGTGTTCAGGACCTTGCCATCCGGCTTATTTCGGCAGGGCGACCGGCGTGTCGGCCTGCTGGGCCAGATAGGCCAGGAGGTCGGCGCGCTGCTGCTCCGAGCGGATGCCGGCAAACGACATGGTGGTGCCGGGAATGGCGGTGCGCGGCGCACCGAGGAAGGCAAACAACGCCTCGAAGCTCCAGGGCTCCGGGTTCTTGCCCTTCATCGCGGCGGAATAGTTGAAGCCGGGCGAACCGGCATGGGGGCGCTCAACGATGCCGTAGAGGTTCGGGCCGGCGCCGTTCGGGCCACCCTTGGCCGCGTTGTGGCAGGCCTGGCACTGACGGAACACGGCGGCGCCGTTCGCCGGATTGGCGGAGGCCATCACTTCCGCGATGGGCTTGGCCGGAGCGGCAGGCGCCGCAGCAGCGCCGGCGGCAGGCGCCGCGGCAACCGCCACCTCGAAGCCGGGCTTTGCCGGCTTCGTCGGCTTGAAGATCACGTCGTTGGCGAGAATGCTGCCGCCAAGCGTGCTCGTGCCCACCAGCAGCAGAGCCATCGCGATCTTGTTGAATTCAAATCCGTCCATCGGGACAAGCTCCAGGCAACCGGCGACGCGTCGAGTTCATGAGGATGCGCGAAAACCGCGCGGATGGGGCCGGCCAATTCGGGCCGGACACTATCCAATTTGCTCCTCCGGAGGCAACCCGTATAAGCACGCTTCTCGCATGCTACTTTTTGACGCCTCCAAACTGGCCTTCTACCCCAAAAAACGCTGATGACAACCTCAATCGTCCTGATCCCGGCGCGCATGAGCGCCTCGCGCCTGCCGGGCAAGCCGCTCGCCGACATCGCCGGCCAGCCGATGATCGTGCAGGTCATGCGCCGCGCCGAGGCCGCCGGCGTCGGTCCGGTGGTGGTGGCGACCGATTCGGCCGAGATCATCGCCGCGGTGGAGGCCGCCGGCGGACGCGCCGTGATGACCCGCTCGGATCACCACACCGGCTCCGACCGGATCCACGAGGCCCTGAACCTGGTCGACCCGGACCGGCGTATCGAGCGGGTGGTCAATGTCCAGGGCGACCTGCCGACCATTGACCCGCGGGTGGTGCGCGCCTCGGCCGACCTGCTCGACGATCCCCTGGTCGATATCGGCACGCTGGCCGCGGTGATCACGCGCCAGGAGGAGATCAACAATCCGAACGTCGTCAAGGCGGTCGGCACGCCGATCGGCGAGCGCCGGCTGAGGGCGCTCTATTTCACCCGCGCCACCGCGCCGACGGGCGACGGCCCGCTCTATCACCATATCGGCCTCTACGCCTATCGGCGCAGCGCCCTCGACCGCTTCGTCGCCCTGCCGCCGGCGCCGCTCGAACGCCGCGAGCGGCTGGAGCAGCTGCGCGCGCTGGAACACGGCATGCGTATCGACGTCGCGGTCGTCGATGCCGTGCCGCTCGGTGTCGACACCCCTGCCGATCTCGAACGGGCCCGTGCGCTGATCGCGACATCCTGATAGATCCACGATGACCCAGATCGAAGATCGGTATTTCGAACACTCATCCCCTGAGCGGAGCTCGCGTCCCATGATCCTCGCGCCGAAGCGCATCTCCTTCCAGGGAGAACTCGGAGCCAATTCGCATATCGCGGCGAAGGACGTCTTTCCGGACGCCGAGGTCCTGCCCTGCCCGAGCTTCGAGGACGCTTTCGCCGCCGTGCAGAACGGCGAGGCCGATCTCGGCATGATCCCGATCGAGAATTCGATCGCCGGCCGGGTCGGCGACGTGCACCATCTCCTGCCGCGCGCAGGGCTCAGCATCATCGGCGAATATTTCCTGCCGATCCGCTTCCAGCTGATGGCGATCAAGGGCGCATCGCTCGCCACCATCAAGACCGCGCGCAGCCACATCATGGGCATCGGCCAGTGCCGGCTGATGATCCGCAAGCTCGGCCTGAAGCCGGTGGTTTCCGGCGACACGGCCGGCTCGGCGCGCGAGGTGGCCGAGGCCGGCGACCCGACCCAGGCGGCAATCGCGCCCCGGCTCGCGGCCGAGGTCTATGGCCTGGACATCCTCGCCGAAGACATCGAGGACGCGGCCCACAACACCACCCGCTTCGTCATCCTGTCGCGCCAGAAGATCTGGGCCGCGCCCAACCAGAACTGCCTGACCAGCTTCGTCTTCCAGGTGCGCAACGTGCCGGCGGCGCTCTACAAGGCCATGGGCGGCTTTGCCACCAACGGGGTCAACATGACCAAGCTGGAAAGCCACATGATCGACGGCCGCTTCGTCGCGACCCAGTTCTATGCCGAGATCGAGGGCCATCCGGACGACCGCTCGGTGAAGCTTGCCCTGGAAGAGCTCGCCTTCTTCGCCAAGGAACTGACCATTCTGGGCGTCTATCCGCAGCATCCCTGGCGGAACGAAGTGGAAAAGCAGATCGCCGAGTAAGACCGCAAAGGTTCGCCAGAAAACCCGAATCGCGGCAATGTCGCGCCGGGGATGGGCCGCGTCATGGACTACGAGACTTTTCGCCTCGCGGTGGCGCTCGCCGACAGCGGCGACCTCGGCGAGGCCGGGGCGCGCGCCGGCGGGGTGGGCAAGCGCACGGTGACCGCGCGCATCGCCCAGCTCGAGCGGCGTATCGGCGCGCTGCTGTTCGACCATTCCGGCAAATCGATCCGGCTGACGCCGGCGGGCGAGGCCTTTGTCGGCGAGGCGCGGCTGGCGCTGGCAGCGTCCGAACGGGCCGAACGGCTGGCCCGCGCGGTCGCCGGCCGCCCGGAGACCATCGCCATCGGGGTCGCTTCGGGCGCGCTGTTCGGGCCGGTCCGCGACATCGTCGAGGATCCCGCCTGGGCCGAGGCGGGGCTTGCCCCCGACATCCACGACATGCCGGCCAGCGACCAGCTCCAGGCCCTCGCCGACGGCCGGCTGGTGCTCGGTTTTCTCGCCCCGCCCTTCGCCGCGACACCCCGGCTCGATCACCGCATCGTCGCCAGCTCGAAATGGTCGGCCGCCGTGCCCGAGGCCGACGCCCATCTGCGCAAGACCGTCAGCCTGGCCAATCTCGCACGCAAGCCGCTGGTCGTGCTGGCGCGCGACCAGGCCCCGCTGATCCATGACGGGCTGCTCGCCGCGCTGCGGGCGACCGGCGCCGATCCCTATATCGCCCAGGCCGGCCGGGAATGGCCTTCGGTCCTCGCCATGGTGGCGCTCGGCCTCGGCTCGGCGCTGGTGCCCTCGACGATTGCCAAGCGCATGACCGTCGAAGGCGCGACCATCCTGCCGCTGATCGAGGCCGGCGACCTGCCGCCCTGGACGACGGCCTGCGCCTGGATGCCCCAGCCGCCCGGCTCGCGCGGGGCGCAGGCCATCGCTCTGGTCAGGAACCGTTTCGGCTGAGCCGGCCGGCTCAGCTCTTCAGCACCAGGCCGCCGTCTACGAAGGCGCGAATCAGGTGATGGGCGATCGCCACCGGCGGCGGGCAGGAGAACCGTTCCGGATGCCGGCGGGCGAGCATCATCCAGCATTCCTCGCGGGTGAACCAGCGCGCGTCTTCCAGTTCCTCGGTGTCGATTTCGATTTCCCGCGAGGTCGCCTCCGCATGGCAACCGATCATCAGCGAGCCCGGGAACGGCCAAGGCTGATCGAAGAGATAACCGACCCGGCCGACCGAAATATGGGCCTCTTCCATGATTTCACGGCGCACCGCATCGGCGATCGTCTCGCCCGGCTCGAGGAAACCGGCGAGCGCGGAATACATGCCAGGGGGAAAGCGGCGCTGGCGCCCCATCAGGCAGCGGTCGCCGTCGACCGCCAGCATGATGACGACGGGATCGGTGCGCGGAAAATGCACGGCCTGGCAGGTCGGGCAATCGCGTCGCCAGCCGGCCTGGGTCATGGTCGAAGGCGCGCCGCATTTGCCGCAGAAGCGATGATTCGAATGCCAATAGAGCAGCGCCTTGCCTTCGGCCATCGGCCCGAGGTGATGCGGCTCGACCAGGCCGGCCACCGCGATCGAGCGCATGTCGGTGATCAGGAGGCTCGGATCGGCGACCTTCACCTCGGGCAGGCGATAGGCCTCGGGGTCGGGCTTGGCGAAATCAGGCAGGAGCCGGGCGAAACGCGGCGCGCCATTGGCCAGGCCGAGAAAGGCGGTCTCCAGGCCCGGCCCGAAGGGCTCGGCCTCGGCCAGCGTGAACAAGGGGTCGCCCATCTCGCCATTGCGCCGGAGCACCGGGGTCTCGCCGCCGAACAGATAGAGCCGGGCGCGCGGGTCGGCGAGCGTCGCCGCCACCCAGGCCTCGTCGCCACGCTTGGCGCTCATCCGGTCGAGATTGTTTTCGGTATAGCCGAGCGTGATCTCGGGCAGTTTCGGCAGCGGGTCGAAATCGGACATCGGGGGCTTCTTTTCGATCTGAAGGGGCTGACGCTCGCACGGCTCATCCGGCCGAGCAACGCGTCAGCCGGAGACGAGCCTTGCGGCCAGCGCCGCGACCAGGCCGGCGCGCGGCGTATCGCCATAGGGCTGGGCCGGCGCCTTGCCCCAGACCGGGCCCGGCCAGGCCGGGTCACCCTGGAACCGTGCGATGACATGGACATGCAGCTGCGGCACCATATTGCCGAGCGCCGCCACATTGAGCTTGTCGCAGCGGGTCATGGCCCGCAGCACGCCGGAGGCCGCGGCGATCTCGTCCATCAGGGCGATGCGGTCGGCACGCGCGAGATCGGCGATTTCCACAGCCCCCTGACGACGTGGAATCAGGATGAGCCAGGGATAGGTCGCGTCGTTCATCAGCCTGATATGACAGAGCGAAAGGTCGGTCACCGGCACGGAGTCGGCGGCCAGCCGCGGGTCGATCTCGAGGTCATGGGGTTCACTGGTCATGGCAGATGCCTTTCGAATCGGCTTGAGTTCGGCGTCCCGACGCTCCATATAGACCCTGGGAGGTTGGCGGTGGACGAGACTCTCGCCAACCCGGTCAGGTCCGGAAGGAAGCAGCCGTAACGAGCCCGTTTCGGGTCGCGTGCCAGCCTCCCACTTCAACACATGTCGAGCACGTCATGGATTCCACGCCCGAGAACGAACCCGGGTTCGATCTCGGGGTGACAGAGCCCGCGGCAGGCGCCAGCTACCGGGTGCTCGCCCGCAAATACCGCCCGCAGAATTTCGAGGACCTGATCGGCCAGGAGGCCATGGTCCGCACCCTGTCGAATGCCTTCGACACCGGCCGGATCGCCCAGGCCTATGTGTTCACCGGCGTGCGCGGCGTCGGCAAGACCACCACCGCCCGCATCCTCGCCCGCGCGCTCAATTACGAGCTGCCGGGCGAAATCGACAAGCCGTCCATCCATCTGGCCCGGCCCGGCATCCACTGCCAGGCGATCATGGAGGGCCGCCATGTCGATGTGATGGAGATCGACGCGGCCTCCCATACCGGCATCGACGACGTCCGGGCGATCACCGACGGCGCGCGCTATGCGCCGGTCTCGGCGCGCTACAAGGTCTATATCGTCGACGAGGTCCACATGCTCTCGGAGAAGGCGTGGAACGCCTTCCTGAAGACGCTGGAGGAACCGCCGGCCCATGTGAAGTTCATGTTCGCCACCACCGAGATCCGCAAGGTGCCGGTGACCGTGCTGTCGCGCTGCCAGCGCTTCGATCTCCGGCGTGTCGACGCCGACGTGCTGGTGCGCCATCTCCAGACCATCAGCGGCAAGGAAAAGGTCGAGGTCGATGCCGACGCGCTCGGCCTGATCGCGCGCGCCGGTGAAGGCTCGGTGCGCGACAGCCTGTCGATCCTCGACCAGGCGATCGCCCATGGCGCCGGCAAGGTGAGCTCCGACGAGGTCCGCCGGATGCTCGGCCTCGCCGACCGGGCGCGCGTCATCGACCTGTTCGAGCACCTGATGTCCGGCGATATCGCCGCCGCCATGGCCGAGCTGAAGAGCCAGTATGACGACGGCGCCGACCCGGAAATCGTGCTGACGGAACTGGCCGAATTCGTCCATTTCGTCACCCGCGTGAAAGTGGTGCCGCAGGCCGCCGACGACCTCTCCTTCAGCGAGACCGAACGCGACCGTGGCCGTATCTTCGCGGCCAAGCTGTCGCACCGGGTGCTGACGCGGGCGTGGCAGATGCTGATGAAGGGCATCGAGGAGGTCGGCCGCTCGCCGAAACCCTTCGCCTCCGCCGACATGGTGCTGGTCCGGATCGCCTATGCCGCCGACCTGCCGACGCCGGACGAGGCGCTGCGCATGCTGGCCGACGGCGCCATGGGATCCGGCGCCGCGCCGGCGCCCCGCGCACCATCCGGCGGAAATGGCGGCAATATCAGCCAGGGCGGCGGCGGCGGCGCGACCAGCGCAGCACTTGCGCCCCGGCTGCAGTCGGTCGCCATGCCGGAGCGCGCGCCGGTCGCGATGCAGGCGCCCATGGCGCCGCCGGCCCAGCCCGGCATCGTGCTCGGCTCGTTTCCCGAGGTGGTGAAACTCGTCAATGACAAGCGCGACATCCTGCTCAAGGGCGCGCTCGAACGCGACGTGCATCTGGTGCGCTGCGAGGACGGGCGGCTCGACATCCGGCTGACGCGCCAGGCAGCCCCGACGCTTGCCGGCGACATCCAGAAGAAGCTGTCGGACTGGACCGGCAGGCGCTGGATGGTCACCGTGTCCTCGGAAGAGGGCGAGCCGACCCTGCGCGAGCAGCAGGAGGCGGCCCAGGCCGATCGCGAGCGCGGCGTGCGCGCGCATCCGACCGTCCAGGCCATCCTGGCGCGGTTTCCCGGCGCCGAGATCGTCTCGGTCCGGCCATTGCTGGATCAGACCGGCGGCGCGGTCGCCGCGCCCGTCGAACCCGACGACGATGACGAGAACTGGGAGCCGGTGGCTCCCTGGGACGATGACTTCTGACTTGAGGATGACGCCATGAAAGACATCATGGGCTTGATGAAGCAGGCGCAGGCCATGCAGGCGAAGCTGCAGGAAGCGCAGGCCGACATGGAGCGCACCGAGGTCGAAGGCTCCTCCGGCGGCGGCCTGGTCAAGGTGCGCCTGACCGCCAAGGGCGACATGAAGGGCCTGTCGATCGATGCCTCGCTGCTGAAGGCGGACGAGAAGGAGATCGTCGAGGACCTGATCGTCGCCGCCCATGCCGATGCGCGCAAGAAGGCCGAGGTGGTGATGGCCGAGCGCATGAAGGCGGTGACCGGCGGGTTGCCGCTGCCGCCCGGCATGAAGCTGCCGTTCTGAGGCGGGGTGGAATGGTCCTTGGATGAGGGCTGGCGCCGCCAAAGATTGCAGCACCGACGTCACCCCCAAGGCAAAGCAATTGCTTTGCTGGGGCGAGCGAAGCGAGGGAAGGGGGTCCAGGGGTTGCAGCACTGTTCGCTGACCGCTGCATGCCTTGCGTAAGAAGTAAGGTAAGCGCGGCCATTCGACTCCTGGACCCCCTTCCCTCGCTTCGCTCGCCGGGGGTGACGTTAGCGATAAATCGGACAACGATACCGCCGCCGCGCTCCGGTCGAATGATTTGACTCACGGGGACATTCTGGCTTCGAGAGAAGCGGAACCCTCTTCACGCGAGAAAATGCTCCGATGCAGAGACGTGTCGCCGGCCCCGAGATCGAGCGGCTGATCCAATTGCTCGCCAAGCTGCCGGGCCTCGGGCCCCGGTCGGCCAGGCGCGCCGCGCTGCATCTGGTCAAGAAGCGCGAGAGCCTGATGCAGCCGCTGACCGCGGCGCTGGAAGAGGCGCTGGCCAAGATCGTCATCTGCTCGACCTGCGGCAATGTCGATACGTCCGATCCCTGCACGGTGTGCAGCGACCCGCGCCGCGACGGCTCGGTCATCGTGGTGGTGGAGGACGTCTCGGATCTCTGGGCGCTGGAGCGGGCCAGCGCCATCAATGCCAAGTACCATGTGCTCGGCGGCACTCTGTCGCCGCTCGACGGCGTCGGCCCGCAGGACCTCAATATCGAGAGCCTGGTGGGCCGGGTGCGCGAGGGCGGCGTGCGTGAGGTGATCCTGGCGGTCAATGCCACGGTCGACGGCCAGACCACCGCGCATTACGTCACCGACCTGCTTGCCCATACCGACGTGAAGGTGACCCGGCTCGCCCATGGCGTTCCGGTCGGCGGTGAGCTCGACTATCTCGACGAGGGCACGATCACCGCGGCGATCCGCTCGCGCACCTCGTTCTGAGCCGAGCCGTCACAGGATCACGTCGCCGCGCGCCACCCTTGCCGCGGTCTCGCGGGAGCCGACCTGGAACAGGCTGTCGAGCGCCCGCGTCACCGGTTCGGCAACACGCGGATCGGCCGCGAAATCGGCACCGAAGATCTCGCGGATGGCGAGCAGCGCCGGTGCGAGCCTTGCCGCCACCGGCCCGGCCTCGGCGGCGATCGCCTTCAGCCGATCGGCCAGGGGATCGCGCAGGTCGATGGCCCCGCCCTTCTCGTCGAGAGCCGTCACATAACGCATCCAGGCGGCGATCCCGAGCGCCATCACGCCGATCGGCTGGCCGAGCGCGAGCCGCTCGCGGGCCGGTCCGACGAGGCGCTGCGGCAATTTCTGCGAGCCGTCCATGGCGATCTGCCAGGTGCGATGGCGCAGCGCCGGATTGGCGAAGCGCAGCCGGAGGTTTCGCTTGTAGCCTTCGAGATCGAAGCCCGGCAGTGGCCGCAAGGTAGGCGTCGCCTCGTCCATCAGGCGCGTCACGATGGTGAGGATGCCCTGGTCAGCAACGGCGTCGGCGACCGTTTCGTAGCCGGCGAGATAGCCGAGATAGGCGAGCGTCGAATGGGCGCCGTTGAGCAGGCGCAGCTTCATCAGCTCATAGGGCGCGACATCCCCGACCATTTCCACGCCGCTCGCGGCGAGATCCGGCCGGCCGGTGGGGAAGTGATCCTCGACCACCCATTGCCAGAACGGCTCGGCGACGACCGGCCAGGCATCGGCGACACCGAGCGCGGCGTCGATCTCGACGCGATCGGCATCGGTGGTCGCCGGCACGATACGGTCGACCATGGTCGAGGGGCAGGCGAGCTCGGCTTCCACCCAGCGGCCGAGATCGGCATCGCGCAGGCCGGCGAAACGGGTGAGCACCCGCTTCACGGTTTCGCCATTGGCCGGCAGGTTGTCGCAGGACAGTACGGTGAAGGGGGCATGGCCGGCACGGCGGCGACGGCGCAGCGCCTCGACCAGATAGCCCGGCGCCGAGCGCGGCAGGTCATGGGTGAGATCGTGCCTGATATCGGGGTGATCCTCGGCCAAGGCGCCGGTCGCCGGGTCGTGGCAATAGCCCTTTTCGGTCACCGTCAGCGAGACGATGCGCACCGCGGGATCGGCGAGCCTCGCCAGCAGCCGCTCCGGATCTTCCGGCGCCACCAGCACCCTGGAGATGGCGCCGATCACCCGGAAGCGGGTCGGCTCGGCCGAGCGGATGCCCAGCGTGTAGAGTCCGTCCTGGGGTTTCAGCGCATCGCGGGTGTCGCCGGCGCGCAGCGACGCGCCGACAATGCCCCAGGCGGTTTCGCCGGCAGCCAGGCGATCGTCGACCACCACGGCCTGATGGGCGCGGTGGAAAGCGCCGATGCCGAGATGGACGATGCCGGAGGAGACCGCGGCCCGGTCATAAGCCGGACGGGCAATGGCGCCGGGAAGGCCGCCGAGACTTGCATCGCAGAGACGGCTGGCATTGGGGCGGCGGGTCACAGTCGATAGGCCTTCTTCGCGAGGCCATAGGCGAGGTCATGGGCCAGCTCGCCGGCCTCGTCCTCGTCAAGCCGGCCGGTCAGAACCAGTTCGGAGAGATGGGCGCAGTCGACCCGGCGGGCGACGTCGTGGCGCGCCGGGATCGACGGGAAGGCACGGGTGTCGTCGTTGAAGCCGACCGTGTTGTAGAAACCGGCGGTCTCGATCGCCAGGTCCTTGAACCGCTTCATGCCCTCGACCGAATCGTAGAACCACCAGGGCGGCCCGAGACGCAGCGCCGGATAGTGCCCGGCGAGGGGCGCGAGCTCGCGCGAATAGGCAGTCTCGTCGAGGGTGAACAGGATGATGGTCAGCTTGGGCTCGTTGCCGAAGGCGTCGAGCAGGGGCTTCAGCGCGCCGACATAGTCGGTGGGCCCTGGAATATCGGCGCCCATGTCGCGGCCGAAACGGGCGAAGACCTGGCTGTTGTGATTGCGCCGCGAGCCCGGATGGATCTGCAGGACAAGGCCGTCGTCGAGGCTCATGCGTGCCATCTCGGTGAGCATCTGGCCGCGGAACAGGTCGGCTTCGTCGGCGCCGGCCTCGCCCGAGACGATCCGCTGGAACAGGCGCTCGATCTCGACCGGCCCGAGATTGGCGGTCCGCGCCGAGGGATGGCCATGGTCGGAGGCGGTCGCGCCATGGGCCTTGAAAAAGGCGCGGCGCTTGCGATGGGCGGCGAGATAGCCGGTCCAGGTCGCGGTGTCCTCGCCGGTGATCTCGCCAAGCTTCCTGACATTGTCGCGGAAGCCTTCGAAATCGGGATCGACCACCGCATCCGGGCGATAGGTGGTGACGACCCGGCCGGCCCAGCCGGAGGCTGCGATCTTCGCATGCCACTGGAGATCGTCGAGCGCGCCCTCGGTGGTGGCGATCACCTCGATATCGAAGGTCTTGAACAGGGCGCGCGGCCGGTAGGCCGGCGTCTGCAGCGCGGCCGCGATCCGCTCATAGGCGGCATCGGCATTGGCGGCCGAGAGCCGCTCGTCGAGGCCGAACAGGGCGGCGAAGGCATGGTCGAGCCAGAGCCTGGTCGGGGTTGCCCGCAGCAGGTGATAATTCGCGGCGAACAGCCGCCAGATATTGCGCGGATCGGTCTCGACCGTCGATCCGTCCTTGGCGGCGATGCCGAGCGCCTCCATCGGCACGCCCTGCGAATAGAGCATGCGGAACACGTAGTGATCCGGGATGACGAAGAGCTTGGCGGGATCGGCGAAAGGTTCGTCCTCGGCATACCAGCGCGGGTCGGTATGGCCATGCGGCGAGATGATCGGCAGTTCGGCGACGCTGTCATAGAGCCGCCGGGCGATCGCCCGGGCCTCGGGCGCGATCGGCAGGAGCCGGTCCGGCGAACAGATGCGGCTTGCAGCAGGCGGCAGCCTCAGCGGCGTCATGCGACCTCCTCAGCGGGCTCGTTCGACCCGACGATGATCATTTGGACATGGGTGAGATGGGCAAGCATGGCGGCGCGGGCTTCCGCCGGGTCGCGGCGTGCCAGCGCGGCGACGACCGCGTGATGATCGGTAAGCGTCATGCGGCGGTTTTCCGGCAGGCCGGTGCGCGCCGAAACCACTTCGAACAGCGGCGAGAACATCCGGTCCCACAGGCCCTCGACGATCGACACCAGCACGGTATTGCCGGTCGCCCGCGCAATGGCGACGTGAAAGGCCCGGTCGACCGTCTGGCTGGCACGGTGGTCGGGGCTCTCGGCGAGCTCGGCGATCAAGGCTTCGAGCGCCGCGACATCGGCGGGTGAGCCGAGGGTCGCAGCGAGTGCTGCGATCTCCGGCTCGATCAGGCGCCGGGCCTGGATCAGCTCATGCGGGCTCGGCCCGGCATCGAAGGCGACGACCCGTGACGGCGGCGCCTCGCTGACCGTGATGCCCGAGCCGGTCCTGACCTCGACGAGGCCGGCGATTTCCAGCGCGATCATCGCCTCGCGCACGGTCGGCCGGCTGACGCCCAGCATGCGGGCAAGCTCGCGCTCGGCCGGCAGCCGCTCGCCCGGCTTCAGGTCACCACGGGCGACGAGATCGGCGACCTGGCGGGCGACGCGCTCGTAGAGCCTGTCCTGATCAACGGCTTGAAACGGCGACACCCGGGCCCCCCCGATATGGACGGGGCAAGCTAATGGCACGTCGCGATTTGTCAAATGGTCAGGTGGTAAGGCCAATTTTGAAAATGGCGCCGCGCTGCCTGACAAGCCATGCCTCCCGGCCAAGTCCGGGCGGCTCATGGGTGATCCGATGCTGCGATCGAAAGAATTCGGGCACTGGGGAGAGATTTTCCGGCTTTGCCCGGCTCCCGACAGAATCGATGCTCGCGCGCGCTTTCAGGCGGCGTCCGCCCGCACCCGCTTGCCCGGTCCCGCCACCGGCACGACACTCTCGCCCTGGCCCAACCGGACGAACACGTAATCGCAGCGCCCGTCGTCGATGACCTGCACGCGGTGGATCACGCCCTTGCCGAAAAAGCCGAAATCGCCCGATGACATGATCGCCTGCTGGCCGTCCTCGCCCCACTCGATGCGGCAGCGACCGGAGGTCAGATACATGATGCTGTCGTAATTGGCGTGATGGTGCCATTGGCCAGGCTCGTCACGCGCCGTGACGTCGCAATAGCCAACCCAGATATCGTCATTGACGAAGGCCTTCTCACGCAACTGGCCACGCGTGACAGGTCCTGGCTCGCGCTGGTCGGGCCGCACGAAGATGAGGTCATCGGGGAACATGTCGGAACCCGGTCCCGAGCGAACACGCGGTCCGGGATTGTCGACCGCGACCACGCTTTCCCCCTTGCCCAGCCGCACGAAGACATAGTCGCAGCGGCCGTCGTCGATGATCTGCACGCGGTGGATGACGCCCTTGCCGAAAAAGCCGAAATCGCCTGCCGCCATGATCGCCGACTTGCCGGCATCGCCCCATTCGATGCGGCAGCGGCCGGACATCAGATACATGATGCTGTCGTAATTGGCATGGTGATGCCATTGGCCGGGCTCGTCGCGGGCGGTGATGTCGCAATAGCCGACCCAGATATCGTCATTGACGAAGGCCTTTTCGCGCACCTGGCCGCGCGTGACGGGCCCCGGTTCGCGCTGGTCCGGCCGCACGAAAATGAGGTCATCCGGAAACATCGAATTGGCTGGGAGCATCGTACTGGACGCGGATATCGCATGGGACATGAGCCACCTTGGTGTCGAACGAGCAGGCGGTCACGGAAGCGCAGGCAACCGGCGGCGCACAGGACCACTTTTGACGCCCCCGCTGGTCCACCTACGCGATACGCGACGATCGCCACGACCTGCGACTGGTCTTGTCGCTGAACGGAAACCGGTCATGTGTCGGCCGGAAGGCGGCTCCTAACATGACCTGGCTGCGGCAACGGCCGGCAGGTCGCTGTGAAACTGCGGCATGGGACGACCGCCTGCAGGTGAAATGCCCCCGAGACGTCAAGCGCCTGGTCGGTGAAAGATGCACGCCATATTCCGCAGCATCCCGCTTTCGGCCGGTTCGGCCACGCGACAGCTCACCACCGGAATTCGCGACAAGATCACCGGTGGCCATATCCCGATTCATACCCGCATGCCCTCGCAGCGGGCGCTTGCGAAACTGCTCGGCATCTCGCGAGGCGTCGTCGTCGCGGTCTATGAACAGCTGATGATCGACGGCCTGCTGGTCTCGCGGAACGGCTCGGGGACCTTCGTCGATTTCGACTACCAGCCGACGGTCGAGGCGCCTCAGATTCGCTATTCCAGCCGGATCGCGAGCTTCCAGGAGCACGCGCGCGAGGCCGCACGTTCGACCGGCACATTATTGCTGCCGGGCAACAACCATCCCGATCTGTTTCCGATGATGCAATGGCGGGCAGCCGAGCGCCTCGCCGAGAACGCGGCGCGCTCGTTGCGCAGCCATCGGACCGACGCCCTGTGGCAGATCAAATCTTTTGTCAGCAGCCGGCTCAGGATAGCCAGCAACGTTCATGCCCATCCCGACAACATCCTCGTGACCAGGGGAACGTGGCCATCCCTGTCCTTGCTCGGCATGGCGCTGGCAAACCCGGGAGAACGCTGCGTCGTCGAGGACCCCGGACATCTC
Organism: Hyphomicrobiales bacterium; assembly: GCA_017304475.1. GTDB lineage: Bacteria > Pseudomonadota > Alphaproteobacteria > Rhizobiales > Phreatobacteraceae > Phreatobacter. The sequence continues at coordinate 267,959 of JAFKKV010000011.1, read as the reverse complement.
ATGTCCTGCGCGGCCCTGCGGTTTTCCGGCCTCGACATCGTCCCCGTCGGCAGCGACGCCGAGGGGCCCCTGCCGTTCGACCTCGATCCGGCCGGCGTCCGAATGATCCTTACCGCATCGGCCGTTCAGTTTCCGACGGGAACGCGGGTCAGCCTCGACCGAAAACGGCAGGTCGTCGCCTGGGCGCGCGCTCATCGCATCATGATCGTGGAGGATGACTACGAAGGCTGCCTGGGCGTCTATACCGAGAACCGAGCCCCCTACTATTCGCTGATCGAGCAAGGCGGCGCGATCTATGTCGGCTCGCTGAGCAAATTCTTTTCCTACCGCAACCAGCTGGGGTTTCTGCTCGCTCCGAAAGACATCGTCGATACCCTGCAAAACCTTCAGTCGTTTCTCGGCCTGTCACCCGAGAGCGGCTCCCTGTCGGTCATGGCCGAATTCATCGGCCGGGGTTTCATGGACGACCATATCGACAATGTCAGAACCAAGATGGCCGAACGGAAGAAGCTGTTTTTCGACGCATGGCGACAGGCCGATCTGGCACCGGGCGAGCACTTTTCCGATAGCCCCGGCATTCACGTCACGATCCCGAGCCTGGCGACCAGGGGCGGCCTTGGACACAGCGGTCAGGGATCGCCCGGTGGCATTCTGGGCGCCAGGAATGTCGGCGAATACTCCATGACGGCACGTCACACCGGCAAACTGGCCATTGGCCTGTCGAAGATCACCGCCCGCAATGTCCATTTCGTCATCGCGCAATTGGCCCGGCGCTACGCGCTGTCATGACCGCGCGCGGCTGCGACCGCGTGCAACGGGCCGGCCACGGTCGGCCCCGATCGGCCGCGGCTCGGGCGGCATGGCCGGTCCCGCCGGCAAAAGTGGTCCTGTGCAAGGCCTGCCAGCCGGTCTGAGATAGTGGGGTATCGCTCTGCCTGCCCGGAGAACCCCCATGTTGAGCCGTCGTTGCCTTCTGTCGGTCGCAGCAGCCTCGGTGGTGGCGCCGGCCATCGCGCAGTCGACACGCGAGAAAACGCTGAGATTCGTGCCGCAGGCAGGTCTCTCCTCGCTCGATCCGATCTGGACAACCGCCGCGGTCGTCCAGAACCACGGCTTCTACGTCTTCGATACGCTTTATGGGCTGGATGCCAAATTCAACGTCATCCCTCAAATGGCGGCGGGACATGGCGTATCCGACGACAAGCTGACCTGGACGGTGACGCTGCGCGACGGGTTGACCTTTCATGACGGCGCACCGGTCCGCGCCATCGACTGCATCGCCAGCCTGAAACGCTGGGCAGCGCGCGACGTGCTCGGCCAGTTGCTCGCGGCAGCGGTCAACGAATGGATCGCCAGGGACGACAAGACGCTGGTCATCTGGCTCAAGCAGCCCTTCCCGCTGATGTTGTTCGCCCTGGCGAAACCCGCGACCAACGTGCCCTTCATCATGCCCGAGCGCCTGGCGATGACGGACCCCCTGAAGCAGATCACCGAGATGGTCGGCTCCGGCCCCTATCGTTTTCTCGCCGAGGACTTCGTGTCCGGCACGCGCGCGGCCTATGCGAAGTTCGCGGGCTACCGCCCGGCCCCGGGAAGCCCTGAGCGAACCTCCGGCGCCAAGATCGCGCATTTCGAGCGCATCGAATGGACTGCCATGCCTGACAGTGCCACCGCGCTCGCAGCGCTTCAGACCGGCGAGATCGACTGGTGGGAGCAGGTGCTCGCCGACACGGTCCCGCTGTTGAAGCGGAACCGCAACATTGTCCTCGGCGACGGTGATCCGAACGGCTATATCGGCGTCGCCAGGTTCAACAGTTCGCAGGCGCCGTTCAACAACGCCAAGCTGCGCGAAGCGGTGCTGCGCGCCGTCAACCAGGCCGACTATCTCGGGGCGATCACCGATAACGACCCGACCGCCTACCAGACCTGCCACACCACCATTCCCTGCGGCACGCCCTATAGCGTCACGCCGGCCAACAGCGGGATGTCCGGGGCGCCGGATCTCGCCCGTGCCCGCGAACTGGTCAAGGCATCGGGGTATAATGGCGAAAAGATCGTCATCCTGAATCCCGCGGACTTCCCGACGATCCGGCCGATGGGCCAGATCACCCATGACACGCTGTTGAAACTCGGCCTCAATTCCGAACTTCTGGAGACCGACTGGGGTACCGTGCTGCAGCGGCGCGGCAGCCGCGAGCCGGCGGACAAGGGTGGCTGGAGCATTTTCCACACCTGGTTCCAAGCGGTCGGCAATACCTTGCCGCCCATGCTCAGCTATACGCGCGGCCAAGGCGCTGCCGGATGGTTCGGCTGGTATGAAAGCAGGACTGCCGAGACGCTGAACCAGCAATGGCTGGCGGCCACCACCGAGGAGGAACGCCTCAAGCTGGCAGGCGATATCCAGAAGGTCGCGGCACAGGAGGCGCCTGTCGTACCGCTCGGCCTGTTCAAGATCCGCACGGCCTATCGCAACAGCCTCACCGGCATGGTCGAGGGTGTCAGCCCGTTCCCCTGGGGCGTTCGCCGCGTCTGAGCGGCGAGAGAGGCTCGTCCTTGATCGCGAGGTCGCGCGCCGGCTGGTCCCGGTGCGTCGATGATCTTGACAGCTCGTTTTGCGTTGTGCGTATATCGCTCTTATGTGCGCTTAGTGCACAATAGACATCAAGAGCGATGGACGCCCCGATGCAGATCTATTTCCACGAGACCCTCGATCCGGTGCGCGCACCGGGCGCGCATAGCCGCTATCTCGACCAGCTCGGGGAGATCGTGCACCGCGAGGGCAATGCCGAGGGCTCCGCCGGCGGCGAGCTGATCGCCATGTGGATCCCGATCTTCCTGACCGGGCATTGGCCGCAAATGGTGTCGTTCTGGCAGGGCCCGGGCAGCTGGGACGGTTTCGGCCATCATTTCGACCGCCACCGCGAACTCTTCCACAAGCCGCTGGAGCGCTGGTACGGCGAGCGCAGCGGCGGCTTCGACCGCGTGCTGGTCGGCACCGACTATACCCCGACGCGCGAGGCGCTGATCGGCAGCGGCCGGCGCGCGCCGGTGGTGCTGCACCAGACCATCCGCCTGAAGCCGGGCGGCGCCGCCGGCTATCTCGGCCGTCTCGGCGAGGCGCGCCAGGCGATCGGCACGGCCTATGGTTTCAGCCTGCTCGGCGCCTATGAGGTGGCCTTCCGCAATGGCGGCGAAGTCATTCTCCTCTGGTCCTTTCCCGATGTGCTGTCGCTGACGCGGGCCGAATCCCGGCCCGAGGATTTTCCGGCATGGGCCGCCTGGATCCGGCAATCGCGGGAACATGAGCAGGACCATGTCGGCGTGGTCATGCGGCCGACCGACTGGTCCTTCGTGAAATGACCACCCCTCCTCCGACCGGAACGACAGCAATGGGAGATGATGCGATGAACAGACGCAATATGGTCGCCGGCGGCCTCGGCCTGGCCGCCCTCGCGGGCGATGCGGCGGCGCAGCCGAGCGCGCCGCGGCGTGCGCCCATCGTGCTGGTCCACGGCGCCTGGCACGGCGGCTGGTGCTGGTCGCGGATCAAGCCGCGGCTCGAAGCCGCCGGCCACGCCGTCACCACCCCGACGCTGACCGGGCTCGGTGAAAGGCGGCACCTGATGTCGCGCTCGGTCGTGCTCGACACCCACATCCAGGACGTCGTGCAGCATATCGAGAACGAGGAGCTGAACGACGTCGTGCTCGTCGGCCACAGCTATGGCGGCTTCGTCGTCACCGGCGCCGTCGAACTCCTGGGGACACGCGTGTCGCATCTGATCCTGCTCGACGCCTTCTTCCCGCTCGATGGCGAGACGGTGAACAAATATGCCGGCGAACAATCGACCATCGAGCGCAACGCCAAGGCGGTCGTGGATCCGAACTGGAACATCCCGCCGCTGACCGCCGCCGATTTCGGCGTGACCGACAAGGCCGACGCCGCTTGGCTCGACAGCCGGATGAGCGCGCAGCCATTCGGCACCTATGCCCAGCCGATCCGGCTGCCGAAGGGCGTCGGTCACCTGGCGCGGCGTTCCTATATTTCCTGCGACGACCCCGGCATGGTGTTCTTCGATGAGACGCGCAACCGGATCAAGGCCGATGCCTCCTGGCGTTATGTCGGCCTGAAGGCGCCGCATGACGCGATGGTCACCCATCCGCAGCTGCTTTCCGATACGCTGCTGCAGTTGATCGCATGAGGGGCCGCGCGTGACACATCCCGCTTCGGCAAACCCATCCCCGCGCCTGTTGTCGCTGGCGCATCTGACCGTCATCGATGCCGGGCCGCTCGAACTGATCCGGGCCGCCGCCGCCGGCGGTTTCGACCATGCCGGCCTGAGGATCGTCGCCCCCACCGCCTCCGACAGCATTGTGCCGGTCATCGGCGACGAGGCGATGATCCGCGCGATCCTGGCCGAAATGGCGGCGACCGGCGTCGGCATCCTCGACGTCGAGGCGATCTGGCTGACGCCGGCCACCGACCCCGCCGCCTTCGCGGCCATCGCCGAAACCGCCGCCCGGCTCGGCGCGGCCCAGGTGCTGACCATCGGCCATGACCCCGAACCGAACCGGCAGATCGAGAATTTCTCGCGGCTCGCCGAAACCGCGCGGGCCTGCGGCCTCGGCACACGGCTCGAATTCATTCCCTATTGTGTAGTCAACACGATCGCCGCCGCGCAGGCGGTCATCGATGCGGCCGGGGTTCCCGGCACCGGCATCATGATCGACGCCCTGCACCTCCGGCGCTCGGGCGGCAGCGCCGCCGATCTCGCCGCCCTCGCCCCCGACGGCCTCAGCTATATCCAGCTTTGCGACGCCCGCCGCGATCCGCCCTTTCCCGATGATCTGCGCCGGGAAGCGCGGGGCGACCGGTTCTATCCGGGCGACGGCGAACTCGACATTGCAGGCCTGCTCGTGGCCCTGCCGGCCGGCATGCCGCTCAGCATCGAGGCGCCCGTCGCCGCCCATGCCGGGCTCTCGGTCGTCGAGCGCGCCCGGCTTTGCGGCGAGCGCACCCGCGCCACGCTGGAGGCCCTGGGCCAGCGCTGACGCGAGGCGCTCGCGCGCGGCCGGTCAATCGACGCGCAATCCCAGTTCGCGGATCAGCCCGCCCCAGCGCAAGGTCTCGGAGGCGATCAGCGCACCGAATTGCTGCGGCGTACCGCCGATCGGCTCGATGCCGAGCACGGCGAGCTTCCGGCGAACGTCGGGGGCCTCAAGCGCGGTGTTGATCGCCGCGTTCAAGCGCGCCACCAAAGCCGGATCGGTGCCGGCGGGCGCCAGGATGCCGAACCAGCCGGTGACGTCGAAACCGGGCCTCACCGCTTCGGCGACGGTCGGCACGTCGGGCAGGATGCTGGAACGCGTGGCGGTGCTGACCGCCAGGGCCCTCAGATCACCCGAATTCAACAGCCCGACCGCGCCCGACAGCGTGTCGAACTGAAAATCGATGACATTGCCCATCAAGGCGACATTGGCCGGACCCGATCCGGGAAAATTGATGACCACGGCGTCGAAGCCGACCTCCTTGCGCAACAGCATGGCCGACAGCGCGGTCAAGGTGGCGCCGCCGCCACCCGTGCCGAAATTGAGCTTGCCCGGATTGGCGCGGGCGGCTTCCAGCAGGTCCTGCAAGGTCCGGTAGCGCGACTTGCCATTGACCAGCACCACGATCGGCGACTGGGCGAGCGCGATGACCGGCGCGAAATCCTTCTGGTTGTCGAAGCTCAGATTGGGATAGAGCGCCGGGGCACCGGCATGGCCGCTGGTGACCAGCAGGAGGTTCGCGCCGTCGGGTTCGGCCTTGGCCACCGCGGCAGCGGCGAGCGTTCCGCCGGCGCCGGCGCGGTTGACCACCACCACTGTCTGGCCGTTGGTCTCGCGCAGCTTTTCGGCGACCACGCGCGCCAGCACGTCGGCCGGGCCGCCGGCGGCGAAACCGACATGCAGGTTGATCGCGCGGTTGACGAGCGGTTGCTGCGCCTGCGCCGGGGCGGGCGCCAGAGCCAGCCCCAGCAGGACCGCGACGGAGGCAGCGAAACGGGACATGACAGGTTTCCTCATTGGTTTCTTGATCAGGCCCTGGCGTCAGACGTTGCGACGCAGGAATGGGACGAGCAATGCCAGGACCGCCTCGGGCGCTTCCTCGGCCTGCAGATGACCGGCATCGATCGCCGCGCCCTCGACATGGTCGGCCCAGCCTCGCCAGATATCGGCGGGGGTTTCGCCGGTCTCGTGGCGGCCGGCCTCCCAGGTGACCAGCACGGGACAGCCGAGCCGCCGTCCGGCCGCGCGGTCGGCCTTGTCGTGATCATGGTCGATGGTCGCGGCGGCGCGATAATCGTTCATCATGGCATGGCGTACCGCCGGGCGCCGGAACGCCGCGCGATAGGCAGCGACCGCCTCCGGCGCCAGCCGGTCGCGATAACGGGTCATCTTGCGCAAGGTGCGGTCGAGGAAATCGTCGGGATCGGCGCCGATGAAGCGTTCCGGCAGGTCGAAACCTTGCGCGAACAGGAACCAGTGCCAGGCGCCCATGGCGAAGCCCATGTCGACGCGCTGCCAGACCTCGACGGTCGGCACGACGGTGAGTGAAGCGAAGGCCTTGACGCTTGCCGGGTGATCGAGCGCCAGCCGGTAGCCGACGCGGGCGCCACGGTCGTGGGCGACCACGGCGTAGCGATCGAAGCCGAGCTTCGCCATGACCGCCACCTGGTCCAGCGCCAGGGCGCGCTTGGCCATGCTCTCCGGCCCCGACAGATGGGCCGCGACGGTGCTGTCGCCGTAACCGCGCAGGTCCGGGGCGACGACGGTGAAGTCGCGCGCCAGCACCGGTGCGACCCGGTGCCAGGCCATATGCGTCTCAGGGTAGCCGTGCAGCAGCAGGACCGGCGGCCCGGAGCCCGCCAGCGCGACCCGGATCGCCGCCTCGCCGGTCTCGATCCTATGATAGGCAAATCCATCGAGCATCGCGGACCTATCGGCCTAGAGCTGCGGGGGCGGCCGGTAGCCGCGCCGGCTGCCCGGCGTCAGCGCGCCGAAGCGCGGCCAGCGGATCGGCGCGCCGACATCCTCCAGCAGGCTCTGCAGGCCGGCGAGCCGCCCGGCATCGGCGCGCACGGCGCGCGGCGGCACGCCATGTTTCACCGCATAGGCAGCCAGCGTTCCGACCGCTTCGCCAATGCTCCACTCGACCACATGGACCCGGTAGGCACCGCTGGTGATCCGCGTGGTGCCGAGATTCTTGCAGGCCGGCAGCAGGTTTTCCACGCGCACCGGGATGAGCGCGCCGAGCGGTATCTCGAAGGGATAGCTGTCGATGTCCACGGTATCGCGGGCGCGTGTGGTCGGCGGATGCAGGTCGATGCGATAGGCGCCGATGCCGACGCTGTCGAAGAAGCTCTCGGCCGCGGTCGCGCCCGGCCGCGCGGCAACGCCGATATGCTGTTCCCTGACCGTGAACTCGGCCTTGATGCGCCGGCCCTCACGGTAATAGACCTGCTTGGCGAGGCCATCCGCGGTGCCCAGCACGTCGCCGCGTGGACGCAGGCCCGGATAGCCGTAGCCCCGGTCGTGGCGTGGCGCCTCGGTCTGCATCCAGTAGAGGAAGGACAGGCTGAACTGGCGGCACTCTTCGAGCGCCGCGTCACGCGCTTCCGGCGAGACGCCGATGACCGGCTTCAGCCAGTAATCCATCTGCGGCCAGTTCGCGAGGGTGATGTCGCTGGCATAGGTGCCCGGCTCGAAGCTGCGCCGGCAGGCGATGCGGCGGGCATGCCAGAGGTCGAACAGATAATCCTCGTCGCTGTCGCCGGCGAACAAGGCGCGCTTCAGCGGCTGGTGGGTGACGTGGTTGCTGACCGTCCAGTCGAATTGCCGGTTCGGCCAGAAATCGAGCTTCAGGTCGCGGAACTCGGAATAACGCGCCGGACGCGCGATGGTGTGGTCTTCACCCGGCAAATGATCCATGGCGAAACACCAGGTGAGCGCCTGCTGGTCCATGGGATCGGCCACCGGCAAGGCGTGAAGCTCACCGGTCTCGGCGGCCGATTCGGCGCCGATGACATGCTCGACCCCGGCGAGATCCAGAAGCTCGCCGGTTTCGGTGGCATCGACCACCAGCACGGCCTCGATGTCGATCAGCCCACGGGTCTCGAGGTTGCGAAAGGTCAGGCCGGTGATGCGGTCGCCGTCGCGATGGGCAGTGACCGCCGCATGCCGGCGCAGAACGGTCAGGCGCCCGGCGCTTTCATAGGGCGCCAGCATGTCGTCGATGACCCGGACCGCCACTTTCGGCTCGTGGCAAAGCGTGCCGACATTGCCCATGCCGGGATTGAAGGGAACGCGGGCACGGGCTTCCGCCGTCACCGGATAGTGGGTCAGATAATAGTCGCGGATCTGCCGGCGGAAGCGCGAATAGCTGCGTGAGCCGACATCGAGCTCGACCCAGGGATGCTCGTCGAGCGGCACGCCCTGCGCGGTCAGCTGGCCGCCCAGCCAGTCGAGCTCCTCGACCAGGACGACCCGGCGGCCGAGACGCGCCGCCGCCAGCGTCGCCGAAACCCCGCCCAGACCACCGCCGACAACAAGCACGTCCGTCCGCATGTCATGAACCTCTTTCGCCGGCCGCCGATGTTTCCATGCGGCCGCTGCATTGTTGCCGCTTCGCTTGTCGTGCTAGAAGCGTATTTGTGCGATATATATACAAACGTGCGTTCTGCGCACAAGAGGAAATTCCGATGCCGAGCGAAACCGCCTTTCCGCCCGCCCCCGCTTTGTCCGGCCGGACGACCGTCCTGACTATTGTCGGCCACCCGATCGCCCAGGTCCGCTCGCCTGTGACGCTCAATCCGGAATTCCGCCGCACCGGCGTCGATGCCGTGCTGGTGCCGGTCGACCTCGCGCCCGCGGCACTGCCGGACTTCATCAAGGCGCTGCGCGGCTGGCACAATGCACCGGGCTGCATCGTCACCGTGCCGCACAAGATGCCCTGCGCCGGCCTCGTCGACGACCTGACCGACCGGGCCCGTCTGCTCGGCGCCGTCAACATGATCCGGCGCCGGTCCGATGGCCGGCTCGCCGGCGACATGAGCGATGGTCCGGGCTTCCTGAAGGCGCTCGCCAAGAGCGGCTTCGATCCAGCCGCCAGAAACGCCGTGGTGTTCGGTGCCGGTGCGGTCGGCCGTGCCCTCCTGCTCAGCCTGACCGAGGCCGGTGTCCAGCGCATCGCCTTCCACGAACCCGACGACGCCAAGCGCGCGGCGCTGGTCGCGCTGGCCGAAGCGGCCGGCGTCACGGACCGGTTCAGCACCGATGTCGGGGCGGATCTCGGCGCCTTCCAGCTCGCGATCAATGCCAGTCCGGTCGGCATGGGCGCGGATGGACGCCTGCCCTTTGATCCCGCCAGCCTGCCGCGCGACGCGCTGGTCGCCGATGTCGTCACCGAGCCGGTGGAGACGCCGCTGCTGAAGGCGGCGCGCGCCCATGGCTGCCGCATCCAGACCGGGCTTGCCATGTCGGACGCCCAGGTCGCCATGCAGATCGCCTTTTTCGATCTCGGTCCGGCCGGCTGAGCGCGGCAGTCAGCCTGGCCGAGGCGCCAGGACGGGACGGGCCCGATGCCATGGGGTCGCGTCCTGGAACAGGCCGGCGGCGCGCAGCAAGAGCGCGTCGCCACCGTGCCGCGCCATCATCTGCAGCCCGATCGGCATGCCGTCGCGGCTCAGGCCGCAGGGCAGGGACAGGGCGGGAAGTCCGGCGAGATTGGCCGGAGCGGTGAATTGCGGATGATCGAGAAAGCCGAGCGTCGACAGCGACGACAGATGTGGCGCCGGCCTCGCCGAGGTCGGTGTCACCAGGATGTCGAGACCCTCGAAGCCGCGGTCGAGGGCGGCGGTGAGTTCGACCCTGAGGCCACGCGCCTGGGCGGCCGAGATCGGCAGGCGCGCCGGCCCATCGCGCAGCCGGCTTCTGAACGTCGCGCCGAACAGGTCCGGACGGGCCGCCAGCGCCTCGCCGTGAACCGCCATCGCCTCATCCATGAGAATGGCGAAACAGGCGGCGTGATAATCGCCGAGCGGCGGCAAGGCGACCTCCCGCACCACGGCGCCGAGATCGCGAAGCCGATCGACCGCGCGGCTGAAGGCCAGGTCGGTCTCGCGATCGACAGGCGGCGCGCCGGCGAGCCAGGACATCGGCAGGCCGATGCGCGGCACGCCGTCCCGAGGCGGCGGAGCCGGTTCATCCACGGGATCGGCAAGCACCGCGAACAGGGCGGCGACATCCTCGACCGAGCGGGCGAACAGGCCGCAATGGTCGAGCGACGGCGCGAGCGGCGTGATGCCGTCGAGCGGGATCCGGCCCTGGCTCGGCTTGAAACCGACGACGCCGCAAAAGCCCGCCGGCGCGCGGACCGATCCGCCGCTGTCGGTGCCGAGTGCCGCCGGCACGAGGCCGGCCGCTACCGCAACCGCCGAACCGCTCGACGAGGCGCCGGTCCAGCGTGCCGGATTCCACGGGTTCAATCCCGGTATCGGGCGATCCGGCTCGACCGTCCCGAAAGCGAGCTCGTAGGTCGCAAGCTTGCCGATCAGCAGCGCGCCCGCCGCCCTCAGCCGCGCGGCAACCGTGGCATCCGCCGCAGCCGGTTCGCCGGAGCGCGCCGGCGCGCCATAGCGCGTCGGCTGTCCGAAGACGTCGATAATGTCCTTGATGCCGATCGGCACGCCGTGAAGCGGACCGAGCGGCCCGCCGCCCTGCACCGCCAGCCGTGCCGTGATCGCGGCCTGGCCAGCCTCGGTCTCCGCCAGGTGAACGAAGGCGCCGAGCTCGCCGTCCAGCGCATGGATGCGGGCGAGATGCGCGTCGAGAACCGCGACCGGATCGAGCACACCCGCGGCGATCAGGCGGGCGGTCTCGACCAGGCCGAGATCGGTCAGCGCAGGACCGGCCGGACCGGCCGGAACCGGCATGCTGGTCATTTGACGAAAACCAGCGACAGGCTGGGCACGAGCACCGTGACCGCGAGCACCGCCAGCATGATGGCGATGAACGGCATGACCGCGCGGCAGATCAGGCCGAAGCTTTCCTTGAAGGCCGCGGTCGCCACGATCAGGTTGATCGCCACCGGCGGCGCGACATAACCGACCTGCAGGTTGACGATGACGATGATGGCGAAGTGGATGGGGTCGAAACCATAGGCCGCGCCGAGCGGGGCGATCAGCGGCGCGAAGATGACGATGGCCGAGCCCTCGTCCATCAGGGCGCCGGCGATCAGCAGCAGGACATTGATGGCGAGGATCATCGCCCAGGGGTCGTGGACCACCGTCTGGGCCATGTCGACCAGCGCCTTCGGCACGCCTTCATAGTCGAGGATGACGTTCAGGCTGCCGGCGACCGCCAGCAATGGCAGCATGTTGCCGAGCAGCTTGACGGTTTCGACCGCGATATCCTTGATGTCGCCAAGCTTGACCTCGCGATGGACCGCAAGCTCCACCAGCAGGGCGTAGATCACCGAAAGTGCCGCGGATTCGGTCACCGTGAAGCGGCCGGAATAGATGCCGCCGAGCAGGATCACCGGCATCAGGATGGCGGTCACCCCGGTCCGGGTCGCGGTCAGCAATTCGCGCAAGTCGAAGGGCGTCGTCGCGCGGCTCCAGCCGATGACCACGGTATAGAGGCAGAGCGCCGCCGTCAGCAGCAGGCCCGGTCCCCAGCCGGCCTTGAACAGGTCGGTGATCGAGATGTTGGTGGTGATACCGTAGAGCACCATCAGGATGCTCGGCGGAATGATGATGCCGAGCGTGCCGCCCGAGCAGAGCATGCCGAGCGAATAGTGCTTGCCGTAGCCATTGGCGATGAGCGCCGGATACATCAGCGTGCCGATCGCCAGCATGGTGACCACCGACGAGCCGGAAATCGCCGAAAAGGCGGCCATGGCGAGCACGCTGGCGATGCCGAGACCGCCCGGGATCCAGGAGGTCAGCGCGACCATGACCCGCACCAGCCGGCCGGCAATGCTGCCGCGCGACATCAGCACGCCGGCGAACATGAACATCGGGATCGACAGCAGGACTTCCCGGTCGACGGTGAACCAGAGGTCCTGGACCAGATATTCGACCGAGCTGCCGCGGGCGAGGAAGGCGTGGACGAAGGCCACCGCCACCGCAACCGTGAGGATGACGTTCTGGCGCAGCACCAGAAGGCCGACGATGAGGGCGGGAAGGGCGGCGGCCATCATGGCGTCGGCTCCTGTTCGGCCGGCCGCAGGTCCGGGATCGCCGCGAAGATCAGGTAACGAAGGCCGGCCGAGATGAACATCCAGGGCAGCACGATCTGGAACGGCCAGACCGGCATGCCGAGCGACAGGGCCTGCTCGTTCTGGACATAGGTCTGGGCGACATAGAGCAGCGACCAATAAGCAAAGGCCGCGCAGATGACGAAGGACAGGCTGTCGGCGATGCGTTCGATCGACGGTTCGAGCCAGGCCGGCAGGAGCTTGTCGAGCAGGTTCACCCGCATATGCGCGCCGGCCGCCGTGCACAGGCCGAAACCGATCAGGCCGGCAATGGCGGTGGCATAGACGGCGGCGCGCAGCGCACCGAACAGGCCCTGGCCGAACAGTTCGCGCCCGATGACATCGGCGAACAGGATGATGGCCACCGCCAGAAGAGCTGCGACCGCGATGGCGGATTCGAGCCAGAATAAAGCCGCGAGGATGCGGCGGGCCGTTGCGACCATGACGTCGCCTCCCCTTGTCGAGATGTTGCGGAAATGGGCCGGGCGCCTAGGAGCGGGTCGCGGCGAAATCACGCCGGCCGGTCTGGACGGCCTCGAAGAAGGCCGCCGAGGGCGCCCCGAGGCCGCCGACGAAAGCCTGCTGGCGAGGAGCGATGGCGGCGATCCAGCCGCGCCGCTCCTCCTCGTTCAGGGCATGGATGCTGCCGCCGGTAGCCTGGAACTTCCCGGCGAGCTCGGCCTCGGACTGCTCGAATTCGCGGTTCAGGGTCTCGAGCGTCGGCAGGCCTGCGAGCACCCCCGCCTTCTGCGCGGCCGGCAGCCTGTTCCAGGCGGCGAGATTCACGACCACCCCGCTGAAATTGTAGCCGTGGCGGGTCAGCGTGTAATGCGGCGTGCTGACAGCCGCGGGCGAGGCGACATAGAAGGTGAAGGGCAGGTCGGCGCCCTCGACCAGGCCCTGTTCGAGCGCCGAGAACAATTCGCCGATCGGCAATTGCACGGGGTTGGCGCCGAGGCTCGACCAGAAAAACTGCGAGGCCGGCGCGGGAGAAGCGCGGATCTTGCGGCCGCGCACGTCGGCAGGCGATGTCAGCGCGGTCCGGCTGGCGACATTGACCCAGCCGCCGGCGGCGAAACCGACCAGCGCCAGGCCTTTCGTCTCCAGCAGCGGACGCAGCCGGTCGGCCAGGCGGTTGCGGATCACCCATTCGGCCTCCGCCTCGCTCTCGAACAGGAACGGGGTCAGCAGCACGCCGGCCTCGGGCACGATGGCGCCAAGCGCGATCATCGAGATGATGCCGCCCTGCAGGCGGCCGCGGGCGATCTGCTGCAGCGCCTCCTGCTCGCTGGACACATATTGGAAGACCGACTGCACCGCGCCGCCGCTGGCCGCGCCGATCCGGACGGCGATGCGCTCGTGATGCTCGCGCAGGATGCCGGTCGAGGGGGCGGCGGAAGCGACCCGCCAGAGATCCTGCCCATGGGCACGGGACAGACCTGAAGCCAGGGTTCCCACGGCGCCGAGCGCCGGCAAAGCACGGATCACCGCGCGCCTCGATATCAGCATGGGACTTCTCCTCTGAAGGGGACGGCTGCTCGCTGTCGCTTGATCTTTTGAGCGCTTAGCGCTCATTTGTGCGTTATATAGCAAAATAAATCCGCCCGTCAAACGGCGGGCACGCGCTGACGCTTGCGGTGAACTCGACTAGGGTCCGCGGATAGGGCGACAGAAGTGGCGGATTCGCGCTGTGTTGCGCGCCAAGAGGACAGGAATGGCCGAAGCCGACCCGAAGAAGAGCTATCGTTTCGTTTCAGGCTTCGCCCGCGGGCTTTCCGTCATCGAGGCCTTCGGACCGACCGCACGGCAATTGACGGTTGCCGACGTGGCGACGAAGACGGGGCTCGACCGCGCGGTGGCGCGGCGCCTCCTCCTGACGCTGCAGGAGCTCGGCTTCGTTTCGGTCGACCGGCGCAAATACGAGCTGACGCCGCGCATCCTGCATCTCGGCTATTCCTATCTCGCCACCGTCGGGCTCGACGGCGCGACGCAGCCCTTCCTCGACGCCCTGTCGCGTGAGATCGGCGATACCGTCTCGCTGTCGGTCCTTTCGGGCGACCGGGTGGTGTTCATCGCACGCTCGGACGCCTTTGCCGGCAGTTCGGAGGCCGGCCGCATTTCCTATACGATCACGCCCGGCATGACGGTCGCCGCCCATGCCTCGGCCTCGGGCCGGATGCTGATGAGTGCGCTGCCGCCGGCGGAGATGCAGGCCATCCTGGCGCGCAGTACGCTGGAGCGCCTGACGCCGCATACCGAGACCGATCCGGCGCGGCTCGTGGCCATCGTCGCCGAGGCCCGGCTCCAGGGTTATGCCTTGAACGAACAGGAGACCGAACTCGACCTGCTGGGCGCCTCCGTCCTGGTGCGCAGCCGGGCCGGCCGGCCGGTCGCCGCCCTCAATACCAGCTCCTATCTCGGCCGGGTCGATCGGCGGCGGATGATCGCCGAGATCGTTCCGAAACTGCAGGCCTGCGCCGACAAGCTCACCGGCATCCTGCTCTAGGCGTTATCGACGCCGGCGCGCCGCCCGCCTGAGGCATCCGGCTTGCCCAATCCGCCGCTCGCCCATTATGCAGGCAAGGTGGGCGGCCGCGACCGGTGCCCCTGGGGGCATCGATGAGCGACGGCGACGCACGGCAAAGCCAGACCTTCGTGACCGGGTTCGCCCGCGGCCTGTCGGTGATCGAGGCCTTCGGGCCCGGCCATCGCAGCATGTCGGTCGCCGAGGTCGCCCAGCGCATCAAGCTCGACCGCGCGGTGACCCGCCGGCTGCTCCTCACCCTCACCGAACTCGGCTTCGCCAAGGTCAACGGCAAGCAGTTCGAGCTGACGACGCGGGTGCTCCGGCTCGGTTATTCCTTCCTGGCATCCGTCGGCCTCGGGGCGGCCCTGCAGCCCTATCTCGACGAGCTGTCGCGGACGATCGAGGAGACCGTGTCGATCTCGGTGCTCGACGAAGCCGAGGTCATCTTCGTCGCGCGCTCCGACATGCCGGGGCGGCGCATGGCCTTCGTGGTGACCATGGGCATGCGCCTGCCCGCCTTCACCGCGGCCTCCGGCCGGGTGCTGCTCGCCACCCTGCCGCCTGGCGAAGCGGAAGCGCTGCTCGCCCGCACCAAGGTCGAAAAGCTGACGCCGAACACGATCACGGCGCGCGCCGAACTCCTGAAGATCATCGCCGCGGCTGGCGCCGACGGCTACGCCGTCAACCGGGAAGAGCTCGAGGAAGGAATGATCGGCATCTCGGTGCCGGTCCGCAACCGCGCCGGCCTGGTGGTCGCCTCGCTCAATGCCAGCGCCAGCGCGCTCAGGACATCGGAGGAACGGCTGCGCGACGAGATCCTGCCGCGGCTGAGAGAGGGCGCCACGCGGATGGCGGCCATGCTGCCGTAATCGGCGGAGATCAGCGTCCGGCAGGGAGAAGTGCTGCACGGGCAACCGGTCGATCCAGCGCCCTTCGGTCCAAGGACGATTCTCGTCTTGGCCGGGCTTGTCCCGGCCATCCACGAATTGATTGCCGCGAGCGGATAAAATGCGTGGATGCCCGGGACAAGCCCGGGCAAGACGAAGTGGTGCGAGCATGACGATGTGATTGCCATACCGCCATCACACGGCCCTCCCCGCCTTGGCCCCGATATCGACGCCTTCAGCCCGATCGCAGAGGGAGAATGCTCCCTCAGGAGTGGGCGGCGGCGCCACTGGTCGCTTGTGCCAGCACAACGCCGGCCGACGGGATCGACCGGATGTTCGCCGCCCAAAGCGCATGCGACATTCTTCGCTGCACCCGTCCAGCCAAACAATCATAGCCATCGGGCCACGGTGATAACCGCAGCCCTCGTCAGATTATCTTTTCCCGAGGGGTATTTGGTGGAGCCAGGCGGGATCGAACCGCCGACCTCTTGAATGCCATTCAAGCGCTCTCCCAGCTGAGCTATGGCCCCACACGTCCCTGTTGGACGCTCGGACGGATCTTGGGGTATCCGCCAGGAGGCCCTCCGAGGAGGGCCGGAGCAGCGCGGGCCGAGAGGCCTTCGTTGCGGAGCGCGTGTCTCGCACATTTCCACCGCAGCATCAAGCGCCCTTCCAAGGTAATTTTACGAAGTCGTGACGGTGGTGGAAAACGGCACGCCGCCCCCGCTCGGGAAGGGTCGAATCCGGGCCAAATCAGGCGACTGAAGGCTCATTTGGCAGTTTTCCACATTACGCAACGTTAGCGAAACCTCTTCTTAATGGCGCCGCCTTAGTCTCCGGGCCGGAAACGCATCGTCGGATAGATCTGGGATTGGGGTGTCGATGGCAGCGGCCGCGACGATCATCGAAGAACTGGAACATGTCATCGCCCGCGGTCCGAGCGACCGGCGGGTGGAGACGCTTCGAAAGGT
The DNA here is from genome assembly GCA_017304475.1 of Hyphomicrobiales bacterium. Taxonomy (GTDB): domain Bacteria; phylum Pseudomonadota; class Alphaproteobacteria; order Rhizobiales; family Phreatobacteraceae; genus Phreatobacter. Next base: position 251,279 of record JAFKKV010000011.1, on the reverse strand, counting down.
CACCGATCTCTTCCTCGGCGATGCGGCGCGTTATACGCAGACGCAGATCGCGCTGTTCGACAATGTCATCGTGCGGCTCTCCACCGCGATGGAAAAGGCCGTCCGCCAGGAACTGGCCGAACGCCTGGCGCCGGTCCCGAACGCCCCGCCCATCATGCTGCGCAGCCTGGCCCAGGATGACGAGATCGACGTCGCCCGCCCGGTGCTGCTGCTGGCGGCCCAGCTGGACGACAGCCTGCTCGCCGATATCGCGGAGACCAAGAGCCAGGACCATATGGAGGCGATCGCCTGCCGCCCGAAAGTCTCGGAGCGGGTCACCGACGTGCTGGTGAAGCGCGGCAACGGCAAGGTCGCGCTGACGGTGGCCGCCAATGACGGCGCGACCTTCTCGACCGAGGGCTATAGTGCGCTGGTGTCACGCGCCAAGGATGACGACGTGCTCGCCGAATGTATCGGGCTGCGCAAGGACATTCCACCCTATCTGTTCCGGGTGATCCTGGCGAGCGCCAGGGAAGGGGTCCAGGAGCGCCTGCTGGCCTCCACCGCCGCCAAGGACCGCGCCCAGGTGCGCACCGCGCTCGCCGGCGTCGCCGACCGGATCGCGGTGGGCTCCAGCAAGGAGCTGAGCGACTATACAGCCATTCACCGGGCGATCGTCGGGCTGCATCACAAGGGCAAGCTCGGCGAGACCGAGCTGAAGGCCTATGCCAAGCAGGGCAAGTTCGAAGAAACCGTCTGCACGCTGTCCGTGCTGTGCGGCGTGCCGATGGACATGGTGGAACGGCTGTTCCTCGGCGAGCGCGCCGACCCGATCCTGATCCTGGCGCGCGCGGCCGGACTGTCCTGGACCGCGGTCAAACACGTGCTGAAGGTTCGTCCGAACGGCTCGACCATGGCCCCGGCGGCGCTGGAACTGGCGCGCGAGAGCTATGACAAGCTGACCACCAACACCGCGCTGCGGGTGTTGCGGTTCTGGCAGGTTCGCGGCAAGTCGGCCAAGGCCCACTGACCGCCGCCGCCTGATCGTCCGAGGCGGGCGCCCGACGCAAGCCGGCCGGACCGCCGCCGGTTCATCGACGGCGTGGACGCCCGGCGGGCCCGGGCGCCGGGACCTTGCGGATCAGTGCAGGCTGACGGTTTCGAGCTCGTTCTGCCAGGCTCCCGCCACCGCTTCCTCGCGGCGGTCGGTCACCATGATCGGCGAGCCGTCGGCGGAAATCAGGGCGAACAGGTCGAGGCCGGGCGGCAGCGGCGGGGCCTGCGGAAACATCCGGGCCATGTCGTCGGAGCGGATCGCCTTGACATAAGCGACCTTGGCCAGGCCGAGCTGGGCGAGAAGTTCAGGGGTCATCATCATATTCATGGTCAAACCTCCTCCATAGGCAGGTCGAACAAGGCTCAGTCGTGAGCCGCGATATCAATGCGCCGCACGATCCGTTCAGGCTCCGGGCGGGCAAGATCAACCGAGAGCAACCCGTTCTTCAGGTCCGCTCCCATCACTTCCATGCCATCCGCCAGCACGAAGACGCGCTGGAACTGCCGTGCCGCGATACCCCGATGGATGAAGGTCCGGCCCTCGCCGTCGTCCTGTTGACGGCCGCGAATGGTCAATTGGCTTTCTTCCACCGTCACATCCAGTTGATCCCGGGTGAAACCCGCGACAGCCAGGGTGATCCGAAGCCGGTCCGGCAGGCCGGCATCCGCGGCGATCCGCTCGATATTGTAGGGCGGATAACCGTCGGCCGCCTTGGTGACCCGGTCGAGCACACGCTCGAGCTGGTCAAAACCGAGCAGAAACGGCGACGAAAGAGACGGCACACGCGACATGGTCGAAGTCCTCGACTGAGCGACATCGGCCGGGCCCCGAAGGCGCCCAGCGCCGCGGATCGTTCCGCGGCACAGTGAATATGGAGGTCGTGGCCGCCAGGTTCAAGATCAGGCGCCCAGGCGGCGAGGCCGGGGGCCGTCAGAGGCGCTTGCCGCTCGCCTCGTCGAACAGGTGCAGGTGCTCGGCGAGCGCCATCACCGAGATCATCGTGCCCGGCGCCAGCAGCGCCTTGCCCGGCAGGCGAGCAATGATTTCCGCGCCCGTGCCGTCGAGCGGGCCATAAACGAAGGTCTCGGCGCCGACCGCCTCGACCGCCGAGACCGGGAAGGTGAGCCCGACCGCATCGTCCGGAACCGGCCCGCTGGCGACAACGAGATGTTCCGGGCGGATGCCGAGCAACGCACCACCGGCGGGCACGGCGAGCCCCTTGCCGCCGGTGAGGCCGGCAAGGGTCGGGCCGCCAGAACCCTGCCCGACCTTGATCAGATTCATCGGCGGCGCGCCGATGAAGGTCGCGACAAAGGTCGTCGCCGGCCGCTCATAGAGTTCGAGCGGGCTGCCGGCCTGTTCGACATGGCCCTTGCTCATCACCACCAGGATATCGGCGAGCGTCATCGCTTCGAGCTGGTCATGGGTGACATAGACGGAGGTGGTGCCGAGCGCGCGCTGCAGTTTCTTGATCTCGACGCGCATCTGCATGCGCAGCTTGGCGTCGAGATTGGACAGGGGCTCGTCGAACAGGAAGGCCTTGGGCTTGCGCACGATGGCGCGGCCCATGGCGACGCGCTGGCGCTGGCCGCCGGAGAGCGCGCGCGGCTTGCGGTCCAGAAACGGCGTGATTTCCAGGATGCGCGCGGCTTCGCGCACGCGCGTGTCGATTTCCGGCTTGGGCGTGCCGCGATTGCGCAGGCCATAGGCCATGTTGTCGTAGACGCTCATATGCGGATAGAGCGCATAGTTCTGGAACACCATGGCGATGTCGCGCTCGGCCGGCTCCAGTGCGTTGCAGACGACGCCGCCAATGGTGATGGTGCCGTCGGTGATCGTCTCCAGCCCGGCGATCATGCGCAAAAGCGTCGACTTGCCGCAGCCGGACGGCCCGACCAGCACGCAGATCGCGCCGGTCGGCACCTTGATGTCGATGCCCTTCACGGCTTCGACGCCGCCGGCATAGACCTTGCGGACCTGGTCGAGAATGACCTCGCTCATCGATATGTCCTCATTTTTCCGTCTCGACGAGGCCCTTGACGAAGAGCTTCTGCATGACCACCACGACGAAGACCGGCGGCAGCATGGCGAGAATGGCGGTCGCCATGGCCAATTGCCATTCGGTCAGTGCATCCTGGGTGACGATCATCTTCTTGATGCCGATGACGATGGTCTGCATGTCGTCGCGCGTGGTGATCAGGAGCGGCCAGAGATACTGGTTCCAGCCATAGATGAACTGGATGACGAACATGGCCGCGATCGAGGTGATCGACAGCGGCAGAAGCGTATCCTTGAAGAACTGCATGGCACTGGCGCCGTCGATCTTGGAGGCTTCGACCAGCTCGTCCGGCACGGTCATGAAGAACTGGCGGAACAGCAGCGTGGCGGTCGCCGAGGCGATCAGCGGCACGGTCAGGCCGGTATAGGTGTCGAGCAGGCCGAGATCGGCGACGACCTTGTAGGTCGGGTAGATGCGCACCTCGACCGGCAGCATCAGGGTCATGAAGATGATCCAGAAGGCGGCCATCCGGAACGGAAAGCGGAAATAGACCACGGCGAAGGCCGAGATGATCGAGATCATGATCTTACCGATGGCAATGACCATGGCCATGATCAGGCTGTTCAGCATCATGCCGCCGACCGGCTCGCGGGTCGACGAGGCCGTGCCGACAAAAATGGTCTTGTAGTAGTTCTCCAGGAAATGCGGCCCCGGCCAGAGCGGCATCTGGCCGTTGGAGATCGTCGTCGCGTCCCAGGTGGAGGCGACGAAGGCCACATAGACAGGGAAAGCGACGATCGCGATGCCGATCAGCAGGATCAGATGCGGCAGGAAATCCAGGAAGCTCTTGCGCTCGACCATCAATATTGGACCTTGCGCTCGATATAGCGGAACTGGATGGCGGTCAGCCCGATCACCATGATCATCAGGATCGCCGACTGGGCCGCCGAACCGCCGAGATCGCCGCCCAGGCGGCCATCGGAATAGACCTTGTAGACCAGGGTCTCGGTGGCCTTGGCCGGGCCGCCGCCGGTGGTCGAATCGATGATGCCGAACGTGTCGAAAAAGACATAGACGACGTTGACCACCAGCAGGAAGAAGGTGGTCGGCGACAGCAGCGGAAAGATGATGGTCCAGAACCGGCGCATCGGCCGGGCGCCGTCGATCGCCGCCGCCTCGATGACGCTTTTCGGAATAGCGGCGAGGCCGGCCAGGAAGAACAGGAAATTATAGCTGATCTGCTTCCAGGTCGCCGCCATGACCACCAGCGTCATGGCGTGATTGCCGTTCAGCAGCGGGTTCCAATTGAAGCCGAGCGCGCGGATCGCCTGGCTGACCAGGCCGAGGGAAGGCTGGAACATGAACAGCCAGAGCACGCCGGCGATCGCCGGCGCGACGGCATAGGGCCACATCAGGAACGCCTTGTAGGCGCCGGTGCCGCGGATCTGCTTGTCGGCCTGGGTGGCGAGATAAAGCGACAGCGACAGCGACAGGAAGGCGACGAGGCCCGAGAAGATCAGCGTCGTCACCATCGACCGGTAATAGTCGGCCTTGGACAAGAGGTCGTGGTAGTTTTCGAACCAGACGAACTCGGTCGACAGGCCGAAGGCGTCCTGGATCTGGAAGGACTGCCAGACGGTCTGTCCCGCCGGCCAATAGAAGAAGATCGCGGTGACGGCGAGCTGCGGCAGCAGCAGCATATAGGGCAGCAACTTGCCGTCGAAGACGACGCGCTTTTCCATGATCCCCCCAAAGGCACGGTCCGGAGCGGGCTTGCCACCCGCCCCGGTTATCCTGTCGGTCAGCGCGTGACGGTGCGCTCGAACTGGCGAAGCATGGTGTTGCCGCGCGCGACCGCCGCGTCGAGCGCCGCCTGGGCCGGCTTCTGACCGGCGAGCGCGGCCTCGATCTCCTCGGCCCAGACGTCGCGCAGCTGCACCATGTTGCCGAGCCTGAGGCCACGGGAATTCTCGGTCGGCTCCTTGTTGGTCAGTTCCAGCAGCGGCGTCTCGAGATAGGGGTTCTGCACGTAGAAACCCGAGGCCTTCACCTTGGCATAGGCCGCACGGGTGATCGGCAGATAGCCCGAATCGGTGTGCAGCTTGGCCTGCCGGTCGACATCCGACAGGAAGGTGAAGAAGCGCGCCACGCCGGTATATTCGGCCGCCGGCTTGCCGCCCATGACCCAGAGCGAGGCACCGCCTAGCGTCGAGTTCTGCGGCGCGCCCGCGACATCGGGATAATAGGGCATCGGCGCATTGGCCCATTCGAACTTCGCATTGGCGCGGACATTGCCGTAGAAGCCCGAGGAGGTCAGCATGATCGGGCATTCGCCCGAGGTGAAGCGGCCCTCGCCCGTATTGGTGCGGCCCGAATAGCTGAAGGTGTTGTCGCGCTGCAGCTCGATCAGGTTCTGCAGGTGCCGGACATGCAGCGGCGAATTGAAGCGCAGCTCGGTATCGAAACCGTCGATGCCATTGGCCCGGGTCGACAGCGGCACGTTATGCCAGAGCGAGAACTGCTCGATGTTGAGCCAGGTGATCCAGGCCGAGGAGAAGCCGCATTTGTCGTAGCCGGCGGCACGCAGTTTCTTGGCGGCCTCGAAGACGTCGGGCCAGGTGCGCGGCGGCTGGTCCGGATTGAGACCGGCGCGGCGGAACGCGTCCTTGTTGTACCACATCACCGAGGACGACGAATTGAACGGGAAAGACAACATCTCGCCGCGCGAGGTCGAATAATAGCCCGCGACCGCCGGCAGATAGGCATTGGGATCGAAGGGTTCGTTGGCGTCGCGCATCAGCTGGTAGACCGGCTTGATGGCGCCGCGGGCGGCCATCATGGTCGCCGTGCCGACCTCGAAGACCTGCAGGATATGCGGCGCATTGCCGGCACGGAATGCGGCGATGCCGGCATTCATGGTGTCGGGATAGGACCCCTTATAGGTCGGAACCACCCGGTATTCGCGCTGAGAGGCGTTGAATTCCTCCGCCAGCTTGACCACCACCTCGTTATTGGCGCCGGTCATCGCATGCCACCACTGGATCTCGACCTGGGCCGAGGCGGGGCTGGATACGAGCGCGGCGGCGGCGGCAACCGCCAGCATGAAACGGCGATTCAACATCGATAACCTCCCAAAGGGCGCGAGCTAGGCGCCAATGCGGCTTGGCGGGCGAAACCCGTGCCGTTCTTGGGTCCGCCGAACGACGGACGGATGACACTCTAATGAAGCTTCGATGACAGGGTAAGGGGCGGCCCGGCAGATTTCCCCGTTATCGCAACAGCCTGGCGGCCGCGCGCCGTCGGATGGCAGGTCCGGTCAGCGGGTCGCCGCGCGGGCGCTGGCGGCGACCACCAGCAGCAGCGCCGCAACACCTGCGAAGGCGGCCGCGAGGCTGGACGCGTGAGCGGCAAAGCCGATCAGCGCCGGGCCCGCCAGAATGCCGGAATAACCGAGCGTGGTGACGGCGGCCACCGCCAGCGGCAGCGGCATGGCCGCCTGCCGACCGATCGCCGAATAGAGCACCGGAACGATATTGGCGGCGCCGAGCCCGACCAGGGCGAAACCGGCAAGCGCGGCGGTCCATGAGGGAACGACGATGGCGAGACCCAGCCCCAAGGCGGCGCACAGCCCCCCGAGACCAATGACCGCAGGCCCACCCAGGGCGCGCACGACGCGATCGCCGCTGAGCCGGCCGATCGTCATGGTTGCGGCGAAGGCGGCATAGCCGAGGCCGGCATGGGCCGGATCGGCATCACGCAAGGCGGTGAGGAAGACCGCGCTCCAGTCGAGCATCGCCCCTTCCGCCAGGAAGACGATGAAGCAGAGCAGCCCGATAAAGACCACCCGGCCATGGGGCAGGACGAAGAACGGCGCATCGTCGTCGCCGCCATGGGCGAGCAGGGCCGGACCGCACCAGGCCAACAGCGCAAGGACGACCGCGGCGGCCGCCAGCATGGCCTGCAAGGGCGAAGCCCCCAGCCAGAGCAGCAGGCTGACCCCGCCGGCGCCGGCAATGCCGCCGGCGCTGAACAGCCCGTGGAAGCCCGACATCAAGGAGCGGCCACTGGTCTTCTCGACGATCACCGCCTGGATATTGGCGGCGACGTCGATGGTGCCGATGCCGGCGCCGAAGACGAACAGCGCCGCGGCGAGCGACGCGAGGTCCGCCCCCATGGCCAGGAAAGGCAGCGCGGCGGACAGGGTCAGGCCCGCCGCGACGATGACGGCGCGGCAGCCGAAGCGGGCCGCCAGGGTCCCGGTCAGCGGCATGGCGACGATCGAGCCGGCGCCCAGGCACAAAAGCAGCAGCCCGAGCGTGCCGTCGTCGAGGCCGGCCCGCGCCTTGGCATAGGGAACCAGCGGCGCCCAGGCGGCCAGGCCGAAGCCTGCGACGAGGAAGGCGATCCGCGTCGACATTTGCGCCGATGCGAGCGGCGATCGGCGCGTCGGCTGTCCGGCTGGGCTCGTCATCGTCATCAGGTCATCGCCAGGGGGATTTCGCGGGCCGCCCCCGGCGGAGCTCAGGCCCGATGATAGGGATGGCCGGCCAGGATGGTCATGGCGCGGTAGAGCTGTTCGAGCGCCATGACGCGGACGAGTTGGTGCGGCCATGTCATGGCGCCGAAAGACAGCACGAGATCGGCCTCGGCGTGCAGGGCCGGATCGAGACCGTCCGGCCCGCCGATGACCAGCGTCGCCGCTTCCTCGCTCGCGTCTTTCCAGCGGCCGAGACGCTCGGCGAAAGCCTCGCTGCCGAGGCTCTTGCCGCGTTCGTCGAGCAGGATCAGCCGGCCGGCGCGCTGGCGCCGGATGGCGGTCGCCTCGTCGGCCTTGCGCTGCGCGGCGTCGGCCGCGCGGCTCTCGTCGAGCGTGACCACGTCGAGGCCGCGAAAGCCAAGCGCCTTGCCTGCCTTCACCGCGCGATCGTGATAACGCGCGGCGAGTTCCGTCTCCGGACCGGCCTTGGCCCGGCCGACGGCGACCAGGATCAGTCGCATGAGGTCTCAGCCCGGCTTCCGGATTCAGCCGGCCAGCCGGTCGGCCGGACGCGCGGCCGACCACATCTTCTCGAGATTGTAGAAGGTGCGGACTTCCGGGCGGAACACGTGAATGATCACGTCGCCGGCATCCACCAGCACCCAGTCGCAGGCCGGAAGGCCCTCGACCCGGACCTGCGGCACGCCGGCCTCCTTGAGCGCCTGCACCAGATAGTCGGCGAGCGCGCCGACATGGCGGTGCGAGCGCCCCGACGACACCACCATGGCATCGGCAATGGACGTCTTGCCCTTCAGGTCGATTGTCTGGACTTCCTCGGCCTTGTTGTCTTCAAGGGTGTCGAGGACGATCTTGAGGACCTCGGCTGGAGCGGGGCTCGTCGCGGGGGTCCCGGTCAGCGGCGCACTCTTCGCCGTTCCCGGCAGGTTGGTGGTGGACAGGGGTCCGATCCTCTCTGCTTCGCGCCGCACGGGCGCACAAACCTTATAATAGTCGAAAACATGGCAATTAGACAACGCGGACCGCGCGGCTCAGCCAATAAGCCGCCAGACGCCGGTGCGCTTGATCTCGAGGTCCTCCAGCGCGCGGGTCACGGGAACCTCATATTCGGCAAGCTTTTCAAGCCTGTCCCTGGGCAGGTAGGTGCGCCCGGGATCGCCGATCAGCACGGTCCGGCCGGCCTCTGCGAGAGGCCCGAGCCAGCCGAGCATGGCCTCGGTCATGTCGCGCTGATAGCAGATGTCGCCGGCCAGAATCACGTTCCAGCCGTCGTCGCTGCCGGTCGGATCGAGGGTCGAAGCCGCGATCGCGACGCCATTTTCCGCCGCGTTGAGCGCCACCGCGACCTCGGCGAAAGCATCGATGTCGACGGCATGGATGTGAGCCGCCCCGGCCTTCGCGGCGGCAATGGCGACCAGCCCGGAACCGGTCGCGACATCGAGCACCGTCTTGCCCGCCACGCTATCGGGATGATCGAGCACATAGCGGGCGAGCGCCTGGCCGCCGGCCCAGGCAAAGGCCCAGAACGGCGGCGGCAGCCCGATCGCGCCGAGTTCTTCTTCGGTCTTCTGCCAGAGCGTCGTCGCTTCGTCGGCCAGATGCAGCCGGATCTCGGGCGCATGCGGCACGACCAGCAGCCGGGTGTTGTCGCGGATGAAGGCCGCGCGATCCAAGATCATGCCCGCACCGTCATGCCATCAGCGCCATGCCATCAACCTCAAAATACGAAAAGCCGGGCGCGAAGCCCGGCTTTCCGCGTGTCACGAGACTTTCAAGCCCGGCCGGCCCGTTCAGGCCCGTCGGGTCTTACTGGGTCAGCGTCGGCGCGCCCGGGGTGGTCTGCGGGTTCTCGGCGATGCGCTGGCGATAGAGCGCGGCGAAATCGACCGGATCGAGATAGAGCGGCGGGAAGCCGCCGTCGCGGGTCGAATTGGCGATGATCTGGCGCGCGAAGGGGAACAGCAGGCGCGGGCATTCGATCAGGACGATCGGATGAACGGCCTCGGCCGGCACGCCGGCAATGCGGAAAATGCCGCCATAGACCAGCTCGAACTTGAACAGGATCAGATCCTTGGTCCGCGCGTCGCCGTCGATGGTCAGCTCGATCTGGAACTCAGTCTCGCTCATCGGGTTGGCGTTGACATTGATCTGGATATTGATCGCCGGCTGCTCCTGCTGCGGCATCAGCGAGCGCGGAGCGTTCGGATTCTCGAAGGAGAGATCCTTGATATACTGCGCCAGCACGTTGAGCTGAGGCGCGGCTTCCATTTCATTGCCGCCGTTCGGGGTCATCAGGGTCGTCTCCGTTCAGGCCGCATCGGCCGCGGCAGGGGAATGCATGATTGGCGCGCTCGCTAGCACGGGCGGCCAGAACCGGCAAGAACGTGATCGGTACGGCCGCGGCTATTCCCGGTCGATGCGGCGAGGCCCGCGGCGCGCGCGTGCCGCCTCGGTCTCCTCGCGCCAGTCGCCGGGCTCGAGGTCGAGCACGCCGGGCGGCGGCGGTGTCCGGCTCGGTCCGCGCGGCGCCATTTCCCGCGTGCCGAAGAACAAGGCCTTGAATGCCGGCAGCAGCAGGGCGACCGCGATGAGATCGGTGACGAAGCCGGGAATGGCCAGCAGCAGGCCGGCGAGCGCGGTGAGCATGCCGCTGCGCGCAGCGCCGGCGTTCAGGAGCACGACCCTGCCGGTGGCGAGCTGGGTAAACAGCAGCCGCGCGCCGCCCTTCAGGATCATGATGCCGAGCACCGAAGTGGCGATGACGCTGACAAGCGCGGTCAGGAAACCGATACGCCCCGCAACCCACCAGAAGGCGGCGAATTCGACGAAAGGAAGTGCGATCACTCCCAGGATCAGCCAGCGCAACCGGATCATCGGTCTCCCCTTGGCCCCGAAGTCTCGCACCGGCCGGCGCCGGCCGTCTCCGGCGTGAGAAATCCAGGCAGGCTCCTTAGCTGTGGTGCGGGCCGCCGAGATTCAAGCGGACTTTCGGTCGCACCGTCACCGGTTATGATGGCCGGACCAGTTCCAGCCGGGGATGTGATCCATCATGCCGACCTCCCGACGCGCCTTCGGCGCCCTTTCACTCGGCCTGCTGGCCGGCCTCGGCAAGGCCCGGGCGGCAGATGTTCCGGCCTGGCGGCACGGCCTGTCGCTGGTGGGGGCGCTGCGTTACGGACCGGATTTCAAGCACACCGACTATGTCAATCCGCAGGCGCCGAAAGGCGGCGTGGTCCGCCTGTCGATCGACGGCGCCTTCGACAGCTTCAACCTGATCCTGCCGCGCGGGGCGGCGCCGCCGATCGCCGGCCTCGTCTATATGCCGCTGTTCGAGGACAGCCTGGACGAGGTTTCGACCTCCTATGGGGCGATCGCCGACGCGGCGCGCCATCCGGACGATTTCTCGTCCGCGACCTATCGGATCCACCCCAAGGCGCGCTGGCACGACGGCCAGCCGATCACGCCCGAGGACGTGATCTGGAGCATGGAGCAGATCAAGAAGAACGACCCGCGCATGGGCTTCTATTATCGCAACGTGGTGCGGGTGGAGAAAACCGCCGAACGCGAAGTGACCTTCGTCTTCGATGGTCCGGGCAATCGCGAGAAGCCGCATATCGTCGGCCAGCTGCAGGTCCTGCCGCGGCATTGGTGGGAGGGCACGGACGCGCAGGGGCGCAAGCGCGACATCTCGCAGACATCGCTGGAGCCGCCGCTCGGCTGCGGCCCCTATCGCGTCAAGAGCTTCGAGGCCGGCCGCAATGTCGTGATGGAGCGCGTGACCGACTGGTGGGCCAAGAACCTGCCTGTTTATGTCGGCCAGCACAATTTCGACGAGCTGCGCTTCGAGGTCTATCGCGACGACACGGTGGAGCTCGAAGGCTTCAAGGCCGACCAGGTCGATTTTCGCACGGAGAACACCGCCCGCTACTGGGCGACCGGTTATGATTTTCCGGCGGCGCGCGACGGCCGGGTCAAGCTCGAGACCTTCGTCGACCGCACGCCCGCCGGCATGCAGGCGATCATCCTCAATCTGCGCCTGCCGAAATTCGCCGATGTCCGGGTGCGGCGGGCGCTCAACCTGATGTTCGATTTCGAGAGCATGAACGCCAACCTGATGTTCGGCGCCTATCGGCGCTCGGCGAGTTTCTTCGAGGACACGGAACTGGCGGCCCGCGGCCTGCCGACCGGCCAGGAGCTGGAGATCCTGGAGACGGTGCGCGCGCAGGTGCCCCCGGAACTGTTCACCACGCCTTACGCCAATCCGGTCAATGGCAGCCAGGATGCCCAGCGGGCCAATCTGCGCGAGGCGACGCGGCTGATGCGGGAAGCCGGATACGAGGTGCGCAACCGGCGGATGGTCGAGATCAGGAGCGGCCAGCCGCTGCGGATCGAATTGCTGATGAACGGCTCGACCTTCGAGCGGGTGGCGCTCGCCTACAAGACGGCGCTCGACCGGCTCGGCATCGAGCTGGCCCCACGCCTCATCGACACCGCCCAATATATCAACCGGATGAACGAGCGGCGCTTCGAGGCCCTCGTCTCGAGCTATCCGCAGACGCTGTCGCCCGGCAACGAACAGCGCGATTTCTTCGGCTCGGAAGCCGCCGACCGGCCGGCCTCGCTCAACCGCGCCGGCATCAAGAACCCGGCCATCGACCAGCTGATCAACCGGATCATCTATGCCAAGGACCGGGCCGAGCTGGTGGCGGCGACCAAGGCGCTCGACCGGGTGCTGCTGGTCTATTGCTACATGATCCCGACCTGGTTCTCGCCCAATATCAACACGGCCCGCTGGAACCGCTTCGGCCGGCCGGAGCGCATGCCCGAATATGGCGGCGCGGCCTTCCCGAACATCTGGTGGTGGGACCCGCAACTGGCGCAGCGCGCGGGGGCGCGCTGAGAGGAGGCTCAAACCGAAGGGGCAAGCCGCCGCGGCAACCGCCAGCCGAGGCGGATGCCGAGGGTGGCGAGCGCGATCAGTCCCATGCCGGCCGCCTGCATCCATCCCAGCGGATGCGCATAGACCACCCAATCGACGACGATGGCGACCAGCGGATAGATGAAGGTGAGGACACCGATCACCGGCGTCGTCAGGCGCGGATAGGCCCGATACATCAGCACATAGGCGACGCCTGTGTGCAGCATGCCCATGCCGGCCAGCCAGCCCCACGCTTCGGGCGAAACGTGCCGGCCGAGATCGGCAAAGGGCGCGAGCATGACGATCCCGACCGCCGTCTGGCACAGCGTGGTGATTTCCGGACGCTGCCCGTCGAGGCCTTTGGCCAGGATCGTGGCGACCGCATAGAGCAGCGCCCCGCCCAGAGCCATGGCGATCCCCAGTGCCCATGACGTGCCGATCGCCGCGGACGGGACGACCAGGCCGCTCGCCAGCACGACACCGACAAAGGCCGCGGTCATCCACAAGATCTGGTCCAGGGTGACGCGCTCGCCAAGCAGGACCATGCCGAGCAGAACGACGAAAAACGGCTGGACATGGTAGACGATGGTCGCCGTCGCGATCGAAGTCATGGCGAAGGCTGCAAAAAACGCGGTCCAGCTGAGCACCATGCAGACGCCGCCAAGCGCCGCCCGGAGTAGCGCCGACGGGGCGAGTCCTGGATCCGGCAGCAGACCGCGAGAGAAGCACCAGGTTGCGAGAAACACCGTCGCGAAGACGCAACGCCAGAACACCGTGGTGACCGGATCGAGCCCCGCCTCGGTGGCGAAGGCGCCGACGGTGCCGGTGATCGCCATGGCCAGGGCCAGGCCGGCGGCGGGAAACCGGACTGAAGCTGCTTGCCGCATGAGGCCTCCTGCGCGCCGAAACCGACGCCCAGTGAGCCAGGATGCTTCCATCCAGACAAACGAATAGATCTGGACGTCCCTATTTGATATTCTGATAGCAATATGGCCCTGCCCCTCGACCTCGATCTGCTCCGAACCTTCGTCGCCGTCGTCGAGAGCGGCAGTTTCTCGAATGCCGCGCCGCGGATCGGACGCAGCCAGTCCGCCGTCAGCATGCAGATGCAAAAGCTGGAACTGGCGGTCGGCAAACAATTGCTGATCCGCTCGCCGCGCGTGGTCACCCCGAGCCAGGCCGGCGAGGGGTTTCTGACCTATGCCCGCCGGCTGCTCAAGCTGTCGGATGAAGCCTGGGCCAGCGTCACCCGGGCGGAAGAGATCGGCTCGGTACGCCTCGGCGTGCCGGACGACTACGCCGCCTTCCTGCTGCCGCCCGTACTGGCGCGCTTTGCCGCCGAGCATCCCCTGGTGACGGTGGAATTGATCTGCGAGGCCTCGACCGCGCTGGCAAGAACCATGAGCGAGGGGCGGCTGGATCTTGCCATTCTCACGCGCTCGCCGACCCAACCGCTCGAAGTGATGCGCCGCGAACGCCTGGTATGGGTCGCCTCGCCGCAGCATGTCGCGTGGGAAGGCGAGCCCCTGCCGGTCGCGCTGTTCGAGCCGGGATGCGCCGCCCGCATCCACGTCCTGCGGGCCCTTGGGGAAGCCGGCCGCGCCTATCGTTCAAGCTATTCCAGCGCCAGCCTGCTCGGCCTGATCGCGGTGGTTCAGGCCGGGCTCGCGGTCGCCGGCCTTGCCGCATGCAGCGTGCCGCCATCCCTGCGCATCATTGGCGAGAATGAAGGCTTGCCGCCGCTGGACGATCTGGAGATCGGCATCCTGCGCAGTCCGGCCCCAGCCACGGCGGCGGTCGAGCGGCTGAACGATTTTCTGCGCCGCGATCTGTCGCGGTGACCCGGCGGCCGGCGGCCTGTCGCCGGCTCGCCCCGGCCCTCAGGTGGCCTTGGGCGTGCCGCCGCCGAGCAATTCGAGCATGACCGGCCGGTCGATGTTCTGGCCACTGAGGATGACCGCGGCCTTCTGCCCCCGGAGCGCCGGCGCCTCCGTCGCAAGGGCGGCGAGCGCAGCCGCGCCCGCACCCTCGGCGGCGTTATGGGTATCGGTCCAATAGGTCCTGACCGCCTCGGCGATGGCATCCTCGGAGACCTTGACGATCCGCTCCGCGCCCCTGGTGATGACGGCGAGCGCTTCGGCCGAGGGAATGCGCACGGCGATGCCGTCGGCGAAGGTCGATACGCTGTTGACCTCGACGACGCGGCCGGCCTCGAAGGACAGGGCATAGGCCGCGGCATCCTGCGAGACCACGCCGACGATGCGGGTCTTCAGGCCGAGCAGGTCGCGCGCGCTGATCAGGCCGCAAATGCCCGAGCCGAGGCCGATCGGCGCGTAGAGAACGTCGATGTCGGGATGGGCGGTGAACAGTTCCAGCCCATAGGTCGCCACGCCGAGCACCAGGTCGCGGTGGAAGGAGGGCACGAATTCGTAACCGCGCTCCGCCGCGATCTCCGCCGCCCGCTCGCGCGCCTCGTCGAAATCGCGGCCATGCTCGATCAGCTCGGCGCCGAAAGCCTGCATCGCGGCGTTCTTCTCGGCCGAATTGCCATGGGGCACGACAATGGCGAGCGGCAGCCCGGCATGGCCGGCGGCAAAGGCCAGGCTCTGGCCGTGATTGCCGCGGGTCGCCGAGACGATGCCCCTGACCGTGGGCCGCTCGCGCTTCAGCCGGTCGAGATAGACGATGCCGCCACGCACCTTGAAGGCGCCGATCGGCGTGTGGTTCTCGTGCTTGACGATGACGGGCAGGCCGTAGCGCCTGGCCAGCAGCGGCCAGGCATAGGCCGGGGTCGGCGGCATGACGGCATGGACGAGTTGGGCGGCGGCATGAAGTTCATCCAGGGTGAACAGGGTCATGTCAGGCTGCCCGTGACGGAAACACGCCGGCGCGGCTCAACGCCGCCGGCAACGGCTTGCCGAGCACGCCCGACAGCCAATGGGCGGTATCGATCAGCTTGTCGATGTCGAGCCCGGTGGCGATGCCCATGCGGTTGAAGCTGTAGACGAGGTCCTCCGCCGCGACATTGCCGGTCGCGTTGGGCGCGAAGGGACAGCCGCCGACCCCGCCGACGGAGGCATCGAGATAGTCGACACCGGCCGCCACCGCGGCAATGGCATTGGCGACGCCGGTATTGCGGGTGTCGTGGAAATGGCAGCGCAGCTTCACCGTCGCCGACAGCGCCTTGGCGCGCGCCAGCATGTCGGTGACCTGGCTCGGCACGCCGCAGCCGATCGTGTCGGCAAAGCCGATCTCATAGGGGTCCAGGCGCAGCACCTCAGCGGTGATCGCCATGACCCGCTCGACCGGCACCTCGCCGTCGAACGGGCAGCCGAAGGCGGTGGCGATCGAAATGGCCAGCGGCTTGCCGGCCGCCTTGACCAGGCGCGCCACCTCACCGGCGCCGGCCACCAGCTCCGCCGTGGTGGCGTTCTGGTTCTTCTGCGCGAAGGTTTCGCTGGCGACGCAGACATAATTGATCTGGTTGCAGCCGGCGGCCAGCGCCCGCTCGGCGCCCTTCACATTGAGCGCCAGGCCGACCAGCGTGCGGTCGGCATAGCGGGGCAGGATGCCGGCCATGACCGCCTCGGCATCGGCCATTTGCGGCACCCGCTTCGGATTGACGAAACTGGTCACCTCGACCTTTTTGAACCCCGCGGCGAAGGAGCGCTCGATCAGCGCGATCTTGTCGGCGGTCGAGACCTGAACCTTCTCGTTCTGCAGGCCGTCGCGCGGCGCGACCTCGATGAGCTCGACCGAACGGGACATTCGCGACGCGGGCATGGCGACCTCCAGGATGGCCACCTTTGTCGGAAATGGTCCCGGCGAATGCAACCCGCCGAACGGGCGAAGCAGCTTTTCACTGGAAGCGCCCCGTCGTCTTGGCCGGCCAACACGCGCGTCAACCTTCGCCCACGCCTGCGTGGGAGAGGGTTGACGCGCGTCATCGAGGGCAGGGCGGGATGGCCGACCCAAGGCCGGCCAGAACGAACAGGGCGCTAAAGCCCTTCTCTCAGGTGCCGCGCGGCTTGGCCCGATGGGTCGCCGTGGCGGCGGCCGGGTCGTCCGGCCAGGGGTGGCGCGGATAGCGCCCCTTCATCTCGCTCTTCACCGCCTGGTAGGAGCCCTTCCAGAAACCCGGCAGGTCGCGCGTCACCTGCACCGGCCGATGCGCCGGCGACAGGAGCTCGACCACCAGCGGGATCTTTCCCCGCGCGACGCTCGGGTGAACCGCGAGCCCGAACAGCTCCTGGACGCGGATCGACAAAGTCGGCTCCTCGCCCTCGTAATCGATCGGGTGGCGCTGGCCCGAGGGCGCGTCGAAATGCGACGGCAGGTCGGATTCGATCCGCCGCTTGACGTCCCAGGGCACCAGTTGGTCGAGCGCCACGCCGAGGTCGTCGGCGCCGATCTGGGCGAGCGCCGTCTTGCCGAGAATGTGCTGCGGCAGCCATTCGCCGGCGGTCGCGGCCAGGGTCTCGTCGGAGAGATCGGGAAAGCTCTCATCCACGCGGCGCAGGAAGGCGACCCGGTGACGGGTGGCGAGCTGGGCCTTCGACCAGGGCAGCCGGTCGATGCCGAGCGCCGCGATGCCCTCGGCGAGAGCCATCGCGCTCGCCTCGTTCAGCGGCACGGCCAGCGTGTCGACGCCAAGCGCGATGGCGCCGAGACGGCGGGCACGGCGGGCGCGCAGGGCCGCCGCCGGCTTGTCGAACACCACCTCTTCGCGTGTCGCGATACGGTCGGCGAAACCCTCCTCGATCTCGGCGAGTGAAATCGGCGCGGCGGAAAAGATGCGCGAGCGGGCGGCGATGCCGCCGATCTCGGCGATCGCCAGGAAGGGCTCGCGCGCCAGAGGCGAGGCTGCATCGACCGCCGCGCCGCGGCCATTGGCGAGCAGGAACTCGCCGTCGCGGCCACGCGCCTTGGCGATGCGATCGGGGAAGGCCAGCGCCAGGACGGCGCCAGCGCGCGCGGGTCCGGATCCTTCGTCCCGCGCGGCATTGACCTCCCTCAGCCAACCGGCGGCCATGCGCCGGCCCTCATCGGCGCGCTTGCCACGGTCGGAGCGCAGCCGGTCGAGCCGGTGACCGAGATGGACATCGTCGCCGCCGAGCCCGCGCTCGGAAACCAGCAGCGCCAGATCGGCGGCGATCCGGCCTTCGCCGCGCCGCGCCGCATCGACCACCATGCGGGCGAGCCTGGGCGCCAAGGGCAAGGCGCGCAGCCGCTGGCCCTCGGCATTGATCCGGCCGTCGGGTTCGAGCGCGCCGAGGCTTTCGAGCAGCGCGCGCGCTTCGGCCAGCGCCGGCTTCGGCGGCGGATCGAGAAAGGCCATGGTGAGCGGATCGGTGACGCCCCAGGAGGCGCAGTCGAGCAGCAGCGAGGAAAGATCGGCGGCGAGGATCTCCGGCGCGGCATAGGCCGGAAACGAGCCCTCCTGCGCCTCGTCCCAGAGCCGATAGCAGATACCGGCTTGCGTGCGGCCGGCGCGGCCACGGCGCTGGTCGGCGGCAGCGCGCGACACCCGTACGGTTTCGAGCCGGGTCAGGCCGAGATCCGGCTCGAAGCGCGGCACGCGGGCAAGGCCCGAATCGACCACGATGCGCACGCCCTCGATGGTCAGCGAGGTCTCGGCGATGGAGGTCGCCAGCACCACTTTGCGCCGGCCGGCCGAGGCCGGCTCGACGGCGCGGTCCTGCTCGCGCGGGTCGAGCGCGCCATAAAGCGGCACGATGTCGACGGCCGGGTCCTTGACCGTCGCGGTCAGGAGGTCCGCGACGCGCCGGATCTCGGCGGTGCCGGGCAGGAAGACCAGGGCGGAGCCCGGCTCTTCGGCGAGCGCGCGGCGCACCACCCGGGCCACCTCGTCCTCGAGGCGGGCGGCCGGATCCCGGCCGGTGAAACGGGTCTCGACCGGAAAGGCCCGGCCGGCGCTTTCGACCACGGGAGCCGCGCCGAGCAGTTTCGCCACGCGCGCGCCGTCGAGCGTTGCCGACATGACGAGGATGCGCAGGTCCTCGCGCAGGCCACCCTGCGCGTCGAGCGCCAGCGCAAGACCGAGATCGGCATCGAGGCTGCGCTCGTGGAATTCGTCGAACAGCACGGCGGAGACGCCGGTCAGGACCGGGTCGTCCAGGATCATCCGGGTGAAAATGCCCTCGGTGACCACCTCGATGCGCGTGCGGGCCGAGACCTTGGAGCCGAAGCGGACACGCAACCCGACCGTGGCGCCGACCGGCTCGCCCAGCGTCCTGGCCATGCGGTCGGCGACCGCGCGCGCCGCGATGCGCCGAGGTTCGAGCACCAGGATCTTGCCTGTGCCGATCCAGGATTCGCCGGCCAGCACCAGCGGCACGCGGGTCGACTTGCCGGCGCCGGGCGGCGCGACCAGCACGGCCGAAGCGGACGATGCGAGCGCCGCCTTCAACCGGGGCAGGGCTTCGTCGATAGGGAGCGCGGATATGAACACCTGGCGCGTTTACGGTTCCTTCACCGCATCCGCAAGCGCCGGCGTGAAGACCGCCCGAAAACCGGCCGGCAGGCCCCGTCCTTGCGACGTGTTCCGGCGAGGACGCCCACCGTTCCAATCCGGAACAGGCGTCCCGCAAAGGGAAAAGGAGGCGGCCGTGATGATCCGGGATCGAAAGGACAACCAGACCGACGTCGCCACCGCGCGGACCTTGCTCGACGTGCTCGTCGCGCAGGACCGCCGCTGTTCCTTCCTGCTTCAGACCCCCGTCCGGTTTTCCGACGATCCTCCGCCCAAGGGATCCTCGGCCCGGGCGGAGGAGTGACCGTTCCCTGTTCCTCCAGGGTCACTCCTGACGACGGCCCGCGGTCCCCCGGCTGCGGGCCGTCAACCTTTTGGACCGGCAGGCCGATGGCCGCGCCGGCGTCTCGCGCGAAACCGACATGACGTGATGGCAGGCGGGCCGCGCCTGAAAGAACGGAATGCATCGATCCCCACCCGGTCGGCCTCGAGCGCGCGGCGATCGGTCGCCAGCCACAAACTGTTACGCATTGCATTCATCGAAAATTTCCGGATCGCCGCCTAATCCCTCCCTGCAATGGAGTCTTTCGATGCATTTGATCAGACATTTCATCAGGGACGAGACCGGTGCAACGGCCATCGAATACGGCCTGATCGCGGCAGGCATCGCCGCTGTCATCATCGCCGTGGTCAACGGCATCGGCACGAAGGTCAACAGCTCGTTCACCAAGGTCAATACGAATCTGGGCAAATAACCCTGCGGCAGCGCGCCCGGCGCCAAGCCGAACCACCCTGCGGCAGGCCGAATTCGGGACACACGCGCAAGGCCAAAGTCGCGGCGAAATCGGCGGTGCGCGCCGGTATCGGCCGGGCTTGATCGCGCCGGACGAAACCGGCTACAAGGAAGTCCCATTCCGGGCGGCATGATCGCTCCGTGGGACAAAACGGCCCGAAACGTCATTGATTTCGAGGCTGTTTTTTGCGGGCGTAGTTCAGTGGTAGAACGTCAGCTTCCCAAGCTGAATATGCGGGTTCGATTCCCGCCGCCCGCTCCAATCCTTTCAACGATGTGATCTCGTTCAGTCCTGGAATGACCGGCTTTCGGCCGGGCGTGCTCCAGTTCTGTCTCACATCAAGACACCGAGCGCTGACCCCGGCATAGCCGCCGGAGCCCCGCCGTCAGACCCGCCGCCTCATCCAGCCGCCACCCGGTTCTGATAGACCGACAGATGCGCATAGGCCGTTGCGAGCAGCGGCGTCGCGAGCCCGGCGCTGCGCCCGCGCGCCAGGAGATCGCCGATGATCTGGTCGGCTTCGATGGCGCCGCCGCCCTGCAGGTCGCGGTACATCGAGGAGGTCTGGTTCGAGCCGGCGGCGGTCATCTGCGCCCGGGTATTGGCGAGGAATTCCGGGCTCGGCGCCTTGCCCACGGTCTCGACCACGGAGACGACCTCGTCGAGGAAATGATGGACGAATTCGGTGCCGCCACGGGCCGCGGCGATCTGTCCGACGGTGCCGCGCATCAGGCAGGTGATGCCGCCGAGCGTCGCGAGCAGCACCCATTTTTCCCACATCTCGCGCGCGACCGTCGGCGACAGCCTGGCTTCGAAGCCGGCGCCGCGCATGAAGGCGTCGAGCGCCTGGGTGCGCGGCGACGGCGCACCGTCGAGCTCGCCATAGACCAGCTCCTGAAACTTGGCGAGCTGGACGATGCGGCCCTGGTCGTCGATCGTCGCCGCGACCTTGCAGACGCCGCCGATCACTGCCTTCTCGCCGAAGCGGGTGGCGAGCACATCCATATGCCTCATGCCGTTGAGCACGGGCATGATCATGGTCTCAGGCCCGATGGCCGGTGCGACGTCGTCGAGCGCCGGCTCCAGCGCGAAGGCCTTGACGGTGAGCAGGACGGCGTCAAAGGGCTCGGTCAATTGACCGGCCGTGACCAGCTTCGGCTTCAGCGTCACGTCGCCATGGGGGCTGACGATGCGCAGTCCGTCCGCCTCGATCTGCGCGGCGCGCCTCGGCCGGACCAGAAAGGTCACGTCGCGGCCGGCCTCGGCCAGGCGACCGCCGAAATAGCCGCCGGTCGATCCGGCTCCGACCACCAACAGACGCATGGCTCTCTCCGTCACCCATGTCCAGGACGTATGGCCCGCCGCAGCCCGCCATTCGCCGTTCCTTGCGCCCATCATAAGCGAAGGTCCGGGCTCGCCGCTCACGCAATTTGGTGACCGATGAATTGACGGCGCGCCACTTCTCACCGCGCCCTGGCCGTGCTTGTCGCGACCATTCCCGTCTTCGGACACCACGGCCGGTGCCCCGGCGGGTTCAGCCCGCCCCGCCGCTTGTCGCCCGCGGCTCGCCGCCGCCGGCCATCGCCCTGGCATTCGAGGCCGCCATCAGGGCTTCGCGGATATTGTCGAGGTGGCGGACCATGGCCACGCTCGCCTTCCGCGCATGTCTCGCCTTGATCGCCTCATAGATCGCCTCGTGGTCGGCAAGCCACATGGGCCGGTAGTCCTCCATGCGCATATGGACGTGGATCTCGCGCCAGATGCGCGACTCGATCTGCCCGCGCCAGAGCGAATCCGAGATCGCGACGAGCGCGCCGTTGCCGGTCGCCTCCGCCAGCAGAATGTGGAAGCGGTGGTCCGGGCCGTCGGCCTCGTGTCCCTGCGAATGCTCCCAGCGCATCATGGCCAGCGTCTCGGCGAGCTGGGCAAGGATTGCCTCCGAGGCGCGTTGCGCGGCGATCGCGGCGATCTGCGGCTCGACCAGCCGGCGCGCCTCCAGGTTCTCGAACGGCCCGAAACCTTCGAGGGCCTGGACTTCGGGCGCCTCGTGCCGGCTGACGACATAGGCGCCGCTATTGCTCTTCACTTTCAGCATGCCTGCCATGGCGAGCGACAGGATCGCCTCGCGAATGGTCGGCCGGGACACGCCGAAATGCTTCGCCAGGTCGCGTTCGGCGGGCAATCGCTGGCCGATCTTGTAGCTCGCCTGGACCATGGCGGCGATTTGCCGGGCCACGACCTCGAAACTGCGCGGCGGAGCGGGAGGCGGATCTGGCAGCATGGCGAATTGAGCCGTGAGGGTTTTCGGTTTGACAAGCCCGGTATAGCCGAGACAATCTGGTCAGGCCAATTTGGTAAGACCAAAAAGAGGGCCCGGCCCCGCCTCTCTCCCCAGATCTGTTGCGCCGCCTGGGCGCATCGCGCGGAGCTGACCTGGCATGGCGAACCTGAAACCGAATTCGGCCGAAGCACGCGACGTGCTGTTCCACCTGCATTCGCAGACCAATCCCGGGCGGCATGCGGAGGTCGGCCCGCTGATCATGGCGCGCGGCGAAGGCGTCCATGTCTTCGATATCAATGGCAAACGCTATCTGGAGGCGATGGCGGGGCTCTGGTGCACCTCGCTCGGCTTTTCCAACGCCCGCCTGAAGGCGGCGGCCGCGGCGGCCTATGACAAGTTCGGCTTCTACCACAGCTTCAACCACAAGACGCCCGACGTCACCATCGACCTCGCCGAACAGCTGGTCGCGCTCTCCCCCATCCCCGATGCACAGGCCTATTTCGCCACGTCGGGGTCGGAAGCGACCGAGACCATGGTCAAGCTCGCCTGGGTCTATCACGCCGCCCGCGGACACCCCGCAAAGCGCAAGATCATCGGCCGCGACCGAGGTTTCCACGGCTCGACCATTGTGGCGGCCTCGATGTGCGGCCTGCCGCGCATGCACCGCGAATATGGCCTGCCGCTACCGGGCTTCCTGCACACCCATTGCCCCGATGCCTATCACGGCACGCTGCCCGGCGAGACCGACGAGGCTTTCTCGAACCGGCTCGCCGCCGATCTCGAAGCCATGATCCTCGCCGAAGGCCCGGACACGATCGCCGCCTTCATCGCCGAGCCGATCAATGCCGGCGGCGGCATCGTGGTGCCGCCGGAAGGTTATTTCGCCGGGATCGAGGCCGTGCTGCGCCGTCACGACATCCTGGTGCTGGGCGACGAGGTGGTCTGCGGCTTCGGCCGCACCGGCAACTGGTTCGGCTGCCAGACGGTCGGCATGCAGCCCGACATGGTAGCGCTCGCCAAGGGCCTGTCCTCGTCCTATTTCCCGATCTCGGCGGTGCTGCTCGGCCGGCCCATCCGCGACGCGCTCGCGCAGATGAACAAAGCCGGCGAACTGTTTGGCCACGGCTTCACCAATTCCGGCCATCCGGTCGGTGCCGCGGTCGCGCTCGAGACGCTGCGCATCTATCACGAGATGGATGTGGTCGGCCATGTCCGCGCCATGGGCGCCAGGCTGAAGACCGGGCTCGCGGCGATCGCCGCCGGTTCCGGCATCGTCGGACAGGTGCGCGGCGAGGGCCTGATGATCGGCGTCGAACTGGTCGCCGATCCCCTAACCCGCACGGCCTTTGATCCGGACCTGAAGGTCGGGGCGCTGTTCGACGCCCTGGCGCTGGACAACGGGCTGATCATCCGCGCCATGGGCGACACGATCGGCTTCTGCCCGCCGCTCATCATCGATGCGGCCGGAATCGACGAGGCCCTCGACCTGTTCGCCCGGACGCTCGGCCAGGTCGAGGCGAAACTCCGCGAGACCCGTTCCCCGGCCGGCCAGGCGGCGGAATAGCTGCCGGCCAGGCCCTGTACGGCCGAGACCTGCATTCCCACCACCCGCGAGGAGAGCGTGCATGCATCGTCGAGACCTGCTTCGTTCCACCCTTGGCGCCGGCCTCTCGGTCGCTCTTGCCAGCCCAGCGCTTGCCCAGGCCCAGGCGGCACGGACGCTGCGCTTCGTGCCGCAGGCGGATGCGGCGATCCTCGACCCGATGATCACCACCGGCCTGGTCAACCGCAACCACGGCTTCCTGGTGTTCGACACGCTCTACGGGGTCGACGAGCAGCTTCGGCCGCAGCCGCAAATGGTCGCCGGCCACACGGTCGAGAATGACGGCAAGACCTGGGTGATGACGCTGCGCGACGGCCTGAGGTTTCACGACAACACGCCGGTGAGGGGCCGCGACGTGGTCGCCAGCCTGCGCCGCTGGGCCTCGCGCGACGCCTTCGGCAACTCCCTGTTCAACGTCGTCGACGAGATCTCGGCGCCCGACGACCGCACGATCCGCTGGCGGCTGAAAAGCCCCTTTCCCATGTTGCCGGAGGCGCTCGGCAAGGTCGGCGCCATCATCGCCTTCATCATGCCGGAACGGCTGGCTCTGACCGACAGCAACCTGCCGGTGAAGGAGCTGATCGGCAGCGGCCCGTTCCGCTTTCAGGCCGACCAGCACGTTCCCGGCTCGCGCATCGTCTATTCGCGGTTCGAACACTACGCGCCGCGGCCCGATGGCGCGACCAGCCTGCTGGCCGGGCCGAAGCAGGCGCATTTCGACCGGGTCGAATGGCTGATCATGCCGGATGCCGCGACCGCCGCCGCGGCCCTGCAGCGCGGCGAGATCGACTGGTGGGACCAGCCGATCATGGATCTCCTGCCACCGCTCAAGCGCAACGGCGCGTTGAAGGTCGAGCTGCTCGACCCGATCGGCAATGTCGGGGTGCTGCGCTTCAATCATACCTTGCCGCCCTTCGACAATCCGGCGATCCGCCGGGCGGTGCTGTCGGCGGTCAGCCAGCGCGATTTCATGTCGGCGATCGCCGGCGACGACCAAAGCCTGTGGCGCGACAAGGTCGGCTTCTTTCCGCCCGGCTCGAACATGGCGAGCGAGGAGGGCATGGCCGCGCTGAACGGCCCGCGTGATCTCCCCGCGGCGGCCAGGGCGATCAAGGAAGCCGGCTATAAAGGCGAAAAGGTCATGCTGATCGCGCCGGGCGATTTCCCGGTCATCGGCGCCATGAGCGAAGTCACAGCCGACCTGTTCCGCAAGATCGGCCTCACTGTCGACTATGCGGTGATGGACTGGGGCTCGATGCTGCGCCGCATGGCCAATCGCGAGACGCCGGACAAGGGTGGCTACAACGCCTTCTGCACCTATTCGGCCGGCGTCACGCAGCTCAATCCCTCCGCCCACAATTTCCTGCGCGGCTCCGGCGACAAGGCGACCTTCGGCTGGTCGTCGAGCCCGCAGCTCGAAGCCTTGCGCGACGCCTGGTTCGTCGCGCCGGATGTCCCGGCCCAGACGAAGATCGGCGTCGAGATGCAGCGCCAGGCCTTTGCCGACGTGCCCTATGTGCCGCTCGGCGTGTTCTACCAGCCGACCGCCTACAAGAAGGAATTGCAGGGCATCCTGAAAGGCCTGCCGCTGTTCTGGAACGTCCGCCGCGCCTGAGACATGACCGCATCGAGGACCTGAAATGCTGCCCATCACTGGCTATGTCGACCGTTGGAGCGTGCGCCCGGGAGAGACCTTGGGTTTCAAGATCGGCGTGCGCGGCGGCGGCCGCTATTCGGCCCGCATCGCCCGCGTGATCTGCGGCGACCCGAACCCCAAGGGGCCGGGCTATCGGGAGGTGCCGGTCGCCTGGGCGCTCGAAGGCCAGCATCAGGGCGAAGAACAGCCGGTCGCGCTGGGGTCGTGGGTCGATGTGCCCGCGCTCGATCTCGGCGTGGCCGGGCGCCCCATCGCCTTTGCCGCCACGGTCTGGCCGACCCTCGTCAAGGCCGGCCGCCAGGCGGTTCTCAACTGGTCGGGCAATGGCGCGGCGCTGACGCTCGGCATCGGTCCCGCCGGCGCCTTCTGCCGCCTGGCGACCGCCGCCGGCACGATCGAGATCGAGGCCGGGCTGGCACTGACCGAACGGGCCTGGCACGACATTGCCTGCCTCTACGACCCGGCGAGCCACACGCTTCACCTGGGCCAGGCGCCGCGCCGGATCCGGCTCGACCGGGACGAAAGGCGGACCGTCAGCCAGACCACGGCGGCCGGACCGCTGGCGGGGGCCGGCCATGCGGCGATCGCCGCGGAACGGGTGGGCATGGCGGCGATTGCGCATTTCAACGGCAAGATCGAAAGGCCGCGCGTGCTGGGCGGCACAGACGGCCTCGAAACGATCCTGGTTTCGCAAGCCTCGGGTGTCGCGACCGCGGCGAGCGGCCTGATCGCCGAATGGGATTTCGCCCTGGACATCCCGACCGACAGGGCGAGCGATATCGGCCCGCACGGATGTCACGGCCGCTGCGTCAATCTGCCGACCCGCGCCATGACCGGCTCGCGCTGGACCGGCGCCTTCCATCGCTGGACCGAGGCGCCCGGCGAATGGGCGGCGATCCATTTCCATGACGACGATATCGGCGATGCCGGCTGGAAGACCTCGATCGCCTTCACCGTGCCCGACGACTGGGTGAGCGGCGTCTACGCCCTGCATCTCGAAAAGGATGGGGCCCGCGACAATATCGTGTTTTATGTCCGCGCCGCCGTGCCCGGCTCCCAGGCCAGGGTCGCCTTCCTGGCGCCGACCTTCAGCTACACCGTCTACAGCCAGTACCAGAAGGCCGGCCGGCAGGCGCTCATCACCGGGCGCTCGCTCGCCTGGGGCGCGCTGGCGCAAGCCCCCGACGGCCATCCCGAATACGGCGTCTCGCCCTATAATTTCCATTCCGACGGCAGCGGCGTGGTCATGTCGACCACCCGCCGGCCGCTGATCGACAAGCGCGTCAACCAGATCCACCTGGTGGATCCGAGCCCTGATGGTTCCGGCCTCTACTGGATCTCGGCGGACAGCTACGTCACCGATCTCCTGACCCGGAAGGGCATCGCCTTCGAGGTGATCACCGACCATGACGTCCATGCCGAGGGCGTCGACCTGCTGTCGCGCTATCAGGTGGTGCTGACCGGCCAGCATCCGGAATATCACACGACCGAGACGCTGGACGCGCTGGCCGCCTATTTCGAGACCGGCGGCCGCTTCGTCTATCTCGGCGGCAACGGCTTCTACTGGAAGGTGGTGCCCCATGCCGACGGTCCCTGGGCCTTCGAGCTGCGTCGCGCCGAGGGCGGCATCCGCCTGTGGGAGACCTTGCCGGGCGAGAGCTACCACGCCTTCGACGGTTCCTATGGCGGGCTCTGGCGCCGTCTCGGCCGACCGCCGCAGGCTCTTGTCGGCGTCGGCTTCAGCACCCAGGGCGAATATAAGGGCTACCCCTACACGTTCCTCGACGGCATTCTCGATCCGCGCGTCGCCTTCATGCGCGCCGGCATGGAGGACAAAGCCGTGCCCGGCACGGTGTTCGGCGAGCGCGGCCTGATGGGCGGCGGCGCCGCCGGCCACGAGCTCGACCGCGCCGACACGCTGCTCGGCACGCCGCCTCACGCCATCATCGTCGGCCGGGCGGTGGTCGAGGATCCCACTTATCAGCCGGTCAACGAGGAACGCCGCGACCATACCTGGCCGGGCAAGCGCGAGGAGATCATCCGCTCCGACCTCACCTTCATGGAAACGGCCAATGGCGGCGCGGTGTTCTCGGTCGGCTCGATGAACTTCATCGGCGCCCTGCCGATCGACGGCTACGACAATCCGCTGGCCAGGCTGATCACCAATATCGTCAGGCGCTTCGCCGATCCGGCGCCCTTCCCGGCGCCGAAAGAGCCGGCCGGATAGGGCCCAGCGAGTGCCGCCCGGGCCGCCGGGCCGAGATCCGCGTCAGCGCTCGGCGGTGCCGCCGGCGGCCGGCGGGGACAGCCTCTCGGCCGTCGCCCGGCCGAGTTCCTCCTCTTTTTTCCCAAGCCAGAGGCTGTTGAGCAGCCAGAGGACCGAGGCGAGGCTCGCGACGGCCGAAACCGCGGTCAGTCCCAGCCCGAAATAGCCGAGCGATGCGAACGACCAGGCCCCGACCTGGTCGCCGAGCCGGTAGACGACGGTGTCGATGAAGCTCTTGGTCTTGTACCGGTCCTCCCGCGACACCACCGTGAACAGGATTTCGCGCGTCGGCCGGGCAATGGCGAAATTGCCCGAGCGCCGCAGCACCTGCGCCACGACGACGGAAGCGACCGCCGGCCAGGCCGCCACGGCGGCGAAACTGACGATGCTGAAGGCCGGCAGGATGGCAAGCGTCGCTCCGACACCGAGCCTGCGCAGGAGCGGGCCGGTCAGGACGATCTGGGCGACGAAGGTGAGCAGGTTCACGGCAAGGTCGATAGTCGCGAAAAACGCGGTCTGGGAGGCCCGATCGTGAAAGGTCCTGCTGACGATGGTCGCCTGCTGGAAATAGAGGAAGGTCGAGGTGACCGCGAAGAACAGCAGGAACAGGCTGACATTGAGGAGATAGGGCGATGCGAGCGCGTCCCGAAAGCCGGCAAGCCCGCTGCCGCCGATCGCCCGGTCGCCGTCGTCGCCACGTGGATGTTTCGACAGGGCGCCGGAGAGCCGCGACAGGCGCCGGACGCAGAACACCGCGACCTCGAGCAGCAGCGCCGCGCCGACCAGAAGATAGCCGGCGGCGAGATGCCGGGCCGTGGTCGCGGTGACCGCCGATCCCGCGATCGATCCGAGCGTCGCCCCCGCCGCGATGAAGCCGAACAGCCGCTTGCCCTGTTCCGACGAGAACAGGTCGACGATCAGGGCCCAGAAGATCGACACCACGAAGAGGTTGAAGATCGACGTCCAGATGAAGAAGACCCGGCCGACCCAGATCGCCTGGTCCGGGCTGGCGACATGGAGCGCCAGGGCGAAGATCAGGATATTGGCGCTGAAGAAGCGATAGGCGATCGGAATGAAGATGGTCCGCGGGAAGCTCCTGATCAGGAAGCCGTAGGGGACGTTGAGCAGCAGCATTCCCGCGAGCGTCCCGGTGAACAGCCACGGCAGATTGTCGACCCCGCCGGCCACGCCCATCTGGTCGCGGATCGGGCGCAGGACGTAATAGGCCGACAGCACCGAAAAGATGTAGAGCCACGACCATGCCAGCGCCGAGACCTCGGCCGGCCGGACATCGACAATCCGGTTCACGACGCGAAGGGCGGCCTGGGTGAAGCCGCAGGGAATCGCGGCCGGATGAGGCACGCTCACCTGAGCGCCTCGATGCGGCGGCGCATCTCGGCAGCGGTGAACTGCTGGCCGTAGAGGGGCGCGCCCTGGGCGAAATCCCTTGCCCGCGCCAGCGGCCCGACCACGACCGGATCGAACCCCGCGCTGGTGACCAGCGCGGCGGCGACCGCGAGCGCCGGCTGGTCGTCGCCGGCGATCGGGATGGCCATGCGCGCGCCGGCCCGGTTCGCATTGTCGTGGAGGATACGATAGTTCAGCGTGTTGAAGGCGCGCACGATCCGCGCGCCGGCCAGATAGCCGGCGGATGTCTCACCGATACCGCCGTCGCGCGCTTCGGCCGCGATCTCGCCGTCGCGCGCCGACACGGCGTTGCCGGCATCCAGGACGACCTTGCCCGCCAGCACCCCGGCATTGTCCTTGCCGATCTGCGGATAGGCCCGGTAGGGCACCGCCATCAGGACCGCGTCGCCGAAGGCCAATGCCTCCGGCACGCTGCCGGTTCGCGCCAAGGGCCCGAGACTTTGCGCGAGCGAGGCGAGCTCTTCCGGATGGCGGGACGAGAACATGACGGGGTGGCCGGCCTTCACCCACAGCGCGCCGAGCGTACCGCCGATATGGCCGGAACCGACAATGCCGATCCGGATCGGGCCCGCCGACGCCGCGGATTGGCCGGATGCGCGCTCCGCGGCAGCAATCGCCAGGACGGCCAGCGCACCCGCGCGCAGCAGGAGCCGGCGCGAACAACCGAAACCAGAATTCTGCGTCACGACGACCTCCGCTCCATTTGCCGGCTGGACAAGGCCGGGATGCCGGAGCGAAAAGCTCCCGTCGGCATGACGCGCCGAGGCGGCCGCGCCAGCCCGTCACAATGCGTCGAAGAACGCCGCCATGGCCCGGCGCTGCGCGGCATCGGGTAAGCGGCCGCGACCCGCGGCCAGGTTATCGGCCATGTGATCGGGGTTGCCGGTGCCGGGAATGACCGCCGTCACGGCCTCATGGCCGAGAAGGTATTTGAGAAAGAATTGCGGCCAGGTCGCCGCGTCGAACGCCTCGGCCCAGTCCGGCAGGGTCCTGCCGGCCACGGCGCGAAAGATCGACCTGCGGCCGAAGGGCAGCGCGGTCAGGACGGCAGCTCCCACCTCGGCCGCCGCCGGCAGCAGCCGCGTCTCGGCCTTGCGTTCGGCGAGCGAATAGTCGACCTGCAGGAAGTCCGGCTTCTCGCGCCGCAGAATGGCTTCGGCGGCGGCGTAGTCGCGATCGGAGGTCGTGGTGATGCCGACATAGCGGCAGAGCCCCTCCGCCTTCCAGTCGCGGAAAGCCGCGAGGCTCTGGCTCGCCCGGCTGACATTGTGCAGCTGGAGCAGCGCGACCTGGCCGGTGCGCAGGCGGTCGAGCGACCGGCGCAGTTCCGGCGCGCCGGACGCCATGTCGGCATTTTCGAGCTTGGTGGCCAGGAAGAGCCGGCCGCGGGCCTCGGGCGGAATGATGGCGCCCAGAACCTCCTCGGCCGCGCCATAAGACGACGCGGTATCGATGAGCTTGCCGCCGCCCTCGATCAGCCGCTCGATCACTTCGCCGAGCGCGGCCCTGCGGCCTTCATCGGCGCCGACACTGAAATTCGCGGCGGTTCCCAAGCCGACGACCGGAAGCTGTTCACCCGAATGCGGGATCGGCCGGGTCGCCATGGGCAGGGAGCGCGCGCCGGCCGGCGGCGCGGCGAAGACCCCGCCTATCGCCAGACCCGCGCTGATCGCGAGAACATGGCGACGGGTCGCGGCAGCCGCCGCATTGCGCGGATGATGGTCGCGAAAGTTTGTCATTGTGGGCGCCGAGGCCTCGTGGACCATGACGGATCGCGGCACGGATAGTCCGGCCGGCCGGCGGCCACGGCAATTCACAAGCCCGCCACGGCGCTTCACAAATGAGCGACCCGCGGTGGGCATGTCGGCCTCGCCGGAACCGGCGGGCGGGGATGGTCACCGCGCCCCGGCCCGGATTCCGGCCTTTGCGATCATCGCAAGCGTGTCAGGCGGCGGCGCCGGCCGCTGCCTTCAGGCCGAAATCGTAGCGAAGATGGCGCCAGCGCTCCGGCGCCGGCGAGCCGTCGGGATAGGCCGGCTCCCGGCGCTCGGGAAGCGCGGCGACGAGGCTTTCCTTGACCCCGAAGACCGCATCGCTCTCAAGCCACGGATCGCCGGAAATGAAGACATGGGTCACCAGGGTCTCGAACCCTGGCGCCGAGACGTGGAAATGGACATGGGCCGGTCGCATCGGATGGCGCTTCGTCGCCTCCAGAAGCTGGCCGACCGGCCCGTCATGCGGAATGGGATAGCTCGACGGCACGATCGACTTGAAGTGGAAGCGGCCGGCCTTGTCGGAAATGAAGCGGGCGCGCAGCGAGGCCTCGTCGGGCGCGCTCTTCTGCGCATCGTAGAAGCCCTCGTCGTCGGAATGCCAGATGTCGATCACCGCGCCCGGCAGCGGCGCGCCGTCGGCGGTGCTGACCTGGGCCTCGACATACATCCGTTCGCCGTCCATGCCGGCGGCGATATCGCTGCCATGGGCGGTGACCCGATGCTCGCCGAGATAAAACGGCCCGAGCACCGTGGTTTCGGTCGTGCCGTCGGGCATCCGGTGATTGATGGCATCGACCAGCATCGACACGCCCATGACGTCGGACAGCAGGATGAATTCCTGCCGCTTGTCATCGCACATGTGGCCGGTGCGGGTCAGGTAGTCGATGGCGAAACCCCATTCGTCCTGGGTCAGTTCGACCTCCTTGACGAAGGCGTGGCTGTGGCGGACGAGGGCCTGGACGATCTGTTTCAGCCGCGGATTCTCACAGCCCTCGAAACGGGCCAGAACTTCCTCGGTCAGGTTGTGCTCGTTGAAGCTCAGCATGGATGGCTCCTCCTCGGTTCTGGTCGGCCGACGCGGTCAACCGGCGGATGACGGCCGATCGCCGGCCCAGGCCCTGGCGATCAGGTCGCGGATCGCCGCACGATCGATCGGGCGCGGGTTCCAATAGGGGTTCTTCACCACGAGATCGGCGGCCTGATCGATGCCGGCCTCGGCCATGCCGAGATCCTTCAAGGCCCTGACGGCGCCGACCCGCCCGGCAAGGTCGAACAGCCCCTGGGCGGCATCGGCGACGCCCAGCGCGCCGGCAACACGCGCCAGGGCGTCCGGCGCGGCCGCGGCGTTATAGGCTGCGGCATGCGGCAGCACGACCGTATGGGTTTCGGCATGGGGCAGGTCGAAGGATCCGCCGAGCGTGTGGCAGAGCTTGTGGTGCAGGGCCATGCCGACCGACCCGAGGCAGGAGCCGCAGAGCCAGGCGCCGTAAAGCGCCTCGGCGCGGGCATCCCGGGCGGACGGGGTCTGGACGATGCGCGGCAAGGCGCCAGCGAGCGCCCGGATGCCCTCTTCCGCCATCAGCGAGACGATCGGGTTCCGGTCCTGCGCGTAAAGCGCCTCGACGGCATGGGCGATGGCGTTGATGCCGGAGGTGCCGGTCAGCCCGGCCGGCAGGGTCAGGGTCAGGTCGACGTCATAGATGACGGTCTCCGGCAGCACGTCGAGGCTGCGCACGGTGGTCTTCACGCCGTCCTTGGTCTCGCCGAGGATCGGCGTCATCTCGGAACCGGCATAGGTCGTCGGCACGGCGATCTGGTCGACGCCGGTGCGTAGCGCGAGCGCCTTGCCGAGCCCGATGGTCGAGCCGCCGCCCAGCGAGACCACGCAATCGGCGCCCATGCCCCGCAGGGTCTCCAACGCGGCTGCCGTCACCTCCACCGGCGTATGCATCACCGCCCCGCTATGGACCCCCGCCGACAGGGGGCCGAGCAAGTGCGCGATGCGTTCGCCTTCGGCGGCCTGGTGCGGGGTGGTCAGGACCAAAGCCCGCTTTCCCCCGAGCCGCGCCACCTCTTCGGGCAAGGTTGCCAGCGTGCCGCTGCCGAACACCACGCGGGCCGGCAAAGCGCCATAGACGAAAGAGCCAACCATCGGCCCGCCTCCTCGGTTCGATCCCTGCCTGCCGGGCGGTTCGCGAAAAAGCGCCACCCTGTTCACCTGATATATCCGCCCGTTCAGTCAATCGGCCGTCCCGGCCCTTCAACCGCCCGGGATATAGTCGACCTGATGCCGCTCGATGCGGAGATCGCCGAGCTCGCGCCGGACCCGCAAATGCTCGGGATGGGTCGCATAGCGCTCCAGATCGGCGGCATTGGCAAATTCCGAGACCAGGACGACGTCGCAGGCATAGTCGACATTGCTGATATCGACGCCGACCTCGATGTCATTGAGCCCCTCGATCAGGCCGCGCAGGCCTTCGAAGGCCTGTTTCACTTTGCGGCGCGCTTCGGCCCGCTCCTCGGGCGTTTCGCCGCGCAGGCGCCACATGACGATATGCCTGATCGGACTGGCCATGATGCCCTGCTGCGACCGTTGATGCGAGCTCAGCATCGGCTTGCGGCAGGCGGAAGAAAAGCGTGTATTGGGAAAGATACTTTTCCAGCTAGCGGAAAACTATGGACCGCCTCCGACAGGTCGAAATCTTCGTCAAGACCGCCGAGCTCGGCAGCCTGTCGAAGGCGGCGGAACGCCTCGGCATGTCCAATGCCGCGGCCAGCCGGCACCTGAGCGCACTGGAAGACCGGCTGGCGGCGCGGCTGATCGAACGCAATACCCGCCGCCTGTGGCTGACCGAGGCGGGTCAGGACTTCTTCCAGCGCTGCACCTCGGTGCTCTCGGAGCTCGCCGAGGCCGAGCAGGCGGTCAATGAGCGGCAGGCAGCCCCGACCGGCCAATTGCGCGTCACCTGTTCGCTGTCCTTTGCGCTGATCTATCTCGCGCCGGTCCTGCCGGCCTTCCACGCGCTCTACCCGAAACTGACCGTGCAGATCATCGCCGCCAACCGCTATCCCGATTTCATCGAGGCCGGCATCGACGTGGCGATCCGCACCCGCGAGCACGAGCCCGATTCCAACATCATCGTGCGCCGGCTGAACCGCACCCGGCGCGTGCTGGCGGCTTCGCCCGACTATCTCGCCCGGCGCGGCACGCCGACCTCGCCAGACGCGCTCGCCGAGCACGACATGCTGGTCTACAGCCTCGCCAACGACCCCTATATGCTGCACCTGAAGAAGGGCTCCGCGTCGCGGCATGTGCGGATCACGAGCCTGCTCGACAGCAATGACGGCCAGATCATCCGGGCAGCCGCAGTGGCCGGCCACGGCATCCTGATCCAGCCGCTCTATATCGTGCAGGGGGACATCGCCGCGGGCCGGCTGAAGGTCATTCTCGACGACTGGGAGCTACCGCCGCTGACCATGAACATCGCCTATCAGAACAAGCGGCGGCTGCCGGTCAAGATCAAGGTCTTCACCGAATTCCTGATCGCCCATATGCGGGCGAGCGGGGTGGCGCAGATGTGAGGCCGGCGACCTCGGGCGGCCTCGTCCCGGCCACGGTCACATGGCGGCGACCAGCCCGTCGCGCCGGCTTTCGGTGGCCGCGACATAACCCTCGCCCGGGCCGCCGAGCCGCATGACCATCTGCGCGGCGCCCGCTTCATGCGATGAGGCCGGCAGCGCAACGAGGCGATGGCCCTTGCCGGCCAGGGCGGCGAGCGTCGCCGGCGGCAGGCCCGCCTCGATCATCACCTGGCCATCCTCGGCGATGCGCCAGCGCGGGCCGTCGATGGCGGCCTGCGGGTTCTCGCCGTGATCGACCAGCCGCGACACCAGCTGGACATGGCCCTGCGCCTGCATCGTCCCGCCCATGACGCCGAAGGCGGCACGCGGCGCGCCGCCGGCCCGATGCGTCATGAAGCCGGGAATGATGGTGTTGAGCGGCCGCTTGCCGGGCCCGACTTCGTTCGGATGACCGCTTTCCAGCGAGAAGCCCGCGCCGCGATTGTTCAGCGCGATGCCGGTGCCGGGCACCACGACGCCTGCGCCGAAGCCGCGAAAATTCGACTGGATGACCGAGGCCATGCCGCCGTCGCGGTCGGCAGCGGCGAGATAGACCGTGCCCTGGGCGCGGCTCGCCTCATGCCCGAGCCCCAGGGTCCGCGCTGGATCGATCCGGCCCGCGGCCTCGGCCAGCCGCGATGCCGACAGGAGATCGGCCGGGGTCATGCGCATGGATGAGGGGTCGCCGACATGGTCGGCGAGATCGCGCAGCGCCAGGCGGGTCGCCTCGATCGTCAGGTGCAGGCGTTCCGGGTCGTGCGGAGCCAGGCGGCCGAGATCGAAATGGCCGAGAATGCCAAGCGCGGCGAGCGCGGCGATGCCCTGGCCGTTCGGCGGCGGCTCATGGATGATCATGTCGCGATAGGATTGGCTGATCGGCTCGACCCAGCTCACCTCATGGGCCGCGAGGTCGGCCGCGGCGAGCGGCGCGTCATGGGCGGCGGCGAAGGCCGAGATCGCCTCGGCCAGCGCCCCTTCGTAGAAGTCGCGGCCGTCGGTGGCGGCGATACGCTCCAGGCTGCGCGCGAGATCGGCGTGACGGAACCGCTCGCCGGCCCGGGGCGCCCGCCCGCCGGGCAGGAAGCTCTCGGCAAAGCCGGGCTGGCCGTAGAACCAGGGCGCCTGCATCTGCCAGTGGCGCGCGACCATGACGGGCACCAGGAAGCCATCGGCGGCGTGACGGATCGCCGGCTCGAACAGGTCGGCGAAAGGCAGCCGGCCAAAGGCCCGCGACAGGGCGCGCCAGCCGGCCACCGCGCCCGGTGTCATCACCGTGTCCCATCCGACCAAGGGCATGGCGGCTGCATGGGCGAACCGCCGCCGCTCGAGCCGGGCGGGCGCCCGCCCCGAGGCGTTGAGACAGCGCAGCCTTTGCCCGTCCCAGACGATCGCGAAGAGATCGCTCCCCAGGCCGTTCATGGTCGGTTCGACCACGGTCAGCGCGATGGCCGCGGCCACCGCCGCGTCGACCGCATTGCCGCCGCGCGCCAGCATGGCGAGCCCGGCCTGGGCCGCCAGCGGCTGGCTGGTGGCGACGCAGGCATCGGCGAAAACCGGCAGGCGCGTCGAGGGATAAGGGAAAGACCAGTCCATGTGACCAGCCCTATTCGGCCCTGAGGCCGAGCCCGTCGACCAGCCGGCGCCAGCGCGCGCGGTCAGCCTCGAGCAGGGCCGCGAGCGCCTCGGGTCCCCCACCGAGAGGTTGGAAACCGAGCGCTGCCAGGCGTGCGGCGAAGGCCGGCTCGCGGACGATGCCGGCGATCGCCGCGGCGAGCCGTGCGACGGTCGGATCGGGCGTGGCCTTCGGCGCAAACAGCGCGATCCAGACCTCCGACTGCACGCCGGGAAATCCGGCTTCCGCCGTGGTCGGGACCTCGGGCAGGGAGGCGAGGCGCCGGGCCGCGGTCACCGCGAGCGCGCGCAGCCCGCCCGCCGCGATCTGTTCGCCGAGGCCCAGGGGGACGTCGACCATGAACTGAACCCGGCCGGAGACGAGGTCGCCGAAAGCCGCGGCGGCGCCCCGATAAGGCACGTGCAGCGCTTCGAAGCCCGCCTCCGCGCGCAACAGCTCGGCGGTCAGATGGGAGACGGTGCCCGCGCCGCTCGAGCCGAAGCTGACCGCGCCCGGCCGGGCCTTGGCATCGGCCACGAGCGCCGCAAGGCTCGGATGAGGCGAGCTGCCGGGAACCACGATGAGATTGGGGGTCGTGCCGATGGTCGCGACCGGCGCGAGGTCCGCGACCGGATCGAAACTCGCCCGGGCGCCGGCGAGCACCGGCGCAACGGCCTGGGTGCCGGCCGTGCCGACCAGCAGGACCCGGCCATCGGCCGGCGCGCGGGCGACTTCGCGCGCCGCGATCGAGCCCGTTGCCCCCGGCCGGTTTTCGACGATGACGCTGCCGCCGAGAACCGCCTGCAACCGCTCGGCCACGAGGCGGGCGACGATGTCGGTGCCGCCGCCGGGCGCAAAGGGCACGAGCAGCCGGACCGCCTGCTCCGGCGCCGGGGCTTGCGCCATGGCCGGCGCCGGCGGCATGGCGTGAAGCAAAGCGATCGCCAGAGCCATGCCGACTGCGTTGTGCAGACCGGTCCTCCGCCGACGGCCGGCCGAACCTGTCCACGCGATCGGTTTGGCCGAGGCCAGGGCCAAAGCACGGCGGCAGTTCTCTCGCCGGCAAGTTCCGTCACTGGCGCTGCGCAAGATCCGAGCCCTCCGCCGGGGATCGCCGGCCTTGCCGCGACCGTCGCGAACAACACCCGAATCCCATCTCTTGCCATTTCCTGTACATCGTACAATAAACTCCTGTCCAGTGGACAAGACAGCCCAGACTCCGGCAAAGGCGCGGCTGCATGGAGCACGACGAGACGTGGCGATATCGGCCGGATCAGGCTCTGACGGAGCCCGGATGACTCCGCCGCCGGGCGCTCCGGACCTGCGCAGATTTGCCGCAGGCCGGTGTTTGCTGCATATGCTCCGCTCCCGGTCAGGCAGTCTCGGCGCGCACCCATGGACCTCAGCAAGGATTTGAGCACGCCCCACCGCGCCCCGATGCGCAAGCGCGGGCTCGAGCGTTTCGGCCTGCTGCTCGACGCGACCGCCGGCCTGCTCGCCGAACTGGTCAACGAGGACATCAGCCTGGCCCAGATCGCCGAGCGCGCGGGCGTGCCGCTCGCATCGGTCTATCACTTCTTTCCCAACCGCAACGCCGCCTTCGTCGCCCTCGCCCAGCGCTATCACGCCGAACTCGGCGCATCCGCGCGAGCCCCGGTCGAGCCGCCGCCGGAGACCTGGCAGGACTATATCGCCAACCGCCAGCGGCATGGCGCCGGCTATCTCAACGCCAATCCCGCGGCGCTGCGGCTGTTCATGGGCGCCGGGGTCAGCGTCGAGGTCAGGAATACCGACCTGAACGGCAATGCCGAACTCGCCCGCCTCAGGGCGGCCTATCTCAGGGCGACCTTCGACATGCCGAACATTCCGGATCTCGAAGACAAGGTCGCCGTCTCGATCGCGCTGGTCGACGGCATCTGGGCGATGTCCTACAGCCTGCACCGGCAGATCGCCCCGCGCTACCTGAACGAATCCATCCGCTCGGCGATCGCCTATTTGCGTCTGTATCTGCCCGAGCTGGTCGGCCGGCGTCAGAGCTGACCCCGTCCGCCTGACGGCCGGTTGCGCCCCCGTGCGCACGACCTGCGTGGGGCCTATCCCTCATCGGCGAAGGTTGGCTTGTCGCAGGCAGCCCCGCTTCGACCGGCTGATCTCCGGCCGTCTGATAATAGAAATTTCTATCATTAGGATTTATCCGGATGGGCCTCCTCTGCGCTTCGGCACGCCATCCGGCGTCTCAAGTTCGGATAAACGATCAATGATTTCCGCAAGATATCTACATACTCGCCTCGCCGACCTGCCGCCCGGCTCGAGCGAATAGCACGATCCGCCATTCTTCCTTCGGCCTTGATAGTCGAATTATTTATCACTAGCGTCATGAGGCTATCAGAAGCGGATCAACCGCCACCGAGAACCAGCACATCTCGCCAGCAGAGGGGCCGTTATGAAACGTCGTGACTTCCTGAAGGCAGCCGCATCCGCCGTCTCGGCCGGCATCGCCGCGCCAGGCATCGCCTGGGGCCAGAACAACAAGACCATCACTTTCGTCCCGCAATCCGACCTGACGCTGCTCGACCCCGTGCAGACCACCGGCCTGGTGACCCGCAATCACGGCCTCATGGTTTTCGACACGCTCTACGGCGTCGACGAGAAATTCGAACTTCAGCCGCAAATGGCCGCCGGCCATGTCATCGACCGGGACGGGCTGCGCTGGACCATCACCCTGCGCGACGGCCTGAAATTCCATGACGGCGAGCCGGTCCGCGCCCGCGACTGCGCGGCCAGCATCATCCGCTGGTGGAACCGCGACGTGTTCGGCGGCGATCTGCGCAACGTCACGGCCGAGCTGTCGACACCTGATGACAAGACCCTGGTCTTCGACCTCAAGCAGCCCTTCCCGCTGCTCGCCTATGCGCTGGGCAAGCCGTCCGGCATCTGCCCGGTCATGCCGGAGCGCCTGGCGCGCCGGCCGGGCACCGAGCAGGTGACCGAAATGGTCGGCAGCGGTCCGTTCCAGTTCGTCGCCGAGGAACGGGTCCTCGGTTCGCAGGTCGTCTACAAGCGCTTCGCCGGCTATGTGCCGCGCTCGTCGGGCACGGCCAGCTTCATGGCCGGTCCGAAGGTCGTCCACGCCGATCGCGTCATCTGGCGCGCGCTTCCCGACCCGGCGACGGCGGCGGCCGCCCTCCAGGCGGGCGAGGTCGACTGGTGGGAGCAGCCGACGCCGGACCTCATTCCGCTGCTGCAGCGCCGGCGCAACATCAAGGTGGAGGTCAAGGATACCGGCGGCTATCTCGCCATGATCCGGCTCAACCATCTGGTGCCGCCCTTCGACAACCCGGCCATTCGCAGGGCCATCCTCTCGGCGATCAACCAGTCGGACTACATGACCGCGGTCATGGGCACGGAGAGAACCTACTGGAAGGACAATGTCGGTTTCTTCCTGCCGGAATCGTCCTTCGCCAACGATGCCGGCATGGAGGTCTTCGCCGGGGCGCCTGATTACGCCAAGGCCAAGGAGGACCTGATCAAGGCCGGCTACAAGGGCGAGCGGATCGTCTTCGTCGTGCCGACCGACCTTCACGCGCTCAATTCCATGAGCCTGGTCGCCGCCGACATGTTCAGGAAGATCGGCCTCGACGTCGACTATTACACGTCCGACTGGGGCACCGTGCTGCAGCGCATCGCCTCCCAGCGGCCGCCCGACCAGGGCGGCTGGAGCGCCTGGTGCAATTATGTGCCGGGCGCCACCACCATCAATCCGTCGACGCATACCTATCTGCGCGGCATCGGGCGCGCCGGAACCTTCGGCTGGCCGACCAGCGAGAAGGTCGAGGCGCTGCGTTATGCCTTCCTGTCGGCGCAGGACGACAAGGACAAGAACCGGCTGGTGCGCGAGATCCAGGCCCAGGCCTTCCAGGACACGCCCTATCTGCCGCTCGGCTATTACGCCCAGCCGACCGCCTACAATCAGCGGCTGCGCAACGTGCCCGTCGGCTTCGCCCAGTTCTACAATGTGATGAAAGACTGATCTCAGGCCCGGCCGGCCCGCGTCGGGCGGAGCCTGGCTCGTTGCCTCCCGCTTCGGCCTGCCGCCATGCCGGGCGGTCCCACGCCTCTCAACCGCGCCCGGCGGGCTTGCCGCCGGGGACTTCCTTCAAGATGCTGCCCGGAGCAGCAGAGACGCTGCTCGGGGCAGCCGGGATCGAGAACCATGACCCATCTTCACGCTGAAGCCGGCTATGCAACCGCGATCGATCTGCGCCGGCGCTATGCCCGCGGCGAAGAGGCGCCGACTGAGGTGCTGAAGGCGGTGCTGGACCGGATCGACGCGGTCAATCCCGGCCTCAACGCCTTTTCCGTCGTCATGCGCGAGGAGGCGATGGCATCGGCCGCCCAGTCGGAACGACGCCTGCGCAGCGGCGAGGCCGGCCCGCTGGAGGGCATCCCGGTCACGATCAAGGATGCCTTCGACGTCGCCGGCCAGGAAACCGCGACCAACACGCTGGCGCTGCAAGGGCCGATCGCGACGACCGACAATGTCGTGGTCGAGCGACTGCGCCGCGCCGGCGCGGTGATCATCGGCAAGACGACCATGTCGGAACTGGGTTGGTCGGGCATCAGCCGCAATCCGGTCACCGGGATCACCCACAATCCCTGGGGCCATGGGCTCAATGCCGGCGCCTCCTCCGCCGGCGCGGGCGTTGCGGCGGCGGCCGGCTTCGGCCCGCTGCATCTCGGTTCGGACGGCGCCGGCTCGATCCGCATGCCCTCGCATTTCTGCGGCGTGTTCGGGCTCAAGCCGACCTATGGGCGCGTCCCCTATGCGCCCGTCTCCAACAATGACTATGCCACCTTCATCGGCCCGATGACCCGTACGGTCGCCGATGCAGCGCTCATGCTGGAGACCATGGCGGGGCCGCATTATCTCGACCACACCTCCTGCGAGGCACAGCCCGACGCCTATCTCGCCAAGCTCAAGGCCGCGATGAAGGGCAAGCGGATCGCCTTCAGCCCCGACCTCGGCCATGCGCGCGTCGATGGCGAGATCGCCGATATCGTGCGCGGCGCGGCGCGGGTGTTCTCCGACACGCTTCAGGCCGATGTCCAGGAGGTGACGCCGGATTGGGGGCCGCTCGGGCCCGATCTCGGCCGCTTCTTCTGGGCCGTCCTGTGGGGCCGGCGCAGCTATCTATTGCCCGAATGGGAGGACCGGATGGGTTCGGACCTCGTCGCCTGCATTCGCGAAGGCGCGCATTTCTCGGCGACCGAATTCATCAATACGCGCGAGCGCAAATTCGCCTATGTGGCGAAGATCTCGTCCTTTCTCGAGGATTGGGATTATCTGATCACCCCCGTCGCTTCGGTGGCCGCCTTCCCGGTCGAACGCGTCAGGCCGGCGCACTGGCCGGACCATGCCTGGGACTGGCTCGCCTGGTCGGAATTTCTCTACCCCTTCAACATGTCGGGCCATCCGGCCGCGAGCATTCCCTGCGGCATGACCCAGGCGGGACTTCCGGTCGGCCTGCAGATCGTCAGCCGCCGTTTCAACGATCTCGGCGTGCTGCAGGCCGCCGCCGCCTTCGAAGAGGCCGTGCCGATGCATCGCCAGCGCCCGGCCCTGGCAAAGCCGGCCTGATCGAGACGGCACCGCCGCCGCCCGAGCCCGTTCCGGCCGGACGGCCGTCCCATCCCCCCTCAATCCGCGCGAGGACGCCATGAGAAGAAACTCTAGAGATGCGGAGCTGCGCGACCGCGCGCGGCTGGTCATCCCGGGCGGCATGTACGGCCACGAATCGGCCGCGCTGCTCCCCGACACCTTTCCGCAATTTTTCTCCCGCGCCGAGGGCGCCTATCTCTGGGACTGCGACGGCAATCGCTACGTCGATTACATGTGCGCCTTCGGGCCCAATCTTCTGGGCTATCGCCATCCCGTGGTCGAAGCCGCGGCCGCTGCGCAAGCCGCGCTGGGCGACACCATGACAGGGCCTTCCGAGGCCATGGTGGTGCTTGCCGAAGACCTCGTCTCGATGATCACCCATGCGGACTGGGCGATCTTCTGCAAGAACGGCAGCGACGCCACCAGCATGGCCATGGTGACCGCCCGGGCCTATCGCGACCGCAAGAAGATCCTGGTCGCCAAGGGCACCTATCACGGCGCCTCGCCCTGGAACACGCCCGGCCTGAAGGGCATCGTCCCCGAGGACCGCGCCCATATCATCACCTTCGACTACAACGACCTGGACAGCGCCAGGGCCGCCTTCAAGAGCGCCGAGGGCGACGTCGCGGGCGTCTTCGCCACGCCCTTCCGCCACGAGGTCTTCGCCGACCAGTTCTTGCCCTCCGCCGAATATGCGACCGGCCTGAGGCGGCTCTGCGACGAGGCCGACGCGCTGCTCATCATCGACGAGGTCAGGACCGGGTTCCGCCTGTCGCGCGATTGCAGCTGGGCCGTCCATGGCGTCCAGCCCGATCTCAGCGCCTGGGGGAAGGTGCTCGGCAACGGCCATCCGATCTCCGCCCTGCTCGGTTCGGAGAAGGCGCGGCAGGCCGCCGCCTCGATCTATGTGACGGGATCCTTCTGGTTCTCCGCCGTGCCGATGGCCGCCGCGGTCGCAACGCTGAACCTGATCCGCTCGACCGATTATCTCGAGCGGATCGTTGCGGCGGGCCAGCGCCTGCGCGACGGCATCGACGAACAGGCCCGGCGGCACGGCATCGCGGTGCGGCAGACCGGGCCGGCGCAGATGCCGCAGATCCTTTTCGACGCGGATCCCGACTGGCGCAAGGGCTCGTTCTGGACCGGCACGGCGGCCCGGCTCGGCGCCTATGTCCACCCCTATCACAACATGTTCTGCTGCGCGGCCATGACGCCGGCCGATGTCGACGCCACGCTCGAGATCACCGAGCGTGCCTTCGCCGACCTGAAGGCCGCCCTGCCCACCTTGCCGGGCCAGCCGAACGAACGCCTGCTTCAGCGCCTCGTCCAGCGCCGATAGGATGGCTTGACGCCGGTCCTGTCCGGGCTCCCGCCAAGGCCATGAATGGCCGGTTTGCGAGAGGCCCGGGCCGGACCGACAATCCAGGATATTTCCGATGACCGATACCGAGCCGGCACAGGCCGCCAGACAGTGGCTCGCGACTTTCGCCGAACGCGTCGCGGCGGCCGACAGTGCGGGAATGCTCGCTCTGTTCGCGCCGAATTGCTACTGGCGCGATCTGGTCGCGCTGACCTGGTCGCTCGTCACGCTCGAAGGCAAGGCCGAAATTCACGGCATGCTGGAACGCTGCCTGGCCGGCGCCGCGCCCACCGGGTTCAGCCTGGAGGGCGAGCCGCGGACCGACGCGGCGGGTGTCACCGAGGCCTGGTTCCGGTTCGAGACCGGGGTCGCGGTCTGCCGGGGCCAGGTGCGGCTGCGTCAGGGCCTGTGCTGGACCCTGTTCACCTGCATGCTCGACCTCAAGGGCTTCGAGGAGAAGCGCGGGCCGCGGCGGGACGAGGGCGTGCAATATGGCGCGA
Organism: Hyphomicrobiales bacterium; assembly: GCA_017304475.1. Classification (GTDB taxonomy): domain Bacteria; phylum Pseudomonadota; class Alphaproteobacteria; order Rhizobiales; family Phreatobacteraceae; genus Phreatobacter. Next base: position 207,782 of record JAFKKV010000011.1, on the reverse strand, counting down.
TCCGAGGCCGGAAAACCTGGACCGACGGCCGTCGGGAAGAGGCGGCCACGCTCGGCTGCGCGGTTCAGCCCTACTGCCTGATCATCGGTGGGGGCCAGGGCGGCGTTACGCTGGCCGCCCGCCTGAAGATGCTGAACGTTCCGGCCCTCGTCGTCGACAAGCAGCCCAATCCCGGCGACGCCTGGCGCGCGCGCTACAAATCGCTCTGCCTGCACGACCCGGTCTGGAACATTCATCTGCCCTATCTGCCCTTTCCCGATCACTGGCCGGTATTCACGCCCAAGGACAAGATCGCCGACTGGATCGAGGCCTATGTCTCCATCATGGAGCTCAATTACTGGAGCGCCGCGGAAGCCAGCGCCGCCCGTTATGATGAGGCCGAGGGCGTCTGGACCGTCACCGTGGAGCGCCAGGGCGAGACGGTGGTGCTCAAGCCAAAGCACCTGGTGATCGCGACCGGCATGGCCGGCGCTCCCGCGGTGCCGCATTATCGCGGCCGGGAGGACTTCGCCGGCCTTGCCTGCCATTCCAGCGCCTATCGCTCGGGCGAGGCCCATGCCGGCAAGCGATGCGTCGTGATCGGCTCGAACAATTCGGCGCACGACATCTGCGCCGACCTCTGGGAACACGGCGCCGACGTCACCATGGTGCAACGCTCCTCGACCCTTGTGGCGCGCGCCCAGACGCTCAAGCAGTTTTTCTCCAGCAAGCTCTATTCCGAGGAGGCGCTGGCCGCCGGCATCACCACGGAGAAAGCCGATTTCACCATCGCCTCGCGCCCCTATGCCGTCATGGCGGAAGCCCAGAAGGTGGCCTATGCCGAGATCCGCGCGCATGACGCGGCGTTCTATGACGGGCTCCGCCAGGCCGGCTTCCTGCTCGATTTCGGCGAGGACGAAACCGGCCTGTCGATGAAATATCTGCGGCGCGGATCGGGCTATTACATCGATGTCGGCGCTTCCGGGCTGATCAGCGACGGCCGCGTCAAGCTGAAGAGTGGCGTCGAAGTCGAGCGCCTCGAAAAGGATGGGCTGACGCTGAGCGACGGATCCTTCCTGGCCGCCGACCTGATCGTCTATGCGACCGGCTTCGATCCCATGGAGACCTGGCTCGAGCGGCTCATCTCGCCGGCGGTTGCGGCCAAGGTCGGCCATGTCTGGGGGCTCGGCTCCAATACCCGGCACGATCCCGGCCCCTGGGTCGGCGAGGTCCGCAACATGTGGAAGCCGACGCGCCAGGAGGCCCTCTGGCTGCACGGCGGCAACCTGTTCCAGGCGCGCTTCTACTCGAAGCTGCTGGCGCTGCAGCTCAAGGCCCGGATGGAGGGACTGGAGACGCCGGTGCACGACCCCAAGGACCTCGGGCGGCCCTGACCGGATCGCCGCACCAGGCCGGGCGCGGGTCCGGTCAGGCCACCTGTTCCGGCCGCGACGCGGCCATCGCGCCATCGAAGCGCCGGTCCAGCAACATGGCCGCATCCAGCAGGCGCGCCGTATAGGGATGTTGCGGCCGGTCGAAAATGTCGTCGCGCGCACCGATCTCGACGATACGGCCGTTCTGCATCACCGCGACCCGGTCGGCCACCTGCTCGACCGCGCCCAGGTCATGGGAGACGAACAGGCAGGCGAAACCGTAGCGCTCCTGGAGATCGCGAACCAGCTTGAGGATCTGCTTCTGGATGGTCATGTCGAGCGCCGAGACCGGCTCGTCGGCGACGACAAAGGCCGGCCGCCGGACGATCGCCCGCGCGATCGCGACCCGCTGGCGCTGGCCGCCGGAGAGCTGATGCGGCAGCCGGCGGAGGAATTCCGGGCCCAGGCCGACCTCTTGGCAGACCTCGCGGACGCGCTCTTCCCGTGCCCGGCGATCGAGCGTGGGATCGAGCTTCAGCGGCTCGGCGACGACGTCGGCGACGCGCTGGCGCGGATCGAGCGAGGAATAGGGATCCTGGAAGATGATCTGCATGTCCCGGCCGCGCAAGCGGGGCAAGGGACTGCCGCCTGCTGCGATCGTCTCGCCACGAAAGGCGATGCTGCCGGCGGTGAGCGGCGTCAACCCGATAATGGCCCGGCCGAGCGTCGTCTTGCCCGATCCCGAGCCGCCGACAAGCGCCAATGTCTCGCCGCGGCCAATAGTCAGGTCGACGCCGTCGACCGCACGCTTGGCCTCGCCGCGGCCGAACAGGCGCGCGCGGCCGGGATAGTCGATGACGATGTCGCGCAGCTCGACCAGCGGCTCGACCGGCGGCCGCGGGCGGGCGCCACCGGCCGCGCGGCGGGGCAGGGCGTCGATCAGACGGCGGGTATAGTCATGGCGCGGCGCCGACAGCACGGCGGCGCTCGGGCCCTGTTCGACGGCCTTGCCGCGATGCATCACCACGACGTCATCGACATAGTGGGAGACCATCCCGAGATCGTGGCTGATCAGCAGCACGGCGGTCCCGTTCTCGCGAGTCAGCTCGACCATCAGGTCGAGAACGTCACGCTGGACCAGAGTGTCGAGTGCCGTTGTCGGTTCGTCGGCGATCAGCAGGTCCGGCTTCAGCAGCATCACCGAGGCCAGCATGATGCGCTGGCGCATGCCACCGGAAAATTCGTGCGGATAGGCCTGAAGGCAGCGCAGCGGATTCTGGATGCTGATCCGCTCCAGCATGGCGAGGCTCTGCTCCCGGATCTCCGCCCGGCTCAACCCGCGGTGCAGGGAGAGGCCCTCGGCCATCTGGTCGCCAATGGTCATGGAGGGGTTGAGCGAGACCATCGGCTCCTGGAAGACCATGCCGATATGCGCGCCGCGGATGGCGCGCATGGAGCGCGCGCCCAACCCGACCAGCTCGGTGCCGTGGAACTTAATGCTGCTGCCCGCGGCGGCGATCAGCGGCGCGGGCAAAAGACCCAGAATGGCGCGGGCGGCCATGGTCTTGCCCGAGCCCGATTCACCCACCAGCGCCAGCATGCCGCCGGGCGCGATGCGGAAGCTCGCGCCGTCCACCAGCCTGGCGCCATGGGCGCCAATGGTGACGGACAGATTGTCGGCCGCGATGACCGCGGGCCGCGGGTTCGGTTGTTCCGTCATCGGTCAAGACCCAACTTTCGAGTGGTGGGGACGCTGCGGGTTTCGGGCGACTCGCGCCGGGATCGCGCGGCGCGCCGAGGCGTTAGGACTGCATCTTCGGATCGAGCCAGTCGCGAAGCGCATCGCCGAGCATGTTGATGCCGAGCAAGGTGACCGAGATGCACAGGCCCGGCAGGATGATCAGCGAGGGCGTCTGGGTGATGAAGGGCCGGGCCGTGGACAGCATGTTGCCCCAGCTCGGCTCCGGCGGGGGAACGCCGAGACCGAGAAAGCTGAGCGCGCTTTCCGACAGGATGACCCAGCCGAACATGGTGGTGGCGAGCACGGTGATCGGCGCGACGCAATTCGGCAGCACATGGCGCAGCATGGTGATCAGTTCGCTGTTGCCCATGACCCGCGAGGCTTCGATATATTCGCGCTCGCGGATCGACAGCACGCTTGCGCGCGCGACACGCACCACGGCCGGGCTATAGGCCAGGCCCAGGGCAAGGATGATCGCCTCCCGGCTCGCGCCGGCCACCGCCATGATGCCGAGCGCCAGGAGCAGGCCGGGAAAGGCCAGCAGCGAATCGTTGACGATCATGATCAGGCGATCGCTCCAGCCCCGCAGGAAGCCGGCGATCACGCCGAAAAGCAGGCCGAAAAACACCGCGAAGCTCACGGTCGCCAGGGCAATCCAGCCGGTGTTGCGCGCGCCGTAAATAAGCCGGCTCATGACATCCCGGCCAAATTCATCGGCGCCCAGCGGATAGGCACCGGAAGGCCCCTTCAGCACACCCCTGAGATTGAGCTTGAGCGGGTCATGCGGCGCCAGCGCCGGGCCGAAGATCGCCAGCAAGGCGAGCAGGAGGACGATGCCGCCGCCGATCATGAGGTTGATGCGGCCTTTGGCGCGCCTCGGGAACATGCGGGTCATCGCGCCATCCTCGGATCGAAGAACGGGTAAAAGAGATCGACAACCAGATTGACCAGGACGTAGTTGAGGCTGACGAACAGGATGCAGCCCTGCACCACCGGGTAGTCGCGCGCATAGATGGCTTCGACGAGCAGGCGGCCGAGGCCCGGAATGGTGAAGACCGTCTCGGTGACGGCGATACCGCCGAGCAGGCCGCCCAGGATCAGGCCGATCAGCGTCCAGGTCGGCGCAAAGGCATTCTTGAAGGCGTGCCGCCACATGACCGCCGCCTCCGACAGGCCCTTGGCCCGGGCATGGGTGATGTAGTCGAGCCGCGCCACTTCGATGGTGCTGGCCCGCGCCATGCGCACGATCGGCCCCAGCTCCACGAGCACCAGCGTCAGCACCGGCATGAAGACGAACATCAAGGCCTGGCGCAGATCATCGCTGAACGGGACATAACCGACGATCGGGAACCAGTTGAGCCAGAGACCGAAGACCAGAAGGATCATCAGCCCGAGCCAGAAGCTCGGGATCGACAGAAGCAAGGTCGAAATCGCCACCGCGCCGAGATCGGCAAGGCCGCCCTGCCGCCAAGCCGCCAGCATGCCGGCCGGCACGGCGATCAGCGAGGCGAGCACGACCGCAGCGACGACGATGGTCGCCGACACGGCAAAACGGTCCAGCATCAGCGGCAAGACGGCGTCGCCGGTGGTGATCGACTTGCCGAAATCGCCGGACAGGATGTTGCCCAGCCAAAGCAGGTATTGTGTCGGCACCGAGCCGGACAGGCCCATGCTTTGCCTGAGCTCTTCAACCTGTTCCGGGCCGGCGAGATCGCCCAGCATGATCGCCGCCGGATCGCCCGGGATCAGCCGCATCATGAAGAAGACCGCCAGTGAAACGATGATCAGGGTTGGTATGGCCTGCGCCAGACGCCCGAGCAGAAAACGGCTCATGACCTGATTGCCCTGTCTTGTCTGAATAAGAAAATGGCGCGCCCCGGGGCGATCCGGCGATCCGGACGCGGAATGCCCCTCGGCCGGTTCACGACCACCCCCGTCGCGACGGATCGCGGGCGAGCGGCGCCGCGCCTCAGCCGCCGACCATGCCTGACGCCGCGCGCGACCGCCTCGCCGCGGCCATCCGCTCATGCCGGGCCGTGTGGCCGTGGAGCGGTCGATCCATGCCCGATGGGCCGGCCCGATGAAGAGTGAGCATGGCGTCGAATTCCCCGATGGTGCCGACATTGCGGCATGGCCGCGTCTTCTGACGCGGCCACCTTCTTGTAAATGCGATCGACGATCGACGCAATCATTTTGCGAAGCGCGACATTTCTATCAACTATCTATCTGTTTTATCTTAAATTTACGGCCGTTCGTGAGGCCATTTCGCTTAAAATTCGGCTCGAAAACTGAATTTCATATCAGACATTTTTGGCGTCCGTGACACGACGCCCTCAATCCGCGCCAAGGGCCCGCCTGATCGCACGAAACGCCCGCAGCGTCTCGATCGACCGCCCGGCGCTGATCACGTCCGGCCAAGTCGACAGCTTGACGGCGGCGAAGCTGGCCTCGGGATCGACATAGATGAACTGGCCATAGATCCCGCGCGCCAGATAGGCTCGGCGCACGCCATCCTCGATCCAGATCTGGTTGTGATAGGCGCCGTCAGGCAGGACCTCGCGATAGATGCCCTGGAACAGATCGGCCCGGCCGTTGCGCGTCTCCTCGATCCAGCCGGCCGGCACGATCTGGCGATCGCCGCGCCGGCCGCCATCGAGCAGCAGCCGGGCGAAGCGGCCGTAATCCCGCAGCGTCGCGCAAAAGCCGCCATCGGCCAGCGCCGCGCCGCCGTGATCGACGGTAAAATAGGCATCCTCCTCGGCGCCCATCGGCGCCCACAGCTCCCGGCCGAGCAGGACCGCCAAGGAGGCCCCCGTCGCGCGTTCGAGCGCGAAGCCTAGGACGTCGGTTTCGATCGACCGGTAGCGGAACAGCGAGCCATGGGGGCGGTCCTGCTCGGTCAATGACAGGATCAGCTCCCAGACCGTGCGCGGCCAGCCGTCCGGCCGTTGGTCGCGCCAGCCGCAGGCGTAGCCGAGCTTCATCATGTGCGACCCGGGGGTGTCGTAGGATTCGTCGAAGACGACGCCCGTCGTCATGTCCAGGACATTCTGGACGCTGGCGCCGCGATAGGCCGTGGCGCCGAGTTCGGGCAGGTAATCGGTGATCGGCGCCGCCGGATCGATCAGCCCCTTGCCGATGACGATGCCCGCGAGAATTCCGACGATCGATTTCGCCACCGACATGGACAGATGCTGGTCATGCGGCATCATGTCGTTGAAGTAGCGCTCATAGACGACCGATCCGCGATGGATCACCAGAAACCCGTCGGTCGCGCTGTCCTCCAGAAAACCGTCGACGGTCATCGCGCGGCCACCGGCTTCGAAGGCGACCGGTCCCAGGTCCACGGGCCGCGCGGGCAAGGGCATGACCGGCCCGCGCCCACGCCAGACCTGCGCCGTCGGCGTCATCTCGCGGATATGCTGAAAGGTCCAGCGGTGCAGGGGCGGCCGGCTCCAGCCGCTGCGCGGCAGCAGGGGCGCGCCGGGATTCGACGGGTCGCGAAACTGTCGTGGTGCTGCGGGGTCGGTCACGCCTGGATCCTCGTTCAGATGGCCCGATCTCGCCGGCCGGTCCCTGCGAACGCGGGACCACGGGCCGGCGCGGGCGAAAGCCTCGGCAAACGGCGTGCAGTTAAGTGGATCCGGCAGCCTAGCGCAACGTCATTTTGCGATCGACGATCGCACTTTGGAATCCTGCCAAAGCCGGGCGACGGACTTTTGGGATTCAGACGTGCCGATGCTGGCGAGCCGGGCGAGTGACCCGACCTGTTCCGGCCCCTTCATATTCTTCCGCGTACAGTTTTTGGCGCGTTTCGCTTCGAAAGACGAGCGGCAAATATCAGAATGCTTCTAATGAAAGTCGCAATTTATCAAGCGATTAGGCGCGAAACGGATTCTCACAGGGGCGGGCTTGCGGCAGCGCAAGGTTTCGCTACAATGCGATTGTCGATCGCAAAAACCGGCAAGCAGACCGATGCAATTCCGCGTGACGGCCCGGCGACGGCGCAATCGCGGAGGTGAGGCCCATGTCAGGAAATAGCCCCTACCGGATCTTCGACGTCACGCTCGCCGCGAAACGGCTCCTGTCGCCGCATATGATGCGCCTGACTTTCGCGGGCGCCGATGTCACTGACATGGCGACCCATGCCCCGGATCAGCGCATCAAGCTGTTCTTTCCGCGCGCCGACGGCCAGTTGCCGTCGCTGCCCGACAGCCCCGACTGGTATGACATCTACCGGTCGGTGCCGCCATCGGAGCGTGTGCCGATGCGCACCTACACCATTCGCCACCTGCGCGCCGCGCGTGGCGAGGTCGACGTGGACTTCGTGCTCCATGGCGAGACCGGCCCGGCGTCGAAATGGGCTCTCAACGCCGATATCGGCGACTTCATCCAGATCTGCGCACCCGGGCGCCGGTTCGAGGGCGAATGTGGCGGCTATGAATGGAAACCGCCTGCTGATGTCGGGCAGGTGCTGCTGATCGCCGACGAGACGGCGCTTCCGGCGGCGGCCGGCATCATCGAGATGATGGCCTCCTGGCCGGCTCCGCCGGCGACGCAGGCCTTTCTGGAAGTGCCCGAACGCGCCGATCGGCTGGACCTGCCGCACTTCGATGGACTGGATCTGCACTGGCTCGTCCGTGACGCCGAAGGGCGGCAGGCGGGGTTCGGCGAGCTGATGGTGCAGGCGGCCGGCCGCGCCCGCCTGCCCACCACTGCCGCCGCCGGCCCTGCCGATACCGCACTTGCCGATGTCGACATCGACCAGGATGTGCTGTGGGACCGGGCCGAACAGACCGACAGCCCGTTTTACGGCTGGGTCGCCGGCGAGACCGGCGCGGTCAGCCAGATCCGGCAATTCCTGATCAAGGACAAGGCGATCGACCGGCGGCAGCTGAACCTCATGGGCTACTGGCGGCAGGGCCGCATCCGCGAATAGGACACACGGCATTGACGCTTCTCCGCCTGATCCATCTGATCTGGACCGATCGTCCGGCGGTCACGCCGTCGCGACGGACGCGGTTTTCCGAACTGCTGCGGCTCTGCGCGCGGATCGGCTACTCGCCGCATGGCTTTCCCGGGCACGTCATCGCTTCCCCGATTTGAACCCAGGAAAGGGTCGTTCCATGACCTATCAGAACTATTCGCGCGCCCAGCTGCAGAAGATCGACGCAGCCCATTACCTTCACCCCTTCAGCAATCACAAGGACCTGCGCGCGGCCGGCGCCCGGATGATCGTGCGTGGCGAAGGGCCGTTCATCTACGACACCGAGGGCTTCGAGATCCTCGACGGCATGGCCGGGCTGTGGTGCGTCAATATCGGCTATGGCCGGCATGAGCTGGCGGAAGCCGCCGCCGCGCAAATGAACGAATTGCCGTTCTACAATTCGTTCTTCGCCTGCGCGACGCCGACGCCGGTGCTGCTGGCCGGCAAGCTCGCCGAACTGGCGCCGGCCAATATCAACCAGGTCTTTTATGGTTCGTCGGGCTCGGAGGCCAATGACACCGCGCTCCGCCTGGTGCGGCACTACTGGGCGCTGGAGGGCAAGCCGGAAAAGAACATCGTCATTTCCCGCACCACCGCCTATCACGGCTCGACCATCGCGGCGACGTCGCTCGGCGGGATGGCGCGCATGCACAAGCAGCTCGGCGGCGCGGTTCCCAATATCGTCCATGTCATGCCGCCCTATGCCTTCGACCTGGCCCTGCCCGGCGAAACCGATCACGATTTCGGCCTGCGCGCCGCTCGCGCGGTCGAGACGGCGATCCTCGAAGCGGGGCCGGAAAACGTCGCGGCCTTCATCGGCGAGCCGATCATGGGCGCCGGCGGCGTGCGCATCCCGCCGGCGAGCTACTGGCCGGAGATCCAGGCGATCTGCGAGCGCCACGACGTCCTCCTGATGCTCGACGAGGTGATCACCGGCTATGGCCGCACCGGCGAATGGTTCGCCGCCCAGACGCTGGGGATCAAGGCCGACACCATCACCACCGCCAAGGCGCTGACCTCGGGTTATCAGCCCTTGTCGGCGCTGCTGGTCGGCGACCGGATCGCCGCGACCCTGGTCGAAAAGGGCGGCGAATTCACCCACGGCTATACCTATTCCGGTCATCCCGTCTGCTGCGCCGTGGCGCTGAAGAACCTGGAGATCATGGAGCGCGAAGGCCTGGTCGAGCGCGTCCGCACCGAGACCGGCCCCTATTTCGGCGCGGCGCTCCGGCAGCGGCTCGCCGATCACCGGCTGGTCGGCGAGGTTCGCTCCATCGGCCTGATGGGCGGCGTCGAAATCGTCAAGGACAAGGCGGCCCGTACCCGCTTCCAGCCACAGGGCGAGGCCGGCATCCTCGTGCGCGAGCACGCCATTGCCAGCGGCCTGATGATCAGGGCGGTGAACGACACTCTGGTGATTTCGCCGCCCCTGATCTGGACCCGCGAGACCATCGACATGGCCTGCGACCGCCTGCTGCGCGCGCTCGACCTGGCGGCCGCCGACCTCGACGGCAGGGCCTGAGAAAAAAGGCGCATGGTTCCGGCCGCCCGCACCGGTGGCCGGAGCCTGTTTTCCCATGCGCCCGGGCGATCCGCGCAGGCGTCAGGCCGTCAGGCGCTCTCGTCGTGGAAGCGCGCGCTCTTCAGGAGATAGGCTTCGCCCTCGCGGATGTCGTTCTCGATCGCCTGGCGCGCCCGGACGCCGTCCTTGTCTTCGAGCGCCGCGAGCGCTTCCGCGTGATAGTCGACGGCGATCATCTCGGACAGATCGCCTTTGAACCAATCGGCCATGTTGCGCAGGAACGGCCCCACCTGCATCCACAGGGTCTCGATCAGAAAGATCATCTGCTCGTTGCCGCAATGGCGGTAGATGGCGAATTTGAAGTCGTAATTGGCGCGCAGATACTGGCCGATGTCGCCGGCGCGGATCGCATCGATCCGCTCCGCGCAGTTGCGCCTGATGGTGCGCAGATTGTTGCCGTTGATCTTGCCGGCGGCGCGCTCGGCGGCGGCGCCCTCCAGCACGGTGCGCGCATCCATGAGATTGGAGAAGGCGCTCGCCGTCATCAGCGGCACTTCCATGCTGCCATTCGGAAGCGGCCTGAGGGCGCGCAGCGACTGCAGGCGCAGCAAGGCGCTGCGCACCGGCATGTCGCTGGTGCCGAGCTCCTGGGCGAGCTTTCGCGAGGTGAGCTTCTGCCCGGGTTCGAATTCGCCGGACATGAGAGCCCGAACGATCTCAAGATAGACCTTTTCGTGCAGGGGAGCAGCGTCGAGCGGTGTAAGGCCGAATTGCGGTTTGTTCGCCATTGTTGTCCTGACCACGGAATCGCGTGGGTTTATTGTCTGATCGCACCTGTGGACCTGACGAGCAAGCCGCTCCGATCACGGACCCTCCAGCCGAGGCCTGCCGCGAGCGGGCCGGGTCGCGCGCTCCGCCGGGACCGGCGGTCGCGTGAAGATCCTCGCCTCAGTGCTGGCTGACGTGATCGCGGATGCGGCGGAAGGCTGCGAGCGTTTCGAGAGATCGCTCCGGGCTGGTGAATTCCGGCCAGGTGGAAAGCTTGACCGCCGCGAACTCGGCGTCGGGATCGCAGAAGATGAACTGCCCGAAAATGCCGCGCGCCAGATAGGAGCGGCGCGCCGTGTCCTCGATCCAGAACTGGTTGCGATAGGCGCCGTTGGGCAGGACGGTCGTATAGGGCGCCTGGAACAGCTCGCCCTGGCCGTCCCTGATGTCGGCGATCCATTCGGCCGGCACGATCTGGCGGCCGCCGCGGCGGCCGTCGGCAAGCAGCAGCATGGCGAAGCGGCCGAAATCCCGCAATGTCGCGCAGAACCCGCCATCGGCAAGCGCCGTCCCGGCGTGATCGACGGTGATATAGGCATCCTCGCCCGCCCCCATGGGCGCCCAGAGCTCGCGGCTGAGCAGCTCGGCGAGCGATGTGCCGGTCGCCCGCTCCAGCACGAAACCGAGCACGTCGGTCTCGATCGACCGGTAGCGGAACCGGGTGCCGTGGGGACATTCGCTTTCGCGCAGCGACAGGACCAGGTCCCACATGGTGCGTGGCCAACCCGGCTTGTCGTGCTCCTTCCAGCCGCAGGCAAGGTCGAGCTGGACCATATGCGAGCCCGGCGTCGTATAGGATTCGTCGAAGACGACGCCGCTCGTCATGTCGAGCACGTGCTGAACGGTGGCGCCGCGATAGGCCGTCGCCTCCAGCTCGGGCAAATAACGGGTGACCGGGGCCGAGACATCGAGCAGCCCCTGGCCGGCGACGATGCCGGCGAGAATGCCGACGATCGACTTGGTCACCGACATGGCCAGATGGGTGCCATGGGGCCGCAGACCGTTGAAATAGCGCTCGGTCAGAATGGCGCCGCGATGCAGCACCAGGAAACCGTCGGTAAAGCTTTCGCCGAGAAAGGCTTCGATGGTCCGCTGCCGGCCCTCGAAATCATAGGCGAGCCCACCGAGATCCTCGAGCGCCTCGCGCATGGGCATGACCGGGCCGGCGCCACGCCAGACCTGCGCGGTCGGGGTCATCTCGCGAATGTGCTGGAAGGTCCAGCGATGCCAGGGCGGCAGATCCCAGTCGCTGCGGGGAATGATCGGCGCACCTGGATGGTTTGGATCGCGCGGGTCGGGCATCGGCATCTCGGTGGTCATGGCATCACAGTCGATTTGGCATCACAGTCGATTTGGCATCACAGCCGGCTTGGCTTGGGGCGATCCGACCCGGATGGGCGGCGGGCTAAAGCTCGATCTCGACATCGCCGACGGGCTGCGTCGAGCAGGTCAGGACATAACCCTGGCGCTTGTCCTCGTCGGACAGGACGGAGCGGCCGGGATCGGCGCAATTGGAGGCCAGGCGCCAGTCTCCGGACGCGACCCGGACACGGCAGGTGCCGCAAATGCCGGCTTCGCATTCGGCCGCCAGATCCAGGCCCCTGGTCCTGGCGAGTTCGAGCAAGGTGACGGCGCCGACGCCTTCCGCCGTCAGGCCGCTGGAGCGGAAGCGGACGCGATAGGGCACGGCCGTTTCGGGCTGGCGTGCGGCGGCGTCGTCCGTCCCGAAGCTCTCCTCGAGAAAGCGCCCGGTGACCGCCGGCTGCCAGGCTTCGTGCATCCGCCGGGCCGCCTGCCGGAAGCTGTCCGGGCCGCAGCACATGACGGTGCGGGTCGCCAGATCAGGACAGACCGAGCGCAGCATCTCGGCGTCGAGCCGGCCCTGCAGCAGCCGGATGGCGCCGCTTGCCACCATCGCCGCCAGACGCGCGCCGTCAGCGGCTCGCGCCCCGGCGGGACGGGTCAGGTTCCAGGACAAGCGGATCGTCGCCTTGTCCCGGCTCAGCGCCAGCAACTCATCGAGGAAGGCCATGTCGGCCTCGCCGCGCGCGCTGTGATGGAACACGATGTCGCGCGCCAGGTTCCGGTCGGCGATCGTGCGCATCATCGCGATCATCGGGGTAATGCCGCTGCCCGCCGAGAGCAGCAGCAGCTCGGCGTCAGGTGCCGCCGCCGCCAAATGAAACCGGCCATTTGGCCCGGTCGCCCGCAAGGTATCGCCGACCCTCAGCTGATCGTGCAGCCAGTTCGAACGGTGGCCGCCGGCGACCCGCTTGACCGTGACGGCCAGTTCCCCCGGGCGCGAAGGCGCCGACGACAGCGTGTAATTGCGGCGCTCCCGCCGGCCGTCCTGGTCGAACAGCAACGTGATGAACTGGCCTGCCTCGTAGGCCACCGCCTCGTCCGGTTCGGTCCGGAAGCGGAAGGTCCTGACGTCATGGGTTTCGTCGATCACGCCGACGCAGCGCAGCGTCTTCTCGCCATGCACCGTCCGCGGCGCGGCGGCCGGCGCCGCCACGGCACGCCCCACCACCGGCGCCGTCGCGGGCTTCAGCGCGACGGGCACCTTGCGCGAGAGCACGGTGACCTTGTCGCCGAGGAACAGCCGGCCGGGTCCGCGCGGCACCAGGAACTGGCCGAAATAGACCTTGCCGTCCTCGCCGCGCCGCTGGCGCCCGAGCATGGCGAGCGGCTCCTGGTCGTCGCGCCTGGCACCGGAGCCGGGATCCAGTGTGACCATGACGCACCGGTCACAGGCACCGACGGCGTCGAACTCGACCTCGCCGATGCGGATATGGCCCCAGCCGTCCTCCGCATAGGCATCGGGCCCCGATATCACCAGATTGGGCCGGAACCGCGCCATCTCGACGGGGTCTTCGAGGTAGAGGTTGAGATCGGCGAGCGAGGCGGCATTGGTCAGGAGCAGCGGCGCCGTGTCGGCGAAGGACACCGGGCCGCCGGGGCCGATCGACAGCGGCCGATGGGTCAGCGGCCCCTTCAGGACCAGCCGGCATTCTCGGTCCAGCACGCCCGACAGCCACGCCGCGGCGGCATCGCCGACATCGAGCGGGGTCAGCCGATCCCGCCAGATCGTCACCTCGCGCGGCATGGGCCTGAGGCCGGCCCGCGTGACCACGAGCGGCGTGACGCCGGGCGCCGTCAGCACGATCTCGTCGCCGTCAATGTCGCAGCGAACCGTCAGCAGGCCAGGGGCGGCGCGCGCCGTCAGAACCTTGTCGTCGCTGCCGACGACCATGAGCCGCCGGTCCGCGACCAGCCCCTCCGCCTCGACGCGCACGCTGTCGCGGGCAAGCCCTGCCGCCGATTTCAGCGGATAGACATGCAGGCTTTCCAGCCGGCCCATGAGAAGCGGCCGGCCGCGGCTCAGGTCGGGCTCGATCCCATCGGTCGACGGCGTCCGCAGCACGGTTGTCCCACTCCCCTGACGGCGAGACATGCAGCCTTATCGCGCCGGACCGCCGGAGCGTGCAATTCGTCCCACGGCCCTTCATTATAGTGCGATCGACAATCACGCAATATGGAGATGCGGCTGATACGTTTTATGTGACCAACATGCTGTTTTAAATAATTTTTTCGATACTCAGTGCCGAAATTCGATCGGCTGAAACTGAGTCAGTTATCGGCTGAAGGCAGTGCGCGAAGCTCCTTCGTCCCGCCCCGGAATACAAAAAGCCGACCCATGGGCCCTGGCCCACGGGTCGGCTGGCTGCGAAACATGCGGCTGGCGAATGGCCTGGCCTTATTCGGCCGCGAGGACCACCGCCTCATCGGCCGTTTCCGACACGTCCTGGCCCGCCAGCACCGCCTGGAGCCGGGCTTCATCGAGTTCGCCTTCCCAGCGGGCGACCACGATGGTGGCGACCGCATTGCCGACGAAATTGGTCAGGGCGCGGCATTCCGACATGAAGCGATCGATACCGAGGATCAGCGCCATGCCGGCGACCGGCACCGCCGGGACGACCGAGAGGGTGGCCGCGAGCGTGATGAAGCCGGCGCCGGTAATGCCGGCGGCGCCCTTGGAGGAGAGCATGGCGACGAGCAGCAGCAGCACCTGGTCCCACAGGCTGAGCTGGATGCCGGTCGCCTGGGCGATGAACAGCGCCGCCATGGTCATGTAGATATTGGTGCCGTCGAGATTGAACGAATAGCCGGTCGGGATGACCAGGCCGACCACCGATTTGCGGCAGCCCGCACGCTCCATCTTCTCCATCAGGCTCGGCAGGGCCGCCTCCGAGGAGCTCGTGCCCAGCACCAGCAGCAGCTCTTCCTTGATGTAGCGGATCAGCGCCAGGATCGAGAAGCCGTTATAGCGGGCGACCAGGCCGAGCACGACGAAAACGAACAGGAAGGAGGTCAGGTAGAATGTCGCGACCAGCAGCAGCAAGCTGGCGATCGAACCGATGCCATATTGGCCAATGGTGAAGGCCATGGCGCCGAAGGCGCCGATCGGGGCCGCCTTCATCAGGATGGCGACCAGCTTGAACATGGCCTGCAGCATGGACTGCATGACATCCATGACCGGCTCGCCACGATCGCCGACGGCGGCGAGCGCGATGCCGAACAGCACCGAGAAGAACAGCACCTGCAGCACGTCGCCGGAGGCCAGCGCGCTGACCGGCGAGGTCGGGATGATGTTCATCAGGAAGGCGGTGAGCGTCTGCTCATGCGCCTTGGCGGTATAGCCGGCCACCGCCTTGGGATCGAGGGTCGCCGGATCGATATGCAGGCCGGCGCCCGGCTGGACGAGGTTGCCGACGATCAGCCCGATGATCAGCGCCAGGGTCGAGAAGGTGAGGAAATAGATCATCGCCTTGCCGGCGACGCGGCCGACCTTTTCCAGGTCGCGCATGCCGGCAATGCCGGTCACCACGGTGAGGAAGATGACCGGCGCGATGATCATCTTGACCAGCTTGATGAAGGCGTCGCCGAGCGGCTTCATCTCGGCGCCCAGCGTCGGATAGAAATGCCCGAGCAGGATGCCCGCGGCGATCGCGGCCAGAACCTGAACGTAGAGATGCTGGTGGAATTTCTTCGGCACGGCGTGAGCCGGCGCTTCGAGCGCATAAGCCATCCTGGTCATCCTCGCCTCTGGGCCGTAGCGCCTCGTCTTGGACGCCGTTCGTGCCGCCGTTGGGTTTCATCATCCCCGGCGCGTCTTGCACCGGGGCGAGACCATGTCCGCAAGGCCCGTGCCAGCCGCACGGGGCGCGGCGATCTCGATCTATCCCTTTGAAAAACCGACAAATCTCCCGAAGCATCGAACGGCCTGCCGGAAGCCGCTGTGCGGAAATCCGCACAACGTGCTAGGCTCCGGGCGGAAATTCGCACGCAGGCCCCCGCCGGTTCGGCGGCGGCCGCATCGGAGAAGGCAGCCCGCGTGATGTCGGCCTTCGTGTCTCCCGAGCCCGGCAGGACCCGGCGATGGCTCACGCCGCGGCGGGCGGCGGTGATGCTGCTGGCGCTGGCGACCTTGGTCGCGCTCGATTTCGGGGCACGTTATGCCGCCGCGCGCTGGGCCTATGGCAGCGTCCGCGTCGCGGCGGAGACGGCAGCCGAGCTGCGCGTCGCCGTGCTTCAGAGCGAGATCGAGAAACACCGGTCGCTGCCGCTGATCCTGGCCGAGGACCCGGACGTGCGCGCGGCTCTGGCCTCGAAGGACCCGGAGCGGATCGCCGCGCTCAACCCGAAACTCGAAACGCTCAGCACCGGCGCGCGCGTCTCGGTGATCTATCTGCTCGATCCCTCGGGCATGACGATCGCCGCCAGCAACTGGCGCACGCCGACCAGTTTCATCGGCAACAACTATGCCTTCCGGCCCTATTACCGCCTCGCCATGGACCACGGCGCCGCCGAGCATTTCGCCTTCGGCACGGTGAGCCAGTTGCCGGGCCTGTTCCTGACCCGCCGGCTCGACGGGCCGGACGGGGTGATCGGCATCGTCGTGGTGAAGGTCGAGGTGCAGGCGATCGAGACCGAATGGCAGCGCTTCGCGACCCCGACTTTCGTCACCGACGAGCGTGGCATCGTGCTGATCACGAGCGAGCCGGCCTGGCGCTTCCAGGCGCTGGCGCCAATCGCCCCGGACCAGCGCGCGGCGATCCGCGCCAGCCTGCAATTCGGAGATGCCTCGCTCGAGGTCCTGCCGCTGGCGAGCCGCCTTGGCGGAGCGGACCAGGATGTCGTCAGGCTGCGCCTGCCCGGCGGCCCGCAGGACCGGATGTTCGTCGAACATGCCGCGGAGGTGCCGACCACCGCCTGGCGCCTGCATGTCCTGGCGCCGGCCGAACCGACCCTCGGCCTCGCCACCGCGGCCGCCCAGGCCATCGCCCTGCTCGCCGGGCTGGTCGGCATCGGCGCCACCGCTGTCTGGCGCCTGACGCGCCGGCGCCGCGCCAATGAGCGCAACCGGCAGGAGCGCCTGAGGCGCGAGCTGGAGGCCAATGTCGCTGAGCGCACGGCCGAGCTCAGGAGCCTCAACGGACAGCTTCTGGCCGAGATCGACGAAAGACAGCGCGCCCAGGCCGCTCTCGACGACCTGCAGGACGAGCTGGTTCAGGCGAGCAAGCTCGCCGTTCTCGGCCAGATCTCGGCAAGCGTCGCCCACGAGATCAACCAGCCGGTCGCGGCCATCAGGACCTTCGCCGACAATGCCCGCGCGCTTCTGGCCCGCAACGACGTCGCGACTGCCGGCGGCAATCTCGCCACCATCGCGGCGCTCACCGAGAAGATCGGCAGCATTACCGGTGAATTGAGGGCCTTCGCACGCAAGGCGCCGGCCAAGGTGGAAGCGGTGCCGCTCGCCGCCGTCATCGACGGGGCGCTCCTGCTGGTCGGCCACCGGCTGCGGATGCAGGCCGTCGATCTCGATGTCGCCATGGCCGAGCCGGAGCTTGCGGTCACCGCCGACCGGATCCGCCTGGAACAGGTGCTGGTCAATCTCCTGCAGAACGCGCTGGAGGCCCTGTCCGACAAGCCGGATGGGGCGATCCGGATCGCCGCGCGGCGGCAGGACGACGAGATCGTCATCGAGATCGCCGACAACGGCCCGGGCCTGCCGCCCGCCGTCATGGGCTCGCTGTTCATGCCGTTCACGACCACCAAGCCTGACGGCCTCGGCCTCGGCCTGGTGATCTCCAACGATATCGTCACCGAAGCCGGCGGCACCTTGCGGGTCGACAACCGCGACGGCGCCGTTTTCACCATCACCTTGCCGAGGGCCCTCTGATGGATGTCGCCTTCATCGACGACGACGACATCCTGCGCGCGGCCAATGTGCAGTCGCTTTTGCTCGCCGGCCTCGACGTCGTGGCTTATCCGTCGGCGACCGCCGCGCTCGATGCGCTCGACGCAGGCTTTGCCGGCGTCGTCGTCAGCGATATCCGCATGCCCAGGGTGGACGGGCTGGAACTGTTCCGGCGGCTGAAGCGCATGGACCCGGACCTGCCGGTCATCCTGATCACCGGCCATGGCGACATCGCCATGGCGGTCGATGCCATGCGTGAGGGCGCCTATGACTTCGTCGCCAAGCCCTATGCGGTCGAGCGGCTGATCGGCAGCATCCGCCATGCCCTGGAAAAGCGCCGGCTGGTGCTGGAGAACCGGGCGCTGCGGCGCGCCGCGGAGGCCGCCAGCGACGACCTGCCGCTGCTCGGCGTGACGCCGGTGATGGAGCGGCTGCGCCAGACCCTGCACCAGGTCGCCGATGCCGATGTCGACGTGCTGGTGGAGGGCGAGACCGGCAGCGGCAAGGACGTGGTGGCCAATGCCCTGCACCGCTGGAGCCACCGGGCGGCCCGCCCTTTCGTCGCGGTCAATTGCGGCGCGCTACCGGAAACCGTGATCGAGAGCGAATTGTTCGGCCACGAGCCGGGCGCCTTCACCGGCGCCCAGCGCAAGCGTATCGGCCGGTTCGAATATGCCCATGGCGGCACCCTGTTCCTCGACGAGATCGAGGCCATGTCGCCGGGCCTGCAGGTCAAGCTGCTGCGCGTGCTGGAGGCGCGCGAAATCACTCCGCTCGGCACCAATGAGGTGCGCCGGGTCGACGTTCGCCTGGTCGCCGCCACCAAGATCGACCTGTTGCAGCTCGCCAAGCAGGGCGCCTTTCGCGAGGACCTCTATTATCGCCTGCACGTCGTATCGGTGCGCGTGCCGCCGCTCAGGGAACGGGCCGACGACATCCCCCTGTTGTTCGGCCATTTCCTGACACGCGCGGCCAAGCGCTTCCGGCGCGAGCCGCCGGCGCTCGACGCCGGCGTCCGGCGCCATCTCGCCAGCCATGACTGGCCGGGCAATGTCCGCGAGCTCGCCCATTATGCCGAACGCGTGGCGCTCGGCCTGGTGGCGCATGCACCGCCCGCGCCCGCGGCCGTCCACGCCCAGTCGCTACCCGAACGGGTGGAGGCTTATGAGGCCGGCCTCATCCGCGAGGCGCTCAGCGCCAGCCGCGGCGACGTGCGCCTGGCGATCGAGGCGCTCGGCCTCCCCCGGAAGACCTTCTACGACAAGCTGCGCCGATATGGCATCGATCAGAACCAGTATCGCACGGCGGGATGACGCGCGGCCTCGTCGCCGGGGCCGCTTCCGGCCGGCCCGCAGCATAGCGACGATGGGACAAGACCCTTGGTTCGACAGATCAGCCCCGACCATCTCGACCTCGCCGAATTCCTGCGGCCCGACGACCGGATCGTCTGCGGCCAGCTGACCGCCGAGCCGGTGAGCCTCACCGAGGCCCTGGTCGAGCAGGCCGACCGCATCGGTGCGCTCGAAGTGTTTCTCGGCACCAGCTTCTCGCAGACCTTCGCGCCCGATCGCGCACCGACGCTGAGCTTTCTCAGCTATGGCGCCACCGGCACCAATACCCGGCTCGCCAAGGCCGGCCGGCTCGACGTCCTGCCGCGCCACTATGGCGCGCTCAACGCCGCCTTCGAGACCGGCGAGATCCGCGCCGACGTGGTGTTCCTGCAGCTCGCCGAGGGACCCCACGGCTATAATCTGGGACTGGCCAACGATTATGTGGCGCTGGCGGCGCGGCATGCGCGCTGCGTGCTCGCCGAGACCCATCCCGATATCCCGGTGACATCAGGCGCGCCGCTGCCCGACGGCGTGACCATCACCGCGACGATCCCGGCGCGCCGGCCGCCGATCGAGCTCAAGGCCAGCCGGCTCGGCGCCATCGAAGAGCGCATTGCCGGCCATATTGCCGGCCTGATCGGCGATCGCGCGACGCTGCAGATCGGCATCGGCACCATTCCCGACGCCATTCTGAGCGGGCTAGGCCACCATCGCGATCTGGGTTTCCATTCCGGCGTGATTACCGACCGGGTGCTCGACCTGATCGAGCAAGGTGTCATCACCAATGCGCATAAGACGATCGACCCCGGCATCACCGTCACCAATACGGTGTGCGGCACCCACCGGCTGAACCGCCACTTGCACATGAACCCCGGTGTCGCGGTCATGCCGGCGGCGCATACCCATGGGCTCGACGTGCTGAGCCGCCAGGACAATTTCATCTCGGTCAATTCGGCCATCGAGGTCGACCTGACCGGCCAGGTGAATTCGGAACTGGCCGGAGGCGCGGCGATCGGCGGCGTCGGCGGCCTCGCCGATTTCGCCCGCGGCGGCGTCGCCGCCCGTGGCGGCCGTGCGATCATCGCCCTGCCCTCGACCGTGCGCGACGGCGCGGCAAGCCGCATCGTCGCCAGCACCCGGCGCGTGACCCTCGGCCATAGCGATGTCGACCTGGTGGTGACCGAGCATGGCGTCGCCGATTTGCGCAATGTGCCGCTGCACCGCCGCGCCGAGAAGCTGATCGCCATTGCCGATCCGCGCTTCCGGGAGGAGCTGGCGCGGGAAGCCCATGCCATGGCGCGCGAGGGGTGAAGCCTGCCCGGCGCTTCAGCCCCGCGGCGCGACGAACTCATCCGGCACGATGCCGACCTTGAGCAGGATCTCCGCCTCGTCGAACTCGCCGAGATCGGGGTCGCCCGAGCGGCAAAAGGCAATGGCGCCCCGCTCCTCGCTGGTGACGGCGAGGCGCGCCGCGCTGCGGGCCGCATCGGCGCTGCGCCTCTCCATCGGCTCGCCGGGCACGATCTCGCCGTCGATGAGCCTGTAGGGCTGCACCACGTAATAGGTCGCCTTCGTCATATCGACCTCCCCTGGGGACCGGCTCCGGCAGGACTTGCATCTTGCCGCAAAATGAGAACATAAAGCGAACATTGAAGTCAATGATGGATCTCGATGATGGCCGACAAGCCAGACGGCAAGCCCGCCGCAAACGCCGAGGGCCTGATGACCGGGCATCGCGGCCGCGACGTCTTTTCGGCCGAGAAGGCCGCGCTGCTCGGCCGGATCCGCGAACTCCGCACGACATGTGCCGGCGCCCTCGCCGCGCGGCCCGTCGGAGGGCGCGACTATCGGGTTGCCGAGGCCGCCATGGCGGCCATGGACGATCTCGCCGAACGATTGACCGGGGAGCCTCGCCCGGCCGCGCCGGTGCTCGCCTCCTGACGGGGCATGGCCATGGACCGGCCGCTCCAGGCCTGACGCCGCATGCGGGCTCGCGACCTGCCGGCGGCCGCGATTCACGCCCGAGGGTTCTGAACCGGCGCGACAGGTTCGGCGACCGCCGCCTTGGCGCGGCGGGCCAGCATGTCGCCCCTCGCTTTGATCGATTTGGTTCATCGATCGCGGAGAACAGATCATTTGCTTCATCAGTCGGCGAGCGTCATCGTGGTGTCATTCCACCGAGACCTCAAGCCGATGCAGACAGCCCTTCGATGCATGATGATGCGCGGCGGCACGTCCAAGGGAGCCTATTTCCTGGCGTCCGACCTGCCGGCGGATGTCGCGTCACGCGACGCCCTGCTGCTATCGGTGATGGGCTCGCCCGACCCGCGCCAGATCGACGGCATGGGCGGCGCCCATCCGCTGACCAGCAAGGTGGCGATCGTGTCGCGATCGATCGATGCCGATTGCGATATCGACTTCCTGTTCGCCCAGGTGCTGGTCGACAAGCCGCGCGTCGACACCAATCAGAACTGCGGCAATATCCTGGCCGGCGTCGCGCCCTTCGCCATCGAGCGCGGGCTGATCGCGGCGCAGGATCCGGTGACCCGGGTCAAGGTGCGCACGGTCAATACCGGCACGATCGCCGAACTGCTGATCGAGACCCCCGGCGGCCGGGTCAATTACGAGGGTGATGCCCGCATCGACGGCGTGCCGGGCACGGCCGCACCCGTCGCCATCGACTTTCTCGACGCAGCGGGTTCGGTCTGCGGCGCGCTGCTTCCGACCGGCCGGGCGGTGGATCATGTCGCCGGCGTCGACGTCACCTTGATTGACAACGGCATGCCGGTGATCGTGCTCGCGGCCTCCGCCGTCGGCCGGACCGGTTACGAGCCGCATGACCAGCTCAACAAGGACATGGAGCTGAAGGCCCGGCTCGAGGAGATCCGGCTCACCGCCTCGCCCCTGATGAACATAACCGACGCCGCCAACAAGAACGTGCCGAAGATCTGCCTGGTGGCGCCGCCGGCCGCCGGCGGCCATGTCTCGACGCGCAGTTTCATTCCCCATGAATGCCATGCCGCGATCGGGGTTTTCGCAGCCGTTTCGGTCGCCACCGCCTGCGTGTTGCCGGGCTCGCCCGCCGCCAAGGTCGCGCGCCTGCCGGATGGGCCGACCAAGCTCGTTTCGGTGGAGCATCCGACCGGCGAATTCACCGTCCGGCTCGAGGTCGGCGGGACAGCGGATGCGCCGGTGGTCGCGCGGGCCGGCCTGCTGCGCACGGCGCGCGCGCTGTTCGACGGCACGGTCTTCGCCCACGCCGCGGCACGTCCCGAAGGCGCCGCCCTGTTTCCCCGCGCCGCCGAATAGGCCGGTCCTTCTTTCGTCCACGAGGTTTCACCCATGTCCACGCAGAAGAGCGGTCTCGTCGTCACCGCCCATCCCGGCGATTTCGTCTGGCGCGCCGGCGGCGCCATCGCGCTGCATGCCCGCAAGGGCTACCGGATGAAGATCGCCTGCCTCAGCTATGGCGAGCGCGGCGAGAGCCAATGGGCCTGGAAAAAGGCCGGCATCAGCATGGAGGAGGTCAAGGCCGGCCGGCGCGCCGAGGCCGAGGCCGCCGCCGCGCTGCTCGGCGCGGAGATCGAGTTCTTCGATGCCGGCGACTATCCGCTCAAGCCGACGGAGGCCATTCTCGACCGGTTGATCGACATCTATCGCGAGGAAAAGCCGTCCTTCGTGCTGACCCACGCCCTGGAGGATCCCTATAATTTCGATCATCCGGTGGCGGCCCATCTCGCCCAGGAGGCGCGCATCGTGGCGCAGTCGGCCGGTCACAAGCCGGATCCGGAGCGTGTCTATGCGGCACCGCCGGTGTTCCTGTTCGAGCCGCACCAGCCCGAGCAGTGCAATTACAAGCCGAACCTCATCCTCAATATCGACGAGGTCTGGGAGCTGAAGCGCAAGGCCTTCGAGATCCTCGCCGCGCAGAAGCACCTGTGGGAATATTATACCCGCGTGGCGCTCAACCGCGGCGTCCAGGGTGGCCGCAACAGCGGCAAGCCGATGACCTATGGCGAGGCCTATCAGCGGCTGTTCCCCGAAGCCCTGGAGGTCCTGGCATGATCGGCGTCGTCGTCCGCAACATTCCGCGCGTCGAGAGCGGCATTGCCGAGCGCCTGGCCAAGGCCGGGGTCTCCACCGTGCACGAGGCCATGGGCCGGCTCGGCCTGATGAAGCCTTATATGCGGCCGGTCTGGCCGGGCGCGGCGATCGCCGGCAGCGCGGTCACCGTGCTCGGCCAGCCCGGCGACAACTGGATGATCCATGTCGCCGTCGAGCAGTGCCGGCCGGGCGACGTGCTGGTGGTCGGCATGACCACCGATTCGACCGACGGCATGTTCGGCGATCTCCTGGCGACCTCGCTGAAGGCGCGCGGCGTCGTCGGCCTCGTGATCGATGCCGGCGTGCGCGATGTCGCGACCTTGCAGGAGATGGGTTTTCCCGCCTGGTCGCGCGCGGTCTCGGCCAAGGGCACGGTCAAGGCGACCATCGGCTCGGTGAACGTGCCGGTGGTCTGCGCCGGCGCAAACGTCCATCCCGGCGACGTGATCGTCGCCGATGACGACGGCGTGGTGATCGTGCCGCACAAGATAGCCGGCAAAGTGGCCGATGCCGCCGATGCACGGCTCGCCAATGAAGAGGACAAGCGGCGGCGGCTGGCTTCCGGCGAACTTGGCCTCGACCTCTACAAGATGCGCGAGCCGCTGGCGAAGGCGGGGCTGCGTTATGTCGACAGCCTGGATGAGCTGGAGGGATGAGGGGGCGAGTTCGCTCGCGAAATAACCCTCTCCCATAGGGAGAGGGTGCCCGCGTCAGCGGGCGAGTGAGGGGTCGTCCCTCTCCGGCTAGGGTGGTATGCGCGACGAGCGTCGGCTTCAGTTCTGAGGGGTTACGCCCCTCACCCGGCGCCTGACGGCGCCACCCTCTCCCTCTGGGAGAGGGTTATTTGGCCCCTCAGCGGAACGACTGGCGCTGCAGGCCGGCCTTGTCGATCACGGCGGTCCATTTGGCGATGTCGCCCTTGAGCTTGGCGCCGAGCTCTTCCGGCGTGCTCGCGGCGGCCTCGATGCCGAGTTCCTGGAAACGCGCCTTGACGCCAGGATCATTCATCGCTTCGCGCAGGCGCTGGTTGAGCAGCGTGACGATCTCGGCGGGCGTGCCCTTCGGCGCGAAGACCGCGTTCCACGAGGTCACGTCGTAATCGGCGACGCCGGCCTCGGCGACGGTGGGCACGTCGGGCAGCGAGGCCGAGCGTTTGGCGCCGGATACGGCCAGCGGTTTCAGCTGATTGCCTGTAATGCTGCCGCCGAGCGAGGCGAAACTGTCGATGGCGATATCGACATCGCCGCGGATCGCGCCATTGGTCAGGTCCGGGGTGGCGCGATAGGGCACATGGGCGAAATCGATGCCGGTGGCCGACTTGAACAGCGCGGCCGAGAGATGCTGGGTCGAGCCGTAGAGAATGGTGCCGACATTGAGCTTGCCCGGATTGGCCTTGCCGTAGTCGAGCACCTCCTTCAGCGTCCGGCGCGGCGCCGTGGCGCTGGTGGCGAAGACGAAATCGAACAGGCCGAGCGTCGAGACCGGCACGAAATCATTGACCGGGTCGAATTGCAGGTTGGTGTAGAGCGCAGCACTCACCGCCGTGCCGTTGGTCAGCAGCGCCAGCGTGTAACCGTCGGCATCCGAGGTCAGCACCTGGCGCGCCGCCGACATGCCGCCGGGCCCCGGCTGGTTCATGATGGTGAGCTGCTGGCCGATCAGGCCGGTCAGCTTCTCGCCGACGATGCGGGTGGTGATGTCGGCAATGCCGCCGGCCGCGAAAGGCACGAAGATGCGGATCGGCCGGTTCGGGAAGCCGGCCTGGGCAAGGGCGGGCGCGGCAAGCGGCAGGGCGGCTGCGGCGCCGAGGCCGGCCAGCACCTGCCGGCGGGTCGTGAGGTGATCCATCATCTCTTCTCCAGCCCGGTTCCGGGGGCAAAAAACATGGGCGGCGGCACCGGCTTCGCGCGTGTCAGGCGAAACGGTAGAGCCGCGCGGGATTGTCGACGAGCAGCGCCTGCTGCAGCGCCGGATCGGTGGTGTAATGGGGCACGATGTCGACGAGATCGCCGTCGTTCGGCATCAGCTTGACGTTGGGATGCGGCCAGTCGGTGCCCCAGAGCACACGCTCGGGCGCCGCCGCGATCAGCGCCTTGGCAAAGGGCACGACGTCGTGGAAGGGCGGACCGGCCGCGCTGATGCGCTCGGGCCCGGTCACCTTCATCCAGCACTTCTCGTCGGTGCGCAGCAATTCGACCAGCGCCGCGAAGGAGGCGGCGTCGTGGATCGCGCCAGCCCGGACGCCACCCATATGGTCGATCACATAGGTGAGCGGCAGCGCCCGCAGCATGGGCACGAAATCCGGCACGTCCTGGGCCTCGAAATAGAGGTCGACATGCCAGCCGAGCGGCTTGATGCGCTGGACGATGCGCTGGAACGCGGCGAGATCCGGCACCGCGCCGAGCCGCCGCACGAAGGTGAAGCGGCAGCCGCGAATGCCTTGCTCGGTCAGCCTTTCGAGCTCCCGGTCGGTGAAGCTTTCGTCGATATTGGCGACGCCGAGATAGCGCCCGCCGCTCTCGGCGATGGCATCGGTCACCACGCTGTTGTCGCGGCCGTGGCAGGTGGCGTTGACGATGACGGCGCGCTCGACGCCGAGCTTGCCGTGCAGCGCGCGGAAGGCCGAAAGCGGCGCGTCATGCGGCGTATAGGAGCGGCCGGGCGCATAGGGGTAGCGCGCATGCGGTCCGAAGATGTGGCAATGGCTGTCGCAGGTCAGCGGCGGCAGCGTGAAGGCCGGCGTCCTCGTGTCGGGATCGGGCGCCAGAATGGTCGGTTCGGGCTGGTTCATCACTGCTTCACTCATTTCGGCTTGGCGCCACGCTGTTGAGCGTCCGCGACAGCGCGGCAAAGGCCCGGATCGATGCCGAGATCGGCGACCATCTCGGCGGCCTCGCGCATTTCGGCGGCGCGCCTGACACCATGCTTTTCCACGCGCTCGGCCATGTTGGCCGCGAGCGCCGGCCAGTCGATCGACGGGAAGGTCTCGGCGAGGCTGCCGAAAACCTCGGCCTCGACATTCCAGGCCTTGGCCGAGGCGGCGCTCTCGACGATCAGCGCCTCGATGCCCTTGATCATGATCGACCGGCAGAGCTTCATCGCCGAGGCGCGGCCGTGCTCGACGGCGACCGCGGTGACATCCATGCCGATGGCGTTGAGCAGGACCGCGACGCGCGCGGCCTCCGGTCCGCCAGCCAGGATCGGCACGCGAATGCCATAAGGCCCGACCGGCGCCATCACCGCGCCCTCGACATAAGCGGCGCCGGCTGCCTGAATCCGTTCGGCGGCCTGCCGCTTGGTGGTGGGCGAGGCCGAATTGACGTCGAAAAAGACCTGTCCGGCCTTGAGGAAGGGGGCGGCCGCGCCGGCGACGTCGAGCACGGCGGAGGCGGTCACCGCCGAGACGACGATATCCGCGCCGGCAATGGCACGGGCGGCGGAAGTCGCCGGCGTCACGCCGATGCCGCCGGCCAGCGCGCGATGGGCCTCGGCCCTGGCGGTGTCGTCGAACAGGATGTCATAGGCCGTGACGCTGACATCGCCGCGCGCCAGCCATTGCCGGGAAAAGGTCTGGCCGACCTCGCCGAAGCCGATCAGCGCCAAAGACAAGGTGTTGGTCATAGATCCCCGCCGGCCCGCAGGGGCCGCCCAGCGTGAACGTCAATTGACGACACAGAAGCGAAAGCCGACCCATGAATCAAATGAGAGTTTTGATGTCACTCTCCCAACAGGCTCAGCTATCGCCGTCGCCTTTCGCCCCTTCACGCAAATGGGCGACGATCAGTTCGAGCAAGGTCGCCGCCGGCGGCGACGGCGGAATGCCGTGCTTGGAGACGATGCCGAGCGTGCGGGTGACGCCGGGATTGCGCAGCGACAGCGCGACGACGCCGGCCGGGTCGACCGCGCCGAAGGCCAGGCGCGGCACGATGGTCAGGCCGATGCCGGCCCTGACCATGCTGACCGCGGTCGCCACATGCTGGACCTCGTAGCGCCAGTCGAGATTTTCCCGGCGCGAACCGAGGGCGTCGTCGATCAGCACGCGGTTGCCGGTCTGCGGCGCGATGCGCACCAGCGGCACCCCTTCGAGCGCCGACCAGTTGACCGCCGGCTCGCGCGCCAGCGCATGGCCCTCGGGGCAGACCAGCATGAAGGGTTCCTTCAGCAGCGGCCGGATCTCCAGGTCCCAGCGATTGGCGGCGACGATGGTCAGGCCGAATTCGGCGCGGCCGGCCTGGACATGTTCGGCGATCTCGGTGGCGGAATTGTCATAGACGCGCACGCCGACCTGCGGATGGGCCTGCCTGAACGCCGCCAGCACGGTGGGCAAATAGGCGACCGCGATCGTCGGCAGGCAGCCGATGGCGATGCGCTCAAGCCGCTCCCGGCCGCGATCGCGCAGCGCCACGAAGGACGAGGTCAGCTCCGCCATCACCCCCTGCGCCTTGGGCAGCAATTCGAGGCCGGCCGGGGTCAGGGTCACCTGGCGGGTGGTGCGGGTGAGCAGGCGAACCCCGAGATCGTCCTCGAGCTTCTTCATGCGATGGCTGAGCGCCGTCTGCGACAGGTTGAGATGGGCCGCCGCGCGGTTGAAACTGCCGCGCTCGGCGATCGCGACGAAGGCCTCGAGCCCGAGGAAGTCGATACGCATGGACAAGGCTCCTGCCGCGACCGGCCGGCGTCACGCCGCGCCGGCTTCAGACAGGTGCATAGAATGAATTGATGCCGCTGGAAATGCGTCCGGTCTCATGCAAGACCGCGAGCCAGTGTCGTTTCCGAGCGCGAAGGCGAAGCCGCGACGGCTCCGCCTTCGCCTTGTCCGGTGTCAGGCAGCGCGGACATTGCCCAGGAACTTGTGCAGTTCGCCGCGCAGCATTTCCGATTGGCGCGACAGGTCGGAGGCCGATGACAGGACCTGGCTGGAGGCCGCACTGGATTCGGCCGCGGCCTGGGTGACGCCCGCGATATTGGACGAAACCTCGGAGGTGCCGGCCGAAGCCTGGGCGACGTTGCGGGCGATTTCCTGGGTGGCGGCGCCCTGTTCCTCGACGGCCGCGGCGATCGAGCTCGCGGTATCGTTGATCCGCCTGATCACCCCGGTAATGCCCTGGATGGCGGCTTCCGACTCGGTGGTCGAGGCCTGAATGTCGGCAACCTGAGCGCTGATCTCGGCGGTCGCCTTGGCGGTCTGGTCGGCCAGGGCCTTGACCTCGGAGGCGACCACCGCGAAGCCCTTGCCGGCCTCGCCGGCGCGGGCTGCCTCGATCGTCGCATTGAGCGCCAGGAGATTGGTCTGGCCGGCGATATTGCTGATCAGGCCGACAATGTCGCCGATCTTCTGGGCCGCCACCGACAGGCGGCGCATCTTCTCCGCCGTGCCGTCGGCATCGCCGGCGGCCTGGGTGGCGATGGTGGCGGATTCGCTGACCTGGCGGCTGATTTCCTGCACCGAGATCGACAGCTCCTCGGCGGCCGTCGCCACCGTCTGGACATTGGTGGAGGCCTCCTCGGAGGCACTGGCCACCGCCAGCGACTGGGCCGAGGTTTCTTCCGCCGAAGCGGTCATGGTCTGGGCCGCGGCCTGCAGCTCGGTCGCCGCCGACGACACCGCGTTGACGATGCCGCCCACCGCCCGCTCGAAGCCATCGGCCAGTTCGGCCATGGCGACGCGCTTGTCGGCTTCGCTCTGCGCCTTGGCGCGTTCCTGCTCCTGCTCGAGGCGGATCTTGTCCAGGCCGTTATCCTTGAACACCAGGGCCGCCTTGGCGACCTCGCCGACCTCGTCGCGCCGCTCGGAGCCGGTCACGGCGGTGGCATAGTCGCCGCCGGCGAGACGCTGCAGGATCGCGACGATCGAGCGGATCGGGCGGGCAATGCCGTATTGGCCGACCAGGAAGCCGAAGACCAGGCCGATCGCGATGCCGAAGCCGGCAATGGCGGTCAGCACCATGGAGGACCGCTGATATTCGGCGGTCGCGGCGCGCGACACCGTGGCGACGCGCTGGTCGAGCTTGTCGCCCAGCGCCCGCACCGCCAGCCGCAGCTTCTCGGCCACCGCCTGGCTCGACAGAGCCTCGCGCTGCAGGCGCTGCAATTCCTCGGAAGCCTGGAAATTGCGCACCGCTTCCGCCGCGACGAAGGTGCCGCGCAATTCCTTCTGATAAGCCTCGAAGGTCTGTTCGATCTCACGCAGCGCCGCCATGTCCTCGGCGTCCAGGCCGCGGCGGGTCTCGACGAGACGCTGGCGGAAGCGCGCGATGTCCTCGTCGATCGGCTTGCGAATGGCCTGGATCACCTCGGGCCGCGGATCCCCGGCGAGCTGGAACTCGGCGCGGTTGAGCGACAGCACGATCGAGCCGAGGCGGGTCGCGCCGAGCGCGCCGCCGGAAGCGGCCTCCATGGCATCGGTCGCATCGCTCAGCGACTTCAACGAGACGATGCCGAGGCCGGCCACCACGCTGGCGATCAGCGACAGGAAACCGACGATCGACAGGACCTTGGTCAGAACGCGGAAACGCGCGAGGAACGACATGAGGGCAGACTCCAGCAGCTCGGCCTATGCTCGCGCGGTGCTGCGGATGCTGGCAGGGCGCGAGTCGTTACTCACTGCGCTAACAAGAAGATCGTTAATGCGACGTGAAGAGACGAAACAAGCCGGCGCGGAATATTATTGTCATTCTTTGCATTACTCTTGATACTTGCAAATTCATCGACAGCCGAAGCCAATAGAAGCGATTGCGCGGCAGGTGCTGCGCGAGCCTGCTCTGAACAAACCGTCAATCGAGACACGATCTCGCCATATTCATTGCGACGACGGGAGCCACGCGACGCTAGGGCAAGGCCGCACTTCGTCGGCACCATGGTACCCGATGACTTGCCGCAGGTGCGAGATCACGGATGATCAGGGCTGCGCGCGGCTTTTCGTGACGCCTTGTCACCGCCACGCATGGCAGCTAGCTGTCGATAAACGTGGCTGGGGGCCGCCGATGATCCTGACCAGAAGCCGGCTGCTGATCGGCCTCATCACGCTTGGAGCGCTCGCCATGTCCAGAGGATCGGGTCAGGCGGCCAATGCTAGCCTCGACCGGCAGCTGATCGCGGCAGCGCAGACCGGCGATGCCGCAGCGATCGAGCGGCTGCTCGGCCAGGGCGCCAATCCCAATGCCCGTGGCCTCAACGATGCGCCCGTCGTGCTGATCGCCACCCATGGCAATCATGTCGCCGCGGCCAGGCTGCTGATCGCCGCCGGCGCCGACGTCAATGCCAAGGACGGCATCCAGGACAGCGCCTATCTCTATGCCGGCGCCCGCGGCCACCTGGAGATCCTGAAGCTGACGCTCGCCCATGGCGCGGATCTGAAAAGTACCAACCGTTTCGGCGGCACGGCGCTGATCCCGGCCTGTGAGCGCGGCCATGTCGAAACCGTCGCCGAGCTGATCCGCGCCGGCGTCGCCGTCGACCATGTCAACCGGCTCGGCTGGACCGGCCTGATCGAGGCGATCATCCTGTCCGATGGCGGCCCGCGCCATATCGCGATCGTCAAGCTGCTGCTCGAGGCGGGCGCCAATCCCAATCTCGCCGACAAGGACAGCGTCACCCCGCTCCGGCACGCCCGGCAAAGGGGTTATCGCGAGATCGCGCAATTGCTGGAGGCGAAGGGCGGACGCTGAGCAGAGCCGCGTTGCGGCCACCTTGCGATTGCGGCCACCCCTGAGTTTCGGGGGTTTGGCCGCCGGCGACGGTGACGAGATATCCCGGATACCCGACCCTCGGCCGCTTGGCCTGGCGCTCGCCACACATCTCAGAAATCCGCGTCGTTTCAGTGTGTTGCGCGACAGTTTGCCGTCCTTCGAGGTTCGCGTCGGAACCACGCGCCCTCACCTCTCCCCGGCGGGGAGAGGTCGACCTTGGGCGTAGCGAAAGGTCGGGAGAGGGGGCGAGGCGCGAGACGAGAAGTCACCATGCGAAACGCGTAAAGCCTTGTTCTGAAGCTGCAACTCCCCCTCTCCCGGCCTCATAGCATCGCGCGAACGCGAGATGCGTTCGCACTCGCTATGCAGCCGACCTCTCCCCGCCGGGGAGAGGTGAGGATGGTGGTTCCGGCGCGAGCCTCGAAGAATCGCACGCCGTCGCACAACACACTGAAAAAACGCGGACTTCCGAGATGTTTGCGAACGCCCGGTCTGACGGGAGGACCGAACTCAGGCGCCGGCGGCCCCCGCCATTTCAGCGGCACGCTCGCGCTGGATGCGGCGGAAACGCATGAGCAGCTTGAAGGCCCGGCCGGAACGGCCGCCGCGGACCAGGCGGGTATAGGCCTGCAGGCGCTTCTTCACCGGGTCGATATAGCCATGTGCCCAGACGACCCAGCGATTCCAGGTGTCGTAGACGCGGACGAACCAGCCGATCTCCAGGAGCTTCGGCTTGCAGGCCTCGAACAGGAAGGCTTCGAGGCCGACGCCGACCACCTTGGCGAGCAGGAAGACGCCGCAGCCGAGAACGACATGGCCGTGGCCGATCAGCGACAGGCCGGTGAGCTTGAACGGGATCAGCAGCAGCACTGGGATGATGAAGACGCCGAGCGTCGCATAGGGTGGCAGCCGCTCCAGCCCGTCATGGATCGCCTGTTTCAGCCTGGCGAAAGGCAGGGCGTCGATGACCCGGCGGATCTGCGGGCCGATGCGCTCCCACAGCCAGGTCTCGACCAGGATGATGATCGCGGCAATGACGATGAACGGGCGGACAAGGCGGCGCATGAACGCTCCCCAGCGAAGCAACCACCTTATTTCGCATGGCCAATGTGTCTGGATGACGGCGCGGAAATGGTTCGCGCGCGCCGAATATTTCAGGCCGGAGACCAGATTCCGTTGGTCGACAGGAGGTGGTCGACACGCCCCTCCTTCAAGGCGCGCAGCGCCTCCTCGGGCCGGTTGATGATCGGCTCCTCGTGGACGTTGAACGAGGTATTGATCAAAGCCGGGATGCCGGTCTTGCGCTCATAGGCGTGCAGCACGTCGTAATAGACCGGGTTCTGCTCGCGATGGATGATCTGCGGCCGCGCGGTGCCGTCGACATGGACGCAAGCCGGGATGCGGTCGCGCCATTCCGGCTTCACGTCGCAGGTCACCGTCATGAAATTGGCGGTGTAGATCAGCGATTCCGGCAGGAGGAACAGGTCGCGCGCCCGTTCGGCCCGGACCACCGGCGCGAACGGCATGAAGTCGGTGCGGTCGAGCCGCTTGTTCAGCCAGTCATTGATCGAGCGGTCGACGGGGCTCGCCATGATCGAACGGGCGCCGAGCGCGCGCGGACCATATTCCATCCGGCCGAGATAGGTGCCGACGATCTGGCCGGCGGCGATCAGGGAGGCCGCCTCCTCGATCGGATCGGCGACCGGCCGGCGGGCCGCGCCGCCCGCCGTGAAGCTCGCCTCGACCGCCGCCTCATAGTCGCGGCCGCGATAGACGGTGGTGAGCCGCTCGCGCTGCTTCAGCCAGGTTTCCAGGCCGTCGCGGGCGAGCAGATATTCGAGCACGCCGCCATCCGCCTCGCCCTGGTCGGACATGGCGGGATAGACGAAGATCTCGTCGAGGTCGAAGCGTTCGGCAATGCGCTGGGTCAGCTTCACATTGGCGAAGACGCCGCCCGACAGCCCGAGATGGCGCACCGGATGGCGCTTCAGCATCTTGGCGAGAGCATCGAGGCAGACGGTTTCAAGCGTCTGCTGGACGCTCGCCGCCATGTCCTCGCGCGACGCCTTGGCACTCAGCGAGCGGACCAGCATGCGCACGCGCCAGCGCGGCAGGCGGCAATGGATCTGGCCGTCGTCGGAGACCTGATAGAGCGCGGTCAGCCGGTCGGCATGTACCGGCTTGCCATAGGCGGCGAGCCCCAGGACCTTGCCTTCGTGGCGCAGCGCCTTGAAGCCGAGCGCCTCGGTGACATAGGCATAGAGCTTGCCGAGGCTGTCGCCCGGCCGCTGCGGCACGGGCTTTTTCAGCGTGTCGGCCTCGCCGCCGAACAGGTCGGTCAGCTTGCCGTCCTTCAGCAGGCGCGCCGAATAGAACACATCGTCGCCGCCGCCATCAGAGGAATAGATCAGCGCCTCGTCCACCGGCATGTGGCTGAGGGTGGCCAGCGCATGGGCCATGTGGTGATTGTAGAAGAACGGCTTGGCCTTGGCCGGCAGGCCGTGGTTGCGGCCGAACCGGTCGACATCGACGATCTCGGCGAGGGACGCCGCCTTGCCGGCGCGCAAGGGCGCGATCGGATCGACCTTGCGCTGGCGCAGCAACCCGCCGAAGGGATGGAAGGCCCGGTGCACCTCGCCGGCCGGATAGCGCATGCGCGGATAGCAGACGACGTCGATCGCATCCGCCGTCAGGCCGGCCTGGGCCAGGCACTCGGCGACAGCCTCGGCGGGAAAACGATAGCCGTCGGTCTTGATCCGGGTGACCCGCTCCAGCGCGACGGAGGCGATGACCTTGTAGTCGTCATAGAGCGCCGCGCAGGCATCATGCGACTGGTAGAAGCCTAGAATGATCACGCGGCAATCCGTTTCCCGACGGCGAAGGCGTCGGCCATGGCCAAATTCCGGCCCGGCGCACCGTCAGGCGCGCCGGGCCGGAATGGCAATCCCGTCAATGGGCCCGCCTCAATACACGCGGGCTTTCGGCTCGATATACTGAATGTCGTTGGTCATCGTATAGGTGTGGACCGGGCGATAGTCGATGGTCACCGTCTTCTTGTGGTCGTCGGCGAAGGCCAGCGTATGCTTCATCCAGTCCTTGTCGTTGCGATCGGCGAAATCCTCGCGGGCATGGGCGCCGCGGCTTTCCTGCCGGTTCGAGGCCGAGTCCATGGTGACCACGGCCTGGCTGATCAGGTTGTCGAATTCGAGCGTTTCGATCAGGTCCGAATTCCAGATCAGCGAGCGGTCGGTGGTCTTGATGTCGGTCGAGCCCTGCCAGACCTCGTGGATCAGCTTCTGGCCCTCTTCCAGCACCTCGCCGGTGCGGAACACCGCGCAATTCGACTGCATGATGCCCTGCATCTTGGCGCGCAGCTGGGCGGTCGGGGTGCCGCCGGAGGCATTGCGGAACTTGTCGAGCCGCGACAGCGCGAGTTCCGAGGCTTCCTTCGGCAGGTCCTCATGCTTCTCGCCCGCCACCACCGTCTCGGCGGCGCGCAGGCCGGCGGCACGGCCGAACACCACGAGATCGATGAGCGAGTTGGAGCCGAGCCGGTTGGCGCCGTGCACCGACACGCAGGCCGCCTCGCCGATTGCCATCAGGCCGGGGACGATGGCATCGGGGTCGCCACCCTTCTTGGTATAGACCTCGCCGTGATAATTCGTGGGGATGCCGCCCATATTGTAATGCACCGTCGGAATGACCGGGATCGGCTCCTTGGTGACGTCGACGCCGGCGAAGATCTTGGCACTTTCCGAAATGCCCGGCAGGCGTTCGTGCAGGATCTTCGGATCGAGATGGTCGAGGTGCAGGTAGATGTGGTCCTTGTTCTTGCCGACACCTCGACCCTCGCGGATCTCCATGGTCATGGAGCGCGAGACGACGTCGCGGGAGGCAAGGTCCTTGGCCGAAGGGGCGTAACGCTCCATGAAGCGCTCACCCTCGGAATTGGTGAGATAGCCGCCCTCGCCGCGCGACCCTTCGGTGATCAGGCAGCCCGAGCCGTAGATGCCGGTCGGGTGGAACTGGACGAATTCCATGTCCTGCAGCGGCAGGCCGGCGCGCAGCACCATGGCATTGCCGTCGCCGGTGCAGGTATGCGCCGAGGTCGCCGAGAAATAGGCGCGGCCATAGCCGCCGGTGGCCAGGATGGTCTGGCGGCCGCGGAAGCGGTGCAGCGTGCCGTCATCCATCTTCAGCGCGACCACGCCGAGGCAGCGGCCGTCTTCCGACATCATCAGGTCGATGGCGAAATATTCGATGAAGAACTCGGCATTGTTGCGCAGCGCCTGGCCGTAGAGCGTGTGCAGGATGGCGTGGCCGGTGCGGTCGGCGGCGGCGCAGGTGCGCTGGGCGGTGCCCTTGCCGTAATGGGTGGTCATGCCGCCGAACGGCCGCTGGTAGATCTTGCCGGCCTCGGTGCGCGAGAACGGCACGCCCCAATGCTCGAGCTCATAGACCGCCGCCGGCGCGTTGCGCACGAGATATTCGATGGCGTCCTGGTCGCCGAGCCAGTCGGAGCCCTTGACCGTGTCGTACATGTGCCAGCGCCAGTCGTCCTCGCCCATATTGCCGAGCGAGGCCGAAATGCCGCCCTGCGCCGCCACCGTATGCGAGCGGGTCGGGAACACCTTGGAGATGCAGGCGGTCTTCAGGCCGGCCTGGGCGCATCCCACCACGGCGCGCAGGCCCGCGCCGCCGGCGCCGACGATGACGACGTCATAGGTGTGGTCGGTGATATCGTAGGCGCGGCCATTGAGGGCGGGTCCGGCGGCTTGAGCCATGGCACGGTGCTCCTGGTAGTCAGCTGTCCCGGGCCTGACGGCGCCGGATATCGATTGGAGGCGCGCGGCGTCAGACGCCGAACGACAATTTCAGGATCGCGAAGATCGAGGCGAGCGCCACGACCGCCGAAAAGAAGGTGTTGAGCAGCAGCAGGGCGATGCGGGTGCCCTCGGCCGGAACATAGTCCTCGATGACCATCTGCATGCCGAGCCGCATGTGATAGGCGGCCGAGATGACGAACAGGATCAGCGGGATCGCCACGATCGGCGAGCCGAGCGTCGCCTTCACCGCCGAATAATTGCTGCCGGCGGTCGAAATGATCAGCCCGACGACGAACAGCGACAGCGGGATATTGGCGACCGCGGTGACCCGCTGCAGCCAGAAATGCTCGGTGCCGGACCGGGCCGAACCGAGGCCGCGGACGCGGCCGAGCGGGGTGCGCATGGAGGTTTTCGATTCCGACATGGTCTTTTCCTCAGACGCCGCCGCGCACGGCATAGGCGACGATCCAGGTCAGGATCGTCAGTGCCACCGAGCCGATCAGATTGGCGCGAACCAGCCATTCGCGCTCCTGCGGACCGAAACCGCGGCCGGTATCCCAGATGAAATGCCTGATGCCGCCGAGCATATGGTGAAACAGCGCCCAGGTGTAGCCGAACAGCACGAGGCGGCCGATGAACGAGCCGGCGAACCACTGGAAGGTCGCGTAGGCGCTCGGGCCGGAGGCCGCCGCCACCAGCCACCAGACCAGGAGAAGCGTGCCGAAGAACAAGGCGCAGCCGGTGATGCGATGGACGATCGACATCATCATCGTCAGCATCGGCCGGTAAATCTGCAGGTGCGGGGAAAGCGGGCGCTCGGGCATCGGCTTCACATCGGCCATTGTCGGCAGGTCCTCAGGGCTGGCCGGATTGGATCGGCCGCCGGAAATCACGCGCCTGTTTACGAAACCGCGGGGCCCGGCGCAACGGAGGCCTTGTCCGACAAAGGGGGTAGAACCATTCTTAAATAATCAAAGCGCCCCTGCGGCACAATCACTTGCGGCCATTTCCGCCGGCCGTTAATGCCTCGGGCCCATGGCCGATACGCTGTCCCGCTACCAGGCGCTCGTCGATGCCGGTGAGATCTCCTTCGACCCGGCGCAGGCCGCGGTGGCGAAGCGACTCAACCGCCTGAACGAAGAACTCGCCGACTTCCGCCTGTCGCGGCGCAAATCCTCGGCGCTCGCCTGGCTGTTTTCCCGTGGCGAGAAACGCGAGCCGGTCACCGGTCTCTACATCTGGGGCGAGGTCGGCCGCGGCAAGACCATGCTGATGGACCTGTTCATGGCGGCGAGCCCGGTGAAGCGCAAGCGCCGGGCCCATTTCCATGAATTCATGGCCGATGTGCACGAGCGCATCCACCATTATCGCCAGAAGCTGAAGACCGGCGAGGTCAAGGGCGACGACCCGATCGGGCCGGTGGCACTGGAGCTCGCCGAGGAAGCCTGGCTCCTGTGTTTCGACGAATTCGCGGTCACCGACATTGCCGATGCGATGATCCTCGGCCGGCTGTTCGCCAAGCTGTTCGAGGAAGGCGTGGTGGTGGTCGCCACCTCCAACGTGGTGCCGGACCTGCTTTACAATGACGGGCTCAACCGGGCGCTGTTCCTGCCCTTCATCAAGCTGCTGCAGGAGCGGATGGCGGTGGTGAAGCTCGAATCACGCACCGACTTCCGTCTGGAAAAACTCGCGGGCCAGCCGGTCTGGACCGTGCCGCTCGACGCGCGTGCCGACCAGGCCATGGACGAGGCCTGGGCGCGGCTGACCGGCGGCGCCGAGGGCGAGCGCGGCGACCTGATCGTCAAGGGCCGCCATGTGCCGGTGCCGAGGCAGGCCCGCGGCGTCGCCCGCTTCAGCTTCGCCGAACTCTGCGAAAAGCCGCTCGGAGCCTCGGACTATCTGGCGATCGCCCATGCCTATCACACCGTTTTGATCGACCGCGTGCCGGTCATGCGCGGGCTCGGCATGCGCAACGAGGCCAAGCGCTTCATCACCTTGATCGACGCGCTCTATGACAACCAGGTGAAGCTGGTGGCGAGCGCGGGCGCCGAGCCGACCGGCCTCTATCTGTCCGACGAGGGCTTCGAGGTCTTCGAGTTCAACCGGACCGCCTCGCGGCTGATCGAGATGCGGTCGGACGAATATCTCGCCGCGCCGCACGAGCGCCGGGTCGCCCCCTCGGCCGATACCGGCGGCATCGTCGAAACCTGACGATGGACATCATCAGAGTCTGATGATGGACATCATCGAAACCTGACAGCACGGCATATCGCGCGGCGCGCATTCGGATAAGGTCCGCCCATGCGAAGCAAAAAACGAGACGGCTCATGAACCGCGCAGCGCGGGACGGCTCAGGTCCTGCGACCCCCTTGCGCCCGATCGAAGCGGCCCTGATCGCGAAGGCATGCCGTGGCCCGACGCGCTGAAACCTATCGGCCGCCGACGGCCCAGCCCCAGGAGGACCGGGTCCAGGCGCGCCTGGTGGCGATCGCCGCCGAGCATATCCGGCGCTACGGGCCCGAGCGTGTGACGGTGGTGGCGGTGGCGCGCGATGCCGGCATGAGCCACGCCAATGTCTATCGCTTCTTCCCGTCCAAGGCGGGGCTGGTGGAGGCGGTGGTGGTCGCCTGGACCCGCTCGGTCGAGATGGCGCTCGGCGATATCGCCAATGCGCCCGATCCCGCCGACGACAAGCTGGAGCGCTTCCTGACCGCCTGGGCCAAGGCGCAGCGCGACGGCCTGGACCGGGATCCGGCGATCTACGGCGCCTATGCGACCTTCTGGGAGGGCCGGCGCGACACCATCACCGCCCATCGGGCGCGGCTGCGCTCGTTTCTCGCGGCCATTGTCGACGAGGGGCTGGAACCCGGCCCGTTCAGGATCAAGGACGAGGAAAAGGCGGTCGCCTTCGTCGGCGACGCGATGCAGCGCTTCGTCCATCCGGCTTTGGTCATGGAGACCCGCGACCTGACCCGTGCCCAGGTCGAGGCGCGGATTTCGGTCATGGCGCGCATCGTCATCCGGACGCTGGTCTCGGGCGGGGTCTAGCCTGCGACCGACCGCGACCGGCGGCCGGGGCGCCGTTTTCGCCCCGACAAGCCCGCCATGGCCCGGATCTAAGCAAAACCACCACTAGTCGCACGGCCTTTCGCCAGCCATAGCCTGGACAATCGCCTTGCTGTCGGGCCGGGGGCCGCGACCGGCGATCGGGGGGACAATCCATGTGTGAGACCTGCAAGACCTTCAAGCCGAGCCGCAGGCAGGCGCTGACGCTCGCCGCCACCGGCGCCCTCGCCGGGTTCGCGGGTCTTCAGCCGGCCGCGGCAAGCGACGGCCCCGCGACGGCCTTGACGCCGGATCAGGCGCTGGAACAGCTCAAGGCCGGCAACCGGCGCTTTGTCGCCAATCCGCAGGCCTGCGTCTCCGACATGGCCAAACGCCGCCATGACGTGGCCGCCGGCCAGGCGCCCTGGGCGACCCTGGTCAGCTGCGCCGACAGCCGCGTGCCCCCCGAACTGGTGTTCGGCGGCCTGAGCCTCGGCGAGTTGTTCGTCATCCGCAATGCCGGCAACACCGTCGACACGGTGGCCATGGGCACGCTGGAATATGGCGCCGCGGTGCTGAAATCGCCGCTGATCGTGGTGCTCGGCCATGAGCGCTGCGGCGCGGTCATGGCGGCCTGCGACGTGGTCACCAAGAATGCCACCTTCCCCGGCTCGATCGGCCCGATGATCGAGCCGATCCTGCCGGCGGCCATCGCCGCGCGCGGCCGCGACGGCGATTTCGTCGACAATGCCGTCCGCGAGAATGTCCGGCGCACGGTCGCCCGCCTGCAGACGGCCGGGCCGGTCGTCGCGGACATGGTCAAGGCAGGCAAGATCAAGATCGTCGGCGGGCGTTATGATCTTGATAGCGGCGAGGTCGATTTCTTCGCTTGATCGCGACGGCAGACCTGACCAGGATACCGGCGGCGGCCTGCGGGCCGCCGCGAGGCCGTCACAGCCCGCCGCAGCCATCACCTTGCCGGCTCAAGGCCATCTCGGATTTGTGACAATTTACATATTTTGAAATTTGTCACTGCGCATTCGCCGACACAGGCGGCACCGGCGCCCGGACAACCGTTACCAGGAGGTTAAATCACAGGTCGGGCGAAGAACGGAACACGCCCCGGCCGCCATCACCAAATCATTGCCACGTTTGGCCTTTCTGATTATCGGCGCGGCTCGCCGCGCAGACCTCCCCGGCCGTTCCGGCCACCGTCAAATCATCCCGAAGCACAGCTTGAAACCGAGCCGCGATTGTGGATATCGAAGCGGCTATGCGGGACCTCCCGCCCCGGTAACCAGCTCCACCGAAAGACCTCCCCATGGCGCGCAAGAAAATCGCACTGATCGGCTCCGGCCAGATCGGCGGCACCCTGGCACTCCTCGCCGGCATCAAGGAACTCGGCGACATCGTCATGTTCGACATTGCCGAGGGCACCGCCAAGGGCAAGGCCCTCGACATCGCGCAGGCCTCCGCCGTCGAAGGCTTCGACGCCAAGCTGTCCGGCACCGGCACCTATGAGGCGATCGAGGGCGCCGATGTCTGCATCGTCACTGCCGGCGTGCCGCGCAAGCCCGGCATGAGCCGCGACGATCTGCTCGGCATCAACCTGAAGGTGATGGAGCAGGTTGGCGCCGGCATCAAGAAATATGCCCCGAACGCTTTCGTCGTCTGCATCACCAACCCGCTCGACGCCATGGTCTGGGCGCTGCAGAAATTCTCTGGCCTGCCGGCGAACAAGGTGGTCGGCATGGCCGGCGTGCTCGATTCCTCGCGCTTCGCCCTGTTCCTGGCGGAGGCCACCGGCGTCTCGATCGAGGACATCCATGCCTGGACGCTCGGCGGCCACGGCGACGACATGGTGCCGATGGTGCGCCATTCGACGGTCGGCGGCGTGCCGCTGAACCAGGTGGTCAAGTCCGGCTGGCTGAACCAGGACAAGCTCGACGCCATCGTCGAGCGCACCCGCAAGGGTGGCGGCGAGATCGTCGCGCTGCTCGGCAACGGCTCGGCCTTCTATGCGCCGGCGGCTTCCGCCATCGCCATGGCCGAGAGCTACCTGAAGGACAAGAAGCGCGTCCTGCCGGCGGCTGCCTACCTCACCGGCCAGTATGGCGTGAAGGACATGTATGTCGGCGTGCCCGTGCTGATCGGCTCGACCGGCGTCGAAAAGATCATCGAATTCGATCTCGACAAGTCCGAGCAGGACATGTTCGCCAAGTCGGTCGCTTCGGTGAAGGGCCTGGTCGACGCCTGCAAGACGATCGCCCCCGATCTGGCCAAGTAATCCGGCCCGTCAATCGGCCCTTCCAGAACGCGCGAAGGCGGCAGCCCTTGACGGCTACCGCCTTCGGCCCCTCGAAACCTGAAGCGGCCAGACCGCCAAGCGAGAGATGCGATGAACATCCACGAATATCAGGCGAAAGCGCTTCTGAAGGAGTTCGGGGCGCCCGTCTCCAACGGCATTGCGATCTTCAAGCCATCGGAAGCCAAGGACGCGGCGAAGAAGCTCGGCGGCCCGCTCTGGGTGGTGAAGTCCCAGATCCATGCCGGCGGACGCGGCAAGGGCAAGTTCAAGGAAAAGTCGGCCGGTGAAAAAGGCGGCGTCCGGCTCGCCAAGTCGATCGACGAGGTGGCCGAGTTCGCCAAGCAGATGCTCGGCTCGACGCTCGTCACCATTCAGACCGGCCCGGCCGGCAAGCAGGTCAACCGCCTCTATATCGAGGACGGCTCCGACATCGCCAAGGAATTCTACCTGTCGATGCTGGTCGACCGCGAGACCGGGCGCACCGCCTTCGTGGTCTCGACCGAAGGCGGCATGGACATCGAAGAGGTCGCGCATTCGACCCCTGAAAAGATCAAGACCTTCTCGATCGACCCGGCCACCGGCTTCATGCCGCATCACGGCCGCACCATCGCCAAGGCGCTCGGCCTGACCGGCGACCTCGCCAAGCAGGCCGAGGCGGTCGCCGGCATCCTCTACAAGGCCTTCGTCGCCAAGGACATGGCGATGCTGGAGATCAACCCGCTGATCGTCACCAAGGACAGCAAGCTGAAAGTGCTTGATGCCAAGGTGTCGTTCGATTCGAACGCGCTCTACCGGCACCCCGACGTGGTGGCGCTGCGCGACGAGACGGAAGAGGACGCGAAAGAGATCGAGGCGTCGAAATACGACCTCGCCTATATCGCGCTCGACGGCACGATCGGCTGCATGGTCAACGGCGCGGGTCTCGCCATGGCGACGCTCGACATCATCAAGCTCTATGGCGAGGAGCCGGCGAACTTCCTGGATGTCGGCGGCGGCGCGAGCGAAGAGAAGGTCACCGCGGCCTTCAAGATCATCACCGCCGATCCGCAGGTGAAGGGCATCCTGGTCAACATCTTCGGCGGCATCATGAAGTGCGACGTGATCGCCCGCGGCGTGATCGCCGCGGTCAAGACCGTCGGCCTGGAAGTGCCTCTGGTGGTGCGCCTCGAAGGCACCAATGTCGAAGAGGGCAAGGCGATCATCCGCGGCTCCGGGCTGAACG
Source organism: Hyphomicrobiales bacterium (assembly GCA_017304475.1). GTDB lineage: Bacteria > Pseudomonadota > Alphaproteobacteria > Rhizobiales > Phreatobacteraceae > Phreatobacter. The sequence goes on along the minus strand of JAFKKV010000011.1, from coordinate 165,564 downwards.
TCATCCCGGCCGACGACCTCGACGACGCCGCCCAGAAGATCGTCGCCGCCGTGCGCCAGAGCGCCAAGGCTCCGGCCAAGGCCGCCAAGGCACCGGCCAAGGCTGCCAAGGCCGCCCCGGCCAAGACAGCTGCGAAGGCCGCCCCGGCCAAGCCGGCCGCCAAGGCTGCCCCGGCGAAAGCCGCTGCCGCCAAGAAGGACGCCGCTGCCGAGAAAGTTCCCGCGGCGAAAGCTTCGGCCGGCAAACCGGCCGATGCCAAGAGCTCGGCCAAGGCTCCGGCCAAGGCCGCAGCCAAGGGTGTCGCCAAGGCCTCGGTCGTCGTCCCCAAGGTCGCCGTTCCCGTCTCGCCGACCAAATCGGCCGCGGCCAAGGGCGCGGCGCCTGCCAAGGGCGCGGCAAAAGCCGCCTCCGCGGCCAAGACCGCATCCACCAAGTCGGGCAGCGCATCGCCGAAGAAAACGGCCGCTGCGAAGTCCAAAAGCAAGAAGTGAGGACCTTCGATGTCGATTCTCATCACCAAGAAGACGAAGGTCATCACCCAGGGCTTCACCGGCAAGAATGGCACGTTCCATTCCGAGCAGGCGATTGCCTATGGCACCAAGATGGTCGGCGGCGTGGCGCCCGGCAAAGGCGGCCAGACGCACCTGAACCTGCCGGTCTTCGACACGGTGGCGGAAGCCCGCGACAGGACCGGCGCCGACGCGTCCGTCGTCTATGTGCCGCCGCCGGGGGCCGCGGATGCGATCCTGGAGGCCATCGACGCCGAGGTCCCGCTGATCATCTGCATCACCGAGGGCATTCCGGTGCAGGACATGATCAAGGTGAAGCGCGCGCTGGAAGGCTCCAAGTCGCGTCTCATCGGACCGAACTGCCCTGGCGTCGTGACCGCCGGCGAATCCAAGATCGGCATCATGCCGGCGAACATTTTCCGCAAGGGCAATGTCGGCATCGTCTCGCGCTCGGGCACGCTGACCTATGAGGCGGTGTTCCAGACCACCCAGGCCGGCCTCGGCCAGACGACGGCCGTCGGCATCGGCGGTGATCCGGTCAAGGGCACCGAGTTCATCGACATGCTGGAAATGTTCCTGGCCGATTCCAAGACCGAGTCGATCATCATGATCGGCGAGATCGGCGGCTCGGCCGAGGAGGACGCGGCCCAGTTCATCCGTGACGAGGCCAAGCGCGGGCGCAAGAAGCCGATGGTCGGCTTCATCGCCGGACGCACCGCCCCTCCCGGCCGCCGCATGGGCCATGCCGGCGCGATCATCTCCGGCGGCAAAGGCGGCGCCGAGGACAAGATCGCGGCGATGGAAGCCGCCGGCATCCGCGTCTCGCCGTCGCCGGCGCGGCTCGGCAAGACGCTTGTCGAACTTTTGAAGAAGAAGCGCTGAGCCGCTTCGCACGAACAAGAAATCGGCCAGTTTCTGGCCGATTTCCACCACCGAAGAAGACGCCATAAGGCGTTCGATTGAAGTGCGGACAAACCACGCCGCCCGCGATCCAGAACGCTGCAGGAACCGATCATGGCACGCCAAGACGAGACCATCGCGCTCACCTCATTCCTCTATGGCGGCAATGCCGCCTATATCGAGGACCTCTACGCCCGCTACGAAGCCAATCCCGCTTCGGTCGATGCGGAGTGGCAGGCCTTCTTCAAGACGCTCGGCGACGATGCCGCCGATGTCGCCAAGAACGCCGAGGGACCGTCCTGGGCCAAGCCGAATTGGCCGGTCCAGGCCAATGGCGAGCTGATCTCGGCGCTCGACGGCAATTGGGCCGCGATCGAGAAGGTCATCGGCGACAAGCTGAAGGCCAAGGCCGCCGACAAGACCCAGCCGGCGAGCGCGCCGGTCGCCGAGACCGACATCCAGCAGGCGACGCGGGATTCGGTTCGCGCGCTGATGCTGATCCGCGCCTATCGGGCCCGCGGCCACCTGCACGCCAATCTCGACCCGCTCGGCCTCGATCCGCCGAAGACCCACGAGGAGCTCGATCCGCGCTCCTATGGCTTCACCGAGGCCGATTTCGACCGCAAGATCTTCATCGACAAGGTGCTCGGCCTGGAATTCGCGACGCTGCGCGAAATGGTCGGCATTCTCGAGCGCACCTATTGCCAGACGCTCGGCGTCGAGTTCATGCACATCACCGATCCGGCCCAGAAGGCCTGGATCCAGGAGCGCATCGAGGGTCCGGACAAGGAAATCGCCTTCACCAAGGAGGGCAAGCGCGCCATCCTGCAGAAGCTGGTGGAGGCCGAGGGCTTCGAGAAGTTCCTCGACCTGCGCTATACCGGCACCAAGCGCTTCGGCCTCGACGGCGGCGAATCGATGATCCCCGCGCTCGAGCAGATCATCAAGCGCGGCGGCAATCTCGGCGTGAAGGAAATCGTGCTGGGCATGGCCCATCGCGGCCGCCTGAACACGCTGACCCAGGTGATGGCCAAGCCGCATCGCGCGCTGTTCCACGAATTCAAGGGCGGCTCCTATGCCCCTGACGACGTGGAAGGCTCGGGCGACGTGAAGTACCACCTCGGCGCCTCGTCGGACCGCGAGTTCGACGGCAACAAGGTGCACCTGTCGCTCACCCCCAACCCGTCGCATCTGGAAATCGTCAATCCGGTGGTGCTCGGCAAGGTCCGCGCCAAGCAGGACCAGCACGGCTGCCCGCCGGAAGACCGCTCCGCGGTGCTGCCCCTGCTCATCCATGGCGATGCGGCCTTTGCCGGCCAGGGCGTCGTGGCGGAATGTTTCGGCCTGTCCGGCCTGAAGGGTCACCGCACCGGCGGCTCGATCCATTTCATCATCAACAACCAGATCGGCTTCACCACCTATCCCCGCTACAGCCGGTCCTCGCCCTATCCGTCCGACGTCGCGAAGATGGTCGAAGCGCCGATCTTCCACGTCAATGGCGACGACCCGGAAGCGGTGGTCTTCGCCGCCAAGGTCGCGACCGAGTTCCGGCAGAAGTTCCAGAAGCCTGTCGTCATCGACATGTGGTGCTACCGCCGCTTCGGTCATAACGAAGGCGACGAGCCGGCCTTCACCCAGCCCTTGATGTACAAGAAGATCAGGGGCCTGAAATCGTCGCTCGACCTCTACGGCGCCAAGCTGGTGAACGAGGGCGTGGTGACCGCGGCCGAATTCGACGCCATGAAGGCCGACTGGCGCACCCGGCTCGATGGCGAATACGAGGCCGGCCAGTCCTACAAGCCGAACAAGGCCGACTGGCTGGACGGCCGCTGGCAGGGCCTGAAGGCCCCCGGCTCGACCGACGACGATCCGCGCCGCGGCGCGAGCGGCGTTGATCACGCTCGCCTGGTCGAGATCGGCAAGGCGATCACCCGGATCCCGGAGAAGTTCACCGCGCACAAGACCATCCAGCGGTTCATGGACAACCGCCGCAAGATGATCGAGACCGGCGAAGGCATCGACTGGGCGACCGGCGAGGCGCTGGCCTTCGGCACCCTGGTGGCCGACGGCCATCGCGTGCGCCTGTCCGGCCAGGACAGCGAGCGCGGCACCTTCTCGCAGCGCCATTCCGTGCTGATCGACCAGGAGACGGAAGCCCGCTACACGCCGCTCAACAATATCGGCGGCGGCCAGGCCAAATACGAGGTCATCAATTCGATGCTCTCGGAAGAGGCCGTGCTCGGCTACGAATACGGCTATACGCTGGCCGAGCCGAATGCCCTGGTCGCCTGGGAAGGCCAGTTCGGCGATTTCGCCAACGGCGCCCAGGTCGTCTTCGACCAGTTCATCTCGTCGGCCGAACGCAAGTGGCTGAGGCTCTCCGGCCTCGTCTGCCTGCTGCCGCATGGCTATGAGGGCCAGGGACCCGAGCACTCCTCGGCCCGCCTCGAGCGCTTCCTGCAGATGTGCGCGGAAGACAATATGCAGGTGGCGAACTGCTCGACGCCGGCGAACTATTTCCACATCCTGCGCCGGCAGCTGAAGCGCGACATCCGCAAGCCGCTGATCCTGATGACGCCGAAATCACTGCTGCGTCACAAGCGTGCGGTATCGAAGCTCTCCGAATTCGAAGCCGGCACGTCGTTCCATCGCGTCCTGTGGGACGACGCGGAGGTTCTGCCGAACCAGGAGATCAAGCTCGTCGAGGACAAGAAGATCCGGCGCGTCGTGCTCTGCTCGGGCAAGGTCTATTTCGACCTCTACGAAGACCGCATCAAGCGCGGCATCGACGACGTCTATCTGATGCGCGTCGAGCAGCTCTATCCGTTCCCCTTGAAGGCGCTGGCCCACGAAATCGGCCGCTTCAAGAACGCGGATGTGATCTGGTGCCAGGAGGAGCCGAAGAATATGGGCTCCTGGAGCTTCGTCGAGCCCTATCTGGAATGGGTGCTCGGAACCGCCGGCTCCAAGTCCAAGCGCGCCCGCTATGCCGGTCGTCCGGCCTCGGCGGCCACCGCCACCGGCCTGATGTCCCGGCACGTCGCCCAGCTCCAGGCCTTCCTGGACGAAGCCTTTTCCTGATCCCGCCCGGCCGTCGGGCCGGGTCTGAACATTCTCGTTGAGGACGATATTCCATGGCCACCGAAATCCGCGTTCCGACGCTCGGCGAATCGGTCACCGAGGCGACCGTCGCCAAGTGGTTCAAGAAGCCCGGCGAAGCCGTGAAGCAGGATGAACCGCTCGTCGAGCTGGAAACCGACAAGGTGACCCTCGAAGTGAACGCGCCGGCCTCCGGCACGCTCACCGAAATCGTCGCCGATTCCGGCACGACCGTCGGCGTCCAGGCCCTGCTCGGCCAGATCGCCGAAGGCGCGGCGGCAGCCGCTCTGGCGCCCAAGGCCGCGGCTCCTGCCCCGGCCGCGGCGCCGGCGCCCGCCCCGGCTGCTGCGCCCCAGCCGGCGCGCAGTGTCGACAACGGCCCGGCGGTCGCGCGCCTGGCCGCCGAAAGCGGTGTCAGCCCGGCGGCCGTCGCCGCCAGCGGCAAGGACGGACGGGTGACCAAGGGCGACATGCTGGCGGCGATCGCCGCGGGCATTTCGGTTCCGGCTCCGGCCGCCGCCCCGGCCGCCGCGCGCCCGGCCTCGCCCGCGGCGGACGCCCCGCGCGAGGAGCGCGTGCGCATGACCAAGCTGCGCCAGACCATCGCGCGCCGCCTGAAGGAGGCGCAGAACAACGCGGCCATGCTGACCACGTTCAACGAGGTCGACATGTCGCAGCTGATGGCGCTGCGCAGCCAGTACAAGGACCTGTTCGAAAAGAAGCACGGCACCAAGCTCGGCTTCATGGGCTTCTTCGTGCGGGCCTGCGTGCAGGCGCTGAAGGACGTCCCGGCGGTCAATGCCGAGATCGACGGCACCGACATCGTCTACAAGAACTTCTGCCACATCGGGGTCGCCGTCGGCACCGACAAGGGCCTGGTGGTTCCGGTGGTGCGCGACGCCGACCAGATGGGCATCGCCCAGATCGAGAAGACCATCGCCGATTTCGGCCGCCGCGCCCGCGACGGCCAGTTGAAGATCGACGAGATGCAAGGCGGCACCTTCACCATCTCGAACGGCGGCGTCTATGGCTCGCTGATGTCGACGCCGATCCTCAACGCGCCGCAATCCGGCATTCTCGGCATGCACAAGATCCAGGAGCGGCCGGTGGTCGTCGCCGGCAAGATCGAGATCCGGCCGATGATGTATCTGGCGGTCTCCTATGACCATCGCATCGTCGACGGCAAGGAAGCGGTGACCTTCCTGGTCAGGATCAAGGAAAGCCTGGAAGATCCGGCCCGCCTGGTGATGGACCTCTGATGCGGTCGGGCTGATCCCGGGAGATTGGCGATGCGGCGTCTGGCTCCGGTTCTGGCCTGCATCGCCCTTGCCGCGGCGGCTCCGGCCGCCGCGCAAAATGACCGGGACAGCCAGCTCGGCGGCCTCGCCGAGGACATTCTTCGAACCGCCGCGCTGGAGCGCGGCAGCTTCGCCGCCTGTCCCGCCACCGGCCCCGATGCAGCCGAGGCCCAGGGCCTCCTGCGGCGCGGCTGGGAGCTCGATATCGCCGAAACCCGCAAGCTGCTGTTGGAGCATGGCCTCTCCGAGGGCCATGTGACCGCCTTGCTGGCGCGCTTCTCGCTCGACAAGGTCAGGCCTGGGATCACCGAGCCGGCAGCCCTCGGCGCCTATTGCGCGGCGGTGGGTGACTGGCTGACACGCTATCTGCAATTTCGCTACATCACACCTCAGGCTGAGATCAGACGACGCCTCGCGCAACGATGAGGCGGCAAAGCGAAGGTTGGAACATGGCCAGGTCACCGATCGGGAATGCAGTTGGCGGGAATGCGTTTGGACTGTCGCGGGCAGGCCTCGCCGTCGCCGGCGCGGCCCTGGCGCTTTCGGCCTGCGCGATCCCGCCCTATAGCGATTTCCGCGGCGGTCCGGGGGCCTGTCTGGTGGTGGCTTCGTCGGGCTTCATGTTCGACCGCAACTGCAGTCCGTTCGAACTGTCCTGGCTGCCGGGCGCCCAGCGCCTGACGGTCGGCCAGCGCGGGCCTGACGACATCGAGATCCTGGAAGTGTCGGGCCGGCACCGCCAGATCACGGTCCGGCGGATCCGCGAGGGCTATTATTGCGCGCTCGCCCACAATTATCCCAATCCGCGCGTCACCCGCGATTGCCGCACCACCGATCCGGTTCACCCGCCGATCTCGGTGCGCGGCTAGGTCCGCCCTCCCCGTTTCACGATGTCCGAAAGCGAGCAGCCAATGTCCGAGGGAGTCGTCGTCGTCACCGGAGCAAGCCGCGGCATCGGCCGCGCCTGCGCGCTGATGGCGGCCGCGCGCGGCCATGCCGTCGTGGTCAATTACACGGCCAACCAAGCCGCCGCCGACGCGGTGGTCGCGGCGATCGAAGCGGGCGGCGGCAAGGCCGTGGCGGTCAAGGGCGATGTCGCCCTCGAACCGGACGTGCTGGCGATCTTTGCCGCCGCCGACCGGCTCGGCCGCCTTGCCGGCCTGATCAACAATGCCGGCGTGGTCGACCTGAAATCACGGGTCGACCAGTTCTCGTTCGAACGGCTGACCCGCATGATGGCGATCAATGTGGTCGGCTCGATCCTCTGCGCCCGCGAGGCGGTGCGCCGCATGTCCACGGCGCATGGCGGCCAGGGCGGCACCATCGTCAATATGAGCTCGGTCGCCGCCGTGCTGGGCTCGCCCAACGAATTCGCCGACTATGCCGCCTCCAAGGGCGCGATCGACAGCTTCACGGTCGGGCTGGCCAAGGAGGTCGCGACCGAAGGCATTCGGGTCAACGCGGTGCGGCCGGGCATGATCGATACCGAAATCCATGCCAGCGCCGGCGTGCCCGACCGGGTCGCCCGGTTCCAGGACGTCATTCCGATGAAGCGCGGCGGCACCGCCGACGAAGTCGCGCAAGCCGTGCTCTGGCTCATGTCGGAGGACGCCTCCTACATCACCGGAACCATCATCACGGTGTCGGGCGGCCGCTGACGCGCCGCCTCACCCTCAACCCGGAGACTGAATTTCATGTCCTACGATCTCGTCGTCATCGGCACCGGCCCGGGCGGCTATGTCTGCGCCATCAGGGCCGCTCAGCTCGGCTTCAAGGTCGCGGTGGTCGAGAAGCGCAAGACCCATGGCGGGACCTGCCTGAACATCGGCTGCATCCCCTCGAAGGCGCTCTTGCACGCCTCCGAGCTGTTCAATGAGGCCGGCCACGGCTTCGCGGCCTTCGGCATCGAGGTGCCGCAGCCCAAGCTGAACCTGAAGCAGATGATGGCGCACAAGCAGGAGACGGTCGATTCGAACGTCAACGGCGTCGCCTTCCTGTTCAAGAAGAACAAGATCGAGAGCTTCACCGGCACCGGCACGATCCTCGGCGCCGGCAAGGTCCAGGTCGCGGCCGCCGATGGCACGACGCAGGTGCTGGAGACCAGGAACATCGTCATCGCCACCGGCTCGGAAGTCACCCCGCTGCCGGGCGTCGCCATCGACGAGAAGCAGATCGTCTCGTCGGAGGGTGCGCTCGAACTCGACAAGGTGCCCGGCAAGCTGGTGGTGATCGGCGCCGGCGTGATCGGCCTCGAGCTCGGCTCGGTCTGGCGTCGGCTCGGCGCAGAGGTCCATGTGGTCGAATATCTCGACCGCGTCCTGCCCGGTACCGATGCCGAAGTCGCCAAGCAGTTCCAGCGCATCATGGGCAAGCAGGGCATCACCTTCCAGCTGTCGTCCAAGGTGACCGGCGCCAAGGCGACGAAGAAGGGCGTGACGCTCACCGTCGAGCCGGCGGCGGGCGGCGAGGCGCAGGCGATCGAGGCTGATATCGTGCTGGTGGCGATCGGCCGCCGGCCGTTCACCGAAAATCTCGGCCTGGAGGCGGCCGGCGTCGCCCTCGAGCGCGGCCGGGTGGTCATCGACAACCATTTCGCCACCAATGTGCCGGGCATCTACGCCATCGGCGATGTCGTGCGCGGCCCCATGCTGGCCCACAAGGCCGAGGACGAGGGCATCGCGGTGGCCGAGATCCTCGCCGGCAAGGCCGGCCACGTGAATTACGACGCCATTCCCGGCGTGGTCTATACGTGGCCCGAGGTCGCGACCGTCGGCAAGTCCGAGGAGGATCTGAAGGCCGCGGGCATCGCCTACAATGTCGGCAAGTTCCCGTTCACCGCCAATGGCCGCGCCCGCGCCAATCGCGCGACCGACGGCTTCGTCAAGGTGCTGGCGGATGCAGCGACCGACAAGGTGCTGGGCGTGCATATCGTCGGCGCCGGCGCCGGCGAGATGATCCACGAGGCGGTCGTCCTGATGGAATTCGGCGGCTCGTCGGAAGACCTCGCCCGCTCCACCCATGCCCACCCGACCATGTCGGAAGCGGTCAAGGAAGCAGCGCTCGCCGTCGACAAGCGCGCCATCCACATCTGACGGCCGATACCGGCCCGACGGCAAAGGCCCCGGTCCTCGGACCGGGGCTTTTTTGTTGGCCGACGCCAGATGCCGGGCCCCCTTGACGTCAAGAACCCCGGCTCGCGCCAGGGTCCAAGGCCTATCAGGAGTGGGGCGGGCGGATCCGTAGGGGATCACTCGCAGACGCGGACGCGGCGCAGGGCCGGACCGTAGGGCGTGTCGACCCAGCGGCGGGCCGTGTAGCAGTCGCCATAACCGTAGGCCGGCTCGGCATAGGCGCGGGATCCGGCAATGGCGAGAGCGGCACCGCCGACCACGGCGCCGGCGGCGACCGCGCCCCAGGGGAAGTAGCGAGCCTCGGCCTTGGGTGCGGTCGCAACCGAGAGGGTGGCGGCGGCGACGGCGGCGAGGGCGAAAATCTTGAAGCGGGTCATGGGTCGGTCTCCTTGAGGGGTTGCGGAGCGCTCAACCGCTCCGGTTATCCATGGGTCGCAGCAACCCACAAAAAGGTTCGACGCATCGGGGAGGATTTCGCGCCGCTCATCGCAACCGCCGCGCGGGATCGTCACCGCATGCGGCCGTCACGCGCTGCGACAATGAACCCGTTCGGCTGCCCAGGCGACGAAAGGCCATGGCTCTCTCCGGCAATCCATGCCGGACGTCGCCGCAACAGGGAAGGAAACGCATCATGTCCAAATCCGGCTTTTCATCGTTCGCGCTGGCGGGCACGCTCGCCATCGGCTTCGGCCTCGCTCTGTCCGGCCTTGCCCAGGCCCAGAATGGCGGTGGCGGCGGCGGGGGTGCGGGCGGCGGCGGGGGTGACGGCAATGCCGGCTTTGCCGTCGAGACCGTCAATCCCGGCCAGAACCAGCCCCACCGTGGTCGCGGCGAGGCCGCGGCGCCGGCGGCCACCGAAACGGCCTGCTACTATAATGTCCATGGCGTCGCCTATCGCTGCGAGCGCGTCGGACGTCGTTGATCGGGTCCAGCCGGAGAATTCGAGGGCGGCGAGACCACGCGCCGCCCTTTTTCAATCGTTCCGCTCGCCGGCCTGCCGGACGCCGCTTCATGCGCACCGGCGATAGCGCCATCGGCGGGATCGGCCCGCCTCCGCCGGCCGCCGCCAATGAACCATTTCACATCTCCCCGCGACCCATGGCTATCGGACCGGTCCGCGATCCCGCGGCGGTTGCCGCCCCTCCCACGGAGTTGCCGATATGCTGAAATCACGTTCGACGTCTCTTGCTCTCGCCGGTGCGCTGGCCCTCGGGCTCGCCGCCTCCTTCTCCGGTCTCGCCGAAGCCCGTGGTGGCGGCGGTGGTGGTGGCGGAGGTGGCGGCGACGGCAATGCCGGCTTCGTCGCGCCGAACCCGACGACCAGCGAGGTCGTCATTCCTCCGGGCCGCGGCCAGCGCGGCGCCAGCGGTCCTACGGCCGCGACCGCCGAAGGCTGCGCGGTCTATTACCATCCCTATTGGGGCGCGATCTGCGAACGCGGCCGCCGCTGACATCGATCAGGCGCGACGGAATGAGCGGCGGGGCGATCCGCCGCTCTATGCTTTTCTGAAGATCCGCGGGCTAGACCCGGCGGACACCCCAGAAGACCGAGAAGGGCGACCTGACGAAGTCGGTCAGGTCGTCGCGATAGGCCGCCGGCTGGTAATATTGGCAGGCGGGAATGAAGGGCACGGAGCTGAAGGCCTCGCGCTGGACAGCGTCGCTGATGTCCTTGCGCTCGGCCTCCGAGCGGGCCTCCAGCCAGCGGCCGCGCAAGGCCTCGCGATCCGCCGAGGTCGGCCAGCCGATCCAGCCGGCGCGGCCATTGGCCGACAAGGGATTGCTGAGCGGCGTGGCGACCGGCAAGCCGCTCCACTGGACGGGAAAGCAACTCCAGCCCCCCTGCCCCACCGGCTCCTGCTTGTTGCGCCGGCCGATCATGGTGGCGAGATCCATGGTCTCGGCGCGCACATTGAGCCCGACCCGCTTGAACAGGTCCGCGGCAAGCTGCGAAATCGCGCTCAACGGCGCGACATCGCTCGGCTCCATCACGACCACCGGCTCGCCGGCATAACCGGATTCGGCGACCAGTTGCCTGGCACGCGCGAGATCGCGCGGGCCGGTCAAGGCCTCCATTCCCACCGTCGTCGCCGAGGGCGAGCCGAGCGGGAAATAGCCGACGCCACTGCGCCCGAGCTCTTTCTGGTCACCGACGATGGCCTGGACGAAATCGGTCTGGTCGACCGCCGGCAGCAGGGCCCGGCGCAGCTTCTCATTGTTGAAGGGCGCCTGCAGCTGATTGAAGATCAGCATATAGACCGTGCCCATCGGGTCGAAATTGTCGACCTTGACGCCGCGCGCCCGTTTCAGCGACGGAACCAGGTCGAGCAGCGGCTGCTCGACCCAATCGACCTCGCCGGTCCTGAGCGCCGCGGCGGCCGTCGCCGGGTCCGGCTGGATCGACCAGAGCACCCGATCGAAATGGGCGACCTTGCCGCCGGCATAACAATCGGGCGCTTCCTGGCGGGGGCGATATCCCTCGAAGCGGGCATATTCCGCCTTCACACCCGAGACCCATTGGTCCGGCAGGAAGCGATAGGGGCCGCTGCCGATGAACTCGGTGATCGCCCGGTTCGACGGCGTCGCCGCCATGCGCTCGGGCATCATGAAACAGGCCGAAGTGCCGGCGAGCGCATAGAGCAGCGGCGGGAATGGCCGCTTCAAGCGCAATTGAAAGCGGCGGTCGTCCAGCGCGCTGATCTCGTCGAGCCGCGCCCACAGCAGCTGGCCGAACGGGTTGCGTTCGGCCCAGCGCTTGATCGACATCACGCAGTCGGCAGCCCGGACCGGCGTGTTGTCGTGGAACATCAGCCCGTCGCGCAGGGTGAAGGTCCAGGTTAGCTCGTCGCTGGACAATTCGCTGCCGGCGCACATCTGCGGCCGCGGCGTCAGGGTCTTGTCCACGCCGTAGAGCGTGTCCCAGATCATGAAGCCGTTGATCGTCGCCATGGTCGCCGTGCTCCACACCGGGTCCGGGTGGGCGAGATTGGCCTGCGGCACGAAGCGCAGCGTGCGGGCGGCCGCGGGCTGCACCAGCGCCGGCCGCGACACGAGCGACAGGGCGCCGCCGGCGGCCGCGCCCACGAGAAGGTCCCTGCGCTTCATTCCTGGCTCCTTCGGTTGCCGTCGCGCCGTTCACATGGCATCGAGCGGGTGGATCGGGCGATTGACCCGTCGAAAATCGAACTTGCCGTAGTCGAGGCTCGCAAAACCGCTGCCGTTGCATTCGAGCACCGCCGTGGCGATCGCGCCGAAAGTCGGCCGGTACTGGATCTTCGACTTGATGATCAGGTAGCGCTCGGCGGTCGGTTCGATGCCGACGAAACGGAACATGGCCAGGTCGAGCGGCTCGCAGCGCCCCTCGCTGACGACGAGCTTCATCCGGCCGGTATCGAGCACGACGGTGCGCCCGAGATTGATCACCGAGCCGGTGAAGACCGGGCCGCGCACCGTGAACTGACCGTCCGAGATGACGCGCACGACGCCCTTGAGCCGCAAGGGCCCGGACGAGCCGCCAACGGGTGAGAAATCGGTCTTGCCGCCCACGGCCAGTTCGACTGTGGCGCCGACGCCGGCGGCGATCATGGCGGCCACGGCCTCGGGATCGGCGATCGGGCCGGCGGCGATGCCGTCGAGCCCCTGGTCGAGCGCCTCGGCGATGACGTCCATGCCGTCCTGCGTGCCGCCGGAATTGCAGTTGTCGGCATGGTCGACGAGCAGGACCGGACCTTGCCCGATCGCGGCGGCCCGGGCGATGGTCGCGGCGAGCGGTTCGAAGGAGATCTGGAAATCGTCCCTGCGGGCCCAGGCCGCCTGGCGGATCCGCTCGCAGATCGCCTGCGCCAAGTTCATGTCGCCGTCGGTCATCGCGATCACCGACATGCCGGTATCCGGACAATCGGCCAGCGGAAATCCGCCGAAGACACTGACGGCGAGCGCCCCCGCCTCCTCGGCCTGCCGGGCGAGCGCCATCAGCTCGGCCATGGCGCCGTCATCGGTCGCCATGCGCAACATGTTCGGCATGATCCGGCAATGCGCATAGGCTAGCTTCGGACGGATCTCGCCGCGCATCGCCGCAAACAGCGTCTCGGCCGCCCGGCGGCCGGTTTCGACGATGTCGATATGCGGATAGGTCTTGTAGCCGACCAATGTCGTGCAGTTCTCGACCATGCCGGCCGAGATATTGCCGTGCAGGTCCAGCGCGACCGCGATCGGCACGTCGGGCGCGATCGCCCGCACACGCGCCAGCAATTCGCCTTCGCCGTCGCCGAGATGGCTGGTGACCATGGCGCCGTGCAATTCCAGGAACACCGCGTCGCAGCCTTGCCGGACGGCCCGGCAGAGCGCATCCGCCATAACCTCGAAGGCCTCGGCATCGACCGCCCGGGAGGGCTGCGCATTGCCGGCGACGGCCATGACCACCTCGGCGCCGGCCTGTTCGGCGACGGCGAGCATGCCGGTCATCGACCGTCGCCCCGCCTTGACCCATTGATAGGCCTCTTCGCCGAAGCGCGGCCCCTGCGGGCCGAAATGCCTCAGCCCGGTGGGCAGCGGCGAAAACGTATTGGTTTCGTGGGCGATGACCGCGGCGACGATTTTCATGGGTGCTGTCCTGCCAGAGCCAGAAGGTCGCGCGCCTTGGCGCCGCCGGCATTGCCCGCCCGGCCGTCCCGGGGAACCGCGACGGCGGCCTGGGCGTCGAAGGCAAGGCCGACGGCCGCGCCGACATCCGGCGCGCCGCCGAAGCCGCTGACGGCCGGCAGCTCCACCATGACGACCGTCCCGCGCGGCGTCCGCACCAGGCAATGAAGCAGATTGCCGACATAGGATCGTTCGATCACGCTGCCCGAGAGCTTAGCCGATCCCGGATCCGCCAGGCGAATGTGGTGCGGCCTGATCGCGACGTGAACCGCCTGTCCGGACGTGATGGCGGCGGTCGCGCGGACCCCATCCTCGCCGCCTTCCCAGGTGACCTTGGCCACGCCGCCTTCGGTGGCGCCCGCCATGCCCGGAAAGAAATTGCTGCGGCCGAAGAAGTCGGCGACGAAATGGCTGACCGGGCTTTCGAACAGCGCCTCGGGCGTGCCGTGCTGGACGATGCGCCCGCGCTCGAAGATCGCGATGCTGTCCGACATGGTCAGCGCCTCCTCCTGGTCGTGCGTCACGTAGAGAAACGACACGCCGAGGTCGCGATGCAGCCGGCGCAATTCCCATTGCAGCTCGGAGCGAAGCTTGCGGTCGAGCGCGCTCAGCGGCTCGTCGAGCAAAAGGACTTTCGGTCCGTAGACGAGCGCGCGGGCAAGGGCGACGCGCTGCTGCTGGCCGCCGGAAAGCGCGCGCGGCTTGCGGTCGGCATAGGGCAGCAATTGCACGCGATCGAGCGCGGCCTTGACCTGTTCGTCACGCTCGGCCCGGCCGACGCCGCGCGCTTCCAGGGGAAAGGCGACATTCTCGGCGACGCTCATATGCGGAAACAGCGCATAGCCCTGGAACACCACGCCGAAGCCGCGCCGCTCCGGCGGCAGCCCGGCAATATCGGCGCCGCCGATGCGAATGGCGCCGGCATCGGCCCGGACGAAACCGGCGATCGTCATCAAGGTGGTGGTCTTGCCCGAGCCCGATGGCCCGAGCAGGGTCAGGAACTCGCCCGCCGCCAGCTTGAAGCCGACCTTGTCGAGGGCCACCACCGGGCCGTAGCGCTTGCTGAGGTCGACGACATCGAGATCATCCCGGTCAGACATGGCTTCAACCCTTTTCGCCGTCACGGCCGAAGAGCTGGACGAGCAGCAATCCGGCGACGGTCACGACGATCATCAGCGTCGCCGCAGCGGCAATGGCCGGATCGACGTTCTCATTGATGCCGTCCCAGATGGCGCGCGGCAGCAGATAGACGTTCCGGCTGGTGATGAAGAGAAGCACCACCACCTCGTCCCAGGACGCGATGAAGGCGAAGACCCCGCCCGACAGCACGCCGGGCAAGGCGGCGGGGAACAGGACGCGGCGCAGCACCATGCCGGTGCCGGCGCCGAGCGAGCGCGCCGCCTGTTCGAGCCTGGTGTCGAAAGCCGCCAGCGCCGACGAGACGGTGACGAAGACCAGCGGGATGCCGCTGACGCCGTGGGCCAGGATGACGCCGGCATAGGTGTCGATCAGCCCGAGCGGGATGAACACCCGGTACCAGGCGAGGCCGGCGACCACGCCCGGCACGATCATCGGCAGCAGGAGCACAAGCCGCAGGCGGCCGGCAACCGCGGGCAGCAGGTTCCGGCAGCCGATGGCGGCGAGCGTTCCGACGACCACCGAACAGGCGGTCGAAACGATGGCGACGGCCAGGCTGCGCAGCATGCTGTCGCGCCAGACCGGCTCGCTCAGCAGCGTCCGCCAGTGGTCTAAGGACAGGCGCTCCTGCGGCAGTGCGAGCCAGGTGGTGTCGGTCAGCGAGACCGGTACGACGATGAGGGCCGGGAGCACCAGGAAAGCCAGGACGGCGATGGCGAGGATGCGGCTCAGCTGGAACCAGAGGGAGGGTGAAACGATCATTTCACACCGAACAGCTTTTCGGCCGGCACCAGCCGCGAGACGATGGCGAGCGACAGGATCACCAGAACCAGCAGGCTGGTGGCCAGCGCCGTCGCGATGCCCCAGTTCAGCGTCTCGCTGATGCCGAATTCGATATATTGCGCGACCATCACCACCTTGCCGCCGCCGAGCAGCGCAGGCGTCACCAGGAAACCCAGCGAGAGAATGAAGACCAGGATGGCCGCGCCGATGATGCCGGGAACCGACAAGGGCAGGAAGACGCGCAGGAAGGTGCGGGCCGGTCCGGCGCCGCAGGCGCGCGCGGCCGGACCGAGCCGGCCGTCGATGCCGAGCATGGTCGAGAGCATGGGCAGCACCGCATAGGGCACCATGTAATGCACCATGCCGATGAGCACGCCGATCTCGTTGCGCAGGAGCGCCAGCGGCCGCTCGATCAGGCCGAGCGCCATCAGGGCCGAATTGACCATGCCTTCACGCTGCAGCAGCACGACCCAGGCGAAGGCGCGGACCAGGACCGACAGCCAGAACGGCATGAGCACCGCGAGCAGAAGCCATTTGCGCAGCTTCGGCGGCGAATGGGCGATGACATAGGCGACGAGGTAACCGAGCAGGACGCTGACCAGCGTCGTGATGACCGCCATGCGCAAGGTGGTGACGGCGATCGACCGGAACAGCGGCTCGGTCACCAGCTCGACGTAATTGCCGAAGCCGGCGACCGGCTCGACGAAGGACAGCCGGAGCACGTTCGCGACCGGCAGCGCGAAGCACAGCGCGATGGCGATCAGCGCCGGCAGGACCAGCGCCCAGGAGGTGGCGAAGCGGTTCTCACCCATGGCGCGACGAAGCCTCGTCCGGCGTGCCGCCCTGGCGGTCGAACACGATCCGGCCGGCGACAATGGTCATCTCGGCGCGTGCCGCACCGATCGCCTCGTCCGCGCAGGTCAGGAGGTCGGTATCGACCACGGTCACATCGGCCAGCCGGCCCGGCGCGAGCCTGCCGAGGACGTCGCCGAGCCCCGCCGCGATGGCCGGATTGACCGTATAGGTGCGCAGGGCATCGATCCGGCCGAGCGCCTGGTCGGCGGCGATGATCGCGCCGGACGCGGTGCGGCGTGTCACCAGCGCCGCGATGGTGGTGAAGGGATTGCGCCCGCAGACCGGCGCATCGCTATGGGCGCAGACCAGCGCGCCACGCGCCATCATCGCACGGTGTGGCCACAGCCATGGAATGTCGCTCGCCGGGCGCTGGCGCAGGTAGCTGTCGCCGAGGTCATGCAGAAAGGCCGCGGCCGAGGAGACGATGGCGCCGCTGCGGGCAAAGCGCTCCTGGGTCGCCGGCGGCATGCAGCAGCAATGCTCGATCCGCGCGGGCGGCCCATCGACACCGGCCGCGTCGCTCGCGGCGATGGCGTCGAGCGCCAGGTCGATGCCGCGGTCGCCATTGCCGGTGAGGCAGAATTGCAGGCCGGCGGCGCGCACGGCGCGCGCCCGGTCAGCAATGTCGGCGGCGGTGTAATTGACGAAGCCACTGACCTCGCCGGTCTCGCCGGCGATCGGCCGATAAGGCTGGTGATAGGCCGCGGTCCGCCCGCCCGTGCTGCCGTCGAAGCCGAATTCGACCCCGAGCAGACGCAGATGTTCGTCCCCCGAACCGAACCGCTCGCCCGATGCGAGCAGGCGATCCAGGAGCTGTTCGTCGCGGCCATCGGCCATGATGGCGACGCGCAGCGGCAGGGCGCCCTCGGCGTGCAGCTGGCGGTAGGCGGTGATGGCATCGCCTGCGGTCAAGGCATTGTGCAGGCCGGTCATGCCGTTCGCGGCGATATCGGCCATGACGGCCGGAAAGCCGGCGAGGAAATCGTCGACGCCCTGGTCCCTGTTGGCGAGCCGGACGAAATGCTGGGTCGTCCGGCCGCGCACCACGCCGGTCGCCTGGCCGGCGGCATCGGTATCGACCTGGTCGGAACCGTCATGGCCGGAGACCGGGTCGATCGCTGCCGCGGCGAAGGCGGCGCTGCTCGCCACGCCGATATGGGCGTCGCGCCGGAGCAGAAAGACGGGGCGGCCGGGCGCGGCCGCGTCGAGCATGGCCCGGGCGGGATGGCTGCCGCCGAGCGCATTTTCGTCGTAGCGATAGCCGAGGAACCAGCGCCGGCGCGGAGCGGTCCGGTCGAAGCGCCTGATCTCGCCGAGCAGCGTGTCGAGATCGCCGCTGAGATCGGCGAGGCTCTGCCAGCGGCCGAGCTTCGCCGCCTCGCCGTCCGGATGGCAATGGCTGTCGACCAGGCCCGGCAAGGCGAAACGGCCGGCGAGATCGACGACCTGCCGGGCGCGCGCCGCATAGGGCGCGAGGTCCGCGTCGGTACCCACCGCGAGGATGCGGCCGCCGTCCATGGCGATCGCCTGGGCGAACGGACGGGCATCGTCGAAAGTCGCGATGCGGCCGCCTTGCAGAACGAGGTCGATGGGGCGCGACATCAGCCGGTGATGACCTTGACGTAGTCGTTATAGACGCGGTCCTGGTTCTCGGCGTGCCAATCGGGATCGGCCAGGATCTGCACCGCCATATTGGCGTCGTCGGTCGGATTGTCGGGTTTCAGTTCCGCCGGGACCAGGGCGGCCGCGGCCGGATTGGCCGGCCCATTGCCCATCAGGCGCAGCAATTCGACCTGGGATTCCGGCGACTGGGTCGCGGCGATGAAGTCGAATGCCGCCTTGCCCGCCGGATTGCCTTTCGGCACCAGCCAGCCCGCCGGGATCAACAGGCCTTGGTTCCAGGTGAAATCGATGCGGCTGTTGCGCTCGCGGCGCAGCACGACCGAGCGGGTGTGCCAGATCATGCCCATCGACGCCTCGCCCTGGCGCATCAATTGCTGGCTCTCGGCGCCGGATTTCCAGAACACCGTATTGGCCTTGATCTCACGGATCTTCTCGAGCGCCCGGCGTTCGTCGATCGGATAGATGGCGGCCCGGTCGGCGGCGAGGCCATCGGCCATCAACGCACCCTCGAGCGCGCCCAGGATGCGATCCGGCAAGGTGCGCGTGCCCGGAAAATCCTTGGTGTTCCAGAAGTCGGCCCAGGTCTTCGGCGGATTGTCGCCGTAGCGGCGGCGGTCATAGGTCAGCACGAAGCTGTACAGGAAGTGCGACACGCCCCAGTCATTGTAGAAGCCGGGCCGGACCTTGGTCTTGTCGACGCGCGACCAGTCGATCGGTTCGAGATAGCCCCGGCGGCCGAGATTGAGCGCCGCAGCCAGATTGGCGTCGCAGACGTCCCAGACGACGTTGCGGCTCTCGACCATGGTCCTGATCTTGCCGAAGCTCGGCCCGCCGCCGTCGAATTCGACCTTGATGCCCGTCTGGCGTTCGAACGGAATGCCCCAGGCGGTCGGCTGATGGCGAAGCGCGTCGCCACCCCAGTTGCAGACGACCAGCCGACGCGCCTGGGCGCTCGCCGGCACGGTGCCGGCCAGACCCATCGCCGCGAGCAGGCCGAGAAGCTGGCGTCGCTGCAGCGGCCGGTTCGCGGTACGATCCAGGGCCGATTCAATCGCGTCGCGGAGAAAACTCGTGTCGTCCATCACCTGGCTCGCATGCATGAATTTTCATCACGATAACCTTTTGTCGATTTGATGCAATAGCGATATCCTTTGATTATGACAGAGCCCAACGACACCCCGATCAATCACCGGCTGACCCTGGCGCAGCTCGACGCCTTGCGCGCGGTCGTCTCGACGCGCGGCGTGAGCGAGGCGGCCCGGCTCCTGAACGTCTCGCAACCCGCCGTCAGCAAGCTGCTGCGGCAGGTCGAACGCAGTCTCGGCCTGGCGCTGCTGCGGCGCGACGGCAACCGCGTGACGGTGACGCGCGAGGCCGAGCTCCTGCAATGGGAGGTGGAAAGGCTGTTCGGCACCTATGACTCGATCCAGCGGCTGGCCGCCTCGCTGCGCGGCGAGACGGGCCTGACGATTGCCATCGCGGCCATTCCGACCCAGGCGACGCGTTTTGCCGTTCCGGCCATCAAGGCCCTGCGCGCCGCCCATCCCGACATCCGGATCAAGCTTGATGTCGTCGCCAATCAGCCGATCATCGACGCGGTCACCTCGGGCCGCGCGGATTTCGGCCTGGTCCATTCGATCGCCGTCACGCCGGAACTGAAGACCGAGGATCTCGGCGAGCAGCGGGTGCTGTGCATCGCCGCCCGCGGGCATCGCTTCGCGACGCTGCCGTCGATCAGCCGCGGCGATTTCAGCGGCGAGACATTCGTCTCCTACGGCCCCAACACGACGTTCGGGCGCTGGCTGAGCGCCGCCTTCACGCGGGCCGGCGACGACCTCAAGGTGGATGTCGAGATCACCGCCTCGCCGGCCTTGATCGAAGCGGTCGAAGCCGGCGTCGGCGTCGGCCTGATCGAGGAAGCGGCCTTGAATGCGCGCTCCCGCGACCATCTGACGGTCCGGCCGCTGAGCGCCCCCCTGTCGTTCCGCTCGCGCATCCTGCGCATGCCCGGGCGGGCGCTGTCGCGGCCGGCGGAGCTGTTCCTCGACGAATATCGCGCGATCGTCGGCGCCGGCGCCTGGCGGCAGGACTTGCCCTGAGCCCGGCAGCCTTTGCCTCGGGGATGACGGGCCGGGCGCTGTGGCGCAGGCGATCGATCCCGTTCCAGCCTCAGGACTTGCCTGAAACGCCGGGAACCCCGGCGCGAGCCAGAGTTCGAGGCCGATCAGAAAAGCGAGACCGGCGCGTCCGCCGGCTCACTCCTTGCCGGGTTTCGGATCCACCGTGGCCTGGCGGGGCGCTGCCTGTGGCGGCGCCACGGCCGCCGTTTCGGGCGCCGGTGCAGGCGCGACCGCCATCGGCGCGGGCGCCTCGGGCTGCGGCGGGTTCTGCGCGGCGTTGATCGCCGGCACCGGATCGGCGAGACCGGCGCCGAGCTGCGGGTCCGGCGTGGCGGTGCGCCGTGCCGTCTCGCGCAGGATCTGGCGCAGCGCCGCCGGGTCGAGATTGGGCGAGCGCTCGAGGATCAGCGCGGCGATGCCGCTGACATGGGCCGCGGCGACCGAGGTTCCCGACGAAATCTGATAGCCGCCCTGCGGCGCCGGCAGCAGCACCTCGACACCGGGAGCGGCGACCGCCACGTGGTCGCCGCGCGTCGCCTGGTCGAAGATCCGGCCGCCCTGGTCGACCGCGGTGACGGCGATCACGTTGGGATCGGCGGCCGGGAACGAGATCGGCGCATTCGGCCCCTCATTGCCCATGGCGGCGATCATCGCGATGCGCCGTTCGGCCGCCACCTGGATGGCGCGGGTCATCATCGGGTCGCGCGGACCGGCAAAGCTCATATTGATGACCCGGGCGCCCTCGCGGATCGACCAGTCCATCGCCTTGAGAATGTGGAAACTGGTGCCGGAGGCACCGGCGGCCTGGCCCGGCGCGAAGGCGCGGGCGGCCAGAATGTCGGCCCTCGGCGACACGCCGATCAGTTGGGCATGGGCAATGATCGCGCCGGCCATGCCGGTGCCGTGCTCATGCGCCTGGAACGGCCCGCCGACCGCGTCGAAACGCTTGGTGATGCGGCCGACGATCTCGGGATGATTGGCGTCGATACCGGAATCGATCACGGCGATGGGGATATGCGCGCCATTGGACAGCAGATGGGCCTCCGGCAGGCGCAGCGTATCCACCACATATTGCAGCGCGGCACCGCCGGCCGCCGTCGTCGTCGAGCTCTGCAGCCGGTAGACATAGTTCGGCCGCTCGAACAGGTAGTTCGGCTGGACATAGGCGACACGCGCGTCCCGCGTCATGGCGCGGATCGCGGCCGGCACGTCCTGGCCGTTCGGCACCCGGTAGCGATGCACCGAGGTGCCGATGAGCTCGGAACGCTCCTCGCTGATCAGCCGCAGATTGAAGCGCCGGACCACGCGCTGGATATCGGCCTCGGGCGCATTCGGGCGCATGACGAACAGCACCTCGCCGGCCATGTAGCGCCGCTCGGTCGGCGGCGGCAGGCCGGGCGGGCTGTCGTCCACCACCGCACGATCGCCGGCGCGCGCCGCCTGGATCAAGGCGACCGCCGCCGGCACGATCACCGCGGCGGCCGCGGCCGCCGCGAAACCGGCGCCGCCGCCGCCACCGAAACCACCACCACCCGGCGGCAGGCCGCCACCGCCTCCGCCGCCACCGCCGCCAGGCGGCAGGGGGCCGCCGGTGCGGCCGCCGACGCTGATATTCGGGCCGCGACCGGGAACGCGGCCGGGAACATCGATACGGCCGCCGGGCCGCCCGGGAATCTCGGTGACGCGGCCACCGCGGCCGGGGATCTCGCCGATACGACCGCCGCGACCAGGGATTTCTCCGACGCGGCCGCCACGGCCCGGAAACTCGCCGACGCGACCGCCGCGACCGGGAATCTCGCTCATCCGGCCGCCTCGGCCGGGAAATTCGGTCATCCGGCCCTGGCCGGGAATGCGCCCGTCGCGGCCGATCGCCATGTCGGGATTGCGGCCGAAGCGCTCCATGCCCCCGGGCATCCGCTGGCCCTGCGTCATGCCGCGCATGTTCGGCATGCGGTTGGGCATGTTCACATTGGGCACCCGGCTGGGCCTAGCGATGCTCGGCCGGCGGTTGAGATTGCCGACGCCGGGAATGCTGAGGCCGCCGAGGCCGATGCCGAACTGGGCCGCAGCCGGCCGCGTGTCGGCGACGACGAGGCTGGTCGTGCCCAGGAACAGGACGACGAGCCCGGCGAGAGCCTTGCCCCCGCGCTGCGTCGCGCGTGTCCGATCGGAGCCTTGAACCGTCATGGCTGCGTCCTCTCAACCCACATTCGGACCGAGGCAGTAGGCCGCGAATGTTTCTGTTTGAATGCGCAGATGTTTCCGATGCGATGCAGCGGCGAGCGACCGATTGTCACACGACGATCAGGTGGACGGACCGGCGAAGCGCACCACGTTGGTCCGCGCCTTGAGGGTCGACAGAACCTTGTCGACCTCAGCTTGCGGCATGCCGCGCGCACCGACCCGGACACGGTAGAAACCGCCCGGACGCGGACCGTCGACAATGCTAGCACGAACCTGCTCGAGAAGCTCGGTCATGTCGGCGGCGCTCGCCTGGGCGGTGAAGCCGATCAGCACGAAGGTGCCGTCGGTGCGAACCTGCGCGCCGGTGGAATAGGATGCGGTCTGGAAGATCGCGCCGCCGTCGATGAGGCCCGAGCCGATCACGCCGGCCTGGACCACCAGGGCAATGGCGGCGGCGCCCGCGGCATAGGCGAGCGTGCGGGGCGACAGCAGGGCGAGCTTCGCGCCGAGCCAGTCGACAAGGCCGGCTTTGGCGCGGGCGGCGACATGGGCCGCCTTGGCGGGCTCCGCCTCGACGCGCTTCATCAGTTCATCGAGCACCCGGGGCGACGGCATCGGCATCCGGTCGACCAGCGCGAGCGTCGCGTCCTGGTCTTCCCGGACGATCTCCAGCTCGTCACGCAGCGACGGGTCGGTCGCGAGTGCGGCCTCGACGCGCGCCTTGTCGGCGGCCTCGAGCTTGCCCGAGACGTACCAGGGCAGCAGCTCGGAAAGGGCTCGCCGTTCGGATGCATTCACGGAAGGATCGCGCGTCGTCATGGCCAACCTCGATCGACTCCGGCGCTTTGCATCAGCTCCTGGAGTCTTTTACGCGCATAGAACATGCGCGTCTTGACGGTGTTTTCCGGTATCCCGACGATCTCGGCCACTTCGGAGATGGATTTCTCCTGGTAGTAGACGAGATCGACGATCTCCCGGTGCTCGTTGGAAAGGGCTTCGATGCAGCGACGGATCGCCTGCGCCTTGTCCACTTTCTGAGCCACCGTTTCGGGCGTATCCGCGTCGTCGGCGATGGCGCCGGCCTGATCCTCGTCGAGGGCTGCCTCTTTCGGCCGTCGCAAACTCGACAAAGCCTTGAAGCGTGCCATTCCGAGGATCCAGGTCGAGACGCTGGAACGCCCCTCGAACCTGTCAGCCTGTCGCCACACGTCGAGAAACACTTCGCCAATGAGGTCCTCGGCATGCCCCTCGTCCTTGATGAACCGGAGGATGAACCGGAACACACGAACGTGGTGGCGGGCATAGAGGGCCCTGAAGGCGAGACGATCGCCCTTGGCAACCCGGCTTATGAGGTCCTGGTCGCTGTCAGACTGCATCATCGGTCCCGAGCCGGTGGGCTCGCATGATCAGTCGCGGCGAGGAATGAAAAGGTTCAAAGGCCATGTTGAAGAATCTATCCGTGCCGATCAGCGAAGGCCACGCGTAACATGACCGAACGGGAGGCGAGGTCAACCGCGCGCCCCGCAAGGTGGCCCGGACAGGATCGGCCAGCATGTCCGGTCAGACCGGGATCAGCGCCCAATAGTCGAGATCGAGGATCACCGCGGGATCATAATCCTCGCCGGCCCTCAAGGGGAAGGCGGCGCAGGGCTGGTCCCGGGTGGCGATGGT
Organism: Hyphomicrobiales bacterium; assembly: GCA_017304475.1. Taxonomy (GTDB): domain Bacteria; phylum Pseudomonadota; class Alphaproteobacteria; order Rhizobiales; family Phreatobacteraceae; genus Phreatobacter. The sequence goes on along the minus strand of JAFKKV010000011.1, from coordinate 141,613 downwards.
GCGGATGCGCAGCGCACCGACATCGTCGCGGCCGGGCAGTTCCTGCACGTCCAGGATCTCCGACCAGGCGAAGACGGTATTGCCGGCGAAGAGCGGCGCGACATGCCGGCCGCCATTGATCGCGGCGATGTGGAAGGCATTGGCCAGGCCGTTGAACGACAGGGCCCGGGCGATCGAAATGACGTGGCCGCCATAGATCAGCCGCCGGCCGAACCGGCCCTGGCCCTCGGTGAACTGGTTGAAATGGACCTTGGCGGTGTTCTGGTAGAGGCGGGTCGCCATCATGTGCTCGGCTTCCTCGACCGTCATGCCGTCGACATGGTCGATCTTTTCGCCGATCGCATAGTCGCGGAAGCGATGGCGCTGGCCGGCGAGGCCGGTGTCATAGGCGGCAGGATCGATGATCGGGCAGGCATCGCCAATGGCATCCGGGTCCAGCGCCTTGGGCAAGGCCGGGATCAGCTCGGGCGGCGCCGGGGCGTCCTCGGCACGCTTGCGCACCATGACCCAGCGGACATAGTCGAGCACCTCGACGCCATGCTGGTTGACGCCGATGGAGCGGACATAGACGACGCCGGTCTTGCGGTTGGAATTCTCCTTCAGGCCGATGACCTCGGACACGGTCGACAGCGTGTCGCCGGGATAGACCGGACTGAGGAACCGGCAGCCGGCATAACCGAGATTGGCCACCGCGTTCAGCGAGACATCCGGCACTGTCTTGCCGAACACCACGTGGAAAACCAGGAGATCGTCCAGCGGGCTCCTGGGATAGCCGATCGCGCGGGCAAAGGTGTCCGACGACTGAACGGCGAAGCGCGAGCCATAAAGCGCGGTGTAAAGAGCGGCGTCGCCCGACGTCACCGTGCGTGGCGTGGCGTGGCGCAGCTTGTCGCCAAGGCGAAAATCTTCGAAGAAGCGGCCCGGATTGGTCTTCGGCATGACGGGTTCCCCACAGCTCCCTCGGTTATGCCGTGCTGCGCCGCAAAATCCAACCGGACGAAAGGCGGGGGATGGGGCGGCGGCGGCCATCTCCATGTTCACAAATCCCCGGGGCTTAGGTAAAGATCGCGCCGCCGTCGCCGGAGCGCGACAACGCGTCGGGCCTCATCCGAACGGCCGATGCCAGAAAAGGTGCCCATGGCTGCGACCTCCATCCCCGGCCGGCCGAAACTGATCCTGGCCTCCGGCTCGCCGCGCAGGCTCGCCTTGCTGCAGCAGGCCGGCATCGAACCGGACACACTGATCCCCGCCGAAATCGACGAGACGCCGATCCCGCGCGAAAGCCCGCGCAAGCTGGCGCTCAGGCTGGCGCGCGAGAAGGCCTCGGAGGCGGTCAGGCGCATCCGGGACGACGACGCCTGGAAAGGCGCCGTGCTCTTGTCCGCCGATACGGTGGTCTGTGTCGGCCGGCGCATCCTGCCCAAGGCCGAAACCGTCGACGAGGCCGCCGGCTGCATCCGCCTGCTGTCGGGCCGGTCGCACCGCGTCTATACCGGCCTCTGCCTGGTCGACCAGCACGCGCGCGTCCGCACGCGGCTGGTCGAGACGCGCGTGCGCTTCAAGCGGCTCGGCCGGGACGAGATCGACGCTTATCTCGCCTCCGGCGAATGGCGCGGCAAGGCCGGCGGCTATGCCATCCAGGGCATTGCCGGCGCCTTCGTGGTATCGCTCATCGGCTCCTATACCAATGTCGTCGGCCTGCCGCTGACGGAAGCCGTCGGCCTGATCGCCGGCACCGGCTATCCCGTCACGTTCGGCTGGATCAACCAGGCTTGAAGGACGCAAGCGTGAACCCGGTGAACGACAACGACCAGCCCGTCGACCCGCCGCGCGCCTGCCCGATCTGCGGCAAGCCGGCGCTCGTCCGGTTCAAGCCGTTCTGCTCGAAGCGCTGCGCCGAGGTCGATCTGCACCGCTGGCTGAGCGGCAGCTACGTCATTCCGGCAAGCGAGGATGAGGACGAGGACGGGGATGGCGTGCCGTCGTCTGACGGCGACAGGCGCTAGCACCGCGGCGCAGCGAATTTGACCGGCTGTTTTCGCAAGCAAACAAGTCGTGGATGCCCGGGCCAAGCCCGGGCAAGACGATGTGTTGGCGTTACGGCTTGCCTTCCCACGGCGCGGCTTCTCGGCCCGGTTGATCCAGCTCCCATCGCTCCAAGGACAATTCTCGTCTTGGCCGGGCTTGTCCCGGCCATCCACGAATTCAGCCCCATGGCGCAAGGAGCGGCACTCGTCAGGATCAGCCGGCCGCATTTACCTCGTCCTGGCCATTCCGGACCCTGAAGCCATTTTATTGGCCTCGATGCATCCGGTCGGCGCGGGCGAAAAGAGGCCCGCGCCATGAAGAACAAGACCGGCATCCAAACCGGCAATGGCCCAAAGGCGCTCCGCGGACGGCACATCGGATGACCGCCCTGTCTTGCCCGACGCAACGCGCTTGACGCCCTCCCTGCCCTCGTCTACGGTCCGCGCCTGTTTTCTGCAGGAGACGCGCGTGTCGCGAGCTATCCTTATTGTATCCGGGGCGCCATCGACGGACGTGTGACACTCACACGGCAGCCGAACGGTGGCGCTCAACCCAAGGTCCCTCACGGGGCCTTTTTTATTGCCTTCAACACGACAACCAGACCAACGAAAGCCCTAGAGGATAACCCCATGTCCCGCGAGATGACCGGCGCCGAAATGGTCGTGCAAGCCCTGATCGATCAGGGCGTCAACACGCTCTTCGGCTATCCCGGCGGCGCCGTCCTGCCGATCTATGATGCGATCTTCCAGCAGAACGACGTCAAGCATGTCCTGGTTCGTCACGAACAGGGCGCGGTGCATGCGGCCGAGGGCTATGCCCGCTCCTCCGGCAAGGTCGGCGCGGTGCTGGTGACCTCGGGTCCCGGCGCCACCAATGCGGTCACCGGGCTCACCGACGCATTGCTGGATTCGATCCCGATCGTCTGCTTCACCGGCCAGGTGCCGACCCACCTGATCGGCTCGGACGCCTTCCAGGAGGCCGATACGGTCGGCATCACGCGCCATTGCACCAAGCACAATTACCTGGTCCGCTCGATCGAGGAATTGCCGCGCATCCTGCACGAGGCCTTTTTCGTCGCCCAGAACGGCCGGCCGGGTCCCGTGGTGGTCGACATCCCCAAGGACATCCAGTTCAAGACCGGCAAATACGAGCGGCCGCGCGACAACCAGCACAAGACCTATCGCCCGCAGATCAAGGGCGACCTCGGCAAGATCCGCGCGGCGGTCGAGATGATCGCCAAGGCCAAGCGGCCGGTCTTCTATACCGGCGGCGGCGTGATCAATGCCGGCCCGCATGCCTCCGCCCTGCTGCGCGAGCTTGTGCGCGCCACCGGCTATCCGATCACCTCGACCCTGATGGGCCTCGGTGCCTATCCGGCCAATGACAAGCAATGGCTCGGCATGCTCGGCATGCACGGCACCTACGAGGCCAATCTCGCCATGCATGGCTGCGACCTGATGGTGAATATCGGCGCGCGTTTCGACGACCGGATCACCGGCCGGCTCGACGCCTTCTCGCCCGGCTCGAAAAAGATCCATATCGATATCGATCCCTCCTCGATCAACAAGAACGTCAAGGTCGATCTCGGCATCGTCGGCGATTGCGCCCATGTGCTCGAGGACATGGTGCGGCTGTGGAAAGAGGTCGGCGGCCAGGTCGACAAGCCGGCGCTGAAGGAGTGGTGGGGCCAGATCGACACCTGGCGCGACCGCAAGTCGCTCGCCTACACCAATTCCGACACGATCATCAAACCGCAATATGCGCTCGAGCGGCTCTATGCGCTGACCAAGCACCGCAACCCCTATTTCACCACCGAGGTCGGCCAGCATCAGATGTGGGCCGCGCAATATCTGCATTTCAACGAGCCGAACCACTGGATGACATCGGGCGGCCTCGGCACGATGGGCTATGGCTTGCCGGCCGCCGTCGGCGTCCAGCTGGCGCATCCGAAAGACCTGGTGGTCTGCGTCGCCGGCGAAGCCTCGGTCCTGATGAACATGCAGGAAATGTCGACCGCCGCGCAGTATCGCCTGCCGGTCAAGATCTTCATTCTGAACAACGAATATATGGGCATGGTGCGCCAGTGGCAGGAACTGCTGCATGGCGGCCGCTATTCGGAGAGCTATTCGGAAGCGCTGCCGGATTTCGTCAAGCTCGCGGAGGCCTACCACGCCAAGGGCATCCGCTGCTCCGACCCGAAAAAGCTCGACGCGGCCATCCAGGAGATGATCGACCATCCCGGCGCAGTCATCTTCGATTGCCTGGTGGCCAAGGACGAGAACTGCTTCCCGATGATCCCCTCGGGCAAGGCGCATAACGAGATGATCCTCGGCGATGCCGCCCAGGACATCGGCAGCGTCATCGACGCCAAGGGCAAGCAACTGGTGTGAGGCACCAAGCCGGCAATGTCAGGCCGGACCGGCGCGACCGGTTCGGCCGGGCGCTGCGACAAGACGAAGACCGGGCATCGCCGCCGCTGCAACGGCGGCATGGCCGAGGCGCCTCCTCCCCCATCATACCCTTAGGACACGGCACACCATGGCCCAATCGCAATCCGCCTATTTCCTCTCCGACGCCGTCGACGCCACCCGCCGCCACACCCTGGCGGTGCTGGTCGACAACGAGCCCGGCGTTCTTGCCCGCATCGCCGGCATGTTTTCCGGCCGCGGCTATAATATCGAAAGCCTGACCGTCTCGGAGACCGAGCACGAAGCCCATGTCTCGCGCATCACCATCGTCACGACAGGCACGGAGAAGATCATCGAACAGATCAAGACCCAGCTCGACCGCATCGTCCCCGTCCATCGAGTGGTCGACCTGACCGTTCAGGGCGAGGCGCTGGAGCGCGAGCTGGTGCTGGTCAAGGTGCGCGGCAAGGGCGATACCCGGGTCGAGGCGCTGCGCCTTGCCGGCGCATTCGGCGCCAACACGCTCGATGCGACGCTCAACTCCTTCGTGTTCGAACTGACCGGCACGACCGAGGAGGTCGAGCGCTTCATCCGCCTGATGGGAACCGTCGGCCTGGTCGAGGTGTCGCGCACCGGCATCGCGGCCATGAGCCGCGGACCGGACGGCATGCTGGATGCGGCCTTGCCGGACGGCGCCCAGGGTCGTTGAATGCGGCCCCCTGCCAAATCTGTTTGAGAAGGCGTCCATGGCGACCCACCTCTCCGTCAACGTCAATGCGATCGCGCAATTGCGCAACCGGCGCAATTTGCCCTGGCCGAGCGTGGTCGGCCTGGCGCGCATCGCCATGCAGGCCGGCGCCCATGGCATCACCGTGCATCCCAGGCCGGACGAACGGCATATCCGGCGCACCGACGTGTTCGATCTCTCGGACATGCTGCGGCGGGAATTCCCCAAGGCCGAGTTCAATATCGAGGGCTATCCGAGCGAGGACTTCCTTCTGCTCTGCGAAAGGGCCAGGCCCGACCAGGTCACGCTGGTGCCCGACGATCCCGCACAGGCGACCTCGGACCATGGCTGGGACGTCGCCAAGGACAGCGCGCTCCTGACCCGCGTCTGCGGGCGGCTGAAGTCGTGCAATTTCCGCGTCTCGCTGTTCCTCGACGCCGATCCGGCGCTGGTCCGCGGCGCCAAGGCCGTCGGCGCCGACCGCATCGAGCTCTATACCGGCCCCTATGGCGGCATTTTCGACCAGCGCGAGGCCCAGGCCGAGCGCGACAAGCTGCGGCTGACCGCCCAGGCGGCGACGGCGATCGGGCTCGGCGTCAATGCCGGCCATGACCTGACGCTCGACAATCTGCCGCCGCTGATATCGGCGATCCCGGCGATCGCCGAGGTCTCGATCGGCCATGCCCTGACCGCCGATGCGCTCATTCACGGCATGACCGAAACGGTGAAACTCTACCGTCGCGCCTGCGGCGACAAGGGATGAACCTATGCAGGCCTGGCCTTGTGCCGGGAATGATCTTGCGCCAAGAAGCGGCGCGCCATTCATGATCTGATCGTCGCGCTGCCGCGCAAGGACGGATTGTTTCGTGACCCAAGGATCGGGACCTGAGCCCGAAGACCAAGAAGGAAGCCTGGAAATGCGTGTCTATTACGATCGCGACGCCGATCTCAACCTGATCAAGTCGAAGAAGGTTTGCATCGTCGGCTATGGCAGCCAGGGCCATGCCCATGCGCTCAACCTGCGCGATTCCGGCGTCAAGGACGTCACCATCGCGCTGAAGGCCGGTTCGGCGACGCGCGCCAAGGCCGAAGCCGCCGGCTTCCAGGTCATGACGCCGGCCGAAGCCGCCAAATGGGCCGACATCATGATGATGCTGACGCCCGACGAATTGCAGGCCGACATCTATCGCGACGACCTGCATGCCAACATGAAGCCGGGCGCCGCGATCATGTTCGCCCACGGCCTCAACGTTCATTTCAACCTGATCGAAGCCCGCAAGGATCTCGACGTGCTGATGGTCGCGCCGAAGGGCCCGGGCCACACCGTGCGCTCGGAATATCAGCGTGGCGGCGGCGTGCCGACCCTGATCGCGATCCACCAGGACGCCTCGGGCAATGCCCATGACCTCGGCCTGTCCTATGCCTCGGCCAATGGCGGCGGTCGCGCCGGCATCATCGAGACCACCTTCAAGGAAGAGTGCGAAACCGATCTGTTCGGCGAGCAGGTCGTGCTCTGCGGCGGCCTGGTCGAGCTGATCAAGGCCGGCTACGAGACGCTCACGGAAGCCGGCTATGCGCCGGAAATGGCCTATTTCGAGTGCCTCCACGAGGTCAAGCTGATCGTCGACCTCATCTATGAAGGCGGCATCGCCAACATGAACTACTCGATCTCCAACACCGCCGAATACGGCGAATATGTCACCGGGCCGCGCATCATCACCGCCGAGACCAAGGCCGAGATGAAGCGCGTGCTGACCGACATCCAGTCCGGCAAGTTCACCCGCGACTGGATGCTCGAGAACAAGGTCAACCAGACCTCGTTCAAGGCGACCCGTGCGCGCATGGCCGCCCACCCGATCGAGGAAGTCGGCGCCAAGCTGCGCGACATGATGCCCTGGATCAAGGCCAAGGCGCTGGTCGACAAGACCAAGAACTGAGCCCGACCATCACAGCGATCCCGGGGCGGCCTGCCGTCGCCCCGGGATAGCACGCCCGCCGGACCGGCCGAATATCCGGGAATATTCGCCGGTGCCTGGTAGTGCCTGGTCATTGCGTGCATCTTTGAGTTGACCTGCCGCAATATCCAGCTAATGAACAGTATCAAGATACCAGCCCGTCGACGGTTGGGACTTGAGGATGTTCATGCCGCAATCGAGCCTTCGCGTCGTCTCGGGCTTGCCTTTCGTAAGGGAAAAGCTCACCCAGCTTTACGCGGCCCGCGCCCGCGGCGACATGGCCCTGTTCGCGGCAGGCTTCGCGCCCGACGGCGTCTTCCATCTTCTCGGCGAGCCCAGGCTGGTTCCGGAGGCAGGCCCGCGGTCAGGCCGCGCCGCGATCCAGGCGGTGCTGGAAAGCCTGTTTCGCAATTACGAAAGCATTGACGGCCTGCTGGTCGACATGATCATCGACCTGAACGCGGCCCTGGTCCGCCGGCACGTCACCTTGCGCAGCGTCGCCACTGGCGCCATCGGCGAATTCGAGGTGGCCGAACATCTGCGCTTCAGGGACGGCGACATCGTCGAGCTGGTCCAGTTCATGGACACCGCCTCGATGGCGGTCCTGTCCGGCAGGATCTGACCGTGAGGTTCGGCGCGGCCGGCCCACCTTTCGATCCCGCGGCCCAGCGCGCCGCGCTGCGCGAAGCGATCGCAGCCTTCTATGCCGCCCGCCAGGCCGGCGACGCCGAGAGCTTTGCCAGCTATTTCGCGACCGACGCCCGCCTGTTCGTGCTCGGCAATCCCGTGCTCAATCCGGGATCGGGCATGCGGCTCGGCCGGACCGACATCGCCAACTATCTCAGGCTCATCCACGGGACCAACGAATATCTCGATTTCACCATCGTCAACGTCGTCGCCGAAGGCGATGCGATCGCGGTCTGGTGGCGCGCCCGGATCAAGACGCGCTCCAATGGCCGGGAAGGTTCGTTCGACAATCTCGACCAGATGCGTGTCCGCAACGGCCAGATCATCGAACTCGCGCAGTTTTTCGATACCGGAGCCTTCGCGATCATGAAGGGCCGCATTCCCCAGCCGTGAGCCGGCGCGCCGGCGGCGGCCAGCTGGCGGATGGTGCCTTCAAGAACGCGCCGGTTCGAGACGGACAAGCGTCATGGCGGACAGAATCTTGCCGGCAGAGACGGGGTGTCGCCACCGGATGTCGCTGCTGGCTGGCCAGAACCGGGGGGACGCGAGGTCATCGCCACTTTCGACAGAGTGCCGTCAGCAGCGAAACATAGCTCGATGCCCTGCGACGACAGCAACTCGCTCTGCACCGGTATCACCCCGAGACTTCCCAATTGCGGCACGCTTATAGCGGCCTGATAGAGCAAATTCGGAACGGAGCCGTCGGCAATCCGCGCACAGGATACCCGGCAGACAATCAAGTCCCGCTCGGCGGCCAGCCGATAGACGATGCCGTTGAGGCGGGCCCCACGCGGGTCGGGAGGGGTGGCCGAGCCGCGCACGGCAGGCGCGGGGCCCGACGCCGCGCCGGCGATCACGGCGGTGCTGTCCTCGATCAGCTTTGTCAGATCGTCAACCGCGACGATCTGGGCGCCCAAGGCATCGGACTCGAAGAAGCGCTTGACCTCGGGAAGCGAGAGCCGCACCGCCGTCTCCCGATCCCAGTCGAGCGGAATCCGGCGGCGGACACTGACCAATTCGGCAAGACGCGCGATCTCGAACCGTGCACCGGATGCAGCGGCCTCGTCCAGGCCGGCACCGGCGAGATTGGCTCTCAGCGATGCAAGTCGCTTGATGACGTCGATGCGCCATTGCGCGCAGGCCGCGACATGAGCCGGTATCGCAGGCCCGCCGCCGGAAACGGGAGTACTGGGCTCGACGACGGCCTGGGAAGCGCCCGTGACACCGAGATTATGAACAAGGCCGCGCGCCGCAGCGATGACTTGGCCGCTGCGGTCGATCGCGTTGAACCTGAGCGTCTTCAGAATCGGAGTGCCCGGAATGTATTCGACCTGCAACGCCAGTTCCGACAGCGGTAGCCAGTGACGCGGCGACGCGAAGCGATAGGTCGCGCCCGGATCGCCAACAAGCGTCGTGTCGAGCGCGGCAGTCAATGTAAGCCCGATGCGCGGCGGCGAATCCGATTGCGTCGGTTCCTGCAACTCGCAGGTTGTCAGCTCCCAGACCAGCGATACGGTGGCATCGCGCCGTGGCAGCGCATAGACGAGGCCCTCGCTCAGCCCCTGCACCGTAACCGGAGTGGAGACGACATCTCGCGTCAGCAGCCCCGATGCCGACAGCGCGACCCAAAGGGCGAGCACAAATGCGCTGCCTCCGGCAAGGGCTCCCCCGGCGCCCCGCATTGTCCGAACGATCCGGGCGACGAGGCCGGCCGGCGGCGGTTCAACGGAAGGTTCCGGCTTTGGCTCGGCTGGCGGATCCGCCGCCGGCGTGGGATTTGCCGGCGTCGGGCTCAAGGGAGCCTCCGTCCGAGGAGGTTCGGGCTCTGGATGGGTCGGCATATCGTTCATGGCTTGCATATCTCCAGGATGTTTCCGGTGGCCTGGCACAGCAGGCGCTTGGCCATCGGCGTAACCAGCGGCACGACCAGTCCTTTGGCACGCAACGCATCGCGGCAGTTCTGGGCGGTCGCCCCATTGACCGCGACTGCGAGCAATATTTGCGGCTCGTTGGCATAGCCTCTGAGGATTCCCGCGAAGACCGGTCCGCCGGAATCGCCGGAACAGGCGATCCCGAAACGCCACGTGCTGCCGTCATCGATGACTTCCAGCCTTAGCCGGTTGTCCGCGACCTGCTCGCCCCGTGCGACCCGTCCCAGCCCCGGAGTGTCCGCGAGATAGGAGAGCGAGAAACGGCCGGGGCCACGCTCAGCATCCGTATCGTCGCCCACCGCGCCGTAGCCGGCGATCGTCGCGCAGATCTCGGGACCGCCGACCGGCGTTCCGATGATCGGGAGATTGAAGATCGCGGAGCGCCCGGCCGCGCGCGCGACATCGGTGATCGGAGAGGCCAGTTCGATGACCGCAAGATCCAGGCCTCTCCAGACCTCGTCGTCCGAAGGACGTACGACGTCACTCATCGTGATGACGCGCGATGCATCGACGCCGAGCAGATTGCAGGCGTCCGCCGGGTGACGTGGCGGCGGATTTGCGCGCGCAAGGCGCGAGGCTGAAAGACGCGCCTCCGCAAGGCAGGCATCATCGCTCGACTGGGTCAGATAGACGCGGAGCTTTTCGCCCAGCCCACCAGCTCCCACGCAATGCCCGGCCGTCACCACATGGCGCTCGGTGATCAGTGTTCCGCTGCAGACACGCGGAATGCCGCTGCCTACCGCCGGCTGGATCATGACGACATGCCGGAAGCCATTGCGGCAATAGGCTGCCCGCCTGCCGATCGGCGCGCCCAATTCACTGATGGTGGATAGGCAGGTGGCAGCCGGGGCACTCGCATCCGGCTCGCAGGATTCCGACGCCGCGCCGCCTGAAGCCGGGCGTGGACTGATCTGCAGAGGCAAGCTCCCTTGGCGGGGCGACAGCTGCAATGACGGAGTGCCCGGGAGGCGGCCGGGATCGCCGTTTCGACCGTCGCCGGGCACCTTGTGTTCCCTGAACGAGAGGCCATCGAGCGCAGCCTGCAGGCCGCCCTGGCGTGTCACGAACCCCTCGAGCGTTGGACTGAGCGAGACGCCGGGCTGAAATCCCGGGCTGCGATCGGGCAGTGCTATTACGCGGCCCAGGAGTCGCTGAACGTCTTCACGGTGGACGGTGATGCCGGGTGGACGCTCGACGACTGGGAGCCCGTTCGGAATCTGTGCCGGCAATTCCGAAGGGCGCGGTGACGGCGGGGCAATGCGTCCGGGCTCTCCGATGAGCCGGTCAGCCGGTGTCCCGATCGGCGGACTGCCCGTCCCCAAAGCCCCTCCCGGCGCAATGGGGCCGGGTGTGCCGGATCCATGGCCGCCGAATTGCGCGCCGGCACTTCTCATCGCCAGTCCCGAAACGACGATGCAAGCAAGTATCGGCGCGATGATCGCGCATGAGTGCCGTCTGGCGCTGTTCCAACTCTGCATCATGGATCGCACTCCTCTATGGGACTTCGCCGGGAAGCCAAGACGATCCGCCTGCCCCATGGGCGCGGCAGCAGCTGTCGCCGCGGCGGGCGCAATTGGAGCCGCTTCGCGATCGCTCCCTCCGGAGTCGGGACCGAATCCGTCTCGAACTCCGGTGAAAGCCTCGCCCTCGCTCACCCGTCCATCGTGATCCGCATCGCGGCCGGCAATCCGCGCTTCGGAATCGTATGGCCAGGAACGACGCGGCCTCATCGCTGCCTGTTCATTGTTGCGGCATGCATGGAAAGAACCCGTCGCGCGTCCCGCCGGCGCATGGCCTTGGCCGCGCGACGGGCAGGACCGCGACGAGCAGCCAGCTCAGGTGAACAGTCGCAGAACCGCCGTCAGCGTCGAAAGAACCTGAGCCGCCGTTTGAGCGTCCTGAGTGAATTGCTGCCGTCGGTCGATGAGCCCCTGGATCCGACCGCTCGCCGCTGAAAACTCGGCCGTCAGCGCGCCATAGTCCTTCGAGGGCTCCAGTCCGAGCAGTTGCAGATACTCCTTGGTCAGCACGCGCTGCATCATCCCTATTCGGGTTTTCTCGGCCCCCTTTGCCTGATCGTAGGCGCGAAGAAGAACCAGTATGGCCGCGTGCAGCTCCCTGGCCGCCTGCTCGTTCGAAAGCATCGTCATCCCCCCTCACCGGCCGATTTCGGCAAGGCAGCGACGGCCTTGCGGATATCGAGCAATTGCGTCGCGTAGATCTGAATGCTTGCCAGGGCAGCATCGATGTTTTCGGGTTCGCGCAGCAGCGCGTCGTGGACCTCGGCCAGTTTCGCCAATGCCGTGCCACGCTGATCGAGAACCCTCACACGCGTTTCGTATTCGCGCGCGATGCGGTCGGCTTCCCGGTAACGATCATAGAGCTCGTGACGCGCCATCCGGGGATCGCTCCGCATCCGGCTCAAGATGCATCTCTTCGCGCCGCGCCACGCGACCAGCGACCGGCGCAGTTCCTCCGCCATGTCCTCCAGATCCGTGGGCAGCATGGCCGCGGCCTCGAGGATGCGCGGATTGACGGACTCGATGACGGCACGCAGCCGCCTTCGCAGGTCATGCTCGATCAGATCGGCACCGAGCTTTCCCATCAGGGTCGCAATGGGGGCGACGATTGGCGCGCTCGAGAAGCCGGGTATGGCGGAGGCAAACTGCGACGAAGCGGTTGCGAGCTTGGCCGACGCAGCCTCGACTTTCGCGACCTCGGCGGGGTCGGTGGCCTTGGCCAGCATCTCCGCATAGTTCGCAATCGCCTCGACGAGCTCGATCTGCGATCTGAAATCCCGCTGTGGCCTTCTTGGCACCACCGCCAGCCTCGGGGGCCCGGCTCCCAGGAACCTGCATGCCTCGGCCTCGATCGTCTGCTCGAGCCGAAGCTCCTGTCCGGTTGCCTCGGCACTATGCAAGGTCGTCGTGATCGCACTCGCAGCTTTTCCGAACGCCGCGACCTGCACGGTCGTCGGAGCTTGGACACAACCGCTCGCCACCATGGCGATCAGGATTGCCGATGCGTTCGCGACCGCGAGGCCGCATGTCCCTCGTCCAGATTTCGATCTGGCCGCCATGGTTCACTCCCCATCGCAGCGGCCGGCCGAATGTCACGACCGGAGGCTCGCTACGTCGGGAAACCCTAGACTGAACGACGTGATTGCATCGTGAGTCGGCCGGCGGGCTTTTGCTATGGGCCCTGAGATTCGTCCCCCGACCAGCATGAATTGCAGACCGCCGAACAAGATGACACAGTCGGGATAATCAATATCGGCCGACGCAAGCCGGCCCCATTTCCTGGTTGTCGCATGGATAGGTCGATGCTGTCGGTCACGACCCTTGGCGGGTTCAGTCTTTCCGTCTTCGGCAAGCGCGTTGAGCTGAAAAGCAAGAAGTCGCAGGCATTGTTGGCCTATCTTCTCCTCAATACGTCGCCAACAGAGATGCGCGAAAGGCTGAGTGGCCTGCTCTGGAGCGAATTTCCCGAGGACAAGGCACGTGCCTCGCTACGCCAGATCCTCCACGGAATGCAGGAAAATTTGACCCTGCACGGCTTTCGCGGACTGCATCTCGAACGGCAAGCGGTAACATTGGAGCGCCGAGAGATCGCGTTCGACATCGCTTTGGTCTTCGATCAATTGGAGCAGGGCGAGGTTCCCGCGTCTCTCACCTCCACCGATCTGCCCGCCGATTCTCTGCTCGCGGGTTTCGACGGCCTGGATCCTGCATTTGATGTCTGGCTCGCCATTCAGCGCCGACTTCTGCGGGAGCGCCTGGAGCGTGCCCTTCTGGGCCTGGTTGAGCCAAATGTCAGCGAACCGGTCCTGATCGCAGCCGCGACCGCGCTCATGAACATTGATCAAACCAACGAGTATGCCTGCCGCAAGCTGATGGAAGCGCGAGCTTCGCGCGGTGAACTGTCGGCCGCCCTGAAAATCTATAACCGGTTGTGGGATCATCTGGGCGACGAATACGATATGGAGCCCTCGCCGGAGACCCAGGCTCTCGCCGTTCGCCTGAAGAGTGATCCCGGGCAGGGCGCCGACGACAGCACGGCGTTGTCGACCGGGCATGTTCAGTCGCGACTTGAAATCACCTCATCTCATCCCCAGCGCGCGGTCGTCGTCGCGCCCTTCGACGCACGCGGCGTCGGCGCTGAATTCTCCTATCTCGTCGCCGGCCTGCGCCAGGATCTGATCGCCAAGCTGGTCCGCTTCCGGGAATGGGTGATCATCGACGGGCAGCACGTGCGGCCGGGGCCAGATTCTGAATTCGCAAGGCGCTGGCCTCGGCAGATCTGGATTGACGCGCTTCTGGCCCAGGCAGGCAAGCAGCTCAAGATCACCTTGTCGGTCCGCGAGCAGCCGGCGGCAAGCCTGATCTGGAGCGACAGCCTCCGGTTCAATCTCGACAGCTGGTTCGATATCGAACGCGAAATCCTCGCACGGCTCGCCGTGACGATGAATCTTCACATTTCGACCGCGAGGCTCGTGGCATCCTCGGGTGCGCCGGACGTTCCCGTGGAGATCTATGACCGCTGGCTTCGCGGACAGTCGATCATCATGAACTGGCGACCCGAGCGTGATCGGGCCCGTGAGATCTATCGCGGCATTCTTGCCGACGCGCCGAATTTCTCGCCGGCCCATTCAAGCCTGGCGCAGCTCGAGAGTTCCGAGCATCTCGCGCTTCCCGGTGTGTTCAGAACGAGCGAACGCGAAATTGCCGGCCTGGAGCATTCAAAGCAGGCGGTTCGCCTCGACCCCTTCGATTCTCGGGCGCACCTTGCGCTGGGCTGGGCGTCAGCGATGAACCGCCAGTTCGATCAGGCCGCCGCTGCGTTCGAGACTGCCCTCGAACTCAACGAAAACGATCCGTGGACCATCAACTCGGCCGCGCTCGGCGGCGCCTATTGCGGCAACGTCGATCGCGCCATCGCCGTGATCGATCGGGCGCCTGCCCTGGGCCTCAAGCCAGCGCCCTTCCACGCGGCGTATCAGGGGGCGGTTCGCTTCGTCGCGGGAGATTTCGCCAACGCGGTCGACGCCTACAACATGGCTGGCGACATCATCGGCGATCTCGGCGCATGGAAGGCCGCCTCCCTGGCGCATCTCGGCCGGCTGGATGAAGCCCGCAATGCCGCCAATGATTTCGTCGGCCACGTCCGATCGCGATGGGCGGGGGCGGAACCGGCGACGGAGAACCGGATGTCGGCCTGGTTCCTCCATTGCTTTCCCATCCGGGACCGCCGCGTCTGGGAGAGCCTGCGCGAAGGGATTGGCCGCGCAGGTATCGATGTCGCGCCGATCGGCGACATTCCCCGGCATCCCTGAGGCGATCAGGCGCAGTGCGAGATGACGTAATCGCAGATGCGCGTATTGAGGATTGTCACCGATCTGGGTTCCTTGATCACGTCGACCAGTTCGGCGATCGGCGGGGGCATATAGTCGTCGTCCTCGGATTTCGGATTGCGCGCATGGAAATAGGCTTGCTGAGCCAGAACCTTGGGCGGCAGCGAAACGTAATAGATCCCCTTGGGATCATTGGGATCGGTGGGATAAAGTTCTTCCATCTGCACGAAATGGACCTGCCGAACCCAATCCGGAATATGCGAAAACATTCCCTGTGTGTCCGCCTCGAAATCCTGGCGCGAAAGCACAAGATTATGGCTCCCCTTCATGGCGAGCTGCAGGAAATACCCTCCCAGCTTATCCCACCCCGCATCACCATTTGGAAGGCACTGATTTTCCCTGAAATACCCGAGATAATTCTTTCGGAGCTCCGCTTTCCTCTGATCGCTCAGCGCCGCGAACACTTTCGTCAACGTGTCATGGTCGCTGCCGGGATCGAATTTCTCGTCCAGCCGATAAGGCGCATCCATTGGCTTTGCCTTGGCCGCCAAGACAACAGGCGTGTCGATATCCATCATGTCTCTCCTTGTGGTTCCTGCCCTTCACTTCGTCCCGGGCGACGAGGCAATCGTCGGCCCTGACGAATACTTCAAGGTTCCAAATATTGAATCAGATCGAACATCGTCTTAGGTTCCATCGTGCCAAACGCTGCGCGAAGGTCATTCTTGACGACCTCTGGCGGCTCGAGGAGATGCCGGTAATCCATTGGATAGCCGATCCGTCGCCGCCCCGCCCGACCGGGGCTCTCAGGTGTCTCGATCGGGCTGGCAAGTTCAGAAAACATCGTCTCCGCGATGATGAACGAGCCCAGGGGTCCCAACCGGATGCCTTGGCCGATAATTTCGGCCTCCAGGAGAATGAAGAAGAGCAGCGGGGGATGCTGCACGATGAAATCGAGATCACCGTCGAAAGCGACCTTGCCCGCCCCTTTGGGCAAGTCCGCGCTCAGCCAATCGCGGATCAGCCGTTCGCGTTCCGACCGGTCGGCGAGCAGTGGATGCGCCCCGACTATCTTGCCGAGCGCATCATCCTCTTGCATCAGCCCGATGATCGCTTCGACCGATGCCATGGGGACACTGCAGCTTCGCGCCAGGTCGCGTGTCGCCAGCCCTTCCGGGTCCGCCGGGGCTTTGCCGCCCTTGCTCACCTTGATGGAAAGGACCGGATAGCCGTCCTTACCCTCCTGGTCTCCGAGAAATACGACCGGCACTTCCATCGATGTGAAGGTCGGCCCGAGCGGCCGCGACAGCACCAGCTGCGACCGATCGCCCGAACGCTGGTCCGCCGTTGAACGAAGCGACGGATCGTCGAAGAAGTTGCGCCAGTCGACAAGCCAGTCCGAATTGAAGGGCATCAATTCCGGCCTGTCGGCCGAGTTCCGCTTGAGTATTTCGTGGATTGTGAACGTCTCCCGAAACGGATAGTCGCGCCGGACCATCGCATGGCCGAAGCGGAACGCTGCATGAGAGAATTCGACCGCCAGCTGACCGGGCCGTCTTTTTGTCAGAAAACGAACCTCTGCTTCAGCATTTTTCGGACGATAACGTTCGTAGATCTGACGATCGAGCATCGTGAAAAGGTAATCGTTGACAATTATCGATCGATAAACCTTCGTCGTCACCGCGCGACTTCGCTCATACAGGTTATAGTAATGCACGTCCTTATTATCAATTTTAACAGTATCGGCAGCTATGACATCGACAATCTTGTTGTGCAGCCTGAAGAATAAGAGAGTCAGCTGCGAAATGATGGCATGATCGTCGTTACGAGGGTCGGCAATCAAGACGTCCGTCATGCCCGTTCTCGCACCGTCGAAAGCAGGGCATGACATGCGGGGCAGATCGGCGGCGATCGTCTCAGGTTCGCGGGCGGCCGCACCGGCATCAACAGCCGGCTTCGCCCGTATCGCTCCGACGCGCAGATGCGTCCTGGACGACGGCTTGCGTCCTTCGCCGCGCCCGGGACATGCGTAGCCCAGCGAGAACTCCCGGGGTCCCCCGCCATAAATGCTCTCAAGGCTCAGGAGGGTTTGGCGCAGGTTGTCATAGGCCTGAGGCTTCTGTTCGGCGGGCGTCGCGCGTGGAACGCGATCGGCGGAAAAGCTCAGGTCGTGGGCGATGAACTGCCCGAGATAGGTATATCCCGAAGGGGCCGTGGCCTTATCTTGCGCCGAGCGCTCCGCCTTCTCCTGATCGCGCGTTCGCCAGTCCAGCATGCGGGCGCCGAGCTTGGCGATCAAACCGTATCTTACTTCCTCTTTATATTTTCCGTTGCGCTCGTACCAGGCGAGTGACGTATCGGCAGACTCCAGCTTGTTCAGTTTTCGAACTCGCTTTATGTCGTCCAAGAAGGAAACATATTGGGAATGTTGCGAAAATGACCTGTCGACGTCTGTTCGGTTCAACGAAAGCGTCGAAAAGAGCACCATCTGCGCGGGCGCTCGGTAGCGATCCCGCCCCCCGATAGGTGTGCCGTCGTCGTGCCTCTGCATGGTGCCCCCCCGGGTCAGCCTTGGATCGTCCGCCTTGTCGAGTAAACCTGACCAGCGTGAGTGAAGCGTGATTGCTGCGGCAAGGCATCGGCGCCCGCCTCGCCTCTCTCGTCCGGGGGCCTCAAAAAAGGGGGATGTCCGAAGGCCGATAGTCTTCATTCATCGCTATCGCCTGGCGCAACCGAGGGCTCCGGACAGACGACGGCATAGGCTGAAGTCCCGGTGCGATCATTTTGACGACCGGCATTCCCAGCTCAGGCAAGGTCAAATCGACGGCCAGGCACTCAAACCCGGACCGGCCAAGTTCCTCGACGACGGCGTGGAGCCCTGTTGGCCGCGGCTCGGCGGTGATCGTCGTGGCAGGTGCGAGCAGCGGCCGCAGGATGGGCAGTGCTTCGGCGGTGATGGCTTCGAAGCGCTGTTGATGGCGACGCTCGGCAGCGCTGAGGCGCGGGCTCCCGGCGCCACCCTTCGCGGCGATGAGATGGCATGCAACCTCCATCTGGCACATCTCCACGAAGGCCGCACGCGCGGCATCCGCAAGCTTCAGGCGGGCGGCCGAGCCGTGCACGAATCCGCGGCCGCCGAGATCGAACGAAACGCTCGCGACGCAGGGAATGCCGAGATCGGCCGTAATATCCAAGAGCCAGCTTCGCCGTGTCGCCTGGCCTTGCCTCAACTGGACGATCGTCGAAAGCACGCCGGCTTCCTCGAGAGTTTCCAAGGCGATGTGACGCGGCGAATGTCCGGCCAACCACCAAAGCGCGGTGGCGTCCCTTTCCACCCATTCGAGAATGCCCGCCAGCATCGCCTGTTCGAGCGTCGGCGCGCAGGCGCAACCAAGGCTCAACGACGTCGCCGGGGCGACCGTCTCCAGGTCGGCCGATCGAATGCAAAGCTCCGCCGGAACCAGTGTCTCGGCGCCCGTCGTCAGATTCCGCGCTTGGAGCCAAGCGATCTCGGCATCCGCGCCCAAGCGCGGGCCGAGGAGCGCGACCACCTCCTTGAAACCATCACTTTGCCTCTCCAGCGCGGAAGGAAAGGATTGCGTGGCGATGGCATGGGCCGGGCGGCATTGCGCGGTGCGCTCGATCGCCTCGCCGATACAGGCAAAGAATGCGCTGCGAAAGCTCGCGCCGCAGCCTCCGACGCTCAACGGGCCCGTGGCTCCCGGCGATGTCAGGTGGCGCGACGCCGAAGTCATCCCCGCAAGGAATTGAAGGCCCGGCGCGTCAGGCGACGCAATCTCGAAGACATCGGTCATCCGGGCGGCGAAATCGAGCATGAGGCCGGCATGAGGGACCTCGCCATGGCCGGGCTCGGCGCCGGCGAGACCAAAGCCCAGCCTGGTCAACAGGGCACCGGCCGCAGCAGGGACGTCCGCAACTTCCGCGGAGCCTGAGCTTTTCGCGAAACTCCTATTACTGGACAGCTGCAATGACGCAGCGTGCCACACTTCAGAGGGGTGATGAATCCACTGCATATCTCGCCCCGCAATCACAAGAAAAATGCGAATGACTTGTCGCGGCGAAAGTATTGAGAAATCAGCATACCCAGTCAATTGTTCGCCTTCCCCGGCCCGGGCGGCTCCACGCCGTTTCGAACCGGTCTCCCGGCGAACTGCGCAGCGCGAGACGATCGGCGTATTCCACGCTGTGCGTCGGGACGGGGCCGGAGAGCGTTTCGCCAGCCATTTCGCTGATGATGCTCCGCGCCTCATTCTCGGCAGCCCTATACGCGATCCGTGGTCGGGCAGGCGGACAACCACGATCTCGATTTCAACATGGTCGCCAGAGGCGATGGAATCGGCGTCTGCCGACGCGCCGGCGTCGAGGCGCGCGCCAAAGCCTCCGAAGGCCGCGTCGGCAATCGCGTTCAAACAGGCGTTCGCACCCGCCGGATGATCGAACCCACGCCGTCTTTCAACGCCCCCACCTCGGCGACCATGCGGGACCACATCCTGCAGCCATGAGCCGGCAAATGCCGGCGACCTTCACAAGAAAAAGGGGCGGCTTGTCGCCGCCCCTTGATCGATAGCGCGGAGATCCGCGATCAGGTCAGAAGCGAATCCGCGAGCGGATCGCATCCTTGGCCGTCTGGTTGATCGAGGTGCCGGCCATGCGGCGCTCGAAATCCTCCCAGTTGAGGAAGCGGCCCTTGGCACGTTCGGCCAGGATCGCCTGGGCCCGGGCCGCGCCGATCTGCGGCAGGCCGTCGAGTTCGGCCTGGGTCGCGGTGTTCAGATTGACCGGAGCGGCAGCCTGCGTGCCGGCAGCGGCCGGACGGGCGGCGGTGCCGGAGGCAGCCGGGGCCGTCGGCGCAGCCGCGGCGGGACGCGCGGGCGTCGTCGCCGGGGCAGTCGCTGCCGGCGCTGCGGCAGGCGCCGCGGGACGGGCCGGCTGGGCAACCGCAGGAGGCGTGGCGCCCGGCGTGGCGGGCGTGGTCGGCGCGGTGGCCGCCGGCCGGGTGGCGGCGGGTGCGGTGGCGGCAGGCGCCGTGTGCTGGTTCTGGTTGGCCGCTGGCGGACGGTGGGTGCCGGGTGCGGTGGTCGCCGGCGCGGTCACGCCCGGCGTTGCGGGGGCCGTCGGCGCGGGCTGGGCCTGCGCAAAGGCCTGGCCGATCAGGAGGGTGGAGACCGCGGCGGCGGTGAGAAAGCGCGACAGGATCATGACGAACCCATTCGATAGCCCGGCACTTGTCTCCCTAAGCTCGTCGCGGCGGCCGGGCCTGCCGCGATCGGGCGATGCCGTATCGGATCGATGCGGCAAGGTCAGTAGACCCATTCACAATGACGCGTTCGTGAGCGGTTTGCATCCTTTTTGCGGCTGGCGATGAACGCCAGCTGAATTCGCGCTTTTTTGGCCGATGGCGGGCATTTTGCCGGCTCGGCTCGCCAAACCTGATGGCTGGCTTCAACGATCGGAATTGGCGCCCGCACGCGGGCATGACTAAGGTCCAGACAGGAGTCCGCCCGATGAACATCCTGTCCATTCAGTCCTGGGTCGCCTACGGCCATGTCGGCAATGCCTCGGCCATGTTCCCGATGCAGCGCCTCGGCCACGAGGTCTGGGGCATCCACACCGTGCAGTTCTCCAACCACACCGGCTACGGTGCCTGGAAGGGCCGGGTCTTCGACGCGCCGATGATCGAGGAGCTGATCGAGGGCATCGCCGAGCGCGGCGTGCTGCCGCGCTGCGACGGCGTCCTGTCGGGCTATATGGGCTCGGCCGATATCGGCACCGGCATCCTGAGCGCGGTCAGCCGGGTGCGCGCCGCCAATGCCAAGGCACTCTATTGCTGCGATCCGGTCATCGGCGATGTCGGTCGCGGCGTTTTCGTGCGCCCGGGCATCCCGGAATTCATGCGCGACCAGGCCGTGCCGGCGGCCGACATCATCACCCCGAACCAGTTCGAGCTCGAATATCTCTCCGGCCGGACCATCACCACGCTCGCCGACGCGGTTGCCGCCACCGATGCGATCCACGCCAAGGGGCCGGCGAGCGTGCTCGTCACCAGCCTGGTCACCGAGGATACGCCGGCGGATGCCATCGACCTCCTCGCTTCGGGGCCGGCCGGCCGGTTCCGCGTGCGCACCCCGAAGCTCGGCCTGTCCATCAATGGCGCCGGCGACGCGATCGCTGCCTTGTTCTTCGTCCATGCCGCGACATCGGGCGACATCGCCTTTGCCCTGTCGCAGGCGGCCTCGTCGACCTACGGGCTGCTGAAGCGGACGGAAGAAGCCGGATCACGCGAGATCCTGACGGTCGCCGCGCAGGACGAGTTCGTCAGCCCCAGCCGCCTGTTCACGCCCGAGAAACTCAGCTGAGGCTCCGATGGCTCGCCGTTATCATACGCTCGACGTCTTCACCCACGAGGCGCTGACCGGCAATCCCCTGGCCGTCGTGCACGACGCGACCGGGCTCGATACCGAAACCATGCAGGCGATCGCGCGCGAGTTTCACCTGTCCGAGACCGTGTTCGTCCTGCCCGAGACGACAGCCCGCCATCGCGCCGACATCCGCATCTTCACCCCCGGCAGCGAACTGCCCTTCGCCGGCCATCCGACCATCGGCACCGCGATCATCCTGGCGAGCCTCGACGGCCTAGCACCCGGCGGGGAGACGACCTTTCTGCTCGGCCAGAAGGCAGGCCCCGTGCCCTGCCGGGTGATGCACCGGGACGATGGACGCTTCGAAGCCTCGTTCGACGCGCCGCGCCTGCCTGTCGCCCTCGACCGCACGCCCGACTCCGCCCAGCTGGCCGGCATATTGGGCCTGGAGAGCCGCGATATCGGTTTTGCCGCCCACGTGCCGACGCGCTTCGGCGCGCCCGTATCGTTCTGTTTCGTGCCGGTGAGGTCGCGCGCCGCCATGGACCGCATCAGCGTCGACACGCGCTGGTTCGCCGAGACCTTCGAAGCGATCCGCGAGGACCATCCGGCGATCTTCGCCTATACCCCCGACACCGTCGATCCGAAGGCCGCTTTCCATGCGCGGATGTTCGCGCCCGGACTCGGCATCGCCGAGGATCCGGCGACCGGCTCGGCGGCGGCGGCCTTTGCCGGGGTGCTCGCCCGTTTCGAGCGGCTGACCGACGGCCGGCACACTTTCCCGATCGAGCAAGGTTTCGCCATGGGCCGGCCGAGCCGGATCGAGCTCGGCCTGCATGCCCGGGCCGGCGCGGTCGCGCGCGTCAGCATCGGCGGCGGCGCGGTGATCATCGCGGAAGGCCAGCTGCGCATCTGAAGCAATAGAAAAACCCGCCGGGCGAGGCCCGGCGGGTTTCGTCGTCAGTGGAAAAGAAGATCAGCCGCGACGGCAGCGGCGATAGCCGTAGGAATCGATCCAGCAGCGGCGGCGCGGCGTCGTTTCGGCGCCGATCACGGCACCGGCAACACCACCAACCGCGGCACCCGCGAGAGCACCACCACCGGTGCCGGTGGCCAGACCACCGATCAGTGCACCGGCGCCCGCGCCAATGGCGGCGCCGCCGGCCGCGCGCTCTTCGCGCTCCGAGCAAGCGCCGAGCGTCAGTGCCAAAGCTCCAACGAGAACAAACTTCTTCAACATTGCTAACCCTCCTGAGTGCCCCTACCCGCTTCGACCATAGGTGATCCGGCGAGGCCTTGCCAAGTCTTGCCCCGGCCAGCTCTCCTGCAAGCCTAACCGGGTGTTGCCGCCCTGCACTGGGATGGCCCGTTGTGAGCCCGCCGTCCCGACGCTAGACAAGACCCCCGAGAGGACCCTGCCGTGACCGCACCGTTCCGCTTCATCCGCACCATGGAGACCGGAATCTCCACCCACCGCTGGGCCTACGCGGAAACGCATGCCGAAGCGATTCGTTCCGCTTGGGACCAGTGGATCGCCGACAAGCCGGCAATGTTCAATGGGCGGGTCTTGCTTCTGGCGGAAGGCGCGGCTGAGGGCGATGTGTTTCGGGGCCGTTACATGGCCGTCGACTATGCCGAATTCCTGCATTTCATGCGTCATGGCACGGCTGACGGCTCGACCCGCAACGCCTTCGCCCTTGCCGGGCTGACCAGCGCCGACGACTGCCTGCTGATGGGCGTGATGGCGGCGCACACGGCCAATGCCGGCAAGATCTATTTTCCCGGCGGCACGCCCGATCTCGGCGACGTGGTCGGCTCCCGGGTCGACCTCGACGGCAGCGTCCGGCGGGAACTGACCGAGGAGACTGGCCTCAGGCCCGACGAGCTGACCATCGAGGACGGCTTCTGGCTGCGCGAAGACGACAAGCGCTCGGCCTTCGTGAAGGTGATGCGCTCGCCGCTGGCGGCCGCGCCCCTGCGGGCCCTGATCCTCGCGCGCATCGCGGCCGAAGCGACCCCGGAACTGGCCGACATCCATATCGTGCGGGACGCGGGCGACCTGCGGCCCGACCTTATGCCGGCTTTTCAACTGGCCTATGCGGAATGGTGGCTCGGGCGGCGAAGCGCGGGCTCACCGGCCTGACCGACCGCTCACTGGCCGAGCGCCAGCCTGTCGGCAAGGCGCGGCGGCAGGCCGGCGGCGAGGATCTTGCCGGCCGCGCGGGCGTGATCATAGGTCAGCCGATATTGCGTCAGGGTCGCCCGGCCGAGGTCGAGGATCGAATAGGCGGCCGCCGGATTGCCGTCGCGCGGCTGGCCGACCGAACCGACCACCACCTGGCAGCGCTGCCTTGGCCAGAGCCGCATGGGAACGCCCGTTGAGGGCACGACGATGTCGCAGCCGCCATCGGCACGGAGCGGAAACACCGCCGGCACATGGGTGTGACCGGAAAAGACCATGACGGCATCGGTCGCGGCCAGGCTCAGCGCGGCGTCGCGATCCGACATGATATAGGGCCAGTGGCCCGGCCGGTCGGCACTGGCATGGACATAGAGCCGGTCGGCGTCGCGCACGGCCAGGGGCAGGCCGGCGAGGAAGCCGAGATGGCCGGCGCCGAGTTGGGTCCGCGTCCACATCACCGCCGCGAGCGCGTCGCGTGTCATGCTCGGCATGCCCGGGCCGACGGCTTCGTCGTGATTGCCTTTGACGACAACCGCGCCGTGGGCCGCGAGGGCCGCCACCGCCTCGGCGCAGAACACCGGATCGGCGCCATAACCGACAATATCGCCCAGCACCACGAAGCGGTCCGGTGCCTCGCCCAGCGCATGGGCAAGGCAGGTTTCGAGCGCTTCACGGTTGCCGTGAATGTCCGACAGGAAGGCGATCCGCACCGGCCGATCCTCCGGCGGAGGCTGGCCCCGCCGCTTCTCATCTCACAGGACGAGGCAGCCGCTGGGCAAGCCTGAAATTCAGTCGGCGCGACGGTTCAGACCATGCGGACGCGCACGGGCTGTCGGGGTCGCGCGAGGGCGCGATTGGGATCGCGGAAGGCCGCGATCGACATCACAGAAGGCCGCGATCGGGATTACGGATAGCCGTAGCGCGATTTCACGGTCCGCAGCGCGCCGCGGGCAGCGCCGTCATTGCCGGCGGCGCAAGCCTGCTCGGGTCCACGCAGATCGGCGATGACCCGGCCGTGAACCTCGCGGTTGACGTGGCCGGTCTGCAGGTCGTTGTCCATCACCGCCCGGAAGCGGGCGATCTCGCCCGAGCAGCCGGTGCCCTCGGGCAGGCGGAAATCGGAACGGGTGACATATTGCGGCGTCGCGGCCTGGGCGGCCGGCTGGACCGCCGGAGCCTCCGCGGCGGTGTTGCAGCCGGCAAGGATCAGGGCGCCCGAGAGCGCGAGCGCGAAACGAAAAAGCGTCATGTCAGCCTCTTGCCGGTGAATCGGGCACCGGCAATTTAGGCCGACATGACGCTCCGGCGAAAGCCGTGATCGCGCGGATCAGAGCGGCTTCAGGCCACGCTCGATCTCGGCCCGGCGCGGCTCCAGGAAGGGCGGCAGCGCCAGCCTTTCACCGAGCGCCGCCATCGGCTCGTCGGCATCGAAGCCCGGACCGTCGGTGGCGATCTCGAACAGGATGCCGTTGGGCTCGCGGAAATAGAGGCTCTCGAAATAATAGCGGTCGACCGCGCCGGAATTGGGGATGCGCATCTCCTTCAGGCGGTCGATCCAGGCGCGGTATTGCGTGGCATCGGGTGTGCGGAACGCGACGTGATGGACCGAGCCGGCGCCCTGGCGCGCCTGCGGCAGGCCGGGCTCGACCGCGACATGATATTCGGCCGCCGGACCGCCCTCGCCCATTTCGAAGACATGGACCTCGGGTCCGGCCTCGCCGAAGCGATAGCTGCGGGCCCGGCGCATGCCGAGGACATGGGTCAGGACGAGCTCGGTCGGCTCCAGCACCGGCACGCTCGCGATGATCGGGCCGAGGCCGCGGATCTGCCGTTCGGCGGGAACCGCGCTGGCATCCCAGGGATGGGCCTCGCCCGCCCCGCCATCGTCGACAAGAGCCAGGCGCTGGCCCTCCGGATCCTCGAAATCGAGCGTCAGGCGGCCGTCGCGCAGGACCGGCGCCTCATGCTTGACGCCGCGTTCGGCGAAATGGGCAGCCCACCAGCGAAGGGTGTCGGCGCCGGCGACACGAAGCGAGGTGCGGATGATCGCATGGGTGCCGCGCCGCTCGGGCTCGACCGGCCATTCGAAGAAGGTCACGTCGGAGCCGGGGCTGGCGACGCCGTCGCCATAAAACAGGTGATAGGCCGAGACGTCGTCCTGGTTCACGGTGCGCTTGACCAGGCGCATGCCGAGCAGGCCCGTATAGAAGGCATGATTGGCGGAAGCATCGGCCGAGACGGCCGTCAGGTG
The DNA here is from genome assembly GCA_017304475.1 of Hyphomicrobiales bacterium. Taxonomy (GTDB): domain Bacteria; phylum Pseudomonadota; class Alphaproteobacteria; order Rhizobiales; family Phreatobacteraceae; genus Phreatobacter. The sequence continues at coordinate 115,714 of JAFKKV010000011.1, read as the reverse complement.
ATGGATGCCGGTGAGTTGCATGGTGGATCCGTTCCAGATGTTGGAGGACGGGACACCGGCGCCCAAGGCCAAGCCGCCGCCCCGATGGCCGTCGACCGGCCCTCTGCAAGTTGGATGTCAGATCGGATCAGGCCGGGACGGCCGCAAGGGCATCGGGGCACCCCGGCCGCAGCGCCCGTGCAAGCGCCGTTTGCGCCGTTGCCCGGAGCCGTACAGGGTCAGGCTCCGCCGGGGCGCTCCACCGGCGGCGTGCCATGGGTGTGGAACGAGGCGACCGTCTGCAGACCCCAGGCCTGGCCCTTGCGGCGCTCCGCCTCGGTCCAGACGATCGGCTTCCAGTCGGGCGCCAGCATCAGCCGGGCCCCGGCATTGGCGATCTCAACGCGGTTGCCGCCGGGCTCGTAGACATAAAGGAAGAAGGTCTGCTGCACCGCGTGCTTGTGCGGGCCGGTTTCGATGAAGACGCCGTGCTCCAGGAAGATGTCGGCTGCCCTGAGCACGTCCTCGCGGCTGTCCACCGCATAGGTGACGTGGTGAAACCGGCCGGCGACGCCGGCATGGTCGGCGGTGAAGGCGATATCATAGGTCTTGTTGCTGGCGGTCAGCCAGGCGCCGGCCTCGGTGCCGTTGTCGAGCACGATCTGCTCGGTGGTGCGCATGCCGAAGCCCCGTTCCAGGAAGTGCCTGGTCGCGGCGACATCGAGCACCAGCAGGTTCAGGTGATCGATCCGGCGGGCATTGACGCCGCGCGCCGGGAAGCGCTGCGCCTGGTTCTTCAGGGCCGGGCGCAGGTGCTCCGGCGCCTCGTACCAGCGCGTGTCGTAATAGAGTTCGAAGACGTGGCCATCGGGGCCGCGCGCCCGAAACGCCGCGCCGTGGCCGAGATCGCCCTCGGTCCAGCCGATGCCGGCCCCCATGGCGGTCAGTTCGGCCACCCGCCGGTCGAGCGCCTGGCGGCTGAAGGTGCGGAACGCCACATGGCCGATACCCGATGTCGCGGCCTCCGTGAGCTTCAGCGTGTGGAACTCGTAATCGTCCCAGCCGCGCAAATAGACGCTCGCGCCGTCACGGCCGCTCTCCTGCATGCCCATGACATCGACGAAGAAGGCGAGACTTTCGTCGGGCCTGGCGGTGAACATCTCGACATGGCCGAGATGGGCGAGATCCCGGCAAGGTTCGGCGTCCGCCATTGCGGTCTCCTTCGCGCTTTCCATCGGCTTGGCCTCGACATGCCGCAACCGGACTGTCCCGCTTGCCGGTCATCGCATCAGGGACCGGAGCGATTGCCGAAGCAAATCCGTTATTCGACGGGATTGAACGAATTCGTGCATCCCCGCGGCATGGCCGGACCATGAGGCCTGCTCAGAAATCGCCCCAAATTTCTCACTTGCTTCATCATCGGCGTGCAGACCTCAATACGGATCAAGGGTTTGCCGGGACCGTGAAAACCGCAAGGACATGCAACCCAAGTCGCAGAATAGTGTGCGATAATCGCTCTCTCGTCTGAATATCGCACTTGACAGAAACCGGGCGCGGGGCGACGACAAGAGCCAAGAAAAGGCTGAGAATAATGACACAGGGAGGAACGACCATGCTGAACAGACGCCAGACGCTTGCCGGTATCAGCGCCGCCATGGCCACCGGCCTCGGCAGCACCGCGCAGGCGCAGGAGGTCACGAAGATCGGCCTCATCCTGCCGATGACCGGCCAGTCGGCGTCGACCGGGCGGCAGATCGAGGCTGCAGCCAAGCTCTACATGGCGCAGAAGGGCGCGACCGTCGCCGGGCGCCGGATCGAACTCCTGGTCCGCGACGATACCGGGGCCGCCGACGTCACCCGCCGCATCGCCCAGGAACTGATCGTCAACGACAAGGTCGCGGTCCTCGCCGGCTTCGGGCTGACCCCGCTCGCCTTCGCGGTGGCGCCGCTCGCCACCCAGTCCAAGACCCCCATGGTGGTCATGGCCGCGGCCACCTCGGCAATCACCGAGCAATCACCCTTCATCACCCGCACCAGCTTCACGCTGCCGCAGGCGACCCAGCCGATCGCCGATTGGGCGGCGCAGAACGGCATCAAGAAGGTGATCAGCCTGGTCACCGACTATGCCCCCGGGATCGACGCCGAAAAGGCCTTCAAGGAGCGCTTCACCAAGGCCGGCGGCGAGCTGATGGCCGAGGTGCGCGTGCCGCTGCGCAGCCCGGATTTCGCGCCTTTCCTGCAGCGCGTCGCCGATTCCAAACCCGACGCGCTGTTCGTCTTCGTGCCCTCGGGCATCGGCGGCCAGTTCGTCAAGCAGTTCATCGAGCGCGGCCTCGACAAGGCCGGCGTCAAGCTGATCGGCACCGGCGACGTGACCGATGACGATCTGCTCAACGACATGGGCGACGCGATTCTCGGCGTGGTCACCAGCCATCATTATTCGGCGGCCCATCCCTCGGCCGAGAACAAGGCCTTCGTGCAGGCCTTCCGCGCGGCCAATCCGAACATGCGCCCGAATTTCATGGCGGTCGGCGGCTATGACGGCATGCACCTGATCTACGAGGCGCTGAAGAAGACCAATGGAACCGGCGACGGCACCGCCCTCATCGGCGCCATGCAGGGCATGAGCTGGGTCAGCCCGCGCGGACCGATCACCATCGAGGCGCGCACCCGCGACATCACCCAGAACATCTATGTCCGGCGGGTCGAGAAGGTCGACGGCCAGCTCTACAATGTCGAATTCGCCACCTTCGAAGCGGTGCCGGATCCGATCAAGGGACGCTGAACCGATCATCACCGCGACCGGGACGGCCTCTCCGCCCCGGTCCGTTCCCGTGTCCCGCCGCCGAGACGCGCCGACATGCTGACCATCCTGTTCGACGGCATCGCCTATGGCATGCTCCTGTTCGTCCTGGCCTGCGGACTGGCGGTGACGCTGGGCCTGATGAACTTCGTCAATCTCGCCCACGGCGCCTTCGCCATGGCCGGCGGCTATGTCACGGTCGTCATGATGCAGCGCTACGGCGTGCCGTTCCTGGCCTGCCTGCCGCTCGCCTTCCTGGCCACCGCGGCGCTCGGCGCGGTCGCCGAACGCCTGCTCTATCGCCACATGTATGGCCGCAGCCATCTCGACCAGGTGCTGTTCTCGATCGGGCTGGTGTTCATGGCGGTGGCGGCGGCCGACTACATGATGGGCTCGTCGCCGCAGAATATCCGGCTGCCGTCCTACCTGCTCGGCCGTTTCGACGTCTTCGGCGTCGGCATCGGCGTCTACCGGCTGTTCCTGATCGTGGTCTGCGGCGCCCTGACCATCGCGCTGCAGCTGGTCCTGGCGAAGACCCGGTTCGGCTCGCGGCTGCGCGCGGCGGTCGACGATCCCCGCACGGCGCGCGGCATGGGCATCGACGTCAACGCCATCTTCGCGGTGACCTTCGCATTCGGATCGGGCCTTGCCGGCCTCGGCGGTGCCCTCGGCGCCGAGATCCTCGGCCTCGACCCGACCTTCCCGCTGAAATTCATGCTCTATTTCCTGATCGTCGTGACGGTGGGCGGCACCTCCTCGATGACCGGGCCCTTCGTCGCCGCCCTCCTGCTCGGCTTCGCCGATGTCGCCGGCAAATATTACATCCCCCAGGCCGGCGCCTTCATCATCTATGCCGTGATGATCGCCATCCTGATGCTCAGGCCGAACGGGCTGTTCGCCCGCGGGGTGACGCGATGAGCCGCCCATGCTGAAATTCCTCGGCCGCACCTCCGACGCACCGGCCAGCCCCACCGGCTTTCTCAGGCACCAGGCCTCCTGGAAGCCGCAGGAGATCCTGTTCTGGGCGCTGGCGCTCGCCGTGCTCGTCATTGCGCCCAACCGCGCCGCCCTGCTCAACGAGATCGCCATTCTCGGGCTGTTCGCCCTGTCGATCGACCTGATCCTCGGTTATGCCGGCATCGTGTCGCTCGGCCAGGCGGCGTTTTTCGGCTTCGGCGCCTATGTCGCCGGCCTGCTCGCCAAGACGGTCGTCGCCGAGCCGGTCACCGGCCTCGTCATCGCCATGGCCGCATCCGGCCTGCTCGGCTTCGCCACCAGCTTCCTGATCATTCGCGGCACCGACCTGACCCGGCTGATGGTGACGCTGGGCGTCGCCCTGCTGATCTACGAGGCCGCCAACAAGCTGGAATGGCTGACGGGCGGCGCCGACGGCCTGCTCGGCATCACGATGGGGCCGATCCTCGGCCTGTTCGCCTTCGATTTCCTGGGGCGAACCGCCTATCTCTACAGCCTCGCCGTGCTGTTCATCCTGTTCCTGCTGGCCCGCCGGGTGGTGCATTCGCCGTTCGGCCTGTCGCTGCGCGCGGTCAAGGACAACCGGCTGCGCGCCGCCTCGATCGGCATCTCGCCGGCGCGCCGCCTGATCATGATCTATACGCTGTCGGCGGCCTATGCCGGCGCCGCCGGCGCCCTGCTGGCGCAGACCACCGCCTTCGTCTCGCTCGAGGTGCTCGATTTCGGCAAATCGGCCGACGGGCTCCTGGTGCTGGTCATCGGCGGCTCCGGCTATCTCTATGGCGGGCTTCTCGGCGCCGTCGCCTTCAAGCTGATGAAGGATTTCCTCTCCGGCATCACTCCCGCCTATTGGCTGTTCTGGATGGGCCTGTTCCTGGTCATCCTGGTGCTGATCGGGCGCGACCGCATCACGGCGCGGCTGAAGCTCTTGACCGGGCGGGCCAAACCATGACGCCGGCGCTGGAAACCCGCAATCTGGTGCGCCGTTTCGGCGGCCTCGTCGCCACCAACGACGTGTCGCTGTCGATCGCGGCAGGCACCCGCCATGCGCTGATCGGGCCGAATGGCGCCGGCAAGACCACGCTGATCAATCTGATGACCGGCGTCCTGGCGCCGACCTCGGGCGCCATCCGGCTGGAGGGCGCCGACATCACCCGGCTCGCCCAGCACAAGCGGGTGGCGCGGGGCCTCGCACGGACCTTCCAGATCAACCAGCTGTTCAACGAATTGACGCCGCTCGAGACCATCGGGCTGGCGATCTCGGAATATCAGGGCACGGGCGGGCAATGGTGGCGCCTCACCGGCTCCAAGCAGGCCGTGCTCGACGAGGCCGCCGACCTGCTCGCCACCTTCAAGCTCGCCGACGTCATGTATCAGCGCACGGTGATGCTGCCCTATGGCAAGAGGCGGCTCCTGGAGATCGCCACGGCGCTTGCCTGCCGGCCGCGGGTGCTGCTGCTCGACGAACCGGCCGCCGGCGTGCCGGAAGGCGAGCGCCATGAGATCATCGATATCGTCTCCAGCCTGCCGCGCGAGGTCACCGTGGTGCTGATCGAGCACGACATGGACCTGGTCTTTCGCTTCGCCGAGCGCATTACCGTGCTGGTCCAGGGCGCGGTGTTCACCGAGGGCTCGGTGCAGGAGATCCAGGCCGACCCGCGGGTGCGCGAGGTCTATCTCGGCGAGGGCACGGAATGACCGAGCTCCTCGCCCTCGACACGGTCGTTTCCGGCTATGGCGAAGCCATCGTGCTGAACCGCCTGTCGCTTCGCCTCGACCAGGGCCAGGCACTGGCGCTGCTCGGCCGCAACGGCACCGGCAAGACCACGCTGATCGAAACGATCGCCGGCCTGACCACCTTCAAGAGCGGCACGATCCGGCTCGCCGGCCGGGACATCCAGGCGGTGCGGCCGGAACGGCGGGCCGCACTCGGGCTCGGCTGGGTGCCGCAGGAGCGCGGCATCTTCAAGTCGCTGACGGTGGAAGAAAACCTGACCGCGGTCGCGACCCCTGGCGCCTGGGCGCCCGAGCGCGTCTTCACGATGTTTCCGAGGCTGAAAGAGCGCCGCGACAATCTCGGCAACCAGCTGTCCGGCGGCGAACAGCAGATGCTGGCGGTGGCCCGGGCGCTGGTGCTCAACCCCAAGATCCTGCTGCTCGACGAGCCGCTGGAAGGCCTCGCGCCGATCATCGTCGACGAATTGCTCGCGGCGATCCGCCGCATCGTGCGCGACGAGGGCATGGCGGCCATCGTGGTGGAGCAAAAAGCGCGTAAGATCCTGCCGCTGACCGACAGGGCCATCATTCTCGACCGGGGCGCCGTCGTCTGGGAAGGTGCAAGCGAAGCGCTGCTGGCCGATGCCGCGGCGCTTGACCGTCATCTCGGCGTCGCCGACCGCGGCACGCCCAAATCGCCGGAAACACCTGAGTTCAAGGGAGAAACGCCATGACCAGCACCGCCGCCATTCCGGGCAAGACCGGACCGTTCCGGGCCGACCAGGTCGGCTCGCTGCTGCGCTCTCGGCCGCTGAAGGAGGCCCGCGCCGCCAAGGCCGCCGGCAAGATCGATGCCGATGCCTTGAAGGCGGTCGAGGACGCGGAAATCAGGACGCTGATCGCCAAACAGGAGGCGGTCGGGCTGAGCGGCATTACCGACGGCGAATATCGCCGGTCCTGGTGGCATTACGACTTTCTCTGGCAGCTCGACGGCGTCGAACGCATCGAACTGGACCACGGCATCCAGTTCGCCGGCGTCGAGACCAAGGCGGAAGCGCCGCGGGTCGTCGGCAAGATCGGCTTCACCAGCCATCCCTTCGTCGAGCACTTCAAATTCCTGAAGGCGAACACGAAGGGGACGCCGAAAATGACTATCCCCTCGCCCTCCATGCTGCATTATCGCGGCGGCCGGAAGCTCATCAATATGGGCCTCTATCCCGATATGAACGACTATTACCGGGATCTCGGCCAAGCCTATAAGGGCGCCGTCCACGCCTTCTACGATGCCGGCTGCCGCTACCTGCAGCTCGACGATGTCAGCTTCGCCTATCTCTGCGATCCCGAGCAGAAGAAGATGCTGGCCGATCGCGGCGACGACCCGGACCATCAGGGCGTGATCTATGCCGGCATGGTCGAGGAGGCGATCAAGGACCGGCCGAAGGACATGACCATCACCATGCATCTGTGCCGCGGCAATTTCCGCTCGACCTTCGTCGCCTCCGGCGGCTACGAGCCGATCGCCGAGCTCCTGTTCAACGCCATGCCGGTCGACGCCTATTTCATGGAATGGGATTCGGAGCGCGCCGGCGGCTTCGAGCCGCTGCGCTTCCTGCCCAAGGGCAAGGCGGTGGTGCTCGGCCTCGTCACTTCGAAAAGCGGCGTGCTGGAAAAGAAGGACGATATCCGGCGACGCATCGAGGAAGCCGCGCGCTACGCGCCGATCGAGCAGCTCTGCCTGTCGGCCCAGTGCGGTTTCGCCTCGACCGAAGAAGGCAATGTGCTGGCCGAGGACGAGCAGTGGAAGAAGCTCGAAATGATCGTCGACGTGGCGCGCGAAACCTGGGGCTGAACCCCTGATATTGCGGCGCTGAAATGCAGAACGGGCGCCCCAGGGGCGCCCGTTGGTTCATGCGGGTACGGCGACCGGGGTCTTGGCCTTGGCCAGCACGGCCATGCGGCTCGCCACCGACGGCGGATCGGTGGAGAGCGCCAGGGCCTCCGGCGGCGGCAGGGTTTCGACATGGTGGCAGGCCACCGTCGCGCCGTCCGGGAAGGTTCGCGCCACCGGCGACTGGGTCTTGCACAGGTCGGTCACATAGGGACAGCGGGTGTGGAAGGTGCAGCCGGGCGGCGGCTTGACCGGGCTCGGCACGTCGCCCTTGAGCAGCGAGCGCTGGTCACGCGCGCCCGGGCGCGGCACTGGCGCCGCCGCCAGAAGCGCACGGGTATAGGGATGTTTCGGCGCATTGTAGAGCACCGCCTTGTCGGCGATCTCGACGATGCGGCCGAGATACATCACCGCCACCCGGTCGGCGATGTGGCGCACCACCGCCAGGTCGTGGGCGATGAACAGATAGCTCATGCCGAAGCGGACCTGCAGGTCCTGCAGCAGATTGACCACCTGGGCCTGGATCGATACGTCGAGCGCCGAGACGGGCTCGTCGCAGACGATCAGGTCGGGCTGGGTGGCGAGCGCCCGGGCGACGCCGATGCGCTGGCGCTGACCACCGGAAAACTCGTGCGGGAAGCGCTCGGCATAGGCCGCGGCCAGGCCGACGATCGCCAGCAACTCCTTGACCTTGGCCTCGACATTGTCCTTGTCGGCCATGCCGTGCAGCAGCAGCGGTTCGGCCAGGATGTCGCCGATGGTCATGCGCGGGTTGAGCGAGGCGAAGGGATCCTGGAAGACGATCTGCATGCGCCGGCGAAGCGTCCGGAGTTCGCGCTTCGACAGGCCGGAGATCTCCACCCCGTCAATGGCCACGCGGCCACCGGTCGGATCGAGCAGGCGCAGGACGAGCCGGCCGGTGGTCGACTTGCCGCAGCCGCTTTCGCCGACCAGCGCCAGGGTCTCGCCGCGATTGAGCGTGAACGAGACACCGTCGACCGCCTTGACCGCGCCGGACTTGCGCGAGAACAGGCCGCCGCCGAGCGGGAAGTGCTTGGCGAGGTTTTCGACAACGAGCAGGGGCTGCGTCATGCCGCGACCTCATCAATGGGGGCTTTCCAGCAGGCGACCTGATGGCCGGCGCCGAGATCGCGCAGCGGGGGCATTTCGTCGAGACAGCGATCCCCCGCCAGCGTGCAGCGCGGCGCGAAACGGCAGCCGGCCGGCATGGTCTCGGGCGTCGGCACCATGCCTTCGATGGTCTGCAGGCGGTCCTGGTCGGCATCGAGCCTGGGCACCGAGCCGAGCAGACCGAGCGTATAGGGATGCTGGGCGTCGTCGAACAGGGCGGCGACCGGCGCGCGCTCGACCACCTTGCCGGCATACATGACGACCACGTCATCGGCCATTTCGGCGACCACGCCGAGATCGTGGGTGATCAGGATGATCGCCGTGCCGAGCCGGCCTTTGAGGTCGCGCATCAGGTCGAGGATCTGCGCCTGGATGGTCACGTCGAGCGCGGTGGTCGGCTCGTCGGCGATCAGCACCTTCGGTTCGCAGGCCAGCGCGATGGCGATCATGACGCGCTGGCGCATGCCGCCCGACATTTCGTGCGGATAGGCGTCGACCCGCGTCTCGGGGCTGGGGATGCGCACCAGGCGCAGCATCTCGATGGCATGGGCGCGGGCCGCCTTGGCCGACAGGCCACGATGCTTGATCAGGCCCTCGACGATCTGGTCGCCGACCCGGTAGACCGGATTGAGCGAGGTCATCGGCTCCTGGAAGATCATGGCGATCTTGGCGCCGCGGATCTCCTCCAGCTCGGCGCGCGACTTCTTGAGGAGGTCCTCGCCGTCGAACAGGATCTGGCCGCCGGCACGAATGCCCGGCGGCTCGGGCACCAGGCCCATGATCGAGAGCGAGGTGACGCTCTTGCCGCAGCCGCTCTCGCCGACGACAGCCAGGGTGCGGCCGCGCTCGACCGAGAAGCTGACCCCGTCGACCGCGCGGAAGAAGCCCCGCTCGGTGCGGAAATGGGTCGCGAGGTCACGGACGTCGAGCACGACATCCCCGGTCACCTTGGCGTCTGCTGTCACGATGGCCTCGCCTCTCGTCACGATCTCTCCTGCCGTCTGCACGACATCAGGATCCCTTGCCGGGCGGGAACATGAGCGGCGAGATCTTCAGGTGATCCCGCTTGGCCCAGTCGAGCGCCTTGACGCCGCGCTCGGCGTTGCGCTGGGCTTCCTCGAGCCGGGCCGCCGCGGCCTCGTGATCCATGGTCAGCACCTTGCCGCCGTCGACCACCTTCACGCCGTCGACGAAGACGGTGCGGATGGCCCGTTCGGCCGCCGCATAGATCATCGAGCGGACCGGGTCGCGCACCGGCCGCATGGCCGGATGGGTGACGTCGACCAGCACGATGTCGGCCTTGGCGCCAACAGCGATGCGGCCGATATCCTTGCGGCCGAGCGCCTTGGCGCCGCCGAGCGTCGCGGCGTTGAACACGTCGGACGAGCGCACGTCATAACAATCCTCGCCGACCACGCGCGACATGATCGCGACGTGGCGCATCTCCTCGATCATGTTGTGCGGATAGGTGTCCGTGCCGATCGCCATGTTGACGCCGCGGCGGACATATTCGCCGAAGGTCTGCAGCGTGATGCCGCGGCGCTGGAACACCGTCGGGCAATGGGCGACCGTCGTATTGGTGTCGACCAGGTCCTGCAGGTCGTCGCGGCGCGGCCAATGGGTCGAGGTGTGGTGGTCGAGGAAGATGCCGTGGCCGATCAGCGACCGGTCGGACAAGACCCCGAGCGAGCCCAGCCATTCGACCGGCGTCATGCCGTGGCGGCGGGTGATCTCGTGGAATTCGACCACCGACTGGGCCGCGTGGATCTGGAAGGGCAGCTTGCGCCGCTTGGCCTCCTGGAAGCTCTCCTGGATCAGGCCGGCCGTGCAGGTGTCGATCTGGCTCGGCGAGACCATGCCGGACATGCGTCCCGAGGGATGCTTCACGGCGGCGTCGAGCACCGCCATGGCGGTCGCCATCGGCTTGGCGCCCTCGTCCTTGTCCCACTCATATTCGACGACATAGCCGTTCTTGGTGAACCAGCGGCCGGAACGGTACATGGGCGACAGGACGCCGCGCAGGCCGGAGGCGGCAAACAGGTCGAGCCAGCCGTCCCAGGCGACCGACATGTCGACCAGGGTGGTGACGCCCGACAGCAGCAGCTCGGAATAGGCGACGGTGGCGGAAGCGGGAATGGCGCTCGGATCGGGCGCGCCGCCGGCATCGGCCCGGAACAGCGGCATGAATTCATAAAGCGACGACTGATAGAGCTTGGTGGAGCCGAGCTCGTCGTTCCAGCCCTTGGTCATCGGCTCGGAGCCGGGATGCGAATGGACATTGACGAGGCCCGGCATGACCAGCATGCCCGCGCCGTCGATCGTGGTCGTCGCCTTGCCGGCGAAGCCCGAGCCCACATGAATGATCTTGTCGCCTTCGAAGGCGACGTCGGCGTCGCGCAGATAGGTGTGCTTGCGGCCGTCATAAGCGACGACCCAGGCGGCAGACTTCACGAGCGTGACGGACATGACGGCCTCTTCCGGCTTTGCAGTCTTTTGGGATGCGCCGTCCCCGGGACGGCGGAGGAGCGGCCGGGCGTCGTGACGCCCGGCCGCGAAGCTCGGCTGATCAGCGCACGAAGCGCAGGTCGAGACCCTTGTAGAAGCCCGAGCCGTAGATGTTGTGGGCCCTGAACGGCGCCAGCCGGTTGGTGGCCGCGATCTTCATCGGCTCGTGGTAGAGCGGGATCCAGACGGCCGCCTCGTGAACCTGGCGCAGCACCTGGCTATAGGCCGCCGCGCGATCGGCATCGGCCACCGCCGAGGCGCCGGTCTGCAACAGGCGATCGGTGTCGGCATTGCGCCAGTTCATCCGGTTCGGCGTCGGGATGTTGGTCGAACGGAAATAGAGGTTCAGCGCGTCGCCGGCGGTGATGTAGGGATAGGACATGCCGAACAGGTCGAATTCCTGCGTGCCCATCTTGCCCCAGGCAACGGTCGCATCGAACAGCTGGATGCGCAGGTCGACGCCGATCTTGCGCAGGTCGCCCTGCACCGTCTCCATCAGCTTCTGCCAGGTCGAACCGGTGAAGCCATAAACGAGCGGCGACAGGCGCTGGCCGTTCTTCGAGCGGAAGCCGTCGGCCCCACGCACCCAGCCGGCGGCATCGAGGATGCGGTTGGCCTCGGCGACATTGGTATGGATCAGGATCGGATCGTTGCGCTTGTCCCAGTCGGTCGCGGCCTGGTGAATGTAGGAATAGGCCGGTTCCGTCTCGCCGAAATTCAGGTCGCGCGAAATCGCTTCCTGGTCGACCGCCATGACGATGGCGCGGCGCACCGCGGGATCGTCGACGCCTGCCTTGTCGACCTTGAAGCCGATGAAATAGGTCCAGAACGCCGCGGGGTTCTCGACCACGCGCAGGTTGCGGTTGGCGCGGATCTGGGCGAGGCCCGAATAGGGAATGTACTGGGTGGCCTGGCTCTGGCCGGTCAGCACCGCGGCAAGCCGGGTGTTTTCCTCGGGCACGATGCGCCAGACGATTTCCTGGATATGCGCCGGGCCGCGGTTCTCATAGATCGGCGGGCCCCAGCGATAGGCGTCGTGACGGCGCATGCGCATGTCGTTGCGCGGACGCCAGTCGACCCAGCAATAGGGTCCGGTGCCGTTGAAGCCGCGCACGCCGTAATCGGCGCCGAGCGCCTCGACATTCGCCTTGTCGATGACGACGGCGAAGCTCTGGGTCAGCTGGTAGAGCAGTTCGGAGAACGGCGCCTTGAGGCGGTATTCGACGGTCGTGTCGTTGATCGCGACGACATCCTCGACCGGGCCGGCGCGCCAGCTGACCGGCGAGCGGGTGGCCGGATCGATCCAGCGCTTGATCGAATAGACGACGTCGGCCGCCGTCATCTTCTTGCCGTCGCAGAACTGCACGTCGCCGCGCAGCTTGAACGTATAGACCTTGCCGTCGGCCGAAACGCTCCAGCTCTCGGCCAGGCCCGGCTTGATCGAGACCATGTCATGGTCGAGCGACACCAGCGTGTCGGCCAGCATGAACAGCACCTCGGAGGCCGAGCGCGCGGTCGAGCGATGCGGGTCGTAGCGGTCGCTGTCGACCTCGCGCACGATGGTCAGGGTATTGTTCTGCTGCGCGACGGCAGGCGCGGCGATCGTCAGGGCGCCGGCAATGGCCGTCGCCCATAAGGTCAATCGTCGGGTGGTCATCGTGTTTCTCCTCTGAAACCGGAATTTCTTTGGCCTGGGCTCAGCCGTTCCTGAGCCGGGGGTCGAGCAGGTCGCGCAGCGCATCGCCGAGCACATTGGCGCAGAGCACCAGCACGACGATCACCAGGCTCGGGATGACCGCGATATGCGGCGCCAGGAACAATTCGTTGCGGCCGGCGGACGCCATGGTGCCGAGCTCGGCCATGGGCGGCTGGGCGCCGAGGCCGAGGAAGGACAAGGCCGAGCCGAGCAGGATGACCTGGCCGAAGCGCAGCGTCAGGTAGACGAAGACCGACGAGATGCAGTTGAGCGCGAGATAGCGGGTCAGCAGCGTCGCATCCGACAGGCCGATGGACCGGCCGGCCTCGATGAAGTCCTGCCCCATCACCACCAGCGCCGAGCCGCGGGTGACGCGGGCAACCGTCGGGATGGTGGCGACCGACAGCGCCACGACCACCGCGGTCATGCCCGGCCCGACGGCCGCCGCGAAGGCGAGGCCGAGCAGGATCGCCGGGAAGGACAGGAGGATGTCGGAGAGCTGCATCAGCCAGCTGTCGAGGCGCTTGTAGAAGGCCGCGAACAGACCGACGAGCAGGCCGATGCCGCCACCGATAGTGGTCGAGGTGAGCCCCATGAACAGGGTTGCCTGGGTGCCGTAGAGAATGCGCGACAGGAGGCAGCGGCCGAGACCGTCGGTACCGAGAAGGAACTTCCATTGACCGCGCGCCTCCCAGACCGGCGGCAGCATGCGCAGGCGCGTATTGGTCAGGTAGGGATCGTTCGGTGCGAGCCATGGGGCCAGCAGCGCGGCGATGACGATCAGCGCGAGGACGATGGCCGCGGCCAGCGCGAGCCGGTCGCGGAACAGCCGGCGCAGACCCGAATTGCGGCGGCGCGGCGTGGCGGCGGAGACGACGGGAGCCACTGCGGTCATCGTTTGCCAACCCGGGGATCGAGGACGCCATAGAGCAGATCAACGATCAGGTTGATCACGATGAAGGAGACCGCGAGAACCAGGATCGATCCCTGCGCCATCGGCAGGTCGCGCGACAGGATCGCGCCGACCGCGAGCCGGCCGACGCCGGGCCAGGAGAAGATGGTCTCGGTGACCACGGCGCCGCCGAGCAGGAAGCCGGCCTGCAGGCCGATCAGGGTCACCACCGGGATCAGCGCGTTGCGCAGAACGTGATGGATGATCACCACCCGCTCGGTCAGGCCCTTGGCGCGCGCGGTGCGGACATAGTCGGCGTTCAGGACTTCGAGCGCCGCGGTGCGGGTCATGCGCGCCACCGGGCCGATGAAGGTGAGACCGAGGGTGAGGGCCGGCAGCGCGATATGGGACAGGCCCTCCAGCGTCCAGATCGGGCCCTCGCGGCCGAGGAAGGGGAACAGCTCCCAATGGTAGCCGAGCCACATGATCAGCATCAGGCCGATGAAGAAGACCGGCGTCGAGACGCCGGTGACCGATACCGCGATGATCAGCCGGTCGAGGAATTTGCCACGATAGACCGCCGCCACCGTGCCGAGCGCGATGCCGATCGGCACAGACCAGATGAGGCAGGCGACCACCAGCTCGGCGGTCGGCCCGATGGCATCGGCCAGCTCGGAAATCACCGGCGTGTTGTTGATCATCGAATAACCGAGATCACCCTGGGCGACGCGCGCGATATAGAGGCCGAACTGGACCGCGAGAGACCGGTTGAGGCCCATTTCCTGGCGGATCTGCTCGAGCACCTCGGGGGTCGCCTGCGGGCCGCCGATGACCATGGCGACGTCGCCCGGCACCAGTTGCAGCAGCATGAAGCCGAGCAGCAGCACCCCGAAAAGAACCGGGACCGACAGAACCACCCGCTGGAGGATATGGGCTCCCATCGCCTTACGCTCTCCACTCGCCGGTTGCGTCGTGCACGCAGGCCCCACCCAGGATGGTCAGGTCGCAGCGTGTCTCGCCAAGGATCTGTTCCGGCGTCGCGGTCAGCAGGTCGCGGGAAAACACGGCGATATCGGCAGCCTGGCCGGGGCGCAGCGTGCCGCGATGATCCTCGCATTTGTTCACATAGGCGCCGAACTCGGTATAGGCCTGGATGACCCGCTCGATCGAGATCTTTTCCGAAGCGCCGACCACGGTGCCGCGCGAGGTCTTGCGGGTCAGCATCTGATAGATGTTCGGATAGATATTGGCGTCGCAGACCGGCGCGTCGGTCGAGGCCGCGGGCCTGAAGCCCATCTCGATCCAGGTCTTCATGGGATAGCTGGTCTCGGGCCGCTGGTCGGGCATCACGGAGCGGTAGAGATCGCCGAAATCATAAAGGAAGATCGGCTGCGGCACCGGCTCGATGCCGGCGCGGCGCATGCGGCGCATCTGGTCCATGGTGTTGAAGCCGCAATGCTCGATGCGGTGGCGGCGGTCGGCGTCGGGATATTTCGCCAGCGCCTTCTCCATGGAGACCAGCGTCTGCTCGATGGCCGCATCGCCAATGGCGTGAACCGCGAGCTGGTAGCCCTTGGCATGGACCTCCATGGTCGCCTCTTCCATCTCCTTGTCGGTGAGACAGAAGATGCCGTGGGTTTCTTCCTCGCCGGCATAGACCTCCGACATGGCCGCGGTCTTGCCGCCGGCCGAACCGTCGGTGAAGATCTTCACCGGCCCGATGCGCAGCATGTCGTCGCCGGAGCCGGTGACGAGCCCTTCGGCATAGCATCGGTCGAGAATGCCGTCGGGGCTGGCCAGCAGGCACTGGGTGACGCGGATCGGCTGGCGGCCGGTGCGAACGGCATTCCGATAGGCCGGAATCTCACGATATTTCGAGCGGATGCCGACCGCCGCGTCCATCGTGCTGGTGATGCCGAACGAATTCATATAGCGCGCGCCGCGCTCGATGCCGGCGACCAGGTCCTCGTCGCTCGGATCGGGCAGCACGGCCTTGACCGGCGCCCGGCCGTTCTCGGCCATCAGCCCGGTCAATTCGCCATTGACCTGCTCGATGGCGCCGCCTGATGGCACCGGCGTCGACTTGGTGACGCCGGCAAGCTTGAGCGCCAGCGAATTGACGACGGCGAGATGTCCACAGGCGCGAACGAGATAGACCGGATTGTCGGGCGCCGCGGCGTCGAGTTCAGTGCGGTGGGGATGGCGCTTCACGTCCAGCTCGAACTGGTCGTAGCCACGCGCCATGATCCATTCGCCAGGCTTCTTGCGCGCCGCTTCGGCACGGATCAGGCCGAGCAGGTCGTCGAGCGTGCGGGCGTTATGCGGGCGCGCATCGATCTCGGCCATGCCGAGACCGAGCGGCAGGAGATGGGCGTGGGCCTCGAACAGGCCCGGCGTCGCCAGGCGGCCGCGCAGCTCGACCACGCGGGTCTTCGGGCCGATCAGCGGCTCCATGTCGGAGGATGAGCCGACGGCCAGGACCTTGCCCGACCAGAGGGCCACCGCCTCGGCGACCGGCTCGCCATAAGCGACAAAAACCCGGCCGCCACGCAGCACGACATCGGCCTTCGGAAGGATCGGCATCAGCAACTCCACAGATCAGGCGCGCACAGTGTCATGTGCGGATTTTCGGCAGCAAGGGGGGCTGGCGCCGGTCTCCCCCTCGTATGACACGAGGCAGGACCGAAATCCGATACTCCAATTTCCGCGCCCCAAGAAATAAAACGATCGTATTGAACCACGATACAAAACAGCTCTTCCCCAGCACGTCAAGGTGACGCGACGGGCCGTCCCCAGCGCGGATTGTTTCGCCGCGACGGCCCGGCGCGGGACGATCGCCTACCCCCGCCGACGCCGATCTTCAGCCCAGTACTTCTCCCCCGGCGGAAGCTGCCTTTGCGACATCATCGCCGGCATCGGGCATCCGGAGAGCCAGCGTCCTTGGGCACTTCGCCCCGTGTATCAGCCGCGCGCCGCGTTCCGTTCGGCCCGCGGCCGTCCGATCATATGACCCGCACAACCGCCGGCGCGAGCGCGCCGGCCCTCGTCCGGAGCAGCCGGCTCGCCACGCGACGGACCGCTCAAGACGTGCTCGATGACCGCAAGCGCGCCATGCAATAGGCGTCGGCAAAAGCGCCATTCCGAAATGTCGCGGCCTTGTGCATGCCCTCGATTTCGAACCCGAACTTTTTGTAGAGGGCAATGGCTCTTTCGTTGTCGGTAAAGACGGTCATCTCAATTCGGTGGATATTCAACCAATTGTCCGATGTATCGATGATGGCGGCGAGAAGACGAGAGCCTATGCCGTTTCCCGCAAAATCTTCGTGCACCGCGATCCAGAATTCGGCGGCGTGCGCGCGCCGCCCGTAAAACGGCCGCAGGGCCGCCGCACCCACGACCCGGCTGTTCAATTCCGCCGACAAATGCAGGTCCCGCGGGGACCGCGGCTCCGACCATTTCCTGACCGCTTCGAAGGATTCGTAGGGAAGCGCGAGCGTTCCGGACCGGAAAGCCGGCTGGTTGTAGATTTCGAATATCCCCGGCGCATCCTCGGCGCGCATGGCCCGAATAGTCAGATCCATTTCAGTCTCCGGATTTCAGTACGGACGTTTTTGTTGCCCGCGCGCAGTGCGCCGCGTGGCACGGAGGCATGGGCTGGGCGGAATGCCGCGAGCGGATGAATGCGTGGATGCCCGGGACAAGCCCGGGCAAGACGATGTGTCGACGTCACGATATTCCGGGCCACGGCTCGAATCCTGCGCCCCATCGATCCAGCGCCCGCGCATCCGAGGACAATTCTCGTCTTGGCCGGGCTTGTCCCGGCCATCCACGAATGGATTGCCACGAGCGGAAATCACGCGTGGAGGGCAATACGACGTGGTGCGCGCATGAGGACGTGCTGCCAAGCCGCCATCGCTTCGCTGTCTCCATCGCCGCCGCACCTGTCCAGCCCAAGAGCCGCGACCCCTCAGCCGCGGTCCTAGGACCACGCAAAATCGAGGGTTTCGCGAAACGCGAAGCGCTCGACATGACGCGTGACGACATCGCGCAGGCCGGAGAGCTTTTCGGCGTCCTCGGCGGTCAGTTCGATCGTCAAGGCCTCGGCAGCGGTGGCGAGCCGCGTTTCGCCGAGCGGCAGCATGATCCGGCCCGCCGTCGTGGTGAACTCGGTCTCGAATTTATGGGCCCAGTGCTTGCAGAGCTGTTGAAGGATGCGGCTGGCATTGGGTGTGCTGATCACGGCGCGGCTTTCGAGCATGAGAGCTTCCTCGTTGGGTGAGACGAATTCCGACATGGACGGCGGTGCGGGTCCCCGGGCCCCGGGGACGACGTGGTCATCCCGCGACACCGATGCGGAAGGGCATGGCGTCGTGCCGTTTGGCGGCGATGTTGCGGAGCTTGGAGAGGTCCGACGGCAGGACGGAGAAGCAGGCATCGCCGAACCATTCGAGCGAGGCCTCGGCATTCGGATGCAGGCTCTCCAGGAACGGGCCGTAGTCGAGCGCGCCCTCGAGCAGACTCGTCATGCCGTCGCGCCGCCCGGACGCGGCATAGACATTGGCGGGCTCGAAGACGGAGAGGTCGGACCGGCCTCGCACGTTCTTGAGGTGATAGTAGTCGATATGATCGGCCAGGCTGGCATGTGCGGCCATGAGATCGTCGCCGCCCTCCCAGACATGGAGCGCGTCGAAATTGACCTTGAGGGCCGGGTGATCGACCTCGTCGAGCAGGCGCAGCAGCGAAGTGGTGGTGTCGGCCAGCGTGCCGGGATGGGTTTCCACCAGAAGCCGCAGGCCGTGGTCTGCGAGATAGCCGGCCGCCATCCGCAGGCCGCTCACGATATGCCGACGCTCCTCGGGCGAGGTCATCGCACTGCCCTTCGTGCCGGCGAAACTGCGCAGCCGTGGAGCCCGCCAGTTCCGTGCCAGCCGGCAAAAATCCGCCATGCGCTCGGTCAGGCTGTCGCGCGGCGCGTCGAGCGGCAGGTAGTCGCTCAGCATGGGCACGCGCAGGCCATGGGCGGCGAGCCATTCGGCGTGATAGCCGCCGCTGAGATTGCGCGCGTGGACACCCCACAGCTCGATGCCGTCGAAGCCGCAGCCGCGTGCGAACCGCGCGATCTCGCCGATCGACAGGAGGTGATGCCGGAAGCTGATGGTACAGAGCGAAACTCTCATGCGGAGAGCCTTTCGTGGGCCTGCCCCGCCTGGCCGATGCCGGGGCTCTGGGCACGCCAGGCCTTGAAGGCCGCCGCGAGCTGCCGCTTGATCGAGAACTCCACGGCGTCGAGCGCGTCGAGCTTCTCGATCACCGGCGCCACCAGCGCCGCGTCCCCGGTCCTGGCAAGCTTCAGGATGGCGTAGTGCAGGGCCGTCAGGCCGTTCACCAGCATCTCGATCTCGTCGCAGATCCGCTGAAACTCGCTGTCCGGCCAGCGCAGGGCCCGCCAGAAGAAGGCGAAGCCGTGCTCGTAGGCCCATTTGCGAATGGTGACGACGGGCAGCTCACGCAGCGCCTCGCCGACATCGGCCAGCGCAAGGCCGCCCTGTCCCTCGGCATGGGCCGTGACGATGCTGCGCACCGCATCGATCAGGGGATTGGCGCCGGGGCGCAAACAGGCCGTGAAGAAGGCGGCGAGATCCGCGTCCGCCGGCGGATGGGCGACCGAGTGATCGAACCGGTAGCCGCCGGCGACGCTGGGCTGGCGGATCGCGTTCAGCAGCTTGTCGCGCGCGATCAAGCCTTCCCATCGGAAGTCGTGGTCGCGCACCTGCCAGACGGCGGGATCTTCGGTGAGTTCCAGCAACAGGTAGTGCGGAAAGGGGTTCTGGTTGAACTTGTTCTCGCGCTCCGGCAGATGGAACATGTCGAGCATGACCATCACGCATTCGTCCGGCCTGCGCTGCGCGAGGATGTCGAGGAGCGTTCCGACATTCTCGTCCTTGGAGCGGGAATGGTCGTACCAGGCGACAAGCGGCACGCCGTAGAGCCGCTCGAACCAGTAGCGGAACGACTCGTGATCCATGACATCCGAGTGGTAGGCGAGCCGGAATCCATCGGTGATCGCGAACTCGGCATCCCAGATCAGGAAGTGGAAGGGGCGATGGTCGATGCCGCGCGTCTTCAGTCCGGCGCAGACGCAGCTGACGAAGCAATGGATCTTCAGATCGTAGGACATCTCGCCATGGACGCCTTCCGAGGGCGCCTCGGGTGCGCTGGCCTCGGCCGCCGGCGGCTCCCGCTCGGCCTCCGGCGCGAGGATCGCCGCGAGATCGGCGACGGTGACAAGATCCTGGCGGCTGAAGGCCTCTTCCGATACCGGCAGGCCGAGGTTCAGCTCCAGCGCCAGGATCAGCTGAAGGAGCTGAACGGAATCGATGTAGAGGTCCTCGTTCAACCGTGCCTGTGGGCCGAAGCGGTCGAGATGGGGATGACGCATCTCCTCGCGCAGGACCGAGCCGATCGCCTCGATGATGCTCTCGCGGGTCATGACACGACCTCCGCCAGCAATCCGCCGTGATAGCGCTCGGCGACCTCGCGGCGCGAGATCTTGCCGTTGGCCTGGCGCGGGATCGCCGTCACCTGGACCGCTTCGCCGGGCACCTGATGGCCGGCAAGCCAGCGGCGGCACCAGTCCTGCAGCGCGCGGGGCGGCACCGGCGCCTCGGCGCTGAACAGAAGCGTCACGCGCTCGCCCGCGAAGGGGTCGGGCCGGGCGAAGGCCACGGCGTCGGTGACGCCGGGCATCGCCATCACGACGTCCTCCACCTCGCCGGGATAGACGTTGAGGCCCGACACGTTGATCGTGTCGTCCATGCGCGAGACGAAGATCAGCATGCCGTCGGCGCGTGCATAGCCGAGATCGGCGGTGCGAACCTGCCCGGCCTCACTCTCGACGACAATTTCGGCGGGATGTGCCGCGCTCTCGCCGGCCAGGACACGATGGTGAGGCAGGGGACGGCCGATGGCGTCGGGCTGGCGCAGGTCCGGATTCACCGCGATGCAGCCGACCTCCGAGCAGCCATATTGCTGAAAGAGGTGAACGACGCGGCCGCGGATGGCCTCGAACCAGGGGCCGGGCAGGACCGTGCCCGAGGTCATCGCGGCGTGAATGCGCTCGCCTTCGGGGGTGAGCCGGGCGAGCGTGTGCAGCATGGCCGGCGAGGTATAGAGCAGCGGTCGATCGATCTCGCGCAGGCGCCGCAGCAGATATTTCGGATTGGTGTGGTCCAGCACCACCGGCGCCCGGCTGCGACGCAGGCCGACGAACAATCCGCAGATCAGCCCGTAGGAATGGGTGATCGGGCAGGCAATGACCGGTGTCATCGCCTCCGGCTCGGCAAAGGCCGAGACATAGCTTTCGATCTCGCGTTCCACGGCGCTCCACTGGCGCGCGATACATTTGGGATCGCCGGTGGTGCCGGAGCTCATCTGGAGCAATTGCCCATCGCCGGGAACCGGAGGGGCCGCTCCCGCCAGGATCTCGCCCTCCAGATCGTCGAGGAACAGACGGTGGCAGCCGGCGCGCTCGGCGAGCCGGCGCGCGCCCTCGTCGGGCAGCGCCGGATGGATCGGCAGGAGCGTCACGCCGAGCCGGCGCGCCGCGAGAATGAAGGCCAGGCATTCGGTGGTGTCGCGCAGGCGCGCGGCGACACGCTCGCCTTTGCCACCCTGCAGGCGCGCTTGCGTCGCGACCCGCCGGATCGCGACATCCATCTCCACCGCAGTCATCATGCGCTCGTCGATCTCGATCATGACGTCTCCCGAGGGTTGTTCAGGGGGAAGGAGGGCGTTGGCCACGAGGCGGCTGCAGCGCGCCTCGTCCAGTCCGAGCTTGCGCGACAGAAGTGCTTCGACCCGCAATTGACACGCGTCGATGCGAAGCCGGGCCAGCCGGTTCTCCAGACCGTGCTCCGTCGCGTGACGCCGCAGGCGGAGGCCGAGCCGGCCCCAGAAGTCCGCCTCGTCCAGCCCATGCAGCCGATGCAGGAGATGGGTGACCTCGGCGAGGCTGAAGACGAACAGGCTGTCGGTGACGAGCTCGGCCAGCACGGCGGCCGAACACATGGCGTGGAAACGGTCGTCCACCGGGCCGCCATGGGCCGGGTCGATGGCGGCGAAATCCGGCACCCGGGCCGGGTCGGATACGAAGTCCGGCGCGTATTCGGCGCTTTCGTGGAAGTCGCGGAGGATCACCCGCTCCGGCCAGCCGTCGCGATGGACCAGGATCATGTTCTGGCCATGCGCCTCGAGCGCCACGCCGTGAGCGACAAGCAGGTGCCAGACCGGCAGCACCGCGACCTCGACGAGGCGGTCGAGCCACGCCAGGAGCCCGTGGCGCGCCAGCCAGGGAGACACGAAGGCTGCGCCATCGGCCTCCCGCATCATCAGCGCGTTGAAGGGAACCGCGGCCTCGCCCGGGGCCAGCCTCGGCGCCTCGCGCCAGAGCACGCCGAGCTGTCCTGCGAGCGGCCCGGCGGGGTCGACGAGCGCGGAGGCGTATTCCCGCAGAATGTCCATCCGGTAGCGGCCGCGCAGCAGCGGGTCATCCGCGACAAGCCCCGCCAGCCATTCGGAGAGCATCGGCGCCGTCAGCACGAAATGCGGGTCGAGATTTCGCAGGCTCGACGTGCTGACGAGGCCCATGGCGAGCTTCACGCTGCTGGCGCTGGGGTCGTCGAGATTGTGCAGCGTGCGCAGGGACTGGCTGGCGACGTAGCGCCAGCCGGCGGCGCCGAGCATGACCGCGCGGCGCTCGGCCAGCCAGGGCCGCAGCGCCCCCTCCCCGAGATGCCGCATCTGCCAGGGATGCACGGGCAAGACAGCATGGGTCTCAAGGGAAAGGCCCGCTTCGCCGAGGCGGCGCGCCAGGAGCTCCCAGCCCTCCCCGAGCTCCGTCCGCCAGAAGTCGACCTCTGCGCCCGGCAACGAAACCGCGATCGCATCCCGGCGAACCGCCAGCCATTGCAGCCGGAACGGCTCGGCGCATTCCGGCCCATAGCGGCGGTGGTCCTCCAGGGTGAAGCCGGTACGCGCCTTGAAACTGGGGTGGTAGGGATGGCCTTCCCAGAGCGCGGCGTCGAGCTGGGCAAAGGTTAGGGCGCGGCGGTTCGGGGCAACAAGGGTCTCGGCGTTCCAACGGCAGAGTTCGACCGTCTGCCGGAGCTCGTCCAGCAATCGCGCTCTGCGCTCCGGCGTCGCGGGAAGGGCTTCAACGAAGGCGTCGAGATCGGCGGTGCGCCAGGATCCGTCCGGCGCCGCCATTTCGATCGTCATGGGTTCGAGGCGAAGGCGCCCGAACGGACCGGTCGCGCCGGTGGCGCGGAACCGCTGCGCCCCGATGTGCCATTGCAACGGCCCCGGGACTTCGGCACATGCCGCGTCGCGTTCGGCCATGCCCTCGAAGAGGGCCGCCTCCGCCAGTTGCCGCAGGACGCGCTCCTCCGGCCGGTGCACGGCTTCAAGAGGCAAGGGCACGATTGGCCTCGCCGCGCGCCCGCGCCCGCGCCCGGATGTCGAGCGGATTCGGCATGTCCATGTAATTGTCGGTTCCGTCGCCCGCGGCCAGCTCGTCACGGTCCGACAGGCGAACGCGCAAATTGGCCTTGGTGCAGATCGTCGGCCCCTCCAGAACCGAACGAGCGAAGGCCCGGCCCGCTCCCGTCATGCGGCCCGCCATCTGCTCCAGCCGGCGGGCCAGGTCGTCGATGAGGATCTCCTCCCGGACCAGCCCGTCATGGCCCATGCGCGACACCACGGAGAAGATCTGGTTGACCACGAGATAATAAGCGAGGCGGCGGCGGATCTCGCTGTCCGCGAAGTAGAGCGAGGCGACGCCGGCCGTCTCCGGGGCGTCCCGCAGAAGCCGAGGCCGGGCCGCCTCGGAGAGATAGAAGCCCTGGTTGTCGCGGTAGTACCCCCGGCGCGGCCAACCGTCGGCGACATCGAGCAACGCGTTCTGCTGATGCGCCTCGAGCGCGATGCCGTGCTCGTCATACAGCGCGACCAGAGGCTCGAGCATGCAATCGAGATAGAGACCGAACCATATCCGCGCGGCGCGCGAAACCGCATCGGCATGATCCGGGCAGACACGGCGCAGCAGCGTCTCCAGCCGGGACCGCCTGCCCGGAGGCGGCTCGGCGGTCAGCGCGGCGACGGTCGCGACCCCACGCTCGGCACCACCGCGAAAGGGATTCTCGCGCAGCACGGTCTCAAAACCGCTTTCCGCGCGGTCGGGGCAGCGCAATGTGAGATAGGCCGGGTCGAAGAGGATCCGGAAGGCCGGATGGCGCGCTCCAAAGCCGCTCCGCCCAAGCAGCCGCGCCATCGCAACGCCCGCTTCGAGCTCGGCGATCCGGTTCACGCGCAGCGAATTGGTGATGGTGACCGGAAGCGAGAATTTCGCCATCCAGGGGCTGTCGGGAGCATAGACGGTCCGCAGCGACGAGGTGGCGGTGAAACGCGGGCCCGCCGCGCCGAGGCGCCGAACGAGGCCGGCATCCACCAGCGCGGCGACATGAGGCTGCAGCATCAGCGCGTCGGCCTGGAGCGGATGCATGGGAAGAGCGATCTCTGCGGGACGCAGCGGCAGCCGCGCGGCGTCGGATCCGAGGAGTTCCCGTGCGATCTCCGGCGCCGGGCGAGGCCCCGCCGAGGCGTGGCGGACGATGCCACGATCGACGGCGAACACGGCGAGCTGGAACGTTCCCTCCTCCTCGGGAGCGTAGACACGCGCCTGCCAGGACGTGAGGCCCTGCCGGCTCTTGGGCGTCGGGTGCAGCCAATGGCCGAAAACAAGCGAGCGCTCGGCACCAATGAAGCTCGTATCCTCGCTTGTCTCCCGCGCGGCGAGATCGAGTTGCCGGGCCGTCTCGCGATAGCTGTCGAGGATGCGCCCCAGCAGTTCCAGCTCGTGCCCGCGCGCGGTCTCGCCGCCGCCGGCGTCGACCCGGGCATAGGCCTCGCCGAGCAGGTCCTGAATCGCGCGCATCGGCGCGAGGCGGCGCCAGCGCGGCTCGTGCAGATGGCGGGTCCACAGACGGCCGAAGCCGTGCGGGCCGCATAACGAAGGAGACAGGATCTCGGCGCGGATCACGGCGCGCTGCCGGCGCAGGCTCCATTCCACGCAGGCTGCCGGAGGACCATCCGGCAAGGCGTGGCGGACCCCGATGCCGGGGTCGATCTCACGCAGATAACCGTTGGCGAAACTGCGGAAGGCCGCCGCTTCGGCAACCTGTTGAGACGATGCTGGCATGACGACCGAACCTCGTTCGAACATTGGTCGCGGCCGGATGGGCCGCGAGACACTGCGGCTAAAGCAAAGAGGCCTGTTCCGTGACCGGTCGGCGGCGGGCCGGCGTCGCGCCGGCGTGCCTCGACCGCATCGACCTGAGGAGCTGCGGCATCACATCGATCCGGGTGTGATCACCGGCGCGTGCGATCATGTCGGCCATTGCCGCGCTCCCCTGTCCTCATCCAGTCCGTCGACGATGATCTGCAAGGTGCCGGCGGAGCACGGCTCCACCCGGGCGACGATGCCGTAGACCTCGGCGAGCAATCGGGGGGTCAGCACGGCCTGCGGCGCCCCCTCGGCAACCAGCCTGCCGCGACCGAGCACGGCCACCCGATCGGCCCAGCGTGCCGCGAGCGCGAGATCATGCAGGACCGCGATCACGATGACCCCGCCATCGGCGAGGTCGCGGACGATCCGCATCACCTGCACCTGATGACGAAGATCGAGCGCGCTCGTCGGCTCATCCAGAAGCAGGATGACCGGTTCCCGCACGATGGCCTGAGCGAGGCTGACAAGCTGGCGTTGCCCGCCCGAGAGAGCATCGAGAGGCTCGAGCGCCAGTTCCGCGATGCCGAGCCGCTCCAGCACCGCCATGGCCTGCCGCTGTGTCTCGACCCGCGACCGGGCGGCCCCATCAAAGGCATTGACCGCGAGCGCCGCGACCACCGCTTCCAGGACGTTCAGCCGGGCGTCGGCCGGAAGGCTCTGGGGCATGAAGCCGACATGCCGCGTCCGCTCGCGCCTGGCGGCGCCGGCCAGCTCGACCGGGCCGATCCGGATCGAACCGGTGACGGGCAAGAGGCCGGCGAGCCCGCGCAGCAGGGTCGACTTGCCGGCCGCGTTCGGACCGACAATGGCGGTCACGCTGCCGGGTGCGATCGGCGCGAGGCTGAAGCCCTCGACGACCGGCCGGCCGGGATAACCGACGCTCAGACCGCCGATCGCCAGTGTTTCCGGAGCGCGCGTCATCGCCGCCGCTGCCGCATGATCAGGATGAAGAAGACCGGCAATCCGACCAGCGATGTGACGATGCCCACCGGCAGCAGCGCGCCGGTGACGACCAGCTTGCTGGCGATCGAGGCGAACGACATGACCACCGCGCCCGTCAGGGCCGCGGTCGGCAGGAAGAAGCGGTGGTCTTCGCCGATCAGCATGCGGGCGATATGAGGCCCGACGAGCCCGACGAAACCGATCGTGCCGACGAAGGCGACCGCCGTCGCAGCGAGCAGGCTCGACCGCAGCAGCGACAGGAAACGCAGGCGCCCAACGTCGATGCCGTAGCTCGCCGCCCGGTCGTTGCCCAGGCGCAGCGCGTTCAGGCTGCTGGACGCGGCGAACGAGCAGGGAGCGATGATCGTGACCACCGAGGCCAGGATGGCGATCGCCGTCCAGTCGGCGCGCGCAAGGCTGCCCATCGTCCAGAAGGCGAGTTCCTGCAGCGCTTCCGCCGATCCCAGGAACTGCACCAGGGCGAGCAGCGCATTGAAGGCAAAGACGAGGCCGACCCCGAAAAGCACCAGGAGATAGGGTCCGCCCTCGCTCCTGCGCGCCAGAGCCTGGAGCAGCAGCACCGATCCGAAGGCAAACAGAAAGGCATTGCCCGCCACGGCGAGGCTGGACGGCAGATAGGGCAGGCTCAAGCCGAGCACGATCGTCAGCGCCGCGCCGACCGACGCCGCCGCCGAGACGCCCAGCGTGAAGGGGCTGGCGAGCGGATTGTCGAGGATGGTCTGCATCTCCGCGCCGGCGAGCGAGAGCGCGATGCCGACGAGGATCGCCATCGCGGCGATCGGCAGGCGGACGTGCCAGACGATGACTTCCGCCGCCCGGCCGGCCTCTGGAGCCCCGGTCAGGGCGGCCCATGTCTGGCGGAACGGCAGCCCGGAAGGACCCGTCGTCAGGTCGAGGAAGAGGCCCATGACGGCAGCGGCCAGCAAGGTGGCGACGATGAATGCCCGCTTGCGGAGCTGGGCCGCATAAAGCGTCAGCACACGCTCGCCGGCGTCCGAAAGCGCGACGCGCGACGGCGGCGGGCCCGCGGCTCTCCCGCCATGACGGGCAGCGCCGCCGAGACTGGCCGGGGCCGGGCCGTGCGCCGGTTTCGTCATGCGCGCGCGCTCCGAAAAAGGGCGGCGCCGGCGCGCCATCCCCGGGAGCGAGGCTCGCGGCGACCGCGCATGCGGCGGCCCTGGCGATCGCCTCGTACATCCACATCCCGTTCGGTGCGAGGCACCGCGTGGGTCACGGTCATTTGCTGCTCACCCAATAGGCCCCGTCGAGCGGGAAGGGCTGGAACCGGTTGTGCAGATCGGCGAGCAGGCCCTCGGGTTCGAGATCGGCGAAAAGCTGGGGGTGCAGCCATTTCGCGAAGACCTGAACCGCGGCGACATTGAAGGGCGAATTGTAGAAGTGGTGCCAGATGGCGTGTGCCCGCCCCTGCGCGACGGCGGGGAGGTCGGCAATGCCCGGCCGGGCGAGCGAGGCGGCGAGGCGCGCACGGGCCGCCGCCTCGGTGACGCCGGCGCCCAGGGCCAGCCACGATGCCGCGTCGCGCCGGCCGCTGCCGATCGCAGTGCCGATATAGACGTCGGGCGGATTGGCGATGAGCCATTCGAGGCTGACGACGCCGGCCTCGCCGGGCAGGATGGCGTCGGCCACATTGACGCCGCCGGCGGCCGTGACGAAGCGTCCCATCATGCCGCGGGTCATGGTCTCGCAGCAGCCTCTGCCGAGACCGACGCGGCTCTCGACGAAGACGCGGGCCGGGGCCGGTTTTTCGCGCGCGAGGCGCTCGGTGACGGTCGCAAGCGCCGCGCGCCAGGCCGACAGAAATTCCGCGGCCCGCGCCTCCTGGCCGAGAACCTTGCCGAGCAGTTCGAGCGAACGCGGCGTGTTGACGAGCGGATCGCTGCGGAAATCGACGAAGACGATGACGACGCCGGCGGCCTCCAGCGCGCGTATCACCTCCGTGGAGCGTGTTCCCGGCCCATGACCGCCGAGGCCGAAGATCGCCAGTTGGGGCCGGGCGGCGATGGCCTGCTCGACACTGAAGCTGTCGCGCGCGCTGCGGCCGATGCGCTGGACCTTGTCGATATCGGGAAAGCGGGCGCGGTAACGGGCATAGTTCGCCGGGTCGATGTCCTCATAATCCCCGAGCATGCCGACGAGACGGCCGACCGGGTTCTCCCGGTCGAGGATGGCGAGCGTGGGGATGTAGCGCCCTTCCCCGATGATGATGCGCTCGACGCGATCGGGGATCTGAAGCCGCCGCCCCGCGAGGTCGACGACCTCCGCCGCCGGAGCCACCGCCGGCAAGGCGGCGAGCGACAGCACCACAGCAAGGCGGCGGAGGCAGCTCATGGCCGCGCCGGCAAGCCGGCCCTTCGAGACGGGCGGGCCGCTCTCGCTACGATCAAACAGATGTCTCGTGGGCATCGTCATCGGCCAGGATCCGGAACTGAACGGGAGTTCGACACGAAGCAGGAATGCGAAGCGGAGCGAGCGTGCCGGATAGCTTGAGGCAAACGCCCGGCGGCACCCGAGCCGGCAGGTCAGAAATCGAAGGTTGTCGAGACCATGACCGTGCGCGGGGCGCCGACGCTCAGGAAGCCCCTGGAGGCCGTGGCCCAATAGGACGTGTTCAAGACGTTTTCGACGGCCACCCTGATGGTCACGTCCTTGCCCGTCGGCCTCTGGAAGACGTAGCGCAGGCCGGCGTCGAAACGGGTCCAGGCCGGGATCGATTGCGTATTCGCCTGGTCGTAGAATTGTTTGCCCGAATAAATGACGCGGCCGGTCAGGGTCAGGCCCGCAGCCAGCCACGACGGCACATCATATTCACCGTAGAGGTTGACCGCGACGGCCGGGACGCCGGGAGCGGTGTTGCCGTTGAACCTGCCCCCGAGCGTATTGGCCAACTCCGCATCGATGAAGGTCACGCCGCCCAGCAGCCGCACGCCGGGGGTCGGCTCGCCGAAGACGACGAGTTCGGCGCCACGGTTGCGCTGCAGGCCGCTGACGGAAAACACGTTGGTGGCGGGGTCGGTGAAGGCGTTCGGCTGCCGGATCTCGAACAGCGAAGCCGTGAGCGCCACCGTGCCGAGATCGTATTTGACGCCGACCTCCATCTGCTTGTTGACGGTGGGGGCGAAGACCGCATTGGCATTGGCCGCCGTCGCGGGAGCGGTCGGCCCTTCGGTGAGAGCCTCGACATAGTTGCCGTAGATCGACAGGCGCTCGAACGGACGGACCACCAGGGCGACGGCGGGCGTGAACTTGCCCTCCTGGTAGCTGGTCGCCAGCGCGCCGAGCGTCGGCCCCGGACGGGTGCCATAGCTTCTCAGGTCGATGGACTGATAGCGCCCGCCGAGCGTCAGCTGGATGCGGTCGCCGCCGAGCGACAGGGTGTCCGAGATCGCTATGCTGCGCGCGGTGAGTTGCGTGAACAGCGGCAGCGAATTGGAGCGCGGCAAGGTCATCGACGGGAACGAGCCCCGCGGCAGGTAGACCGGATTGTAGATATTGGTGACCCAGCTCGGCAGGGCGATCGGATTGAAACCGCCGCGGAAGTTGCGGTTCTCCGCCTGGACCGCCGAGACGTTCAACTGATGACCGATAAAGCCGGTGTCGAACTGGGCGCGCAAACCCACCTCGCCGGTCAATCCCTGGATTTCCTGGGGCTGAATGGCGAGCGTGTTGGTCGCCTGCCCGGTCGCGCTGGTGATCCGGTAGGATGATTGCAGGAAGTCCTCGTAATAGCGGCTGATGCCGCCCGCGGCATAGACCGTCACCTGCGGCAGAAGGTCGTATTCGACCCGCCCAGCCGCCATGTTGTAGCGGCTGTCGATATATTCGAGCGAGCTCGCCGTGTTGAGGCGGTTGTTCGGCGCCCTGGGAATGGGAATGTTCGGCGCGACTGAATTGAACAGCGATGTCGGCGCCGTGACGTCCTGCCTGCTATGGGTCAGGTCCAGCGACGCACGGAACCGCTCGCCGCGATAATCGAGGCCCAGCGCGACCACGCCGACTTCGATGGCATTGTTGTCCAAAGGCGTCGCGCCGCCGCGATAGGAGGCGTTCAGCCGCATGCCCCACTCGTTGGCCGGGCCGAAGCGGCGGCCGATATCGACATGGGTTCCGATCTGCGCCCGGCTGGCGAAGGATGTCGTGACCCGCGTCAGCGGCTCGTCGGTGGCGCGCTTGGGAACGAGGTTGATCGTGCCGCCGACACGGGCGAGGCCGCCGCTGAGAAAAGCGCTTGGGCCCTTCAGGATTTCGACGCGTTCGACACCCTCGGTGAAGCTGCGGCGCGGATTGGCAATGTAGAACAAGCTGTCGAAGGCAGTGTCGAGGGCAACGACCGAGAAGCCGCGAATGAAGAACGCATCACGCTCGCTGAACGGCGAAACGTCGTTGCGCACCGACGGGTCATTTTGCACGACGTCGGCGATCGTTCTGGCCTGCTGGTCCGCGATCAGTTTCCCAGTATAGCCCGTCACGTTGAACGGCGTCGCCAGGAACGAGCGATTGCCCAGCATGCCGAGGCGCGCGCCGGTTCCGACCTGACCGCCCGCATAGGGCACCGGCGGCTGTCCGACCGTGCCTGTCGACGGCAATGGAGGCGCGGACCGGACCTGCACCTCGATGGGAGGCAGCTCCTCGTGGGCAGACGACGATGCTTGCGCGAGCACGTCTTCGCCAAGCGACAAGAGCAGGATGGCCGCAATCGGATAGGTCTTTCGGGGACGTGTCGAGGCCATGTCGATCTCCTGTCGGCAGAGCCACCTATCATGGCATTCGACTCAGAAACAATCGTCGAAGACAACTATATGACCAATATTATCGATTCAATACGCCCCTGCGACAACGTTTCACTTTGTAATTGTTACACTTTAAAAGCGCCGACATCCTCAATGCGCCTTAAGTCATTTCAACAAATTTGAATCGTGCTATCCACCGCAGAGAAAATTGCTCTATTTCTGGTAAAATGTGATTTTTATAAAGACTACAACTTGGAGAACGCACTTTGGCGCGGCGTCTCCGCCGACGCGGCCGGCGGTACGGTCCAGGGCGATCGCGCAGTGGCCAGATGGCGAAAGAGCGGTGGCACGTGGCGCGCCGGACGGCCCATCAACGGGGTGGAATTCGTCACCTGGCGGGATTGTTGGATGCCGCGCGCGACCGCATCTGGGCAATTGGCATCGCTTGCGGGCGGGCATAGAGTTCCGGGCACGCATTCCGCGATCCGGCCTCTCCGTCCACAACCCGTCGAGCCCTCACACAAGCCATGCGTCATCATATCCGATCGACCCTCGGCCTCGCCGCCGGCCTCGTCGTCGGCGGCTTCTCGCCCGCCCTCGCCCAGACCCCCCCGACCTTTCCGAGCGCCGCGGACAGCGATCCGGCCCGGCTCGGCATCATGCGCGGCTTCCCGCCGCCGGCCGACCGGACCGTCCGCTTCGACAACGGCTCGGGCTATCGCTTCCCCGCGACCCGCTGGACCTTCAGCAACATGCGTCAGCTGGTCCCGACCGCGGCGGTCTGGCGCGGCGAGGCGCCGGTCGCCGCGCTGCCACCAGCCGAACGCGACCTCGGTGGCATCCGGTTCACCAGCCTGGACGGCAAGGCCATGACCTTCGAGGAGGCGCTGGCTGGAACCTATGCCGACGGCATTCTGGTGCTGCACCGCGGCCAGCTCGTCTATGAGCGCTATTTCGGCGCGCTCAACGCCCATCGGCCGCATATCGCGATGTCGCTGACCAAGTCCGTCGTCGGGACGCTCGCGGCGGTCCTGGCGGCCCAGGGCAAGCTCGACCCTGCCGCGCTGGTCACCCGCTACGTCCCGGAAATGGCCGGCACGGCCTATGCCGATGCGACGGTGCGGCAGGTCATGGATATGACCATCGGGGTGCAGTATTCGGAGAACTATGCCGACCCCAATGCCGAGGTGTGGAACTATGCCCGGGCCGGAGGAATGCTGCCGGCCGGCCCCAATTACCAGGGGCCCCGCTCCTTCTATGATTTTCTCACCCAGTTGCGGAAGGAAGGCGAGCATGGCCAGGCCTTCGCCTATAAGACCGTCAATGCCGAGGTGCTGGCCTGGATCATCCGGCGCGTCGGCGACCAGTCGATGGCCGACCTCCTGTCCAGCGAGATCTGGTCGAAGCTCGGTGCCGAGGGCGACGCCTTTTTCATGGTCGATGCGATCGGCACCGAATCAGGCGGCGGCGGGCTCAACACGACGCTGCGCGACCTTGCCCGCTTCGGCGAGATGATGCGCAATCGCGGGCGCTTCAACGGCCAGCAGATCATCCCGGCCGCAGTCGTCGAGGATATCGAGCGCGGCGGCGACCGGGGGCATTTCGCCAAAGCCGGCTATGCGACCCTGCCCGGCTGGTCGTACCGGAACATGTGGTGGGTGAGCCACAACGAACACGGGGCCTATATGGCCCGCGGCATTCATGGACAGAGCATCTATGTCGATCCGAAAGCCGAAATGGTGATCGTCCGCTACGCGTCGCATCCGGTCGCCGCCAATGCGGCCAACGACCCGATCTCGCTGCCGGCCTATATGGCGGTGGCCAAGGCGCTGATGCAGCCCTAGCCCGAACGGTCGGCACGGGTTACGATCGCGGCATGATCGAGGTGTGGCGACAACCCCCGATGGCCGCGGCGACGCCGCAGCGCGAGGCCCGGGCTCTGCCCGTGCCGGTCGGCAAAAAGATTTCAGGTGGATTTCAGGGCGCGCGGTTCGCCACGGTTATGCCACGTCCTGGCGAAATCCTGCAGAAACCCACCCCGCCTAAATCATCAACATCAGGCGCCCCGCCCTGGGATGGGACGCGAGAGTGGAGATTCTTCGTCCATGTCGGTTTTCCCCATGATGCCCGCCCGTCTCGCCCTGGCGGCGGTGGCCTGCGCCACCCTGGTCTCGCTATCAGGCGCCGAAGCCCAGCAGCGCCAGCGCCCGGCTGCACGTTCGCCTGAGGTCACCGTCTACAACCGTTCCGACCAGATCCTGCAATATCTCTTCGTGGCGCCGACCGACGAGGCGTCCTGGGGTGAGGACCGCCTCGGCAGCGACACGGTCGCGGCCGGCAGGCGCACGCGCTTCCGCCTCAACGCGCAGCAGCAGTGCCGCTTCGACGTGCGCGCGATCTATGCCGAAGGGCGCGAGGAAAGCCGTTTCGGCATCGACCTTTGCCAGCGCCCCGAACTGAGCCTCGACGGCCGCACGGAGACGACGGCGCAGGACCTGCAGCGGGCTGGCCCGATCGCCCTTTTCGTGGTGCGCAACCGCACCGGCAACACCTTGCAGACGCTCAAGCTGACCTCGCCCAACGGCGACGACAGCGACGACATCCTGGGCTCGGCCGTGCTCTCCGACGGCGCAACCTATACCGGCCGCTTCACCCGCCGGGAGGGCTGCGTCTACGACGTGACCGCGACCTTCGAGGGCAGCGACGACCAGACGCTCACGGGGCGCAATCTGTGCACCAATCGCGAGGTGGTGTTCCAGGGCAGCGACCGCAATCCCGCGCCGAGCGGCCCTCCCGGCACGGCCGGCGCGCCGCAGGAACAGCTGCAGGTCGAGATCTTCAACCGCGGCAGCATCACCATCCAGACCATGAACGTGCGCGAGGCCCGCGCCAATTCCTGGGGCCGCGACCGGCTCGGCAGCGACGTGATCTCGGCGCGCAATTCGTTCACCCTGCGCATGCCGCGCGGCCGCGGCTGCCAATATGACGTGCGCGTCACCTTCGACAACAACCGCGAGGAGGTGCGTCCCAACGTCAATCTCTGCGAGACCCGCGAGCTGTCCTTCACCGGACCGGCGCTGGCGCCCGGCCGCGGCGCGCAGAAGACCGCGCCGAACCAGGCTGCGCAGGCGCCGCGCTTGTCGCAGGTGGCGGTGCTGAACGAAGGCACCAACCCGATCGAGTCGCTGTTCATCTCGTCCTCCAAGGTCAGCACCTGGGGCGAGGATCGGCTCGGCAGCAACCGCATCGCGCCGGGCGCGCGCTTCTCGACCCAGGTCGAGCGTGACGACCAGTGCAATTTCGACTTCCGCATCGTCTATCAGGGCGGCCGCGAGGAGCGGCGCATGCGGCAGAACATCTGCGACCGCCGCGAGGTCGCCTTTGGCGGCCCCAATGCCTTCCGCATCGACGGCGGCGGCCCGGAGGGCGGGCGGCGCCTGGTGTTCCTCAACCAGGGCCGCACCGATGTGCGCGAACTCTATCTGACCCCGGTGAGCGACACCCATTGGGGCGACGACCGGCTCGGCTCGGAGACCCTGCCCCGGCGCTTCCGCCTGGAGCTGCGGGTTCCCGAGGAAGGCGGCTGCCGCTGGGACCTGAAACTCGTCTATGAAGGCGGCCAGACGGCCGAGCAGCGCGACCAGGATCTCTGCGCCAAACCGGAGATTTCGGTCGGCCGGCCGCCGCGGGTGGGCAATCTCGCTTCCACCGGCACCGGTTTCTATGTCTCCGCCACCGGGCACGTGCTGACCAACCAGCATGTCGTCGACGGCTGCGGCACGGTCGCGATTTCGCGTCCCGACGGCAAGCGCGTCACGCTGCGCATGATCGCCCAGGACGAAGGCGCCGATCTCGCCTTGCTGCAGGAGGAAGGCGCCACCACCCCTGCCTTGTCGCTGCGCGCCGGCAGCCAGACGCCGATCCGCGCCGGTGAAAGGGTCGTGCTGGTCGGCTACCCCGCCCGCTCGCAGCTCGGCGGCGTCAATGTCACCGAGGGTCTCGTCAGCGGCATGCGCGGCGCTCTCGGCGACCAGAGCCGGTTCCAGTACAGCGCCCCCACCCAGCCCGGCAATTCCGGCGGACCGGTGCTCGACGAGTTCGGCCATGTCGTCGGCGTCGTCGTCTCGCAGATCGACAAGATCTCCGGCGAGCGCACCGCCCAGAACATCAATTTCGGCATCAAGCTCGACCTGGTCCGCGCCTTCCTGGAAGCCAACAAGGTGACCCCGAACGAAGAAAATGCCGGCCAGTCGATGCGCGCCGCCGACATCCTGCAGAGCGCCGACCCCTCGGTCCTGCCGCTCGACTGCCTGGAATGACGATTTAAGGCTGTCGCTGCGTGATCATGTGGGGCGGCTCGGGCAACCGGGCCGCCCCGCTGGTTTTTGGGAACGGGATGGGAGGGCGAGACGCTTCGAAATGCCGGCCCTGGCGAAGCGGCCCCAGCCATCGAACACGTAGCAGGCGCGACCAGCGCCCGCCATCAGCCAAGCCGGCCCTCCCGGCGAGAGGCGCGACCGAACCCCCGGACGACGCGTTCCGATCAGACGGCCGACCGTTCTTCCACGCCCCGAATGCGCGGCATCGTCCGGCCGTGTCGGCAAGTTCCACCCTATTTCGGCGCAGGCTCCGCCGGAATATTGATGCGCTCGCGCTCAACCACCATGGGCCCGCGGCGCACTTGTGAATGGATCGACGTCACATATTCGCCGAGCATGCCGATAAAGGCCAGCTGGACGCCGGAGAGGAAGAACAGCGAGACGATGATGGTCTGAATGCCGCGGGGCGCCAGATGCGGGGTCAGAAAATAAGCGAGGAGGGAATAGAACGCATAGAGCATGCACAGACCGGCGAGGCCGAAACCGACCAGGGTGCAGAAGCGCATGGGCGCATTGGTGAACGAAAATATGCCGTTGAGCGCCTGGTCGATCAGGCGCGGCAGATTGTTCTTCGAAATCCCCTGTTTGCGCGCCCGCCACGTGTAGGGAATGATCAGCCGCTTGAAGCCACAGGACGCGATGATCCCGCGGATATAGGGATAATGGTCGTCCCGCGCGATCACCGCCTGCCAGACCTTGCGGTCGATCAGCTGGAACTCGCCGACCCCCTCGGGGATCTCGAAGTCGGACAGACCATTGACGATCCGGTAGAAAATGTTCCGGCACAGGCGCAGGAGCGCCGTTTCCTCCCGGTTCGCCCGCTCGCCGGCAACGACCTCGATGCCGTTTTCCCAATGGCGGACGAATTCAGGAATGAGTTCCGGAGGGTCCTGGAGGTCGACTGGCAGAAAGACCAGGATCGCGTCGCCGGTCGCATAGCGCAGCCCGTTGAACATGGAGCGGAACGGGCCGAAATTGCGCGAGTTGACGATGACTTTGACATTATCGTCCTTGGCGGCGATGTCGCGCAGGATCTCGACCGTGCCGTCGGTCGAGGCATTGTCCGAGAATATGTGCTCCCTGCGATAGCCGGGCAGGTCCCTCTCGAAGATCAGCTTCACGGCCTCATAACAGGCGCGAACATTGCTCTCTTCCTGGTAGCAGGGGGAAACGACAGTGATTGTCTTCACCTGATAGCCTCACTCTGGAAGACGAAAAGCCGCATGGCGGCGAAGTTGACGACCACAATCGCCGGCAGAAGCAGAAGCTGTGACAGCTGAGGGCTGAACCCGGCGGAGATCAGGCCTCGGAGCAGCAGGGCGTTGAGCACGTAGATCGCGGCATAGACGCCAATGAACCTGCCGAACTTGCGCCGGTCGCGGTTGTCGAAGACCAGCCGCCCGGTCGTCAGGAAATTGAAAAGGACACCGACGATGGTGGCGAACAGCAAGGCCATTTCTGGCAACAGGCCGGTCAAGGACAGGCCGAAATAGAGGCCGTAGCCGAACACCGTATTGAGGACACCTACGGCCAGGAACAGGACGAAACGTCGAAGCGGAGCGTCCCGGAGAAGGCGCCGCGGATCAAACACGGACGCCGTCTCCGCTGGTCAGACCATTCGTCTGGCTTTGCCGGCGGCGCTCGCGATGCCAGGCCACCGTCCTGGCCAGGCCGGCCTGGATTTCAACCTGAGGCGCCCATCCGGCTGCGATCTTCAGCCGCGTCACATCGGCCTCGAGATGCCAGATCTGAGCCGGACCATAGGGAATTTCGCCGAAGACCAGGTCCATGCCGGGCGCGGCCAGATCGCGAATATGCTCGACGACAGTCCGTACCGGCACGGGCACGCCGGATCCGAGATTGAAGACCCCCTCGGCGGCCTCCGTCTCGGCCACGGCGAGGATCCCACGCGCGACGTCGTCAATATAAAGATAATCCCAGCGCTGCGTTCCCACGGTCGTTTTCGGGCGGCGCCCGTCAAGCATGGTCTCGATCAACGAGGGAATGAGCCAGTGGGGTCGATCGCCCGGCCCATAGGCGGCGAACAGGCGCAGCCAGGCGAAGGATAATCCGGATTGCGCGGCCAACTGCCGCGTCAGCAGCTGTACCGACAGCTTGGTCGCGCCATACAGGGATGTCGGCATGGGAAGCTGGTCTTCGCTCACCTTGCCGCTGAGCAAGCCGTATTCGGCCTGGGACCCGATGCCGACGAACTTTCGAACGCCGGCTTCGGCGCAGGCCTCGACCAGGGCGCAAGCCGCCGCGATATTGTCGTTGATCTGCGCAATGCCGTTTCGGCTGGCGCCGTCGACCCCGCTCCAGCCGATATGGACAACGACGTCCGGGCGTGTCCGGCGGATGATTTCGGCCATCGCAGCACCGTCGCGGAAATCGGCGGCGACAGACAGGAATGGGGACGGCACGTCACCGAAGGTTTGCGCACTCGCCTTCGGGCGAACAATGCCGACGACATCGTGGCCTGATCGGACCGCCTCGCCGGCCACCGCCGAACCGACAAAACCTGCCGCTCCCGTGACGAGCAATCTCATATCTCAGGTGCCCTCGCCGGAGCTGCCTTCGCGCAGGCCGTCGGCTTTGGATGCTGCCGTGGCCAAAAGTGCGGCCGGCCTCGGATAATCGACGAACCGGTTGCCCCGCCGATAATCCTCGTCGGCGAGATAGGGATATTGGTCATTGATCGGCCGGCCCATCTCGAGTTTCGGTTCGATCAAGGTATGCTCGCTCAAGATGACGTCGATGATGATCGCGCCGCGGCGGAACAGATCGGGCGTCAGGTCCTCCATCCGCTCGATCCTGGCATAGCCGAGCCCATAGGCATGCGCGATCCGTCCGAAATCCGGCGCACTGTAGCCATCGCGCGACGCGGTGTAGCGGCTGCCGAGATAACTGTCCTGGAACTGCTTGATGATGCCGTAGCAGCCGTTGTTCATGATGACGACGGCGACATCGAGATCCAGGTGCTTCAACGTCTGCAATTCCTGGATGTTGACCTGGAATCCGCCGTCGCCGTTATAGGATATGACCTGTCGTTCGGGCGCCTCGAGCTTGGCGCCGATCGCGGCGCAAAGCGCATAACCCATCGGCGAATTGCCGCCGGCCGTGAACAGGTGATGACGCTTGATCTTGAAGGCCTGATGCAGCCAGCAGACGGCGGCACCGGTGTCGGCGGCGACGATGGCGTCCTCGTCGGCGATTTCGCTCATGCGGCGCACGACGTCATAGGGCGAGAGGGTGTTCAGCTTGCGGGCGGTCGAACTGGTTTCGCGGCCATAGAAGGTGGCTTTCATTTCGCCGACATAGGCAAGCCAGTCTTCGCTGAGGCACGGCCTGGGCAGGCGGGCCAGCACATCCGGCAGCGCGGCCAGGTTCAACTGGCCGCAGCGATAGCGTCCCGATCCATATTTTTTCAATTCCTCATCGTCGACATCGATGACATGGACAATGGCTCCGCGCGCGAAATTGTCGGCATTGCCGGACCGCTGCCTGTTGTCGAGGCGGCTGCCCAGGACGATGACGGTGTCGGCATTCTGCAGCACGAAATTGGCGCCGCGATTGCCGTAGACGCCGATCTGGCCGACATAGGCCGGGTGGTCATGGTCGAAGGCCGTCAGGCCGGCCCAGCTCGAGACGAAGGGGATGCCCGTTCCGGTGAGCCAGGCCGCAAGCTCTGTTTCGACCTGCGCCAGGCCAATGCCGCCGCCCCACAACACCACGGGCCGCTCCGCTGCAGCCAGCGTCCCCGCAAGCGCTGCCGCAACCGCGTGAACTTTCTCCTCCGGTTCGGCCCCGGGCACAATGAGTTCGGCGATATCCGCGGCAAGCGGGGTTACCGGCGCCTGTTGAACGTCCATGGGGACGTCGATGAGAACAGGGCCCATGCGGCCGCTGGTCGCCAGTGACACGGCCTTTGCAAGCTCGCGCTGCAGTTCGTCCGTGTCGCGCACCTTCACCGCATATTTGGTGATCGGCTGAACCATTTCGACGATCTTGGTTTCCTGGAAACCCGATTGACGAACGTTGGCCCCATGGATCGCGCTGCTTTCGCGCTGATTGACCTGGCCGGTGATGTGCAGGGACGGAATGGAATCGAAATAGGAGCAGGCGATACCGGTGATCAGGTTGGTTGCGCCAGGGCCCGAGGTTGCCATCGTCACGCCGATGCGCCGGCTCGTCCGCCACACCGCATCGGCCGCCATCGCCGCAGCCTGTTCGTTCTGCACACAGACGACATCCAGATCCGGATGCTGCCCGACCGCGTCGATCAGAAAGGCGCAGGCGCCGCCGGTCAGCGTGAAAACGCGGCGGCTGCCGATGCGGGCCAGAAAGGCGGCAATATATTCGGCGCCAGTCATCATGCAGACTCCAAAATTCCACTTCCGTTCGACAGCTTTTGGCCGAGCCGCAAGAATTACAGCGTGGCCGCGGCCGCTACGCGCGAACTGTGAAGCCTTACATAATCGTGCAGGCACTCCAGGACATAGTCGAGATGCTCATGCCCGAGGCCGGGATAGACACCGACCCAGAAGGTCCGCCGCATGACCACGTCGCTGTTGTCGAGCGTACCGACGACCCGGTGGTTCCGGTCCTTCATGTAGGGCTGGCGCAGCAGATTGCCGCCGAACAACAGGCGGGTGCCGACCTTCCGTTCGTCGTTCAGGAAGCGCAGCATGTCTTCGCGATCAATCGGCACATCGGGCCGCAGCGTCAGGCAGAAACCGAACCAGGATGGTTCGCTGTCGGCGGTCGGCTCGGGCAGCAGGAAAATGTGTTCGAGATCACGCAGGCCATCGCGCAGATATTGCCAGTTATGGCGGCGCGCGGCGACGAAATCGTCCAGCCGCTCAAGCTGAGCCAGGCCGATCGCCGCCTGCATGTCGGTGATCTTGAGATTATAGCCGAGGTGCGAATAGGTATATTTGTGGTCGTAGCCGAAGGGCAGCTCGCCGAGCGCCCAGCCGAAGCGCTGCTTGCAGGTGTTGTCCTTGCCCGGTTCGCAATAGCAGTCGCGGCCCCAGTCGCGGATCGATTCTACGATGCGCTTGAACAGCGTGCTGTTGCACAGAACCGCGCCGCCTTCACCCATGGTGATGTGGTGGGCCGGATAGAACGACAGCGTTCCCAGCTCGCCAAAGGTGCCGACCTTGCGGCCGCGATAGGTCGCCCCCAGCGCGTCGCAGCAATCCTCGATCAGGAAGAGGCCGTGCTTCTTGGCGAAATCGGCGATGACGCCGAGGTCGAAGGGATTGCCCAGGGCATGAGCGACCATGATCGCGCGAGTCCGGGGCGTCAGCGCCTCTTCGAGATGCGTCACGTCGATATTGTAGGTACCCAGTTCGACATCGAGGAAGACCGGAAGCAGGCCGTTCTGCATCAAAGGATTGATCGTCGTCGGGAAACCCGTCGCGCAGGTGATGACCTCATCGCCGGGCTTCAGAGCGCGCTCGCCGAGCATGTGCGACGTCAAGGCCGTTGCAGCCAGCAGATTGGCCGACGAGCCGGAATTGGTCGTCAGTGTGCGCCTGACCCCTGTGGTCTTGGCGAGAACCGCCTCGAACTGGGAGTTGAACCGGCCGGTCGTCAGCCAGAAATCGAGGCATGAATCCACCAGGAGGCGCATTTCCCGGGCGCCGAGCACCTTGCCGCTTGGCGGCACGGCGCTACTGCCGGGAACGAAAGGCTTCGGGCCATGCGC
Source organism: Hyphomicrobiales bacterium (assembly GCA_017304475.1). Taxonomy (GTDB): domain Bacteria; phylum Pseudomonadota; class Alphaproteobacteria; order Rhizobiales; family Phreatobacteraceae; genus Phreatobacter. Next base: position 74,985 of record JAFKKV010000011.1, on the reverse strand, counting down.
GAGCTCAGCATAACGCTCAGACAAGGCAAGGATCTGCGCACGCAAATCGCTGAGTTCCGACATCGACGTCATGGGGTTCTCCGACATCAGGACCAGATCTTCCAGGGCGCCGTGCCGCGTTCCCACAGCTCCTCCAGGTAGGTCTTGTCGCGCAATGTATCCATCGGTTGCCAGAAACCGGAGTGGCGGAAGGCGTGCAGCTGCCCTTCTTTCGACAGGCGCTCCAGCGGCTCGCGTTCCCAGACGGTGGCATCGCCAGCGATATAGTCACCGACCTTCGGCGACAGAACGAAGAAGCCGCCATTGACGTAACCGCCTTCGCCGTCGGGCTTTTCCTTGAAATCGCGGACACGGTCGCCGACGATGTCGAGCTGCCCGAAGCGGCGCGGCGGATAGACAGCGGACACCGTAGCCATATCGCCATGCTCATGATGGAAGGCGATCGTCGCCTTCACGTCGATATTGGAGACGCCGTCGCCATAGGTCAGGCAGAAGTGCTCATCCCCGATATGGGGCAGAACGCGCTTCAGGCGCCCGCCGGTTTGTGTCGGCTCACCGGTATCAACCAGCGAAACCCGCCAGTCTTCCGCGTCGTTCCGGTGAACCTTGGCCTCGCCGGTCCGCATGTCGAAGGTGACATCCGACATATGCAAGGCATAGTTGGCGAAATACTCTTTGATCACATAGCCCTTGTAGCCCAGGCAGACGACGAAATCGTTGATGCCATGGGCCGAATAGATCTTCATGATATGCCAGAGGATCGGGCGGCCGCCGATCTCGACCATCGGCTTGGGCCGGATCGATGTTTCCTCACTCAGCCGGGTCCCCAGGCCGCCTGCCAGTATGACCGCCTTCACAGCATTCCCCTTGCAATCACTGTCGCGATATCTCGCTTTTTTCTCGCGGCATAACGACGTCGGGCGAACGCCGGGCGAGGCAATTTCACGCTCGCCGCTCGCGGCGGCGCGGACCCCATGTCAAGCAGCGCAGCCACGCCGTCTATAGCTGCCGATTGCCTCCGACACCAGTTGACGTGGCTCGTCACCCCCATGGAACCGCCGATACCAATGGGCCGTCAGGGCGATGGTCTCGCGCGCATCGAGACGCGGCTTCCAGCCCAACAGGCTGCGCGCCTGCGACGCGTCGAGCCGAAGAACCTGGGTCTCAGGCAACACGGAGCGCTGGATTTCGATCGGGATATCCGTGCCCCAGGCCTGGAGGAAGCCGCGAAGCAGCGCCTCGACACTCAGCTCACCCTCCTGCGCGGGCCCGAAATTCCAGGCGCAATCGATATCAGCTTGCCCGTCAAGGAGCTTGCTTCCCAGTGTCAGATAGGCGTGCACAAGCTCCAGCACGTGTTGCCAGGGTCGGATGGCGTCCGGATTGCGCAGGACGACGGGCTTCCCAGCGATGATCGAGCGGACGATATCGGGGATCAGCCGATCTTCCGACCAGTCCCCGCCGCCGATCACGTTGCCGCCCCGCACGGTTGCCAGGCGCGGGCCGCCGGGGCCGCCCAGCATGGTCTGCCGGTAGCACGCCGCGACGAGCTCGGCGCAGGCCTTGCTCGCGCTATAGGGATCTTTGCCGCCGAGCCTGTCAGTCTCTCGATAGCCCCAGGGCCATTCGCGGTCGAGATAGACCTTATCTGTCGTCACGCAGACGAAGGCCCTGACACTGTCGCAATGGCGGGCCGCCTCGAGCACGTTCACCGTGCCCATGACATTGGTGGCAAAAGTGCCGGTCGGATCTGCATAGGAGCGGCGAACCAGCGGCTGGGCCGCAAGATGAAAGATGATTTCGGGCTTGGCCCGCGTGACAGTTTCATGGACCAGCCGCAGATCCCTGATGTCGCCGAAAACCGACGTCATGCCATCGGCGATGGCCGCCGCCTCGAACAGATTGACGCTTCCGGGTTCCGGAGGCAAAGCCAGCCCGGTAACGGCGGCCCCCTCGCTTTTCAGCCAGGCCGTCAGCCAGCTTCCCTTGAAGCCCGTATGACCGGTGACAAAGACCCGAACATTCTTGAACATATCGGTCACGACATTCTTGTCCGAAAATCGACGATGCCGCCCCTTGCGGGCGGTCTGGAAGGGCTATCAAGCGCTGCGACGGTCGCGCAGCACAAGCGCATATGAAGGTTGTGAACGGATCGCCGCGAGCGACTATCGTCGCGCGCAGGCCGCCCCGGAGCTGTTCCTCGTCAGCACAAACAAGACACGATATCGATCGTCATAAAGCTTGCAGCTTGAACCGTCGCGTTCGATGGCGTCGATCAAAGCCGCGACGTCCCGTGCGGGGTAGGCCGCCTTCTCAATCAACATGCCATCAAAGCCGAGGCCCCGCGCGCGCTCGGGCAAGGCGTCGGGCGCGGTCTCCAAGTCCAGCCTGCTGCGCACCGCATCGAGAGTCGGCTGGTCGACCGTCAGGCCGTAGCTCCAGCGACTTGGACTGTCATCGGCATCAAGGAGATATGGCAACTGATGTTGATAGGGCACGAAGCCTTCCATCCGATGGGCCTCCGGCCAGGCCAGGTAGGGAAGCTGGAGGATCGCGGTCAGTCCGGCCTGCGTCTTGACGGTCAACATATCCGCCACGCTCTTCAGATTGGCTCGCCCCTCGGCCGTATCGAGAGCATTGCGCTTGTTCGCCAAACCGCCGACCGAAGGCAACAAGGAGGCCATGAGCGCAAGAGTCAAAAACGCCGACAACCAGCGAATACCGATCGTTTTTCTGAAATTCCAAATGGATTTGGCCACCGAACAGAATATGACAATCGCGAAAAATGTCAAAAATGGCAAAACGCGCTCCTGAGAGCGGATCGTCCCATCCACTATGTGATTGAATATATAACCAAGACCGCCGCGAATACTGAAAATTATCCCAAAAGTGATAAGCATCATTGGCAGCCAAAACAAGATGGCCGCTTGCCGCGACTGTGGCCGGGCGGCCTCCAAATCTTGGCCATTGAAGACCCGGCCAAGAAGGAAGGCGGCAGGCGAGACCAGGATCGTGGTCGTCAGGACCACACCCGGCCATTCAAAAAGATAGGCTTCACCCGATACAAAGCCGAGACCAGGTGAGGAAATGGCATCCCGGTAGAGATTGAAGCTTCGTGTCCATAGTCCCAGCTCGGAGTACACGTGCATCGCGGTGCTGAGCAGCATGCCGTGATAGAGCTGTTCAAAAGGCGCGCGCCACGGCGAATGCATCTGCCCACGCATGATATCGAGCACAGCTGCACGATACCCCGCGACAAGCAGGACCACGACGAGCGCGGCGCAAAAGGCCGCGGCGAGAAGCAGCGGTGCCAGCCTGCGGCGCGCGAAACTTTGCGCCACCCCCGTCAGCATCACGAACATCGCAGTGAAGAAAGCGTAATAGAGCCCCGATGTCGCGACGATAACGAGCACCACAATCGCGAAGGGGCCGAAGAGACTTCTCCTCATCTCCTCGACGGTCTCGGCTTTCGCCAGAAGAAATGGCAAGAGCGCGCCAAGAGGTACACTGAAATAGAGCGCGAGATGATCGTGCGAATATGCCCTGACGACAAAATAGGGGGTGATCGCAAAGGCGATCGACCCAAAACAGCTCAGCCAGGGCGAGAAATCCAATTTTCGCAGCGCGATGTAGGACGATATGAATATCAGCCCGACGCCAATCAGGTAGAGCCGGTCGACGATCAGAAATATGTTGCTCGTCGTGAAGGTGAGCATCCAAATGATGAGCCGATAGCTGCCATCGAACAGAGGGAACAGCATCTGATCGCGGACGCCTGGAAAACCCAGCTTTGGCTCATATCGAAAGCTGGCGCCGGTGAGCATCCTCTTGATTTCCACAAGAAGAAAAAGATGATCATCCGAAATCGACGCCGGATCGCCGAAGCGGATGCTCTGAAATCCATTCAACAAAAAACATGCCGCGAGGCCGAGGCAAATGAAGAGGGCATTCTGCTGCCAGAGCTTGATCGGTCTGAGTCGGTCCATGAATTTGGCAAAAGCTCATTCATAGGTGGGTATTTCTGCCCCACCTTGGTGATGCGAAGGCGAAGCCTAGCACGGCTCCCATGCGACCGCCCTCGAAGAGAGCCGGCACCCGCCAAGAATAGCCCCCCGGGACCAAATTAGCGCTGCGACCGATCCACCGCATAGAGCCGGAAGGCGCCGACCGTCCGGACCAGATGCATGCGGTCGAGCGGCAGCATGAGCGGCTCCTTCGGGCCGGCCGGGCCATAGAGCAGAATGTGGTCGAAGCGAGCGGCGACGTCGGCGAGCTGAATTCCTTCCAGGCCATACTGGTGCATGGCATAGGCAAGGTGGACGGCGCTGAGATAGTGCAGTTTGCGCAGATAGGGGTCGCGAAGCCGCACCGGATGTTGCCCGGGAATGGCGAAGGTCGTCGAGACCATCACGTGCCGCGCCGCCACCGCATTCGAGGCGATGTGATAGATGCCGGGGGCGGATGCGCCGACCCAGTCCATGGTGGCGGGATCGGACATGCCCCAGAACAGGGTCGAACCCGGCTTAAGGCCTTCGGTGACCGCGATCAGGTCGGCCTGCGCCGCCTCCGCCGAACGCCATAGCCAGGAAAGAGTTGCGGCCATTGCGAGCATCAGGGCCATGAGCCCGGCCAGGATCCGCCGCTCGATCTTGGCCGGCGCCGGCAGGGCATAGCGGGTGCCCGCAAGGGCCACCAGGACGGCCGGGGTCAGCGCGCGCCAGTCGATTTCGTAGAGTTCGCCGGCGCGCCGGGGCAACAGCACGAAGGCGGCGAACATGAGCCAGGCCGCGAGCTTGGCCGTGGGATCGATGATCAGGTTGCCGCGGCGCATGAGCGGCGAGACGGCGGCCAGCCAGAACCCGGCCGTCAGAATGGCGACCCACCACGGGCCATAGCCAAACAGCCACAACAGCCTGAGCGGCTTGTCCAGCGACCAGTCCAGCGCCGCGGATCCGACGAGATCACTCGTGCCTGCGGTGCTTGCCAGCATGATCAGCGCGGGTAGGCCGATCATGCCCTCGCCGGCCAGATGCAGCCAGAAGGCCGGGCGGCGCCAGCTGTATCCGGCCCCGAGCCGCGTGACCGCCTCCGCGACCACGAAGAGAGCGAAGGTTCCGAAGGCATAGAGGTGGAGCGTCGCCAGCAACATGGCCGAGAGAGCACCGACCGGCAGGCGCAGCCACCAGGGCCAGCGGCCGGCCAGAACCCACAGGGCCATGGCATGCAGCGCGACGGCGATGCCGATCAGATGCGGGAGGAGGCCAATGGTGAAACTTGCCGAATAGAGGAATGGCAGCGTCGCCAGCAGAATGACGTCGTTCGGGCCGCCCAGCGCGCGGCGCAAGGCCCAGGCCCCCGTCGCGGTCAGCACGAGTGCCAGCAGAACGAACAGCCGGCCGCCGCTTTCCGGCGTCATGACCTGCGCCGCCGCGAGAACGAAAGCGTCGAAGGCGGCATTGCCGGGCCGGAGCGGCAGGATCTCGTAATGCGACGACAGGGCCGTGTCCCCGGCCAGGCGCATGATCTCGACCCGCGAGAGATGGTTCGGATAGTCCTGAAGATGCGGCCGGGAGAACAGGAAAAGCGGCGCGAGCAGGATCATGAGCCCGAGACACCAGGCGGCGAGCAGCGAGCGGCTGCCCGTCTCCACCCGCATCGCGGCGGGGCCGGCGGTGCCGCCGGAAGCGTCCAGTTCGTCGATCAAGGTCTTCACGACCACCGCCTTCCGCGCAAGCGCGCCGCGATGAAGACGGCAATGGCCGCCACGATGATGCCGACGGTCCCGTCGATCAGCCAGTGGTGGTCGAGATAGACGCTCGCGATCACCATCATCACGAGATAGACCACATGGATCGGCCGGGTGAACCAGGTGGCCGAGCGCCAGGCCGTGAACAGGCCGAGCGCCGGGAAGACGCAATGCAGCGAAGGCATGGCGCCGAAGGAATTGGGATTCCGGCTGTAGAACCCTTCGAAATAATGGATGCCGAGCAGTTGATCGACGCGCAGCAGCGCCGCGGCGCTGGGCGCGGCCGAGGGGTCGATGACGCAGCCATGGGCCCGGATATACCAGGGGGGTGCTGCCGGCACCGCCATCCAGATGGTGAAACCGATGATATGGGCGATGGCGAAGGCCCAGAGGTAGAGGTGCATGCGCTCGCGATCTTTCACGAACAGAAAGATCGAATAGATCGCCGCGATATAGATGAACAGCGCATAGGGCAGCGCGAACAGGACGTCGAAGAACGGCGCGTGGTGGACGTTGAAGAAGTCCGGCAGCGTCGTATCGGGTCCGACCCCGAACAGCTTCAGCTCCAGCGCCCGCATTTCGCAGCCCCAGACCCGCCCGGGACGCACGAAGATCGGCGTGATGAAGCGCATCAGGTCATAGGCGAGCGCCACGAGCAGGCCCGGAAAGGCCGCCGCGATCAGCAGCTTGGTTTTCTCGGCGGCAAATCCGAGGGCTGCGACCGCCAGGGCCGCCAGGACATGCTCGGGGCGCAGCGCACCGATGGAGGCCATGAAGACCGCGTGCGCGGCCGGAATCAGCGGCACGAACCAGAACCGGCCCCAGAGGCCGTGAATGTGCCGCCAGACCAATGCCATCAGATCCGGCCGCCGCCCGAGGTTGAATTGGCGATCTCGGTGGCCGGCCCGGCATCGACGGTCCTGTCGCCGGCGGCCTTGTCATGGGCCGACTTGGCGTCGATGACATGGCGCGCCACCCGCAGCGCATCGGCGGCCGCGAGCGCGCTGAGCAGCGCGATCAACCCGACGCCGACAAGAGCCAGCGAGGGCGCCAGGCTGCCCAGCAGAAGCGACAGCACCAGCAGGATCATGCGGTCGCCGCGGCGCATCCACAAAGGCGGCAGCGCGACCTTCAGGCCTTCGCACCGGGCCCGCACATAAGAAACGGTATAGGCGGCCAGCAGCGCCACGGCGGGCAGCACGGCCGGCCAGCCGCTGTTCGAATAGAGAATGGTCAGGCCGAGCAAGGGCGCCGCGTCGGTGACCCGGTCGACGGTCGAATCCAGCAGCGCCCCGAAGCGGGTGGCTGTGCCGGTGGCGCGCGCCAGCGGTCCGTCCAGGATGTCGAAGGCGCCGCTCGCCAGCAGCAGGGCCGCCGCCCAGCCGAGCGCGCCCCAGGCCGCGGCGATGCCGGAGGCGATGGCCGGGACCAGGGACATCAGCGTCAGCGTGTTCGGCGTCAGGCCGGTGCGCGCCAGCGAACCGGCGATCCGGGCGAGGCCCGCGGTGAAGGGCGCGCTGCGGCCGATATCCTGAACGGAGACGCCCCGCTCGAGGCTGTCGAGCAGGCGCGCAGCCCAATCGCGCATCATGAACTTGCCTCCCCGTTCCGTCGGCCAAGTGCTATCTACCGTCTCCCTGCCCGAAAAACGAGCCCAGGTGAAGATGCGCGACGACGCGAATAGCAGACGAGCCGCCCGGCCATGATGCTGGCCAACACCTTCATGCGGTTCCGCCGGATGTCGCCCATCCGGCTCATGCGCGACATCGCGAGGGCCCGCAGGCTGATGCGCAACGAGCCCGCGAGGCGTCCGATGACCGCGCGCAGGGAGCGCATCGTCGTGTCGCTCACCACCGTTCCCGAACGCATGGACCAGCTTGCGCCGGTGCTGAGAAGCCTGATCGATCAGACCGTTGCCGCCGACCGCATCATCGTCTGGCGGCCGACCGTGTCGCGGCGCTCGGGCCTGCCCTATCCCGATCCGGGCCACCTGCCCGACGGCGTCGAAGTGCTGCCTTCGACCGACGAAGGCCCAGCCACCAAGCTCCTGCCCGCGCTCTCGGCGGAGCCCGGGGCGGCGATCGTGGTGGTCGACGACGACGTCATCTATCCCGTCGATTTCCTCGAACAATTGCTCGCCGGACACCGTGCCCGCCCCCAGGCGGCGATCGGCTGGCGCGGCTGGCGGATCGTCGACGGCGCCCATGCCAAGCGTTTTCCTCATATTTTCGCGACCGGCGTGGCGGCGGCGACCCCGGTCGACATCCTGCTCGGCACCTGGGGCTACCTGGTGCCGCCTGGGGCTTTCGACGCAACCGTCCACAGTTTCGACGGTCATCCGCCCGAGGTTCGTTTCGTCGACGATGTCTGGTTTTCCGGCCACCTGGCCAAACGCGGCGTCGAGCGCCTGGTGATCCCGGCCAGGGGCCTGCCGATCGAGACCCGTGCGTCGGGCCTCGCCGCATTGACCGACGGTCCGAACAGCTCCGGCCGCAACGATCGCATCGCCATCGATGTCTTCGCCAAATGGTGGTGAAAGTCCGAAATCCCCACGGATTGGCTGCCCGCCGCAGGCCGTGCTAAGAGCCCGCGCGATGTCGAGCTCCGCCCCCCCTCCGCTCCGTGTCGCGATCACCGTCGACATGGAACCCGACTGCCCGCCCTTCCTGTGGACATGGCGCGGCGTGACCGAGGGCGCGCCCAGGCTGCTCGATCTGTTCGAGCGGCAGGCCATTCCGGTCACCTGGTTCACGACAGGCGATACGGCCAGGCTTCATCCCGGCTCGGTGGAGGCGCTCGTCGCCGCCGGCCACGAACTCGGCTGCCATGGCATCAGCCATCAGCGCTTCGACTGGATGTCGCGCGAGAGCGCCGCCCATGAAATCGGTGAATCGACCCGGCGCCTGCGCGAATTCGCGCCGGTGACCTCGTTCCGCGCGCCCTATCTCCGGTTTCCCGGCCACTATCTCGACCTGCTGGAGGCCGAGGGCTTCCTGCTCGATTCCTCCCAGGCCAAATACAAACGCGACGTTCCGGGCCAAGAGAACGCCAAAAATCTTGTGCGGCTGCCGGCCTCGATCACCTCGAGCGCCCTGCGCATACCCAAGGTGATCCGCGAGTTTTTCCTCGGCCGCCTGGCCGATCCGGTGGTGCTTTTCGTTCACCCCTGGGAATTCGTCGATTTCACCCAGACCGATCTGCGCTACGACTGCCGCTTCCGGACCGGCCAGCCGGCTCTCGATGCGCTCGAATCGGTGATTGGCTTCTTCAAGGCCCGCGGCGCTGAATTCACCACCATGCGCGATCTCGGCGCCGCCTCGGCCCTCGCGACGCCGGCCAAGCCCGTCATGGCGGGCGCCGCGCAATGACCAGTCCCGAGGCGTCCCGCCCGCGCAACCCCCTCGCCTCGCCGCGCCTGTGGTGGATCCTCGGCTGGCTGGTGCTCGCCGGCTTCCTGGTCGTCGCCGCCATGACGCTGCCCTGGGCCGACGTGATCGCCGCGCTGAAGGGCGCGCGCTGGGAATGGGCGCTGATCACCTTCGCCATCATCGTCGCCGGCTGGCCGCTGTGGATCGTCGAATGGTGGCTGCTGGCTCCCGCCGCCCACCGCCCGAGCCTGTCGCGCATGGCGCAGGTCACGGCCCTCACCGGCACCGCGAACAATTCCCTGCCGATCGCCGGCGTGGTCGCGGCCGTCGGCTTCCTGATGGTGCGCGGCGGCCTGCCGGCAACCGCCGCCATGTCGCTTTACGCGGTCGACCAATTGCTTACCGGCATCGTCAAGGTCGGCACGCTGGCGCTCGCCGCCACCCTGCTGCCGCTGCCGGATTGGATGCGCACCGCCATGCTGACGCTTGCCGGCGTCATCGCGGTCTTCATCCTGGTCATGCTGGTCGCCGCCCGCAGCGGCAATCTGGTGCGGACCGTCAGCCGGACTTTCGGCGCGCGGGCCGCCGCGATCGCCAAGCTCGCCGGCGATTTCGTCGATCACCTGGAGCCGCTCCGGCACCCGCTGCTCGGGCTCGCCGTGATGACGCTCGCGATTGCCAAGAAAGCCGTGGAAATCCTCGCCGTGATGGCGATCCAGGTCGCCGTCGGCATCGAGCCTTCCCTTTCGTCGGCCATCCTGGTCGTTGCCGCCCTCGGCCTGGCAACGCTCGCGCCCGTCTCGCCCGGCAATCTCGGCGTCTACGAGGCCGCCGTCATCTTCTGCTATCAGTATCTCGACGTGCCGCTGCCGCTGGCCGTGGCCGCGGCGGTGCTGCAGCATGCCGTGTTCTTCGCGTCCTCCTTCGTCGGCATCGGCTATCTCGCGATCACCCTGCCGCGCGACGATGCCGCCACCGGAACCCCCAAAGCCTCGTGAATCACGCCGTTTCCGGCCGCTGCGGCTGCGCGGCGGCGGCGTCCTGGATCGCCGCGCGATATTCGGCGAGATAACGCGGACCGATGCTCGTCCAGTCGACGCCCTCGGGCGTGGTCCGGGCACCCTCGGTCAGGCGCATCAGGCGATCCTGGTCGACGATCAGGCTGCGCATGTCGCGGCTCAGCGCGGCATCGTCCTCCGCCAGGAGCGCATCCGCGCCATCCCGCAGAAAGTCGCGCGCGCCAGAGGCCTTCAGCGTGACGACCGGCAAGCCCGCCGCGCGCGCCTCGAGCGCCGCGATGCCGAAGGCCTCCAGCCGCGAGGCAAGCGCGAAAACATCGGAACGGTGCAGGGCATCCCGGATGTCCGCGCGTGTCCGGCTGCCGGCGAAATGAACCGCGGCGCCGAGCCCGCGCGACGCGACCATGCGTTCGAGCGCCGCGCGCTCGCCGCCATCGCCGATCACGGTGAGACGGGCGCAACCGGCCGGCAGGCCGGCCAGTGCGTCGGCGAAGGCCCCGATCAGGGCCCGGGCGCGCTTGCGTTTTTCCAGGCGCATGACCGTGACGAATTCGACCGGCCGCGTCGCCCGGCCGGGCGACGGCTCGGCCGGCCGGCGCCACCAGCCCAGATCGATGCCGTTGGCGATCACCGCGATGTCGCGATGGCCGACCAGCGGACGCATCGCCTCGGCCGTCACCGAGGAGACCCCGACATAACGCACCGGCCAGCGCGAATAGCCGAGCGTCCGGTCGAGCAGCTTCAAAGGCAGGTCGTAATAGCGCAGCACCGAATGAAACGTCGCCACCGCCGGGATGCGCTCGGCGGCCGCGAAACGCAGGGCGTCATGCGCGATCGGCGTGATGATGCCGAAATGGCCATGCATCACGTCATAGCCACCCGCGCGAACAAGGCCGCGCAGGGCCTTGAACACGCCCGGCGTCACCGCGATGCCGGCGCCGACCAGGCGCGGCCCCGGCAGCCGGATGACCTTGATGCCGTCGACCCGGTCGGCGCCCGGAACGCCGGTGATGATCTCGACCGCATGGCCCTCGGACATCAGCTCCAGCGCGAGATCGCGCATCTGCAGTTCGATGCCGCCGAGGCGCGGCAGGAACCAGTCGCCGACCAGGGCGATCTTCATGGGCCGCCCGGCGTCGGGCCCGAGAGCGGATGAAAATGGCTGTGTCATGCGTAACCGTGCCCGACGAACCAGGTCCAGGCATCGGCGATAGCAAGCTCCGCCGGCCGCGGCCTATAGCCGAGCTCGGCGATCGCGCGCGCACTGGAAAAATGATGAGGCAGCGCCGCCAACGCGGCGCTTGCCGAATTCAGCGGCGGTTCGCGCCCGCTGACCGCCCCGATGAGATCGCCGATGCGCCCTGCCCCCCGCAAGAGCCAGCCCGGCATGGGCACGACACGCGACGGCCGGCCGGCGGCGCGGCGGATGAGCCGGAAGGCCTCCACATAGGTCAGGGCCTCGCCGCCGAGCACATAGCGGCTCCCGGCCGGCGCATGCCGGGCCGCCGCCAGAACGCCGTCGGCCACGTCCTCGGCGTGACAGAAATCATTGCTGCCGGCCGGCGCCAGTGCCAATGGCGCTCGCGCCACCGCCAGGACCAGTTGCCCGGACGAGGGTTTCCAATCCCACGGGCCGAGCAGAAAACCCGGATGAACGATCACCGCGTCGAGCCCGCGTGCCACTTCCGCCAGCACCGCATCTTCGGCTTCGCGTTTGGAGGTCGCATAGGCGGTCGCCGGCTCGCCGCCCTCGGACCGGGTCTCGTCGCCGGGCACCTCCCGGCTGCCCAAGGCGAGCGTATCGACCGTCGAAACGAAGACCAGGCGCACGCCCGCATTGCGGCAGGCGGCCGCGAGCCGGGCGGTCGGCACGACATTGTCCACACGAAATGCGTCCAGATCCCGCCGGCCGATGGCGACCCGCGCCGCGGCGTGGATGACACAGTGGGCGCCCGCCACCAGCGGCTCCAGCGCATCGGCCGCCAGATCGGCGCGAATTGTCCGAAGCGACAGCCCGTCAAGCGGCCTTGTCGCACTTCTGTCACGCAGCAAGGCTGTGGCTTCCAGGCCACACTGAAGCGCCCTGCGCACCAAAGTGTTGCCCAGAAGGCCGGTGGCGCCGGTGACGATCAGCACGCTAACTCTTTTAATGACAGGACAATGAAGTATAAGGAGGCCGCGCGGTCGGTGGTTTTCGGCCAGAGCGCCTGGAGATTTTTCGTGTCACGAGCCGTCATTCGGGTTGCCATCGTTGGCGTCGGCAATTGCGCTTCATCCTTCGTTCAAGGCCTCAGCTTTTACAAGGACGCCAAAACTGGCGAATCGATCCCTGGATTGATGAATGTCGAAGTGGGCCCCTACCACATCCGCGACATCGAGGTCGTGGCGGCTTTCGATATCGATGCGCGCAAGGTGGGGCAGGACCTGAGCGACGCCATCGCGGCGGAGCCGAACAACACCTTTAAATTCGCGCGCGTGCCGCAGAGCGGCGTCATCGTCCAGCGTGGGCCGACGCTCGACGGCATCGGCAAGCATCTGGTCGAGGTGGTCCACGAATCCTCCCAGCCGCCGGTCGACGTCGCCGCCGCGCTCAAGGCCGCCGGCGCCGAGGTGATCATTTCCTACCTGCCGGTCGGGTCGCAGAAGGCCAGCGAATATTATGCCGAGCAGGCGCTTGCCGCCGGCTGCGGCCTGATCAACTGCGTGCCCGTGTTCATCGCCTCCGACCCGGTCTGGAGCAAGCGTTTCACCGAAAAGGGCCTGCCGATCGTCGGCGACGACATCAAGAGCCAGGTCGGCGCGACCATCCTGCATCGCGTGCTGGCACGGCTCTACGAAGACCGCGGCGTCAAGATCGAGCGCACCTACCAGCTGAATTTCGGCGGCAATACCGACTTCCTCAACATGCTGGAGCGCGACCGGCTGAAGTCGAAGAAGATTTCCAAGACCCAGGCCGTCAACAGCCAGATCGACGTGCCGCTGCCGAGCGACCGCATCCATATCGGTCCGAGCGACTTCGTGCCCTTCCTGGACGATCGCAAGATTGCCTATATCCGGCTCGAGGGCACCGGTTTCGGCGGCGTACCGCTGAATGCCGAGGTGAAGCTGGAGGTCTGGGACTCGCCGAATTCCGCCGGCGTCGTCATCGACGCGGTGCGCTGCGCCAAGATCGCGCTCGACCGCAAGCTCGGTGGGCCGATCATCGGGCCGTCGAGCTATTTCATGAAATCGCCACCGCAGCAGTTCACCGATCCGGAAGCACGGGACCTGACGGTCTCTTTCATCGCAGGCAGCTGATCGCCAGACGGGTTTCCGGTTCGCTCGACAAGGGTCCGGGATGCGGTCTGGCCGCAGCCCGCCATATCGGACGGTAACGGCATGCTCGTCGCACGCAGGATCGCCAAGGCCCATGACGGCCGGCCGGTCGTCCTGGGGGTCGATCTGGCGCTTCGGCGCGGTGAAGTGGTCGGGCTGCTCGGGCCGAACGGCGCCGGCAAGACCACGACCTTCGGCATGATTGCCGGCCTGGTGGTGCCCGATTCCGGCATCGTCACCCTCGACGGCGTCGACATGACCCGCTTCCCGCTGTTCACCCGCGCGCGGCTCGGGCTCGGCTACCTGCCGCAGGAGCCGTCGATCTTCCGTGGCAGCAGCGTCGACGACAATATCCTGATCGTTCTGGAATCGCTCATCGCCGAGCGGCCGGCCCGGCAGCAAAGGCTCGATGCATTGCTGGCGGAATTCGGCCTCACCGACGTCAGGCGCGCGCGCGCCGGTTCGCTGTCGGGCGGCGAGCGGCGGCGGCTCGAAATCGCCCGCACGCTGGCCAGCGATCCCGCCTTCATTCTGCTCGACGAACCCTTCGCCGGCGTCGACCCGATCGCGGTCACCGACATGCGCCTGGTGGTCCGGCGGCTGACCGCCCGCGGCATCGGCGTGCTGGTGACCGACCACAATGTGCGCGAGACCCTGAGCTTGGTCGACCGCGCCTATATCATCGACGGCGGCCGGATCCTGGCCGCCGGCCCGGTCGACCGGGTGGTCCGCGACCCGCGCGTCCAGGACGCCTATCTGGGTGCCGGATTCGTGCTCTGACACGATGGCGCAATCAAAGCGCCTTGGTCGCAACACAGTTTCTTAATCAAACTTTGGTGTAGTTCGCCTGTCTTTTCCGGGGTTTCCACCATGCAACTGCTTGACGGAATTACCCTCGCCGTGACCCTGGCCTGCGGCCTGCTGGCCATGCGCGTGCTGTCGGGTATCGGCTGACGGCCGGGCGCCCGCTTCTAGAACCAGCGCGCGAGCAGCAGCACGGCGACCAGCGCGTAGACCGCCGCCAGCGCGTCATCCAGCATGATGCCGAAGCCCCCCTCGACCTTTTGGTCGATCCAGCGGATCGGCCAGGGCTTGGCGATATCGAAGACACGGAACGCGACGAAACCGGCGAGCAGCATGACCAGGCCCGGCGGGGCGAAGGCGATCACCGCCGCCATCGCCCAGGTCTCGTCGAAGACGATGGACTGGTGATCATGGACGCCGGCGGCGCGGGCGGTCGCGCCGCAGGCCCAGATGCCGATCAGACCCATGACGACCACCAGCACCGCCGCCGCGACCGGGCCGGCAGCGGCCAGCGCCAGGCCGAGCGGCAGGCCGACCAGCGCGCCGAACGTGCCGGGCGCCACCGGAATGAGCCCGACGCCGCCCGACAGGGCGATCAGATGCGCGGGGGCTGCCATCAGGAAGGTTGCGTCGAGCGGCACGCTGCCGGATTTCTCGGGCGTCACGGCGCGGCCGTCCCGGCGGCGTCGCCATAGATGCGGTAGCGCTTGTAGACGGTGCCGCCGATCCGCTCGATGATGCGGCGCATGCGCGTATTGTCATCCAGGATCCAGCTCATTTCGAGCTCGCCGGGATAGCGGTTCTGGGCGAACAGCTGGGCAATGGCGGCCACCGGCAGGCGTGCGCCGAAGGTCGTGTCGCGCAGGTCGGAACGGACGCCGAGCAAGGTGAAACGATAACTGATGAACCGGTGGGTCAGCACGCGCCAGGCGGCCCGCGCCCAGTTGAAAGGCAGAAGCCGCCCCTTGAAGCCGCGGAACAGCTCATAGGCATTGGGCAGGCCGAAAGCGAAGGCGGAGACGCGCCCGTCGATCTCGATGAATGTCGCGTGATTGGGCTTGAGGATCGGCCGCGCCACCTTGAGCAGCGTCGCCAGCTCCGGCGCCGCCAGCGGAATGAAACCCCAATTGTCGTTCCACGAGGCGTTGAACAGCTCGGTCATGATCTCGGCCTCGCGATCGAGATTGGAGAGATCGAGCATGCGCGTGGTCATCTGGCTCTGTTCGGAGGGCTTGCCGGTCTTCAGCCCGCGCCATTTGGCCGCCTGGTCGAGGTCGATGACATAGGCGAGCAGGTCCTTGACCGGGGCGAGGCCGGCGGCCTCGACATGGGCGCCGAGAAAAGCGGGATGCCAGGGCATGAGGATCATCGCGCCGCGCTCCTGGCCTTCGATCTGCAGGCCCGCCTCCTCGTTGATCGAGAAGGTGTAGGGGCCTTGCAGGGCCGGCCGGCCACGACGCGCGTGCCAGTCGCGCGCGGTCGCCAGAAGCGCCGCCACGACGGCGGCGTCGTCCACGGCTTCCAGGCAGCCGAAATGACCCACCTGAAACTTGTCCGGCGGCGTCAGCCGGTCAAATTGCGCGGATATGCGGCCGAGCGGCCGGCCGCTGTCGTCCGACGCGATCCAGAAGGCAGCCTCGCCATGGCCGAAAAACGGCGCCCGTTTCGGATCGATCAGTTGCATCCGCTCGAAATCCAGCGGCGGCTCGAAACCGGGCAGGCCTGAATAGAGCTCTCGCGGGATGCGGACGAAGCGTTTAAGATCGCCGCGCGTCGTGACTTCGTCGATCCGCACCCGGTTGCTCCTCCCTCTGGCAGCAGGGCGTGATCCTGGTCGCCGGCGCCCGTCGGCATGCTGTCTATAACGTCACCGGCCAGCAAGCCATCATCGCGATGATCAACTCATCGGCAGCATGGAGCGAACCGCAGGGAATGCAGGCGCGGCAAGACATCGCCCGGAACGGTGCGGCTCGCGAGGCCGGTGGCGCGGCCGCCCCGGCATGGCGGGACCGAACCCGGCAAGGCGTGGATCGGCGCCCGCGCCGCTTTCCGCACCAGCAGGCCAGGCGCGTGATCCGCGACGTGGTGATCCAGGTCGCGCTGGTGCTGCTGCTGATCGAATGCGTCTTCGTCTCCGAAAAACTGATCTCCGGCCTCCTGGAAGAGGTCCTGAAGATCCGCGCGCCGCTGTCCAAGACGCTCATGATGATGGTGGCCCTGCTGCCGGAGGTGTTCGAGTTGGCATTGCCGACGGCGCTGCTGATCGCGGTCTACCGGGTGGCGCTGGCCATGCGCGAGGACCGCGAATTCCTGATGCTGTCGAGCCTCGGCATCCCGCCCCACGGCCTGATCCGCCTGGTGCTGGCGATCGGCCTCGGCGCCCAGATCAGCGCGCTGGCGGTCGGCGGCTTCGTCGACCCGCTGTCGCGCTACGCTTTCCGGCTGGTCATGTTCTCCGCGCAATACAACGCCCTGACCGGCAATACGGTGGCCGCGAGCCGGCTGATCGAGACCCGCATCGGCACGGTATCGGTGACGCCGCGCCCGGGCGGCGAGGGCAATCCACGGCTGTTCGTGCGCCAGGACGACGAGCCCGGCCGGGAAAAGATCATCGTGGCCAATGGCGCGCAGCTCAACGGCCCGGGCGAGACCGGACGGGTCTCGCTCCAGCTGTTCGATTTCTCGATCGACAATTTCGCCGTCGTGCCCAGCGACGCGCCGCGCACCGGCCGGCCGCCCACGGCGCCGATTTCATCGCTGCGCGGCAGTTCGACGTCGCAGAGCATGGTCATCGA
Organism: Hyphomicrobiales bacterium; assembly: GCA_017304475.1. Taxonomy (GTDB): domain Bacteria; phylum Pseudomonadota; class Alphaproteobacteria; order Rhizobiales; family Phreatobacteraceae; genus Phreatobacter. Next base: position 57,938 of record JAFKKV010000011.1, on the reverse strand, counting down.
CGACGTCGTGCCGTTCGACCCGCGCAGCCGCAACGTGGCGGAGCTGACGACGGCCGAACTGTTCGTGTCGGCGGGCACGGACGACCTGCATCGCCTGCAGCTCGGCAAGCGGATCGGCCGCAGCTTCCTGTGCCTGCTGGCGCCGCTGATCGCGATCCTGGCCCTGTCGTTCACCACCAGGATCAATCAGGCCTTCGTGCTGCCGGTCGCCTGCGCCGGCCTGATGGCCACCGAGATCATCGGCACGGCGGCGCTCGCCAGCCTGTCCTGGATCGGTGTCTTGCCGATGCTGGCTTTCCTCACCGTGATGGCGGCCGTGCTGGCGCTTGCCATGGCGGCACTGATCGTCGCGCGCAGTTCGGCGGTGGCGCGCCCCGGATTGAGCCGGTCGTGACCAGCGCGATCTCCCGCCTCGCCTCGAGGCCTGCCGGCCGGATCTTCCGCCTGGCGCCGCTCGGCACCTTCACGCGGACGGTGACGCTGGCCCATGCGCGCCACGTCGCCACCGTGGTGGCAGCCCTGCTGATCGTGGCGCTGACGCTCGACATCGCCCCGCGCACCGACCAGATCCTCGCCCAATCGGCCGACCGGAGCGCGCTAGGGCTGGCCGGCCATCTCGGCTGGTATCTCGCCCTCAGGCTGGCCGACCTGACCGGCTCCCTGATGCCGCTCGGCACGTTTCTCGGGCTGTTCTGGTCCGAAGTGACGCTGACCCAGACCCGCGAGCGCGTGGTGATCTGGAACGGCGGTCGCTCGCCGCTGCAGGCGCTCGTGCCGCTGGCCATTGTCGGCGCCGTCTGCGGCATGATCCAGGTCACCTCCATCGGCGTCCTGCGGCCTGCCGCGGTCGCCTATCAGATCGCCCATGGCCTGGGTGACTACGGCGCCCGCTTCGACCGCCGCCTGCAGAACGTTCCGCGCTGGATCACGCTCGACAATTTCATGATCAAGGCGCGGCTCGACTACCGGCAGCGCCGGCTGGTGGATGTCGAAGTCTACGAAGTGTCGGCCGATGGCCGGCTGGTCTCGCGCATCACGGCGCGCGCCGCCGAAGCGGCCGCCGCGCCTGGACGGTGGACCTTCACCCAGGGCAGCCGCTGGATCGCCCCCCGGGAAGGCGAGCCGACGCCCGCGACGGGAGCAGGCGATGCCTGGTGGTTCGAGCAGGAGACGATCGCCCTGCCGCTCGATCCGCTCTGGCTGGAGAATTACGGCATCGACGCGCGCTATCTGCCGCAGTCGACCCTGGCCGCGCTGTCGAGCCGCGGCGACGCCATCCCCGAGGCTTCGGGCTATGCGGCCTGGTGGCATGCGCGCATCGCCCAGGCCTTCCTGCCCTTCGGGATGATGCTGCTGGCCTCGGCCATGGCCATGACGCTGATCGCCCACCGCCTGGTCTTCCGCTCCTTGATGACCATCGGCCTGACCGGCTATTTCCTGCACATCGCCACCAATATCTTCGTCTGGCTCGGCGAATATGGCCGGTTCCCGCCTGTCGTCGCCACCTGGGGCATGCCGCTCGCCATGATCGCCGTTGCCGTCGCCCTCCTGGTCCGGCTCGACCGGATGGGGCAGCGTTGACCACCATGATCCCGCCGATCCTGCATCAGACCTGGGAAACCCTGGATCTGCCCGATCATCTCGCGGCGTTCCGCGGCACGATCAGGACCCACAATCCCGGCCTGGACATGCGGCTCTATGATGCCGCCGCGCGCCGGAACTATATCGAAACCCACGCCCCGCAGGCACTCGCCGCCTATGACGGCCTGCCGTTCGGCGTCGCCAAGGCCGACCTCTTCCGCCTGGTGGCGGTCATTGCCGAGGGCGGGTTCTATGCCGATCTCGACGTCGAATGCCTGAAGCCCATCGACATCTTCCGGAAAACCGACCGGGCGGTGTTTTCGGTCGAAGCCGAGGTCATGCCGCGGCGCCAGCGCGAACTCGGCTACGAACAGCCGTTCCAGCTCGCCAATTGCATGTTCGGCGCCCCGGCGAACCACCCGTTCCTGCGGGCCATGCTGGACGAGGTCGTCAAGCGCCTCGCGGCCGCGCCGCTGACCGATCGCAGCCAGGTCGAGGACGCCACCGGCCCGCGGGCGCTGACGCGGCTGTTCTATGCGCTCAAGCCGCGCGACGTGGGCGTGCTGCGCCAGGTCTATTGGGTGCCGCCCGATCTCTATGCCGGCATTCCCTGGCTCGCGCGGCGGATCCATTTCCGCCACCATTTCGCCGGCACCTGGAAGAAGCCCGCCGAGGGATCCCAGCCGCTCACGCGAAAGCTCATCGAACGCAATCGCCTGCCCAACCCCTACCCCGCCGGTCTCTGGCACGATTTCGGCTGGAGCTAGATGGCGGCGGTCCGATCACATATCGAGACGAATTCTTTCACGCACGGCCTCACCGGTCGCGATATCGAAACCGTGCACGTCGACATAGTGGATCTTCGGAATGAAGCCCGCATCGTCGGCCTGGGCAAAGGCGTAGACGACGCGCACCATGCGCGGTCCGACCGCCAAGAGCGCACGCGGCGTGCCCTTGTCGTCGAGGTCGATGATCGCCTCGCGGGCCCGGTAACCGGCGATGCGGGCGGCATATCGCCCATCCGGCAGCGCCCGCGTGCTGAGCCCGAAGGCGAAGATGCGCTCGAAAAAATTCAGCGACCGCCGCTGGCCTTGTTCGTCGAAGCGCCGCCAGAACGCTTCCGCCGGCTGATTCGGGTCGAGCTTGCCGTCCGGCCTCAGGCGCGCGGCATAAACGATCAGGCTCTTGTTGATGGAATGCTGGACATAGAACAGCAGCCCCGGGTCGGTGGCGACCGGCAGGTCGGGCCTGGCGACGATCAGCGTGCGGGAAACCGTGACCTCCGACCGGCGCACCGCGATCGGCGGCAGACGATCGTCCTGGGCCCGGGCCGATGGGCTCGCTACCCCGTATGCCATTGTGCCGGCGGCCAAAAACAGGGAACGTCGGGTCAACATGATATCAGGCTGGATCCGTGATAGGTGGGGCAATATCGCATAGACATCGCGGTCTATCCTGTGCAACAGGCAATCACGGCGTAGATAGGGCGCTCCGAACCGTATAGGAACAGCAGGTTGAGGCCCTTGCGCGGCTAGGCACTTGGCTTCCGGATGCCAAGCGCATAGCTTGCGGCGCAGTAACCAAAATCCAAAAAAGGCTAATGAATGAGCGACATTGCAACCCGATTTGGAGATGATGAACTCACTCTGGACCTTGTTGACGTCATCGCGAAAGAGGGCATGGTCGACCTCGCCGGCGTCGGCCCGGAGACGACGCTCGAGTCGCTCAACATCGCCAGCGTCGACTACATGATGATCCTGGCCGCCGTCGAAGAGAAATTCGCCGTCTACGTGCCGATGGACGAGAGCCTCGCCCAGGTGAAGGATGTCGGCGGTCTGCTGGCCATTCTCCGGGAACGCATCCTCGCAGAGAAGAAGTCCTGACGTGAGCCACCGGCAGGTCGTCATTACCGGTATCGGCGCCATATCCGTCGCCGGACATGGCGTGGAGGCCTTGTGGAAGGCCGCGGCCGAAGGCATTTCCGGCGCGCGTCCGCTTGTCCTGTCGCGCGATGTCGGCAATGCCGTGAAGGTCGCCGCGCAGATCCCCGAGCTCGATCTCGCCCGGCTTTTCCCCGATAAGAAGACCGGCTTTTACGACCGGGCGACCGCCTTTGCGCTGATCGCCGCCGCCGAGGCCGTGAAGGATGCCGGGCTCGCGGACGCAGCCCCCTTCGGCAACCGCACCTCGGTGATCGTCGGTACGGGCATCGGCAGCGCCGGCTCGATCGAGGATGCGATCCTCAATCTCAATGCCGGCAAGCGCCCCGACCCGTTGACCGTGCCGCGCTCGATGATGAGCGCCTCCGCCTCCCATATCGGCATGGCCTATGGCTGCACCGGCACGACTTTCGTCATTTCCAGCGCCTGCGCGTCATCGTCGCAGGCCCTCGGCATGGCCATGATGATGGTGCGCTCCGGCGCCGCCGACCGGGTCATCGTCGGCGGCACGGAGGCGATCGTCACGCCGGGCGGCATGAAGGCCTGGGAGGCCATGCGCGTGCTGTCGCCGGATCTCTGCCGGCCCTTCTCCAAGGGCCGCAACGGCCTGCTGCTGGGCGAGGCCGGCGCCGCGCTGATCGTCGAGGCCGAAGAGGTCGCCCGGGCCCGCGGCGCGCGCATCCGCGCCCGCCTGCTCGGCTATGGCACGACCAGCGACGCCAAGGATATCCTCAGGCCCGACCTCGACGGCGCTTCCGATGCCATGGCCGCGGCTCTCGACGATGCCGGGCTCGCCCCCGGCGCGGTCGACTATGTCAATGCCCATGGCACGGGGACGGTGCTGAACGACACCACCGAGAGCGAGGCCCTGAGGCGGATTTTTGGCGACCATGTCGCCGACCTGCCGGTCAGCTCGACCAAGCCCGTGCATGGCCACACCTTGGGCGCCGCCGGCGCCGTCGAAGTGGTGATCACCGTGCGCGCCCTGGAAGAGGGCCGGATCCCGCCGACCATCAATTTCGCCGCGCCCGACCCCCATTGCCAGATCGACTGCGTGCCCAATATCGGCCGCAGCAAGTCGATCGCGGTGGCGATGAGCAATTCCTTCGCCTTTGGCGGCATCAATGCGGCCCTGGTGATCGGACGCGCGGCGTGAGCCTGATCGGCCAGCACGCCACGGCGCGCTTCGGCGTCGTTGCCGAACCTGCCGATATCAGGGCTTTCGCGACGAGCATCGGCGCCGATCCCATTTCGGCGCGACTGCCGACGACCTATCCGATCCGCTGGCTGACCCGGCCCGAGGTCGTCGCGCTGGTCAGGACGCTTGCCGCCGACAAGCCGTCGGCGCTGCCGGTGCACGAATTGCAGACCGTCGAGACCGTCGCGCCGCTGCCGATCGGCGTACCCCTGTCGATCGCAGTCACCGCAGCCCGCACGGACGATGTTCACGTGACGCTGGAGGCCGTGGTGACCGATGCCGCCGACGACCATGTCCTGGTGCGGCTCCACAGCCTGTTGAGGCTGTTCGCATGACAGCCGGGGAGCTTTCCGTCGGCGCCCAATTGCCCGAGCGTCATTTCGGGCCGGTCGATGCCGCGGCCATCGCGGACTACGCCCGCGCCTCCGGTGACGACAATCCGATCCATGTCGATGCCGCGGCCGCCCGGGCGATCGGCCTCGACGGCCCGATCGTCCAGGGCATGCTGCTGATGGGCCTGGTCGACACCGCGCTCGCCGCCTGGTTGCCCGAGGCGCGTTGCGACAAGCTCTCGACGCGTTTCGCCTTGCCGGTCGCCGCCGGCTCGCCAGTGACGGTCGCCGCCCGCGTGGTGCGCGCCGACAGCCCCGAGGGCCGGCCGCGGGTTACCTTGAGGATCTTCGTGCGCGACGGCGCCGGCAAGGTGGCGGCACTGGCCGAAGCGATCCTGACCGGCTAGAAGAGGGCCGGACGACCCGCGGGCCGGGGCCGCCGCCGCCATCCTGGCCTGCCTGCACCACTTTGACTGAAACTGCCGCGAGACCTGCCGGCGTGCCCGGCCGTTGTCGCCTTTCGGGCCGATCGTTATCGTGACCCGCCGATTGCCGCGCCGCCCGAGCGCCCAGTGTCTTTTTTCGGAGTTCGCATCGTGTCCGTCATGAGCCCTGAGCCGACCGAGGCGAGGCGCAGCGAAAAGAGCGACAGCGCGATCCTGCTGAAGGCTGCCCATCGCCTGACCGCCGACCTGATGCAACCCAATCCGGTGCTGTATTGGATCGACCTGATCGCCAGCACCGGCCTCGGCTATGGGGCGCTCGCGGCGGCGGTGGCGCCGGCGCTGCCCCTGTCGGTGCGGGTGGCGGCCGGCATCATCGCCGTCCTGGCGCTCTACCGGGCGATCCTGTTCATTCACGAACTGACCCATGTCCGGCTGTCGACGCTGCCCGGTTTCTGGACCGGCTGGAACATCCTGGTCGGCATTCCCTTGCTGACCCCCTCGTTCTTCTACGAGGGCGTGCACACGCTGCATCACGCCAAGACCCATTATGGAACCATCCGGGACCCGGAATATCTGCCGCTCGGCCACAACCGGCCGATCGAACTCATCCTGTTCACCTTCGCGGCTCTGTTTTTCCCGATCCTGCTGATCCTGCGCTCGCTCCTCCTGGTGCCGCTGGCAGCCGTCATTCCCCCGCTCCGCCGCCTGATGGTCGAGCGCCTGTCGGCACTCGTCATCAATCCGGAATTCCGCAGGCCGCCGCTGACGCCGGGGCTTGCCCGGCGCTGGCTCGTGCTCGAGGCCGTCGCCAGCCTCTATGCCTGGGGCGTCGCCGCCCTGGTCCTGTCGGGCGCCATCTCCTGGACCTCGGTCGCGATCGTGCTGGCCATTGCCGCCGGCATCGCCCTAGTCAACCAGTTTCGCACGCTGCTCGCCCATCACTGGGAAAACGAGGGCGAGGAAATGGATGCGGTCGCGCAGTTGCTCGATACCGTCAACGTGCCGCCGCCGGCCATGCTGCCCATGCTCTGGGCGCCTGTCGGCCTGCGTTACCACGGACTGCATCATTTCCTGCCGGGCCTGCCCTATCACAATCTCGGCGAAGCCCACCGCCGAATGGTCTCGGCGCTGCCCTCGGACAATGCCTATCACCAGACCTCCAGCACGGGCGCGGTCGAGGTCCTGGCCCGGCTGCTCGCCCACCAGGCGCGCGCCAAGGAGCTGCGGCGCAACAAGCAGGCGTGAGGGGCTGATGCCGCTGGACAGTGCCCCTGAACGGGCCGTTTTCTAAGGGAAATTGAATTGAATTCGTGGATGGCCGGGACAAGCCCGGCCAAGACGAGATAATCCTCGGAGCAAGGCGCAGGGGGATCGAACGGATCCGTGCCCGTTGCGAGAAGCCTTTGACGTGCACACATCGTCTTGCCCGGGCTTGTCCCGGGCATCCACGAATTCATCCGTCTGCGGCCATCAACCCGCAATAGCCACCGTGCAGCGATACGCGTGATTCATCTGCAATGTCAGAATGGCGCTGCGGTCTTTCGGACCCAAAAGCAGACGCCTTCGCCAAAAGGCATCGCCTGTCGACGCTGTAACCCTAAGCCGAGATGGCGCGTGGCGCCATTTCGCGCATGATGTCGAGGAATTTGTCGATATCCGCATCGCTATGGGCGGCCGACACCGAGAAGCGCAGCAGCACTTCGCCGCCCGGCGTCGCCGGCGGGATCAGCAGGTTGACATAGATGCCGCGCGCCAGGAGATCGCGCCAGAAATCCATGCCCTGCACCAGGCCGCGCATGCGGATCGAGCCGACCGGGCCGGGCGCCGCGCAGAGGCTGTAGCCGAGCGCCTCGACGCCCAGGCAGAACCGCTCGGCCTTGCGCCACATATCGGCGCGCAGAGCCGGTTCGGAACCGATGATCTCGATGGCCGTGCGGGCCGAGGCGACCACTGCCGGCGGCAGCGAGGCGGTATAGAGATAGGCGCGCGCCAGGAAGCGCAGCGACCTGAGGGCCGGGTGGCTGGTGACGCAATAGCCGCCGATGACCCCGACGCTCTTGGAGAAGGTGCCGACAATGGCGTCGACCAGATGCTCGGCATCCTGCGCCTCGGTGACGCCGCGGCCATTGTCGCCGTAAAGGCCGAGGCCATGGGCCTCGTCGACGAAGACCAGCGCGCCATGCTGCTTGGCGACCGTCGCCAGGCCCTTGACGTCGCCGACATCGCCCCAGACCGAATAGAGCCCTTCCAGCACCACCAGGATGCGCGAGGCGGGAACCGTGGCTTCCGTCAGGGCGCGTTCGAGATCGGCGGGATCGTTGTGCTTGAACGGCTTGAAGGTCGCGCCGCTCGCCCGGCAGGCATCGATGATGCTGGCATGGCAATGGCTGTCATAGAGGATCAGGTCGCCATCGCTCGCCAGGCCGCAAATGGTGCCCATATTGGCCATGAAGCCGGTCGAGAAAACGATGGCGTCCGGCCGGTCGTAGAATTTGGCGATGGCCCGTTCCAGCGCGACATGGCCGTCCTGGTTGCCCGAGGCGACGCGCGAAGCGGTCGAGCCGGTGCCCCATTGGCGCAGCGCCTGTTCCGCGGCCGCGATGCAGCGCGGGTCGAAATTCAGGCCGAGATAGCTGTTGGTGCCGAAAAGCGTGGTCGGGCGACCATCGATCACCGCCTGGACCGGACCGTCGAAGCGCTCGATCTGGATCCGCAGGGGATGGTCGGCATTGCCGACGGATCGGTCGATCATGTCGCCGATCATGCCGACCCGGCGCAGAATGCCGGACAATTGGGTGGTGGCGGCCGCAGCTTCGGGCCGGGTGTTATGCTGCGCAGGACTATCCGACATGGGCGAGCAAGCTACCTTCGACCGACTGACAAACCGGTGACTATGTGTCACGACAGTGACGCTATAGTCACCTTGAGCGCGCGGAGCAAGCTTCGGGCCAGTCCCGGCAGGAACCGGTCATGCCGCATGGGCGCAGCAACCATGCCGCTTTTGCACTGTCCGGGCCGTGGTGATGCCGGTCAGCGCCGCAATCCGTAATAGAGGCCGAGGCCCCATTGGAACAGCCGCGCCGGGATGACCGCCCGGGCGGCGACGAGCACGCGCTGCGCCAGCGGCCCGACGACATAACGCGGCCCACCGGCGCGCCCTTCGACAATGGCGAGGATCCGCATCGCGACACCGTCCGCGGGGGATCCCGCACGCTCCTCGGCCTCGAAGCGCGCCAGCACGCGCGGGAATTCACCCGCATAGGCGGACGAGTCCCGGCCGGAGGCCTCGGTCCGCAGGCGGTTGTCGACCACGCTGGTGGCGGTGTCGCCGGGCGCGACGAGCACCACCTGGATGCCGAAGCCGGCAACCTCCAGGCGGAGGCTTTCGCTCAAACCCTCGAGGGCGAATTTGCTGGCGCTGTAGAGGCCCTGGAACGGCAGGCCGACCCGGCCGGCGAGCGACCCGATATTGACGATGACGCCGGCGCGCTGGGCCCGCATCGTCGGCAAGGCGGCCTTCGCCATCCTGAGGACACCGAGGAGATTGGTCTCGAAGACCCGGCGCGCCTCGTCGATCGCGGTATCCTCGACCGCGCCGGCCAGCACCAGTCCGGCATTGTTGACCAGCGCATCGATCCGCCCCTGCTCGGCGAGGACGGCCTGCATGGCCGCCGCCGCCGATGCGTCGTCGGTCACGTCGAGCGCGATCATGCGCCAGGGCAGGTCATGGCGCGCGGGGTCGCGGCTGGTGCCGTAGACGATATGACCCTTGTCATGCAGCATGGCGGCCGCGGCGCGTCCGATGCCCGACGACGCTCCGGTGACCAGCACGACCTTGGCGATCTTCATGCCCCCTCCCGAAGCCGACATTCATCGCGAGTCTCTAGCCTGGATTTCCCATGCAGGCTATGCGCGCGGCCCGAACAGAATGACCGATGCCCCGGCAAGGCAAATGAAGGCGCCCGTGACGTCCCAGCGGTCGGGACGATGGCTTTCGACCAGCCAGAGCCAGAGGATGGAGGCGACGATATAGACGCCGCCATAGGCGGCATAGGTGCGTCCGGCCGCTTCGCTTTCCACGAGCGTCAGGAGATAGGCGAACAGCGCCAGGGCCAGCATGCCCGGCAGCAGCCACCATGCCGACTTGTCGAGGCGGAGCCAGGCCCAGAAGGCAAAACACCCGGCAATTTCGGCGAGCGCGGCGCCCGCGAAAGCGAAAAAGGTCAGCATGACTGTCATGATGGCATGGCCGGCGAAATGGTGCCAGCCTTCGCCACGGCAGGTGAGCGCGGCGGGAACCGCCTGACGGCACCGTGTCAGATCTGCAAAGCCCGGTTGCGCGCACCCAGGATGTGCTCGGTCATGGCCTGAACCGCGCCGGCGGCGTCGCGGCGCTCGATGGCCTCGATGATGCGCAGGTGCTCGGCCATGACCGGCGCGACGCGCGCCGCGTCGAGCCGGGTCTGTTCGCGCCGGATCAGGCGGATCTTGATCGAATTGACCCGGTAGGCCTCGGACAGGATGGCATTGTCCAGGCTGTCGATCAGGCTGTCGTGCAGGTCCCAGTCGGTGCGTTGCGCCAGCGCGACGAGGGCTTCCGTCACCGGCCCCTGGGCGGCTCTTGCCGTGATGTCGCGATGGGCGGCGGCGAGCCGGCCGATCTGGTCATCGCCTGCGGTCGCGACGAAATGCGCCACGGCTTCCTTTTCCAGGACCAGGCGGAACTGGAAGGCGTTGCGGATCAGGTTGAGATCGACATGGGCGACCTGCATGCCGCGCTGCGGCACGGTCTTGATCAGCCCATCCGCTTCCAGCCGCGGCACCAGTTCGCGAATGGCGCCGAGCGACAGGCCTGTCATCTCGACCAGTTCGCGCTGCGACAGGAACTGGCCCGGACGGACGTCGCCGGCGAGCAGTTTCTCGGTGAAACTGGCATAAGCCTTGTCGCGCAGCTTGAGGCCGGCGGGGTCGCGCGGAGTGGCGGCCGCGTTCATGCTGCCTTGGCCCGGAAATGCCCGTCATAACCCGCCACCACCCCAGCCGCCGCCTCGGCCGACAGGCCGGCGAGCGGCGGACGCAGCGCGAGCCAGGCCGGATCCGCGGCCCGATGGGCCAGCAGCGTCTTGAGCCACGGCAGGAAGGCGTGGTCGCCGACCAGGGCCGACAATTGCCCGACCTCGTCACGCTCGCCGCCGCCATGGGCGACGACACGCATGGCCTCGGGGATCAGGTTGGCAAGGCCGCAAATGGTGCCGGCGCCGCCCGAACGAAGGGCCGCCGCGACGTGACGCTCGTCGCCGACGAGAATGTCGAGATCGCCGGCATGGGCCGCGAGCAGCGCTTCGGTATGCTGCCAGTCGCCGCCCGAATCCTTCACCCCGGCAATGATCTCCGGGTAGCGCGTCTTGAGCCGCTGGATCAGTTCGATCGATAGGGCAACGCCGGTCAGCTGCGGGATATGATAGAGGATCACCGGTCCGAGCCGACCGGCCAGGGCCTCGAAGAAGCGGCCATACCAGTCGAAGACGCCGTCGTCGCCAACCCCCTTGAAGAAGAACGGCGGCGCCACCAGCAAAGCCCGGCAGCCGGCATCGAGCGCGCTCCGCGCCTGGGCCAGTGCATCGGGAAGCGCGCTGGCCATGACGCCGGCGATGACCCGGGTCGCCAAGGGGATGCCGGCCGCGGCGAGCGTGGCAAAGCTGGCCTTGCGCTCGTCGAGCCCGATCGAGGGCCCCTCCCCGGTCGTGCCGAACACGGTGAGGCCGTCGCAGCCGCGCGCCAAGAGGTCGGCCGCATGCGCCGCGAGGCGGGCCTGGTCGATGGCGCCGTCTGGGTCGAACGGCGTGGCGATGGCGCAGGACAGCCCAAAACGGGAAGCGGCGGAGAAGATGCGCATGGGTCCGAGGCCTCGCAAACAGACTAACATGTTAGTCATGTTGCGATGACAACTCCCACCTTTCCGCGCCAGCGTCAACAGGTGGCGGGACGCGGCTGGATCCGGCGTTTGGACAGATCTCTCAGGGGAGGCAGAATTCGCCGTGCTTCGCGATCTCGCACCGGAACCATCGCCCTCGCCTCTCCACGGCGGGTTGTTGGGTGCGCGCGAACAGCAGTGCGTAACCGAACGTGGATGAAGTGGGCCGGCCGGTTGTCAGAATTCTCTACGTCACCCCCAAGGCAAAGCAATTGCTTTGCCGGGGCGAGCCAGAGCAGAAGCCCTTGCTTCTGCGGAGGCGAGGGAAGGGGGGCCAGGAGTTGCAGAGCTCTGCCCTCAACACCACGAAATCCCCGCACCGGCATGCACTTAGAGTGTCGATGAGGCCGCCCTGGACCCCCTTCCCTCGCTTCGCTCGCCGGGGGTGACGTACTGCGCTCGCGTAGCTCGTTATGTGCATTCGGTCGCCCCGCCGAGGGGAGAAAAGGGCGATGGTTCCGGCGCAAGGTCTCGAAGGCGACGAATTCCGACTCCTTTGAGAGATCTGTGCGAACGCTGCGCCCAGGCGCGAAGGCTCGTCGCCCTGCCCCCTTGGCGACGACGCACTTGAACGTCACCTTGGCCGAACTGATTCCGCCCAGGACCCCATGCCCCATGATGATCGACGCCCATCAGCATTTCTGGTCGCTCGCGCGCGGCGATTATGGCTGGCTGACGCCGGCGCTCGGGGCCATCCATCGCGATTTCGGTCCCTCCGACCTTGCCCCGCTGCTCGCGCGTCACGGCATCGCCAAGACCATCCTGGTGCAGGCGGCGCCGACGACGGCGGAGACCGAATTCCTGCTGGGCGTCGCCCAGACTGAAACCATGGTGGCCGGCGTGGTCGGCTGGGCCGATTTCGACGCGGAGGATGCGCCCGCCGCGATCGGCCGGCTGGCGCGGGATCCGCTGCTGGTCGGCCTCCGGCCCATGGTGCAGGACATCGCGGATGACGGCTGGCTGGCACGGCCGTCGCTTGCGCCGGCCTTCACGGCGCTGGTCCGACACGACCTGGTCTTCGACGCCCTGGTGCTGCCGCGCCATCTCTCCCGCCTGCTCACCGTGGCGAAACGCCATCCGGACCTGGCCATCGTGATCGATCACATGGCGAAACCGCCGATCGCCGAAGGCCGGCTCGATCCCTGGCGCGCCGACATGGCCGCTTTGGCGGCCTTGCCGAACGTCTTCTGCAAGCTCTCCGGCATCGTCACCGAGGCCGGTGCCGGCTGGACAGCGGCGGAGCTCCAGCCCTTTGTCGCCCATGTGCTCGCGGCATTCGGGCCGCGGCGCATGCTCTGGGGGTCCGACTGGCCGGTGGCGACGCTCGCGGCGAGCTATGACGGCTGGGTTGCGGCGACCGGCAGCCTGCTCGCCGGCCTGTCGCCGGATGAGCGCGACGCGGTGCTCGGCGGCAATGCCGCCAGGGTCTATCTCGGCGGACGCGGTCGCAGGAGCTAGCGCGGAGCGGAGGGACGGTCGCCCAGCGTATGATGCGTGCGCAGCGGCAGTTCGGGAAGGAACAGGATGACCACCAGCGCCACGGCGACGATACAGGCGCCCGTCGCGAAGGTGGTCGCGATGGCGTGCCGGTAGAGCGCGATGAGCGCGGCCTGCGCGTCAGGCGACAGAACCGCGATCTGCGTCAGGCTGCCCTCGGCCAAGCCATGCGCCGCGGCCCCTGGCGAGGCGGCCGCGCCGGCCGCCCCATGCAGCTGCTGGGCGAGAATGGCGCCCGCGCCGGTCACGCCGACCAGCCCGCCGAGCGAACGAAAGAAAGCCAGGGTGCCGGTGCCGACGCCGCGATGGGCGTCGGGCAGCGCGTTCTGAACCGCGATCGTCATGTTCGGCGTGACCAGGCCGAGCCCGAGGCCGAGGGCGAAGATCGACGGCTCGAGCACGGCGAAGCCCTGGGCCGTGGCAATGGCCCAGGCCAGGACGACAAAGGCGGTGACGGCGATTGAAAGGCCACCGATCTGCGCGGGCTTGTAGCGGCCCGCGCGCAGCAGCACCCGGCCGTTGAAGACCGACGAAACGACCATGCCGATCATCAAGGGACCGGTGAGGAAGCCGGAATGGGACGGGCTTACGCCCATGACCACCTGGAAGAACAGGGGAAAGAACAGGCTCGCGCCGAGCAGGCCCATGAAGGTCAGGGCAAGCACGGTGCAGGCGATGACGAACAGGCGGTCGTTGAAAAGGACAAGCGGCAGGACCGGCTCGGCGACGCGGCGGACATGGCGGATGAACAGCCCGGCGAGCACGACGGCCACGGCCGAAGAAGCGGCGATCTCGGGCGAGCCCCAAGGCCATTCCGAACCGCCCAGCGCCAGCACCAGCAGGAAGGCCGTCGTGCCGCCGGTCAAAAGCGTGGCGCCGAGATAGTCGATCCGGCGCGCCTGGCTCCGGTGCGGCCGGCGCAGCGCTCTCGCGATGGCGACGAAGGCGATCGCGCCGATCGGCAGATTGACGAAAAAGATCCAGTGCCAGGACAGGAGATCGGTGATCACCCCGCCGAGCACCGGCCCGACGACGCTGCAGACCGCGAAGACCGAGACGATCGCGCCCTGCTTGCGGCCGCGTTTGGCCGGTGGCACCAGGTCGCCGATGATGATCTGGCTGAGCGGCAGCAGTCCACCGGCGCCGATCCCCTGGATCGCCCGGAAGACGATCAGCTGCGTCAGGCTCTGCGCCAGCCCGCACAGCACCGACCCGGCGAGGAAGATCGCCATGGCGGCATAGATCAGCGGCTTGCGGCCATATTGGTCGCTGAGCTTGCCATAGAGCGGCATGGTGCTGGTCGAGGCGAGCACATAGGCGGTCACGACCCAGGACAGGTGGGTGACGCCGCCGAGATCGCCGACAATGCGCGGTAGCGCAGTCGCGACGATGCTCTGATCGATGGCGGCGAGCCCGAGCACGATCATCAGGCCGATGAAGACGGAGCGGATCTCGCGTTCGGTCGGCTCGCCGAGCGGAGCCGTCCTGGCCGTCGCCTCGGCGTCGACGGCAACCTGTCCTGCCTGCCCGCTCATCGTCCGATCTCGCCCAAGGGTTCGAGTGCGGCGCGGATCGCCCGGCGCGCCTCGGGCGACAGTCCGGCGAGCCTCTGCGCCAGCCAGTCGGTGCGCCGGCGCCGCATCGCCACGATCACCTCATGGCCTTTCGGCGTGGCGACCAGCCCGACGCGGCGCCGGTCGTCCGGATCGGACGCGGTGCGGGCGACCAGGCCCGCGGTCTCCATGGCCTTGATATGGCCGCTGATGGTCGGCCCGCGCAGATTCTCCTGGCGCGCCAGCTCGCCGACGCCGATGCCGGGCTGTTCGACGATCGCCACCAGCAAGAGGCTCTGCAGCGGCGAGGCGCCGAGATCGCGGCTCTCGCGGCGGAGGCTGCGCAGCAGGCGACGCAGGACCGGCCGCAGCTCTTCCGCCAGGGCCAGCACGTCATCGGCATCACCGGAGCTTCGCGGAGCGGACATCGGGCCCTTAGGCTTCATCTCAATAGATAGGTAGCCTATCTATCTAGATCGCCATGGCCGCTCCCGCAACCGACCGTGACGCCGGTCTGCCCGTCACGCCTTGCGCAGGTTCCAGAACAGCGGCGCGCTGGCGGACACGATGTCGCTGACCACGTTGCGGAACACGGTCGGCTGGCGGAACTGGCCGATCGGCACATAGGGCACCCTGTCGAAGGCCTGCTGTTCCATCGCCGCGGCGAGCTTCAACTGGGCCGCATGGTCGGGCGCGGCGAACCATTCGGTGCGCAGCGCCTCCATTTTCGGGTCGGTCGGCCAGCCGGCCCAGGCGGCGCGGCCGCTGCCGCGCAAGGCCAGGTGCGATGCCGGGCTCATGAATTCCTGCGCCACGGCGGTGGTGTGGAAAATGTTCCAGCCCCCCTCCTCCGCCGGCTTCTGCGAGGCGCGACGGGCCAGAAGGCTGCCCCAGTCGGTGGTGATCAGGTCCACCTGCATGCCGATCCGGCGCAAGAGGTCGGCCGTGACCTCTCCCAGAGGAGCCAGCATGGGCAGGTCGGCGGAGGACAGGATGACCACCTTGCGGCCGTCATAGCTGCTCGCTTTCACCATGGCCCGGGCCTCGTCCAGCTTGCCGTCCATGGCGGCCGATCCGGTGCCGGTCGACAGCGGCGTGCCGCAGGGGAAAAAGGCCTTGCACTCGCGGTAGAGACTGGAATCGCCGACCATCGCCTGGAGATAGTCGGTCTGGTTGAGCGCCCGCATCACGGCACGCCGGAGCACGACATCGTCGAAGGGCGGCACCAGGCTGTTGAAGCGCAGCAGCACATAGGTGCCGACCGGATCGAGCGTCGAGACGGTGACATTACGCTGGCGGGCGATCACCGGCAGCAGGTCGGCCGAGGGCGCCTCCAGCCAGTCCATCTGCCCGGTCCTGAGCGCCGACATGGCGGTCGATCCGTCGGCCATGGTGTGCCATTGCACCCGCGCGACATTGACCATCTTGCCGCCGGCCATGCCGTCGGGTTTCTCGTCGCGCGGCACATAGCCGTCGAAACGGACATAGGACGCACTGGCGCCCTGGCGCCATTCGTCGGCCAGGAAACGGAAGGGTCCGGAGCCGATCGCTTCCTTGATCTGCGTGTTGGGATCGGTCAGCGCCAGCCGCTCCGGCATCATGAACGGCACCGGGCTGGACAATTTGCCGAGCGCCTCGGGCAGCAGCGGGAACGGCGCCTTGAGCCGGAACCGGATGGTGCGGTCGTCGACCGCCGCCAGTTCGTCGGTCTGGGCCATCAAGGTCTGGCCGAAGCCGTCGCGCGCCGCCCAGCGGCGGATGCTGGCGACGCAGTCGACCGCACGGACCGGCGTGCCGTCGTGGAACTTCAGGCCCGGACGCAGGCGGATCGTGCTGGTCTTGCCGTCGTCGCTGACCTCATGGCTTTCGGCCATCTGCGGCCGGACACGGAACCCGGTATCCATGGCGAACAACGTGTCGAAGACCATGTAGCCGTGATTGCGCACGACATAACCGGTGGTCCAGATCGGATCGAGCGCGGCGAGATCGCTCGATGGCACGAAATGCAGCGTATTGGCCGCGGCCTGGGCGATGGCCGGACGGGCCAGCGGCGCAAACGAGGCCGGAGCGAGAGCGGCGCCGGCAAGGGCCCGCAGCGTGGAGCGACGCGTGATCGTGGTCATGATCTTACCCCTCAACGGCCGGAATAGGGGTCGGCCACACGCGGCCAGAACGGCGTCTGGAGCTTGGTATAGCCGATCTCGGCATAGTCGAACTGCAGCGCGCCGGGACTGGAGACGTAGCGAACCTGCCGGGCGATCGGCGCAAACGCCGCCTGGAAATGCTGCGAGGACTTGACCGCCACCAGCAGCTTGTCGTCGAGGGTTATGCCGAGGCCGGTAAAGGCATCGGGCGCGAAGGTCTGCAGGCGGCGGGTGACCAGAACGAGATCGATGCCGTCGGCCGAAACCCAGACGCTCGGGCCGAAATTCGAGCGGCCACCGCTCAAGCCCGCCTGCGAATGGTCGAGCGCGACGCGGCGGACCGTGACGAAGAGGTCGACCGGATCACCCGAGGCCGGACCACATTTGCCGCCGACACGTAAGAGGAAGCGCGAGCCTTCGCCCGCCTCGATGCAGAGCTGGACCGCCTGGGGATCCCAGAAACAGCCGAGCACGGCGCCCTTGACCCCGCGTTCGATGAGGCGCCGCAGCAGATAGGTGCTGTCGGCCGGCGCGCCGCCGCCGGGATTGTCGGCGGCGTCGGCGATGACCACGAGGCCCTTGCCCCCGTCCAGGGCGGCATCGATGCCCTGGTCGATCGTGTCCATGCGGGCAGTGATCGCCTCGCGCAGGTCCCACAATTCGCGGCCGAGCCGCGCCGCGAGCGCGGCCGCCTTGGCCTCGTCGCCATCGGCGATGACCACCACCTTGGCGCCGACATCGGCCACATCGGCCCAGGGGAAGCCATGGCCGAAGGACACCGAGAGAATGCCGTCCTTGCCCTCCATCGCCATCATCCGGTCAACGAAGCCGCGCATCGGCTCCTGGGTCGGCCGGAAGGTGCCGATCATCCGGCAATCGTGATAGGCGGTGACCGGGCGGGTCTTGCCCGCGGCCGCATCGAGGCACAGGCGATAGAGCTCCGGCGCGCGATCGCCGATATCGGTATGCGGATATTCCTTGAAGGTGACGATCGCCGTCGCCGAGGTGCGCATCAGCTCGGTGAGATGGCAGTGCAGGTCGAGCTCGATGCCGATCTTGGCATCGGGGCCGACGACCTCCCGGACCCGCGCCAGGGTATCGCCCTCGCAGTCGTCATAGCCCTCGGCGACCATGGCGCCATGCATGAACAGCAGCACCACGTCGACCGGCATGGCCGCCTTCAGATCGGCCAGCAAGGTGTCGCGCAGCTCCTCGTAGATGGCGCGCAGCGTCGTGCCGGCCGGCTGGGCGAAGGTGCAGATGCTTTCGGCGAGCGCATGGCCATCGGCCTCGGCCATCTTGCGCCAGGCGATCAAGGGAATGTTGGCGGTGATGGCGGCATGCCGGCTGCCGTCGTTGCGGAACCATTCCCGGTCGCCGGTGAAAGCCGATCGGCCCGTCGGGATGGGCGAAAAGGTGTTGGTCTCCGTGGCGAGCGTCGCCATGAAAATCTTCATGCCCTCAACTCCGGCGCTCCGGGCGGCGCCTGACGCCGCATTTTTCCGGGCGAGCCATTGTCAGCCGCGTTACGCGTCAATGACAAGAGCAAACTTTCGTATCGATGGAATTTTTTAGCGTATCCACTAAACTACTATCCAATATCGCAATTCCCATTGGCCTCTGCTACTGGACCGTTCATGACCGTCGCTGCCCAGACCCCCGCCCGTCCCCTGCTCGGTGATTGCCTGAAGGCGGCCCGGCGGATACGCGGCCTGACATTGAAGGAGGTCTCGGAGCGAACCGGCATGGCGCTCTCGACCTTGTCCAAGGTCGAGAACCACCAGATGTCGCTGACCTATGACAAACTGCTGCAGCTCAGCGCCGGTCTCGGCATGGAAGTGGCGGAGCTGTTTCATCCGGCCGGCACCGGCGATCCGGCCGCCGTGCTCCCGACCGCGCGCCGCAGCATCAGCCGCAAGGGCGAGGGCCAGTTCGTCCGGACCCATGCCTATGGCTATTTCTACCAGAACACGGAATTGCTGGGTAAACGGATGATCCCGATCATCGCGGAACTCACGGCGCGGACGCTCGCGGAATTCGGGCCGCTGATGCGCCATTCCGGCGAGGAATATCTGCTGGTGCTCGAAGGCCGGGTCGCCGTCCATACCGAATTTTATGCAGCCGAACTGCTGGAGCCGGGCGACGGCATCTATATCGACAGCACGATGGCGCACGCCTATCTGAATGCCGGCGACGGACCGGCCCGGGCCATTTGCGTGTGCAGCGCCGACAGCCCCGACCTCTATGAGCAGCTCCAGAAGCTGGCGCACCGCAACGTCGTGCCGGCGCGTGACGAACCGGGTCTCTGACGCGGATCAGGCCGGCGGCGCCGCGATCATGACCGGTTGATTTTGGTACAGCGAATTCGTGGATGCCCGGGACAAGCCCGGGCACGACGAGGTGGTGCAAGCAGGAGGCCGTCGTCGTGCCGGGCTGCCATCGCCCCGCTCTCTCCGTCCTGGCCGGGCTTGTCCCGGCCACCCACGACTTGATCGTCCGGAGGACGAATTCGTGGATATCAGGGACAAGCCCGGGCATGACGAAGTGGCGGCGAGCAATAATCGGCACTCGCCTCAGGCGCAGCGGGCGGTCAGGCCGCCATCCACCGGCAGGCAGACGGCATTGATGTAGGAGGCCTCGTCGCTCGCCAGGAACACGGCGGCATGGGCGATGTCCCAGCCGGTGCCCATGCGGCCGGTGGGCGAGGCCTCGTGGCGTTCCTTCACCATGGCGTCGGGCGAGGTATAGGCCCCGGTGATCTGCTGGTAGATCAGCGGCGTGTCCATCAGCCCGGGCATGATGGCGTTGGCGCGCAGGCCCTGCCGGGCATATTGCAGGGCGATGCCGACGGTGAACTGGTTCACCGCGCCCTTGGCCGCGTAATAGCTCGCATAGCGATAGCCGGTGAAGCGTATGGCGGCGACCGAGGAAATGTTGGTGATGACGCCCTTGCCCTGGGCGAGCATGCCGGGAATGACCGCCTTGCAGGCGAGGAACATGCCCGTCACGTTCAGGTCGATCTCGCGGTGCCAGTCGTCCTCGGAGAGATCGGGCGGCCCGCCCATCAAGGCATGGCCGACATTGTTATGCAGGATGTCGACGGCACCGAAGGCCGCGATCGCATGGCCGACGACATCGTCGACCTCGGCCGAGCGCGTCACGTCGCAGGCGAGCGCCTCTGCTTTGCCGCCCTCGCTTGCGATGATGCCGGCGGTTTCTTCCGCCGCCGTCCTGTTGATGTCGACGCAGACGACCCGGGCGCCGGCGCGGGCATAGGCCACCGCCGAGGCCTTGCCATTGCCCCAGCCGGGGCCGACCGATCCGGCGCCGAACACCAGCGCCAGGCGATTTTCCAGCCTGCTCGCAGTCATGGTCTCATCCGTCAGTTCAAGAGGACTTTCGGCAGCCAGAGCACGGTCGCCGGGAACACGGTGATCAGCACCAGCACCACGAGGCCGGCGCCGAGGAAGGGACCGAGTTCGCGGCTCTCCTCCTCCAGCTTCACTCCGGCGAAATTGGCGCAGATGTAGAGGAGGATGCCGACCGGCGGGGTGATCAGCCCGAGGCAGAGGTTGAACACCATGACCAAGCCGAAATGGACGAGGTCGATGCCGACCGCGCTGACCACCGGCACCAGAACCGGGATAAGGATGAACAGCGCCGGCAGCGGCTCCATGAAGATGCCGATGATCAGGAGGAAGACATTGATCATCATGAGGATGACCAAGGGGTCGCTGGAGACAGAGGCGATGCCGGCGGCGATCGCCCTGGGCATGCCGGAGACCGCGAGCAGCCAGCCGAAACCGCTCGACAAGGCGATGATGAACATGACCAGCGCGGTATCGAGCGCGGTCTGCACCAGGATCGGCCAGACCGTCCGCACGTTCAGCTCGCGATAGATGAAGAAGCCGACAAAGGCGGCATAGACGACCGCGATGGTGGCGCTCTCGGTGACGGTGACGATGCCGCCGGTGACGCCGAGCAGGATGATGACAGGCATCATCAGCGCCCAGAGCGCCGGCACGACCATGCGCGGGATTTCGCGGAAGGGCACGGCGGCGGTGGTCGGATAGTTGCGCCGGACCGAGATCCAGTAGGCGGCGACCATCAGCGCCACGCCGAGCAGCACGCCGGGCACGATGCCGCCGAGGAACAGCGCGATGATCGAGACGCCCTTGCCGGCCGACAGGCCGTAGATCACCAGCGGGATCGACGGCGGGATGATCGGCCCGTTGACGCAGGCCGAGGCCATCAGCGCGGCTGCGAAGCCGCCGCCATAGCCCTGCTTCTTCATGGCGGGGATCAGCACCTTGCCGAGCGCCGAGGCATCCGCCGCGGCCGAACCCGAGAGGCCGGAAAAGATCATCGCAGCCATCACCGAGGTCAGCGCCAGGCCACCGCGGAAGCGGCCGACCATGGCATTGGCCAGATTGATGATCTGGGTGGTGATGCCGCCGCCATTCATCAGGTTGCCGGCGAGGATGAAGAAGGGAATGGCCAGCAGGGCGTAGCTGTCGGCTCCGACCAGCGTGCGCTGGGCGAGCAGCGACATGGGCAGGCCGCCATGGGTCCAGATCGCCCCCATGGTGGCGATGCCCATGGCGAAACCGATGGGGAAGGAGAGCGCGAGGAGCAGGAAGAAACCGCCGATGAGAACCGTGCTCATGTCAGAAATCTCCAACCGAGCCTTCGGGCACCCGTTTCGACGGGTCGACGATCTTCTCGAGGAAGTAGAACATCATCATCACGCAGGCGACCGGCGCCGAGAAATAGAAATAAGCCGGCGAAATATCGAGTGCGCCATAGGTGTTGGGCAGCACGTCGATGCTCAGCTTCATCGAGTAGATGAACAGGACGACGATGAAGCCCAGATTGCCCAGCTCGATCACCCAGAACATCACCTGCTTGGGGCGGCCCTTGAGCATGTCGATGAACATGTCGACGCCGATATGCAGTTTCTGGCGATAGAGCACCGCGGCGCCGACAAAGGTAATCCAGATGAACAGGATGTTCGACACCTGCTCGATCCAGGAGATCGGTGCGTTGAGCACGTAGCGCCACCAGACGGCGGCGAGCGTGATCAGCACGATGGCCGCGACGCAACCGCCGAGAACCAGTTTCGCGACCTCGGTGATCGCATTGCAAAGCCCGCCGATGACAGTTTTCATGCCCGGTTCCACGCCAAGAAATTCAGGAAAGCCGGGCGGCGGTCGGCCGCCCGGTGCGAGGCCTCAGGTGATCTGCGCGATACGCTCGACCCATTTCTTGCCGGCCGGGAACTCGTTCACCAGCGTCTTGACGGTGGCGCTGAAGGCCGCCTTGTCGACCTCGGTGACGACGATCCGCTTGGCCCTGACCTGCTGCATGACCGCGGCGTCGTCGGCGATCACCTTGGGCCTGAGCTCCGCCTCCATGTCGCGCGCCGCCCGGTCGAGGGCGGCCCGCAGTTCGGGCGTCAGCCGCTGGTAGGCGACCTCGCCGACCAGCATGCAATTGTCCTGCATCATGTGCTCGGTCAGCGAGAGATGCGTATTGGCGTCGAAAATGCCGGAATTGAAGGTGAGCGCGGTGGGGTTTTCCTGGCCGTCGATGACGCCTGACTTCAGCGCCTGGAACACCTCCGGGAAGGGCAGCGGCGTCGGCGACGCGCCGAACATTTCGAAGGTGCGCCGCCACAGCGCGGTCTCCGGCACGCGGATCTTCAGCCCCTTCATGTCGGCCGGCGAGCGCACCACGCGATTGCACGACAACTGGCGCGGCATGCGCGGAATGGCGCCGAGCGGCCGGAGCTTCGCCTCCTTGGCGGCATCGGCCTGATATTCGGCGCGCATGGTGTCCCAGACGCGGTCCTTGTGGGCGACATCCTTGAACAGATAGGGATGGGTCCAGACCTCGGCCGGCCGGTACCAGCCGGCGAGCACGCCCTGGCCGGGGGTCGCAACCTGGACTGCGCCCTGCAGCAGCGCCTCGACATGTTCGCGCTCGCCGCCGAGCGAGCCGCCGTGATGCGAGGAAATGACGATCTGGTCCTTGGTCAGCTCGGCGACGCGGCGGGCGAAGAAATCGAGCGAGACGCCGATGAAGTCGGCTGCCGGCGTCGCCGTCGCGCCGATCCATTGCAGGCGCTGCGCCCTCAGCGTCGGCGGCGCGGCCAGGAATGCGGCTCCCGTCGCGAGCGTGCCGAGGACGGCGCGGCGGGAAAATGTCGATGTCCCTTGATGTCCCATGCGGGTTCCTCCTCGTGTTGCCATGATGACCCGTTTGCCGGGTTCTGGATGGGAAGCGGGCCGCGCCGGCCGAAGCCGGCGCGGCCGGTCTTGGTCAGGCATTGCCGCTATTGGGGCGGGCGAAGGCCGCCTCCATCTCGCGGCGGACCCGAACCGCGATATTGTTCGGATCATAATCCACGTCGCTCCATTTGAGCCGCTGGCCGAGCGCGATATCGGCCTTCAGCTTGACGCCATGGGCAAGGCCGAGCGGCAGGTAGCCCTGGTCGAGCGAGGTATCGGCCGGGGTCTGTTTGCCCCAGACGCAGAAGCCGCCCTCGCCATCCAGCATCTCGCCGGCCTTGAGCGGCCGCTTGGCGGTGGCGATCACGTCGGAATTGAACATGACCGGCGCGCCGGTCGGCTCGCCGCGCAGCGCGGCCGAGGCAACGGAGATACCGAGCTCCAGGCCGATCATGTGGATCGGGCGATAGAGCGCGGCATATTTGCCGCTTGAATCCTGCAGCATGCTGTATTCGCGGAAACATTCCTGCGAATAGGCGCTGTCGCTTTCGAAAACGACATAGGTGCCCATGACCAGGCTGTGCGGCACGTCGCTGCCGTCGCGATAGACCGACGAGGTCACCTCGGTGACGCCGGCCCGCTCCAGCACGCCGCCCGCCGATTTCGGCTTGCAGATCTCGGCATGCTCGAAGCGGGTGGCCGGCGGAAAGGACAGGCCCTCGGCCTGGGAATGCAGACCCGTGGCATTGCACACGGCGGTCATCTCGATGCCCGACTTGGTGCCGTCGACGAAGGAATTGAACATCTTCGGATTGATCGAATTGCGATCCTTGATCTTCATATATTTGTCGAGGATGTCCCAGACCGTATCGGGCGTCGACTGGTGATAGGTCGGGTGATAACGCGTGCCCTTGCCGGCCGCGACCACCTTGAAGCCGGCGGCCCTGGCCCAGTCGACATGGTCGGCGATGAGCGCCGGCTGGTCGCCCCAGGCGAGCGAATAGACGACGCCGGCCTCGCGCGCCTTGCGCGCCAGGATCGGACCGGCCACCGCGTCGGCCTCGACATTGACCATGACGATATGCTTGCCGTTCTCGATCGCCTTCAGCGCGAAGCGGATACCGGCGCCGGGATCGCCGGTCGCCTCGATGATCACCTCGATCGCGGGATGGCCGATCATCAGGTCGGCATTGTCGATGACCGTCGTCGCACCGGTCTTGAGCGCGTCGTCGATCGACTTCGCCGCATATTGCTCGGCCGGCCAGGAGCCGGTGGCGAGCTGCGAGCGGGCGCGCGCGGTGTTGAGGTCAGCGACCGCGACCAGGTGCATGCCGTCGGTCAGGCGAACCTGGCTTGCGAACATGGTGCCGAACTTGCCGGCGCCGATCAGGCCGACGGTGACCGGCCGGCCGGCCGCCTGGCGCTCGAGAAGCATTCGATGCAGGTTCATGCGTCTATCCTCTTGTCCGTGGCCGAAAGCCGCCGCGTCGGCGGCTCCGGGGCTGCCGCGCTTCCAGGCCTTCGCGAACCGCCGACATTCGCGTCTTTCGACCGAACGGCTCGGACCGATCCACGCCCGCCCGGGGCGCACCGATAAAAAGACGGAGGAGGCAAAGATGGAGCGCGGGATGGCGGCGCGGCGCCTCGCCGGGCCCCTTGCCGGAGCTCCCGCGAAACCTCGATGGCATCTCTCCCCGCGGTCCGGTTTTCCCGGCCGTCGATCTGTCTTGAAGAAACGCTAACAACAAACCAGAATCCGTGAAATTGAAATAAACTGGCCAAATCGGAGAATTGGACTCATCGATGATCAAGGGAATGCCGCCGCTGAAATGCCTGCTGACCTTCTCCGCCGTGATGGAGACCGGCAGCTTCGCGCGCGCCGCCGACCAGTTGAGCGTGACCCCTTCGGCGGTCAGCCATCAGATCCGGGCGCTCGAGGACATTCTCGGCAAGCCCTTGTTCGTGCGGGCAAAACGCACGGTCCTGCCAACCGAGGACGCGCTCGCCTATGCCGCGGCGCTGGGTGAAAGCTTCACCCGCATCGCCATCGCGACCAGCCGTTTCGCGGCGTCGGGCGGGGTGCTCCGGCTGATGCTGCATTCGGCGCCGAGCCTCGCGACGCTCTGGCTGGTGCCGCGCCTGGCCTCGTTCAAGCGCAAACATCCGGAGATCGACCTGACGCTGTTTGCCGGCCATGAGCCGGCCAAGCTCGGCGGCGACGGCTTCATGATCGACATCCAGTATGCCCGGCCGGTGCCGGAGGCCTGCGACAGTATCGTGCTGGCCGAGGAGCGGGTGGTGCCGCTGGCGAGCCCCGCCTTCGTCGCCGAGCACGGACTGACCGCGCCCGACGACATCGCGCGGGTGCCGGTCATCCACTCGGTGCGCTGCGTGGTGCAATGGGACGAATGGATCGCGCGGCATGCGCCCGACGTCATGCTGAACCCGCGCGGCATGCAGTTCGACCGGGCTTTCCTCGCCCTGATGGCGGCCGCGGACGGCCATGGCCTGGTGCTCGAATCCGAACTCCAGGCGACCGACATGCTGCGCGCCGGCCGCCTGGTCATGCCGTTCGGACCGATGGGCGTCCGCTCGGTCGCGCATCGGGTGGTCTATCGCCGGGAAGACCGGACGCGGCCGCAGATCGAAGCCTTTCTCGGCTGGATCACCGAGGAGATGGCGGCCGACCGGCCCTCCGCGCTCGCCGCCGAATAGGCGGCGCCCTGATTTCTCACGCGCGCTGCCGTCTGCCCGGGAAACCCGGACCGGGCCTGCTCAGCGGATGAGCCAGGCCGCCGCGAACATGCCGAGGCCAAAGACGATGTGCCCGGCAATGTTGAGCGAGCGGATCTGGACCGCATTGGCGCGCTTCGAGGCGGCGATGCCGGCGCCCATGCCGGGCTGCAGGATGAACCAGCCGCAGCCCACCGTGACCAGCCCGACGATCAGCGGCCAGAGCGGCGTCGGGCTGAGCCGCCAGGCCGGGCCGGCCAGCACCAGCAGGGCCGCGGCAAACAGCACGCCGACCGCATAATGGCCGATCCAGCCGACCATCAGCTCGTTCGGATAGGGTTCGGCCTTGCCGATATCCTCATGCGCAAAAGTGCCGCGCGTCAGATGGCCGAACCAGCGGCCGACCAGCGCCCAATTGGCCGGGGGAATGCCGAAGGCGGTTTTGAGAAACAGCGCCCAGATATCGAGCAAAGCCGTGGCGGCGACGCCGATGACCAGCGCGCGCAGCAGAAAATCCATCATGTCATTGCCCCCGAAACATGCCCTCGAGCATTTTCTTATGTGATGCGCTTTATGCTCGCAGCGATTTCCTCCGGCTGGAAGACCCTTTTCCAGTCGTCGCGCATCAATTGCGGCGTGCCAAAGGTGATCGCCTTGTTGCAAGCATCCGAGAAGACGCCGTCGATCTCCTTGAAGATCACCGCGCCGAGGATGTTGAGATGGCCGAGCAGGAAGTCGCGGGCGGCCTCCGCCGGCACGCCGCGGGCGACGACCTCGTCCATCGCCTCGCGCATGACGACGAGCAGCGAGGCGCAGACCGTTTCCGAAAGACCGGGTTCCAGCAGCGCCATCTGCTCGACCGTGACGCGATGCGAGCGCATGACCGGCGCATAGATCGCCCGGGCGATCCTTTCGCCCAGCGCATAGGCCTCCTCCGGCCCCTGCATCAAGGCGCTGACGATGTGCTGGCGCGCCGCGACGCCGCCGAAGAAATCACGCTTGGCCTGCGGCTCGGTCTCGTCGTTGAAGATCGGAGGATGGCAGGGATGGGTGACGAAAAAAGTCAGGTCGGGGCGCTCGGGAAAGTGGCCGGCAAAGGGCGCCGCGGCGTCCAGCGCGATCAGCATCATGCCGGGCTTCAGGAGCGGCTCGATGCCGGCGGCGACGCGGCCGATCAGGGTGTCGGGCACCGCCAGGATCACCGCATCGGCGCCGTCGAGCGCCTGTTCCGGCGTGAGGCAATCGATGCCGAGATCCTGTTTCAGGCGGGCACGGCCGGCCTCGCTCACCTCGACATGGCGAATCGCGAAATCGGTGCGCGCCAGATTGACGGACAGGCGATAGCCCATCTTGCCGCCTGCGCCGAACAGCGCGATCGCCGTCATGGTCGTCTCCCCCGTCATGTTGCGTTTGTTGTCGTCAGCGGGTGCCGCCATGCGCCCTCAGGAAATAGTCGTCCGCGCCGATCTGGCCGCCCTTCAGCATCACCTCGAGGCCTTCGGCTGCGCCGCCGCCGAGCCTGATGACATGGCTGCCCTGGGCGGCGTCGAACACCGCGATCTCCATGGAGGCGGCATCGAGCGCCCGCACGGTGAAGCTCGAGCTGTCGCCGCCGGCGAGCACTAGCCGGTCGAGCCGGGTTTTGGAGCGTACCAGCCCGGCGAGATCGGCATAGACCGCGCCCAGCCGGTCGGCGGGAATGCCGCCGTCATCGGTCATCCGGCCGGCACTGCCGCGCGCGGTATAAACGATGACGGGGCGGCCCGCGGCGAGCGCTTCCGGCACCTGCCGGCCGATCTCGTCGAACGCGCGGCCACGGGCGCTGCTATCGCCGAGGCGGGCGGGATCGAGGTGAACCGTCAGCCAGCCAGCCTGTTCGGCGACGTCGATCTGGCGGGCGTTTTGCAGGGCGCAACTGCCCGACAGCACCAGCAGCCGATCCGCCGCGGGGATGAGGGTTGCCGGAGAAGGCCGCGCGCCTCCGGTCCGGTCCGCGGCCAGGATGGCGCCGAGCGCCTGGGCCAGCCCCTGCGCCGCCAGCGCGACGACCGGCCAACGGGCGCTCGCCGTCCAGACCGCTTCGGCCACTGCAGCGAGATCGGTATTGTCGACGGTGTCGAAGATCACGCCCCGTCCGGCGGCGAAGGCTTCGACGGCAACCTCGAAGGCCCGGCCGGCACGCAGGTCCGGCAGCATGGCGTGGCCGAAGGGATGGGCGGTCTGGAGCGCCAGGTGACGGGCGAGATCGGCCTCGTGCATCGGCGTCTTCGGATGGGTCGCCATGCTTGGATGGCGGTCGAGCCGTTCGACACGATCGCCGAAACGGGCGAAATGGCACCCGAAGGCGGTGTAGCGGCCGAAATCCGGCGAGGCCGCCAGGACCGGGAAGACGCAGCCGGGGAAATGCCGGCCGGCGACCTCGATCACCTTGCCGAAACTGCCTGTGGCCGGCGCGGAATCGAAGGTCGAGCAGATCTTGTATTGGACGAGCTGGGGCCCGAGGCCGGCGAGCGCCGCGAAGGCTGGCGACAGCTCGGTCTCCATGGCATCCGGCGACAAGGCGCGCGCCGTGCCGGCGATGCCGACCACGTCGAGCTCAGCGGCGGCCGCCGCGAAGGCCTCCGGCGCGGGGATCTTGATATAGAGGCGCGCCTTCAACCCATGACGGTGGAACTGGGCGAGGTTCTCCGACGAGCCGGTGAAATCGTCGCCATAGAAGCCGACCAGGGGACGCGGCACGCTCATGCGGCGCCTCCGAAGGCGTCGAGCGCCTGCTGCAGCGCAGGATGCGTCCTGGCATAGGCCCTGAGATCGACACCCTGGGCCGCTGCCTCGAACCCTTCGCGGATGCTGGCCACGCCCGCGGCAATGCCGCCGGGGTGGCCGATAATGCCGCCGCCGGCCATGAACATCAGGTCGGTGGAGCCGAGCGCCGCATAGGTCTCCGGCGCCTGGCCGGCCGACTGGCCCGAGGAAAAGACCGGCATGACCGGCATGACACCGGCGAAAGGCGCGAGGCAGGACCTGGCCGAAGCGATGACGGTCTCGTCGGGCTCCCAGAACTTGTTGCGGATACCGTTGACATGCAGCTGGTCGACGCCGGCGAGCCGCCAGAGCTTCTGATAGGCGGTGAAGGCGAAACCGAGCGAGGGCTCGCGCGTGAACAGGCCCCAGCCGTTGCGGTGGCCATGGATCGGCACGGCGCCGTAGGAGCGCAGATGGTCGAGCGCGGCGAGGCCGATCCAGTTGAGCGAGACCATGACGCAGGTGCCGCCGGCTTCCACCACCAGGTCGTGGTGACGGCGCATCTCGTCAATGCCGCCTGTGATGTTGAAGGCCATCATGGGCTTGCGTCCGAGCCGGTCGGCGTGGCGTTCGATCACCGGCATCACCGCCCTCACCCGCTCGGCGAAGGGAGCATAGGGCGGATTGGCGATCAGCTCATCATCCTTGATGAAGTCGATGCCGGCGGCGCAGACCTTGTCGACCAGGTCCGCCGTCTCGGCCGGCGTCAGACCGATGCTCGGCTTGATGATGGTGCCGACCACCGGTCCCTTGGCCACACCCGCCCTGGCGCGCGTACCGGCAATCCCGAATTGGGGGCCGGGGAAAGACCGGGCATAGTCGTCGGGCAGATCGAAATCGATCAGGCGGATGCCGGTGAGTTCGCCGAGCTCGAACAGGTTGCCTGCGATCGTCGTCATCAGCGCCGGCAGGTTCGGCCCGACATTGTCGACCGGGAAGGCAATCTCGACCATGCCGCGGTGAAACGGCCCGGTGCGCTTGCGCCGGCCGGTCTGGGCGCTGAACAAAGTCGGCTCCGCGCGGTCGTCCGTGGGTTCGACCCTGACGACCCGGGCACGCGCCCGCGCCTTCAGTTCATCGGTCTCGCCGGCAATCGCCAGGAAAGTGCCGCTCGACTGCTCGCCGGCAATGACCTCGGCGGTCTTTTCCAGCGGCTCGGGCGTCTCGATCGCATAACGCACCAGAAATTCGCGGCGGCCCGTGGCGGTCATCATGCTCTCGTCCTCGCCATCGGCAGCACCCGGCGGGGATCCGGCCAGGTCGTATCGGGCCGTTTGTCGCGCGACGGACGCCCCCTGGCCAAGTGAGTTCTTCTTCCGCTATTTTGAGAAAAACTAAATTGGAGCGAGATCTTGACCCGACCGCGCGCACCGTTGAACGCCTTGCGCGCCTTCGAGGCGGCGAGCCGGCTCGGCAGCCTGACCGCCGCCGCGCGCGAGCTGGCGGTGACGCCGAGTGCGATCAGTCATCACATGAAGGGCCTGGAGGACCTCTATGGCGTCGCCCTGCTCAGGCGGCTCGGCGCGCGGGTCATGCCGACACCCGAGGGGGCGCAGCTCGCCGAGGGGCTCGCCTCGGCATTCAAGCTGATCGAGACCAGTCTCGCCAAATTGCGCCCGGCGCCGCTGACGCTGTCGGCCTCGTCGACCGTGACGATGAACTGGCTGATCCCGCGCCTCCACCGGTTCAAGCGCGCATATCCCGAAAGCGCGCTGCAATTGAACGTCAATTATGGCGGCGTCGATTTCATCCACGACGAGATCAGCGTGGCGCTGCGCATCGACAGTTTCGCGCCGCCGACCGAGGTGATCGTCCGGCGCCTCGGCGTCGAGGTCATCGGGCCGGTCTGCGCGCCTGATATGGTCGAGAGGTTCAGGCTTGCCGAACCCGCCGATCTCGCCAGAGCGCCGCTGCTGTCGACCCGGTCCCGGCCGGCGGCCTTCGAGGACTGGCGCCGGGCGATCGGCGCGGCCGCAACGGCGCAGCCGGAGCCCCCCGACGCCTATGAGCATTTCTACATGACCATCCAGGCCGCGATCTGCGGCCTGGGCATTGCCTGCGTGCCGCGCATGCTGGTCGAGGAGGAGCTTCGCGCGGGCCGTCTCGTCGCTCCCTTCGGCTTTGCGCCTGGCCCCTATACGCTCGTGCTGTGGATCGCCCCCCATGCCCGCGCACGTGCCGACGTCCAGGCGTTGGTCGGCTGGCTGGAGAGCGAATTCCATCGGGATGGTGGCGTGGTCTCGGAGACCGTTTGAAAGCGCGCTCCGGCGAGGCCTCATGTCGACTGGGCCAGGCTCAGCCCTGATTATCCATGCCTTGTTCTGTTTTGAATGCGCGGATTCCCGGAGCCAAGCTTTGCGGGGTTCCCGCGGCTCCAAGAATGTCCCGATGTTCAGCGGTTTGAGCGGCAGTCACCCGTCCGTCGACGTCGGGGCGAGAATCGCTGCCGCCACCTCTCCCCGGCGGGAAGAGGTGAGGACGGTGGTTCCGATGTGAGATCGCGGAGGATCGTGGATCCAGCCCCCTAGCAATCTATGTGCAACCGCAGAGAAACCGAATTGCTCAGAGCAGCCCGGGCGCCAGCTTCTCCTCTTCCCATGACAGCATGAAATCCAATTGCCCGGCGATCCAGTCGGCGGGTACGGCCTCACTTCCCCATTCGTTGATGCGGCTGGCATATTCGCCGGCAAACCACAGATGGCGGATGGGGACGAAAAGGCTCACCGCTTCAAAATCCGCCTGCGGCACGGCGCGGATGGAGCGATAGCCCTCCATGAAGGCGTGCCAGGAGGCGTGCTGCCTGCGCTCGTACATGACACAGCAATGGAGGAACACCGCGATATCATAGGCCAGATATCCCGCACCGCCTTCGTCGAAATCGAAGAACACCGCCTGTCCGGCATGGGCTCCCTGCAGCGCAATATTCGCGTTATAGCCGTGGCAATCGCCATGGCAGAGCGTCCAGCACAGCCCGTCCCGCTCCGCCAAACCGGCGGACAATCGCGCCGTCAAATCGACCAGCTTCGTGCGCACGGAAACGTCGAGACCCTCGATTGCCAATATCGAGGATAAGGGCCTTTGCAGCAGATGGTCGTGGTCGAGCCGATAGCGGCCCTTGTCGCCCGCCGCGAAACCGCCGGCGACATCGTGGATCCGCGCCAAGGTCACCCCGTTCGCCCTGGCATCGGCCGTCGAGCTTCCCGCCTGTGACGGACGACCTTCGGCATAACGGAACAGGACGACGGGACGCTGGCCCTCGGGCAAGGAAATGGCGGTAAAAAGCGAACCATCGCGGAGCGGGATCGCCGCAGCCACCGGAATGCCCGCCTGGTCCAGATGGCGGAGAAATGCGGTTTCCCATGCGACATCGGCGTCACCGCGCACGCGTCGCTTCGAGATGCGGAAAACGAAACGGTCTCCTTCGCCGGCCCGAACCTCGTAGGTGTCGTTCCAGCCACGGCGCAACAGCTTGCACGCGACCGGCCCGGGCAGGTCGTAATGCGCCGAGACAAAATCAGCCACCGCTTGCGCGCGCGGCGTCGAATAGAGAACCGGAAGAGAAGGGAGATCCACCTTGATCGCTCCGTGCCATCACATGAACTCGTCGGATCCATCCCGCGATGGACCAGCGGCGCGTCATCGGCTCAGAACTCGGAAATAACCCGGATCAACATCGGGACATCCTTGGTGGGAGATGCAGCTATACCATGCCGTCGTCGGGGCCGTCCACGCCTGGACATGATTCGGGATGAGCGCTGCGCGACGTTGCATTAGGGTCTGGCGCGTCGTTTCCGGCGCATCCAGGTTGCGCGGCGGTTTGTCGGCCTTCGAGATTCCGACCGGAACCACTGCCCACACCTCTCCCCGGCGGCGCTACCGGATTCACACAACTATGAAATGCCAGTCATTGTAGTGACTTGCCCAGAGGGCAGCCGTCCTTCGAGGCTCGCGCAAGGGCGCGAGCACCTCAGGATGAGGAGCCTGGGGATTGGCATCAGCGGCGGTGCCGAATGCGCTCCAACGGCTGCGTTTCATGTACAACATCAATGCGATACACCAACGCACCTCATCCTGAGGTGGGAGCGAAGCGACCCTCGAAGGACGGCTAAGCCTGATGCAAGGCCGATCTGTTTGTCCGACCATCGTGCGATGGATACATCCGGCGGGAACCAAGCGCGGCGACGACACACGATGGCAAACGGCCCCGAATCGCGCTCTCAAACGGTGTCTGAGCCCCCAGCTCAGCGCAATCCCGCATTGATCCTGGCGAGCGCCGCGGCGCCGGGAACCAGGTCCTTCTCGGCCAGGGTGTTCAACGGCCGGTCGTCGGTGTTCAGCCGTTCGTGCAGGTCGCTCGAATCGTCTTCGAGAAAGATCAGGCCGGTGGCGATCTCGCCCGAGGCATGAACCCGGTAGAGGTGGTTCAGCGCCGCGCCGCGATCGCCGATATCGTAGTCGGAGCCGAGCTTGCGCAGGCGGATCGTCGAGCCGTCATGCAGCGCGATGTCCTGGGTCGTGCCCTCGGCATAGTCCGCCGTGATCGGCGCCCGCCCGGTCATGAAATCGAGCGAGTTCAGCGCGGCATTGTGGGCGCGCACATAGTCGAAGCTCTTGGTCGAGCCGTCGTGATTGTTGAAGGCGACGCAGGGCGAAATGCAATCGATGAAGGCGGCGCCCTTGTGCTCCAGCGCGGCCTTGATCAGCGGCACCAGCTGGCCCTTGTCGCCGGAGAACGAGCGCGCCACGAAGGTTGCGCCAAGCTGCAGGGCGATGGTGACGAGGTCGATGGGCGAATCGGCGTTCATCACGCCCTTCTTGCTCTTCGAGCCACGATCTGACGTCGCCGAGAACTGGCCCTTGGTGAGGCCGTAGACGCCGTTGTTTTCGACGATATAGACCATGTTGACGGCGCGCCGGATGGCATGGGCGAACTGGCCGAAACCGATCGAGGCGCTGTCGCCGTCGCCGGAGACGCCGAGATAGATCAGGTCGCGATTGGCGAGATTGGCGCCTGTCAGCACCGAGGGCATGCGCCCGTGCACCGAGTTGAACCCGTGAGACTGGCCGAGGAAATAGGTCGGGGTCTTCGACGAGCAGCCGATGCCCGACAGTTTGGCGATGCGGTGCGGCGGCAGGCTCAGCTCGAAACAGGCGCGCATGATGGCCGACGAGATCGAGTCATGGCCGCAGCCGGCGCAGAGCGTCGAGATGGCGCCTTCATAGTCGCGATGGGTGAAGCCGAGATCGTTGAGTTCGATCGCCGGATGGTGGAATTTCGGCTTGGCCAGATAGGTCATGACAACACCTCGCGCCTGGCCGGGGTCCGGACGACGGACGCCTTGGCGGCGATCTCACGGCGGATGAAGCGGGCGGTGATCGGCGTGCCGTCATAATGCAGCACCGCGACCAGTTGCGCCGGGTCGATGCCGCATTCGGCCAGCAGCAGCGTGCGCAGCTGCCCGTCGCGGTTCTGCTCGACCACGAAGACCTGCTCGTGATCGGCGATGAAATCGGTGACCTCGTGGCTGAACGGAAAGCCGCGAACGCGCAGGGCGTCGACATGCACGCCGTCGGCGCCGAGCAGCTTGACCGCCTCGTCCATGGCCGGTCCGGTCGAACCGTAATGGATGACGCCGATGCGCGTCGGCTGCTGGGCCTTGCTCAGGATGGGCGCCGGCACCAGCGCCTTGGCGGTCTCGAACTTGCGCAGCAGGCGTTCCATGTTGTCGACATAGGGCGCCCCCTCCTCGGTATAACGCGCGTAACGGTCACGCGTGCTGCCGCGGGTGAAAAACGAGCCGCGCGAGGGATGGGTGCCCGGATAGGTGCGATAGGGGATGCCGTCGCCGTCGACATCGAGATAGCGGCCGAAGTCGCGCCCCGCCTCCAGCTCGTCATGGGTCATCACCTTGCCGCGGTCGAGCAGCCGGGCATCGTCCCATGCGAAGGGCGGACAGAGATGCTGGTTCATGCCGATATCGAGATCGAGCATCACGAAGACCGGGGTCTGCAGCCGGTCGGCCAGATCAAAGGCCTCGGCGCCGAAGGTGAAGGCTTCGTGCGGATCGCGCGGGAACAGCAGGACATGCTTGGTGTCGCCGTGGGCGGCATAGGCGCAAATGAGAATATCCGACTGCTGGGTGCGGGTCGGCATGCCGGTCGACGGGCCGCCGCGCTGCACGTCGAACAGCACTGCCGGGATCTCGGCGAAATAGGCGAGCCCCAGAAATTCCTGCATCAGGGAGATGCCGGGACCGGAGGTCGCGGTGAAGGCCCGCGCGCCGTTCCAGGCCGCCCCCACCACCATGCCGATGGAGGCGAGCTCATCCTCGGCCTGGACGATGGCGTAACGCTTCTTGCCCGTCTCCGGGTCGGTGCGCAGCCTGACGCAATAACGTTCGAAAGCCTCGGCGAGCGAGGTCGAGGGCGTGATCGGATACCAGGCGCAGACGGTGGCGCCGCCATAGACGGCACCGAGACCTGCCGCCGCATTGCCCTCGACGAAGATGCGCTCGCCGATCTTGTCGGCGCGCCGCACGCGCAGGCCGATCGGGCAGGAGAAATTGGCCCTGGCATAGTCGAAGCCGATATGCAGCGCCTTGTGGTTCGGCGCGATCAGCTTGTCCTTGCCCTTGAACTGCTCGCCGATCAGCGTCTCGACCACGCCGATCTCGATATCGAGCAGGGCCGCGAGCGCGCCGACATAGATGATGTTCTTGAACAGCTGGCGCTGGCGCGGATCGGAATATTGGCGGTTGACGATATCGGTCAGCGGCATGCCGATAACGGTGATGTCGCTGCGCAGCTTGGAGGCCGGGATCGGCCGCGAGGAATCATAGAACAGGTAGCCGTCGACCTCGATCGAGGCGACATCCTTGTCCCAGGTCTGCGGGTTCATCGCCACCATCATGTCGGTGCCGCCGCGCGCACCGAGATGGTCGGCTTCCGTCACCCGCACTTCGTACCAGGTCGGCAGCCCCTGAATGTTGGAGGGGAAGATGTTACGCGGCGCGATCGGCACGCCCATGCGCATGATCGCGCGTGCAAACAGCTGGTTGGCGCTGGCCGAGCCGGATCCGTTCACATTGGCAAAGCGAATAACGAAGTCGTTCACGCTCTCGATTGGCATGCATGCCCCGCGTGTGTCATTTCGATGATCGATTTCTGCATGTCCCACGCCCCCGTCGGACAACGTTCGGCGCAGAGCCCGCAATGCAGGCAGACATCCTCGTCCTTGGCCATGACGCGACCGGTCTTCAGGCCGTCGGCGACGTAGATCGCCTGCGCCGGGTTCTCGGCCGGCGCGCTCAGCCGCAGGCGCAGGTCCGGCTCTTCGCCGTCTTCGGTGAAGGTGATGCAGTCCATCGGGCAGATATCGACGCAGGCATCGCACTCGATACAGAGCTTGGGCTCGAACACGGTCTGCACGTCGCAGTTCAGGCAGCGCTGCGCCTCGGCATAACCGAGCTTGGGATTGAAGCCGAGCTCGACTTCGGTGCGGATGTCCTTGAGCGCGATCGCACTCTCCAGCGTCGGCACCTTGAAGCGCAGGTCATTGGCGATGGCATTGTCGTAGGACCATTCGTGAATGCCCATCTTCTGGCTGATCAGCGTCACCATGGGCGGCGGCCGGACCGTCACGTCGGCATCCCGGCAGAAGGCGTCGATCGAGATCGCCGCGTCATGGCCATGGGCGACCGCCCAGATGATGTTCTTCGGGCCGAGCGCCGCGTCACCGCCGAAAAAGACGTTGGGCAGGCTCGACTGGAAGGTCTTCGGATCGACCACCGGCATGCCCCAGCGATCGAAGGCGAGACCGATGTCGCGCTCGATCCAGGGGAAGGTGTTCTCCTGGCCGACCGCGATCAGCACGTCGTCGCAGGCGATGTGCTCGTCGGGTTCGCCCGTCGGCACCAGGTTGCGCCGGCCCTTGTCGTCGTGCTCGGCCTTGACCTTTTCGAACAGCATGCCGGTGAGCTTGCCGTTCTCGTGGGTGAAGCTCTTCGGCACCATGAAATTGAGGATCGGGATGCCCTCGTGAATGGCATCCTCCTTCTCCCAGGGCGAGGCCTTCATCTCGTCGAAGCCCGAGCGGACCACCACCTTGACGTCGGCGCCGCCGAGGCGGCGCGACGAGCGGCAGCAATCCATGGCGGTATTGCCGCCGCCGAGCACGATGACGCGTTTGCCGATGGCCTCGACATGGCCGAACGACACCGAGGAGAGCCAGTCGATGCCGATATGGATATTGGCGGCAGCTTCGCGCCGGCCGGGCAGGTCGAGATCGCGGCCGCGCGGCGCGCCGGTGCCGACGAAGACGGCATCGAAATTCTCGGCCAGCACCCGCTTCAGGCTGTCGATGCGCCGGCCGCCGCGAAACTCGACGCCGGTCGCCATGACATAGCCGACCTCCTCGTCGATGACGCTGTCGGGCAGGCGGAATTTCGGGATCTGCGAGCGCATCATGCCGCCCGCCTTGGCATCCTGGTCGAATACCACGACCTCGTAGCCGAGCGGCGCCAGGTCACGCGCCACCGTCAGCGAAGCCGGACCCGCGCCGATACAGGCGATGCGCCGGCCGTTGCGGCTGGCGGCGGGTTTCGGCAGGAAGGCCGAGATGTCGCTCTTGTAGTCGGCGGCCACCCGCTTCAGGCGGCAAATGGCGACCGGCTCTTCCTCGACCCGGCCGCGCCGGCAGGCCGGCTCGCAGGGCCGGTCACAGGTACGCCCCAGGATTCCTGGAAAAACGTTGGACTTCCAGTTGATCAGATAGGCCCCGGTATAGTCCCCCGCCGAGATCCGCCGGATGTATTCGGGGACCGGAGTATGTGCGGGGCAGGCCCATTGGCAATCGACGACTTTATGGAAGTAATCGGGATCCACGATATTCGTAGGCGTCACTCATTCCTCCTGAGCCATCCGCCTGCCCCTGCCCCGGATGTCACACGGCGGGACGGCGTCCGACAACGTGGTGGCCAATGTTCCCCTGACTCAGCACGTTAGAACCAGTCTGAACAGAAATCGGGCATATGTCGATGACCCGACACGATCTTTTGTTCAAATAGATGTCGGCCGGCGAATGCGACAGCCTTGCTGTCTTGATCTGGCGAATCCTTGATCACTGCTCGCGCACGATCCGCCACCTCGCGTGCATTGCAGCATGACAACTGCCCATTCCCGACCTTGCCGCCTCGCCGCCATCGCTTCCGGGCTTCGTGGACGGCGTGGCGCGTGCTTGGCCCTGCCGCAACGCAAGGAAGATTCCGCCCAGCAAGCGCCTGTCTATTGTGCAATTGCGAAGCGTATAATTCTTTGCCGGCGACCGCATTGGCATCTAGGACGATTGCGAAAATTAGCGTTTACTGGGGGCGTCGTCTGAGCTGAGGGGTCGTGATCGCACTCGCTTGAATCGAGATGCCGTCCCGAAACCCGCAAAATGAACAGCCGGACGCGCACCACGTGCGGGCTCTTCCCGTGCGTGCCGAGAGGGAGGACTACCCGATGTACGAAAACGCTGTCACCCGGCGTCGCTTCCTGGCGACCTCGAGCGCCTTGACCACCGTTGCGCTGACCGCCCCCTATGTGCGCGGCGCCCATGCCGCCGGAAAGCTTTCACTCGGCCTGTGGGACCACTGGGTTCCCGGCGCCAACGCGGCGGCGACTGCCGTCGTCAACGAATGGGCCGCGAAGGAAAAGGTCGATGTCACCATCGACTTCATCCCCTCGCAGGGCAACAAGAACCTCCTGACCATCGCGGCCGAGGCCCAGGCACGATCCGGCCACGACATCCTGGCCATGCCGACCTGGTGGCCCCATGCCCATGCCGAGCAGCTGGAATCCTGCAACGACATCATGCCGCAATTGATCGCCCAGAACGGCCAGGTCAACGGCACGGTGCAATATCTCGGCAAGCTCGGCGACAAGTGGCTCGGCGTGCCCGCGACCATCGGTTCGCAGGTCAAGGGCCCGGTGTCGCGCATCGACCTCTTGAAGCAGCATGCCGGCATCGACATCCAGGCGATGTATCCGGCGGGCGCCGCCCCCAAGGCCGACGGCTGGAACATGGAGGCCTATGCCAAGGCCGCCGAAGCCTGCAGCAAGGCCGGCTTCGCCTTCGGCGTGGGCCTTGGCGAGACGACCGACTCGGTCGACACGGCGGGCGCCTTCTTCCAGGCGTTCGGCGCTTCACTGGTCGACGCCAAGGGCGAGCTGACGGTGAAGACCGACGCGGTCAGGCAGGCGCTCGAATATTGCGCCCGGGTGGCGAAATTCTATCCGGCGGATGCACCCGCCTGGGACGACGCCTCCAACAACAAGTGGATCGTCTCCGGCCGTGGCGCCATGGTGATGAACCCGCCGAGCGCCTGGGCGGTGGCCAAGCGCGACGCGCCGCAGGTGGCGAGCCAGATGTGGCACCACGGTTTCCCGTCGGGCCCGAAAGGCCGCTACGCGCCGTTCCTGCCCTATTTCTGGAACATCTGGAGTTTCTCGCAGAACAAGTCGGCGGCCAAAAGCGTGCTGGTGCACATGTCGACCGCCGCGGCGGCGGAGAAATTCGTCGAGGCCTCGGGCGGCTACGACATTCCGGCCTTCGAGAAATTCCTGACCTTCAAGACCTGGGCGGAAGCCGAGCCGCCGAAGGGCACGCTCTATCATTACCCCAACCCGCATAACCACCAGATCCTGTCGATCGCGGCATCGCCTGCGCCGCCGAAGATCGCGCAGCAGATCTACGCCCAGGCGACGCTCACCAAGATGATCGTGCGCCATATGCAGGGCGAGCCGATGGAACGCACGCTCGCCTGGGCCGACAGCGAGGTCGAGGGGTTCCTGCGCGGCTGAGCCGAGACCAGCCGGCCTGCGGGGCCCGGCCCCTTGGGACGCCGCGACGGGCGCCCTTCGATCACCTTCCCGCCGGGCCGCGCCGCCCGGCGGCGGAAGCGTGACCTTCATTTTTCAGAGCGAGAGGCGGCCCATGGTCGACGCGGCCCTGTCTTCTTCACCCCCCGGCTCGGCGCGCCCGCGGACGACGGCGAGAGCTTCGGGCTTGCGCAAGTTCATGCAGCGCAAATCGACCATCGCCTTCTTCATGGCGCTGCCGCTGATCGTGCTGATCCTGCTGCTGGTGGTCTATCCGGCCTTCTATGCGATCTACTTGTCGACGCTAAGAAAATCCATGACCAGCGTCGCCTGGATGCGCAATTGCAAATGGCTGCCCGAGGCGGTCTGCGGCTATATCCCGTTCGGCAATATCCAGTTCCTGTTCACCCGCGAAACCTTCTGGATGGTGGTCGGGCAATCCTGCCTGTTCGCCATCAGCGCGGTGATCTTCAAGGCGCTGATCGGCTTCATCGTCGCCCATTTCGTCCATAACATTCCGGCCAAGGGTCAGCGCAAATGGCGCGGCATGCTGCTGATCCCCTGGGTGATCCCGCCGGCGATGAGCACGCTCGCCTGGCTGTGGCTGTTCGACCCCTCCTACAGCGCCTTCAACTACACCCTGTCGCTGTTCGGCGCCGGGCCGATCCCCTGGACCGGCAACGCCAATTGGGCGCGCTTCTCGGTGATCCTGGTCAATATCTGGTACGGCGCGCCGTTCTTCATGATCATGTATCTGGCGGCGCTGAAATCGGTGCCGGAGCAACTCTACGAGGCGGCAGCCATCGACGGCGCCAATTGGTGGCAGCGGATCTGGTACGTGACGCTGCCGATGATGCGCAACATCATCGCCATCACCACGCTGTTCTCGCTGATCGTCACCTTCGCCAATTTCGACATCGTCCGCATCCTCACCGCCGGCGGGCCGCTGGACCAGACGCATCTGTTCGCC
This sequence comes from Hyphomicrobiales bacterium, assembly GCA_017304475.1. Taxonomy (GTDB): domain Bacteria; phylum Pseudomonadota; class Alphaproteobacteria; order Rhizobiales; family Phreatobacteraceae; genus Phreatobacter. The sequence goes on along the minus strand of JAFKKV010000011.1, from coordinate 17,675 downwards.
ACCTGGGCGTTCCGCATCGGCATCGAGGGCAGCGACATTCCGCTGGGCGCCTCGGTCTCGCTGTTCATGGTGCCGATCCTGGCGGTGGCCGCCATCTTCATCCTGCGTGACATTACCAAACGGGGGAACGAGGCCTGATGACCGCAGCCGTTCTCGACAAAGGCGCGCCGACCCGCAAGACGGGTTACGGCAGCATGAGCAAGGACCGCGCCTGGGCGCTGAAATGGTCCTATTTCTTCCTGACCCTGTTCGTCATCTTCTTCCTGGTGCCGCCGGTCTACATGTTCATCACCTCGCTGAAGAGCAGCGCGGAGATCTCGGCGGCGACCAATCCCTGGTGGGTGTTCAACCCCACTCTCGACAATTACACCAACCTGCTCTCCTCGAAGCAGTTCCTGACCTTTGCCCGGAACTCGGCCGTGGTCTCGACCTTCGTGGTGGCGATCACCATGCTGATCTCGATCCCCGCGGCCTTCGCCCTGTCGCGCATGCGCTTCTGGGGTTCGACGACGCTCGCGACCGGCGTGTTCCTGACCTATCTGGTGCCGGACACGCTCCTGTTCATCCCGCTGTTCAAGATGTTCGCCGTGTTCCACGAATGGACCGGCATCCAGCTCCTGAACCGCTGGTGGGTGCTGCTGGTGGTCTATCCGACGCTGACGGTACCGTTCTGCACCTGGATCATGATCGGCTATTTCGCCTCGATCCCGAAGGAGCTGGACGAGGCGGCGATCATCGACGGGGCGAGCTGGCTGCAGACGCTGACCCGCATCTTCATTCCCGTCGCGCTGCCCGGCATCATCGCGGCGACCATCTTCGCCTTCACGGTGAGCTGGGCCCAGTTCCTCTATCCGCTCGCCTTCACCACCTCCGTCGACCAGCTGGTTCTGCCGGTCGGCATCATCACCACGCTGATCAAGGGCGACGTGTTCAACTGGGGGCAGATCATGACCGGCGCGCTGCTCGGCGCCGCCCCGCCGCTGATCATCTACGCCTTCCTGATGGACTATTACATCGCGGGCCTGACCGCCGGCGCGACCAAGGGCTGAAGAGGAAACAATGGCAGGTGTGACCCTGAGCAATATCGTCAAGCGCTATGACGACGTGGAGGCCGTGCGCGGCATCAATCTCGATATCGCCGACCATGAATTCGTCGTGCTGGTCGGGCCCTCCGGCTGCGGCAAGTCGACCACCCTGAGGATGATCGCCGGACTCGAGGAGATTTCCGACGGCGAGATCGCCATTGACGGCGACGTGGTCAACGACGTGCCGCCGAAGGACCGGGACATCGCCATGGTGTTCCAGAACTACGCGCTCTATCCGCATATGACGGTGGCCGAAAACATGTCCTTCGGGCTCAGGTTGAAGCGCTTCCCCAAGGCCGAGATCAAGGAGCGGGTCGACGAGGCCGCGCGCATTCTCGACATCACCGAACTGCTGAACCGCAAGCCCAAGGCCTTGTCCGGCGGCCAGCGCCAGCGCGTCGCCATGGGCCGCGCCATCGTGCGCCACCCCAAGGTCTTCCTGTTCGACGAGCCGCTGTCGAACCTCGACGCCAAGCTGCGCGTGCAGATGCGCACCGAGATCAAGAAGGTGCATCTGAAGGTGCGCACCACCACCGTCTACGTGACCCACGACCAGGTCGAGGCGATGACGCTCGCCGACCGCGTGGTGGTGATGAACCACGGCCGGATCGAGCAGATCGGCCCGCCCAACGAACTCTATCACGCGCCGAAGACGCGCTTCGTCGCGGGCTTCATCGGCTCGCCGGCGATGAATTTCGTCCCGGCCCGCATCGAGGAGGCCAGCGGTGGCCTGCGCGTCAGGCTGACCGACACGATCGCGCTCGCCATTCCGGAATCGAAGGCCGCCCGCTACCGGCCCCATGCCGGCAAGGACAGCCTGCTGCTGGGACTGAGGCCCGAGCATATCACCGAGACCGACCCGCATATGGCGGCCGGCAAGGAGCCGTTCCAGGTCAAGCTCGACGTCATCGAGCCCATGGGCAACGAGACCCTGGTCTATTTCGCCATCGAGGGCACCCAGTTGTGCGGCCGGGTCTCGCCGAATGCCGGCGCGCGCGACGGCGAGGCGATGCGGCTCGCCGCCGACCTCAACCACATGCACCTGATCGACGGGGCGAGCGGTCTGGTGCTGTAGGAGACCGCATGTGTCGGGCATGGCGGGGCGGCGGCCCCGCCCCGCTCAGGTGACGAGGTCGAGCAGCATCACCATGACGATCGCCACCGCCAGCGTGACATCGGTCAGGCGGCGGCTGCGCGACGTGCGGGTCAAGAGGCCGAACATGGCGACCAGGAAAGCGGCGACGCCGGCAATGACCGAGGCCGCGATCATCTTCAGGTCGACATAGAGGGCGACGGCGATGACGGTCGCCACCCCGACAAGCGTCGAAATGACCAAAGCGAAAAGGCCATAGGCGCCGGAGAGGTCGCCGGCCCGCAGCAGCATCCGCTTCAGCGTGGAGACCCGGCGCGCCGGCACCGTCACGTCGTAGATCGCGCCGAGCGAACGGGCGCTGGCGAGGAAAGCCAGCGCCGCCGCGCCGGGCATCAGCGCCAGCAGCGCATAACGCTTGTCGGTGGCGATCTTGTCGATGCCGACGACGCGCTCGACGAAACCGAAAGCGGTCAGCAGGACCGAGCCGATGGTGAGCGCCGCGGAGACGATGACGCGCGCGACATCGATCAGAGCGAGGTCGCGGTTGAAGACCTCGGGAGGACCGGCCGGCTCTTCCACGGGCATGTCGATCCCTCGCGAGATGTCAGGCGACACCCTGACATCTCATGCGAATCGGTGAAGCGGAAGCAATGTTTTACCGAGGCGGCGTCACTGAGGCCGGGGCGGAGCCGCCGCGACCATGTCCTTGAGGCGGCGCATTGCCATCTCGTGCAGCAGGATATTGTGCTCGAGGTCGGGAGCGACCGTCACCTCGGTCGCCACGCCGCGGCCGCGCAGAGCTTCGGCATAGGCCTCAGTCAGGAATGGCGGCGTGGTCTGGTCATTGGCGCCGACCAGCATCGCGATCCTGGTCGAGGCGGCGACACCGCCGACCAGGGCCTGCGGCGACAGAAAGCGCTCCGGGCGCTCCCAGATCGCCCCACCCCTGAGCTTCTGCATATGCCGGCGCCAGGCCGGGACGTCACAGGGGCAGGATACGAGCAGGGCGGCATCGGCCACCGCGCCTCTTTCGCCCAGCAGGTTGGCCATGATCGCCGCGCCGCCGGAATGGCCGACCAGCACCACATAGCGTGGATGATAGCGGCGCCGCAGGTCGGAGATCGCGGTCGCCACGGCGTCGACCACCTCGGGCGTGTAATTGTCACCCGTCGTCTCACCGCGCAGGCCGTCCGAGCGATCCTCGCCGTCGCTATAGCCGGGCCGGAGAATCGCCGCGGCCACCACGTCCGGCAGCCAGGCCGCGGCCCTGGCCGCGAAGCGATAGTGATAGGTGGGCGGCTGGCTGGGCGAATCGCCATGGGCCACCACGACAAGGACGGGATGGGCGGAGCGGCCGGGGCTCTCATAGACCATGGTCTTGAGTCGCTGCATCGTCGTCACCCAGACCGGGGCGCCCGCCGTGACCGATGGCTCTTCGGGTGCCGGCACGGCTTGGGCCGAGGCCGGCGACAGGTTCGACGCGATGGCCGCGACGAGCAGCGCCGTGGCGAGACCGGGGACCGTCATGAGCGCACCGGAACGGATGGATCGAGCCACCATGGAAAACCAACCTCGCCTCGCCGGGATCGACACGGTCGCCACGCCTTGCCGTCGAACTTGGCTTCGCCGCCCGGGCGACGATCGGGAGAAAATGGGTCCTTCCTGAGGCGGATCCGGCCGCGCAAGGGTCAGTCCGCGATCTCGTCGGCCCCGGTCCGTGCTTCCACCAGGGACAGGACGAGCCTCCGGTCAGCCGCTGTCGCCGGATTGTAGACGATCAGGCTGAGATCCGGCCGGCCGTCCACCGCGAAGGCGGAATATTCCAATGCGATCGGCCCGAGCCGGGGATGGCGCAGCCGCTTGGTGCCGTCGCCATGGGCCCTGACGTCATTGTCGCGCCACATCGAAGCGAATTCCGGGCTTGCCTGGCAGAGCTCCTCGACCAGCGGCGCCACCTCGGCGTCGGCGCCCGCGCGCGCGGCATCGATCCGGAAGGCTCCGACGACGAAACGGGCGATACTTTGCCAATCGAACTGGGCGGCGCGCACCCGCGGATCGCAGAAGATCAGGCGCAGGATATTGCGCCGGTCGGGCGGCAGCGCGCCATAGTCGGTGAGCACGGCCGCGGCCGCGCGGTTCCAGGCGACGACGTCCCAGGTCGCCGTCCGGACGATCGCCGGGCTATAGGTGAGCACGTCGAGCAGGCGCTGCAGCCGCGGCGTGATCGGGTCGCTGCCCCGATAGCGGACTTCGGGAGGGCGGCCGAGACCGAGCAGGAACAGATGTTCACGCTCGACCTCGGTCAGCGTCAGCGCCCGCGCGATCCGGTCGAGCACATCGGCCGAAGGACTGCCGCCGCGCCCCTGCTCCAGCCACGTGTACCAGGTGGCGCTGATATTGGCGCGCTGCGCCACCTCCTCGCGACGCAGGCCGGCGGTCCGTCGCCGACCACCGGCGAAACCGAACGAGGCGGGATCGAGTTTGGTGCGCCGGTTCCTGAGATAGAGACCGAGCGAATTGCCATCCGACATGGCCGGCATCCTGTTAGCCGTTATACCGGGATAAGATCACTACTTTAACCGGATAAGGCGCGCGGCGACAATGCTCCCATCGACTTTCGGAGATTTGAGCACATGCGCGTATTCGTAACGGGAGCCACCGGCTGGGTCGGCTCGGCGGTGGTGAAGGAACTGGTCGGCGCCGGCCACCAGGTGACGGGGCTCGCCCGTTCCGCGGACAAGGCCGCCGCGCTCGGCGCCACCGGCGCGCAGGTGCTGCACGGCACGCTCGACGATCTCGACACGTTGCGCGACGCCGCCTCGGTGGCGGATGCGGTGATCCACACCGCGTTCAATCACGACTTCTCAAGGTTCGCCGAGAACGCCCGGCAGGACCAGCGCGCCATCGAGACCCTGGGGAATGCACTGGAAGGGTCCAATCGCCCGCTCATCGTCACCTCGGGCCTCGCGCGGCTGGCGCCGGGGCGGGTTGCGACGGAAGCGGACGTGCCGCCGTCCGATCCGTCCTTTCCGCGCAGATCCGAAGCGGCCGCCCGGGCGCTGGCGGAACGCGGCATACGCGCCACGACCGTCCGGCTCGCGCCGTCGGTCCATGGCATGGGCGACCACGGCTTCATCCCGATCCTGATCGGCATGGCGCGCGACAAGGGCGTGTCGGCCTATATCGGCGAGGGCCTGAACCGCTGGCCCGGCGTGCACCGGCTGGACGCCGCCCGCCTCTACCGGCTGGTGATCGAGCAAGGTGCCACCGAACCGGCCTATCATGCGATCGCCGACGAAGGCGTGGCGTTCAAGGATATCGCCGCGGTGATCGGCCGCCGGCTCGGCCTGCCGGTCGAGCCGCGTGGCCATGAGCATTTCGGCTGGTTCGCCGCGTTCGCCGGCGCGGACATGCCGGCGTCGAGCGAGCGCACGCGATCATGGCTCGACTGGCGGCCGACCGGGCCGGACCTCGTCACCGATATCGGCCAGTCCGGCTATTACGCCGCTTGATGGGCCGTCTCGCGATTGGACTTGGTCGCTCGTGTGGGACTGAATTCGTGGGTGGCCGGGACAAGCCCGGCCAGGACGAAGTTTGCCCTTGAAGCAATGCGCGCCAGATCGCCAGACTTGGAGCGCGCGACGTGAAACCAGCAGGCCGCGAGCTTTACACATCGTCTTGCCCGGGCCTGGCCTGATATCCGCCACGTGCCGATCAGGCCGGCTTGAAGTTCATCGCCACGCCGTTGATGCAATAGCGCAGGCCGGTCGGCGGCGGGCCGTCGGGGAAGACATGGCCGAGATGGCCGCCACAATTGCTGCAATGCACCTCGGTGCGCACCATGCCATAGCCGCGGTCGACGGTCTCCTCGACCGAACCCTCGACCGGCCGGTCGAAGCTCGGCCAGCCGGTGCCGCTTTCGAACTTCTTGCCCGAAACGAACAGGTCCTGGCCGCAGCCGACGCAGGAGAACGTGCCGGCGCGCTTCTCGTAATTCAGCGCGCAGCTGCCGGGACGCTCGGTGCCATGGCCGCGCAGCACCGCATATTGCTCCGGTGTCAGCAGGCGGCGCCACTCCTCGTCGCTATGGGTCACGGGGAAAGCATGGGCGGCGTGTTCGGCGGTGCGGGTCATCGCGGGTCTCCGTTTCGCACAGTCATATGGTCATTCGGCCGCGCTGGCGACAGGTTCGGGCGATCGGCGGCGACCGCGACCACGGTCCGGTTCGCCGGTCAAGCGGCGCAAGGCGTTGATGCCGGCAATGGCGAGGCCAGCGACGAGCACCCAGGCGGCCGGCCTCAAGCCGATATCGATGGAGAAATTGGCCATGAAGACGCGCGAGGCCATGACCCCGGTCATGGTCGCGTACCACAGCGTCTCCAGCAAGGCGGTGGCGATGGCGGCCACGGCCGCCAGGCCGACGAGCTGCCACGGCGCGATCCTGACCGCGAAACGGCGCATCAGGCGAAAGCCGATCAGCCAGAGGAACAGCCCGGCCATCAGGCTCGGCTCGGTGACGTCGATCTTGCTCTGCAGAAAGAAGTGCAGCAGCGCCAGCACCGTCAGACCGTAGACGATCTGGTGCAGCCGGTTCCACCTGACGGCGCCGATCCGCTTGATCATGGCATCCGTCGAGGTCGCGGCGAGAACCGCCAGCCCGACAAGCGCGACGAAACCGATGGTGAGGTAGAAACGCCTGACGATTTCGCTCGTCACCTTGGCGAGATCGTAACCCTGGTCGACGACATAGAGCCCCAGGTGAATGACGACATAGGCGAGCGCGGCGACCCCGACCATGCGGCGGATGAGGATCAGCTTGGGCCAGTCGAGCGCATAGCGGAACGGGGTGACCGCCAGCGAGACCAGCAGGAGCCGAACCGTCCAGTCGCCGGACTGGTGGATCGCCTCGGTTACCGGCTTGGAGCCCAGCGTCCCGGCCAGCGCCTGACACAGGAGCCAGGCGCCGGGCGCGAGGATGCCGAGGAAAAAGACCAGCTTGAGAACGGATAGGCGTCCGGCTCGATCGTTCCACGGCGGCATGCTGGGGCTCCACATCGTTCAGATGTGATGCCATACGGCGCCCGGCCGCAAGCCGTTACCCCCTGGGCCTCACGAATCGGTGATGCCGAGGCGGCCTGTTCGCCGTTGCGGCTCCCGGACGCGCGGCCGGGAGCCGGGCTGTTCAGGCGGTCTGGTTGATCATCAGGGCAATGGTCGTCGACGACGGCTTGGAGCCGTCGGCGCCATAGCTCGTCGATTTCGACAGATTGTCCTGCAGCTGCTTCAGGAAGTCCTGCACCAGGCTCGAAATGTCCGACGACGACGACGCCGCACCCGCCAAGGTGGTCGTCGGGTCGCTCGACGCGGAGCCGTCCTGGCTCGACGGGTCGCTCGGCGGAGGTCCGGGCGGCGGGCCGCCGACGCCGCCATGGCCGCCGTGATGGCCCTTGCCGAAGGTGTTCTGGAAGACCTGCTTCAGTTCGTTCGCCTGGTCCGTGGTGAGCGCGCCCGAGCTGGTCTGCTGGTCGATCAGGCCGTCGATCTTCTTCTTCATGTCCTGTGGCGACAGGCGCTGGCCCGACGTGTCGGACGAACGTTCGGAGGTCAGCGCCTGATCGATGGAATCCAGCGCGCTCGACAAGGCGTCCTGGTCGCCGGCACTGACCTGACCGGAAGACACTTCGGACGTCAGTTCGTTTTGCAGCCGCTCGCGCGGTGATGTACGCACATGCTGGAATGATGATGCGGATGATACCGAGGTCATGTGACCCTCCAATTCCCCTGAACCGATACGCAGCTACAATCAGTCGGAAGAAAGGGGTCTACGCGTTAAGCAATGCTAACCATGATTTCCGCATATGTTTCCGGTTTTCTCCCTGTCCCAAATGGAAACAACCGGAAACAATAAATTTATCCCAGGGACCAATTCACCGCGCGATAAGACAGCCATGTCCACTCAGCCGCACATTCTGATCGTCGAAGACGACAACGAGATCAGCAAGCTTCTGACGCGCTACCTGCGCACCAACAACTTCCGGGTGACGGTCGCCCCGGATGGGCGCGAATTCGACCGCCTGCTCGCCGACAATCGTTTCGACCTCCTGATCCTCGACATCATGCTGCCCGGCGAGGACGGATTGAGCCTGTGCCGGAGGGCGCGGGCGGCCAGCGCCATTCCGATCATCATGCTGTCGGCCCGCAGCGAGGATCTCGACCGCATCGTCGGGCTGGAGATCGGCGCCGACGATTATGTCGCCAAGCCGTTCAATCCGCGCGAATTGCTGGCCCGGATCCGGGCGGTGCTTCGCCGCACCAGCGAGGGCTCGGTCGCCGCCCGGCCGCAGGGGCCGCGCAATTACCGCTTTCTCGGCTGGACCATCGACACGGTGCAACGCACCCTGACGGATGCGACCGGCGCGCGGATCGCCATTACCAGCGCCGAATTCGACCTGCTCAACGTTTTCTGCGAAAGGCCGGGCCGCACCCTCAGCCGCGAACAGATCGTCGACCTGACCCAAGGCCGCGCGGTCGGCCCCTATGAGCGCAGCGTCGACATCCTGGTCAGCCGGCTGCGCAGCAAGATCCGCCTCGGCGCCGACGAACCGAGCATCATCGTGACGGTCCGTTCGTCCGGCTACCAGTTCACACCCCAGGTGGATGTCGCGTGATGCGCCTCGGATTCGACCTTCGGCCAAGACGGATCACGGTGCAGATCGCCGCGCTGGTGATCGGCGCGGTGGCCATCTTCCACCTGATCGCGACGATCGCCTATGCGCTGTCGAGCCGCGAGCTCGGCCCGCGCCACCCGGCCGAACTGGCCGGCCGGGCCTCGGCCCTGCTGGCGCTGATCGACGCGACACCCATGGCCGAGCGCGACCGGCTGCTCGCCAATCTCGCAAGCGCCCGGACCGATGTGGCGATCCGCCGCGACATGACGAGCACCCCGCCGGCCGAGCCGGAACCGCTGCAGCGCGGCTTCCGCCGGCTGCGCGCCCTTCCCGGAGCGACTGTCTGGCCGCTCGGGCCGATGGCCGAACCGCGTCCGGATGCGGCGGAGGAATTGCTGGTCCGGCTGCGCGACGGCGACACGTTCCGGGTCACTTTGCCGCGCTCCTCGCGCACGCCGCTGTTCGGACCGGGGCTGTCGACCCTGGTCTTTCTCGGCATCAGCCTGGTGATCCTCAGCCTGTGGGCCGCCCAGGCGCTCACCGGTCCGCTCAATGAGATCGCCGAAGCCGCCAGGCGCTATTCGGCCGATGACGTCGCCGTCGCCCTGCCCGAACGCGGCCCGCAGGAGGTGCGGCAGCTGGCGCATGCGATGAACCAGATGCAGGCGCGCATCTCCAAATTCGTCGCCGAGCGCACGCGCATGCTCGCGGCCGTCAGCCACGACCTGCGCACGCCGATCACGCGCCTGAGGCTGCGCGCCGAATTCATGGACGACCAGAGCCAGAAGGCCGGCATGCTGACCGATCTCGACCAGATGGAGACGCTGGTCCGCGGCACGCTGAGCTATCTGCGCGACGGCCGCAGCGGCGAGGCGCTGACGCCGACCGAATTGCCGAGCATCCTGATGGCGATCAGCGACCAATATTCCGACATGGGCGTCAACGTGCCCTATGACGGCCCCGATCGCCTGCGCATCGACATCCGGCCGAGCGAGATCCAGCGCGCGGTGACCAACCTGGTCGAGAACGCCCTGAAATATGCCGGCGCCGCCCGCATGCGCCTCAAGGTCGAGCCCGATGGCCTCGCCACGATCGAGGTCGAGGATGACGGCCCGGGCATTCCCGCCGGCGAATGCGACCAGATGCTGGAACCCTTCGCCCGCGGCGATGCCGCCCGCACGCTCAACAACGATAGCGGTTTCGGCCTCGGCCTGACCATTGCCCGCGCCATCGCCGAGGGCCATGGCGGCCGGCTGGTGCTCGCCGAACATGCACCCCGCGGCCTCACCGCCCGCATCGAGCTGAAACCGAACCGCACCGTCCACCCCGCCTGAGACGCACTCAGTCGCGCTTGAGGATCGTGCCGATCAGATTGACGATCAGCCTGGTGATGCCGAGGCTGGTGATGGCGTTGACGTCGAGCGAGGGATTGTGCTCGGCGAAAGCGACGCCGGCAATGTCGCCGCGCCGGGCGAGACCGGTGAACAGATCGACCGCGTCGTAGAAGCCGAGCCCGCCGGGCAAGGGCGAGCCGGTGCCCGGCATGACCGACGGGTCGAGCCCGTCGCAATCAAAGGAGATGAAGACCCGGGCTCCCTCGGGAACATGGGCGAGCGCCGCGCCGATGCCGTCGCGCGCGACCTTCCGGGCCGTGACGATGCGGTTGCCGGCGGCCAGGCTGTCGGCGACATCGCCCGGCCGGGCGCTGCCGATGCCGCGCTGGCCGACATGGATGATGCGCTCGACCCAGGCCATTTCGGAGACACGCCGCATCGGGCTGGAATAGCCGTGCCTCTCGCCATTGACCTCGTCGCGAAAGTCCAGATGGGCATCGACCTGGACGACATGCAGCGGCCCCCGGCCGTCGAGGCCGGCGGCCACCAGCGCCGGCACCGAATCGTCGCCGCCGATGACGATCGGCAGGGCCTTGCGGCCGGCGATCAGGCGCACGGCCTCGGTGACGCGGCGGCCATTGGCCGCGATATCGCGGTGATCGCCGGCAACGTCGCCGCAATCCACCAGGCCGGCGCCGGCGGCCGAAAACAACGGCGCATCCAGGTCGAAATCATGATGGCCGGCAAAGCTGCCGTGACGATGGGACCTTGCCCGCACGGCGCGCGGCGCGTCGCTGTTGCCGCCGGCAATGCCGCGCATGCCATAGGGCACGCCCCAGGGCGCGCCGAGAATGGCGAAACGCGCCGACAAGGCCTGGAGGTCAGGCGCCGAGGGCGCATCGAGGAAGGTCAACCCGCCTTCCGGCGGCACGGTCATCGTCATGGTGTTGTCCTTCATGCCTGGAGGAGTCGCGCCTAAAGCAAGATGGGTCCGGTCGAGGTTCTCGAATAGCACCGCAGATCGGTCAGTCGTCCTTCGAGGCTCGCAAGGGCACCACCCCCTTCACCTCGCCCCTGCGGGGAGAGGTCGGCGCGCAGCGCCGGGAGAGGGGGATTTGAGCTTTCAGAACAAGGCTTTTCGCGTTTCGCATGATGCTTCGTCGATCAGCGCTTCGCCCCCTCTCCCGACCGGGGCGAGGTGAAGATGGTGGTTCACGTGCAAGACGTCGAAGGACGCAGGGTCCATCCGTTTTCACCGGCCATCGTGACAGGTGTGCGGCACCAGACGCCCATGGGGGCCCAGGACCGTCTCACCAAGGCTCCGCCAGCCGCCCGTCCAGCCATTCGCGACCGCGCCGATAGAGCGCCTCGACCTCCGGTCCCCGCAGGCCCGGCATGTCGCGTTTTACGGTATAGCCGATCTGGGTCTGGATATAGGCGAGGTGGCGATAGCCTTCCGGGAACTGGCCGAGCAGCTCGGCATCGAGCGTCAGCCGGGCGTCCGGCAGGACCGGATCGAGCCGGTCCTTTTCGTAGATCGGCTGGCGGAACAGCACCCGCCAAGCGCCGTCGCGTTTCTCGATGAAATCGTGGAAGCGGCCGGTGCAGACGACGTCGCACAGGACACCATGCACCATGCCGCGCTGGGAAATGGTCATCTTGGTCTGGGCGATCGCGCGGTCGCCCTGAAGGTCGATCGCGGTGCCGCCGAGAAAATGCAGGATGCTGACGCCCTTGGCCCAGCCCTCGCGGCTCATCTTGATGAAGTCGCTCGCCAGCCCCTGGTACCAGGTCGCGGCCATGCGGGCTTCCGGGTGCCAGCAGGTGGCGAACCGCTCCCAGTCGCCGGCATCGCGCCAGAGGGCCCAGTTCTGCACGAGGTCGCGGATGGCCAGCCGCTCGATGATGTCCTGGTTCATGTCATGCTCCCACGCCTTGGTCGGGCTCGCACCATCATGAATCGGCGGCGGCTGTCCAGGGGCAGGCGGTCAGGCCACCGGCAGAAAGGTTCCGATCAGGCGGAAGGCCCGCGCGGCCGCAGCCGCCGCCCCGACGAGCCTCGACGCCTCGGCGCGCATGAGCGCGGTGTCGTCGGCGTCGAGAAGCAGGACCGAACCGGTCCGCGGCTCGGGGCGTGCCAAGGGATGGCCGGGCGCATCGGCGGCGATGATGCCGTGGCGCAGCGCGCAGCGCGGATCCGGCAGCGGCGGGACGATCGTCTCGGTGACCAGCGGCATGACGAAGCCGGCATCGGGCGACGGCCGGGACGCTGCGACCCGGCAGACGATGCGGGTGAAATGGGTCAGGTGCGGCCGCATCCGCGTACTGGCCGGGCTCGGCTCGTTGATCAGCCGCTGATAGGCCGGGCTCTGCAGCACCTCGATGGAGGCAAGATCGTAAAGCGTGAAGAAGGCCGGCTCGTCGCCGTCATCGGCCTGGTAACGCCAGGCGGCGAGCATGCCCGGCACGGTCAGCCGCTCCGGCACATGCTCGACGCCGTGCCAGTCCTGATAGGCCTCGATCTGGCCCGGCGCCACGCCGTTCCAGAGCGCCAGGAAAGCCGTGCCTTTGAGGTTCATGAGCGGATGCCGTTCATTTGCGGGTCGATCGTGACCTTGACGCCGGAGCGGTCGCGCATGGCCGCAAAGCCGCGCGGGGCCTCGGCCAGGGCCAGCCGATGGGTGATCAGCTTGCGGAAGCGTTCCGGCTCGGCCGAAAGCCGCGCGACGACACGCGACCAGGTGGCGATCGGCGCGCGATAGGAGCCGCGAATGGTCTGGCCGGCCCGCACCAGCTTCGTCAGGTCGACCGAGGCGGGCCGGGAATGGATGCCGACCACGACAAGAGTGCCGTCCTGGTCGAGCACACCGAGCGCTTCCGGGATGAGGGCCGCGACCCCTGTCGCCTCGATGACCACGTCGAAAGCCTGACCCTGGCCGCTGTCGCGCAAGGCCTCGGCCAAAGGGCGGTTGCCGACATCGACGGTCGCCGGGAAGCCCAGCGCATGGGCGCAGGCGAAACGCGCCGCGTCGTCGCGGCCGGCCAGCACGATGTCGGCCGCGCCCGCCGCCGCGACGAACAGCGCCACGCCGAGCCCGATCGGCCCCGGCCCGAGGATCAGGACGCGTGCGCCCGGCCGGATCATCGCCCGGTCGGCGGCCTCGGCGGCCACCGTCATGGGCTCGGTCAAAGCGGCGATTTCGGCGTCGAGGCTATCCGGCACGGCAATGCAATTGAGCGCGGGCACGGCGACGCGCGCGGCGAAACCGCCATCGCGGCGAATGCCGATGCCGGTACGGCCGGTACAGCGCTCGGAGCGGCCGGCGAGACAGGAGGGACAGGCGCCGCAGACGACCGAAGGGCGGACGACGACGCGCTGACCTGACGGGATCCCGGTGCCGTCGACGACGCGGCCGGCGAATTCATGGCCGAGCGTCACCGGCATGGCGCTGGTCATCGCCTCATAGCCGCCGGTCCAGTCGGCAATGTGCAGATCGGTGCCGCAAATGCCTACCGCCTCGACCGCGACGATCACCTCGGTCCCGGCCGGACGCGGCTCCGGCAGATCGGCCAGGATCACGCCGGGAGCGGCCTCGGATTTGCGCAGCGCGAGCATCAGCCGGCCTTTCCGTTCATTCCGGCTTCAGGCCGATGGCGCGGACGACCTCGGCCCATTGGACGGCCTCCTTGTCCATGAAGGCGGCGAGCTCGGCAGCCGTTCCAGGGATCGGGTCGGCGCCGACCACCTTCATCCGCTCGCGCATGGCCGGCGTCGCCAGCACGGTGGAGAAGGCCTTCTGCATGGCGTCGACCGCCTCCTGCGGCGTGCCGCGCGGAGCGACGACGGCGAGCCAGGCGGAGACGTCGTAATCGGCATAACCCTGTTCGGCCAGCGTCGGCACATTGGGCAGCATGCTGGTGCGCGCCTTGGTGGTGACGCCCAGCGCCTTGACCGTGCCGCCCTCGATCTGCCCCGAGACCGAGGCAAGTGTCGCGAAGGACACTTTCAGCGAGCCGCCGAGCAGGTCGGACAAGGCCGGCCCCTCGCCGCGATAAGGCACGTGCTGCAGCTTCACGCCGGTGCGCAGCGCAAAGAGTTCGCCGGCGAGATGGGCGACCGTGCCGGTGCCGCCGGACGAGAAGGTGATCGGATCGCGCGCGGTGCGGGCGGCGGCCTCGAACTCCTTCATGGTCGAATAGGGCGCGTCCGGACGCACCACCACGACCAGGGGCAATTTGGCGATCATGCAGACCGGCACGAGGTCGGTCTTCCAATTGAACGGCAGGTTGTCGCGCGAGGCGGCGTTGATCACCATGGTGGTCGGCGCGGTCAACACGGTGTAGCCGTCGGGCGCCGAGCGCACCACGGCTGTCGTCGCGGTGATGGTTGCGCCGCCGCCCCGGTTCTCGATGACGAAACGCTGGCCGATCAGGTCGCCGGCGGCCTCCGCGGCCACGCGCATGGTGACGTCGACGCCGCCACCGGCGGCAAAGGGCACGATCACCGAGATCGGCCGGTTCGGAAAGCCCTGGGCGAAGACAGGGCTCGTCATGCCGGCCAGCGCCATGGCGCCAAACCCCCGCCGCGTCAGCGCGGTTCGATCCTCGACCATGGCGTCCTCCACATTCTCTCGATTTGCAGGAAGGGTGCGTCGTCGCACCCCGGCGTTCAACGCCGAAGATGTCGCAGCCCTATAGCCTGAGGGCATAGCTTGCGAAACGGCTTGGCGGCGGCTTCGACGCCTCCTATCCGGCCCCCGCATATCGCAGCGCACAAACAAGCCATGGCATTTTGGACCGAATTGGCTTAGGAGCCACGGTACAGTTTGATTTTGGACCGGCATGGGTTTGGTCCGCGGCGGTGAGCATTTGGGTCGACCTCGACCCTCACTCCTCCCAAGAAGGCATCGATCCTCGTGACGGAACTCCCGATTTCTCCCCCGCTGGCGCGCGCGCTGGCCGAACGTGACTATACCGAACTCACCCCGGTGCAGAGCGGGGTCCTGGGCCCTCAGGCGCTCGACCGCGACCTGCTGGTCTCGGCCCAGACCGGCTCCGGCAAGACGGTGGCCTATGGCCTCGGCCTCGCCAATACGCTGCTCGGCGACGAGGAGCGGATCGCGCCGGCCGGCGACCCGATGGCGCTGATCATCGCGCCGACGCGCGAGCTGGCGCTGCAGGTCCAGCGCGAACTCGCCTGGCTCTATGCCCAGACCGGCGCCCGCGTGGTCGCCTGCGTCGGCGGCATGGATCCCCGGCGCGAGCGGCGCATGCTGGACGAAGGCGCCCATATCGTGGTCGGCACGCCCGGGCGCCTGCGCGACCATATCGAGCGCAATGCGCTGAACCCCTACAGCCTGAAGGCCGTGGTGCTCGACGAGGCCGACGAGATGCTCGATCTCGGCTTCCGCGACGACCTGGAATTCATCCTCAACACCACGCCGGAAAACCGCCGGACCCTGCTGTTCTCGGCCACGCTGCCGTCCGGCATCGTGACGCTGGCCAAGCGCTTCCAGACCAACGCGTTCCGGATCGAGGCCTCGCGCGGCGAACGCGGCGGCCATATCGATATCGAATATCGTGCCATCCGCGTCGTGCCCAACGAGGTCGAGCATGCGGTGGTCAACGTGCTCCGGCAGGTCGAATCGCCGAGCGCCATCGTGTTCTGCAATACCCGCAACGCGGTGCGCCATCTCCAGTCGATCCTGGTCGAGCGCGGCTTCTCGGCGGTGTTCCTGTCGGGTGAACTCGGCCAGCACGAACGCAACATGGCGCTGCAGGCGCTGCGCGACGGCCGGGCCCGCATCTGCGTCGCCACCGACGTCGCGGCCCGCGGCATCGACCTGCCCAATCTCGGCCTGGTGATCCATGCCGAACTGCCGAACGACGCCGAAATCCTGCAGCATCGCAGCGGCCGCACCGGCCGCGCCGGACGCAAGGGCATCAGCGTGCTGATCGTGCCGCCGGCGCGCAACCGCCGCGCCGAAACCCTGCTCGCCAATGCCGGCATCCGGGCGCAATGGTCGGGACCGCCGACCGCCGACGAGATCCGCAAGCTCGACGGCGAGCGGCTGCTGCAGGATCCGCTCATCACCGACGAGCCGAGCGAGGAAGACCGCCAGATGGCGGAAACCCTGCTGGCGCACAAGTCGGCCGAGGATATCGCCGCGGCCTTCGCGCGCGTCCTGCGCGGCCGCCTACCGGAGCCCGAAGAGGTGACCATGCCGAGCATGGGCCGCGAGGCGCGCGGCCCCCGCGACCGTGATCGTGATCGTGATCGTGATGGCGGACGCGGCGACGAGAGGCCGGCCCGCTCGCTCGCCGGCATGGCCTGGTTCCGCCTCGATGCCGGACGGGACAACAATGCCGATCCGAAATGGATCCTGCCGATGCTGTGCCGGCGCGGCAAGGTGACCCGCCAGGACATCGGCGCGATCCGGATCTTCGACGACGTCACCGAATTCGAAGTGGCCGAAGCGCTGGCCGAGGAATTCGCCGTCAATGTCCGGCGCGCCAATGCCGAGGACATCTATATCGAGCCGATGACCGAAGCCCCGGGGCAGCGTGGCCCCGCCGGGCCGGCGCGCAAATTCGCCGGCAAGCCGTCGGGCAAATCCTTCGGCAAGGGCGAAGGGCGGCCCTTCAAGGACGCCAAACCGTTCAAGGACGCCAGGCCCGCACGGGAGGGCAAGCCGTTCAAGGCGGAAGCCAAGCCTTTCGGCGCGGATGACGACAGGCCGCCTCGCAAGCGCCCGCCGCAACGCCCGACCGGCAAGGCCGAGCGCGGCGGCTTCAAGCACCGCAAGGGCCGGTGAGGCCTCAGCGATGACCGAACCGTCGGGCGCGGCCACGCCGAAGCGCATCACCGTCTTCGTCGATGCCGACGCCTGCCCGGTGAAGGACGAGGTCTATCGGGTCGCCGGGCGTTACGGTCTCGAGGTTCATGTCGTCGCCAACAGCCCGATCGCGGTGCCGCGCGAGCCGTGGATCCATCGCGTCGTGGTCAGCGAAGGGCCTGACATCGCCGATGACTGGATCGCCGAACGCGCGACCCGCGGCGACGTGGTGGTGACCGCCGACATTCCGCTGGCGGCGCGCGGCGTGAAGGCCGGCGCCGTGGTGCTCGCCCCCACCGGCAAGCTGTTCGACGAGACCTCGATCGGCATGTCGCTCGCCACCCGCAACCTGATGGACGGATTGCGGTCGGCCGGCGAGATGACCCGCGGCCCGAAACCGTTCTCGCCACGCGACCGCTCGGCCTTCCTGTCGGCCCTCGACCTCGCGATCACCAGGCTGAAGCGGGCTGGTTTCGGGGGGTGAGGTGGGGACGAGGCGGCATTGCCCAGCGGCTAGAGCATGATCGCCTCAGATTGAAGCATATCCGGCATTGGCGAGGTAGTTGGCGCATTCACTCGGGGCGAACGCCTCGAGGGTGATGCCGATGCGCCGCCAGGTGTCTTCCAGTTTGCGTTCCGCAGCGGCGCGCAGGAGATGC